>CAZZPZ010000058.1:0-1519 GCA_964655615.1 uncultured Paludibacter sp. | reverse complement strand
TAACTAGTTTTAAATTAATGTTTTAATAGCGCATTTAATTAAGCCAAAATCATTTGAATTTCATCAAATTCAAGGATATTTATTCACAGTGAAATACCTCGGTCAGATCGGTCCAATGTGCTCCAACTGGTGCGTCATCAACAGGTTCACACAATGGTCTTACGACAGCCCACCATCGTTGTGTCTCAGGATCTTCAGCCATTTTTGCCATGTCTTGTTCAAAATTGTCGCCAATATATTCAAAATAAGCAAAAAGTGTACAATTCCTTTCGAAAATGGAATAATTACGGATATTGCTTTTTTCAATCTGCTTCAAAACGCTTGGCCATGTAGCAGCATGATGTTTAATATATTCTTCCCGGCCTTCAGGCTTTAATTTAATTATTTGTCCGAATCTTTTCATAGCTTTTTTTTTTAAAACAGACGGGTTTGTTAGCCCGTTGTACTGAATTGTTTCATTAGCTCTGTTTAGTGATTTTATTTTTAAAACTTAATTGTTTATAGTGCTGTCTGCAATCTGTACTCTGATTCTCATTCTTCGTATAGAATCCCGATTCGAACGGATATTTTTCTCAAGATGTTCCTTTACTTTTGACCTGTGTCCGGTAATTCGTTCTCCTTTATCCAACTCTTCTAAAACCTGATTGAGTTCTTTGTTCTGTTTTTCCAAACTATACAATTGATTTGTTAAATTAGATTGCTGTTTAATTGTTGAAGAATCAGGATTGTTCGAGTTTAATTTGTTTTGTATCATTTCATTGAATTCAGATTCTTGTATTTTTAATTTTTTCTGGTAATAATTGGTGATATAGAATACAGAAAATAGTAGAAAAAATACAGTAAGTAAGGGTAGGTATTTTAAGATACTTTTTTGAATTGAATTCTTGCCTTTTGCTAGCAAAAGGATGGTTATACTCAGAATAAGTACATTGCTTAAAATTAAAAGATAATCTATGTGGTTCATATTTTTTTTGATAATTTTTGTCCAAAATGTGAGATTGGATATTATTGTTGTTTATTTAAGGATGAATTTATAATTCAAATGAAAAATGTGTTCTCAAATCTGCTTAGTCCAATTTGGCTTCTGTTTGAAATTTCCAGTCATGATTCTTCAGTAGATAAATCAACTTCTTTTGCGATGGCTGTACTTCTCTTTAATAGCGCAATCAAAGTGCCACTCCAGCTTAAGCCAGCAAAAATGGAAGACTTTAATCCTACCGGATCCAATAACACATAAGCTAACAAGGCACCTATAATAGGTAACACCAGAAAGTCCAACCGAAAATAAAATAATTTACTCCTTTCGGGAAATAAATTCTTCAGAAAAGGAATGGTTCCTTTGAAACTGGAAGAATAAAGTGAAAGGATGTGCGCGCAAATAGCACCGAGCCATGTTTGAAAGAAAATACTGTTGAAAACAGTACTCAAAGTATTCCAGATTTGTTCAATCATGAGTAGAAAGGTTAATATATGCTATGGGGAATTACTATTCCAAAAATAGAAAAGGTCTTTCAAATAC
>CAZZPZ010000057.1:0-1572 GCA_964655615.1 uncultured Paludibacter sp. | reverse complement strand
TAAGCCATCCTGGCATACAGGGTATTACTCATCTGGAACCGCCTTGAAGTTTACAGAATCGCACAGCAATTTGCTACCCACAATTGATTCTCAAGGCAACGTTTTCATGGCATTTCATTTCACGGATACATTGATTCTGGATGGTGAAATTCACCTTGCAAACGGACGGAATTCTTTTGTGATTAGAAAGGTTGACAAATACGGAAAAACCGTTTTCAATCTATTTGCAAATACAAGCAGTAGTGGAAGAAAGGTTGTTTTGTCCGATTTGTTTGCACTTCGTGATGGAGGGTTCGTTATTGCGATTTCTACTGATGACACATTGAATTTGGGAAGCGAAGTTTTGAGTGTTCAGAATAGAAACATTGATGAGAGATACCTGCTGAGATTCAACGCCGATGGAACATTGCGATATAAATTTCATTTCTATGGCGCTATACCTAGTATTCGTCCAGGATATAAAAATGATTTGGTGGTCTATGCAGACTTTAAATCTCCAGATTTTGTAACAATTAATGGAAAATCTTATGACCCAATTTACAACCGTGATCTCATACTTCAAATTGCAGCAGATGGAACGATAAATAAAACTTACAATCGATTCAGTTCTTTGGTAGATTGGACGGAAGATGTCAGTGGGAATATTTATTTATTTTGTATGTTGTACAGTTCTGATACTGCAAGGGGTCAACCTTTTGTCGACACAACCTTGTTTCCGAGCGCAAAATCTGGCGACTACAGGGATCATGTAATATTAGGTTTAAAACCAAATGGAAATGTCAAATGGGTGTTTCGATTGGATTCTGCTCATGGAAGTAACTCTGGTTTTTATAAGTTCGGGACTGACTTGGCAGGGCGAATTTATTTTTGTGACAATATTGGACGAGTGTTTAAATATCAAGATTCAATTTTGATGTCATCGAGCAACCAAAAGAATCGGGCATTGTTTGGTGTTCTCGATAGCAATGGGAATCTGCTGCGGTATTTTTTTGATACAACGACAGGCAACAAAGAGGAACAAAGCATTGCTATTTTACCAACAGCTTGGGTTGAAGATGAAGTAGAAGTGAAATTATGGGCGGGGCAAGATTTTACATGGCCGAAAAAAGCATTCGTCTCGGGTCAAATATTTCAAAGTTGTTATTATAATTTCACAAAAGATACCTTTTGGGGAGTTTTAGATGCTGAGGCAGCTTTGGCCGAAAGGCGTAATTATTACAACAGGAATCAGAGATGGGGGACGTCAATTGGTTTTGGAGGCAAAGGCGGTGGGATTATAGTATCAGGTGATGTGTACACCAACCATGGTGGGAATGATTACATGGGATTTTTTTTCGACCCTACAATTCCGTCTGTCCATACAGAAAACTTCCTCGCACCACAGATTAAAATATATCCGAATCCGTTAGCAGCTGGAATTCTGCGAGTAGAATCGCCTTGTTTACTGCAGTCATTGGCATTGCTTTCGGCAAGCGGACAAGTGATTATGAGTTATCCTTCTTCAGGATCAGCACTTGAATTAGAATTGCCAGCAGTGAGACCCGGCCTATACTTTGTTCAAGGATTATGTGA
>CAZZPZ010000056.1:0-1583 GCA_964655615.1 uncultured Paludibacter sp. | reverse complement strand
TACCAGGCATTTCTATCATGCGATGTTCTTGGCTTTTAGCCCAAGTTTTGGCCATGTCCCGCAGGTTCATAGCTGTCTCCATTCCATTCCCATAATGCATGACAAACATAATCATTCTCATTTCGTAAGAAAGATATGACGTAATCAGAAATGTCTGCCCAAGATTTACGTTCCGTCAAAGAGTTAATTTGATTCTCTAATCCTTCTTCACTAGCTGCAGTTTTAATTTCAACCGATACTCCACAAGGTGAGAACAAATCTTTGTACTTGCGTTCGTCATTAGTATATCCATATGTATCCATCATATAATGTTCAGCTGCTAGACCATTAAATGTATCATTATAAATCTGTTCTTCTGAACGCGTATCGCCTGACTTGCCCAAAAATAAAACATATTCTTCAAGAGTATGCTTTTCAAGTTTATCGAGGTCAAGATCGGCGATAGAGAATGTATCGCCGATTTTAATTTGAAAGTTAAATTGAGTCATTTGTTATAGAATTCTTTAAATTGTTCGATGTTTTCAGAAGTTCCTGAAACTGTGATATTTGGATTTCCACCACCTGGTCCGATTGATTCCCAAGTTTCAATTTTTAGATCGAAAGAATCTAATAGTACAAATAATTCTTGTATAGGACAGTCGTAAGCGATATCAAAGTCATAAGTCATTTATATTCTCCTTCATGATATACTATCCTACACTATTCAATCGTATTTGTACATAAAAAAATGCGCCAGAAGGCGCATTAATTTAATTTTATTTTGAAATAGTTTAGAATCCAGAAACCATCTCTTGAGTTTTTGCTAATTCGGGATCTGAAACAAGACCATAATCTGCTAATGGACCATCAGGACCTGCAATCTCATCAGATACAAAGAATTGAATGTATTCTCTCATACCTGGAATTACATCTAAATGAGCCATCTTAACATAGAATTGCAATGGACGTGAGATTGGATATTCACCAGATGCAATGGTTTCAGTAGATGCTTCAACACCACTAATTTTTGCAGCATAAATGGTTTCAGTATTGTTCAACAAAAATGATAGACCAAATACGCCAAGGCCTGTTGGATTGGCTTCTAGTGATGCTAGAGTCTCTGTATAGTCTCCATCAATATCAATGCTATGACCGTCTGTACGGACTTCCATACATTTCTTTTCAGCCTTTTTCTTATCAATAGACTTGTCAAATTCTCCGGCTGCTTTGCAACCTTCAACCATTACCTTCTTTTCAAATACTTCTCGAGTACCATGTTTTGTGCCTGGTAGATAGACACGAATTGGTTTATCTGGTAGCGTTGAATCAATTTCATTCCAACTTGTATATGTAGAGTGGGCACTTAGGGCTTTATATAATTGTTCTTCGGTTAAATGCTCAAAGCCTTTTTGTTCGTGACGAGCTGCAAAGACAATACCATCGTAACCAATGCGTACCTCTTTTACTTCGCCAACTGTTGCTTCACATGCTTCCCATGTTTCTTTTTTCATTAATGAAGATGAGTTTGCGATATCAATGGTTGTTTCACCAACGCCTTCGCATAGACGCTTTTGACCTGCACCAGAACCTCCTGATTCTACAAT
>CAZZPZ010000055.1:0-1584 GCA_964655615.1 uncultured Paludibacter sp. | reverse complement strand
CGCGAGCAATAGCCGATTTCGCTGAGGTATTTGTTTATTCTGATCATTATACGAAACTAAACATCCTATGCTACAAGCCTAGGGCTCTTAACTGTTCTTTACGAAGTTTAGAATTAAGTTTTTTGATTAGTCCTTTTTTACTTGAATCATTGATTAGGTTTCTTTGTTCAAAAGGGTCGTTTTTCAAATCATATAACTCTGAATTGTCTGATCGCAGCCACCTTAGATATTTGTATTGATTTGTAACAAGAATTCGGTAATCCATTTGAGCTGTCCATGGAAAAGGGTTCTCATGACTATAATATTCTATAAAGGCTTCATCGCGAATCTTTCTTTTTCTTCCTGATATTAATGGAACTAAAGAGACCCCTTGTATCGTATTTGATTTTGGGATTTTAGCAAATTCAAGAATAGTTGCTGATAGGTCAATTGAAAGGGATAGGCCTTCAATCTGAGGAACTTGATTTTTAATGGTTGGGGCATAAATTATTAAGGGTGATTTTATAGATTCTTCGTAAGGCATTCTCCTTTCAAGAGAAAAACCATGTTCTCCGAAGAAATATCCATTGTCACTGGTGATAATTACAATGGTGTTTTCAAATAAATTTTGCTCTTTTAGAGTTTGTATAATTTGTCCAACACTTTCATCGATACTTAGCATCATTTCTGAACGCTTACGAATTGATTCTTCAGAAACCCCCAGATCCATGCTTTTTTCCCATGCAGGATCCTTTTCTAACAATTCATTTCTCAGTTCAAATGCCGCTTTAATGACCGGCTTATCTCTATCTGCTTCTGCATTTTCTGAATAGGAAGGACTTCTTTCGAAAACTTCATTTTTATAGGCCCCTGAATGTCGAATAGCAGGTATAAATTCTTTCGGAACCGAGAGATCGGTTGAGCCATCGTCGTTTTGTACAGCCTCTGGATGAATACCTTTATGGGCAAGGTAAAGAAAGAATGGGTCCTTGGCATTTCTCTTAATGAATTGTAGAGATTTTTCGGTTAAGAGGTCAGTAATATATCCGGTTGTCTTTAGTGGTTTTCCATTTTCAAAAAGTACCGGATTATGCACCTTGCCCTGACCCTCGAAACTTATCCAATAATCAAATCCGGGTCGGGGGTCTGGACTATTTCCCATATGCCATTTACCCACGTGACCTGTTTTATACCCACCTTTTTGAAGCTCTTTTGGAAATAAGTCAAGCATGAAACTAGCCTGTTCTCTTGAACTATTATCGATTATTCCATGTCGTGAAGGGTATTGTCCTGTTAAAATACTTGCTCTATTTGGAGAACATAATGGTACCGCGTGATATGCTCTATTAAATTTTGATCCATTATTGGCCAAAGAATCAATATTTGGTGTTTTCAAATAAGTATGTCCACCTCCGCTCCATTCATCATATCTCATATCATCTACCACGATGAGCACAATATTTGGTTTTTCTTGGCTGATAGCATTTTGGCAGGCAACCAATCCAAGAAGTAAGGTTATGATACGTTTCATTAACTAAGAATTATACCCTTTCTAAATTAATCAAAATCGATGGGGAGGGATGCAACCGCATTCAAGCCTTGTAA
>CAZZPZ010000054.1:0-1719 GCA_964655615.1 uncultured Paludibacter sp. | reverse complement strand
ATTGAATTATTTTGCATAAATCGGCACATTTATCTATAGTATACCAAATTGATTTTCTATTATTTTGCATAATCTAATTCAAATTAATTTCATAATGAGAACTCAATTGTTTATTGCTCTGATAATTTTATCTAGTTTACACTTGCATTCACAAAAAATAATGCATCTTGATTTTGGTGCTATTGATTCCAAAAATGTGAATGTGTCTTCTACATCGAATTCTGAATTTTATGACTTGCAAACCTATGGTAAAATTTGGGAAAATTCCAAATCGGAGAAACATCATTTCTTTTGCTCTGAAAAAGCCTTTTTTCTGGATATTAATTTACCCGAAGGTATTTATAGATTAGATCTGGTTTTGGGAGGAAATTCCGAAGGTTCGAATACAAGCTTGAAAGCAGAATCAAGAAGATTGATGTTTGAAAATGTGAATACTAAAGCTAATAAAACGAAGAAAATATCAGTTGTGGTTGAAGTACGACGACCTCAATTTGGAGATAACGATTATGTTCGCTTAAGAGAGGCTGATAAAAGCTATAAAAATTGGGATGACAAATTGAACCTGGAATTCACAGGAAAACTACCTTGTGTATCCTCCTTGGAAATAACTAAAGTTGATGATCTTCCTGTTTTGTTTTTGGCTGGAAATTCAACTGTTACAGATCAGGAAAACGATCCTTGGGCATCCTGGGGGCAAATGTTCCCGAATTTCTTGAATACAAAATGTGTGGTTGCCAATCATGCCCGTTCCGGAGAAACATTGTTGGCTTTCAAAGGAGAGAAGCGATTTGCTAAAATTCTAAGTCAGATGAAGAAAGGTGACTATCTGTTTATCGAGTTTGCTCATAATGATCAAAAAGCTGGTAAAAATCATTTGGATCCCTTTACAACTTATACTCAGGAATTAAAATACTATATAAATGAAGCTAAAAAGAAGGGTGGATCTACTGTGTTGGTCACTTCAACTATGAGGCGGAGATTTACAGAAGAAGGAAAGATAGAAAATACATTGGGTGACTATCCAGCGGCCATGCGGAAATTAGCTAAAGAAGAAAATATCTTACTTATTGACCTGAATGAAATGAGTAAAAACGTTTTTGAGTCATTAGGGGTTGAGGGATCTAAAAAAGCTTTGGTTCATTACCCTGCCAATACATATCCAAATCAACCAAATGAATTGGCAGATAATACTCATTTCAGTGCTTATGGAGCATATGAATTGGCTAAATGTGTTGTAAGTGAAATGATTGTAAAAGATAAGTCACTAAAAAAGTTTGTAAAAAAAGATTTTCCAAAATACAATTCAAAACAACCATTGAATTATTCCGACTTTGTATGGTATGAAAGTCCAATGATTGATACGACTAAACCTGATGGAAATTAATTTTTTTCTGTCACGGTTTTGACACATACTTTAAATCCAATTGTCATACATTTTATACTCAATTGAAATGTGACATGAATAATTTTGCGCTTGTACAAAAACATGACAATGCGCAAAATTATTTTTATTTTAGTTCTATCTTTTTTAGTTGTAAAACTATCTGCTCAGGGTACAATCAAAGGTGTTGTAACCGATGCTTCGAATGGTGAAACCATTATTGCTTGTAATATAATCCTACAGGGTACGACTATTGGTACAGTCACTGATTTTGATGGGATTTACGAACTTAGTAATGTTCCTTCAGGTACCTACAATCTTGTCTTTTCTTTTATCTC
>CAZZPZ010000053.1:0-1814 GCA_964655615.1 uncultured Paludibacter sp. | reverse complement strand
GGTTGTGTGATTTCAATTAAAATTTTGTTGAAGCATTCTATTAAAGTGATTCTTTCCTTTTCTGAAACATGTAATGCTTCATTGGAATCATATGAAAAAAAACTATACTCCCTAATTGATTTTGCGAGATGTGTACCCCTTAATAAATCTGGGTGAAAACAAAGAGCCCAACCTGACGGTTGTAATAATTTACCACTGTTTTGAAATCCGAAAATTTGACCAGGAGCTATAAAAAGTATCGAGCCGTCTTCATAATCATAATTGTTTCGACCATATTTCAATTCTTCACATTTTGAATCTTTTATGAATACTATATACAATTCTGACAGGTATCGAGATTCTTTTATTTGACAAGATTTCGACTGGTCTAAAATGCTCACCAATGGGTGTAGTGTGTTTTGTCCTCTTTCATTGTTGAACTGTGATACACTTTGAATTTTAATAATTTCAGTCATTACCTTGGTAATTAGTTTATCAAATTTAATAAGTTTTGGTCTAGGTTTAATTATAAAAGGGAAAAATGGTAATTAAAAAGGTAATTGGTATAATAATCAACCGAAAGAAGTTGACGAGATTTACATTTATAACATGAATATTATGTACAATAAAACAAGATTAGTAATATTTCTATTGATTCTTTCATTTTCTGTAATTGCTCAAACAAATACAGCAGATACAGAAAACAAAGTCAAGAAGTATCAAGCAAAAGCCCCGGCTACTGTTCAAATTGGAAATGATGCGTTTGTTAACTCAAATTCTACAACAATTAGATGGTTGGGTATGGCCGGATTTTTAGTGAATAGTAGAGGAACGAATTTTATGATTGACCCACTATTGGAAGGATATGATATGCCGTTATTGATGGATTTTCCTATTAAACCAAAGTCCGTTCCTCAAATCGACGCTGTTTACATAACACATAGTGATAACGACCATTATAGTGTAGAAACGTGTAAGGATATGTCTGCCAATGTTAAAGAATTCCACTCCACAATTTATGTAGATTCTTTGATGCAAAATGATGGATTAAAGTCCTTTGGACATTATATAGGAGAATCATTCAAAGTTGGAAATGTTACTGTCAAATTGACTCTTGCCGATCATGCTTGGCAAAATAATTTTCCTAAACCAGGTCAAAGATATTACTCGCCGGGTGACGCATGTGGATTTTGGTTTAATACACCTGATGGAACAATTTGGGCTCCTGGAGATTCAAAATTCATGGAAGAACAATTGCATATGCCAACACCCGACTTAATACTTTTTGATTATTCAGAAGATGCTTCATTTCATTCAGGATTAGATGGTGCTGTAAAGATTGCTAATGCTTATCCTAACACACCGTTAATTTTGGGACATTGGGGATTTGTTGATGCTCCTGATTTTATTCCATTCAATGGAGACCCAGAACATTTGAAAAAATTAGTCAAGAACCCTGAACGAATTATTGTATTAGCACCCGGTCAACCATATATCTTAAAAAAACTAAAAAAGTAGTGTATTATGTTCAGCAATATTTTACAGAAAATACTTCCCATTTTTCTAATCACAATGACAGGGATTCAATTAAATGCACAGAATTCAAATAGAATGTATCGAATTGCAAAGATAAAAGTAGACTCGAATAAACTAGTTGAGTATAAACATGCACTTCAAGAACAAATGAATACTGCCATTGAAATTGAGCCAGGGGTATTGTCTTATACGGCTGTTGCTGACAAAAATGACGCTACGATGATTACTATTTTAGAAGTTTATTCAAGCATTGAGGCATATCAATCACACATTTTAACTCCTCATTTTAGAAAATATAA
>CAZZPZ010000052.1:0-1930 GCA_964655615.1 uncultured Paludibacter sp. | reverse complement strand
ACCTCACGGAATTCAGGTCGGTTCACTGTTTGACCACCAGCAAAACGCAACATCAATTGTTCACTCAAATTAAAGGATGTGTTGAATGAGGGAAAAATATTCAAACTATCCAAGCTTACATTGATTGGAGTAGTATTACCACCATCCCGTTTGAAACCATTTAATGTTAAATTATACTGTTCAACTCTTGCACCCATATAAAGATTCCACCACGAAGTGATAGGTAAATTCAGAGCTAAATATCCGGCATTCAAATTATAAGATGCAGAATAAGAGTCAGCAGCATCTGTAGCATCCTGAATAACCAAACCTGTAGTATAATCGATTTTAGTATTGAAAAACTCATCGATAGAAGCAAACATTTCCTCATTGAATGCTTCCGAACTATTGGTTGAGTTTATGGGATAAGATCTTACACCAGTGATACTTCTTCTAATATAGCCCAACAATCTAGAGTCAAAGTTTCTATTTTTTCTTTCCAAGAAAGCACCCGCTTTCAATTCCGGTTTGAATGATCCAAAATCAAATTTATGATTGTAATTTAGGGAAGCATTCCAAATATCTTCTTCATTACTTAAAAACAAACGGCTAAAATTTTCAGGAAGAACCTGTGTAGAGCTACCTATAGTAAATTGTGTTTCTGGCTCATTATCTGAAGTATACATTTTCATGCGACGTATATCCGGTTGATTCTTATTGGCATAGGAATAACCAACCATCCAATCCAGATTTATCATACCTCCATTGAATTTATGAAAACCCGCCAATTGTCCAGAATAAGTCATTCTTGATTCATAACCCAACTCATACGAACGATCGTTAGTACCTTGATAAAAATCAAAGCCCCTTTTCATAACTGTTTGTTTGGAACCATAGTTATTGAAAATATTTCTGAATTCAATTTTCTGATTGTCACCAAAAGTGAGTGTCCAATTTGACAAAGCATTTACTCTAACCTTGGAAGTATATTCATTCTGCAAATAGTGGTAGGCTGTGTCGGGGTATGCCCAATAAGCAGCACGAAATGCATCAGTGCTTGAATTTGACGAATTATAACCCACAGCAGTAATATTACCTAGGGAAACACTACCTAATGCAAATCTGCGATTCATCGCAAACTGAAAATCAGCATCAGGACGAGCAGTTGTTGCATATGGTGTCATTACTGAATTCAAAGATTTGGAAATATCGTTCAAAATCAGCTTTTCATCTGCAGTAGTTTGATTGTGCAATTCTTTAATTTGGGCAGTACTTGGAAAATTAGACGGAAGCACTCTATTTGTATTATCAAACCCTAACCAGTCGGTTTTGCTACCTTCATAGGTATAATATTTCATACCAGTGGTACCTTCTTGATAACCAGTAGAAACAGAAGCGGTAATTCCATTACCATCGATTAAACTTTTGGATTTGATATTGATCATTGCCCCAGCAAAATCAGCCGGAATTTCAGGAGCAGGTGTTTTATAAATTAATATATTGTCAATCTGACCTGCTGGAATCACATCGAATGAAAACGCTCTCACATCGCTTTCGGAACTAGGAGTTGTAGAACTGTTTAACCAAACGGAGTTGTATCGTTCAGTCAGACCACGTACCACCACAAATTTCCCATCACGTATACTAACTCCTGGGATTCTACGAACAACTTCAGAAGCATCCTTATCCAAAGAACGGCCGATTTGTTGGGATGAAATCCCATTGGCAATGGATAAACTTGCCTTGGTAGCAGTTAGCATTGATATCTCACTGTCAGTACGACGCGTTGCAGTTACAACCACATCATTCAATACATGATCAGAACCGGCTAACTTCACATCAATAGTTACAGTTGATCCATTTTTCACAACAACCTTGATCGATTGAGTTTCATAAGAGATAAAAGAAAAGACAAGATTGTAGGTACCTGAAGGAACATTACTAAGTTCGT
>CAZZPZ010000051.1:0-2110 GCA_964655615.1 uncultured Paludibacter sp. | reverse complement strand
CAAATACAACGGAAAGGAATTTGTTGAAATGCATGGGTTTGATACTTATGATTATGGAGCAAGAGGGTATTATCCTGCTTTGGGAAGGTTTATGACCATCGACCCAATGGCGGAGAAATATTATTCGATTAGTCCGTATGCGTATTGTGCTGGGAATCCTGTGAATCGGATTGATCCTGATGGGAGATTCCCTGTTTGGGCTGCTATTGGTGCCACATTGGATTATGGCTTGCAAGTATATGATAATTACCAAAATGGCAGTAGTGGCTATGATGCTTGGGTTGGAAATGTAAACTTTGTTAGTGTTGGTTTATCAGGGATAAATCCTACTGGTAAATTAAAGATTTTAAAAACGATAACATTAGAAGTAGTTAAAGCTGCAACTGAAAATACAACTGTCAACGATGGTTTACTTTTAAATACTGATGCAAAAGATGTTGTAACCAAAGCAGCCGTAAATACTGCAATTGATGTTGGAGTGGGAAAATTAACCGATGCAGGTTCTTCGAAATCCTTACAGAAAGCCAATAAAGAAGTATCAGTAACAAACAAGCAAGTGAAAACAGCCCAAAGACAAGCCGAAAGGTCGCCAAATTCTTCTAAAAAGGCTGAGAATATTAATACTGCTCAATCCAATGCACAAACAGCAAGAAATAAACAGGTTCGTACACAAATGCTAAATTCAACAGTTGGACAAACTCCTAACACTACACATCAAGCCGTTAAAGTCACAACAAACAATATGCAAGAAGATGAAGAAAGAAGGTAAAAAGGCAAAGAACACTGTAATAGTTTTTGGAAAAACGATTTCTTCAAACAATTTCTTTGCACTTGTTTTATGTGTAGTAATTGGATTAGCAATGATCTGTAGAACTTTATATATCAATGAAAAACTTTCTGAAGAAACAGAAATAGTTACTGCAAAAGTAATTGATATTTATCAAAGTAATAACGGACTACGACTTTGGGGTTATAAAATGAAGTACAAGTATGTGTTTCGGGGTAATGAATTTATTAATAACACCTCGATACTGAAGAATGAAATAGATAGAATTCATATTGGAGATTGTATAGAAGTTATTGTTAGTTTGGACGATGACAAAGTCCAAAAATGGAATAAATCAAAAGGTTCTTACAAGTGTCAATAAATTTAATTCAAACAACAGGAACGGGAGCAAGCGTGCAACCCTATAAATACAACGGAAAGGAATTTATTGAAATGCATGGGTTTGATACTTATGGGTTTCAAATAATCAATTATAACAATACCATAATTGGTTAAATATTCAGTCAAAAAAAACTGAAAATTCCCCATCAAAACTCACCTGAAAAACGACTTAAAAAGAAGGGTAATATACCATTCCAATTTTTTTTAAGATTACTAAATTAAATTTAGAAAAAAAACAATTTCCCAACCCACCTCTGTCAAATGAGTTGAATTGGGGACAATATTGTTGTTCCAATGGGGTCAAATCAGATACAGATAAATGATGAAGGGATAGGTTGGAACAAATGTAAAAATAAATTCAGGAATATTCACATTTGAATACAAATAATTTGGATTTCGTTTAGAACTAAATGAAAATTTTGAGATTGAGTTGAATTGAAGAAATAGGGTGGTTGCGCACAGGTTGCGCAGAAATGACAACAAAAAACCGTAACTGATTGATTATCAATTACGGTCTTTCTAACTAGGTACCCGAAGCGGGACTTGAACCCGCACAGCCGTGAGGCCAAAGGATTTTAAGTCCTTCGTGTCTACCATTCCACCATCCGGGCAGGAATGTTTCCTGTGTTGAGAATTGCTTCTCATTGAGCGAAAAACGGGACTCGAACCCGCGACCCTAACCTTGGCAAGGTTATGCTCTACCAACTGAGCTATTTTCGCATTTTGTGAAATCCTGCAACCAATCTCTCAGTTGGTAGAGCATTTTATTGTCTATCCTTTGGCAACTGAGCTATTTTCGCATTTTGTGAAATCCTGCAACCAATCTCTCAGTTGGTAGAGCATTTTATTGTCTATCCTTTGGCAACTGAGCTATTTTCGCATGGACTCCGGAATCGCATTTCCGTAAAGCGACTGCAAATATACAATATTTTTTTGTTTCTA
>CAZZPZ010000050.1:0-2275 GCA_964655615.1 uncultured Paludibacter sp. | reverse complement strand
CGTCAAACCATGTGAAACCAATGGCATCTTCAAACCCGTCCGTATACAAGGTTACGCTGTCATTAGGCGAGCCATTACACGTAATGAAGTATTTGTCAGGTCCAAAGCCCCACACATAACCGGGTTTATTTGCCCAAATAAGATTAGAGTTATTTCCTTGATCCGCGCTCTTGATGCCCGCATAGAATGGCCCAGTGCCCGTTGATTTTAGGTCTCGTATCTCGAGAAAATTACCCGAAAGCGTATCACCTAAGTTGATGTTAGTTTGAACACCTTGAGTGGTCGAACGTATCAAGATTGGGTTGCAAAAATCACCATCACAATCAAAATAACTTGTCACGGAAACCTCTTTATTGGCAGGCAAGTAGTACGTATACCCATTCGAGAAAATTAAAGTATCGAGCAGAGCGTCGGTGCCGATTGTTCCGTTCTTCTTAAAAAGGAGATTTCGCACCCGGCCAGAGCCTGATTGATTTAGCACACCATCATTGTTATAAACTACGGCGCTTAAGGTATCACTTGAATTAAAATTTAGTTTCCCTGGTTGACCTGTAAATTCCATAGTGGAATTATTGGCATTTACCCCACCATTAAAATTTGCATCCTTGTTAATGGTAATCAATGAACCTTTAACATCCCAGTAATTGTTAACATTAATTTCTCTAAAATGCATTTCAGAATTGGGATTAATCAATGAATCTCCATTTCCAAAATATCTGTAATAACATCCGATGAAATTGCTGTTCCCATGTATATTTCCATTGTCGTGGTAACAATCAACTTGAATTTTCAAACTATCCAAAATATTAATATCTGAAGAATCAGCGTCAAGATGTAAATAGTCAATTCTTGAAAATTTGGTCCTTAGATTTATATGTTTATTTTTTCCTAATACTCTCAGTCT
The DNA here is from genome assembly GCA_964655615.1 of uncultured Paludibacter sp. Taxonomy (GTDB): domain Bacteria; phylum Bacteroidota; class Bacteroidia; order Bacteroidales; family Paludibacteraceae; genus Paludibacter. The sequence goes on along the minus strand of CAZZPZ010000050.1, from coordinate 1,371 downwards.
TTGGATATAATTCTCTCTAAAAAACGCAAGATCCCCAAAAACATTTAGATAGTCAGTTGCGCCTGTATTCGATAAAATACGGACAGTAGGCGCATTGGAAGCGACATACATATCCCTGCAATAACCAGGATTTTCTAGCTGGATATTTATGGAATTTATCGAACCGCTATTACTGTCAAAGATGATACTGTCAGAAGGGGTTGGGATACATTGGCCTCCCGTACCGCCAGACACTAAAGACCAGTGTGTCGTATCTGCCCAAACTCCACTGTTTCCAACCCAGAATAACGTGCGACCAAATTGGGAGTTAAGCACAATGCCGTTATTGCCAGAGTTGTCAATAGAGTTTGTCGCAGTGATGGTACCGTTTTGGATATTTACGTCCTTGAAAATACAGAATGAAAAGAACTGATTAGATGTGCCAATGGGATTCCAGGTTTTCGTGGGATTTCCCGTAAAATCTATGTAGGAGGTGCAATCACCGTTAGCTACAGCTTTTGTAAAAGTTAAGTTGTAAGTATTAAAAGTGTTTCCCTTTTCAAAATACAGTGAATCAACACTAACATTAGACACTAATTGGGCATCGGAGTAAAGTTCTAAATCTTGAGCATTTACAACCCCGACAAAAACAGCCGATACATTGGAGGGTTCACAATAAACGCGGTCCCAAGTAAGGTTATTGGTACTAATTATACCTCGATTATCTGAACTGGGATAATTGGGCCAAGCAAACAGCGGATTGCCTTCTAGGATGTACAAAGTGGAGCCAGTGGTGGATGCGCTGTACGAATTACTTGTAAAGCGAAATGATTTGGCTTTTATGGTGGAAGAATCTGCTACAAGGTGAGGATACTTGTTTACTGTTGATGCGCTTGCATGAGGAAATAGGTCATTTCTGCCATCGTGAAAATCACTTACCACAATTTCATGTCCACCAAGATTCAGGGATCCATTTAGGTGATATAGTGCACTAGCCTCAAAGTCATCCATTAAGTGCCAAGTTCCAGTGCCGTCGAAGCAAACTTTTGAAAGTGTAATACCTGAAGTTTGAACTTGAAGCGTGGTGTCAGAACCGATGAATCTGAAGTTGATAGTGCTTGCGTTTACATTTGGATTCAGAAATAGGCTGCCTTGTAACACTATCGGATTTGTACCGCCACTAAAGAGAAGAGAATTCGAGTTAGTACAAATTAGAGTCCCAGCATATATGTCTTTTGATGGCAACGTAACAATAAACCCGGATGAACTGCTGGAATCTGAAAATACAACAGTGTCCTGTTCACCAGGGACACATCCAACCGATACTCCTCCAGGACTCAATGACCAATGACTAGGTGAAAACCAATTTCCCGAGCCACCAATCCAATGGTA
>CAZZPZ010000049.1:0-2531 GCA_964655615.1 uncultured Paludibacter sp. | reverse complement strand
GTTGTAAGTATTGCCACTACACAAATAGTAGAACGCCAAGCAAGCCCTATTCCTGAGCTTCCTGAAGGTCACCCATTTAACGATATGTTCAAAGATTTTTTTGGTAATCAAATGCCTAAAAGAGAAAATTTAACTGGTCTAGGATCTGGTTTTATCATTAGTGATGAAGGTTACGTTGTTACCAACAACCACGTTATCAGTGGCGCGGATGAAATCACAGTTATCTTCAATAACGGATTAGATGAAGTGGAAGCTGTACTAGTGGGCACCGATCCCAAGACTGATATTGCAGTTTTAAAAATTGATCCTTCTAATTTAAATATTCAGCATGTTAATTGGGGCAACTCAGAAATATCGCGAGTAGGAGATATTGTTTTAGCAATTGGTAACCCTCTTGGCTTAGGTGGAACAGTTACCTCTGGTATTATTTCTTCTATCAATAGAGATATTGGTGGAGGGCCGTATGTTGATTTCATCCAGACAGATGCTCCTATTAATAGGGGAAATTCAGGCGGTCCTTTGTTTAACCTTGACGGTGAAGTAATAGGAATTAACTCGATGATAATTTCTCAAACTGGTGGAAGTGTTGGCCTAGGTTTTTCTATTCCCTCTAAAACTGCAAAATTAATTGTTGATCAAATTATTTCCTTTGGCCAGGCAAAAAGAGGATGGTTGGGAGTCCAAATTCAAGATCTGACACAAGAATTTTCAGATAGTCTAGGGTACGACTCCACGGATGGAGCCTTTGTTGCATCCGTTGAGCCAAATAGCCCTGCTGCTGCCGCAAATATTCAAGCAGGAGATATTATTATTGAATTTGATGGAAAGCCTATCAATTCATTTAAAGATCTACCGAAGGTTGTTGCAGAAACAGATATTGGCAAAGAAGTAATAGTTAAAGTTTGGAGAAATGGCGCCATGACCAACATCACAGTTAAAATTGATGAATTAAACGAAGGTGTGAAAGTTGCTTCTAATGATGGTTTATATGTAAAAGACTTAGATATCACTTTAGCTGAATTGGATAATGAAACTAAACAAACTATGGGTGTTGACATGAAAACCCAAGGTATCTTAGTTAAAGAAGTGGGCTCAAAAAATCAATCATTAAGACCAAACGATATTATCATTCAAGTTAGCAGTGAGAAAATCGACAGCCTTGCTTCTTTTGAGACAATTTTAGAAGATAGCTTAAAACTAAAAAGAGATAAGTTATTACTCAGGGTTATTAGAGAAGGCAACGAGTTCTGGCTAATCAACCCTTTTGTTGTTGAATAAATATTTATTTGTTGTTGGTCCGACCTGTGCAGGAAAGAATGACTTTGCGTACGAGCTATCAAAATTTTTTGATATTGAAATTATAAACGCAGACAGTATTCAAGTTTACAAACAGCTACGTATTCTTTCTAACAGGCCGACCGACGAAGAACTAAAAATAGCGCCCCATCATCTTTACGGGCATATTAATAATCAAGAATATTCAGTCAATCACTGGATTAGTGATGTTCAGAAAGTCTTAGTAAATATTTCCAATAGAGGAAAGACACCAGTATTTGTCGGTGGGACGGGGTTTTATATACAAGCATTAATTGAAGGTCTTTCCGATACACCTGAAATCAGTCAAAAATCAAAACAACAAGCTGAAGATTTATTTTATTCCAAAGGCACTGATCATTGTTTGGATATATTGGAGAAATATTATAAAGAAAAAATATTTCCCAAAGATAAACAACGACTTATTAATCGCCTCGCTTTTTGTTTGCAATATAATGATACCCTTGAAAATAACTATGGTGATAAAAAACCTATCACACCCAATCCTCTAGTCATACAGGTGACCAAACCAAAAAAAGACTTATATGAATTGGCGGAGAGCCGATTTCATGTAATGGTTAAGAACGGCGCTGTTGAAGAGGCTCGAGCACTTCATGAGTCAAAAAAAATATCCAAAACACTTTTAAAAGCTCACGGATTACCGGAGTTATTGGATTATGTAAGACATAAGCAATCATTAGACGATGCTATTTACCAAGGTATCCAAAATACCAAAAGGTATATCAAGAGACAATTTACTTGGTGGAATAATCAAAAATTCAGCTCATTGAATTTAAGAATTAATTATAAAAAAAGCTTCCCTAAAGATTCAATTGAAAATATAAGTATATATCTAAATAAATGAGCAATAATTCTGAAATTTCTGGTGCTGAGATAATTCTCCAGGCCCTCAAAGACCAAGAGGTTGATACAATTTTTGGCTATCCTGGCGGAGCAGTTCTTCCTATTTATGATGCTCTGTTTGGACAAAACTTTCTTAAACATATTTTAGTCAGACAAGAAGCAGGTGCTGTACATGCTGCAGAAGGTTATGCACGATCCAGTGGCAAGGTAGGTGTTTTATTAGTTACCTCAGGTCCAGGAGTTACAAATGTTGTAACAGGTTTAACGGATGCATTAATGGATAGTATTCCTATTGTTTGTATAAGCGGTCAAGTTCCTACACACTTAATTGGAACAGATGCTTTTCAAGAGTG
>CAZZPZ010000048.1:0-2554 GCA_964655615.1 uncultured Paludibacter sp. | reverse complement strand
TGTATGTAGATTTTGAAATCTTTGATGATCTTGAAGAACTATATTTTGACATAGAAGAAGTACAAACTGCCATTATTGCTAGTTATGTGGATGAACACATTGAAAACTTCCTGGTTTAAAACGTTAAAATATACAAACAATCGAACAATTTAGGGTGAAATTCACTTTGAACAAATGATTAAATAAAATTTTCACCAATGAGAAAAATAATTTTCCTGATTTTAATTAGTATTAGCAGTTTCAGTATTGCTCAAATTGCCAAAGTTCCAAAACAATATAGTTTAGAAGCTGGTAGTAGGTATATCTTTTCACAATCTAATTTAGACAATAATGCCAATGTGGGCTATTCATTGTTGTTTGACTACGGTTGGCAATTGAGTGGATTGGATGGTAAGCGTGCAGCAAGTTACATCACTGTACCTATTGGATATACCCACTTAATGCCAGCAACAGATATGGATAAATCAATGTCTATGTTGAATTATGGCTGGACAGTAAGACACAATCTAAGTTTAGAAAAGAAATGGACCCCTTTTGTCGGTTATGGTTTACTTTTCAACAATTTAAGAATTCAAGACCGTGAAGGTTCCGTATTTGGACATCAAACCCGTTTTGATTTTGGATATGACATCAAAACAGATTATCGGTGGTCTTATTTTATCAAATTGCAATACAGTTATACTTCTTATCCCCAGTTTGACGAACCAGAACGTATAAGAATGCATTATGCTGACCTTAGATTAGGAGTAAGATTCTAATCAACTTATTAGATATTTAGTAAAAAATCATGGAAAAGGAGAATTAACGTTCTCCTTTTCGTCTTTTACGGGCAACAGAATTTTTAACTCCATAGGTAAAATAGATGATAAACCCTATTGCCATCCATCCTATAAGTCTATACCATGTATCCAGGGGCAAAGAGGCCATTTGCACCAAACAAATCACAGCCCCCATAATAGGAACAAATGGGACCCAAGGAGTTCGGAATGCTCGTTTAGCATCTGGAGCTGATTTTCGAAGAACTATCACCCCTAAGGACACAATAACGAAAGCTAACAAAGTACCAATTGAGACCAACTCACCCAATAGACCAATTGGAAATAAACCGGCAAAAACGATAGATAATCCTCCAGTAACTAAAGTAGTAATATGCGGTGTTTTGTATTTTTTATGCACTTTGGCGAAGGGTTTCCAAAGCAAACCATCGTGAGCCATAGTATAAAAGATACGCGACTGACCAAGCAACAAAACCAGGACCACTGAACTCAATCCAGCAATAGCACCAAATTTAATCAATGGTCTTAGCCATTGCAAAGACTGACCAGCTGAATCAATAGCTACTGCTATAGGAGCAGGAACATTCAATTCAGTGTACGAAACCATTCCGGTCATCACCAAAGCTACAGCAATATATAGGACTGTACTTACTGCCAAAGAAACCAAAATCCCAATGGGCATATCCCTTTTGGGATTAATCGCCTCTTGAGATGCAGTTGATACAGCATCAAACCCAATAAATGCAAAGAATACCACACCAGCACCAGCTAAAATTCCAGACCACCCAAATTGCCCCCAGTTACCCGTATTTTCAGGTATAAAAGGAGTCCAATTAGTTGTATCGATATGCGATATTCCAAAACCTATAAAAAGTAAAATAACTATCACTTTTATCAAAACGATAATATTATTGAACTTTGCCGATTCTTTGATTCCAACAACCAACAAAGAAGTCATCACTGTAACTATAAATACAGCAGGGAAATTGATTATAGCTCCGGTCATATGCCACCCATCATGGTCGTAACTGAAAGGAGCCTGACTTAAAACTGCAGGTATATGTATTCCAAAATCCGTTAACATACTTACTACATACCCAGACCAACCCACAGCAACTGTAGCTGAACCAAAGAGATATTCCAGTATTAAATCCCAACCTATAATCCAGGCTATTAACTCACCCATGGTTGCATAGCCGTAGGTATAAGCACTACCTGAAATGGGTATCATAGATGAAAATTCAGCATAAGCCAATCCAGCAAGCATACATCCTAAAGCTGAAATAGCAAAGGAAATTGCAATTCCGGGTCCAGCATGCAATGCAGCAGCAGTTCCGGTTAACACAAAAATACCAGCACCTATCACACCACCTACACCCAAAAGCACCAGATTCCTGGCTGTTAGATGCTTTTTTAATAAATGACTGTGATTTTCTGCTTGCTCATCCAATTCCGCCAGTGTCTTTCGTATAAATAGATTTTTCATTCTGATATCTTTTTCGATATATTTGTTACTTATAGCTTTAAACCTTTATAAATGCCTTGCAAAAATATAATTTTTATTTGCACAGAGCCAAATAAAACACTAAAATTTCACCCTAAAAGCTTTGAATATGAATATAATTTTGATTAATTTTGCGAGACAAATAAATAAAGAAATTTTTCTTTATTTAACCAAATATAAACAATACAAATATGCAAGTAACACATATTGAGCATTTAGGAATTGCAGTAAAAAGTATAGAGGCAGCTATCCCCTATTATGAAGAAATTTTAGG
>CAZZPZ010000047.1:0-2888 GCA_964655615.1 uncultured Paludibacter sp. | reverse complement strand
AAATGGAAATAGGAAAACCACTACGAGTAATAGAAGCTGTACCAGTGCCAGAGACAGCACCAGTACCAGAGCCAGAAAAAGAAAAGGAGACAGTCTAAATATGGCGGTAGTCAGTTTGCTGGGAGACAGCATTATTGATAACAAAGTTTATGTAAAAGAAAATGAACTAAGTGTTAAAGAGCACCTAGAGCAAAATTCTATTCATGTTTTCAATCAGTTAGCAGTTGATGGTCACACAACAAAAGATGTTTTACGATTTCAGCTAAATAGCCTCCCTAATCTTGCCACTCATCAAGTCATCTCGATGGGTGGCAATGATTTGTTAAACCATATCAGTTTTCTTAAATCAAAGGTGGAGTTAACGCCTAAAGAAGTGATGGAACAAGCTGTTTGCAAACTGGCACCAATTAAGCATAGGTATCGATCCATTGTCAAAAAACTGTCACAACAGGATTCTAATATTTTGTTGTGTACGGTATACGAAGGTAATTTGAGTAGCGATATTTTTTATAGAGATATTTCTTTTGCTTCAATGGCAATGGTTTCGATGCTCAATGATATTATTTTCTCAACCGGAGCATCTTTTAATGTAGATGTATTAGAGCTCAGAAATATTTTTACTGAAGAACAAGATTACGCAAATCCTATTGAGCCTTCACATATCGGTGGAAAAAAATTAGCTTCACGAATTCTAGATTGGATCAATAGTGACACATAAAATTGCTACTGTTCTTTTCTCCTGGATAATTTCTTGGGGTTTTGCTGCGGTGCAACAATTAAGTATTACGTATGACTACTTAACTAATCCCGCCGTTATTCAGACAGTTTCAATATCAGCTAATCAAGATTATGAATCAACAGATGAAACGATGAGCAAAAAAGAGAAGTACGATTTAGCTCAAGCTAGTAGTTGTAGATATCAAAAATTTTGGGATGATGTTACGTTCACATTGAGTGATACAAATGACATCTTATATCTCACATTTCCAAAAAAACCAATTGAACAAAATATTAATAAGGTTCTTTTAAATATCTACCCTGCTCAAACAAAATATTATCCCGTAAGTGGTTTCAAACTTCATGAGGTTACTGAACAAAAAATAAGCTCTACGGAGAGGGTACAAAAAATAGAGTTAAAAATTACTGGAGCTACATTTAATCAAGATAGAACTTGGTATTTCGAAATTGTAGGAAAAGATAAAAGCTCCAAAGAGTGTTACAGCAAAGTTCTTTTCACTCAAGATAGCAACACATTTTTAAACTTTACTCAAATTGAGCCATATTATGTAGACAATATTTTCAATCCAGTAGATGATTTGTATTTTGATGTTTCAGCAATTGGAGAAGATGCTTATATTGAGAACTTTTTTGATACACAACAATTAAAATCACTCAATCAGTTTTTGCCAGAACCCCATGAAGCAGGCTTAGCATTGTTGGAGAAAAATTTAACGGAACTTGATGGTAAATATAAAGACAATTCAATCTGGCTTCGTAACAGATTAAAAGGGGATATTGTTATAGGCCTCTATGGAGATGTAGAAGAGTCAGATTTAAAAACCTTGAATCAGATAATTCAAACAATGCATATCGTCGCACCTGATTTAAACATTTCATATTCAGACAATACAGAATATGTCAATCTTCCAATCCATTTCTTACCTTGCACATCATTGTTTTCTAAACAAGCAAAGGATTGTAAAGAAAAAGCTATTGGAACTTTTCACTTCCCAAGCAATACAGTTAATGAACCAAAAAGTAAGTTTGGTTGGATTTGGGTAGATACACAGCACTCGCCAGCGTTAAGAAGTCATATTTTAGTTCATGAAGTTGGTCATGCATTAGGTTTGGGTCACAATAGATGCTGGGATTCAACTATGACTTACAACTCTTCATCTCCAGAAATTGCTTATTTTTCTGCATCTGATCTTATGCAACTTCGCATTTTATATGATGATAGGTTGCCAGTATTAATATCTACCAAACAAGTATCAGAGAAACTTAATTTAGATTATGAAAAAGTTTTGGAGTATGAAAAAAAACCATCAGATGCTTGCAATGCGGGACAAAGTGGTTGGAGCGATTTAATAGATTTTCAGATGGGAAAAATTGATAAAGATGAATTATTTGGAGGATAACAATGAAAACTTTAAAAAATAACAAAAATGCAATACTTCTTTTTACTTTAGGAATATTGACTGGCTTTCTTATAAATGTCGTCTTATCAGAAATTAGCCACCAAAAAATACTTGAAGATATAGAGGCTTTAGAAGAAGAGATGTTTATTCAAGTCTTAACTCCAATAAACTGTACATCTTCTTCTCAACTTAATGAGTATCAAGGATGTGAGAATTTATATGGTTACACTAGTGATGGCTGGGAAGATAACAATCAAAACTGTAACGATCAATGGATTGAGTTTGAATTTTCAGAACCTGTTGCAGTTGAGTTTGTTGTTATGCAAAACTATGCATATGAAGGCTTAAAAGCTCAAAAAGATAGTATTAAATATTTTGAATTAATTTTTAAAACTGAAAATGGCGAAAATGTGTTTGAAGAAACACTTCAGAATACAACAGATTCTCAATGGTTTGACACTCTTCAAATGGAAAAATCTAAATTTATTCGATTAAATGTTGTTTCTAGCTACGACACACTAGGTGTAAATACCTGTCATTTGCAATCAATAGATTTCTACGGATATAACGGATAAAAATCGTGAATGAAAAAAACTTTGAAGAAATGATTGTAAATCACTATATGACAATACATATATTGACAAAAGCATTTGGTGAGCAAATAGAGGCAACTCTGAACATTAAATGTAGTTATTGCGAAAGTTTAATTTTCTCTGATAACCCAACTTTTGATATGTGTGATGATTGTGC
>CAZZPZ010000046.1:0-3004 GCA_964655615.1 uncultured Paludibacter sp. | reverse complement strand
CTTGAATAGAACAGTAAAATTTAAAAAGTTAAAATTCTATTGTGCGTCAACTTCGAAGTATCGCCACTAATTCAACATTTTGTGTATACTCATTATCATTCCACCTTGGAACATTAATTTCATTCGATAAGGCTACTTTGTATTATTTATCATCTTTATTCCAATAAAAACCATTGTAAATTGCCCCATTGACGCATAAAAATAATACTTTTCAACATTGTCCTTCATGTGGTTTAAATTTTCACGCCTTCCAAATTTTAATTCCTTCCTTATAATTTTCTTTTCATTTTTTGCATGTCGACCGGATATTCCTGAGCCCGAATTTGTGCTTATAAAATACCCAGCAAAAACTGTCCAAAAGAGCAATCCAATTAAACTCTATGTGCACTATATGCCTTGGTTCCAGTCAAAACCCTTTGATGGTTACTGGGGCAATCATTGGACTATGTCCACTATGAACCCAGATGACACAGTCGATGGGAAAGCCCAAATTGCTTCTCATTTTTATCCCTTGATTGGGCCATATAGTAGTAATGATCCAAAAGTATTAGAATATCAATCATTACTAATGAAGTACACTGGAATAGATGGAGTAATCATCGATTGGTATGGAGTTCAACCTCTCTACGACTATCCGCAACTTTTAAATTCATCAAATCTGTTCATTCAAACTGCTAGCAAAGTTGGACTTACGTATGCGGTCATGTATGAGGACCGGACCTTAGCCCCAAACACGCAATCAGACACCTTACTTCAAAGGCAATTCGCCCAGAGTGATATGACCTACTTGACTGGACATTATTTCAATGACAGTAACTACATACATATTCAAGGACTACCGCTAATGGGTGTTTTTGGCCCTACTCACGTACAAAATTCTACGGTCTGGAAACGCATATTTAAAAGCCCTATTCAAAAACCTTTTCTATTACCTATTTGGGGGGAAATTGATGATGTTGGTAGTCAGGGAAACGGTGAATTTGCATGGATTTGGAATGGCGGGTCATCTTCCCATTTAACCAATGTGACAAACTTTTACAGCTCTTCATCTCAATTCTTTAAGTTAGGCATTGCATATCCAGGGTTTAACGATTTTTACCAACAAGGAGGTTGGGGGAATGGTCTTGGTTGGCAAATTCAACCGAATAATGGTCTCACACTACAATCGTTATTGTCGCTGGCTAAAGATGCCAACATATCGCACATCCAACTAGCTACATGGAATGATTATGGGGAAGGCACATGTATTGAACCTACTACTCAATTTGGAACAAATTATTTGGAAATAATACAACAATTTACTGGGGTTCCATTTGATGAAATACACCTCCAAGGAATTCATGAGTTATATACCAAACGAAAAGCGTTTAAAGGGGATTTTCAAAAGCAAAAACAATTAGACCAAGTCTATTACTATTTCATTTCCCTACAACCTGAACGGGCTTTGGACCTGTTAGCAGAAATATAAATGGTGACCATTCCTCACTGGAGTAGCTACAAAACCTAATTTCAATCAAGGATTGATAAGAAGGGTAGACACATTCCATTATTAAATCCTTAAAACCGTATCTTGGCAAGTCCAAACTAATCTAAATATCATGAATGCCGTCGGTCGCTGGACAACTTGCGCCCTTTTATTTTTCAGCCTTTCATCAGGGCTTTTTGGGCAATCTTTAGGACGAGTGAGTCAACGCCTGAATGTCATGTACTCGACTAGCTATGTGTCGGAAGATTTAACATTCAAAGATTCAAAGGAAAAAAAGATCGATACATGGGCATCCCCCAACACTCAATACTTGGGTATTCAAGGCCCTGAAGGCTTTGTCCTGTACGATCTGTATTTCCGGGATACAGTTTTTAAATTACCAAATGAAGCGGAGTATATTTTTTCATTCTTGTCTTGGCATCCTTCTGGAAATCAGTTTTTTGCAGTCAACCTAAATGGCTACATTTATCAAGTAGACGCTTCTAGTGGTAGTATTCTAAACAGATTTATCGGCACGGATGGCGCTGGTGTATCCGCATTTTCATGCAATCATTCGGGAAATCAACTTGCAATTGGAACGAAAAGAGGTGATCTGAATTTCTTAGATCCTTCAGATGGCAGTATCACCTCGCAAAAACTTCATCGACGGGAAATTACTGGTTTGGCCTGGTCCAGAGATGATGCAAAAATTGTCACTTCAGGCAAGGATAAAAAAATAATCATTTCCAAGCCAAAGAGTGGGCAAGTCCTTTTAGAATCAAAATCCCCAAGTGGTTCTGACCTACAAACTCTACATTGGAGCCTGGACAATCAGCACTTCACTGGTGTTGATGACTGTGGTAAAATCTTCAAATTCGATTCCCGCACTTTAGTTGTCCTCGGGAAAAATGAATACGATTTTGATTGCGCATTTGTTTCGAGCTCCCACATAACCGAAAATGGTTCATACGTCGCCATTGCATTTAAAAACAAAATTGTCGTTTTTAAAGGTGATGATTTAACCCCTTTTACTGTTGTCGATGGATTTGCAGGTGAGCTCACCACTCTCAGTTCCTCCATTTATGAGGATAAACTATTTTCTTCAGACCATCTCGGCTTTACCTATTATTCGCGCCTCGGATATTCTGCAAGCATCTTAAACGATTTAAACGAATGGATAGAAGCAACAAGTGAGTTATCCATATCGCAGCTTCAAAAAAGTATCATCGTAGAGGAGTTATTTGGTCAAAGAGGGTTCCAAAATTGGGTATCAAATAATCCCTCCATTGCGGAGCTGTTAGTGGACAAGGATCAATTTGAAACCGAGGAAGAACACAAAAAAAGATTCCTACATGGCTTGAGTAATTTGGTTGATCAGTTATCCATGAATACCGCCAATGATGCGCGTGTAAATTTTCTTTTTGAATACTTGACAAAACTGGAACTGTCTTCTTCCCGAAAGCCTATCACGCTTTACCCAAGGGATTTCAAACTTGGTGAATACAACATTGAGGAAGAATCCTTTTTGGTTTCAATAAC
>CAZZPZ010000045.1:0-3248 GCA_964655615.1 uncultured Paludibacter sp. | reverse complement strand
TAGTTATTGGCGTTATTTACTTCACATCAAGAGATACCCCGGCAAAAGAAGAAATAGACATTCAGGCTTTAATAGATGCAGCTGTTGAAGAAGCACTCGCTAATTCTACTGAAGAGTCTGAGACTACAGCATCATCTACAACTACCACTATTCCAAAACCAAAAGGAGATTCAACTGATTATGAGTCACTTAATTTTTGCTCAAGCTTAATAGATAAATACAATCAAGTGTCCTACACAACAGTAGCAATTGAAAAACCTTATTCTGGACAAATGGTAAGAGACACTTTCACTGTCCAAGGTTGTTCTTCAACTTTTGAAACGACTGTCAATTGGCAACTTATTGGTAGCGCTTCTAGTCCTAACCGTATGCCAGATGATGTTCGTTTTGGAGAAGTTGTAGCAAGTGGAAACACTAGTGGTGGTGGTAGTGAAATGAAACTATTTTCTTTCAATATACCTACTGATCAAATCAAAGATGGTAAATATTATTTGAGAGTTTATGAAAGAGACGAATCAGATGGTGAGAGTCGTTTGAAAATGAGCGAAACGTATATCCCCATTGTTATAAATAATTCATTTAGGGACATATCGACTGAATTTGGATGTTCTAATTTGATAGACACATACAACGCTATAAGTCCAAGTTGGAATTCTAGTGATTTGTATGTTGAAAGTATAGAAAGTCCATTTCCAGGTGAAATAATTTCTGATACTTTTGAAGTGGTTGCATGTGGGACAAGCCAAGAAGGTGGCATGCTTTTTGAGCTACTAGACACATATGGAAGAGTAGTCGAAAGTATGACCGATTATGCTTATAGCGGAATGGAGATGTTTACATTTGAACTTGATACTAAATCGTATTATGACGGTAGATACTTTATTCAATTTTCTGAACCTTTTGGCGATGCCTGTTGTGGTGGTGACGGAATATGGTCAAGGACAGTAATTCCAGTATTTATATATAATGATAATCCAGGAGTAATAGAACCACCTCCGCTACCTCCAATAGAAACTAAAGAATACACTTTTAAAGACAGTCCAGTTCTAAATTGGTATAACGAAAGGGAGCCATATTATTACAAAAGAACAGACGAAGAAATTGAACAATTAAATGAATATCATTCACAAGAAGGTAATGAACGAATTTTGTCAATAACGGATAGTGCCGGAAATAAAATTCTTAATAATGTAAAAATATTTTTTGGTACAAAAAGTGATGTTCTCAATAAAGGAGTCGGTCATTATATAACTTCAGCAGATCCATCTATGTATAAAGGCAATGTATCAATTGCTGGATATAGTAAAGATGAGGCGTATACTCCATTCGAAAAATTGCATACAGTTAGTCAAGGAAGCAAAATACGATGGACTCATATACCGTCTGGAACTTACTGGGAATATACAGTTACAATGTTTTTTACAGCACCTAATACTGCAACCTCTGTTGTTAGATCAGTGATTCCTGGACCAAATGCTAATGACGCAACTATAACATTAATTACAGAAGATATAAATGATTCATCAAAAATATTAGTAGTTAGAGGATTATTGACTGATGGAAATGAAACTGGGTAGGTATTATTAAATGAAGTATAAAAATAATTTCTTTTATTTACTAATTTTGTTACTTGTTTTGTCATTTTGTAGTTCTGAACCATCACAAGAAGAGATTCAAGCACAAATTGATGCTGCTGTTGAACAGGCACTTTCTAAAACTTCAGATGAATTTTCAGACAAAACAGATGAAACTACTGCTACAACAATGCCAACAGTATTAGCAGTCCCAGTTGGTAATTACTGGGGACAGTACGATGATGGTACTTGGGCTATAGTGTTGTCTTCAAAAAAACCAGAAAACTTTGAATGGGCATGGGATGTTTTTAACAGAGAAGATCCATCTGGATACTATGGATTTGATGAGTTTGATGAAAACAGTACGTTAATTGGTACCTTAGTTGATTTTGACTGTAGCTTTAACCGAATATCTAAAACAGAGGAACATAAAAAAGCATTTGGAGAATTTGAAACAACTATTGAATACTATGACACCTACTTTGACTGGGCAGAAGATAATTACGACTACTTAACTGAAGAAGCAATACTTACCATAAGCAAGATTATGCGTGGTGTCTGGACGTGTGATTATGAGTATTTAGAAAGTATTTCAACAGAGTATTTGGATTTTTATTATTCAGGAGACGCTTATCCTGAGTTGCCTTCACTTAGTGAGTACATAGCAAATTATGAAGATAATTATGACGATGATAATAGATTTGGCGGTAAATATACATATAGACTAGGAGCCCTTTTATATATGACACCTAGTGTAGAAGATCTTTTAGCTCCACCCGTTGCTTGCTCAGGAGATTATATTTTAATTGGACAGTCACCTGGCTATATCTGGCCTAGTGAAGGTGGTCCAAATCCAAAAGAATTGAGTGATACTCAAATTGCTAAGATGTCAATGTTTGATAACGGTATAACCAAAACATTAATCGAGAATGGATCCTATGGAGATGGTAACACTTCATACGGTTACAGACTAAAAATATCTTCAGATGGTGTTTGGTACTCATATAAATTTAATGGACACACGTGGCCTAGTGGGTATGCAACACCGATACCTAAAGGTGAGTGCATAGTAGATTTGAATCCAACAATACCTGCCACTGATGTGCCATATATAGGAACAACACCCTATATAAAGGGTATCCGTATTGAAGAAGGTGATACTTTTGATTCTTTCATTATTGAATTAGAAATAACTGAAGGTATTGATATAGTCCCTAATGCACCATATATTGCAAGATGTGACCGTGATACATGTGCTATTGATCCTGAAATGGGTCCGTTTATTCCAGATTATGTTGATGAATGGCTGCATATAGGTTTCAGTGGATACAGCGTTTTACGTGACATCAATGGAGAAATGCTACGAGACGATGAAGGAAAATTTATAAGTTCCTTTGATGGTCCAGGAGAATTAGTTGTTACATGTCCTGGCTTTATATGTGTAGGAATTACACATGCACGTGCTTATGGTGAGTTTGAAGGTAATATTGAACTACATTTAGGGATAGTTCCTGGAAGCACATATAGATCTTATCAAACTGCTAATCCACAAACAATTGTGATTGAAGTCGATAAATAAATTTTTCTTATCTTTCTAATACTGCTTTAAAACGTCTTCAACTATTGATTCACACGTACTAACAAACTTTTTAGATGTATACGGGGAATACTGAT
>CAZZPZ010000044.1:0-3263 GCA_964655615.1 uncultured Paludibacter sp. | reverse complement strand
TTTTTTTTAGTTATTTAAATAATCTATTTTTGGATAATAAATTCAGCAACTATTATGCTTAAGAGAATTCTTTTTTTGCTAATTCCTACATTTATTTTTTCACAACAATTACCAACTCCTGTCTATCCTTTGGGATATTCAGAAATAAAGATTGCTTCCGCTTTAGCTAGTGAATACAGAAATCAAGGCATCTCTACCAAATATGCCCCCGAAAGTAGTTATGATAATAACCTTAACACCGAATTTCATAGTATAAAAGATTCCACATCTTTTCCACTTACCTTAAAGTATGAATTTGAGCACAGTTCTAAAATTAGAAAACTGGATTACTACCCCAGAACAGATGACATCGATATTGATGGGCATTGGAAAGAACTTGAAATAAAGATCTATTATAATGATAATACAACTGAAGTAATTTTTAATAATATAGGCAATGGATTCACACAATTCGATAGAGCCTATTCCCCTGAAGAGAACTTTTTTTACACCATAGATTTTAATCAGACCTACGAAAATGTCAATAGTCTAGAATTTATCTTTCATTCTGGACAATTAGATATGATTACTGTTGCTGAGATTGATTTTTGGGAGCCAAGTGAATCTCAATTTGACCCCACAACTATATTCGCTGATGAAATGTTTTCTGAGTTAAAAGAAGGCGTTACCATAGAT
Source organism: uncultured Paludibacter sp. (assembly GCA_964655615.1). Classification (GTDB taxonomy): domain Bacteria; phylum Bacteroidota; class Bacteroidia; order Bacteroidales; family Paludibacteraceae; genus Paludibacter. The sequence goes on along the minus strand of CAZZPZ010000044.1, from coordinate 2,588 downwards.
GACATCAATGCCATTTCAGATAATGAGTACTTTAAAAATTATGCTTTAGAACTTTATAACAATACCTATAATAAAGATTTTAGAATACAGCATTATAAAGCCTATCCTCATCCATCATCCATTGGAGGAGACTTAAGAATATATGCTCAAAGTAGATGTAGTAACGTAACAGGAATTTATCTTGAAACGGGTGATGAAATTTTTGTGGCTTCTGATAGAGATGTAGAATTATTACAAGTTAATTTTTGGCCCCATGCTGAGGGAGATCCCAGTACCTTTGATCCTCAAGTCAATCCTTTAGATGACCAACAAGTTTATTATGCTATAAAAAAAGGCGTTAACAAAATTGTAGCTGAACAAACAGGCTTGTTCTATGTTCAGTATTGGAGTGATAATTATTCGTTAGAACCAACTCTTCAACTTCATTTTATGTATGGAAGAATCAATGGTTATTTTGATGGTAGAGTGAGGACACGTGAAGAATGGGATGATGTTCTGAGTATAGCTAAATATCCCTATTACGATGTTATTGGCGACTATGTCCAGATTACATTTCCACTCAGTGGATTCAAACAACTTACTGATAATGGCAAAGATCTTATAGACCTATATGATGAGCTGAATTATCTTGCACGTGAAATTCATGGTCATATTGATATACCAGGTAGTGAAATCCCCAACCATAGTCATATGGCTGGAGTTTATAAAAAATATAAATATGCATCTCCATATGCCGTTTTTTACAATGTATCCGATGCAAATGATAGTTGGGAAAATGCCCCAACCCTCGAAAAAAACTTTAATTATTCGCTATTAAAAGAGGATTTCTTTGGAACAGTTCACGAATGGGGACATACCATGCAAATTAGACAAGCGATGAATTGGGGAAACCTTACAGAAACTACTTGTAATATATCGGCATATTATGCATGGGTCGAAAAATTAGGCCATGACAGCAGTAAAGAATTAAATTCCACTTCAAATTTTGGAACACGATATGAACAATCGTGGGACACTTTTTTTGTAAAGGATAATTCATTTGCTGATGAACTTTCTGACAAGATGGCCATGTTCTGGCAACTGTATCTTTATAATACCAAAGTGCTCGGATTGACTGACTTCTATCCTTCACTTCATGAACGGGCTCGTCGATCCGATAGTAGTCTAAAGGAGGAACACGCCATGTTAAATTTTACCTACTTAGTAGCACAAAGTTCAAATAAAGATTTCACCAATTTCTTTGATAAATGGAATTTCTTTAAAGAAGGAACCTATGTTGCTGGAGACTATTATGGTCCCGACACTTTTGAAATGACGCCAGAAATCATTGACCAATATAGAAACAAAGTAAAAGCATTAAATCTCGAAATAATAACAGATGCTGTCGAATATATCACGGACAGCAACTTCAATCTATTTAAAAACAAAACTGAGGTTGTAGCAGGTTCGTATGAAATTATCAACAATCAACTAATCCCATTAAACTGGACCGGGGTTGTTGCTTATGAGAATTATGTAAATGGACAACTTTCAAACATTTATCTCAATGCGAATCCTATTGATTTATTTTCTCAAAACGACACACAAGAAATCTATGCAGTTCAGTTCGATGGAATTAGAAAACCTGTCTACACCTATAGTAGTGTTGATGATTGCTCTGAATGTATCTGTGGTAGCTCACCAGAACTAATCAATCAAGATGCCTTAGATAATTATGCTCAAGATAGCACCAACAATTTTCTTCCAGTACCTAGCGGATTAAGCGACAGAGATTGGTCAGGAACTACAGTTTCTGCAACAGTTAATGAAATTGAAGCGAATTTTACAGCTGCCAGAAATCTAGACTCTACTGTATATTCAGATCACAAAACATTCGAAATACCGCAAAGTCTTAAAGTTAAAGTTTGTCCAGATGGCGGTTCTTCATGTCTTGACAGCGATAAAATAGAAAAGTGGTTTCTTCTTTCTATTCAGGAAAAAGGGTTATTTATATTGAATTCTGAGCGAGCTGCCAGAGGCCTACCCACTTTTCAAGGAGTTAGCACGGAAGTTGTAAGTATAGCCCAACAATATGCGGATGCACTTGCAAATCGAAATAATGGTTTAAGCCACAATCTTTCCTTAACTATAAATGGGGTTCAAACTTCAACGCCTTGGGAAAGGCTGGCTTCAAATCAAACGATTAGTAATAACAGTGAGTTCTATGGATTTGCAGAAAATTTAGCATATACCGCCAATAACCCTAAAGAAAGTAATATTCCCATTGAACACGCTATTTATTTGTGGAACTACAATGATAGTTCGTCAAATTGGGGACATAGAAACTTTAATCTATCCATTCTCAATGACAATTCTGGCAATGAATATCAGGAGGGTCTTATCGGCTTTGGAGTAAAAAAAGTAGTTCAATCGGATGGCTGGATAAAATATTATACGGTAATGAATGCAATAGATCCAACAAATACATTTGATTTTAATACCGCATTAATTTATTGTAATTCATCAAGCTTGAGTACGGATTCAAAGACGCTCAAAAATGAAGTGATTTATCCGAATCCATTCAAGGATCAAGTATTCATTACATCTGA
>CAZZPZ010000043.1:1922-3780 GCA_964655615.1 uncultured Paludibacter sp. | reverse complement strand
AATTTTAACCGCACAATTTCTTTTCGCTTTATGGAATTTTATTAGGGTTTTGTATACCTTAAAACCGAGCAAAAAATTACTCGCTGTGATACCAAACCAATATTAAAAGTAGAGGGTTTATAAAAATCTTAATTATTTTTTCTAATTTTCATTACAACTAAACAGATACGATGAATACCAACAGAAGAAATTTTATGCAATTATTAGGCGCTTCAGGACTGGGTTTTGGAACCGCACTAAATTTAAATGCCAGCACTACTAAGGATGCAGAAAATAACGACAATGACGATCAACAACTATTTATTGGTGATGATATTGCTGTCGCAAAAACAGTTTATGGTAAAGTTAAGGGACTTTTAATTCGGAAAATATTTGAATTTCGAGGGATTCGATATGGGGCAGATACAGGAGGTAAAAATCGATTTATGCCTCCCCAAAAACCGGAACCTTGGAACGACATTCAGCCAGCTGTATGGTGGGGAAATACAGCACCACAGAACATGGAGAACCGATACAGTAATGTTTATTCTTCTTATGCCGATCATTGGAATTACGACGATGTTAGTGAGGATTGTTTAAAATTAAACGTCTGGACCCCTGCGCTTGATGATGGTGAGAAACGCCCTGTTTTGGTTTGGTTTCACGGAGGAGGATACCGCAATGGAAACGCAATAGAACAGGACGGATATATGGGAGAAAATTTAGCGCGTAAAGGCGAGATCGTTTTTGTGTCCGTCAACCATCGTCTTGGGCCCATTGGTTTTTCAGATTTTTCTGGGGTAGGAGGTTCAAAATACAAGCATTCTGCTAATGTGGGAGCCTTAGATATGGTTGCCTCCCTCGAGTGGGTTCAAGAGAATATTGCTTTTTTTGGAGGAGATCCTGCCAATGTCACTATCATGGGACAATCAGGGGGTGGATCTAAAGTTTGTACGCTAGCGGCTATGCCTGCGGCAGCGGGTTTAATTCACAAAGTTGTTCCGCTGAGTGGTTCTTCAACGGATGCTTTAGATCAAGACTATTCACGAAAAATAGGGGAATACATCCTCAAAGAAGCAAACCTAAAGCCGAGCGAATTAGATAAACTCCAAGAAATGGATTGGAAATCCTATTTAGCACTTGCCAATAGAGCAGTGGCACGTTTCAATGAAACCCAGGGAAATACGCTAGGGTTTAGAGGAGGCTTTCGACCTGTAGCGGATGGAATTTCGATACCAAAAGGTACCTTTTACAGTGATCCCAATGGGGTCTCTAGCCAAGTACCAATGCTGATTTGCAGTACATTCCACGAATGGGCAATGTCGAGAACAAACCCTGAAGTGGAATCGATCACAGCAGCAGAAGCGATCGAAAGGCTCAAAGGGCAAATGGGATTCCGGGCAGGACTTGGCGATAAAGCTCCAGAAGTTTATCAGGCCTATTCAAAAGTATTTCCCAAGGCCAAACCCATTGAAATCATGTGTTTGATAAGTAGTAATCGTGCTGCGGTAATCAAAACTGCTAACGCAAAGGGCAAACAAAAAGCTCCTGTGTACAACGCCTGGTTTGGATGGGAACCCAATATGTTTGATGGGCGAATGCGAGCTTTTCACTGCATTGACATTTGCTTTTGGTTTAACAATACCGATTTGATGTTGACCCATACGGGTGGGGGAGCTAGGCCCAGAAGCCTCTCTTCAAAAATGTCAGATGCATTGCTTCAATTTATGCGAACGGGAAATCCAAATGTACCTTCTCTTCCTCAATGGGATGCATACAATGAAAAAACGGGCGCAGTCATGATTTTGGATGATGTTTGTGTGCTTATGAACGATCCTGATCGTGAAGCGAGAATAAGTTTAGGCTAAACTGTTTTTAA
>CAZZPZ010000043.1:0-1822 GCA_964655615.1 uncultured Paludibacter sp. | reverse complement strand
CTAATTTTTTAATTAATATTAATTTAATACTACAAATGAAAAATTTTGAAATCAAATTTCTTGTAGGACTGCTAGTGATGTTCACATCGGTAGCTATTGCACAAACTGAGGTATCGGGTACTATTATCGATACGGATGGGAACCCAATTCCAGGTGCAACGGTTATCATTGATGGAACTACGCAAGGAACTACAACAGACTTCGATGGAAATTATTCAATTTCCGCAAGTTCAGATCAATCATTACAATTTTCGAGTCTTGGTTTTGCAACTCAAATTATTAGAGTTGGAGGCAATACTTCAATTAATGTCACATTACAAACATCAGCTGAAGCACTTGATGAGATTGTTGTAACAGGTTATGGAACACAAACCAAAAGAGAAACAACTGGAGCTATTTCTACTGTAAAAGCAGAAGATTTAAATATTATCCCATCGGGTAATATTGAGCAACAGTTTCAGGGTCGTATTCCAGGAGTAACAGTAATCTCTAACGGTAGTCCAGGTTCTACGAGTCAGATTCGTGTTCGTGGATTCGGAGCTTTTGGTGGAAATGAGCCACTTTATGTTGTTGATGGTGTACCAACCAATAATATTGACTTCCTTAATCCTGGAGATATTGAATCAACCACCGTATTGAAAGATGCTGCTTCTGCTTCAATCTATGGAGCAAGAGCTGCGAACGGGGTAATTGTTATGACTACTAAATCAGGTTCTAGAACAGAAGAGCCTAGTATTTCAGTTGATTACACATTAGGACTTACTGACCCTAACGTTGCAGGCTCTCCTAAGATGTTAGACCCTCTTCAAATGGCTCAATGGACTCATAGAGCTTATGAAAATAATGCTGCTGCAAACGGAACGGCTGTATCTTACACTCACCCACAATACGGTAGCAATGCAACACCTGTACTTCCTGATTATCTTCATGCCAATGGAGCTAATGGAATTGTTGGAAGTGTTGATTTAGCTGCCATTCAAGCGGCTTATGAAGCAAGTCCTGAAACGACTTTCTTAATTAAATCCAACAAACAGGGAACCAACTGGTACGATGCCATTACAAGTACTGCACCTCTACATCGTATTTCGTTGGGAGCTAATGGAGGTTCAAATAAAGGTCGTTACTATATAGGTATGGGTTCTCAATTTCAAGATGGTATCTTAATTAATAACATTTTAAGAAGACATACCCTTAGAGCTAATTCAAAATACGACATCACAGATTTCTTAACGGTAGGAGAAAATCTTCAAGCAACCTACAGAGAAACTAAAACTACAGGAGCTGGTGGTTCTATTGAATCTGCAGATGATGAATCTGAAATTCTTGCTGCCTATCGTATGCCAACCATTATTCCTATCTACGATGAGTTCGGTAGTTATGCGAGTACCAAAGCGGCTGGATTTAACAATCCACGTAACCCTGTTAGACGTTTAACTGAAAACGGTAAAGACGATACTTCTTATAGCTTAAGTGTTTTTGGAAATATTTATGCTGACCTTAAGATTATGGATGGATTAACTGTTCGGTCTAGTCTTGGAGGAACCGTATCTAACTACTACTATGTAAATTACAACTATCCTTATTTAGGAGACTCAGAGCCAGAAGCAAGTTATACTTTCTATGAAGGATCAGGTAAAAACATAGGATGGGTCTTTTCAAATACAATCAACTATTCAGGACAATTCGGCGCGCATGGAGTAAAAGTTCTTGCCGGTGTAGAATCACTTAATACTGGATTTGGAAGACAAATCAACGGATCAGGGATTAATCCATTCTCTCAAGATTTAAACTTCGTTAATATGTCAACCGTGGCAAACCCACA
>CAZZPZ010000042.1:0-3831 GCA_964655615.1 uncultured Paludibacter sp. | reverse complement strand
AGGAGAAAGTTGGTTGAAACTTTACATTCAGGTATTGCTTTGTTTTTGGGTAATGACGAAAGTCCTATGAATTATGCCGACAATGGTTATCATTTCAGACAAGACAGTACTTTTTTATATTATTTTGGTATCGATTGTCCCGGATTAGTTGCGTTGATAGATTTAGATAAGAACGAAGAAATTATTTTCGGTGATGACTATACTATAGATGATATTGTTTGGATGGGCCCTCAGCCAACAATGGGTGAAAGAGCAGGATTGGCTGGTGTTAACCTTGTAAAATCAAAATCTAATTTAACTGAGTTTCTGCAGAAATCGATTCATTTGAATCGAAAAGTTCATTATCTACCTCCATACAGAGCTGAGCATAGGATAAAACTACAAGATATTTTGAAAATTAATTCTGCTGAAATTTTGTCTTCGATATCTTTGGATTTTATCAAAGCTGTTGTTGCACAGCGTGAGTTTAAATCAAGTTTGGAAATAGCTGAAATAGAGAAAGCAGTTAATTTATCAGTGGATATGCATGTGGGTGCTATGGAATATGCTAAACCCGGAATGACTGAAGCTCAAGTGGCTGCAAAAGTTTATGAAATTGCTCAAGCTGCCAATTGTGAGATCTCATTCCCTATAATTGCCACTATCAATGGCCAGACTCTGCACAACCATTATCATGGTAATAAACTGAAGTCTGGAGATTTATTTCTGTTGGATGCTGGTGCAGAAACCCAAATGCATTATGCAGGAGATTTATCCAGTACTTTTCCTGTAGATTCAAAATTCACATCCCAGCAAAAATTGATTTATGAGATGAGCTTACAGGCACATGAAGCTGCGGTGAATGCATTGGATCCTGGTGTAACATTCAAAGAAGTGCATTTGGCGGCCTCCAAATCCATTGTCGAAAGCATGAAATCTATAGGTTTAATGAAAGGTAATGCTGAGGAGATTGTAGAAAGTGGGGCTCATGCTTTGTTTTTACCCTGTGGAACCGGCCATATGATGGGATTGGATGTGCACGATATGGAAAATTTGGGTGAGGTGTGGGTAGGATACGACGGACAGCCTAAGAGTACCCAATTTGGTTTGAAGTCACTTCGTTTTGCTAAAACCTTACATCCGGGTCATGTGTTTACGATAGAACCAGGTATTTATTTTATTCCAGAATTGATCGACTTGTGGAGTTCGCAATCTATGTTCATAGAATTTATAAATTGGCAGGAAGTCAATAAGTTCCGGAACTTTGGAGGTATTCGCAACGAAGAAGATTATACTATCACCAACCAAGGTGCAGAAAGGTTGGGTAAAAGAAAACCCATGACCATAGAAGAGGTAGAGGATATAAGATCAAAATCCTAAATTTATAGTATTTAATGCAAACATATAAGTCAGTATTTAAAATAGCTAAGATGGACTGTCCTTCAGAAGAACAACAAATTCGAATGATTTTGTCTGATTTGGAGGGAATTAACACTCTTGACTTTGATTTGGTGGAAAGAAAATTGACGGTAATTCATGAAATGGATTATCATCCGATACTTAAAAGATTGGAAATTCTACGTTTTAATACAAGTTTGGTAGAAAGTGTTGAAATGAATGAGTATATCACTCAAATTAAAAACAATACAAATGAAAGCAAATTGTTGTGGCAAGTTTTGGTGATTAATTTTCTTTTTTTCATTATTGAAATAGTTTTCGGATGGATTTCAAATTCAATGGGATTGATTGCCGATAGTTTGGATATGTTGGCTGATGCGTTTGTGTATGGATTGTCCTTGTTTGCCGTTGGAGGGACCTTACTAGTTAAAAAGAAGGTCGCTAAGACAGCTGGATATCTGCAATTATTTCTTGCTGTTTTAGGAGTGATAGAAGTGATTCGCCGATTTATAGGTGTCGAATCAATGCCCTCATTTCAATATATGATAATTATTTCGTTTTTAGCGTTGATAGGTAATGCCTTGAGTTTATTTCTGCTACAACGAAATAAAAGCGAAGAAGTGCATATGAAAGCAAGTCTTATTTTTACATCCAATGATGTTATTGTCAATTTAGGTGTTATAATTGCGGGAAGCATAGTCTATTTTACAAATTCCAAACTGCCGGATCTAATCGTTGGTGGAATTGTGTTTTTGTTGGTATTCAATGGAGCATTGCGTATACTTAAACAATAATTTAAAATGATTATGCGTATTTTAAAATTCAATGTATTTGTGGTATATTGTGTTTTTACGATTGTAACCCTGAAAGCAATTGATAACTCCCCATCACCCTATGGACCCATCCCCAATGAGAATCAAATGCGATGGCAGGAAATGGAATTTTATGCATTTATTCACTTTTCCACCAATACTTTTACAGATCAGGAATGGGGATATGGTGATTCAGAGGATGCTAATCTTTTTAACCCTATCAACCTAGATACTGATCAATGGGCTAGCGTATGCAAAAAAGCGGGTATGAAAGGTATCATATTAACTGCAAAGCATCACTCTGGGTTTTGTCTTTGGCCTTCTGAAACCACCAATTATTCTGTGAAAAATTCTCCTTGGAAAAGTGGCAAAGGGGATATACTACGAGAACTAGCAAAATCTTGTGATAAATATGGATTAAAAATGGGAATATATATTTCACCATGGGATAGAAATAATGCATTTTATGGAATTATTGATTCCACAGGATTTAATCCATATGTAGAGAAAGTATTTCGTACACAAATTAAAGAATGCCTGACAAACTACGGTGAAATTTTTGAAATTTGGTTTGATGGAGCTAATGGGGGCGATGGATACTATGGTGGTTCAAGAACAACACGTAAAATTGATAGGAAAAGCTATTACGATTGGCCCCATACATATAAAATGATCCGTGACTTACAACCAAATTGTGTAATTTGGAATGATAATGGGGACAGAGCAGATTTACGTTGGGTGGGAACTGAGGAAGGTTTTGTTGGAGATACTAATTGGAGTTTATTATATAAAAGTGGAAATGTACCTAAAAAAAACTTGCAATTTGGTGTTGAAAATGGTGACGCATGGGTCCCAGGTGAAGTAAATACCTCAATTCGACCTGGCTGGTTCTATCATAAAAGTGAAGATAATCAAGTAAAATCCATTTCAAAATTGATGGAGACTTATTATAAATCTATAGGTAGAAATGGTACGTTTTTACTTAATTTGCCTATCGATAGAAGAGGCTTGATACATGAAAATGATGTCATTGCTCTTCATAAATTTGCAAAAAAAGTCAAAGAATCATTTGCAGTTGACTTGGCTAAAAATGCTCAATTTACATGCTCGAGTGTTAGAGGAGGTAATGAAGAATATGGAGCTAAAAATCTGAATGACCAAAATCTAAAAACTTATTGGGCTACAGATGATTCGGTGAACGCTGCATATGTCACTATTGATTTTGAAGTACCACAGAAAATGAACAGCTTTCTAGTACAAGAATTTATTCAACTTGGACAAAGAGTCAAATCTTTTACTCTTGAAGCCTTCGTTCAAGGAGAATGGATACAAATAAAAGATAATTTTGTTCAAAATGGGAATGGTATGACGACTATAGGTTACAAGCGGATTATTAATTTTCCCATGATACAAACGGATAAACTTCGCTTTGCAATTTTAGATTCCAAAGCTTGTCCCTTAATTTCTAATATTGAAGTCTTTAATACTCCCGAGATAGTTGATTCAAGTCTTTTCTAATATTTTATTCATTTATTGAAGGGATTACTCGCACACTTTGTGTACTCGTGATGCACTTTCAAAGGAATTCCGAAAGGGATTACTCGCTTCGCTCATGATCCCTGTTCCGTCCGAATTCCGAAAG
>CAZZPZ010000041.1:0-4354 GCA_964655615.1 uncultured Paludibacter sp. | reverse complement strand
ATTCATAGATCTTCCACGAATTCCAATACCCTGTACACTATTTACTGAAATTGAAATCAAACCCTCACTCTATCTAATATCTTTGTAAGATGAGTGATTGTAAAAAAGGATTTGCGTTTTGTTTATGTATATACTTTGCAACAAATATCTTCGGGCAGTCTTGGAAATTTAACAACAACTCGTTGAACACTTGGTCAACGTTGAGAATATCCTCAACAACAGGTTCATCATTTCTAACCTTAACCACTACAGGACAAAGTAACCCAAAGTTCCAACAGGCTAACGCCTCGATTGATGCAGATTCGAATAGTTATGCATTGATCAAAATGCGTGTTCAAAATGGGGGCCCGACTCTTCTTAGGATTAATTTCCCAAATGGTAATGTTTCAATGCCTATTACAACAGGAACAACAGGTTTTTTGAGTTATGCAATAAATATGACTCACAACAATTGGAATGGAACTATAAACGATGTGGAGTTAGCTTTTAAAGACACGAATGGCACAAGCGGTGGGGCGACACACAGTAGCTCGAACAAGAAGATTGAAATTGAAGAAATATCATTTGTAAGCTTTGTACCTTCAAATCAATCGGTTCTTTATGTCGACCCTGTAAATGGTAGCAATACTGCTGTAGGTTCTTCAACAAATCCTATGAAGTCTATACCGTACGCATTAGGTGTAGCGGCAAGCAACAATATATCAAATGTTTATATCAAAAGTGGAGAATATACATTCACCTCAAGTATAGACATTTCCACCCAAGCAAATTCGAAAGTGGTTTTGAGTCCGGAACCAAATGGAAAAGTAAAATTAAATCTAGGATCATCTCTAAATTTTAGGTTTTATAATGGGGCAAAAAACATAGAGGTGAGGGGTTTTGAATTAAACGGTAATTCAAATAAAACGGATCATTGGAAATTACTGAGTACTTATGTCTGGCAACCCAAGACACTTCCTGATTCATTAGCAGGAGGTGGAATTTGTTTTTTGATAGAGGATGCAGAGGACATTGCCATAGATAGTAATGTTATTCATGACTTTTATCAGAAAGCGGTCAATATCGAAGATGGTCGATACATAATTGTAAAAAGCAATATTATCTATAACATAGGTCAAACCTCATTGAGTGGGGGGCACGGGATAATGCGTCAACAAGGCCACGGAAGTTTTAACACTGTTGATGATACAACTAAATACCGATGGGCGATTGATGGTAATTTAATTTTTAACGTTCATCAAAGAATATACTCTTGGGTTCCTACAAAAGGTTATTTAAACATGACAATAGACGAAGGAAAACCCATTCTAATTGATGAAACACCCAACCATGATACTGGTATGCAGGCAAGGATTACAAACAATGTGATTGCATTTTCTAAAATTGATGCGATTCGTCTAAAACCCACTAATGGTCTCGAGGTTTCAAATAATAGTATTTTTTCAAGGGACGCTCATGCTGATGGTATTACCAACACAACCAATGGTTTTAACTCTACAAAATACGGAGATCCGTTTTTGAATTTCATCTGTAAAAACAATGCTGTGGATGTAAACTCCCAAAAAGACGCCTATCGTTTGGATGATGCCATGGGAAGCAGTGGTAGTTCTTCCTCAAATAACTATGCAGCCTATGGTAGTGTAGTGCCTAGCACGATTGCTACTTCTCAAAGTACTGATTTATTTTCCAATCCAAATGAAGGTAACTTCAATCTGAAAAGTACCAGTTTGAACAACGTTGGAATTGATACAACCGTTCTTAAGACGCTTTTATCTATGGCTGATTCTTTTAAAATTACGATTAAAAACGACAATTGGAAACATGATCATTTAAAAAATACTCAGACATTATTAGATAACGTTCCCGGTGTAGAGGATGGAATTTTACAAAATGAAGTTGTTTTTACCGATGCAGGTTTATATGATTTGTCAGATTTGGAATATAACAAAGGTAGAAAGGCACTTTATTTTGCTGTTGACTCTAATTGGAAAAGTACAAATAACATCACAAACTCTGCTTTAAAAAGAGGAAACGGATTGAGTGCCTATGACGGAAGATATGAAATAATTTTACCCTCCGAATATAGTTCGTGGCTAGACTCGACAATAGCAAATTACAAAAGAGATTCCGATGGTGACGGGGTCCTTGATACAACTTATTCGCGCATCCGTTATGGATCTAGTGTTATTGTTCAAGATAAAGTCTTTCCACTCTTTACACTTCAGCATGTTGTACTTAATAACGATACTTCCTACACCCAAACAAAGGCTTACGGACAAAAAATCACATTAAATGACCTAGATATATTGGTATCAACTGAATACACGGTAAATGGAACCCCAATATTTGATTTAATAGTAGCGGATTCAATAATTGGTGATATAAATCAAATAAAATTCGAGGGTTATCAAGGGCAGTATGGCATTGGAAAGGTTTCAGAAAATGGAAATCAAATCCTGCGGTTGCAACTCGGGGTATCTCAGGTTGCAGGAAAGAGTTATTATATCTCAACCAACGGTAATGACACCAAAGACGGCCTTTCTCAGGCAAATGCATTCAAGACTGTACCCTATGCATTAGGCAAACTAACACCAGGAGATACATTGAATTTTCTTACCGGAACTTATTCTGATTCAAGCTATGGAGACGGAGATTGGTTTAAAACACAAAATAAAACAACGCTATTTATCAATAACTTAAACGGAACATCAAATAGGTATATTACGGTTCGGGCCTTCCCCGGGGATTCGGTGAAAATTAAGGGTGATGGTATTGCTGCTATTGAAATAAAAAATTCTTCTTATATCAATATAAAAGGATTCGAGGTAGAGGGAGATGTGAATAAAATCCCGCTGGACACGGCAAGAAAATATCAATTTTTATATCGTAATCCACAAGGGAAAGATACTTTTAGGTTCGCACCGGGCACATCTCTAACAACCATTAGTAATACTCAAAACCTCCCAGTATTAAATGCCCAAAATAAACGACCCACATATTTTAATGTAGCTGGGATTTCAGTGAAAAACTCTCACCATATCGAGGTGAGAAACAACCATGTACATCACATGCCTGGTGAGGGAATTAAATCTTTCGATTCAGATTATTTGACTATTTCAACTAATAAAGTTCATGATTGTTCACGAAGAAGTTCCCACGGAGTGCATGGATTAAGTGTATATACCTTGAATTCAATTGACACGAATAATGGGGTTAAAGTTGTTATAGAGAACAATGAGGTTTTTGATAACTATAACGAGGTCTATTCTTGGAATGAATTAAAAACATTTGTTAACCCTCATTATGATGAAGGGAAGGGAATTACCATTCAGCGTTGTTATACTTCAACAGGATGGAAAAATGGGAGAATTCTTATTAAGAATAATATTTCGTACCGAAATGGTTTATCAGGAATACAAATTAACGAAGGTGAACGTATCGATATTTTTCATAATACCATTTATGGCAATCATCGAACTACTGAAATGTTTGGAGACGGCAGTCAACATGGTATAAGTATTCAAGGCGGTAATGACATTTACGTAAGCAATAACATCGCTCAAAGTTGGAATCAAACTGCTGGATCAAAAGTTTTTAAGGTCAGCAACAACTCAGTGAATATTTCTGCGTCTTATAATATATTAATAGGAAATCAAGATACCTCTTCAAATGTAATTAAAGCGAGCCCTGAATTTGTTGACTCTTCAAATTTTGACTTTAGGTTAAAAATAAATTCACCTGCAATTAATTCTGGAACTTCCTCAGTGGTTACAACTGATTTTTTAAATGTTTTAAGAGATACATTGCCTGATATAGGCGCATACGAATACGATACGGCGAAGGTCAGTAAAAAGCTCAACTCAGTTCTTATTATTCAGGATACTATTCTGGTTTGCGGAATTGATTCAACTACTATCACTGCATCCCAGGGTTACAATAATTATTACTGGTCAAATGGTGATTCTTCAATTTCCACTGTCGTTAGGGGAATAGGACAGTTAACAGTTTCCGCTATAGATAGTAGCGGAAGTTCAGTATTTGATACCGTTTTTTACGTTGTTAGTAAGCCAATAATTTCTTCTTATCGTGTAGACAGCGTAAACTGTTACTTAGGCAGCGATGGATCGATTGCTACGACCACAGGCGGAGGTTCAGGAGGCTACACGTACCAGTGGGATGATGCAAATTCACAGACGACCGCAACGGCGAGCAACTTGAAGAAAGGCACATATAAGCTAATTGTAAAAGACATCTACGGCTGCAGCGATTCTGGCAGCTACACAGTAAGCGAACCAACAAAGGTTAGTCTGAGTGTAACGGCAATAGATAGCGTTAATTGTTACTTAGGTGCTGA
>CAZZPZ010000040.1:1978-4496 GCA_964655615.1 uncultured Paludibacter sp. | reverse complement strand
GCATAGTCGTATTTGCATGGATCTTTGGGGTCAAATTCACTTAAACGTTTGGTTACTTCTTCTACTGCCTTCCAATCATTTTGTTTGCGTTCCAATAGCCCAAGTTCTCTTCCTACATTTCCGCAATGTACATCCAATGGCAACATCAATGCAGACATTGGAATTTGATTCCATAGTCCGAAATCAACTCCCTGATCATCATTTCGAACCATCCAGCGTAAAAACATATTCAAACGTTTCGCTGCTGAATTCTTTGAAACGTCTGAAATATGTTTGAAGGATCTTTCATTTTTATTTAACGATTGTAATCCTGCGTTTGTGAATATATTGTGGAAGTGATTCAAAGCTGAGCGTACGGAATTATCCTTGGAATATCCATCGTAAAACACTTGTTCCATTCCTCCGAATTCATTGTAGATTATATGTAGGGCTTTTATGAAAAAATCCAAATCTTCTGCATTAAAAGTGCGGTGTACAAAACCCTTAAAATGAGCGGTATCATTGTAATCGTTCATTACAAATTCATAAGGTGAATGATCCAACAATTCCATTATTCTCCAGGCATTTTTAATTATTGTTTTGCGCTGTCCCCATGCTATACTCGCGGATAAAAAAGCTGCAATTTCGATGTCTTCTTTTTTGCTAAAAGAGTGTGGCACCTGAATGGGGTCTGTTTCTATGTATTCAGGTGTATTGTAAAGTTTTACTTTTTGATCCAGAAAAAGTTGTAAGTCGATCATGTGTTTGGCGATTTTTAGGATGTAAATTTACGGATGTTTTATGAATTATTATCTCTAGAATAGATTCTAGATTTTTTGTAGTTAATTCAACCAATTTGACTTGTATTTCATTCCATGTTTAAACTAATGTTTGTATTTTCGTAACAAAATAAAAACCAAATGAAATTTTACCTTTTTTTGTTCATCGTCCTTGTAAATTCAGTATTGCATTCCCAAACTTTGGACAGCTTGTATCACAAAGCGGATGCATTTAATCAAAAATATGCAAGTAAGTTTTATTATGGAGTTGATGAGATCTATGACATACCAAATTCTCATCTGTTCTGGTATAAAACTTTAACTCCAAAAGGCAGAGCCTATTTGGTCATTGATCCTGTTGGAAAAACAACCCAATCTGCTTTCGATAGAAAATTGCTTGCAGATGCTTTGAAGTCAAATTTTAATGTGATTGTAGATTCTTTAAATTTAGCTTTGGTCAATGTGAAATTCAAAAACAATTTGGATAGTTTGTATTTTAAACTTGAAAATTACAATTATGCATGCAATTTGAGAAACTACAGTTTATTCCGTTCAGAACAAAAGTCAAATAAACATGAATATTGGGGTAAGGTGTTCAAGGAAGATGCTAAGAACAAAATAAAATCACCCAATCGGAAATTTTTAGCTTATATAGATAGTTTTAATTTGTGGATTGAAGATCTTACAACACAGCAAAAAACACAATTGAGTCGGGATGGAACAGCAAAGTCCTATTATTCCTCAAACATTTATTGGTCTCCAGATTCGAAAAAGATAGTTTGCTGTAAATATAATTCGGTAAATGTCAGGAAATTATTGTTGATTGATTCATCACCAGATCATCAACTTCAACCATTGACTTTAGAATTTGATTACCCCAAACCTGGAGATTCTTTGCCTGTTAGAGAACCCTTTGTCTTTTCTCTTGATAGTGCACTTCCTTTACAAATTCAGGTGCCTGGTATTGAACATCAGTTTGATTTGAATCAGATAGAATGGAATAAATCAAGTACTGAATTCAGTTTTCATTTTAACGAGAGGGGACATCAACGGTATATAATTTATACTGCAAATGCAGACAATGGGGATTTGAGAACTTTAGTAGAGGAGAAATCAAATACCTTCGTTTATTACAATAATTTATACAACTACAAGTTTGAAAAGGCAGATCAAATGCTTTGGATTTCAGAACGGGATGGGTGGAGACATTTGTATTTGTACAATACCAAAACTGGAGAGCAAATAAGACAATTGACTAAAGGTGAATGGATAGTGAAAAGGGTAATTAGAGTAGACGAAAAAAATGAATTTGTCTTGATTACTGTTTGTGGAAAAACAAAAGGTGAGGATCCGTATTTAGAGAAAATATACAAATTAGATATAAAAAGCGGTGCATTGACTTGTTTGACTCCCGAAAATGCAAACCATCAAGTAAAATTCAGCTACGACTATAAATACATGACAGATTTTTTTTCACGAGCTGATTTGGAACCTAACTTGGTTGTAAGAAGAGTGTCGGATGGGAAAATAGTTTATGTGCCAGAAAATCAACCAGATATAAGTGAAGCCCTTGCTGCTGGATGGAGAATGCCTGAAGTGTTTGTAGCTAAGGGAAGAGATGGTGAAACTGATATTTGGGGAATGATCATAAGGCCTACTGATTTTGATCCAAACAAGAAGTATCCTGTAATAGAGTATATTTATGCAGGACCCCACGACTCCTTTGTGCCCAAAAACTTTGCTATCAGTGGTCGAACAAG
>CAZZPZ010000040.1:0-1878 GCA_964655615.1 uncultured Paludibacter sp. | reverse complement strand
GGTTGTCACGACAATCGTATGGATAAGATTTGGTGGAATGAACAGTGGATGGGATATCCGGTAGGGAAGGAGTATGAAGAATCCTCCAATGTAGTAAATGCAGAAAAATTACAAGGAAAATTAATGTTGATTTTAGGAGAACTGGATAATAATGTAGATCCATCCTCAACCATACAATTGGTCGATAAATTAGTCAAATACAACAAAGACTTTGAATTTGTAATGCTACCAGGAGCAGGTCATACCCTTGGTGAGAGCTTTGGTGAGCGCAAACGCCGCGACTATTTTGTTCGTTGGCTGCAATGATATACGATCCAATTTTTCTATCTTTGACTTTGGAAACAGCAGTTTTGTGGTGCACAGCTGAACACCGATTGTTGTGTAAACATTTAAGATGGCCACTTTGGTGGTCGTCTTTTTCTAATTTATAGGGGTTTTATGAAACAAATTTTGAATTTATTTAATTTAACTGAAAGAATTAATTACAGAACGGAGATTCTTTCGGGGTTGACTGTGGCATTGGCTTTGGTGCCAGAGGCTATTGCTTTTGCTTTGATTGCCGGTTTATCTCCATTGACTGGATTGTATGCCGCTTTTATGATTGGTTTGATTACATCAATTCTAGGTGGTCGACCAGGGATGATCTCTGGTGCTACAGGTGCTGTGGCGGTTGTGATAGTGGCTTTGGCAAAGTCGCACGGAGTAGAGTATATTTTTGCTACGGTAGTGCTCGCTGGAGTTTTTCAAATTTTAGTGGGTGTGTTGAAACTGGGAAAATTAATCAGACTTGTTCCACATCCTGTAATGTTTGGTTTTGTGAATGGTTTGGCGATAGTGATTTTTATGGCTCAGTTGGACCATTTCAAATTCACAGATGGTAATGGAATATCACAATGGTTGGGTGGTACCTCGCTTTATGTGATGCTGGGCTTGGTGTTATTGAGTATGTTGATTATATGGGGACTACCAAAACTAACCAAAGCAGTTCCTGCATCGCTTACTGCCATATTAGTAATATCGGCCATAACCATTGGTTTTAATATCGATACAAAAACGGTTGGAGATATAGCATCTATACAGGGCGGATTTCCTCCTTTTCATATACCTGCAGTACCACTAACTTCTGAAACTTTACTTATTATTCTGCCTTATGCCGCAATAGTGGCAGGTGTTGGCTTGATTGAAAGCTTGCTGACTCTGAATATTGTAGATGAAATTACGCAAACCCGTGGATGGGGGAATAAGGAATGTGTTGCACAAGGTACAGCCAATATCTTTACAGGAATGTTTTCGGGTATGGGTGGTTGTGCGATGATAGGTCAAAGCTTGATCAATGTATCCTCAGGTGCAAGAACCAGAATCTCAGGGATTGTAGCATCAGTACTTTTGTTGATGTTTATTATGTTTGGTTCATCTATTATAGAAAAACTGCCTATGGCTGCATTGACAGGCGTTATGGTGATGGTTTCCATTGGTACTTTTGAATGGGCAAGCTTTCGCATTTTCAACAGAATGCCCTTTTCTGATATTTTTGTGATGATAGTAGTTACATTAATCACTGTGTTTCTGCACAATTTGGCATTGGCAGTACTTGTAGGTGTGATTATTTCTGCATTGGTTTTTGCATGGGAAAATGCGAAACGAATTCGAGCACGTAAATATATGGATGAGAATGGAGTGAAAATATATGAAATATATGGACCCTTGTTTTTTGGATCCATATCGACTTTTAATGAGAAATTTGATGTAAAGAATGATCCAGAAGAGGTTGTAATCGATTTCAAGGATAGCCGAGTTACTGATATGTCCGCAATTGAGGCCCTTAATAAATTGACTGAAAAATATATGCTTGCTGGCAAGAAATTGCATTTGAAACAT
>CAZZPZ010000039.1:2346-4619 GCA_964655615.1 uncultured Paludibacter sp. | reverse complement strand
CTCTCCCTATCAATAAACGCGATATGAGATACCTGCTCTTAATTGCTCTATTCATTTTTGGTTCGAACCAATCTAAGGCTCAAATCACAGGCAATATTTGGTATTTCAACGACTCTCTGGGCATAAAATTCGGTGAAAAAACGATCTTGAAATTAAACGATGGCGTTACTAAGCTAAATGGTGGAACTGCTGTTCTTTCCATAGATGACACCCTTGTTATTTATACCGATGGATTAAACCTCTTTAACTCTAAACACAACCCCATTCAGAATGGCACAAAAATTTTAGGCAATGGAGTTCAATCAACGTTATTATTGCAATTACCTGAGGATAGTGTCATTCATCTGTTTACAAATTATTTCGTCGGGTATTATGGGAAAGATTCGAGTGTAAATGGAGTTTATCATACCACTTTAACACGTGACCCAAATAACAGAAACAATTTTATCGTCGCAAAAACCATAAAATTAGCCAATGGTTCTAATCAATCTGTCACAGCAAAAAAAACTTCCAGTTTCGATGGATATTGGATATTGTTTCCAGAATGGAAAACCTCTAATATACTAATTTATCATTTGAACAAAAATGGCTTAAGGTTTCATAAAAGAGAAAATGTACTACCTCAAAAACACATTGATTTTTCACAAATAAAAATATCTCCAAATGGCCGCTACGTCGCCTTGATGTCTTGTAATATTCCAGGGGTGAATGAAAGCATTTGTATTTACAACTTTGACAATCAAAAAGGCACTTTGTCCAATTATCGGTCCATTAAATATTTTAGAAGCACTGGATTAGAATTTTCACCCAATGAATCTTTTCTGTACATAATGGGTAGTTCAACCCGCTTTTTAACCGATAAAATATCAAGGGGCATTTACCAAGTAAACATAGACAGCATTCAAGCTAATTCCACATTAAACAAACACAACTCAACTTTCATTTATAAAACTCTAAGTGATGCATCTTCCATGAGCATCACTCCTCACGGTCAAATTTTCATCACCTATTCAAGCTCAGGAAGGGGGTTTTCATCTATCATGAATCCAGATTCATTCGGAATCTCGTGTGATTTTCGAATAGACTACATTCACTTTGATAACAGACCCAACAAAGTTAGCATTCCAAATATCTGTATTGATTATATCCTTCAACCTTATTTTGAGATTGAAAACGGCTGTAAAGATTCATTGCTAAGTTTTAAAATTCACAGAAACAGGGCGGATTCCGTCACATGGATATTCGGAGATGGAGTATTCATTACCAATAAATTAAGTTCAATTTCACATAGTTATTCTTCTGAAGGCCCCTATCAGGCTTCTGTCATCTTGCATTATAAAGATCAACGTGATACTATTTCAAAAAAAATTGAAATTTTAACTGTACAAAAACCACAACTAGGCAAAGATACTTTGCTGTGTAAAGGAGAAGTATTACATCTAGAATTTATAGACACAATGGCAACAAAGGTAGTCTGGAACAACAATGTCAATTCGAGTCAATATGATGTATCTCATGCCGAATCCGTAATTGTTAAAGTCAGCCATGATTATTGCTCAGCATCCGACACTATAACAGTCAGTTATATCGAATGCACTCTGTCATTAGATTCGCATTGCTTTGGCGATAGCACTCAATTTCAGTTAGCAGAATCCAATTTGGACTCAGCAGTATTTGATTTCGACAACGGAATCTCTTGCACGACAAAAAAAAATACAATAAGTTATAAATATACATTAGAAGGGAAATACAACCCAAAAGTTCGATTGTTTCTGAATGGTCATTTCAAGGAAATATATGGGAATATTGAAATAACCAGAATAGACAAAGATTATTTGTCCGACACAGTCATCTTCTGCAATCCCACAAGCCTTATTCCTGATTTACCCAGAAACGATTATTATTTCACATGGAGCAACAATACGAATACCCAATCCTTGAACATAGAATCACCAGGGTTGTACTGGCTAAAAATTGAACGCAATGGCTGTGCTAATATTGACTCTTGTTTTGTAATAATCACCAATTGCCAATGCGACGTTTTTATGCCCAATTCTTTCAGTCCCAATGGTGACAATGTAAATGATATTTTTTCACCTTCGACACAATGTGAGATCGATGATATTTCATTGAATGTTTACAATAGTTGGGGAGAATTATTAATAAAAGATGCTACCTCTTGGGATGGAACATACAAAAATTCCCTTTGCCCATCTGGCGTTTATGCTTGGTCAATAACGTATTTAGATGCAAAAAATAACATTCACCATGAA
>CAZZPZ010000039.1:0-2246 GCA_964655615.1 uncultured Paludibacter sp. | reverse complement strand
TTGGACCTAAAGCTTGGTTGATAATCGTATTATTCGGTGATTGATTAAACTGCATTAAATTCAATCCTATATCCTTCTTGATTCATTTGCTACCTCAATCCTTGTTCGATAGAAAGTTCCAGGATTTTTGATTTAAGATCTTCGAATTCCTGCTGATTAACTCCCACCACTCGCTGTAGTTCATTTCCGTTTGAATCAATTAATATGAGAGTTGGGAATTGCGTCACACCGTAATAATCAGTGATGTTGCTCGAATCTGGTTTCATGTCAAATGTGTAACCATGTTTGACCTTGAAATAGGAAATATTATTGGGGTCATCTCGCGGTGTTAGTGCGACGATATTCAAATACTCTGGGCTGAAAGAATCTCTCAATTCCTGGATTTTTGGAAATCCTACTATGCAAGGGCCACAGCCAATGAACCAGAAATCTAATAATGTCAGGTTGTTGAACTCAATAGCAGCGGTATCTATTGGTCTAGTTTTAGGTGCGGGTTTAGATTTGACAATGTGCGACAGACTATCAAACAGCGCCACCAAATCGATCCTTTTGGGATTGACGGGCATAATGCTATCAGATAGATATTTATAGGATATAGTATAATAGGATGTGTCACTTAAATTCAGAGATGTGCGTTTTATGCTGTCTACCAATAAGGTTGATTTGTTGATATAAATATCCTTACCAAAGCCATGTGACAAGCTTGATTCCATTGAGAAATAATATGAATTTCCAATATCGGTCAAAGTTGCAGTATTCAATAACCGAATTTTGTGGTAAAAACAATCACTGAATGGGTTCAATAATGTATGCAAATTAACACCTATAACCTGCCAGCAATTGCACATTGATTTGCGAGGAAAGTAGTAGTATTCTGATTTTGGCGAGCCTTGATAGATGGCTTGTATGCTGTCGGGATGAGTATTGATTTTTAGATAAACTTGGTTCATTCTCTCATCGGCAAAAACCACATCAAATTGCCTCTTGCCAATTCTATTCATGTACAAATAGCCACTGGTGGTCCATGTGTCTAGCCGATTAGAACTTGATTGGGTAGAAGAAAATTCCATATAAAGACTTTTCATTCCCATGTACCGATCATACACTTCAGCAAGGCTAATGTCTTGAGCCCGGGCACTTTGAACAACTGTGCAAAGAACAACTAGGAATATTGAGAAGCGCATGCTTTAATTTAAATCAATGCATCAATTAAAGCTACGAGCACACTACTAAGCACAGGGATCCAAGGCGAATCGCCTAATTCCGTTTTACAAGTAGGGCCTAATGGAGACTCTGGATCAACTTTAGCCGTGCATTGGGTACAACCAGCTAAACTTCCTCCTGAAGCTTTATATGGAAGACACCCAACGCAGTTCTCTGCTGTACAAGCAATTTTGCCACCATTTGCGATTCCTAAATCACCGCCTGTTGTATCTAACGTATAACTATTTTCATTTGTAATATATTTCAAAACTAAATAATAGCTGCTGGCAATTGAAATATTTGAATCATTGTGAATGATAATACCAATTGTTAAATTTGCATTATAATTTGTGTCACTGATTTTATCATCAATTTCAAATGAATGTATTGACTCTAGATTGTAGCCATTTCCAGTAAGCGTTGGGGATATAACTGAGGAGACAAAGGCAGTACCTAAGTCTAATATAGCAGTTGAATCATTTCGATGGCCAATTTGCAACAATTGTGCATTCACGCTTGAAATAAAACTAGTAAGTAAAATTATAGATGTACAAATCAGTGTCTTTATTCTCGAGTATATTGCAATCTTCATATCAAATCAAAAGTACAAATCGGAATTGTCAATTTGTTGATGAATTTGTATCAATTTGAAGCATTTTCCTGTGCTGACACATTGAGAAAAAACAAGAGCTCACCCACCACCAATTCTGTGCTTAGTGTGGAAAAACCGGTTAAAATGACCAATTAAAACCGCTGCAAACTAACCATCTAAAGTGGCGGCGAAAAAGTTTCAATTTTGACTGCGGATTGATGACAAAACTAGGGAGTAATTTCCTTCAACCTCCTTGGATAGACCAGTAAAATTGACCAGGGTAAACCAATCCAAACTGACCAGGTAAAACCGCTGCAAACTGACCACCCCGGGGTTCTAATTTTATAGCTGTTGGATATGGCACAACTTGCTTTCTAAAAAGGGGAGCAAATCTCAAACAAACCAATAGCAATGAGCAAGCTAAAATCATTGATCAGGCTGTATATAGAAA
>CAZZPZ010000038.1:0-5442 GCA_964655615.1 uncultured Paludibacter sp. | reverse complement strand
GAAATCGGCCCTGTAAAGAGCAACAGCTTTAGTTTATCAACGGCCTATCATCTTCAAATTTCGAGAGCAGAGTACTTTTCATTTGGAATGAAGCATGGCTTCCACAATTTCAATATGAATCTCAATAATGAGAAGTTTATTGATCTTGCGGACATCAGCATTAATACGGCCGTGTACAATACGTTCTACTACAATTTGGACTTAAGCGGGATGTATTATAATGAAGAGAGCTATGCAGGTATTAGTCTGCTCAATGTGGTAAAAGGACAATTTCTGATAGACAATTATACCTCAAGAAGTATCTGTTTTTATGGAGGATCTGAAACACAATTCAGTCCAACATTGAAAATAGCATATTCCGGAATGTTGGTTGTAGAACAAGGCTCACCAAATGTGATCAACCTCTATGGCCAGTATTTTATTACCCCTGAACTTCGGGTAGGTTTGCATAAGCATTCAAATGATTACGGGTTTAATGCCTTTTTTGAGTCCAGAGGATTTAAGATTTTCTATAAGTACTCATACCCAGCAAACTCAATGCGTTATTTCTCAAAGCAATCCCACACAATTGGTTTGAGTGTCGATTTTATTAATGAAAAGTCAAAAATTGAAACCCCTGTCTTCTTCCTTAATTAAGGTAACTATTCTACTATGGGGAATTCTTGGGTATGCTTGGGCCCAAGAGTTTCCAGACTATCTGCGTTCTAATTATATAGCAAAGCCACTTATTACTACTAAGAGTAATGACTTCGGTTTGGCGCCGATGACCAGGGATTATATTGTTTTTTGTTCAAACGGCAGAAAGGGTTTATCCAGGGTTCTGAGAGAAGACAAGGTGGATCTTTTTCTCTACAATCTTAAAAGTGATGAAGTAACAGAATTCGACAAAACAGGCCTTTGTGAATTAGAATCTGTTAAGTACAACATCGGCTCGGTTTCTTTTTCGGGAGATTTGAAAACGATGTTTATCAGTAGAAATCGGTTTGACAAAAATTTTGGCGGGATTTTGCCATTTGAGCTCTTGCAAGTGGATATAAACGAACAATCCTCAGAGTGCAGCTTGCTCCCATTTATTAATCCGGACTTCAGCTATCAGCAGCCCTTTTTTGATACGCGCCAAAACGTGCTATTTTATGTTAGCAATGAGCCTGGGGGTAAAGGAGGGTATGATATTTACTACGTGGTACGAAGAGGAGAACACCTTTGGGGAGAACCTCAAAACTTAGAAAGAGTAAATACCCCTGGAGATGAGTTGTTTCCAAGTGTTGACCCTTTTGGGAACATCTACTTTTCGAGGTATGTGGAAGGTCGAGGGTTAGAAATTTTTTGTTTGGTGAAGAATAGTACAGTCCCTCAGGCGCTACCAGGGCCCTTTAATACGGAAGGTGACGATTTTAATTTGATTGTAGTTGATACAAAAAATATTCTTTTAGCCAGGGTATTGCGTAAAAACAAGAGTTCTGACATTCTTCTGTACTCGATCCAATGAAACAGATTGTAAAGTCAGTTATACTAGGAATACCCCTACTTTTCAGTGCATGTACTGGTGAGTACATTCCTCTTAATACTTTAGGTGGGACATTTCATCCGAATTTGAGCGTTCCTATTGGAACGATATCCATGGTCTTAAAAGATGGGGTTTCCAATTTATCTTCTGATTTACAATCGGATACTTCGTCTTTCTTCTTCGAGCAAAGTATTGACTCTGCTGTAACCATCTATGCGGATTCATTATTGCCAGAGTTGCCTGATTTTGGCCTATCCGATTCCTTTGATATTGGAGCCGTCAATCTGCCAAATTTCACCATTTCTAACTCGATGACCCTTTCGCAATTTGGTGCGGCTGCTGGTGGGACTACAAATACGATAATACAAGGGCTTAATGGGACGACTCAAGTTTTTCCCCAACTTGGCCCGATAAATGGAGGTTCGTATCCTCTACAAGGCAGTTCTCCAATTTGCTCTGCAACAATCAACCAAGGGACGTGTGAATTAACAATCAATAATGGGTGGCCAACGCCTATTTCAATGGTTGTAGCATTAGTCAATGCGGGCTCTGGATCTCAATTAGCGAATTTTAATTTTTTAAATGTTTCACCTGGACAAACGGCTACCCAGATAAAGTCGTTAGTAGGTAAGCAATTAGGGAGCTCACTTACGCTTCAAGTCATTTCAATGTCAACACTCGGAAGTGGTGGCCAGCTAGTGTACATAAACACGGCTGATGCAATCACCATGAGTTTAAGTACAAATAATATTGAAGTACAAGAGGGGAATGTCATTTTCCCTCAAAGTCAATTATTTTCAACCCAGTATGAGGAGACATTGAGCTTGCCAACAGGGCTATCGCTCCACGAAATAGAAATTCAGTTTGGTAAAATCAAATATGAAATAACAACGCCATTAGATGAGATAGTGACAACCAATGTCCTAATACCTAATTCATTCGATGGATTTGGGGAGTTTGGATTTCAGATAAACACAGGTCCATTCTTGCCAGATACCGGAACCATAATCATTCAAGATGTGGCCATTGACCTCGTAAGTGGAGGCGCTCCAAATACTTTCCCCCTGAGTGTTCTAGTGGAAATAGCGGACATTTCAAATTGTATAGGATTCGATTTTCAAGAGTCTGTATCTATCTCTTTTAGCTTTGAGGAGGTACAATTAAAAAGTGCCACGGGGTTCTTTGGTGAATTTTCATTTGGGGTTGCAGATACGGTTGATTTAGATGGCATTGAAGTCCTGCCTGGAGCGACATTGTTATTTTTTGAGCCCGAAATAAGTTTGGATTTTAATAATAGTATAGGCGTACCCATATTCGTTGACCTCGATCTTGCAAGCCATAATTCACAAGGATCCTTTCATGCGGATGTACAAAATTTCGGAATAGACTATCCCCAAACAAAAGCCTTTCCGAGAAATAGGGAATCTTCGCTAATAGTGTCCCCAGACCCAAGTGACCCTTTCATTGAAATTCCCGGAAATATTTTTGGGATTGAAATTGATGCCACGGTAGCCTCAACTTCTGTTCAGTCAAATGGGATACCAAATTTTATTCAAAAAGGAGATGACTTAAACGCAGACATCACCATTTTGCAGAGGAGCAAGTTTGCGCTGAGTAATCTAATTATTACAGACACTATTCAAACGGGACAATTAGTTGATACAACATTGGTAGACCTGTTGGAAGATGTTCGGATCACCCTCTCAGGTCTTTCGGTCATTCCGCTTGATATTGATTTAACATTGGACTTTATAGATGGTCAAGGGAATGTGCAATTTAATGACACCCTTGTGCTGAGTTTTGGCGAAATCGTTTCTGAACTTCATTTGGATTTTAATCAAATTCAAAGCTTGCCGGTTGTAGAGGCAATTGTTTTGAATCTAGGGATTAGTAGCACAGAATTCCCGGAGCAGGTTATACTTAAGCCGGACGATTATTTGGAATGCTTGCTTTCATTAGATGCCATTGTCAACTATGAACTGGAGCTTTAAATACTTCACGTTTAGTATAGCCTTGGTATTAACCACAAGGGGGGCAGCACAACTGACCTCTTTTAGTGTATTGAATCCCATTTCAAGATTGGAAGCAATGCCGGCCTTTGGTAATAGTCCAAAATTCTATTTAGAAGTAGGAGGAGTTGGATTGAATCTGGCAACGAATTTCAATTTTGGCCAAATCCTTGGAGGAGACGTCGGTTCAAATTTGATGCAACTAGCACGAGCGAATGACTTAATTAATTTAAATGGGGATGTGGTAATAAGGCCAATCGGCATATTGCGTTCAAAATCATCTTACGTTGAAACGATGGGCATTGAGGTCATTCAATCGAATTCGCTTACTATAGACAGTGACTTTTTACAGCTGATCACGGAGGGTATCACGCTCAATCCGTTGGGGCAATACTCGAACTCAAATTCTGGTATTTATGTGTCTTCGATACTGAAGGAAAGACTTTTTTATGGAAGACATTCAAAATCTGAAAACATTAGTATTTCTTTCCGGATCAATTTTGATGCTCCCCTGGCTGGTTTTCGATTTATCACAGACGCATGCCAATTGAATCGTGAGTTTAGCACCGATACAAATTTTATTGCCTTCAATTATCGGGCAAGAGCTCAATATTTTGGGAGAGAGATTGTAGATGGAGTTCTTCAGAATGGATTTTCTGTTGGGAGTTTGCGACCGAATAAATTCACCCCTTCCCTGAATTTGGGTATCGAGCGTAAACTCAGTTCAAAGCTGAGTGTGGGGTTGGGGGTTTCCAATTTTGCTCTGATTCCGGCCATAAATGACATCCATGAAATCATCTATGAAGGGGGGTATGATTTTGAAGGGGTAAACTATCAGCTAGGTGTGGATAGTATGAATGCCATTTTTGAGGATGTTTCCAGCTTAGATGTGACGTCCATACTACCAACAATTACTGAAGGTACCGGGAATTGGAATCTCTCAGGCAACGTAGATATTCTCTTGTATGCGCGAGTTCGCCGAGGCAAGAATAAGGAGATGCTATGGTTTGTGGATCGAAAGAAGGATTTCTTAACGACAAGGACCTATAGTGGGGTATTCCTCGAAGACACAGACTCTAAATGGTTTCATGTGAATTATGGCTTTACCTATTTGCTGGAATATGGCATCCTCAATCCAAGCTTGTCTTTCCGGGCACTCATTGGTCCATGGACAAGGCTGAGCTTTGGAATAAACAATCCACTGAATATTCCACGATTTTCTGGTGGAACTCCCTATGTGTATTCAGGTTCAAATGGTTTGAATTTAAACGTTGGTCTGAGTTTTGGAACTTTCAAGCAAGAATAACTGGACAATAGTTCTTTTGGCATGTGTTCAACTTACGTGTTCAGCACAGCTTATCCAGAAGGTGTTTGCGGAAAAAGTAAATTCAAATTTCATTTATGAATATCGAAAAGACGAAAAAGAACTTTGGACGGAATTCATCTTAAAGGTTGATCCGGACAGCACGAATAAGGTCGTAATTGTGGTTTCTGGTGCTCGGGATGTACGAAATTTTATCCTTTATTTGGAATGCCACATTAAATCATGCTTCAAAGATGAGCAGCCACTGTTTCTGCCGAATGTCCCAAAATTGATTTTTGACAAAGAATCTAGAGGGTATAGATCTGAGGATGGCACGTTTTGGTTTAAACGTCGTAGTCTGCTTAAATTTTTGAAATTATTGAATAAGGAAGCAAAAAAAATGGCCGTAATAGATATAGCTTATAAACGAAAAAAATACTTTTTCTAATGCGAGATTACATTATTTCTGAGTTCTTTCTGAGATATGGAGATATTTTGGGATTTGATAAGACTGAAGAGAACGTGCGTATTCTGCATTTTCTACATGATTTGCCACAGGATTCCAGAAAGAAATACGTTAAAATTATCGAAATGAGCTCGGAGTCTGGAAAGTCTATAGACTC
>CAZZPZ010000037.1:4349-5966 GCA_964655615.1 uncultured Paludibacter sp. | reverse complement strand
AAATGATTTTGGCTTAATTAAATGCGCTATTAAAACATTAATTTAAAACTAGTTATAACTATCCAAAAGCTTTGTGCTTGAAGCCTTAGGTTTGTTGCCCTTGGATAATTAGGTTGATTGAATTAAATTTACTGCATGAATCAATCCAACATAGAACAACTAAAGGTTTTTATACAAAAGAAGATCGGGCGAAGTGTACAGACCATTAAAGATCTCCGAATCTTGCATGACTCTATTGAGGCAGTGTTACCCAACCATTTGGGATTTAATACCCTTAGACGGTTTTATGGATTTCTTGAAGGAACAAATCCTCAACTTAAAACATTGAATTCACTTTCTAAATTCGTTGGGTTTTCAAATTTCTCGGATTTCAGCAACTTTCAAAGCAAAGATAAAGAATGGCTTGATTGGCTAGAGTTAATAAAGATGGAATTAAGTGACAATATTCACCCTGATAGTTTTGAATGGTTGAAGTTGCAAAGCAATAAAGATGGATACCACCTGATGCTGGCAACCTTAGTAAAGGCTTTTGTATATAAGAAAAATTATCCTGCATTACAGCAATTTTTCAACCAAGATATCTTTGTACTAACTGAATTTGATCATCTTAAATTCGCGTCACATATGGCATTGTTTTTCAGAAGAATGCCTAAAAATGAAATTGAAATAATTGTTCAAACCTTGACACCACACATTCGTTTCCGTGAAAATCTTCTGCACTGGTTTATGGACTATAGTTATATGAATGGGTACTTTGGAGATATGATCCGCCAATCCAAATTGCATGCTGATCCCGATTCACATGAATCATTATTCTATGATTTGATGTTGAATCTGAATAAATTTCTTACAGGCAACAAGGACCTTGAATTCATCTCCATTGATCGTATTCTTGAAGATTATTATTCTGTGTTGATTGGAAGAACTTATTCGTATAATCTACTGTATTATCACCAACTTGGGAATATTGAAAAATACGAAGAAATCTGGTTAAAAACCTTGAACCAGATGAAACAATTTGATTATAGTCACGCATTTAGTATTGAACTTGTCCATGCTTTAATGCTTCTCAAAGACTTTGAAAAGCTGGAATATGTGATCCGGAATTTTTACGAAGATATTTTGGTAATGACAAACTGGACACAATTTTTCAACAATTACCTTATTTTAATCGCCGATATTGTACTATTGCTACGTCAGGGCAAAGAAACAGAGGCTTTTCGACAGTTTGAATTGATTGACCCAAACAAGATGTCACTTGAATTAGACGATTACAATCTAATTTATTACCATCTGGTGAATTTTCATCTTTTGAAAAAAAACGGTCAAAACGAATCTTCAAAACTTTCTGAGATTGAATATCTTAAGATTGCTGAAAAGACCAAATTTAGATTCTTCACTCTCCTATTTCTAGAAGATTTCTTAGTATAGTTCGCACTTGGCTTCAAGCAGCAGGCTAAAGGCTGCAAGCTGCAGAACTCAGGCTGCAGGTTCAGGCTTCAAGCTTCAGGCTACAGGCTACAGGCTACAGGCCAATACAAAACACAAGCTTGGGGCTTGGGGCTTGGAGCTTGGAGCAATATTTGGCTCTATTTGACAATGGGCTAAGAATGGGCT
>CAZZPZ010000037.1:2093-4249 GCA_964655615.1 uncultured Paludibacter sp. | reverse complement strand
GCTTGGAGCTTGGAGCAATATTTGGCTCTATTTGACAATGGGCTAAGAATGGGCTGACAAACTCACGGTTGATTTCTTTATTTTACAAACAAATTCAACAAACTATTCTCGAAAACCAGTGGCAAAATCATCCACTTACCTTTTTTAGGTGAAAATAACAAGTTGCCTGCAACTGGTTTTCTTCAATAATGTAAAATAAACTTCCAAGGTTTTTCTTGGTTTTAAATATAAAGAATAATGAAAAAGTTACTTGTAGGCCTATTTTCTTTTGTGTCGGTATTAGGATTTTCAAACTCAAGTATCAATCTCACTGTAAAAGGTTTGAATGCGGGAGATTCCTCCTTTGTCTATGTACAACAGAGTTCGGAATTTTATTTCTACAAAAAGTTTTACGGCACAGGAAAAGATACCACCTTGGTTTTCAACAATCTACCCAATGGGAAATGGGCAGTTAAACTAGATGCTACGGGCTATTATTTTCCAGGGACACAAACAATTGAACTTCAAGACAATGACAAGGAAGTGATTTACACATTGACCCCGATTGTACTTGAAAACACCCTAGACTATGAATATGTCTGGCAAGATGACAGTTCCTATATTGGTCATGCGCAACAAAGCTATTTAAATGAGCCTGAAGAAATAACCATTCAAGGAAATTCATTTCAAATACTTGATGATTTTAACGGGGTTGAGTTGCTTTTCAAATACGGTATAGTATTGAGTAATTTGATTTCAGAATGGACCACAGAGGATATGTATAGATTGAATCAAACAATCTTAACACTACCAAATTTCAACCAAGGAAAACCACTGTTTACTGGAAATTTGACTCCAGCCAATTCGGTATGGAAAATTACAGACAATGAAATACCAGACGACATACACATTGAGGAAATAGAAAGCATAAAATATGTAACCTTATCGAGAAAAGCAATGACCAATTCTTTGCCCTTTATAGGGACATTGGATGGAGTGAAAGGAAAATTCTTTTCGAAACGTTTACACAAAGCTATAGTGAGTTACCTGACAAATTTTGGAACTGATAAAAATGCCATAAATAATCTTGCCAGAGATCGATTTGGAGTAGAATTTTTAATTCCTGATGAACATCTGGAAGGATTAATGTCTGAAACCAAATCAAATTTCCAAGAATTCTCAGCTTTCGAAAAAATCACCATACTGTCCATGTTTGAAGAAATGCCTGAAGGAATGCACAAACTGGCAAATTTAAAGTATTTGGTTCGAAGGATTGAGGGGCAACTTCATCCACTTCCTGAATACCGAACTGCAGCTGCTATAGCATGGACAGGGAACAATACCATTGAATTCATTTATACTGCATTCAATCAAATAGACAAATCAATGAGTGATCCAGACATTTCATCCATCCAAAGGTTGATATTGCATGAAAAAGCACACTTTCTTTGGGCTGGACTTTTTGATCAACAACTCAAAGACGATTGGGCTGCTGTTGGCGATTGGTTTCTGGATCCTACTTCTCCATCTGGGTGGACAACACCGAATACCACAGAGTTTGTGTCTGCATACGCACACCTAAAGAATCCCAATGAAGATATGGCTGAATCAATAGCATTCTATGTAACAAATCCTGATAAACTTAGATCGGTTTCCATTCGGAAATTTGAGTTCATTCGAGATAGAGTTATGCATGGAACAAGATACATTTCTCAGATTCGACAAGATTTAACTTTCCAGGTTTACAATTTATATCCTGATTACAATTATCCAGGAAAAATCAGACAAGTTGAGGTGAAAGTTGTAGGTGAACCAGATGAAGATAAAATTCTTACAATTCGAATTTATTTAAATGCTGTAGACTCTTTAAAAGATGGTGCTGCACGTGCAGTCACCCGAATTTTCTCGAGTATTGGTACTTTGTATGATGTTGGTATGTATCCTATTGACGACAAGGGTTTTGTATTGGAAGGTAGTAGAACAATTTCCAAATTTGCCAAATCGGGATACTGGTTTGTGAATCAAATCAATATATTTGACGCAGTTGGTAATGCGCGATTTGAGAACAACAGCAATTTCGGATTAAAAATATTCATGAACAATCCCTTCGAAGATATATTAGCCCCTAAATTTATTGATGGCAGTTTGAAATTAGTGAATGGAAATGGATTTTTCGA
>CAZZPZ010000037.1:0-1993 GCA_964655615.1 uncultured Paludibacter sp. | reverse complement strand
GGATACTATAGCATAACTCAGTCCTATTTAATTGATGAAGCACAAAACGATTCGAGAGGAACTTTCAGTAAAGACACAGTCAATCTCACCGTAGGAAAATCAGACACAAAGCATCTGAGGGACAGCATCTACATTGCAACAAGATATCCAGACTTCATATCCCCAGAAATCGACATCAACAACATTACCATCAAAGCAACTCCTACGAATTCAAATGCACCCAATGGGGAGACATTATTTGAGATGGAGTTCTATGCAAAAGATAGTTCTGTTTATGTAGATCAAGCTTCTGGCATCAGTAGAGGTCATTATATCCTTCGGGATCCACAAGGCAATTCATTCAACTTTGGGTTTGATGATGGTAAAGCACATTTATTGAAAGATACATCGGTGATTTCAAACGAATGGAGACTATTTAAGGTTTCAACATTATTGCCAGTTGGATCTGCACCTGGATTATGGGGAGTTGAATCCATCTCCATATCCGACAGAGCTTTAAACACTAAATATTATGATTTCAAGGAAATAATACGATTTGATCTAGAGACCGCTGATAGTTCGCAGTTAGTAAACCCGATTATTGAAATCAATGGCAAATATGTAAACAAAAAGAACGTAGATAAAATCGGTTTCACTATCAAAGGTGAAGGTTGTGCAGGCAAATTGTATAGAGCTCGCTTTTACAGTTTGATGGGAGGACGATCTCAAGTAGTGGAAGGCACTATGTATTCGGACAGTATTTATGTACCCGAACTAAATTTACGAGAAGTGAATGACGGAATATTGTATGCCACTGTATTCATCATGGACAGTACTCGTACATTGTTAGGCATCGGTAAAACCAAATACACCAAAGACACGGTCCTTCCCAAAGATTATCTATTAAAAACCAATTATCAGAACTTAGGAACAGCCAATATTGATCAATTTATCGTGGAAGTGGAGACAGTAGAATTAAACGGAGAAATAGAACTTGAAATTTACAAATCCGATAGTGCTATTCAAAATCAGATACTATCCGCACCATCGAAAGTGCTTAATGCTCCGTTTAAAATCACAGCAGCATCGGATACACTTCGTTATAAACTCAGTATAGACCAAATGAATTTTGACATTTCAACACCAGAAATTCAAAATTTATCGGACGGGGAAATCACGATTAAATTGATAATTACAGATTCTGTAGGTAATGAAGGCGAACCAGTCTATCAAACCATTATAAAAAAATCGTCAGAAATACTGACAGAATTAACTGAAAACAAGTTCAATCTAAGCATCTCTAACACAGTACTATCTGATTTGCAAATTCAACACGACACACATTCAGCAATAGAAGTGATTATTTACAATTTAGCTGGGAATTTGATACACTCTCAAAGTATGGAGGCTGATCAATGCTCTATCAATTTGGGACATCTAAGTGCTGGGTATTACATTCTCAAGTTGCACTCTTTGAGTAATCCACAAAATCATATGGAAAAAATAATTAGAAAAGTAAATCCATAGTTGAGCTTAAGTGAATTGTAAAAACTTTTGTTAATTAGATTGAAGATTTAAAACAAATCCATAACTGAAGTGATAAAACTGAAACACCCCTTGGAAATTATCCGAGGGGTGTTTTGTTTGAGATTATCCAATCAAAGGTAAATTGGAAAAAATAGGTCTATAGTAATAGGTGACTTTATTGAACTGTTACTTTGTAAATCGATGTATTTAAATTTTGAATTCGAACAATATAAACTCCTTTGTTTTGCATTGGCAAAGTTATGATTGAACTACTTAGTGCTTGTGAATGAATCAACTGTCCAGAAACACTATACAAGCTAAGGCTAGCACCGTTTTGAATACTTTCGTTCGTTTCGATTACAATTTCACGATTCTGAGCCACATATACATTGTTTGTGGAGATTACATTATTGGTTCCAGTTACCAAACTAGCATCTTTAACAATCAGCACTTGATATGTGGTTTGCATACCACTTTCAGCTGTCAC
>CAZZPZ010000036.1:0-6200 GCA_964655615.1 uncultured Paludibacter sp. | reverse complement strand
TGGATTTTCGCAACAATGTGATTTACAACTGGGGAGACAACAGTTCCTATGGAGGAGAAGCAGCTGGCAAATACAATATTGTGAACAACTATTTCAAATACGGACCTGCCACTAAGTCGTCCATCAGATACAAAATCACGCAGGTAGACATAGATGCTTCCACCACCTATCAACCCAGATTTGGAACCTATTATATCACAGGGAATTATGTATACGGAAGCACAACCAACACTAGCAACAACTGGTCGGGAGTGACCTATGCATCTGGTGTTGATAAGACAGCATGTGTGGCATCTACACCATTTGAATATATAGACGTACCAACACATTCAGCAGAAACAGCCTTTGAAAAGGTTACTGATTTTGCAGGAGCCTCCTTTGTGCGAGATGCAGTAGATATCAGGGTCACTAATGAAGCAAAGAATGGAACCGCAACCTACAGTGGTTCAATAACCTTAAGACCTGGAATAATTGACAATCAAAATGATGTTGGTGGATGGCCAGTATTGAATTCAACGACTGCACCAGCAGATACAGATGCGGATGGAATTCCGGATGGTTGGTTAGACAGCAATTACCCAGGAAAAACGTCAACTCAACTTCATGAAAGCGGATATACCTATTTAGAAATGTACTTGAATAGTTTGGTTGCGGATATAACTTCACAACAATATGCAGGAGCGAGCACTACAGAAAACGAGCAGATCTCAGCAGACAATGGCATTCTGCTGACAGTTAATCGTGAATCTAGAATCATTGAAATTAGAGCATCCGATAATATCAAACAGATAGTTCTTTACGATTTAATGGGCAATCAACTTATGAAACAAGATTTAAATCAATCGACCATAACCTTGGATTTAAAGCTCTTCGATCCACAACTTAAGATTTTGAAAGTGATTTACAACAACAATAAACTGAAGAGTTATAAAGTATTGTAATAAAAAGATTGAACCGAGTAGTAAATCACCACTCGGTTCTTTTATTTAGTAGCTAATCAACTTTTGAACCGATGTTCCTGCAGATGATTTGATTTGAAGTATGTACAATTGATTTACAGGCAATGAGAATGAATAGTTTGAACTGTCGATTTTGGTGTTAATCATCAACATCCCATTTAAATTATAAACTTGAAGGTTTGAAGGAACATTTGAAAACCAGATTTCATAACGACCATTGCCTAAACTTTTTAAACTGTAGTCTTGGCATTGGATTAATTGAGTAGATGTAGGCAATTCCATTTGCCTCAATTTCACATAATCAATGAATATTTTGGCATGACTGCCTGTACCAGCGCCTGCTGAGGATAATAATCCCAGTTGAATTTTACCCTTGGTTTCCTTTTCTAAGTTAAATTGAACTACATCGTTCACCCAGGTTGAAGATGTAAATGATTTTAAGGTAGAGACAACAGAGGCTCCACTTTCAGGGATCCAGGCTAACAAACTAGCACCTTGCACAGCTAAGGCATTGGCATTATAGTTCATTGATTCAAGGCTATATTTACCTGCAGGCAATGTAACTGTTTGATAATAAGAAGCACCGTTCCCCCAACCTGCACTAAGTGCTAAAGCACCATTTCCATTGCCAAAGGCACCATTTGACCCGGTATTTGGAACAATTGCTCCATTGAATGTTCCGAGATAACCATAATCATAACTAGATCCCGCAGCCCATTCACCATCCTGCACTTTCAGCCAACCATTTACGGATTGCACAGCTCCCAAACCTGCTCCAAGATTTACACCCGAACCCAAGCCTTGTAGATAAGTATTCGAAATATTGAATCCCGGATTAACCAACACACTATCCGTCACATTTTTGGAGGTATAAATCAAATAGTCTTGCGTGTAGGTATTTCCATTGTGGATATAACTTACAGAAATTTTTTCTGATTTTTGTACATCAGATAAGGTCAACACACGCAGGGTTGAACCATTACTCCAAAGCCAGGTACCGCCAGACATATTAATCCCCGATTTAAACATTGGGGTTAGAATAAGTTTCTGACCAGCATTCACGGAAATTATTGAATCGTATTGAATGGAACCACCATCCACAGAGTATCCTAATTTGAGCGGTTGTATTTTAGACATTAATTTCAGGATTTCGTCTTTGGACATACCCTTGTTATAAAATCTCAATTCATCAATTTCACCCTTGTACATTGGGTCAGGCCATTGCGATTTTCCTAAATAATTCTGATTGGTAAAACCTAAATCAGATGGATTCAGTGTTAGTGCTGTATTGGTTCCAACCAATACCCCATTCAAATATAAGTTAGCAGTGTTAGCACTTTTAGTCACTACCAAATGCGACCACATTCCCAAATCAGGCAGTTTGGTTGTAGTGATGATTTGTTCAGTAGTTCCAACTTTGATAGTGAAACGCATATAACCATCACCCGACTTTACAGTAAGAAACATATTGTAATTTGTACCAGCACCAAAGTCCCATACACGAGCCCAAGTATCCAATGCTCCCGGATTTATCCAACAACTAATGGTAAAATCCTTAATCGAACCAAACAAATCGTTTGGAAGTTGGACGAAAGATTCAGAATTTCCATCCAGCGACAAAGCAGCATTCTGAATCCCGGAAGCATTCCACAAAGCAGCATTTACAGCAGCATTATTTCCAGCCCACACATCCCTTGCAATAGTCCCTCCATTATCATCCAATGGCCAATAGGAGAAGGCATTTTCTTCAGGCACTAGAATTATGTTATAATCGATTGTATAGGATTTTTCATCCAAAATATAATTTACGGAAAACTTCTGATCAGTCTGAATATTGTTCAACTGAATTGACTGGGTAATATCGCCATTAGACCATTGCCATTTACCGCCTTCATACCCCAGTTTCAGAGTTGGATTCAAAACTACAGAAGCACCTGCAGAAACGATAATTTTCTCACCATAAATCCAATCACCAGCATTCACTTTGTAAGAATGACCAAGTACATCAGCAATGATTTGAAAACGAAACACAGACTTAGCACCCCCAAGATTAGTCGCAGCAACTTCAATGGATGTATCTTTATTGGCTACTAATATCTCCTTGGAGCTATTGGTGTCACCTGAACTCCACAAGAAGCTAGAACGCCAGGAGGATGACGAAAATTCAATTTTCACTTTGGAATGCTGACGGGTAGTTATCAATGTGTCCGATGTTACTTTATCTGAAGAACTTACGGTATAGGAATAGATATCAGGTAGACAATCACCATAAACCGCGACACTGAAAAGCTGCGTACTTTTCACTCCTCTGGAGTTGATATATTCCACACGGTAAAATGCACTACTATCCGCATTGACAGTTAAGTTCTTTTCCGTGTGACCATTGCTCCACTTCCAATTTCCAGTATCGGTTACTGAATCAGGAAGAGAAGGTATAAAGGTAAGCACACTTGACTTAACCACATTCATCATATCAGACTGTAGGTAATTTTTACCGTTGTACGAGATAGAAGCTTTAAGGGTAGTTGGACTAAGAGCATTAGTCAGTAATGGTCGGGTACAAGTAAGTGTCGAAAAACCAAGATGGTCGTATCCCCCACTTGTACTGCCCACAGCACCCGCATCAGCCACTACCAAATCAGCCATTTTATGTGCATAAACCAACTCCACTCCTTTGCGACCTTCGTAGTGACCCAGAATTCTATCCCAATATGGTCTGAACTGTCCACGGGCCGAAGAATTAGGTTCCAACTGTTTCCATGAGTTAGCATAAGAAGTGCGCACATCGTGATACCAATATTCAGTCCAAGGCAATGCATCTATACCCGAATTGTATGCAGCAACATATTCTATACCCGCAAGCAAGCGATCATCCATATAACCATACAAGTCATCACCCTGATTCCAGGCAGTCTCGCAAATATCCACTGCCAATCCCAATGCCATTGTAGCATGCCCCTGGTCACGACCCGACTCCTGCATTTGACCGAAGAAACCCGAAACAGAACGAGCATCAGCAGCCACTGTAGGAACTAAATTACCAATAAATTCAGTCAGTCCATCGTTATCGATTGGAGCAGTACGATTAGCTTTAAAAGTTCCAATTTTATCGTATTTATAAAAAGACAGACCTTGATTGTAGATAAACTCATCATCCAACAAAACACCTATACTTACAACCGTCAAAGCATTACATAGGCCCCAATTGGACCAATAGTGACCCGGAGTACCCTGTTCCCAGGTACCGTGACGACGGATTAAAAAGTCATATGCATAAGGATACCAAACCTTAAGCATCCAATTCTGAAACTTTTTAAAGTCAGCCGCTTTCCATCCTGAATAATCCCGCATCAACTCAGCCGCATTTGCAAATTCATAGCCATAGATACCAGAAGCAAGTGAAAGGTTCGAATTCCCACCAATTGCAGTAGTAACAGCCGCCCAAGCATTAAGGATAGAAACCGCTTTATTAGCATGAGACACATCACCACTAATTTTCCAGCGTAGCGCATTCAGATAGGCTGCATGAGCACCCCTTGCAGCATTTATATAATTCTCATCCCCAGCAATACCCCTTTTAATGATTTCAGAAGGGTAAGTACCCACAGTAGACTGCGACCATTCATTTGCCTTGAGGTTGTTGTATCCAGCTACCACCGCAGGATTATTGGCCGCTAGTTGAGCCTTTATTCTCACAAAATCTTCATTTGTATGAAGCATTCCCGGATGTTTAAAACCCTGTGAAAAGAGTTCAAATGAGCAAAAGAGAATAAATGAGAGAACAAATGTGATTTTTTTCATTTTGTATAATTTACACAGATAATCCACAAAAATTAAGGTATCTTTTTAGTAAACAAGGATAGCTGCTCCATCTGTCGGTAGATTGAGATTGACTTCTCCTGATTTCTTGATTTTAATATTTTGTAGATTCGGACTACGATCTGAATTATCGGAATAGAATGACACCTCTTTTCCAGCAAGCATAGGCAGATTGACTTTTAGTTGTTTTGCTTGTTTTTCAGCATTAATTGCAGCTATAAACCATTTATCACCACTACGACGAGCCAATACCACATATTTTCCAGGATATCCATCAATAAAAACTGTTTCATCCCAGGTAGTTGGAACTGTTTTCATAAAATCAATCACAAATTCAGGGAAGTCTGTCAGGTTATTGGGTGTCATACCGAAATTCTGCACAGCAGACTGGAACAATACAGAAGTTGCCAATTGGAAGGTTTCAGTAGTACGACGAACATTCCCTTTGTCATTGTTTCTACTGTGTTTCTTGTTTAGCAAAACCGGACCGAATTCCATAGCACCCACAGCATTCCGAATAAATGGATGCAAACAGGCATTGAAAGCCTCAAAATCATTGGAATGTTGAGTAAAGACCAGATTTTCAGAAGCTAAAACTGCTTCACTGCTAACATAGTTAGGATACATTTGCTCCCATCCTCTAGGCAATGTACATCCATGGAAGATTACCATCAATCCAAAATCATTCGCATCCGAAAGAATATCTTCGTAGAGTTTCATGGTTTCCTGTTTGTCGCCACCAAAAAAATCCACTTTAATACCCTTTACGCCCATTCTTTTCATCCAAGCCATTTCCTGTTTACGTACTATGGAAGTATTCATTCGCTGTTTAGGGCCCTGGGGAGCATCGTTCCAATAGCCATTGGAATTATACCAAAGCCAAGGGCTAACATCTTTGGATTTGGCATATTGAATCAGTTCCTCTACTTTTTTGTATCCTACTTGATTATCCCACAAAGCATCAATCAAAATAAATTCCCAACCCATTTTAGCCGACAAATCAATAAATGTGATTTGATCATCGTAGTTCATACTGTGATCTTGCCACTCCAACCAACTCCAGCTTGAACGACCAAATTTAAATTCCTGAGAAGCTTCATAAAGAGGATCAACCACATCATAAGCAATGGTTGTTTCTATTATAGGTTTCAAATTATCCCCCACAGTAATAGTACGCCAAGGAGTTTCACCAGGAAGAGCGATTGATGGTTGAGCCAAACCAATTCCATTATTTTCAGCAGCTTCAGGGAATGCAATCGTATAAAGTCCATCTGCACTACCTTCGCTAAGTTTAGAAGCACAATAGAGCGAACTCACGCCAGTTTCTGAAACCAAAGCCCAAGCATTTTCACCCACATGAAACAATCCAGGAAAGGTAAAACCAACTCCGTATTTTGAAGGAGCACCCAGTTTATCATCAGC
>CAZZPZ010000035.1:0-7202 GCA_964655615.1 uncultured Paludibacter sp. | reverse complement strand
TTTTTTCTGCCAGTTTCCAATTCAAGTTCCAAAAGAGAGTATCTGTCGTTTGCTTGAATACATTTATAATGGGTAATGGCTTGTTGTCCGCCGTCGTTTGATGAACTTGAATGAACTTTTAAGGATTTCTCATTTTCAGTCAACCAGGATTCAATGGTGTCGACAGCTCTAACAACTCTGCCTTCAACTAATGCCACATATTTTCTTTTGGTAATTATCTGATGCCAGTGCTCTTGTAGGTATAATTGTATCTCTTTGT
The DNA here is from genome assembly GCA_964655615.1 of uncultured Paludibacter sp. Classification (GTDB taxonomy): domain Bacteria; phylum Bacteroidota; class Bacteroidia; order Bacteroidales; family Paludibacteraceae; genus Paludibacter. The sequence continues at coordinate 6,943 of CAZZPZ010000035.1, read as the reverse complement.
TCTTGGCAAACATTAAAACTCCGGAGGTTTCTCTGTCAATGCGATGTACAACATAGATCTTATTGTTCTTGTCGGCCTTCTTTACATAATCTTTTAGGATGGAAAATGCGGTTGTTTCCCTTTTTCCAGTTTCGGTACTTACCGCCAATAGCCCTTCCTTTTTTTCAACTATTATCAGTTCGGCATCCTCATGAATTAACTTCAGTTTTGGGTGGGTTAATTCAATATTTCCTCTTTTGTTTAAAATTTCTACGGTGAAACTGGGTTTAAGTTCTGTATTGTATAAAGTAATGACTTTACCATTAACCATAACTTGACGGTGTGAAAGTAGTGCTTTAATAGAATTCCTACTCATTCCGCCCATCTTGGCTAATAGAAAAGTCATTAATTCCGTCTGTTCACCCACCTTGAAACTTGTGTTTGCTTTTTGAGGTGGAGTGTATTTAGTCTTTTTTCTCATTTATTTGCAAAATAGTTTGCAAATTTACAATATAATTATGAGAATTAAGCTTCTTCGTTTTTTAATAAGTTATGTCCTATCCAACCCATTATGGTCCAAGGAATAATTGCATCCAATAGAAAAGCTAATATGTCTGGTTCTTTGTACCATATAAAGTCTGCATATGCGATATAAAAGAATCCCAATAACCCGATTCCCACTGAAGTTAGGATTCTTTTGAGCAAAGTTGGATTCTTAATCTGCATTAGAAGGGCTAGTAAAATGATGGCTATTAGTATGTCAATGAGTATGCTTCTTAACATTGGCCTGGCCATTGAGGTGCTGTCGTTGATTTGATAATTCAAACTTGCCCAAGTATACGTGTCGCCCTTCATTTGCATTCCTTGTTCTTTGTTTGAAGGGTCAGGCATGCCCAACATGTACATTCCTTCTTTTAATTCCAAAGCTTCAATGGTTGCCAGTAAAGTGTCTTGTTGTGGGGTGTACTGACTTGCTGCTTTGTGAAAATTCGGCATTGCAAATGATAAAAACTGCCAGATGAACATAATAATTCCGCCAGCTAAAGAAAAAATAATCCACTTTTTCATGATATTTAGTTTTTGTAATGGTTACAAATGTAAGCTTACTTTTTCATTAAAACTAAATAACTAATACGAAAGGTCTAGTGTTTTTAAAAACAAGAAATTAACACGAATATAAATAAAAACAGCAGTTTCAAATGAAGCTGCTGTTTTTAAAAAAGAGAGAAGCTATTTTAATTTCTTTACTATTGAATTTGGGATTGCATCCTTGTGAATCAAGATGTTAATGGTTTTATGCATGACGAATGATTTGCTGGCATACCATATTCCTTTGTATTTGCTATCTGTTCCCCATGAGTTTTTAACTAAATAATAACTGCTTCCGTTTTGATCTTTGGCAGTTCCGAAGATAACCATTCCATGGTCATCGGTTGTTTTGTAATTGTCGAAATCTTTTTGTCTCAATTCTTGAGTAACTTTGATTTCAGCTTGAGGACCATTCAATTTATAGATCTTTTCCAACATTTCCTTTTCTGAGATACCAGTCCATTTGGATTGATCGCTGCCTGGTAGTTTATCTAGATCTACTTCTGGATTAACTGCTATTCCATTTCTTGTAAAACCCTTTTCACTTACATCTGCTCCCCAAGCAAAAGTAAATCCTTTGTCAAGTGCATTGTCTATAATTGCTTCCAAATCTTCCATTGGTACATTCCATGATTCTGACCATCTCCAATTGTCTGGAATTTCAATTGCAAATTTGGAGTAGTATGGATGATGTGTAAATGATGTGATAGAGTAATAATCGTCCATATTCAAGCCCAATGATTCAGCATAGGATTTTGGAGTGAATTTTTTTCCACCTACTTCAAATTCTGTTGGAATTTCTCCGAGATAGGCGTTTAAAACACCATTGACTGATTTTTTCCAGGCTGTGCTTAAACCTTTGTTTGGATTTTTAACCACTACTTCCATCATGGATTTCAGCATGCCGGTCATTTCGCTGTGCTGATGTTTTTTTTCTCCGTAGTTTAATCCATTCATTGCAGATTCGGGCACTATGCCGTAATTTTTAAATACATAAGCCACGTCATAAAATGAACCTCCTTGTTCGAAGTTGATTGTTCCGTTCATCCTTGCATATTTGTCAGCTTTATCCTGATAACTATGATGGACAACGAACATTTCAGATAGGTCTATCTCTTGATTCTTAAGTCTAAGAATTTCTGATTCAAAGAAACCTAAGGTTGAGAAACTCCAACAAGTGCCAGTGTTTGCCTGATTTTTTACTGGAGTGATAGGAAGCTGTTTGATAGTTTCAAATTTGAAACTGTCTACAGCTGTAGTGTCTTTCTCTGCAAAGCTACTTAGTGCAATGCCAAGAATGAATATTGCTACTATTGTTTTTTTCATTTTGTCTAATTTGGGAAATTATTACTATTGCCAAGTTTCATCTTTTGTAATTGGGATTCAAATCCAAACTTAAGAAACTAGTTTTTGTCAGGAATGTTAGCCAAAGTCAATATCAAGTAGTCCCAGAACATTTGTACTGTTTTGATATTTACTTTTTCATCCGGTGAATGTGGATAACGGATGGTTGGACCAAACGAAATCATATCCATTTTAGGGTAATGAGTTCCTAAAATACCACATTCCAATCCTGCATGAATTATTAAAACTTTGGGTGTCTTACCGAAGTTTTCTTCATATAATTTAGTCATTGTTGTAAGAATCGGTGAGTCAAGGTTTGGTTTCCAGCCCGGGTAGGCTCCTGATAATTCAACTTTTGCACCAGCCATTGAGAAAGTGCTTGCTACCATAGATGCAAGTTCCTCCTTACGCGAATCCACTGAACTACGGATTAAGCTTTTCACTTCTATAGTATTGCCATTTGATTTGACAATGGCAAGATTGTTTGAAGTTTCTACAACTGATGGCAATTCAGGTATTACTCTAAAGACACCATTCGGACAAGCGATGACACTATTTATTAAATCGTCCTGTATGATCTCAGGTATTAATCCCATTGGCATAACTGTAATCTCAGCCTTCAATTTGATTTCATTCTCCACTCCATTGTACTCCGTGTTAAATAAATCACAGTAATCTTCAATTAATTCCATGATGTCATCAACTCCTTCATCTGGAACAGTTATTATACAGAAAGCCTCTCTAGGAATTGCGTTTCTTAAACTTCCCCCTTCAATGGCTGCAAGTCTAGCTTCATAATTACTTACTGCATCTTTTAAGAATCGGAAGAGTAATTTATTTGCATTTGCTCTTTGTAAATGAATATCAACACCAGAATGTCCGCCCTTCAAACCTGTCAATGAGATCTTGATGGCTGTATCTCCCTCTGGAACTTCTACTTCCTTGTATTGAAATGATATATTTGCATCTATACCACCGGCACATCCAACATATAATTCTCCTTCATCCTCAGAATCCATGTTGATTAGAATGTCACCTTTTAGGAAGTTTGGCTGAAGTCCAAATGCACCATGCATTCCGGTTTCTTCATCTACAGTGATAAACATCTCCACGGCTGGGTGAGCAATGTCTGTTGATTCTAATACAGTCATAGCTGCTGCCAATCCTATTCCATTGTCAGCTCCCAAAGTTGTGTCTTTTGCAGTAACCCATTCCCCGTCGATATAAGCGTCTATTGGGTCTGTTTCAAAATTATGTGCAATACCCGAGTTTTTTTGAGGAACCATGTCCATGTGTGCTTGAAGAACAACAGCTTTTTTGTTTTCCATTCCAGGAGTAGCAGGTTTTCGTACAAGTACATTCCCGATTTCATCTTGAATCGATTCCAATCCTAATTGTTTACCGAAATCAACCAGGAACTTAGCAACTTCCTCTTTTTTTCCTGAGGGTCTGGGTATTTGAGTTAAAGAATAAAAATTCTTCCAAAGATTGTTTGGTGATAATGATAAAATGTCTTTTGCCATATTTATTGTGTTTTAAATTTTAATACTAACCAAAGTTGTTTAAAATAGTTTCACTCTTAGTATTTTTTAATACAAATTATATATAGGTGAATTTTTAAAGGGTAAATATCGGTATTTTTTCTGAATAAATTATCATTCCTTTTGCATCGCTTTTTATTGTTTTAATATTATGGCATTATTTCAAAATTGATCCTTATTTAGATTTATACTAATTAAAGAAAAATTTCCTTAATTAAATTTATTTTGGTAAATTTGCATTCATAATTAGTCAAGGATAAAGGAAATATTTAACTCTGTATATTATAATGTCTAGGTATAAGTTTGTGACAGCTGATGAGGCTGCAGTTTATGTTAGAAATGGAGACGCAGTAGGTTTTAGTGGTTTTACACCTGCTGGTTGTCCAAAAGAAGTTCCTACCGCAATAGCAAGAATGGCTGAAGTATTACATGCCGAGGGAAAAGAGTTTAAAATAGGGATTTACACTGGAGCCTCTACGGGCGACTCCTTAGATGGAGCTTTAGCTAGAGCGAATGCTGTATTGTTTAGAACTCCCTACCAGTCCAATAGAGATTTGCGTGATGCATTGAATAGTGATCACGCACCCTATTTTGACATGCATTTATCCTCCTTGGCTCCACACCTGAGGTTTGGTTTTATGCCAAGACCAAGGGTTGCGGTTATTGAAGTCTGTGATTTAACTGAAGATGGTGAATTGGTGTTGACCTCAGCTGTAGGTATTTCACCCACGATTTGTAATTTGGCCGATCAAATTATAGTGGAATGGAATAAAAAAGTCCCTGCCGACTTGAGAGGCTTTCATGATGTATTTGAGCCCTTGGATCCACCACATCGTGAGCCCCTCACTTTGTTGAACCCAAGTGATAGGATGGGATCTAGTTTAATAAAGGTTGATCCAGAAAAAATTGTATGTGTTGTAGAAACATATAGAGATGATGAAGTAGGTGGATTTACACCCTCAGACGATGTGACTGACAAGATAGGGATGAATGTGGCGAATTTCCTTGCTGCAGAATTAAAGGCTGGTAAAATCCCATCTGAGTTCTTGCCTATCCAGTCTGGTGTTGGAAATATTGCAAATGCAGTAATGGCATCTTTGGGAGTACATCCGGATATACCCGCATTTCAAATGTATACTGAAGTCGTACAAGATTCAGTTATTGATTTGATTAAAAAAGGTAAGATTACCTTTGCGAGTGGATGTTCATGGACAATAACTACTCCAGTTTTACAGGAAATCTATGCAAATCTTGAGTTGTATAGAGATAAGTTGGTTTTGAGACCACAGGAAATTTCCAACAGTCCGGAACTTGCCAGAAGATTGGGCTTGATTACTATTAATACAGCTTTGGAAGCAGATATTTTTGGTAACGTGAACAGTACCCATGTGATGGGAGCAAAAATGATGAATGGAATTGGAGGTTCTGCCGATTTTACTAGAAGTGCATATATTTCGATTTTTACAACACCATCAACAGCTAAAGGAGGAAAAATTTCTGCCATTGTTCCAATGGTGTCGCATGTAGACCAAAACGAACACTCCGTAAATGTCATTGTTACCGAATATGGGGTAGCCGATTTAAGAGGAAAATGTCCAACAGACAGAGCTCATGCAATCATTGAGAACTGTGTTGATCCAAAATACAAACAAATATTACGCGATTATCTCGCATTATCAGGTCCTACACACACACCGACCACTTTGAGAGCCTGCTTTGGAATGCATACTACTTTTATGAAAACAGGTAATATGCTGGATACAAATTGGGACGAATACAAGTAAGCTTAAGCTGAAATTGCTTTTCACACAAAAAAGGTGCTCAATTTTTGAACACCTTTTTTGTGGTTTCTAACTTTAATCTTAAATTTATACCCAGTTTTAAGGTTATAATTGTTAAATTAAAAAACGTGTGAATTATGAAAAAAACTTTACTTTTATTGTCTCTTGCATTGTTTTCTGGATTTGTAAGTGCGCAGAAAACTTGGAATTTTAGTGATTTTACAGCTCAAACACTAGCTGCTAGTACAACCATAGATGGCTTGCAAATTATGGCTGGAGAATCAACAAATGTTATTATAGATGCAAATAACAAAGTCAATGGCTCTTATAGTTTTACTCAAAGATGTAAACTAGGTGGATCTGGAGGTTTTTCTATTGAGAATAGAAATATGCCAACTACTCGTGCTTTGGTTTTTAGTGTCTCAGGTCCAGGTACTATTAAAGTTGCTGCCTTATCATCAAGCAGCTCTGCGGATCGACGATTGATCTTGACAAATGGAACCGATTCATTGACATCGTTTACTGCGCCTGGAACATATACTAATGGTACAGATAATATCGAAATACAATCGTTTGACTACACTGGTGCAGCTGCAACACTTTATTTGTATTCTGTTTCAAGTGGTGTAAATGTGTATTTACTTGACGTTTCTTCTGCAATTGCATTGACAGGGTTGAATTCAACTTTAAATAACAAAGGAGTAGAATTTAATGGAAGTTATATCCAAAATCCAAATCAGGTACAACTGGAGGTTTATAATGCGTTGGGAAAATTGGTGATTAATTCGAACGACAATATCCCTACAAATTCATTGGCAAGGGGAGTTTATTTAGTTAAAGCAGCTGGTAAGAATGAAGTTTTGAAGTTTACTAAATAAAAATTTCCTGATTTATTGATGGCAGCAGTTGATGAAATTGCTGCCTTTTTTTGTCTTTCATTGATTTCCTCACATTACAATGCCGGAATTGGCATTAGTTGTTGTCAATAAACGATGGATTTTGCTTGAGTTTTATGTAATGATTGGAAATATTACTTGCCAATTTTTAGTTTGTGTGTTGTCAAAATAATGGATTTGTCATTCCTATGAAAAATATTTTTCAGCACAAATAGACAGATTTTAAGTGCTTTAGCTCGAAAAACATGTTTTTCAGCATATTTTTCTTCACAAAACATTTGGAAAGTAAATTAAAGTTACTTACCTTTGCACC
>CAZZPZ010000034.1:0-8198 GCA_964655615.1 uncultured Paludibacter sp. | reverse complement strand
ATTGCCGATTTATCAACACTAAAAAAACAATTTATCTACCATGGTATTACCAAAAATATGCTAATATTGCATTGTTAAAATCCGAAAAAATACCTAAATAAATATTTTCGAAATCTAATTATTATTAATCAATAAATGAATACGATGAAAAACAGATTCAGAAGTTTGATTACTATATTCTTGTTGATTTTTTTTGTGGGTGTTGCAAATGCACAACAAAAAACAATCTCGGGTACAGTAACTGACAGTCAGGGAGAACCTGTAATTGGCGCATCAGTAGTTGCCAAGGGAACAAATCAGGGTACAATTACCGACCTCAATGGTAAATTTACGCTGAACATAAGTCCAAGTGTAAAAACACTAACCGTTAGCTATATCGGTATGAAAACCTTGGAAGTTACAGTTTCCAACGGACAAATGAAAATCACTTTAGAAGATGAAGCTACAGCCTTGGAGGACGTGGTAGTTATTGGTTATGGTACTACTAAAAAGAGAGACCTTACAGGTTCCGTAACTTCAATTCAAGGTAAAACCATTGCTGAAATTCCAGTTACAGGAACTGCTCAGGCATTGACTGGTCGATTGGCAGGGGTACAGGTGACGACTGCTGATGGATCACCCGATGCTGAAATTTTAATCCGTGTTCGTGGAGGTGGATCGATTACCGGTGACAATACACCATTGTTTATTGTCGATGGTTTCCCTGCAAGCAATATCAATGACATTTCACCTTCGGACATTCAGAGCATAGACGTATTGAAAGATGCTTCATCTACTGCTATCTATGGTTCGCAAGGTGCCAATGGGGTAGTTATTGTAACAACCAAATCTGCACAAGGAGGAAAAACACAGGTCAACTATAGTGGCTTCGTGACTTCTAAAAGTCTTTCTAAACGAATGGAAGTTTTGAATCCGTATGAATACGTGATGTTGAACTACGAGTTAGCTGCCCTGAGCAGTGAAGATGCAGTAAACAGCTTCGAAAGAACATTCGGTGTGTACGATGACTTGGATCTATACAAATCAGTGAGAGGTTTAGACTGGCAAGAAGATATGTTTGGTGCTGATGTGGTATCAAATCAACACAACCTTACCTTGACTGGTGGTAATGATAAAACTAAATTCTCATTAAGTACTACTTACAATAAAGATGGTGGTTTGATGGTAAACAATGATTACACTCGTTTCACTACCAACTTTAAGTTATCACATCAATTAAACAAAAACTTAGCTGCAACCTTCAACCTTCGTATGTCTGACACCGAAGTGAATGGTTCTGGTTCCTCTGGCGGTATGTACAAAATCCGTACATCTCAAGCTGTAACCTCTCCTGCAACCCGTGGCTTGTCGGATCAAATTTCAGTGGATCCTAACCTGATGAGTGAAGAAGAATACGAACAATGGTTGAGAGCCAATATGTCTTTATCAGAACAAGCTCAACAATATTGGAAACGCCGCAATGACAAAACATTCAACTTCTTGGGAAGTTTGGATTGGACAATTATCAAAGGTTTGGTATACAGAGTCGAAGGTGGTTATCAATATGGATTTGGTGAAACCAAAAACTATTGGGGACAATATACTACTACCGCTTCTTATGTGGATGGTAATCCTTTGGTTGATTGGAACAAATCAAATTCTACGCAAAAACGTATAGCGAACACTTTGACTTATTCAAACAAATTTGCAGGCGATCATGACTTAAGTTTATTGTTAGGACAGGAAGCTGTAAGTTATACATCTAATTATAATTATTTGTATGCAACCGGATTTGGCACTGACCTTACTCCAGATAAAATCTTTGCAAATCTAGGTTTGGGTGGTGCAACTAAAAATCTTAGCAGTTATGTAGCTATACCTAACAATATCCTATCCTACTTCGGCCGTGCTAGTTACACGCTTATGGATCGTTATTTGTTTACCGCAACAATGCGTGCCGATGGATCTTCTCGATTTGCCAAAGAAAATCAATGGGGTTATTTCCCTTCAGTGGCCACAGGTTGGAGAATTTATGAAGAACCTTTTATGGTAAATACCAAAGAATGGTTATCCAACTTGAAACTTCGTTTGAGTTATGGAGTTGCTGGTAATAATAAAATCGGTGGTGGTCAATTTATGAAAACCTACAGCATCCAATCGACCAAAACTTATGGTTTAGGTGACATACAAAACAACTATTGGGCAGTTTCTAATTCTCAATTGCCTAATAAAGACTTACGATGGGAAACAACTTATACCAAAAACGCAGGTATTGATTTTGGTTTCTTTAATGAACGTATTTCTGGTACATTTGAATTGTATGACAACACTACAAAAGATCTTTTGATTGAAATACCTATCGTAGCTCCTGGTTATACTACAACCATGAAGAATATTGGTCAAACAACCAACAAAGGGATGGAGTTGACATTGAATGGTGTTATTGCCAATAAAAAGAACTTCTCTTTGTTTGGCAATTTCAACATTGGTATCAACCGCTCCAATGTAGATAAATTAGCAGAAGGAATTACAGTACAAGAATATGCATCTGGTTGGGCAGGAACCGACTTGAAAGGATATTACGATTACCATGTGGAAGTTGGTCAACCAGTGGGTTTGATTTATGGATGGGTAAACGACGGTTATTATACAACCGATGATTTCAGTTCTTACAACGAAGCAACCAAAACTTATGTATTGAAAGATGGAGTACCTTCCATTGGCATGTTGGGTGGTAGAATTGGCACACGTCCAGGAACAGCAAAATTCAAAGACATTTCAGGTCCTAATGGCAATCCTGATGGCATAGTTAATGACTATGACCGTGAAATTATAGGTCGCACTGCCCCTAAATTCACCGGAGGTTTTGGCTTGAACGGAACTATTTACAATTTTGATTACTCGGTACTTTTCTCTTATGTTTACGGTAATCAAATTTACAATGCAAATAAAATTGCATCTTCTCAACAATACAGAACCAGTAATCCAAACTTATTAGGATTTATGAGTCAGGATAATCGTTATACCTATCTGAATAATGAAACAGGAGAAATAGTAACCGACCTAGAAACATTGGCAGCAATGAATGAAGGTGATAATGCAAAAGAATACTGGTCACCTTTCTCCTTTGGTAATGCTGTAGCAGTACCATCCTCATGGGCAGTTGAAGACGGCTCTTTCTTAAGATTACAGAATGTCACTTTAGGATATACAATTCCTAAAAATGCAACCAAAAAATTAGGAATTGATCAATTCAGATTGTATGGAACAGTAAACAATTTGTTTATTCTGACCAATTATTCAGGTTACGACCCTGAAGTAAACACTGCAGTTAGAAGTTCTTCCACCTCAGGACTTACACCAGGGGTAGATTACTCAGCATATCCTAAAAGTTTAGCTTGGACATTAGGAGTAAATGTTAAGTTTTAATAATCAATGATAAAACACGAAAAAGATGAAAATTCTTAAAAATATAATTCCAGTCTTGGCAATCACATTTAGTTTAGGTGCTTGCTCTGACTTCTTGGAACCAGTTTCCGAGTCAAATTTCGATGAATCTTATGTGTTCTCCAATACAGGTGACGCTAAGAAAATGGTCTTGGGTGTATATGCTTTATTTTCACAAGACTCATACACCTCCCGTATGTCAAATGTATGGTTACAAAACTCTGATGTTGAAGTAACTGCACCTAGTGCTCAACCCGATGGTTCTCGCCGTGATGTATGGTCTTTGCAAGGCGGACTTTTGACCGGTTTCAAAGACATTAAAACCGCTTGGGACGACAACTACAAAGCAATTGACCGTGCCAACCAATGTATTGAAGGTATCCAAAAGAGTGCTATCGCATCAGATCCAGAAATGAAAATGATGTTGGGAGAAAGTTATTGTTTACGTGCATACCGTTATTTCCTATTGATCAATTATTGGGGAGACGTTCCTTATTTCCGCGATGCAGCAAACGCAAGCATGCAATTGGATATCCCTAAAACTGATAAAAACATCATCTATTCAGGATTGATACAAGATTTAGTGAATTCTGAAGAAGACATGTATTTTGCCGATGAATTCAGTGATGGTATCGAACGTATGAACCGTGAATTTGCCATGGGTATGATTAGCCGTTTAGCTTTGTTCCGTGCAGGATATGGAACTACTGCCAATGGAACAATGAAAAGAGCAGATGAGTATTTGAATGTAGCTGGCAACGACAGTTTAGCTGTGACATACACTTACAAAGGAGTAACCAAAACGGCCCGTACATACAAAGAATATTACCAATTAGCATCTGATTATGCTGAGAAATTGATAGAATTGAAAGACAGAGCATTGACTGATTATGCCACTGTATTTATGAACGAGAACAAATGGGTTAAACCAACCAATAGTGATGTATTGTATGAAATCGCATTTGGCAACACCAATGGTGGTGGCGATGTGGGATGGTGTATTGGTGTACCAGTTACTGGCACAAATCCTTATGGCAATACGACTATACAGGTAGGCTTCACTCCTACATATTATTATTCATTCGATCGTAAAGATCTTCGTCGTGATGTTACTATCACCAAAATTGGGTATGGTAACGATCCAGACATCAATATTACAAATTTCACACAGAATCCTTTGGGAATTGTAACAATGGCGGTTGGCAAATGGAATCGTTTGGAATTGAATACGGCACCTGGAGCAAACTCATCGAAAGGAACTGGTATTAATTGGCCTGTAATGAGATATTCAGACGTATTGTTGATGTATGCTGAAGCTCAAAACGAACTAAATGAAGGTCCGAATGCTATAGCTAAACAATTACTTAAAAGAGTCAGAGCACGTGCATTTGATGCAGGTGAAATAGCTTCTAAAGTAGATGCATATGTGGATAGTGTAAGTGGAGACAAACAATCATTCTTTGATGCCATTGTGAATGAAAGAGCTTGGGAATTCGGAGGAGAAGGTTTGAGAAAATTCGATTTAGGAAGATGGAATATTTTCGGAAAGAAAATTGTGGAAACCAAACAAATTCTAGATTATATCGGTCAAGTTGCCAATGGTTTGCCTTGCGCAAGTCCAGACTCAGCAAAATACGCAACTTATGCTAAAAAACTTTATTATCAGAAAATCAACAACAAAATTGTGTGGTTGAATGATTTTGAGAACCCTGCAATTGTACCTGAAAACATTACTACAGCTGAGAATGTAGGTAAAGCAGGATTTGAAACAGCCTATGCATCCATCAACTGGTGTCAATCCTTATACAAAAAAATAACTCCAACGGATGGCTCGGAAGTATATTATACTACTGCAGATTACACTGACCGTTGTTGGAGAGGATATACAGATCCAACAGGAATCTCAGCCGTACCCTACTTGTTGCCAATATCCAGTCAAACCGCAGCAACCAGTATATACTTGAATAATGATGGTTATGGACTTGTAACCAGCAATTGATAACTTTAAAAATAATCAAAATGAAAAATATATTTAAATATTCACTTTTGCTGACAGCATTTATGTCGGTGATGCTGACTAGTTGCGAGCAAGAAGAAGTGCTACCTGAAGCAGAGAGATTGTTTAGACCTATAGTGGGTTCAAGCACCGTAAGTGGAACTTGGTTTTCCATACGTTGGGATGATTATACAGATGCTGCATATTATGAATTGCAATTGTCTACAGATACTTTTCAAAACATAATCAGAACAGTAGCAACTGACAGTGCCCAATACACTTTCAGCAATTTGGAATACGATATGCAATATCAAATCCGAATTCGCGCTATAGGGTCAGAAATATTATCCAATGGAGATACCATTAAATCAAATTACAACAATTACGAGGTCACAACTACTGATTATCCAACTCAGTTGAAAACACCTTCATCTGCAGATATTATTGACAAATCCATACGTGTTTCGTGGAATATTACAGGTTTGAAATATTCTAGAATAGATATCATGTTGGGTAGAGATTCAGTATTCAAAACCATTGCACTGAGCGATGCAGATAATGCCAAAGGAGAGAAAATCATATCTGGTTTGAAAGCACAGCAAACTTACTTGGCTATGATTTATGATGGAGATGAATACAAAGGAAAGAAAACATTCAAAACAACAGCCTCTCAGGTTTTTGAAGGTGCAGTGATTGACTTGCGCGATTCAATGGATGTAGCAAATCCCTATGCATCATTTACCAGTGCTGTAAATAAGTTAAACCCAGATTCATTTCCTGATGGCTTGACAATTATTTTGGCAGGTGGTATGAAATATGAAATGCAAACTCCAATGATCAATGCAGATTTGCACGTGGTCACAGGTTTAAGTCTGCAGGGAAATGCAATTTTTGAGGTTACAGGTAACTTTGATGCACCCACACAGGCAGACGGAGTGAATCCAAGTATTACTTTGGAAAAGATTACATTCACCGATCATCCCACTAAACTTAGAAGTTCAGCCAACTTTGGTGGAACCTATTTATTCAACTTTTCAGGAACCTCTAATTTGAATGAAATCCTCATTAAAGACTGCGATATACGCTACAAAAGAGGTGTTTTGCGTATAAAGGCAGCAACTGTAGTTGAAAAGGTTACAATTGATAATTGTATTATCGATTCAATTGGTGGATATGGAATTCTGAATCTGGATAATGGTGGTGCTATGATGAAAGACATGGTTATCAAGAATTCAACATTGTCAAATTTCTACGGATATTTGTTGCGTGATGCTGGCAAAACCCTAACTTCACCAAATTCATTGACCATACAGAACATCACTACATATTATAGTCCTGCGGCAACTAGATATCTGATCGAACTGACGGGTATGGATTTCCCAGGAGGAATAGTTATTAAAAACAATATATTTGGTTCTGGACAAGGCGATCCAGCTTCGACTGCTGTTAACGGTTTGAGACACAATTCAACCAATGTAACACAAGAAGGCAATTACAAAACTTCGGATTTGGTATGGACAGTTGACTTAGCAACCAATATGCCACAATATCCTATCGATGCTGAAGATTTAGGTAAAAGTTCTTCCGAAATTTTTGCTGATCCTGCAGCTTTGAATTTCAAAGTGACAGACTCAAAATTAGTAAATAAAGCAGGTGATCCACGTTGGTGGTAATCTCTCATAATTAGTACAGTGAATAGGATATTTTCCCAATTGCGGAAAATATCCTATTTTCGTTGAAAATACACACATATGTTGATAATCGGAATAGCAGGTGGTGCAGGTTCAGGCAAAACCACCGTGGTAAACAAACTAATCAGTCTTTTACCCAAAAATCAAGTGGCAGTGATACCACAAGACTCATATTATAAAGACAGCAGTGAGATAGAAGAAGAAGAGAAAAGACAGGAAACCAACTTTGATCACCCTGATTCCATAGAATGGGAACTATTAATAAAACACATACAAGATCTTAGAAATGGGATGACTATCCAGCAACCCATTTATTCCTATCAAACATGTACCAGATCCTCAGAAACCATCCCTGTTAACCCTTGCAAAGTAATTATTGTTGAAGGTATATTAGTACTGACAAGTCCGGAATTACGAAATCTAATGGACCTGAAAATTTATGTAGATGCTGATGCAGATGATCGATTAATGAGAGTTATCAATCGCGATTTGATTGAAAGAGGACGAACAGTAAACAAAGTAATGGAAAGATATGACAAAACTGTAAAGCCTATGCATTTGCAATTTATTGAACCCTCCAAAAGAAATGCAGATCTTATAATTCCTCATGGTGGCAGCAATGAAATAGCTATTGCTATCTTACAAAAATATATACTTGATTAACGACGGTTTACCAGATAAATACCAAACAACACCACGAGTCCGCCTAACAATTCGTACCAACTTAAATATTCAGCCAACATTGGGACCGAGAATACCGCAGTTAAAACTGGCTGAAACAACAGACTGACTGATGCAACTGTTGGCTTTATATGTCCTAATGCTTGATTAATCAACAACCAACCAATAACTTGAGGGAAAAAACCCAAAATAGCTAAATAGGTCCATGTTTGAGTAGAATATCCCCACATAGGTACACCCGAAATCAAACATATCATTCCTAGGAGAAATGTACTTGATAAGATAGAGATGAAGGTAAAAGAGAAAGTATCCAAAGTATGTCTACCTTTTTTGACGGTAAGCTGATAGGCAGCATAAAAAACGCTCGCCCCTATAGCTAAGCCATTTCCCAAACTCAATTGAAA
>CAZZPZ010000033.1:0-9324 GCA_964655615.1 uncultured Paludibacter sp. | reverse complement strand
GTGATTTCCGTGTAAATAATAATTACGGATATGGTAAAGCGAATGTGGTTTTGAACAATAATGTGAATTTTTATGCATTAACTGCAGGTAGAACGATTAAACTTGGTTCTTTGTCTGGGACCACCACTGCGAAAATGTCCGGGGATAATACCTATTGGGTAGTAGGGGGTAATAATACTAAAAGCACTACCTATGCAGGTCTGATTTCAGGAACGGCTGCTAAACTTACCAAAGAAGGAACAGGTTTACTTAAACTTACTGGTGCAAACACCTATACAGGTTCCACCGATGTAGTTGGAGGAACTTTACAAGTGGCCAATGCAACGGCCAGTGCTACCGGTACCGGTGGTGTTGCTGTTCGTGGTGGAGCCACATTGACTGGTAACGGACTGATTTCAGGTAGTGTGAGTGTATATACTTCAGGAAATCTAGATCTGCTAAATAATACCATTGAAACCCTTTCCATCGGGGGATTTTTATCTATTCCAGCAAATACAACTTTAAAAATTGATATCAATGCAGGACAGCTCAAATCAGATTTGATACAGGTGGGTGGCAATATGGCAATAGGAGCAAATCTGGAAATTACAAAGTTAGGATCTACAGCTTTTCAGGATGGTCAAGAATTTAAGATTTTCAATGTGACAGGAACAACTGTGGGTGAGTTTGCGGATATTCTACCACATCTGGACAATAATTTGGTGTGGGACCAAAGTAAACTTATTTCGGATGGCATTATAATGGTTAAAACCGCAACCGCTTTGAATGAAGTGAATGCCGGTAAAGAAGTGAAATCTGTAGAATACTACAATGTTTCAGGTTACCAAGTAAGTGAATGGACGCCAGGGATAGTAATTCGTAAAATCAATTTCACAAATGGAAGTGCAGTTGTGGAAAAAATCTACAATAGACAATAATCCGTAGAAAAAATAAATTCTAAGCCTGTAACGATTTTTGGATTGTTACAGGCTTTTTGCTATAATCTCAGCCATTCTGCGGGCACCCGATGCATTGGGGTGGATGTCGTCAGGAAAATTGGATTTCTCGTTGATCATGCCATTGTACAAATCAATGACCTGCAATTTGTTTTTATCAGCTAATCTTTCTATAGCAGGAATCACTCCTATAGTTAAAGTGGAGTCATTGATTCCCCATCTGGTTCCAAAAACGGGAACTGGTTTGCAGATGATTATTTTTGGCTTGGACTTTATTGTACGGAAGGTATCTATCATAGCCTGATAATCTGCTTCAAAATGGCTGGAATTCCAATTCTGTGGTTTGGTGTCGTTGGTGCCCAGTTTGATGATAATCACCGTGGGTTTAAAAGCAAATACATTGCTGAACTCATTGCAGTTCCAATACGGTAGATCACCCTTCTTTTGCAAGGTTGCAGCACTCTGACCTGCATTCAATACTTCGTATTTTGTGCCTAGTAATTCATTCAATACAGCTGGGTAAGCATCTTTGCTTTGTTGTTTGATACCTGAACCTTCGGTGATGCTGTCTCCCACACAGGCGATGCGAGTTGCGCAACTGCTCAAAGAGATAGCCAAAACCAAGAGAATAATATTTTTACACATTTGTCAGTAAATTTATTCAACAAATGTAATCAAAATTATTCCGAATATTCCGTTTGATCGAGTTTTTGTAATCTAGTTCTTGTTGGATTGAAAATCCAATTGAAAATAAAAATTACCAAGAGTAAAAATGAAAATACGGTTGCAAGTATAAATCCATATTTGGCATTACCTCCAAATGCATCACTTACAGCTCCCATCATTAATGGTCCTAAGGCAGCTCCTGCTGCGGTAAAAAACAATATGATACCCGCTGCTGCACCGTGTTTGATTTTTGGAAAACAACTAATTCCCTTGGAATTGATGGTGGGATATACTACCGACATGAATAAACCTGATAATGGAAGCAAAATTACTGCTGCTTCAATGCCAAAGATTACACTCCCTAAAAAACAAAAAAATATGAATAAACTGAAAAGGGTCATGATTACTGACCAGTTGAACTTGGATAACAACCAAACTCCCAAAAATCTTCCTCCTGCTCTTAAAATGAAAAATATGGATAGTGAATAGGTCGCAAAAAACAAGATGTTGCCTGTGTATCCGCTAATTAAAGTAGGCATCCAAACGTAAATGGCGCATTCTACTGCAACATATAGGAATGCTGCGAGTGAGAATCCTAATGCATATCGGTCTTTCAATAGGCCAAAAGTGCCTTTTAAACTGATTGTTTCGGTTTGTGTTTTCTTTGTTTCAGGATATCTTGCCCATACAGCCATTGCTATCAGTACAATCGAAATTGAACCTGCGATTATATACAACCATTTCCAATCTACTCCTTTTTGAAAAAAATAGCTTACTATAAATGGTCCAATGATGGCGCCTACTCCAAAAAAACCTTCCACAGCGTTCATTGTGGATGTGTGTTCTTTGGTGGATCTCGAAATGTCTCCTATGAGTGCTAATGCTGCGGATTTAAATATTCCTATAGACAAACCTGAAATAACCATCAAACTCAAGTAGAAAGCGAAACTGTTTCCAACTAAAAATAAATAGGAGTTTAATGCAAAAATTCCTAATCCTAGAATGATGGTTTGCTTCCTTCCAAATTTATCTGCCAGAAAACCCAACAAAATACCAGCCAATGCAATCGCAGACATAGGTGCATAATGCATCAATCCTGCTGCAGTCATTGATAAATTGAATTGCTTCATGACTTCAGGTATGATGACGCCTACGGCATCTGTAGTCATGGCAAACATCATAAACATTAAGAAAGTTAATCCTTTGATTATGCTTATATTGTGTGTTTTTCCAACTTTAGATTTCATAATTATTGATAATTCCATCCGCATCAGTGTATCGGATTGTTGATTTATTCGTTTGTAAATCTACTGAAAGTTCACAGAAATCATCTTCTTTCCTCCACAAAAGTTTTATCATGGAATCCGAACTGTCCAATACTTTAAATTCACCATCGAATGCTGGATGAGTGTTCCTGAACTGAATTAAAGTCTTTAATCGTTTTACGGATGTTTTTTTAATTGCTTGATCAATTTCATTTAAACTATAATTGTGTCTGTTGATTTCACGTCCTTCACCTGTCAACCTTACATTTTCTTCGTCATTTTCGCCGGCCAACATCCCTACATAATAGACTTGTGGAATTCCGGGCGCAAAAAACTGTAAAGCTCGGGCTGCAAGATAGGCGTCGTCGTTGCAATTCAGTGCTGAATAGTATGAACAACGTATTTGATGTACATCAAAGCCATCTGCACTTTTATGTTTGTCTGAATAAATCAAACTCAAATTGGAACCTCTTTCCAAACAGACATCCACTACTTTTCGGGCATCTTCTGAACTAACCAACTCGTCCAAATCTGGTTTCACAGGTACTCCGTCGTGACAATCCAACATGGTGAATTGTCTGTGTGGACGAATTTTTAAATATTCGGTGATTCTGTTTCCTGATTTGCTGATGAAAGCTTCCAAAATATAGTAGGGTAAGATAAAGTCATAAATCCAATGTCCTTTCTCAGCCAACTTGAATTGTATGGAATAGTGAGAATGTACCTCGGGCAATAATTCTATATTAAGGGTGTGTGCTAAGTCTGAAATCCAATCCAGGAATTTGTAAATCTCTGGTTCAACAAAGAAACAACTAGTGCCCAATTTCTTAATTACATATCCTACAGCATCCAGTCTGACAATTTTGATATTGTTCGTGCTAAAATTGACCATGAATTCTGTAAGTAATTGCTTGGTCAATTCGGAATGTATATCCAAATCGATTTGTTCAGAGGGATCTTGCTTTCCAAAGGTTGTCCACAATTGCATCGCTTTTCCTCCAACCACAAAGTTCGAGTATGGTAAATCGCGACGTAGAAACATTTTGTCAATATCTTTTTGATTGGGTACACCATTTTCCCAATATTTGTGAAGAGGTATAAACAGATCAGCATAATTCGATTTCTCACCCTTGGAAAGATAATCTTGAAAATAGGGTGATTGTTTGGAAATGTGATTTACCATCAAATCCAATAATACATCGTATTCTTTGCTTATGGCTTGAATATCTTCCCAATTTCCAAATTTAGGTTCTATTTCGAGATATGTCAACGGTGCAAATCCCCGATCACCGGAAGAGGGGAAGGGGGGTAGAATGTGAATACCTCCTTCAAATAAATCGGATAATTGATTGTCTAGAACTGATTTCAGAGATTTAAGGTCACCTCCTAAAGAATCAGGATAGGTAATCAGTTGTACTTTGTTTTTAAGAGCCATGGTTTTTATTTTACTATGCTAACTTCGTAATCTTTCGAAACAATGAAATCTGCTAAAAATTTATGTCCGGCAATGATTTTATGTTCAGTTTCCAGAATTCCTTCTACAAATGGATCGTTTACTTCATTACCACGATTGCGTAGTTTACGATAGATTAAAGTGTCGTGATAATCTGCATTGATGAAAATTCGGGAGTCTAAATGCTTTAACAATGTGGTATAGGTGCCTTCAGCAATTATCACTTGAATATCATCAAGAGAGATTGATTGGATGCTTCTTTCTCCAGAGACATAATCTATGTGTGGAACTTCAATTTGAGCAGTTCCATTGATGGCAAGCTGAAGAGTTTCGTCCATTAGGTTTAAATCAACCTCTTTGTGAGGTCCCAACCAGGTGGAGTCACTCTTCCGCATTGCATCATTGGCCAAAGGTGGCAGATAAAAATAATTATCCTGACCAAGTACGACAGCATTGATGTTGTTTTGGTTTAATTCACTGATGATAGCAAGGGAAGTTTCGGTTTTGCCCGATCCACTTTCTCCTGCTAAAGAGATTGTAAAAAGTCGATTTTTCGCCTTGATTTGTTCTAAAATTTGAGGCACTATTATTTTTGCTGCAGATTGGTGAGGATTCATAATTAGGACTTTTAGAGATAACTGGTGCCACGAGGGCACCAGTTCTTTTATACTTAAAAAACTATCAATATTTAATTTAGAAATTGTAAGTCAAAGATATCTTTGACAGACGACCGGTGATGGGACGAGCACGCATATAGTTGGTTGCATTGTCCTGGAAGCTATATCCTTCTGCCTCTGTGAAACCTAAGGTGTTGAAAAGATTGTTGACATTTGCACTCAATACCAGTCCTTTGGTGATGTCGTAACTAGCATATGCATTCACATATACATATCCTGGAAGTACGATTTCGTTGTCATTTTGAGCGTAAACTTTAGTTGTGCCAATAAATGAAAGTCCAAAATCTGCTTTGCCCAAACGATAAGTTGGATTGAAATTATACATCAATGTAGGTACACGACGAGGCGTTTTTCCAACTTCGTTGGCATCCAAACTTGATGTGATTTTAGCGTCTGTAAATACAGCACCAGCTGTTGCTACGAAATTTCCTAAACGAACAGAACTTTCAATTTCGGCTCCTAAAGATCTGAATCCAATCAAGTATATCTTTTGTTCTGTGATGTCTGCATTTTGTTCCTGAACGTTTGAATAAAATGGGGTAACTGTAAACGCCAAAGTAGGTGAATTGTATTTGAAACCAGCTTCCACTTGTGTGATCATATCTGCTTCCAGACCTTCCATAGTTTTGCCTTCACTTGTGATGAATTGAGAGTATAATAAACGGTCTGCATTTGCACGTCCTCCGCGACTGATACGTCCGTAAATGGCTTTGCCATTGTCAATTTTATAGTTAGCTCCCAATGAGTAGGATAGATATCCGTAATCGTAACTTACTGCATGTGGTCGCTCGTTGTCTACGATATTGCTTTTTGCTTCTACAGGTGAAATATTGCCATCTTGATTCACATCCACACCAGCAACCTTGCTTGTCAAATAATAACCATCTGCTTTGCCAAAATCGTATCGTAGACTACCATCAATATTGATGTTTTCGTTCAAAGTATAACCAAAGTTAGCGTATGGCGCATTTATTTTGTATTTCATATCGTATTTGCGGCCTAGACCCCATTGACCATAATCGGTCACCCCACCTTCGGTGTAATAGGAGCCATCAGCACTTGTGATATTCAATAGTCTAGGTTGAGCACTTACGTCTGTAATATATCCTTGCCAGTTCCAATAAGTTGCAATTTGTTGATAAGCATTGTAATAACCTAAGGTAACATTCATATCATTGAATCTTTTGGATACATATAGATCGTTTGTGAAGTTGTTGAAGCTATTTATATCCACATCAAAAGATGCCATTTCCATTAATAAGCCATTCCCGTTTAGATTTGCTAACTCGTTATCGCTAAGCACAATACCTGAATTAGCTCCGTTTGCATAGCTGAATTTGTAACCAGGTGCGTAACTAGCACCCAATATATCCTGAGCAACAGCATCCGCTGAACCGATTAATCCTTTAGGAAACATTGTGCGGAAAGCTCCACTAGTGATTGCCAAACGATTTTTGTTGGTCATTTTCCAGCCATCGCCCATGTCGAATTGAAATTCAGAACCAATCGCATCAGAAACTGGATGCATACCGTCTGAAATATTGGTTGTACGTGGATTTCCACTGGCATCTATGCCCATCATATTGAAGAAGTCTGAACTCTGTAAGCTAGCTGTGCGAAGATCAAATCCATTGATGGATTGGAAATTAGGATTGGCAGAAGTGCCATCAGCAAGTACAGGCATAGGCATATAGGATACTGCACGGTCGTCCAAATGTTTGAAATACAGACGGGCATAACCTTTGTCGAATTCCTTGGTGATATTGGCTTTGATTTGTCCTCCCATATTGCCATCGTATCCTATCTTGCGAGGACCTTCACCTTGACGGTAGAAACCTCCTACATTGAATGACCAACCGTTGCCGATAGGAGCACCAAAATTAAAATCAGCACGGAAATCATCATAATCAATACCTTTGGAAATTCCAACTGTACCACCTTGAGTAGCACCAGTTTTGCTGATGAAATTGATTATACCTGCTGGTGAGTTGGATGCAAAAGTAGATGCTGAACCACCACGAATTGCTTCGATACGTGCTAGGGTTTGGTCTGCACGAACAAACATGTCAGCATTTCCAAAGATGATATCACCAAATTGAAGCACTGGAAGTCCATCTTCGTGCAACTGAAGAAATTTAGCTCCACCTGTTGAGATTGGCACACCACGTACTGAAATGTTGGCATTACCTTCACCACCTGTTGACTCAGAATGGATACCTGGAATTGACTTGAATACTTCTGCAGTATTTGTTGCGCCAAGTTTCTCCAAAGATTTTGGTTTCAAACTAGTTATGGAAACACTAGACTCTAGAGCAGATTTGGGATTTACTACCCCTGTGATCACTAGTTCATCCAATTGGATCAAACTTTCAAATAAATCAATGGTTATCGTTGTTGTTTTACTAGAAGCAACTTGAACTTCGGTTTCGATAGTGTTGTAACCCACAAGTGAAGTGACAATAATTACTTTGCCTGCTTCGATATTTGAAATTTCGAATTTGCCATCAAGATTGGTGGTTGTTCCATTGGTTGTGTTCTTTATAAGTACAGATGCACCTATCAAAGATTCATTGTTTTTTTTGTCAATAACTGTTCCGCTGATTGACCCCTTTTGAGCGATTACTGCAAAGGAAAATAGCATTGCAAAACCCAATAGTAATAGAGACTTTTTCATGATAAATAAAATTTAATTGTTTGAGAATTTATCTGTAAATGGTTAACATTGGGAGCAAATTTAGAGTAAGAAATCTAATATGCAATGGCCTATTGGCTTGAAAAATAAGGTTTTATGAGTGCAACCGGTTGCGCAACCGGTTGCATAGAAATTAAATTAACTTTATTTAACTTATTAAGTTTGAATGATTTTTGCTTCATATTATATGGAGCCACCATCTATTATCTGACTATCCAAATAAAGTACCTGCGGTAGTGATGTGTTTTGAGAGTTTATTCTTTCGAAAAGGATTTGGGCGGCATTCTCTCCGATTTCATAACCCATAGGTTCAATCGCTGTAAGAGGGGGGTGGTACATAGAGCGAAAAGGTTCTTCGCAAAAACCAATGACAGAAATTTGCTGAGGAACTTTAAATTGTTTCTTATGTATAGCTCTCATAACACCAGTCATGGTTAGATCACTAATTGCAAATACAGCATCCGGTGGATTTTTCAATTCCAATAAACGAGACATTCCTGACTCTGTAGCTTCTGGAGTTTCCGCAGAAACGATCAATTCATCCAGAAAAGGAATTCCATTTTGAATCAATGCTGTTTTGTATCCTTGAAGTCTGTTTTGACTTATCAATAGATTCATATTACCTACACAAATAGCAATCCTTTTTCTCCCTGCGTCAATCAATCGTTTGACTGCTTTGAATGATGCTGTTACATCATCTACTAGAACCGTATCTACTTTCATGTCTTTTACCACCCTATCAAAGAAAACCAAGGGTATATCCAAGTCAATCACATGTTGAAAATGATCAAATTTTCTGGAATCTCTTGCTACTGATGCAAGGATGCCTTCTACATTGTTAGCGATAAACATGTTTAGATTTTCGATCTCCCTTTCAACAGATTCGTTTGAATGTAAAATCATCAGGTTGTAACCGCGACTATGAACAGCTTCTTCTATCCCTTTGATGACAGATGGAAAGAAGAATGATGATATTTGTGGAACCATCAAGCCAATTAATTTTGTTTTTCGGTACCTGAAAGATGTTGCGACTGAATTCGGTACATAATTTAATTCTCTTGCTACACGAGCTACATCATCTTTGGTTTTTTGACTGATATCAGGGTGATCTTTAAGTGCCCTACTGACTGTTGATTTGGATACACTCAAAATTTTTGCAATATCTATAATCGTTGCCGGAGTAGATTTCATATTTAATTTGATTGATTTCCAAAGTTAATTAATATATACAATTCTCCACTAGTTTGACGAAAATACCAACTTGTTCAGTGTGAGTTTTTTGTATTTTTGTAGAAACTAATATTTAATTTTATGAAATCCTTGATGCTTACTTTTGTTGTTTTATTTTCTGTTTTTTCGATAAATGCACAGTCAGTTGCAGTAAATAGTCCGGATCATAGAACTGTGGTTAACTTAACCTTAGATACTCAAGGTGCTTTGTTTTACTCGGTTTTACTCGATTCTAAAGTGATACTAGAGGATTCTCCATTGGGATTAATAACCAATGTGAGTGATTTCAGCAAAGGAATGACTCTTTTAGAAAATAATATTCGTTCGGTTGAAAAACGGTATTCAAATCAAAAAATCAAGAAGTCAGAAGTAAATTACAAAGCCAATGAAATCAGTCTTCTGCTTG
>CAZZPZ010000032.1:0-9803 GCA_964655615.1 uncultured Paludibacter sp. | reverse complement strand
GAAACTTTCGAATCTATGATGACATTTCTATTGTCCGGATATTTAACGATGGCATCTGGTCTCATTTTTTTTCCTTCATAATCACTTCGCATAGCTTTACCTGCATCATCTGTCAATTGTTCTTCAAGGAAATACTCTTCCCCCTTTCTCAAACCTGACATCTCAAGAATCTTTTCAAGAATCATTTCACCCCAACGGCCTTGAGTTTTGGCTTCCCCTTTCAGAGCTTTGGTAAGATTTTTAGCTTCTTCACTGATCTGTTGATTTAAATCAGCCAATTCTTTTACTTTTTGTCCCAATGAAAATCTTTCTTTGGATTCTTTGTCGTAAACTTCTTCTACCTGCTTTTTGAAATCAACCAGATTCTTACTTAACGGATCGAGTAATGCTGAAATATTTTGTTTATTGATATCTGTAAATTTCTGAGTTTTTGTCTCAAGTATTCGATTGGCAATATTTTCAAATTCAGTATTGAATTTCTTACCCAAGTCCTGAATTTCCTTTTGTTGTGTCTCCAATTTTTCTGTTAACATTTGATTGCGATGAAACTCTGACTTAAAGGAATCTTTTGATTTATCAAACTCATTTCTTAATTCCTTGAATTCGGAAAATAGTTGTTCGTAGTTCTTTTGTTTCTCTTCATACAAGAATCTGGTAGACTCCAATTCAATTGAAGATTTTGAAATTTCAGATTGCAATTCTGTCAATTTATTTTTGATTTCCGAAAGTTCCTGATTTTTCTCATTGATTGTATTCTGAGCTGCCAATGACTTTTCATCAGCATTCTGTACTAAAAACTTTTCTTTGTTTCTTAATTGAAAAATGACAAATAAAGCAGTTAAAAGCAATACAAAGAGGACAATATTCATAATCATAGATACAATTTTTACATTTACATTTTGTTCAATGTAAATGTAAGGAATTGTTATTAGAATCTAAAGAGAATATACTATTTGGTTTGAATAATTTTACCTGTTTTGCGGAGTTGATTGTCAACACTAACCTTATAAACAAACACATTGGATGCTGATTTAATTTGATTCACCGGAACCTGAATTGTGTGTATACCGCTCCAACATTGTTGAATATTTGAATACACCAATCTTCCCATCAAATCATAAAGTTCGAGTTTAAACTCAGAATCAGCATTCAAATAGAATTTAAAGTTCAACTGATCTACAAAAGGGTTAGGAAAAGCAACAATTTCCATTGGAAGTATTTCTGCTGTTTCTAAATCAACAGTTACATCCACAATAGGTTGTATTTGTGCATCCATCCAATTGATTCTATCTTTCAACCAATTTTTCAGATAATTCAGTTCATTACCATAGGTACCACCTACATAATTGTTAGGCCATACATAGGTATTTAATATATTCCAAGTAGTAAAGTTTCTTTCAACAGCATCTCTTAAATCATAAGCACAGGAATCAATTAAATTATTGATATAAGTGGTATTTATAAATTCAGCCTTCACCTCATTCCATCTGTTTTTCAAATGTGAATTAAAAAATGGATCCAAACGAAGTTTCTCCCACCAGAAAGGCATTGCATATTGGTCAGCGTTGCCCATACCATCAATAACCCAACCTGAAGTATTCCCAGCGGCAAAGAAATTCGCATTTCCAAAACAGATATTATAATCCCAAAATGGACCCATCGTCAATTTACCACCCTTGCTATCTTTGTCTTTATATAAGAAAGTACTGATGCGATATCCATCTAAATTTCGGGACAATTCAGTGATAATATAATAATCTACGAATGACTGCAAATCAATAAATGGATAATAACCTTTTACCCTATCTTGATAATCATCACTATACATTGCATCCTCAAAGCGAGTTATATAATCTCTTATATAAGCAATTTGTTGAGGTTGAAGATCATGACCATTGGGATCTTGAAAAATAAATGGAACTCTTTGTTGAAGATTAGTCCATGCTCTATAGGGAGACCACCAATAATCTACATTTTCAATATCTACAGATTCAGGCCTGTCTATTTTCATCACATAACCCCCTGTCAATTGATCACCAACCGTATCGGCAGGATTAAGATTTGCTAAATTCAATCTATTTTTATCGATTTTAATTTTTTCAACTAGCACATATACACCCTGGTAAACACCATTCAAATAGAGTTCAAAATACTGTGTACGCGGTGACCACTTACCAGTCTTGTTACCTAAGTTATAAGCCAGTACGTTTCTCATCAACGATTTATCTGAATATGGTCCATGAAAAACCCAATCATTTTCTTTAGGCATTCCCAACAAAGGAACATTTACACTGGTTGTATCATCAATCCGAGTCTCCACTGTATAGGCTTTTTTGGGAAACATGGTGGATGTATTTCCACGTATTTCGATACCTATTTTACCATTGTATTCATAAATTGTATCAGAAACATAATTTACAGTCCCTAGATTGTTGATCACCTTCATATCAGCCATGATTTTGGCTGATTGATTTATGAACTGGCCATTTGTTTCTATCAAAATAAAAGGAAGATTACTTGATTCAAAACTGATTGGTTCAGTAAACCAATCCGGAGTAGAGTTGTAAATGATAGTATCAGACAATACTTTAGCTTGCAAAAACACACGTGCACTCATATCCGAAGAACTGATACCAACATTTAGCACCTGAACTGCTATCGTATTTTCGCCAGTCAACAGAAAGGATGGTTTTAGTTGGAATCTTTCTGGACTACCACCAGCATACATTTTTGCCTCATGATCAGTTGTTAGCGTAGCATTGTATGCAGGTAAAACACCATTTACATTTGAAGAACGAGCTCTTTCAACCCCGTTAATATACAAAACAAAAGCATCATCATAATCAATATCAAGTACTAGATCTTCAATTTTAGATAAATCAGTAACTTGTACTTTTTTTCGTAGATAGACTGAGTTAGAACTTGGAATGATAGTTTTATCGTCATTATCCGAAAAACCAAAACCACCTTCAGCTTCACTCCAACTACTATCGTCAAAAGATTCCAAATTCCAACCCAAGGCAGGTTCAGTAGTTGCAGGTAAATATTTCCATACATCAGATTCAAGTATAATGCTTTCCCAATGGGATGGATTAGGATTTGCGGCCAATACATTTAATACAAAATTCTTATTAATTCTAGTTTCTTTACCATTCTCAATAAGAATTATAGTTGCAGTCAGAGTTACCTCCGAATCAAATAACAAAGGGCGATTTACAGTACCATCAGTTGCAATAATATCGGTATTGCTTGAAGCCCATTCTACAGTCAAACCATCCTGTTCCAAAGGTAAAACCAAGTTAGAGACAACTTGTGAAGTATTCACATTCAAGCTAAGATTGTTGAAAGCTTGAATCAAAGTCTCAGAAAAACCAGTCATAGAAAGGATTTCCTCACTACTTAAAGCTCTATTGTACACCCTGAAATCATCCATCGCACCATATAGTGCCGGATCCGAAGCAAATTGAGATTTAGCTATATAGTTCTTGTCTGAACGTCGGAACATGCTCGGATTTACTGTAAAATTAGAATTTGTACCAACCAGTTTACCATCAATATATAGATTCCCTGTAGCCATAGATGTGGTTGCGTTCCAATCGAAGGTCAATGCTAGATGCGTCCAAACACCAGTTTGTAGTTTCTCTGAAGAAATCAACACTTGTTCCGCTGAGTTACTATTTTTTATTCCAAAACGAAAGTCACCCGCACCCGATTGAGGAGTAAGAAACATATAAGTAGTTGTACTTGTACCAAAATCAAAGATACGAGACCAATTCGAAAGGGCATCCATTTTCACCCAGGTAGTAATTGAAAAGCTCGACAATTGGGAACACAATCCCGAAGGAAGTAACAAATAATTATTGTAATCACTAAAATTGAATGCGTTATCCGTCTGTCCTATAACAATAGCAGGGACACCAAAAATATCTGCATTATTACCATTGGACGATTGATCAACCAGTACATTATTTAGATTTTCTTCAAAATTATATTGTAACAGTAAGTTGCTTGTTTGAGATTTTAATCCAAAAGAAATTAAAGTAGTTGCCGCAAAAAGAAGGAAACTTTTGAAAAGTGGAAATTTGTTATTCATTCAAAATAGATTTAAGCCTTAAAATTACTAATTTTGAAAAAAACTTAAAAATAACTTCAGTAAATTCCACTCATTTGAGTAATTTATGCAATTAATTTATTAAAATTTACACTTAACAAAGATGACAGTAGAAGAATATATCAATCAATTTCCATGTAAAAAAGAATTAGATAAACTTAGAAATTTAATTCGGCAAACAGTTCCTGAAGCTACAGAGTACATAGGATATGGTATGCCCGGTTACAAATACAAATCTAAATCGTTTGTCTATTTTGCGGCCTTTAAGAATCATATAGGTTTTTATGCCCTACCCAACGCTCATACTGAATTTGATCAGAAATTATCAAAATACAAAAGAGGGAAAGGTTCAGTTCAATTCCCCTTAAGTGAAGAATTACCTTTGGAATTGATCCGTGAAATATTAATTTATAAAAAAACAATTTCTGATGAAAAATAAATGGTATATACTTTTTAGCTTTCTTTTAATAGGTTTCAATACACATTCAAACAACTATGATTTTGTTGTTGCTAAAGATGGTACTGGGAATTTCAGTACTATCCAATCAGCCATTGATGCATGCAAAGCATTTCCTGAACAAGAAGTTAAGATATTCATTAAAAATGGAGTATATACTGAGAAAGTAAAAATAGCAGCCTGCAATACAAGCTTGCATTTGATAGGAGAAAATGTAGATAGTGTTTTAATCCAATGGGACGATTATTTCGAGAAGATAGGTCGTGGTAGAAACAGCACCTTTTACACCTATACGATGATGATAGAAGCTGATGATTTCAGAATGGAAAACATTACTATTGAAAATACAGCAGGACAAGTAGGGCAAGCTGTTGCCATTCATACTGAGGGTGACCGAATTGTATTTAAGAACTGCAAATTCAAAGGTAATCAAGACACCATGTATCTAGCTGGTCAAAGCAGAATTTATTTAAACGATTGTTATATCGAAGGAACTACTGACTATATTTTTGGATCTGCTACCGCTTTTTTTGAAAATTGTGAATTATATAGTAAAACCAATTCTTATATAACAGCAGCAAGCACAAGTAAAAACCAAGAATATGGTTTTGTTTTCTACAAATGTATACTCACTGCAAAAAAATCTGTATCCAAATCTTACTTAGGAAGACCTTGGAGAGATTTTGCAAAAGTTGTTTTTATAGAATCTGAATTCGGTGGGCACATCTTGCCAGAGGGTTGGTCCAATTGGTCTGGGACATCAAGAGATAAATCAGCATTTTATGCAGAGTACAGAAACTATGGACCTGGATCAAGTATTGAACAGAGAGTGGACTGGAGTTATCAACTCACAAAAAAACAAAGTAAAAAATATATCAAAGAGAAAGTATTGGGTTTATCCATAAATAAGAAAGACATAAACTGGTATTTATAATACTTACTTTGGAAGAAAAAAAAACCATCATGATAAATCACGATGGTTTTTTAATTCAGTTTGAAGAGATTATTCGCTTACCTTTACTGATTTTGGATCACTTTGCCACAAACCGTGTTTGGTGCAATAAGACATAGCAACCAAGTTAAGGTCTTTTGAAGGAACGATATTGAAATCTACTTCAGCATGACCTGGTTTATTTCCAAGTGTTCCTGGAGGGAAGTTGGTTTCAGCAAGAAGAACTTCGCCATTCCACAATTGAATGTATTTTATGTAATGATCAAAATCATCTGGGTGAACATATTCATTACCCAATTTCACTTTCACTGTCAATTTTTCACCAGCTTTCGCTTCATCAGCAGTGTGAATGAATGGTGAGTGACGATCGATATAATCTTTTTTTGCTTCTCTGTCAATCTGACTGATGTCTTGATAAGAATTTACTTTAGGCATAATTGTAATGTTTTAAATTTATTTAATGTAGTAATTTGATCACATGTTTGGAATATGCATTCCGATATCACATAACAAAGATAAATCAATTTTTGTTCAAATTTCTATCTGAAATATTAATACGCAGATAGAGAAATTCAATATTCCACCATTATTTTTCAAATAAGTCACAATATTAACAAAATTTCAATATTTTTGCCAAACAATGTTTTACAAAATTACACCTTATGAAAATTATTCGCTTTCCAATCTTGTTTCTTTTAATATTAATATCTACATCTGTAAATTCTCAATCAGACAACAACTCAAAATTAAAATTAGAATCGGGGATAGACTTAGCCACAACCTACCTATGGCGTGGATATGAATTTGGCAATGGTCCTGTTATACAACCTTGGACCCAACTCAGCTATGGAAATTTAAGTGGTGGAATTTGGGGAACAACTAATTTTGTTGGTGATTCAAAAGAAATAGATTTCTACTTGAAATACAACTTCAAAAATTTAACCCTATCTTTTACTGATTTGTTTACCATAGTAAACAATGGTATAAATCAAAATTATTTTGACTTTAACAATTCAAGCACAGAGCATGTATCTGAATTAGGATTGAGTTATACAATAGCTGAAAATTTCCCACTCAGCATTTATGGTGGCATGTTGTTGTATGGCCAACAAATGGACCCTTCTGCTGATGGCATGAATCATTCTCTGTATGGTGAAATTTCTTATCCAGGAAATTATATGGATTATTCATATTCTTTCTTTGCCGGCTTTGTACCAACTGAAAGTGCATTTTATCAAACTGAAGGTTTCTCCTTTATAAATATTGGATTTAATCTTGGAAAAAGTCTTAAAATCACAGATCAATTTTCAATACCTACTAATTTAACCCTATCAACAAGTCCAGAAAGGAAATCGATCTGTTTTGCTGTAAAATGTTCTTTATAAACACTTAGAATAATGAAAAAAACTTTATTATTATTAGCCATCAGTTTCGTTTTTGTTGGTTGTTTTAACAATCTAAATGAGATTAAAAAAGCGCATAAAGAATTAGATTCTAAAGCCAAAAACATAAATGATGATTTTTATAAAATCCGGACTGAAGTAAAATTACTGGCAGCTAAAATAGCCTATTTATATGAAAAGCAGGATTCAATTCTTCCAACGATTGATAAATCCAAGTACATTCTTGCAACCAATGGAGTATTTACTAAACCGGTGAATGACGGCGGTGCAGCAGTATATGTATCTGGATACTATCCTGTAAATGAAGAGATTAAAAGAGCAGTATATTTCACTGAGCCAATAGATCCAACATTAAAAGAAATTGTGAATCAATATCCAGAAATTGTACAAGTTTATTATAATGATGAATATGCATTTAATCGTATATATCCTTTCTTTGATGTATTGTCACAATACGAAGCAAAAATGAATATCCCAGCTTATAACTTTTATTATTTGGCAGATGAAACACACAATCCAAAAAGGGAGTCATTATGGGTTAATGAACCATACATAGATCCTGCAGGACGAGGTTGGATGTTGTCGGCGATTGCACCGGTATACAACAATGACACCCTAGTTGGAGTACCTGGAATTGACATTACCATAAATACAATCACCGAAAGGTATATTGAAGATGATCCTAAATGTATGACAATGATCATTGATAGTACAGGAACAATTGTATCAGCTCAAGAATCATGTCTTTCAATTTTATCCTTCCCACCTTTAACCGATCACAAATACATTGAGACGATTAAACAAGACACATACAGAAAAGAAAACTACAATTTCAGATATAGTAAAGAAGAAAATATACGAAAAATTGCGAATGAAATTATTGATTTGAGAAGAAACTATATGGAAACTACTATCAATGAAAACAATTTGATCGTTATATCTGCAAAAATAGAAGAAATGGGATGGTACCTAATTGAAATTTTGAATTAAGTATTAAATAATGAAGAATAATTATTTGGTATTGACTTTTCTTTTGACTGTATTTATAGCATTATCTGTCAGGCAATATCAAAATTTAATTGAAAAACAGAAATTAGAAACAGCACAGTTTATTAAAAAAGAAATTGTGCTTTGTGGTGAGGCAATTGAACGTAGTATTAATGATTTTGAAGAATCCGTTAAATATGAATTTGCCAATAGAGATTTAGAATATTTCTTTGAGCCTGAGATTCAGAAATTGGATATCATGGTATATAATCAATATATATTCAATGATATCAAAAAAATCAGACAATTCTACTCTAGTTATCAAATATTGCTATCCAGCATAGTAATATTCAATCAAACTGAATTTCGAACATTCCACAGGAACAATCAAAATTACTTTAATATCACACCAACTGAAAAGTTTAAGAGTAAAATTGAATTATCATCTCAACCTGTGTTCATCGAAGAAAATGGATTTTTTTATTTCATACAACCAATAACTAATACCAGAGGTGAATTAATTGCCAATGCAAAATTCAATGTGAACATAAAAGAATTTTTGGAAGATAACTTCAGTAGATTCTACATTGCAAAAACATTTTGGTCATGGTCAATCTATGGTGAAGACCTGTTTTTTTACAAATACAGTGAACCTAGTCAAAATATAGACTTTGAAACTGACATCATCCCCTACTTTAATGCTAAATTAAAAGCGAATTTATCTGCCTCCACACAGCATATCATTGAATTTAATGGGAAAATCAATGCCTATTCTGCATTTTATCCTGTCAACATTTTTGATAAAAAATTTGGAATTGTATTTTCAGTAAATTCCGACACACTTTACGACCAACAAAACAAGGCGAATCGATTGTTCTTCATTTATGTATTGTTGGCAATTATTAGTATCATTTTCTTGTTTACTACAATTATTAAGCAAATCAGAGTTGCGCAAAGGAAGTTGGAAAACAACCAAAATGAATTGATTAAAGCTCGTGATGAAGCCGAAAAAGCAAACAATTCCAAAAGCGAGTTTTTATCCAGAATGAGTCATGAATTACGAACTCCAATGAATGCCATACTTGGTTTTTCTCAATTGCTAAAATTGGGTGAGTTGAATCCAGGTCAAATCAAAGGCGTCAATCATATTCTGAACAGCGGTAAACACCTGTTGGATCTTATCAATGAAGTGTTGGACATTTCCAGAATCGAATCTGGGAACCCTTCAGTTTCCATTGAAACAGTTTGCGTTAACAACATAATTATTGAAGTCTCAGATCTTGCTAAACCAATCACTTCAGAGAAAAACATTGCTATAGAATTTGATCATGAAGAGATCTATTATGTATATGCAGATCCACAAAGATTAAAACAAATTTTGATCAATCTAGTAAACAATGCCATAAAATACAACAAAGACAATGGGAAAGTATTCATTCATTTGGATCAAATGGAGAAAAACAATGAATCAGTAGTTAGGATAACAGTCACTGACACCGGTATTGGGATAAGCCCTGAGGATTTGTATAAACTATTCACTCCTTTTGAAAGGATTGGTGCAGAAAAAACGAAGGTAGAAGGTACAGGTTTGGGATTGTCTGTAGTAAAAAAATTAGTGGAAATAATGGAAGGCACCGTTGGAGTTGAAAGTAAACCCGGTGAAGGTAGTAGTTTCTGGATAGAATTACCATCTGCCAACAAACAAACGGAAGTAATCGAACATATCAATTCCTATGCAATAGTAGATGAATTTATCAGTGAGCATACAGGTACAATTTTATATATTGAGGACAATACGTCAAACATTGAATTAGTTGAACAAATTTTGAGTACTCAAAGACCCAATATTAAGTTGATTACGAATATGTATGGTGCTCAAACTGTTAATCTTGC
>CAZZPZ010000031.1:7628-10727 GCA_964655615.1 uncultured Paludibacter sp. | reverse complement strand
AGTGACCTGAGCAATAGCGGATACTCCAGAAATCTGAGTATTGATCGCATTACCCGTTGATTTGTTTGTTGTACCATTGGCGGCAAAAGCTCCGGAAGCCATTCCTGCACCAAGCACAAAAACAAACGCTTTTAAAAAGGTTGATTTTCTCATAATAATTTAAAAAATTAAGTGGTTTGTTTTTTATCCTTTTAAGGTTATTTATATTAAAAACGTGAAATTACGCCAAATGTAATAATTAAAATTGTAAAAAATACTCTTTTAGGTGCACAAATGTTCACAAACATATGCATAACTGTGCAAAAAAAAGGTAAAACATTATGCTTCACCTTTTTTTGTATTTAATTTCTAAATTTATTACAATAGATTACTTTCGATCACCGTATAAATACCAATAGAGAAAGCCTACCAAAAATCCACCACCAACTATATTACCCAAAGTTGCCGGGATTAGATTAGTGACAATGAAATCCATCCAACTGATATCAGCACCATAGAAAATTGCTGTTGGTATAAAAAACATATTGGCAACACTGTGTTCGTAACCCATTGCTACAAAGGCCATAACTGGAAACCATATCGCTAAAATTTTCCCAGGCAGATCTTTGGAAGCAAAAGAAAGCCACATAGCCAAAGCAACCAACCAATTGGCTCCTATACCTTTCAGAAAAGTCTTATAAAAAGGATTTCCAGTTTTGTGTTCTGCTATCGAAATGATGCTGTTATGCCAAGGGTCGTTGGCAAACAAATCAGTGAGATAAGTCATAAAATAGCCCACAAACAATGCACCGATAAAATTACCCAAATACACCAAGGTCCAGTTTCTCAGTAAATCTGAGAATTTCAAATTACCCGATGCAACCGGAGGTATAAAGTAAGCTGTGTTACCCGTAAACAAATCTGCGCCTGCGATGGCACACATTATAAGACCAATAGGGAAGACAGCACCCATCAGAAATTTTTGAATACCAGGATTCGAAGCAGCAATTCCAGGAACTCCACCTCCAACAGTCACAGCAAGGAGTCCACCCAATGCAATATATGCCCCTGCAAGAAATGCCAAAACCAATGTTTTGGATACATTTGTATTTGATCGCATAATTGCAGCATCTGCGGCTTTATTTACTAATTCTTTGGGAGAGAAATAATTCATTTTGTATTAATTTATAATCACATCTTTTCCGTAGGACATTAGAATTTTCTTTGCATGATTCAACTGATCAACTGAATTCATAGGTACATCATTCAACTGATATTCCCAACCCAAAGCATCGTATTTGTGTTTCCCCAATTGATGATAAGGTTGAATTTCAATCTTTTGAACATTTTGCATAGGTTGAATAAATTTACCCAAACGGTGAAGATGTTCTTCATTGTCTGAATATCCAGGAACAAGCACATAGCGAATCCATACCGGTTTATTGATTTCTTGAAGGTATTGAGCAAAATTAAGCGTTTGGTGATTTTTCACGCCAGTCAAGCCTACATGAGCTTCTTCGTCCATTTGCTTAATATCCAACAACACCAAATCTGTGAATTTCATCAATTCACGGGAAGCAGCTGTGAATACACTACCATTTGTATCCACACAAGTATTGAAACCATCTTGTTTAAGTGCTTGAAAAACAGGAATCAACTCTTTAGCCTGAATCAAAGGTTCACCACCAGATACGGTAACTCCCCCTTTTTTTCCAAAAAAAGGACGCTGATTACGCGCCATAGTAAGCACATCCTCAACAGAGTAAGGTTTTCCTTCTTTAAACTCTATTGTATCTGGGTTAGCACAATAAAGACATTTGAAATTACAAGCTTGTAAGAAAAACACCAATCGGATACCAGGTCCATCAAAGGTGCCCAAAGATTCTACAGAATGAACGTTTAGCATATAGAATAGAAACCGGCCTGCTTTGCAGACCGGCAATTAAATTACATTGTTTCGAAGAAGCTTCGTGAAATCACTTCAAGTTGTTGTGCACGAGTCAGACGAACAAAGTTAACGGCATAACCAGACACACGGATAGTCAACTGAGGGTATTCTTCTGGATGTTCCATCGCATCTTCCAACATTTCACGATTCAACACATTCACATTCAAGTGGTGAGCCATTTTACCAAAGAAGCCATCAATTACAGACACCAGATTTTCTTTACGAGCCTCATCTGTTGGACCCAAAGATTTAGGAACAATAGAGAAGGTATTTGAAATACCGTCCAAAGAATCCTCATAGCTGATTTTAGATACAGAGTTCAGAGAAGCTATGGCGCCACTTGCATCACGACCATGCATGGGATTAGCACCAGGAGCAAAGGGAACACCATGTTGACGGCCATCAGGAGTAGCCCCCGTTTTCTTACCATAAACCACATTGGAAGTAATTGTAAGGATTGACATGGTTGCTTCTGCATTTTTATAGGTTGGCAGTCCCAACAATACATTATTGAAATGGGCAGGAACTTCTTTAGCAAAATAATCCACGCGGTCATCATCGTTTCCATAAAACGGAAATTCTCCTTCAATATTGAAGTTTTTTGCCACCCCAAACTCATCACGAACAGGCGTCACTTTCGCATATTTGATTGCTGATAGCGAATCAGCAACTATACTTAAACCAGCCACACCATAGGCAAGATTGATTTTTGGATTCGTATCGATCAACGCCATTTGTGCTTTTTCGTAATAATATTTATCATGCATATAGTGAATAATGTTCATCGTTTCGTTATATACACGAGCCACTTCTTTCATCGCTATTTTAAAGTTAGCGATTACTTCATCGTAATCAAGAATTTCAGATTTCAAAGCAGGAATACCATTGATAACTTGTTTTCCTGTGATTTCACATTTCCCTTCATTGATAGCCAAGAGCAAGGTTTTAGCCAAATTGGTACGAGCGCCAAAGAACTGGATTTGTTTACCAATCTCTTGGTATGACACACAACAAGCAATACCATAATCATCGCTGCAACGGGTAGATTGCATCAAGTCATCGTTTTCGTATTGAATAGACGATGTATCGATAGAAACTTTTGCACAGAATTGTTTAAAGTTCTCTGGCAAACGGTCAGACCAAAGCACAGTCATATTAGGTTCAGGTGATGG
>CAZZPZ010000031.1:1212-7528 GCA_964655615.1 uncultured Paludibacter sp. | reverse complement strand
CCATCCTGTTCTTTAACCGCAGCAAGATAACCCATATACACCCACTGAATAGCTTCTTGAGCATTTTCTGCAGGACGGGACAAATCCAAATCATAGGCCTTTCCCATTTCTATCATCGCGTAAAGAGCGCGAATTTGTTCCGCCACTTCTTCACGAAGACGGATTTTCTCGTCAGTCATAGGACCTAGCAGTCCTTCGTAATCCTTTTTCTTCTCTTCGATCAAATAATTGATTCCATAAAGAGCCACACGACGATAATCACCGATGATACGACCACGGGCATAATTATCAGGAAGACCAGTAAGAATTCCCAACGAACGATAGGTACGAATTTCAGGAGTGTATACATCAAACACACCATCGTTGTGTGTTTTTGCATATTTTGTAAATGCTTCCTCCACTTGAGGATTTACAGTCACCCCATGTTCAGAACAAGCTTTTTGAACTACAGAATAACCGCCGTAAGGCTTCATTGCACGTCTCAACAATTCATCAGTTTGCAAACCGATAATCAATTCATCATCTTTATTGATGAAACCTGGACCGTGAGAAGTAATAGTAGAAACCACTTGGTTATCAATAGAACGCACACCATTGCGATCACGCTCTTCCTTGATGGCATCTTTACAAATTTGCCACAAACGATTGGTTCTTTCCGTTGGCCCACACAAGAAATCTTCATTTCCGTCGTAAGGACGAATATTCAAAGTCACAAAATCACGAACGTTGATAGACTCGTTCCATTTTCCTTTTTTCAAACTCATACCTATGTTAATTAGTTAAATTAAAATGCAATTTCAGAGTTGTTCTATTGTTTCATTTAGAATTGCTCTGCAAAGTTACAAAAAATATGTTTTACAACATGCATGGATTAAAGAAATTTTTCATTAATTTTTGCAAAATATTTACAGTAAAGGATTTCATGGTTTTTTTACAAAGGTTACAAATTGCAATGAATAAACTTACAATTTTGAAATTTTATTCCGAACAATTTTCGAAAAATTAAAAAAGACGTCCAAATAGACGTCTTTTCTTTCCAATTTTAAACTCAAAAATGAAAACAAGTAACAATTTATCAGTCCTCATCTTTTCTGCTAGCCTCATACTCTTTCAACAACTTATCCTGAATTTCCATAGGCACCAATTCATAAGAAGCGAAACGCATAGAGAAAGAAGCCCTACCACCAGAAAGCGAACTTAAGGAAGTCGAATAAGAACCCAGTTCTTTGAGCGGAACTTTAGCAGAGAGTTTTTCGAAACCCTTTTCACTCTGCATACCCATAATCACCCCTCTTCTACCTTGAAGATCACTCATCACATCACCTAGTCGGTCAGAAGGAGCCAAGACATCGACATCATAAACCGGTTCCAGCAATTTTGGACCAGCTTCTTTGAAAGCCTGGGAGAAAGCATTTCGTCCAGCAAGGCGGAAGGAAATTTCATTAGAATCCACAGGGTGCATTTTACCATCATATACAATCACGCGAACATCACGCGCATAGGAACCAGTTAGCGGACCTTGTTCCATACGATCCATCACACCCTTAAGAATAGCAGGAAGGAAACGAGCATCTATAGCACCACCCACTATAGAATTTATAAACACCACTTTACCTCCCCAATCCAAGGAAATCTCCTGTTTATCACGAACAGATATTTTAAACTCCTGACCATTGAAACGATAAGTATCTGGAACAGGCATACCCTCGTGATAAGGTTCCACTATTAAATGAACCTCACCAAACTGACCAGCACCACCCGATTGTTTTTTATGTCGGTAATCGGAACGTGAATTTTTAGTTATGGTTTCTCTATAAGGAATTTTAGGTTCCTCGAATACGATATTGATTTTATCATTATGCTCCATTCTCCATTTTAATGTACGAAGATGAAATTCACCCTGACCATTGACTATCGTCTGTTTCAACTCTTTGGAAAGTTCAATAAGTAAAGTGGGATCTTCCTCATGCATACGGGTAAGCACTTCGCTCATTTTTTCTTCCTCCGACTCATTGGCTGCACGAACAGCACGACGGTATTTAGGTTCAGGATAATGGATAGAATCAAAGTCATACTCACAACCCTTCACATTTAGGATGTTTCCAGTACGGGTATCTTTCAATTTTACTGTAGCACCCAAATCACCAGCACGCAGCTCATCCACTTGATTACGAATTTGACCAGCCACTGTATAGATTTGACCCAATCGTTCTTTGGAATCACGGGTAATATTAACCAAGTCATCGCCAGGCTTAATAACACCCGACATCACCTTAAAATAAGAAACCTCACCGATATGCGGTTCGACGCTGGTTTTAAAAACAAAAAGGCTGGCGGGACCATTAGGATCAGGATGCACCTCCACTCCATCCTTCGTAACCGGACTATGAGCAGTTTCCACACAAGGAGAAACATTCACTAAGAATTCCATTAAACGGCGGACGCCCATATCCTTTAAAGAATCCACACAAAACACAGGAAACATATCTCTATGAACTAGACCTTTACGGATACCTTCGCGCATTTCTTCCTCATCGAGAGTACCTTGATCGAAGTATTTTTCCATCAAATTTTCATCATGTTCAGCAGCTGCCTCCACCAAAGTATTGTGTAACTCATCCGCTTTTGCCTGTTCACTTGCAGGAATATCCAAAATTTCAGGAACACCACCTTCAGGTTTCCATCTAAATAATTTCATTTTCAACACATCCACGATTTCATTGAAATCCGGACCAGTTTTCACCGGATATTGGATCAGAACCACTTTAGGTCCATATACTTCTTTGAGATTTTCGACCGTTTTATCAAAATCTGCTTTCTCATGATCCAATTCATTCACCACAAAAAGCACAGGTTTATTGAATTGTTCAGTATATCTAAAGTGATTATTTGTTCCTACCTCCACTCCATATTGGCAATTCACCAACATCAACGCAGTATCAGTCACATTCAGCGAAGTAACAACACCACCGATAAAATCGTCGGAACCAGGACAGTCTATAAAATTGAGTTTGTTGTTTTGCCATTCGGTTTGGATAATGGTAGAGAAAACCGAATAACCATAATCTTTTTCAACCGGGAAGTAATCAGAAACAGTATTCTGTGCGTCGACAGAACCTCTACGTTTTATAACTCCACTCTCGTAGAGCATAGCTTCCACAAGAGTGGTTTTCCCAGTACCAGAACTTCCCAAGAGAGAGATGTTCTTAATGTCTTTAGATTCATATACTTTCATAGGGCACTAAATTTAAATGAGTGAACCAATAATATAAAGTCAACCAGCTCATCCGGTTAACGCAGGGCAATGTATAAAATCTAAATGAGAAAATTTTGAGTCAAACTATGTTATTTGACATCAAAATGAGATATTCAAATTAATTGTCAGGGCTTTGAATTTGCTTTTTGAAAGTCGCTGCTTTTCCTTCGAAGATATCGTATCTATTGAAAGAACATTCGAGTGATCCATTGAGTAATTTCACCTTTCTAGAGGGCTTGAAACCTATCTTATCCAACAAGCTTTTATCAGAACTGATAATCCAAGCCGAACAACCCGCAAATTTATGTTTAAGCACAGTGCCAAAACCAGCATAGAGTTGAAAAATATCTTCGGAACTAATGCGTTCTCCATAAGGAGGATTGGTTACTATCAGGCAATCTTTTGCAGGTCGTTCAACCTCCAATGCAGAGACTTTATTCAACTCAATATATTTAGCCATACCAGCACCCTTGATATTTTCACGAGCAATGCCCAAGGATCTGGCAGAGATATCCGAACCATAGATTTTGTATTTAAACTCCCTTTCCTCACTGTCATCTTGATAGAGCATATCGAACAAATCCTTATCAAAATCTTTCCATTTTTCGAATGCGAAATTAGTTCGGAAAATTCCGGGAGGAATATTGAGCGCTATCAAAGCAGCTTCGATAAGCAATGTGCCAGAGCCACACATAGGATCCAGGAAATTGGATTGACCATCCCAACCTGCAAGCAAAAGCATACCTGCAGCAAGCACTTCGCTTATAGGAGCCTCGTTCTGTGCGGTTCGATAACCTCTTTTATGAAGTGACTCTCCAGAGCTATCAACAGAAAGCGTACACACATGTTGAGAAACATGGAAATTAAATTGCACATCAGGGTTTTCAGGATTCACATCTGGTCGTCTTCCGTATTTATTACGGAAGCTATCTACCAAAGCATCTTTCACCTTGTAAGTCACAAACTTTGAATGGGAAAAATGATCCGAAAAAACGGTAGATTCTATAGCAAAGGTTTGATCTATATCCAGGAACTTTCCCCAATTGAATTTCAGGAGATTATCGTAAATTTCCTCAGGAGTTCTAGCTTTAAATGTATATACAGGCACAAGAATACGAAGAGCAGTGCGCAGATGTAGATTTGCTTTGTATAGCAAAGCTTTATCACCCGAGAAGCTTACTGCACGTCGGTTTATTTCCACTTGGTCTGCACCTAGATTGATTAATTCACCTGCCAGGACTTCTTCGAGTCCCATCAAAGTTTTTGCTACAAAATTCATCTTTTCTGAGTTAGTTTACTACCAGCCGGCACATCCTGGTCCACCCAAAGGTTACCACCAATTACACAATTATCACCTACCTTTATTGTACCGAGTATAGTTGAATTTGAATAAATCACCACATTGTTTCCGATAGAAGGATGACGAGGAATACCCTTGATAGGGTTTCCATTTTCATCCATAGGAAAGCTTTTAGCGCCCAGGGTCACTCCCTGGTACATTTTCACATGATTACCGATGGTAGCCGTTTCACCAATTACCACACCCGTACCATGATCAATCGTAAAATATTCACCAATAGTTGCACCGGGGTGAATATCTATCCCTGTTTCTGAATGAGCCATCTCAGTAATAATACGAGGAATCAAGGGCACATTCAATTTGAGTAAGGCATGAGCAATTCGATAATTACTAATAGCACGAATACTCGGATAACAGAAAATCACTTCACCAAAACTTTTGGCAGCAGGATCTCCATTGTAAGCAGCGATGATGTCGGTATATAATTTATTACGGATTTCTGGAAGTTCCTCAATAAATGACCTTGTAATTTGTTGAGCATTTTG
This sequence comes from uncultured Paludibacter sp., assembly GCA_964655615.1. Taxonomy (GTDB): domain Bacteria; phylum Bacteroidota; class Bacteroidia; order Bacteroidales; family Paludibacteraceae; genus Paludibacter. The sequence goes on along the minus strand of CAZZPZ010000031.1, from coordinate 2,427 downwards.
GCAGACCAATTCACAATCAATTCCAGCAGGCGTTTTTTCAAAACACAATCCAGCTTGCACCTGTTCATACAAAAGTTTAGACAGGTTATCGATATTCATACCTATATAATAAAGCACAGTATGTGAATTCACATCAGCTTCACCAAAATACCCAGGGAATAAAACAGAACGTGTAATATTTACTATTTCCTGCAACTTTGTGGTAGAAGGCATAGGGATATTCGCCACATGATGATGACAAACCTCGCTCATTTTCTCCACATCAGCCAGTGCATTTACTATTTTCGTTAAATCCTTATTCATAGATTTATATATTTTTAATCAACCAATCATTTAGTCCAAGGAGAGCATTTTGAGTTCTACTTTCACCTTCGCCTCGTACAATAACGTAAGGTCGTTTCAAATGTTCAATTTCCTTTTTGTACCATTCAAAAAACATTTCTCTATCGTCGCCATGTTCTCTGACCGGGTCATCCTCCCAAGGAATATCAGGATAGCATAGCAGATACAGATCTATGGGTTGATCATTCAGATGATTGACAACAAATTCGGGCACCTGTTGGAAGCAGTATTCCATCCATACTTTGGTGATAATCAAGTCCGTATCCAGAAAAACAAACGGCAACACTTGGTTTGCATTCAATTCTTTTTCCTGTTTAATTTGATGTTTAGCTATTTTCACCACATCATCGAAAGAATAATCACGATTCAAACTCTCAACATAGGTACGAGCATATTCAGGCACCCAAGGCACTTGGAACTGACGCGCAAGTTCGCGGGACAATTCCGACTTACCTGTAGATTCAGGACCGATGATTGCTATTTTTAGCATAATTGAAACTTGATACCATTATAAAATTCGTACATTTGCAGAAAATAATCTCAAATGAATTACAAAGTTACGACATTTATTCTGCTTTTGCATCTTTTAGCCTTTTTCACACCCAGTTTGATTGCACAGAATGTGGATATAGAGTTATTAAATCAAATAAATCATTCGAACGAATCGATGCGTTCACTTTCCATATTTGCAGACAAGTGGGCTGTTCCAATATCTGCAGGAATTCCAGTAGTGATGGGTGGAATGGCATTGATGAGCAAAGACAAGGACTTGTTAAGGGATGCTTTGTATGTTGGTGCATCCATAGGTGTAAATGCCGGTATCGTTTCGGCTATGAAATTTGGAATTCAGCGTCCTCGCCCTTTTGTCACTTA
>CAZZPZ010000031.1:0-1112 GCA_964655615.1 uncultured Paludibacter sp. | reverse complement strand
AAATTGAAAATCAATTCAATTATATTTCATTAGACAGAATTGCATTTAAAAGTCCTGAACTTGATTCTTCAAGCATCTCGATAACTTTCAGGAAGCCTTCATCTCCACCATAATAAGGATCAGGGACAGATTCTCCCTTATAATAATTACTAAAATCTGTCATTTTAATAATTTTCTGCAGGTCAATATCATTTCTAGCAATTCGTTTGAGGCCAGAAACATTTTGGTCATCCATTGCCACAATATAATCGAATTCATCAAAATCCGCCACTTTAACTGGTCGCGAACGATGGGTTATATTATAGCCGGCATTGGATGCATGCATACGCATTCTATGATCGGCTAGTTCACCTTGATGAATATCGATGATACCAGCTGAATCAATTTTAAAAGATTTGATCAAGCCAGCCTCCAGCACTTGATTTGCTAAAACAGTCTCTGCCATAGGAGAACGGCAAATATTGCCTAGGCAAACGAAAAGAATAGATTTATGAATCATATTATAAATTTCTGCAAAAGTACTAAATAATCCTTACCTTTGTAAAAATTAAACATATGAGTGAATATCCCAAATGCCCAAGGTGTGGCTCAGAGAACACCTATTTTGATGGTGTAATGAATGTATGTCCAGATTGTTTTCACGAATTTTCTGAAGCAGATCAAACAGACGGCATCAAAAGCAGCACACCAGTTGACAGCAATGGATCAGAATTAATGGATGGAGATGCTGTGACTGTCATCAAAGACTTAAAGGTAAAAGGGTCATCGATGGTAATAAAAAGAGGAACCAAGGTAAAAAGTATTCGATTAACAGAAGACCCTGAAGAAGTTGATTGCAAGATTGAAGGAAGCAGCATAGTATTAAAAACATGTTTTCTTAAAAAATAGCTGCTGAGCATTCTAATAGTTGATCTATTGATTACAAAACAGTTACATTCTCGAGAACACAAGTGACAAATAAATTTTATTTAAATTGATGCGAATAGTTTGTCACATTCATTTTTTGTATTATTTTTGCACACGCAATGCCCAGATGGCGGAATTGGTAGACGCGCTGGTCTCAAACACCAGTGGATTCACTTCCATGCCGGTTCGATCCCGGCTCTGGGTAC
>CAZZPZ010000030.1:4901-10737 GCA_964655615.1 uncultured Paludibacter sp. | reverse complement strand
GAATGGTTCAAGAATGCTAAGTTTGGGATTTGGGCGCATTGGGGACCTCAATGTCAGCCTGAACAGGGCGACTGGTATGCTCGTCTCATGTACGACGAAGGTAGCAGGCAAAATAAATGGCATGTGGAAAATTATGGTCATCCCTCAGAGTTCGGATTCAAGGATGTAATTCACGAATGGAAAGCTGAAAATTGGAATCCGGATTCACTGGTCAGTCTGTACAAAAGATGCGGAGCACAATATTTCTTTGCCATGGCTAACCATCACGATAATTTTGATCTATGGAATAGTAAATACCAAGCCTGGAATTCGGTAAATATGGGACCACAGAAGGATATTCTAGCAGGATGGGCTAAAGCTGCTCATGAAAATAAACTTCCTTTCGGAATTAGCGTTCATGCTGCTCATGCATGGTCGTGGTACGAGACAGCACAGCGTTCAGATAAAGAAGGTTCCTTTACTGGAGTTGCCTACGATGGTCGTATGACAAAAGAAGATGGCAAAGGGAAATGGTGGGAAGGATATGATCCTCAGGATCTATATGCTCAAAATCACCCCTTAAGTGAGAATAGTATGAATACAGGGACAATCAATAGTCAATGGAACTGGGAGAATGGTGCGTCTATTCCTTCAAAAGAGTATTGTGACAAATTCTATAATCGTACGGTGGATATGATTAACCAGTTTCAACCTGATTTGCTGTACTTTGATGATACTGCTTTGCCTTTATATCCTGTGAGTGATGTCGGTCTTAAGATTGCAGCTCATTTTTACAACAGTAATATGGCACTTCATAAAGGTAAACTGGAAGCTGTTTTATTTGGTAAAATACTTACAGAAGAACAAAAAAAGAGTTTGGTTTGGGATGTGGAGAAGGGGGCACCTGATAAAATTCAAGAACTTCCCTGGCAAACTTGTACTTGCATTGGCGGGTGGCATTATGAGTCTTGGAGGGGAGAAAGTGGAAATTATAAATCTGCGAAGGAAGTCATACGCATGCTCATCGATGTAGTTAGTAAGAATGGGAATTTATTGTTGAATATTCCAGTGAAAGGTGACGGATCCATAGATAAACATGAAAAACAGGTGCTGGAAGGTATATCTACTTGGATGGATGTCAACAAAGAAGCAATCTTTGATACCCGCCCCTGGAGAGTGTTTGGAGAAGGACCAGTGGCAGAAGCATCCAATCCAATCAATGCCCAAGGTTTTAACGAAGGAGTTATCAATAAGTTAAATGCAAAAGATATACGTTTTACTCAAAAGGGAAAGGTTGTTTATGTCTTTATAATGGGTACACCCCAAGAGAATATATACATAGTCAATCTTGGGATGCAGAATTGTCATACCCAAATTGAAAATATAGAAATCTTAGGAAGTAGTGAAAAAGTAAAGTGGAAACAAAATTCAGATTTACTTTCAATCGAGATGCCATTGGAAGCTCCTAATGATATTGCAATGGTTTACAGAATCGAAATGAAATAATCTTTATTTAGGGGTGAAGAAGTGTATAGATAATAAACTAATGAATACAAGGGTATTTAATTAATTTTGTAATCCAAATTTTAATGAAAAGATTATTGATCTTATCAATTGTTATTGTCAGTATTATTGCATTATCCAGTATGTTGTTAAATCATCCTAGATTTGGGGAAAACCCAAAAAATGAGCGTCTTGAGCGTGTTAAAAAGTCTTTAAATTACCAAAATGGTGAATTTGTCAATCTCGAACCAACTTATGTGATGAGTCCGGATAAGAGTCAACTGGAGATCATGTATGAATTCATCATTAAAAAGAATAAACGGGTACGCCCTGATCATATTATTCCTTCCATAAAGTCTGATATCCGTGCAATTGATCCAAAGGATAATGTGTTGATCTGGTTTGGTCATTCTTCTTATTTTATGCAAATTGAAGGTAAAACTTTTTTGATTGACCCCGTGCTTAGTGATTATGCAGCTCCATTTTCATTCCTGAATAAAGCATTTATAGGAAGCTCATTGTATCATGCTGAAGATTTACCTGAAATTGATTACCTGATTATTACACATGATCACTGGGATCATCTGGATTATCCCTCGGTAATGGCGCTGAAGCCGAAAATTAAAAAAATCATCTGTGCTCTGGGTGTGGGACAGCATTTCGAAAATTGGAAGTTTGACACTTCATTTACGACTGAACTGGATTGGTTTGAAAGCTTGAATTTGGATGCCAATTGGTCTATAACAGCTACTCCAGCCAGACACTTTTCTGGTCGTATGTTTAAACGAAATCAAACGCTATGGGCCTCTTTCGTTTTACAAACTCCAGAATTGAAGCTGTATTTGGGTGGTGACAGTGGATATGGTTCACATTTTGAGATAATTGGGGAGAAGTATGGACCTTTTGATCTGGCTATTCTTGAACAGGGTCAATACGATAAAAACTGGGATCAAATTCATCTTATGCCTCAAGACTTGCAAAAAGTAGCTTCTGAACTTAAAACCAAACGTATTCTTCCTGTGCACAATTCTAAGTTTGCTCTTGCTAATCATCCTTGGAATGAACCATTGAATAAACTTCAAGAATACACTAAGGAATCCTATATCCCTGTGATTACTCCTCAAATTGGTGAAATGGTAAGTCTGAACGATCATTCGCAAGTCTTTAAAAAATGGTGGAAAGCTAATTGATGGAGTCTAATTGTGAAATTTTCTCTATCTTTAAATTGAAATTTAAAAATTCATTTTCCGTGAAGTTCACTATCAAATTCATTTTAGTTCTATTACTAGCCAATTGCGTTTCTATTCAAATTTCTGCTCAACGCCAGATTCAAAATTTTAATGATTCCTGGAAATTTGGTGCTGATAGTGATGAGTTGGTTATAAAGCATAATTATGACGATCAGAATTGGAAGATAATTCATTTGCCACATACCTGGAACGGATTGGATGGTCAGGATGGTGGTAATGATCTTTATAGAGGTGCTAAATGGTATCGTAAGACTTTTGTAGCCCATAAAAACTGGTCGGGGAAAAGAGTTTTTCTAAAGTTCGGTGCTGCTAATATGAAAGCAGATGTCTTTCTGAATGGCAAACATCTGGGTGAACACATAGGTGGATATGCTGCATTCGTTTTTGATATCACAAATTATCTGATTCCCAATGCTTCAAATATACTGGCTGTCAAAGTGGACAATTCTGCAACAATTGATGCCGCTCCACTTTCTGCTGATTTCTCTTTCTTTGGTGGTATAACCAGAGACGTTCAACTTATAGTTACAAATTCCGTGTTTATTTCTCCCCTTGATTATGCTTCATCGGGTGTGTATATTACACCTCAGGATATTACTTCTGAAAAGGCTAAGGTCAATCTGAAAGTGTTGGTGGCAAATTATAATAAACAAAAAAAGAAAGTTGAAATTAGTGCTACAATCAAATCTAAAGAAGGTTTGATTGTTGCTGAACTTGTTAAAACGAATTTTATTGATCCTTTTTTGACTGATACTGTTGATTTAAATACTGTTATTTCTAATCCAATTCTATGGGATGGGGTCATTAATCCTTATTTGTATAAAGTTGAAGTCAGCTTAAGAGTGAATAATAAAACACAAGATAATATCGTTCAACCCCTGGGAATACGGACCTTCTCCGTAGACCTTGATAAAGGTTTTATCTTGAATAATAAAGCCTATAATTTGCATGGTGTTTGTCTTCATGAAGACAGGCCTGATGTAGGCCGTGCTATCAGTGATGCCCAACGCAAAGAAGACCTTACCATCCTTCAAGAACTCGGATGTACGTATTTGAGGTTGGTGCATAGTCAACACGGCGAATACACCTACAATTATTGTGATAGCATAGGGATGGTTCTTAGTACAGAAATTCCACTTGTGAATAAGATAAGTGCTTCTGCTGCTTTCTCTGCCAATGCTAAATCCCAATTGAAAGAATTGATTAAACAGAATTACAATCATCCATCTGTTCTGTTTTGGGGATTGTATAACGAGGTTAATTTTCACAAAGGTCCATCACCTGCTCCCTTGGTTAGCGAATTGAATAAATTGGCACATAAATTAGATGCAACAAGATTAACCACAGGTGCTGCACAAAAAGACGAAGCAGATACACATTGGACGGTTGATGTTTGTGGGTGGAATAAATACATGGGTTGGTATGATGGCTCCTATGATGATTATGGATCTTGGGCCGATTGGTTGAAAAAATCTTATCCTCAAACGAAAATTGCCATGAGTGAGTATGGTGCTGGTGCAAGTATTCATCATCATCAGGAAACTAATCAAAAACCAAATCCGGGAGGTAGATTTCATCCTGAAGAATATCAGAGTAATTACCACGAAGCTTACTATAAAGAAATGTTAAAAAGGCCATATCTATGGTCTACGGCTATCTGGGTGGCGTTTGATTTTGCCTCAGATTATCGTGCTGAAGGTGATGCTTTGGGTATAAACGATAAAGGTCTGGTTACCCGTGACAGAAAAACGAATAAAGATGCCTTTTATTTTTACAAGGCACATTGGAATAGTTCCCCTTTTGTTTACCTAACCAGCAAAAGATTTAGGGAAAGAAATTATGATTTGATTCCAGTGAAAGTCTATTCAAATTGTGATTCAGTTCAGCTTTTTGTCAATGGTGTGAGTCAAGGTGTTCTTAGCAGTGATAGTCGGGTATATGTTTGGAAAAACATTAAACTGACTGAAAAATCAAATGAGATCAAGGTACTAGGCTATTGCCAAAATGAGATCAAATCTGATTCTTGTAGATGGAACTTGAACTTGGAAGATTCCAAACTGTATGATAATCCATAATTTAGTACTCTACTAAGTTATAGGAAATGAATATTTGTATTTAATTTGCGTGGGTCAATTCGTTGATTCTTCATTTGCTTAATTAAAAAATACCAATATCATGAAATTCCGTCTATTTTTTACACTTGTTGGATTCTTTTTAATCCAATCGATTCAATCACAAAATCTCAAGGAAAATGTACGCATGCGTTACAATTTTAATTCCAGTTGGGAATTGCATGTGGGTGATCTAGATCTGTCAAAAGTGCAAGATTCAAAATTAGATTGGAAGAAGGTGACATTACCTGCTGCATTCAATGAAGATGAGGCTTTTCGTTTAAGTATTCTGGAGCATACAGATACAATTGTCTGGTACCGTAAATCTTTCAAATTGCCAAAATCGGCATTGGATCAGAAAATCTTTTTCGAATTTGAGGGTATTCGTTTTGGCGGCGAGTTCTATTTGAACGGCAACTTGTTGGGAAGCAGTGAAAATGGGGTGATGGCTTTTGGTTTTGATGCTACCCCCTACATAAATTACAAAGGTACAAATGTAATCACTGCGCGTATTGATAATTCATGGAAATACAAGGAAAAATCCACAGGATCTACTTATCAATGGAACGATCGTAATTTCTTTGCCAATTTTGGGGGAATCTATAAAAATGTGTTCCTTCATATTACTCCCAAAATTTACCAAACTCTGCCTCTTTACAGTAATCTGAAAACTACCGGTACTTATGTATATGCCAAGGAAATAGATATTACCAAGAAAACAGCCCGGGTCTTTGCCGAAACTCAAGTGAAAAACGAATTCCCTCTAGATAAAAAAGTGACACTCGAACTTATCATCAAAGACAGAGATGGACTTACAGTTAAAACTGCAAGTTCGAAAAGCTATACCATTCCTGCGGGTGAACTTATGGATTTGAAAATAAGTGAACAACTTTCGGATATACATTTCTGGTCGTGGGGTTATGGGTATTTGTACGATGTTTACACAATTCTGAAAGTGGATGGTAAGACTATAGATGTGGTGAAAACAACAAC
>CAZZPZ010000030.1:2907-4801 GCA_964655615.1 uncultured Paludibacter sp. | reverse complement strand
TATTGGTTCACGCGAGATGCTTGATAGTAAAGTGGCAGAATGGGGAGGTGAAATGCTATATATCAACAAGAGTGCTGGCAAACCTTTGTTCGCTACTGAATACTGTCGTGACGAAGGACTCAGAAAATACTGGGATAATTATTCCTTTCCATTTCATAAAGATGGGGAGGGCTCTAAATACTATCGTTCGGTGATGGGTAATTCCAAAACCATAGATACCCGACCCTACAACCGTAATCAGGATACTTTTATGGACGAATTGGTGACCCGTTGGTGGGATTATTACCGTGTACGACCTGGTACAGGCAAAAGAGTCAGCAGTGGTGGCTTGAATATTCATTTTCACGAATCCAATTCGCATTGGAGGGGTGAGCAAAACTACCGACGTAGCGGGGTAGTGGATGCAATGCGTGTGCCCAAAGATGCATTTTTTGCTCATAAGGTGATGTGGAATGGATGGGTGGATATTGAAAACCACGGTACCTTTATCGGAGGACATTGGCAACAGGCATACAATCCTCCTGTGGATGGTGGATTACCTACACCACGTCCAACTAAAGATGTACAGGTGGTTTCTACCGGTGAAAAAGTGGAGTTGTTTCTCAATGGGAAATCATTGGGATTTGGTGAGAGAAGCGCTGGCTTTATGTTTAAATTCAAGGACGTAAAATGGGAGGCTGGAGTACTTAAGGCTGTAAGTTACGATAGTAAAGACAATGTGTTGAGTACTGCTACTAAACAAACTGCAGGTGATGCCAAGAAAATCAAGCTTAAATTACTTACTGCACCCGATGGCTTCAAAGCTGATGGTTCGGATATGGCTTTGGTTGAAATTGAAGTAGTGGATGAAAATGGACTCCGTTGTCCTTTGGATAATTCAATGATAAATTTTACCTTGACAGGTCCAGCTGAATGGCGTGGTGGTATTGCCCATGGTAAAGAGGGAAATTATGTGTTGGAAAAACAACTTCCTGTGGAAAGTGGTGTGAATCGCGTTTTAATCAGATCTACAACTAAAGCCGGTAAAATTAGATTAGTTGCTGAGGCCTCGAATGGAAGTCTACAGGCTGCATCAGTTGAGTTTGAAGCAAAAGCTATTAGTAGCAAAGATGGCTTATCCACATATATTCCTGGGGAACATGCGAAAGGTTCACTTTCCAAAGGTGAGACTCCGAAAAGTCCTTCATTTACTGTAAAAAGACATTCGGTGGATATAATTTCAGCAACTGCCGGAAGCAATGAACCCGATGCTTGGAAAAGTTATGATGATAATGAATTGACAGAGTGGAAAAACGACAAACGCAAATCGACTGGTTGGATAAAATATGAATTGGAGCAGGATGCTTGGGTTAATGAAGTGGAACTGAAACTTACTGGATGGAGGGTTCGTTCATACAAAATCCAGATTTTCGTGGATGATCAAAAAGTTTTTGAAGGAGAAACACCAAAATCATTAGGTTATTTCAATTTACCTTTCGAAGCTGTAAAAGGTAGATTTGTGACAGTCAAACTACTGGAGACAGGCAAAGATGAGGATGCTTTCGGAGGAATAGTTGAGGTCGAAGCTGCAACGGCCGGTGAACTTGATCTGTTCAAAGATCCAAATGGAGCTGAAGCTAATGGTGAAATAAGAATTGTCGAAATTGAAGTGTATCAATCAATAAATTAAGCTCCAAGCCTCAAGCCTCAAGCTCCAAGCCTCAAGCTTTGTATTTTGTATTTGCCTGAAGCTTGTAGCTGTATTAGCCTGAAGCTGAATTTGCTTGTAGCATTTAAATGAATTATGTTATTTTTACGTCTTTAAATTAAATACCATGAGAAAAATAGGATTGCTTCTATTAACCTTGTTTCTGATTTTCAGTGTTGCTGCTCAAAGAGTTTCGGAAAAACTGGA
>CAZZPZ010000030.1:0-2807 GCA_964655615.1 uncultured Paludibacter sp. | reverse complement strand
TTGGATGGTTTAACCGGTAACTTAATAGATACTATTGGAATAGCTCAATACAATCACATCAAATCGGATAGATCCGATAGTTGGAAAAGCATCTCAGGTCATTTCATCATTCAATACTTGGATGGTATCCACCCTTCCTTGGTATATCAATACAAAAGCCGAAAGGCTGCCGGGAATTTTACTGGTGCTTACGAGGCTTTTCGATATGTGGATCGAAAATTGGTTTCTCAATGGTCAACTCCTTTCTATAGGGAAAATACTCAGTACGAGGCACATCAAGTTCGTGGCGCTGACGTGGATGGGGATGGAAAGGATGAAGTGGTGGAAATCAGTTATGCCATTGATGATGATGGTTCTGAATTGTATCAAGTTCCGGGAATTGCTCATGGTGACAGACATTGTTTGGCGGATATAGACCCAGACAGACCTGGACTGGAACAGTTCTTTATTCAACAAACCAATATTTTGGGTATGGGTATACACGATGCAGCAACCGGTGAAATAATTAAAGCGAATTATTTGGCTGCGGTAGCTGATGTGGGTCGTGGTATTTGTGCTGCTTTTGATACAACCCGCAGGGGGATGCAGTATTATTCTACCATGTCGAGCAATGCCATGTACGACTGCAAAGGAAATCTTACGGGTACAAGTGGTAGTTTCCCTGCGGAAGCACTTTGGTGGGGACCTTATCTTTCCCGAATGGAAGTGGATGCTGCAGGTAATGATAAAAATCCTACCATGGAATTGTATTCTCAGAGTAGTAAATCGGTAGGAAGATATCAAAACCTTTACAAAGCGGATGTAAGCGGTGCTCCTTCTGACTATTATATAGCTGCTCCCAATGGTGGACGTGCGGCTTTCTGGGGTGATATGCTGGGTGACTGGCGCGAAGAATTGATCTATGCCCGTAGGGATACTACTGGATTTGTGATTATGTCTACTACCGATGAAACTAAATTTCGTCAGTATTGCTTGATGCAAAATCCTGCCTATAGGGCTCAGACTACTACCAAAGGTTATTATCAAACTCCAGATGTGGATTTTTATATGGCCAATGATATGCCGCTTCCCCCTGTAGCTCCTGTGCAAAAGGCAGATGTATATCTTACCAATCAAACTGCAATAACTTCTGATCTTGCTGGTAATAGTGTGATGTTGGATATTCGCAACAATAGTCAGAATATTACATTGAATGAAAATGTGGAACTATCAAGACTTTGGCTGATGAACCCTAAGGGTCATAATTATATAATTGGTGGAACTGGAAAATTTACGGGCAAAATGGACATAGTAAAATCCATGCAAGGGGATGTGATTCTGGACGGTGACCATGATTTTACTGGTACAACCCGTATTTCTGAGGGTCGTTTGTTTGTAAACGGTTCATTGAATGGAAAGGTAAGACTGGATGCTCGTGGTGTTTTAGGTGGAGATGTGATCTTAAACGGAGGAATTGTATTGGAAGAAGGGTTGAATGTGGAAGGTGGTCGACTGGAACCTGGAAATGGTTCTAACTTAGGCTCTATGACTATCAATGGAAATTTAGAATTGGTAGGACGAAATACTTTGGCTTTTGATTTGGATCAAGAGCAGAATTCTAAAATTGACCAGTTGCACATACAGGGTGACTTTATAGTTTCAGGAGTAAAAAACAATTTTCTATTTAAAGCTTATACGGATGTACTTTCGGATACCATATCATTTATAACATATACGGGCTCTACCAATATTACTGCCGATCAAATCAATATTCTCGGTCTGGAAGGTATTCCATATAGTTTGATCATTGGTTCACATTCTATCCAGCTAATAGTGAAAAGTCCAAGGGTTGCTGGTGAAGTGGAATGGAGTGGTTTAACTACCAATGTGTGGGATTTTGAATCTTTGAATTTCAAGTACAATAATTGGAATGAAATTTTTGTACCAGGTGATGCGGTAACTTTCAATGACAAAGCAACCAGAAAAAGTATAATCATCAATGAAACTATGCCAGTTTCATTATTGAAGTTTGAGAATAATTCAGCCTACAGCATTAGTGGTATGGGAGTAATTTCGGGTGCGGGTGGACTGGTCAAAACTGGCTCAGGTAAACTAAGTCTATTGAACGAAGAAAACTCTTTTACAGGTGGTGTTGATTTCTCTGATGGTGTGCTTGAAGTGAAGTCATTGAAAAATGGAGGTGCAACTAGTTCTATAGGAGCATCGAGTGCTGCGTCAACCAATTGGATCATGCGCAATGCAACATTACAATCTGCTTCACAGATGGCTACGGATAGAAATATGACTATCGTTGGGAAATTGACTGTAAACAATCCAGCATCCAACAATAGTATTATGATTGGAGGTAATATCACAGGGTCAAAAACCAAGTTAGAACTTATTGGTCTGGGAACATTAAATCTTCAGGGTGTCAATGTGTTTGACACAGTGACGATTAAAAATGGTACCTTGGCTCTTGGTTCGGTTGCATCAAACTCTACCGGACTTGGTAGTTCAGTGGTGGTGCTGGAAGGTGGAACTCTACAAATGAGGGACGCCAATTCAACCTCGACTACCGGACCATGGACCAATACAGTAATTGTTCCTGAAGGAAAATCGGCAAGATGGAATACTCCTATGCGTTGGCGGTTTTCAAACAAATTGTACGGCTCAGGTACTCTCTCCGTTTATGTAACCTATGTGCGTGCCGATTTTGATGGAGATTGGTCCCAATTTCAAGGTACACTCAATGTAATTGCTGATTCCGATGGGGGTGATTTCCGTGTAAATAATAATTACGGATATGGTAAAGCGAATGTGGTTTTGAA
>CAZZPZ010000029.1:0-13521 GCA_964655615.1 uncultured Paludibacter sp. | reverse complement strand
TCGAAAGACAGCTGAGTTACAGTCAGCCCCATTTGGCCACTCTGGTAACTGCCCAATATTTCTTTTTGAGCCTCTTGTCGGATTCGAACCAACGACCCCGAGATTACAAATCACGTGCTCTGGCCAACTGAGCTAAAGAGGCATTGTCAATATTTTTCAATCAACTTTTCAGAGATTAAAAAGCCGTTTAAATATTGTTTATTCAAACGGCTTGCAAATGTACGAATTTATTTTGGAATACAAAACAAATGCTCTATTTTTTTATTTCTTACTCAACTTTTCTTTGAATTTCATTACTTGTTTCTCCAAAGCCTCTACAGACAAGTCTATGGCCTCTTCAAATGTATCACAAACTTTAGATGCAAAAAACTCACCTGCAGGCACCGAAATCTTGATTTCAGCCTCTTTATTGGATGCAGATTCAGGTTTTACTACCTTCAGATACACTTCTACATTTAAAATCTCTTCAAAATACCTCTTCAACTTCAGCGCTCTCTTTTCAATATGAGACTCCAATGCTTGTGTTGCGTCAAAATTAATTGACTGAATCCTCAGTTTCATAATTACCTCCTTTTTTTATTTAGCCCTAGGATGGGCATGTTTATATATAGTATACAACTCTCCAAATCCCGTATGTGTATATACTTGCGTAGCAGCTAATGAACTATGCCCCAAAAGTTCTTTCACCGCATTGATATCGGCCCCTTCATTCAACAATGCCGTAGCAAAACTATGCCTTAATACATGTGGACTTCGCTTGCTCTTACTTGTAACCTCCGACATCAAGAACTTCACACTATTGTACACTAATTTAGGATACAATGGCAGCCCATTCTCACGCACAAACAAGTATGAATTCACTTGCGGAATTCGACTTTCTTTTAATTTTATGTAATCTTGAATTTTTTCGACAAGACCCGGATGCACAGGCAACACTCTTTGTTTGTTCCTTTTTCCAATCACTCTTAGTTCAGCCCTTGTGAAATCTAAATCATTCAGCTGCAAACCAATCAATTCCGACAACCTGATCCCTGTCATATACATCGTCTCTAAAATCAACAAATCCCGCACCCTCTGAAAATCATCCGGCACATATGGATTATCAATTACGGATTGAAGTTCCCTTTGATTAAAAAACACCGGAAGAGGCTTTTTTGTTTTAGGAACAATCAGCTTATTTAATGGATTTTTATCAACCAATTGAAACTTAAGCAAATACTTCCAAAAAGAACGCAGCGTACTTATTTTTCGGGATATAGACCTAGCAGTCAGCCCATGCTCCATCATGTCAATTACCCAGGATTGAATATGCTGCGAATCTATCAGCAAGGGATCAAACTTAAACGCCTCTACCTGTAAATACTCACAAAACTGCAAGAGGTCTGTATGATATGACAAAACAGTATGAGAAGAATAATTCTTCTCATACTGTAAATATTGCAGATATCTGTCGATCATAATACATTTCAATACTGCAACGAAAATAAAATAAAAAATCAGGAAATCAAATTAATTTCCGTTAAAAAAGATTTTTTATTCTTGTCCTAGTTGCATCTTCTGTACGTAAACCGCATGAATCTTCTCATCGCGCTTTACTACTGAAGGCTTGTCAAAACATTGACGACGACGTAATTCTTTTACAACACCGGTTTTTTCGAATTTACGTTTGAATTTCTTTAACGCTCTCTCAATGTTTTCGCCTTCTTTAACTGGTACTACGATCATAATAATGTACTGTTTATGTTTTTTTAATCTTATACAAATTTTGGACTGCAAAGATAGATAACTTTTTTCAAATTACAATAAATTTTCAAAAAAATATCGATACTATTATTATACAAGTTGATTAAATTCGGATCTGGCTGTTAAAGGCATAGCTAAAAAACATTATCTTTGCAGAAAGATTTTGTATGCGAATATACTGGCAACTTTTTTACACTTTCTTCAGAATAGGTCTTTTTACCATTGGCGGGGGTTATGCAATGATACCGTTGATTGAAAAGGAAGTGGTTGGAGTAAGGAAATGGCTCAGCGAGAAAGACTTTCTGGATATGCTAGCCATGGCCCAATCCTCACCTGGAGTTATTGCAATAAACACTGCCATATTTGTCGGCTATAAACTAAAAAAGACACCGGGGGCTATTGTCACTGCCTTGGGTGGGGCTTTGCCCTCTTTTATTGTAATCATACTGATAGCGACTTGGTTTGTTGATTTTAGAAATCAACCTTTGGTCGATAAGATATTCAAAGGAATCCGTCCAGCAGTGGTAGCATTAATCGCTGCTCCGCTATGGAAAATGGCTAAATCAGCCGGCATAACAAAATACACTATCTTCATCCCTTTAATCGCAGTTCTGCTTATCTGGGGTTTAAAAATCTCCCCAGTTTACGTTGTCGCCACTGCTATTATCGGCGGAATAGTATATAGAACATTAAAAATCAAATAATATGGATTACAACAAGATACCAAGTCCTTGCTTTGTACTTGATGAATTATCATTTCGCAGAAATTTGGAATTAATCCGTTCGGTCAAAGAAAGGGCCGGAGTAGAGATAATCTTGGCCTTCAAAGCATTTGCCATGTGGAGTGCATTCCCCATTGTAAGAGAATACATTAAATACTCTACAGCCAGTTCATTGGCCGAAGCAAGATTGGCCTATGAAGAAATGGGCAGTCCTGCACACACTTACGGGCCTGCATATTCAGACAAGGAATTTGATGAAATCATGAAATTCAGCAGTCACATTACATTCAATTCGTTAAGTCAGTATGAGAAATTCTACCCTCGTACTCAATTCTTCAACATATCCTGTGGATTAAGAATAAACCCTGAATACTCTGAAGTTGAAACTGAATTATACAACCCATGCGCTCCTGGATCTCGCTTGGGTGTGATTGCCGAACAAATCGGGAACAAACTACCCGAAGGTGTTGAAGGCTTGCATTTTCACACTTTATGCGAAAGCAATTCTATGGACCTTGAGAAAACCCTGAATGCTGTAGACCTGAAGTTTGGTCATTTATTTTCACAAATCAAGTGGTTGAATATGGGAGGAGGTCATTTAATGACCAAAGAGGGTTATGATCTAGAACATTTAATTTCAGTTTTACAGAAATTTAAATCCAAATATCCGCATTTGGAGATTATCTTAGAACCAGGAAGTGCATTTGCTTGGAGAACTGGCGTTCTAGTATCCACTGTACTTGATTTGGTAGAAAACAAGGGTGTTCATACAGCAATGCTCGATGTATCATTTGCTTGCCACATGCCCGACTGTCTGGAAATGCCCTACAAACCAGCAATACTTGGCGCGAGAGATGCCGACAGAGGTTTCCCCACATACAGAATGGGAGGAAACAGTTGCCTGTCTGGTGATTATTTTGGCTCTTGGTCATTCGACCATCCTCTTAAAGTTGGCGATAAAATTGTCTTTGACGACATGATCCACTACACCATGGTTAAAACAACCACTTTCAATGGTGTATCGCATCCATCCATTGGCATTTGGACTAAGGATGGTGAATTTAAACTTATACGTGAATTTGGATACGAAGATTACAAAAATAGACTTTCTTAATCTTTCAGTTTGAATTAGTATTGGATTTTGTGGTTAGATTGCCCTGTTTATCGTAGGCAATCTGCCCCAAATCAACCATCAAGCGAACCAACTCTCCAAATAAATCTTTCTTCATCTGGACTTGCTCGAAAAGTTTGGTTGGGTATATTGGACCCACATTCAAAATACCCAATATCCTTTTCGAATATTTCTGAAAAATCTTCTCAGTTAGAAGATCTTCCGTACTTTTCAAGCATACATCACATTGGCCACAAGGCAAGGATGTTTTCTCTCCAAAATAAGTCAACAACAATTGACTCCTACAATGATTTGGGTCCTCCACATAATTGATCATGCTCTCAATTTTATCCACAAATCTTTGTTTGCGCAAATCGTAAGCTTCTTTGCTGATGTGCACCCTAACTGTTTCCTCCCTATCTCGAACATAGGTCAGAAAAGGTGTACGCTTGCGAGGAATATAGTGTAAAATTCTTTCTTTGGATAAATTCAATAAACTTTGATAAACCATATCCACAGGAATATTCAATCTTGAAGCCAATAACTCTTCGCGGATATATGCTGGTTCAGTAAACAAACCAGTATAGGATCTTAAAAGCATATAAATCAATTTCTCTTGCAGTTCTGTATATTTCACTTTGTATAATTCCTCCTTCCCTACAAGAATCAAAACCCGAGAACTATGATCCTCTTCATCAGAAAGTTCAAGATATCCAGCATATTGAAGAATCTGAATAGCATTGTGGGTCATCAATATGGGTAATTTGAACTTTGAACAAAAATCAACCAAGTCAAATGCCAATGTAATGCCCATAGCAGAACCAACAGCCAATTGATAGTAACTTCCTAGAAACTCATACACTTGAATGACGAACTCCTTGTTTGGAAATTGATCAGACACACGTTTCTTGAGTTTTGTAAGGTCAGAGTTATTAAAAAGCAAAACACCATAAGCCTTTAGTTCATCCCTGCCTGCCCTACCCGCCTCCTGATAGTAGGCTTCTAGTGAATCCGGCACATCCATATGGATTACTGTGCGCACATCTGGCTTATCGATACCCATTCCAAAGGCATTCGTTGAGACTATGACTCTTGTCTCATCTTTTTTCCATCTTAATTGCCTGGAATCCTTACTCTCGTTTTTCAATCCAGCATGATAATTTTCGGCAGAAATCCCATTTTCCACTAGAAAACTGGCAATCTCAGCTGTTTTCTTGCGGTTTCTCACATAGACTACTGATGACCCAGGCACTTTGTTCAGAATTTGCAAAAGTTGCTCTTCCTTGGTTTCAGTTTTGCGAACCACATAACAAAGATTTGAACGTCCAAAACTTTTCCTAAAAACATTTCTCTCTTTGAATCCCAATTTTTCCTGAATGTCATCAACCACATCAGGAGTAGCAGTTGCGGTCAAAGCCAAAACAGGGATAGTTGGAAAATGTGATCTGATATCGGCTATTTTCAAGTAAGAAGGACGGAAATCATAACCCCATTGGGATATACAATGTGACTCATCAATAGCCAGCAAACACACATTGATTTTGTTTATTTTCTCGAGGAACAACCGGGTTGCTAATCTTTCTGGGGAAATATATAGAAATTTATAAGCTTCAAAAATACAATTATCCAAAACCTTGAGCACTTCCTCTTTGTTCATTCCAGTGTATATTGCAGCAGCAGGAATACCTCTATTGGATAGGTTCTCAACCTGATCTTTCATGAGAGCAATCAAAGGAGTTACTACCAGACAAACGCCTTGCATAGTCATGACAGGCACTTGAAAAGTCAAGGACTTGCCACCACCAGTAGGCATCAACCCCAAAGTATCCCTACCTGAAGCAACACTCTGAATTATTTCACCTTGCAAAGGTCTAAATTCATCATAACCCCAGTATTGTTTCAATATTTCGTGATACTTGTTCATAATGGACACAAAAAAACGCAAAATACTGCTAAATTCAAAAGAATTCGAGTATTCTGCGTATATTTTAGTTTAAGTAAATGCTTAAACTTATGCGTTTACTTCGTCAAGGATTTCTTGAATATCATCCACACAACTTCCGCAAACTGCGCCAGCTTCAATTTTATCAGCTACATCATCTGTAGATTTACAGCAATGAGTTCTGATTGCATCAGCGATTTCACCTTTGCTTAAATCAAGACAAGTACAGATTATTTGATCGTCAGACATAATAATAACATTTTAATGGGTTAATAAATTTCGTTACAAAATTAACGAATAGCGACAACATAACAATACTTTGTCTTATTTTGTTTCCAGAAGTTTCTATTTTTTTATAAAAAGTATTTGTACATTTGTTTAGTGTTCAACAAGATACGATCAAAATTGAATAAACTTATAAATAGATAGAATTCATCTATATGTCTAATAATCAATCTTTTCAACTCTTTTCAAGAGCTATACTTTTTATCCTTATGCTTTCCATAAGCATAACAGTTGTAGCTGAAAGCTTCTATTTTATTCAATTAAAAAATAAAGATCTGAGTCCTTACCAACTTGATACTCCTGAAGAATTTCTATCAAAGAAAGCAATAGACCGTAGAATTAAATACGGAATCGCTATTGACTCCACAGATTTCCCTGTAAATCCTAATTACGTCAGTCAGATAGCCAATACAGGAATCAAAGTACACTCAGCAACAAAATGGCTAAACGGGTTAACTGTTTTATGCAATGATACAACACAATTGAATGTCATCCGAAATTTCGATTTTGTGGCAAGCATACAGTATACTGGGGAAGAAGGGCCAACTCCAATTCAACTCACAAAGAAATGGACAAATGATTCGAATGAAATTCAGCACAAAGTCAGAAAAATAAATTCGAGTGATGTCATAGAATATGGAAACGCAAAAGCCCAGACCGAACAAATCAACGCAGATGCAATACATCAAGCAGGGTATTTTGGCAAAGGAGTTGAAATTGCTGTAATAGATGCGGGTTTCAAAAACGCCAACATAAACAGAGCTTTCGATTCATTAAGGCTGAACGACCAACTTTTAGGCACTTACAATGTGGTTTATCCTGACAGCAATGTTTATGTAGCTCATGAGCATGGTGCTAATGTACTTTCCATTATGGGAGGCAACCTAGCAAACGAGTTTTTGGGAATTGCTCCAAAAGCATCCTACAGATTGATTTTATCAGAATACTCTCCCACAGAATACTTATGCGAAGTAGATTTTTGGGTAAGAGCCATAGAATATGCAGACAGCATAGGTTCGGATGTCATCAATTCCTCCTTGGGATATGCATACTTTGACGACCCCAATCTTGATTTTAGTTATGCTGATATGGATGGAAAAACATCCAGAGCAAGTATAGCTGCAAGCATGGCCGCTGAAAAAGGAATCATCGTTTGTTCAAGTGCAGGAAATGAAGGGTTAAGACCATGGAAATACATTGGATCCCCAGCAGATGCTGATAAAACTATTGCAGTGGGCGCAGCCACAATTGACAGTACTGCCAGCACATTTAGTTCATTTGGTCCTGCATCAGATGGCAGGGTTAAACCAGACATTTCAGCACGAGGAACAGCCACTTCCTATGTCAATTACAATGGAATAGTCAGTGTGGGAAATGGCACCTCTTATTCCTCACCAGTTATAGCTGGAGCAATGGCTTGCTTATTGGAATTTATAAATCAGAACCAAAAAGTGATACAGATTGAGGAATTATTGAACATTGTTAGAGCCAATTCTCATCTTCACCAAACACCCGATTCTCAACTTGGCTATGGGCTACCTGATTTTGAGAAAATAATGAATGAAATAGACCATCGAAACAATCTCACTACAATCAGAGGTGCTGATACACAAATTTTCACTATCAACTATGGTTACATTCAACTCAGAACAGAATATATAACAGACAAAACCAATATTTTGAGTATATATGACACTCAAGGTAGGCTTTTAAAAAGAAGCACTGGAAGTTATATACAAATTCAAAATCTTGTTCCAGGGGTTTATATTCTGAGATCTTCCAACCTAAACATAAATTCAAAATTCACCATTTATCAATGAGCCCTCCTCAATCAATAAGTTTATCCAAATTATTAAGTCACGTACAGTCAGTAATTCGAATCAATTTTGACTCACCCATGTGGGTTCGAGCTGAAATCAGTGAATTGCGGGTAAATAATGGACATTGCTATCTGGAATTAATCGAGAAGGAAGAACAAAAAGACAATGTAACTGCAAAATCACGCGCATATATTTGGGCAAATCAATATCGAATTATTCAGGATTATTTCGAACAAGTAACAGGAAGCAAATTAAAAGTTGGCATAAAAGTGCTGGTGATGGTGCAGGTAGAATACCACCCTGTGTATGGCATTGGGTTGAGCATCAAGGACATTGATCCTAATTTCACTTTGGGTGAGCTTGCGGCAAGAAAACAAGAGATTCTAAGACAATTGGAAAAAGATGGCGTGATCGACATGAACAAATCTTTGTCATTGAACACGATACCAAACAAAATAGCAGTCATTTCTTCAGCAAGCGCAGCTGGTTACGAAGACTTTTGCAATCAAATCGAACACAATCCCGAAGGTTTTGTTTTTTATCACAAACTTTTTCCAGCTATTATGCAAGGAGATTTAGCAGAAGCCTCAATCATAGCTGCATTAGAAAAAATTTACAATCACATCGAACTGTTCGATCTTGTTGTAATCATTCGAGGAGGTGGTGCAAGCACCGATTTAAGTTGTTTTGATGGCTATCAACTCGCATTAAACTGTGCGCAATTTCCACTCCCCATCATTTCAGGGATAGGGCACCAACGAGATTTCAGTGTGGTTGACAGAGTTTCATACATTTCCGTAAAAACCCCAACTGCTGCCGCAGAATTTCTAATAAACAAAGTAGGAGATGCATATGCTCTAGCTACAGTCAGGTGGGACAGAATCAAGGAGAATGCCAAGCAGAAGATTCATTTTGAGAAACAGTTCCTTCAGGAAAAACGATGGAGATTAAAACAATCTTTGGCAAATAAAACAGCTAAAAAAGTAAGAGCTTTAGATAAATTGCATTATCAATTGAAATCCAATTTACAAAAACACCTGTATCAGAATGATCTTCAATCGAGAAGATTAATTCAATTGAAAAATGGATTAGAAAACAAGATCAAATTAAGAATACAAAGAGAACAAAACAGACTCAACATACTCGAAAAAAGCATAGAGGCCCACTCACCCAATTTCTTACTCAAACACGGCTACACCATCTCCACTATTAAAGGAAAAAAAATCAGCAGTGTCAAAAATATTAAAACAGGTGATGAAATCAGAACCTGGTTACACGATGGAGACTTCAGCAGTATAGTAAAATGAAGGTATTAATCTGTCCATTAAATTGGGGTCTAGGACATGCCACTCGATGTATACCGATTATCCAGAACTATTTGGTTAAAGGTCACGAAATTTACATTGCCTCCGATGGATTACCTCAACAAATACTAAAAGAACAATTTCCGAATCTTTGTCATTTTGATTTACCATCCTACAATATTCAGTATAGTCCTTCAGATAGTCAAATCATGGCTATGTTTGCGAGTATACCCAAAATAATCAGCGGCATCTTTAGGGAACATTTGTGGATAAAGAGATTTGTCAAAACTCACAATATTGAATTAATCATTTCCGACAACCGATTTGGTTGTTGGCACAAAACAATACCCAGCTATTATATCACACACCAATTGATGATAAAAATGCCCAAACTATTGGTATGGACCGAACCTATAGTCTGGCTTGGACATAGAATTTTCATAAATCAATATACCAAGTGTTGGATTCCAGACATAGATTCAGAGAAAAACCTTAGTGGTGATTTATCACACAAATATCCCTTACCAAAGAATGCCGAATTTATTGGAATTTCATCCAGATTTAGTGAGTTTAAAAATATTGAACCCAACAATGGATACAGCATCCTAGCATTAATCTCAGGGCCAGAGCCACAAAGAAGCATCTTTGAAAAAACTATTTACGATCGCCTATTCGAACTAAACAAAAAATCACTGCTAATTAGAGGATTACCTGGCGAAAAAAAGCTCCCGGACTTTTACAATCCAGGAGGCAATGTGAGGGTATTGAATCATTTAAACAGTGAGGCATTAGCATCTATAATTAAGGGCTGTTCTCAAATCATTTGTCGATCAGGCTACACCACTATTATGGACTTACATACTTTAGGCTGTTTAGATAAAGCTGAATTTCATCCTACGCCTGGACAAACCGAACAGGAATATCTGAAAGAACATCTGAAATTTATTATTATTTAGTTTCTTCTTTTTTCACCTTGATTCGCTCCGGCTTTGCATCTGCTGCTTTGCTTTCTCTTGCTGGAGCAGGGCGGCTTTCCACTTTGCGTTCTGGTGCTGGGCGGCTTTCCACTTTGCGTTCTGGTGCTGGGCGACTTTCAACTTTGCGTTCTGGTGCTGGGCGGCTTTGCACCTTGCGTTCTGGAGCTGGGCGAGTTTCCTCTTTGCGTTCTACGTTGCGATTTGATCTTGTATCTATTTGACGAGAAGTATTTGTACCTGAGTTAACTCTAGGTTGGTTAAAGTTTTTTTCTCGACGAATATTATCAGATCTTTCCCTTTTGTTTTTGAAATCGGAATTTCTATCATTAAATTTCTTATTGGGATATTTATTAAAGTGGTCATTGCGGTGATAAGAACGATCAAAATGCATATCTAGATAAATTCTAGGTGTATTTACATAGTGATAATGGTGATTGTAGTCAATCCAGCTATGCACATTGTTCCAATAAACATCATAGGGTAAAATACGGGAAAAAGCGAAGTAATCAGGATAATGTCCCCAACGATAAGGAGAAAAGTAATCATAATGTGCATTTCGCCATAACCATTTGATTAGACGAGGAGTAAAATAAAAATCAGGTTCTATCCAATAACCTTCACCAAAAAGATAGGGATCTCCAACTATTAAAATATAATCATTTTTATATTTGTTACGATCGATGTAAATAGTTGCAACATCCTGAAAATAATTAGCGCCCAATACTGCTTGAAGAATGATCATATCTTCATTGATATTCGACTGTTTGAGAACCCTTATAAAGTCAATATAACCATCTTCATTCAGGTCCAGATTGGAGATATGATAAATTGGATCATTGATTCTGCGTTCTAGATCATTTAAATTTCTCGATTTAGCAAACTGTGTAGCAAGTAATTCAAGGTCAAAATAATCACTTAAATCATCATCTGATCGAACACCTACATTTATACTGATAGTCATTCCTGCTGCATAAACAGACATAAGAAGGAGAAGACTAAAAACGAATAGTTTTTTCATGGTCGTAAATTTTAAAGTTCAACATATAATTTCAAGAGACAGGGAGATTAAACAATTATTATGCCACAGAAAATATTATTTTTGCATAAAGTAAAATCAAACAAAAACCAAAACAGATGAATAGTTTAGACATTTACATTGGCATCCCGATTATAATTGGTTTGGTAATAGGGTTTTCGAAGGGCTTAATTAAAGAAATCATTGGTTTAGTCATTTTGATAGGAGGAATTTGGCTAGCCAAGATTTTCGACTCCAGCTTGGCGATTTGGTTGGTAACCAAAATGGATGTGAATGAAAAAACCGCAAAAGTACTTGCATTTCTAGGAATATTCGTATTAGTCGCAGTCGTTTTAAGTGTTTTGGGCAAAATCATTGAAAAAGTTTTTGAGACCATAGCTTTGGGGGGATTAAATAAACTTATTGGAGGTTTGTTTGGTGGAATAAAATATGCCCTAATAGTCAGTTTATTGTTAAATGGAATACTGTTTTTTGAGATATTTGGGAGTCTAATTAATAAAGAGGACAAAGAAGGTTCACTATTTTACAATCCTGTTATTCAATTAGCACCAGCAATATGGAATAAAATCATACCTGATAAAGATAAAGACACAGAAACAGGAGAAGAGACTACAGCTCAAGTTTTCAATCAAGTTTAGTTTTATATGTTAGAACACAGATTTTCGGACAAGGAATTGGAATGCGGTTGCGATGAAGCAGGAAGAGGATGTTTGGCTGGGCCTGTGGTAGCAGCAGCCGTAATATTACCGAATGCATGGTCAAATCCCTTATTGAATGATTCAAAAAAGTTGACAGAGAAGCAAAGGCTTATACTTAGAGAAATCATCGAACGAGATGCAGTAGCATGGTCAGTGGCAATAGTTGATCATCAAACCATAGATCAAATCAACATCCTTCAAGCCTCCATCAAGGCCATGCATCTTGCAATCGAGGGATTAAGTATCACACCTGAATATCTTATTATTGACGGAAACAGATTTAAAACATACCAGAACATTCCACACAGCACCATCGTCAAGGGTGATGGTAAGTATGCTTCAATTGCAGCGGCATCCGTATTGGCTAAAACACATAGAGACGAGCTAATGGAATCCCTCGATAGTATTTACCCAACGTATTTATGGCGAAAAAACAAAGGATATCCGACCAAGGAGCACAGAGATGCAATAGAAAGAATAGGAATTAGTGAATTTCACCGCAAAACCTTCAGACAATTGAGAATGCCTGAATTATTTTGAATCTATTAAAATGGATAGCCTATAGCAATATGAAAGGCAAAGTCTTCACTTTTGAAATTAGTGCGCCAATTCATTCCATCTAGTCGGGCAGGGTCGAACAATCGTTTACCCACATCAAAGCGTAAAAGGAAGAAAGACACATCCAATCTTAAACCAGCGCCATAAGCAATTGCGATTTGTTTGTAGAAAGTATCGAAACCGAACACACCACCGGGTTGATATGTATAATCTTTCACTGTCCATATATTTCCTGCATCTACAAAAAGAGCACCTTCCATAATCCAGAACAATTTTGATCTATATTCCAGATTTAAATCCAATCTTAAATCACCAACCTGATTATAATCCCTTATTTGAGAAGTAATTCGTTGATACACACCAGGACCTAAAGTACTTTCACTCCATCCTCTAACACTATTTGCACCACCACTATAGAAACGACGTTCGAAAGGGATAGCATCAGCATTGCCATAAGGCAAACCCACCCCTACACCAGCATGGTAAACGATACGATTGTATTTATCAAAAATTAAATTGTAGGAATAATTTGCATCAGCACGCAAATACTGAGAATAACGGATATTAAACAGCTGATAATAGCCATTAACATCTTTATCCAGATTAAGAAGTTTACTTAAGCCATACAAGGTATTACCAGAAGCCTCCAAACTATAATGCAATGAACCAAAATTGCGAAGTGGGCGGTTTTCATTGAAATCAGTATAGGAACCAGCATAACCAGTACGCATAATCATGTGATTTTCATAATTGTATGAATTGTATTTACCCGTTAATAAAAAGGTATTACGGAAAGCATCCGTAATATTGGGAAAATACACATAACTTAAATCCATTAAGTCAAAACGGTGATTCTGGCTTTTACCACTCCAAATATAATTAACTCCACCACCCACATTGATTACAGTAAACTCACCCGGTCGGAACTGATAATCATAGCTACTTTTGAACTCTGTTGAACCTTGGAACTTACGTTTGAAACTATAACCAGCTATTGGCATAATCATACGAGGAACGCTCAATCGAGCCTGTACTCCCCATTCTTGAGCCAACACATTGCTCTGCCATTCCAAGCCCAATCGACCTTGTATAGATAAGGTTTCGGCACCTTTGAAGAGATTTCGATTGACTGTACCCAAATTACCAGAAACGCCCCAATACCTTTCCGTATAAGTAGCTTCAATTTGCGAAGAAAGGGAGAAAGTTTTCGCTTTCACTATATCTACAGTACAATCCAGGGAGTCTTTAGCTGATTTTGCAAACGAAACATTCACATATTTCACAGGACCCAATGAATTTAAACCAGAATAAGTCCTTTCCAGCTC
>CAZZPZ010000028.1:11203-14804 GCA_964655615.1 uncultured Paludibacter sp. | reverse complement strand
GGGTAATGCGATCAATACTCAGATTTCTGGAGTATCCGCTATTGCTCAGGTCACTCCTGTAGAGTCGGCCGTCTTAAAACACTCTTACACATTTAACGACGGAACTGCCAATGATGTGGTTGGATCTGCAAATGGTACACTCAATGGTACTGCTACAGTTGCCAATGGTTCTTTAGTGTTAGATGCGAATGGCGATTTTGTATCTTTTGATGGTACAGCTTTGGCTTTAGGTACTTACACATCAATCACCATGGAGTATTATTACACTGGTACTGCTTCTGCAAACACTGGATGGAACTGGACTGGTTACTTTGGTGACGACGCAGGTGCAAATGCATTCCACACTACCCTTGGTCACTGGAACAATGAAGTTCGTTCTACTTACAGTGGGCAGGAAATTCTGTTGAGAAATTTGGATGTTAACAACGGTAAATTGCACCAATTGGTAGCTGTACTTACTCCAGAATTCAATACATTGTACAAAGATGGTGTGAAAATTGGACAGGTTGCCAATACTAAAGGTATTACTATCGGTACAGCGTTCGCATTGTTGGGTAAAGGTCCTACTGCATGGCCAGATCCAACATGGCAAGGTACAATTGATGAATTCAATATCTATGAAGGTGCAATGGATTCAGCTACTGTCGTACTTAAAGCAGAGTCAAAATTGAATGCATCTAATTCCTATTTGAAATCGATCGCTTCTTCTGTTGGAACTGTGGCTCCAGCATTTGATCCTTCTCGTATGGAATATGCAATCTCAGTTCCAGCTGGAACTGCTTCTTTGAATGTTGCTGTTGCTCCTCGAGTGGGTGAAGCTGTGGTAACTATGCTTTCTGGCGTTGGTTTTGACCAAGCTTCTGGTACTGTTGCAACTAATCTTGATGTGGCTTTGACTGACGGAAAAGGAAAAGTATATGTGCAAGTTCAATCTGTAGATCAAACAAGTATTTCAGAATATGTAATCTATATCACAGAAGCTGCAAATTGCTTCACTCCATTGATGGAAACTGGAAATATTGTGGTAGATCCACAAGTAACTGATTTGTCTACTTTCGGAGGCTGGGGATCTAAAACAATTGTGGTAAATCCTGATAATGTTTATTGTGGTCCAACTAGTGCATCAATTGGTTCTGGTACAGCTACTGGTTCAGGTTCATTAGATGTTGTGCTTACCAGCAAAATCACAGCCAATACAACTTATCGTGTTCGTGCCATGATGAAAACAATGGATGGAACAGCACAATTGGGTGTTTGGGGATGGAAAAGTGGACAAGGTGACATTAACAATGTAGTTGATACCAAAGGTGAGTGGAAACAATTGGATTTTACTTTCACTACTGGTGACGCTTTGGGTGGTACTCAAGGAATGTTTATCAACAACTGGGGTTGTTCTGCGAAAAGAATGTATGCTGATAACTGGGAAATGTATCAAGTGGATGCTGCAAACACAGTTCAAGTGAAATTTGTGGACAAATGGGGTAAAGATATCAAAGCTCCTGTTACTGCTGCTTCCTATAAAAACTTGGGTGATGTAGTGAAAGCATCTGCTGGTGATAAAGCTGCATTCGACTTGAATGGCATTTCTTATTCTTTGGATTCAACTTCTGTTGACTCTGTAGTTCTTGCTTCTGGTGCTAACGTGATTACTTTGAAATTCAATTATAATTTGAATGGTAACGCTGTAAAAATGCACTCTTATACTTTCGAAGATGGTACAGCTAAAGACCAAGTTGGTTCTTTGGATGGACAAATTAAAGGAGCTGCAGTGGTAGCTGATGGTGCATTGGTTACTTCAGTAGACGGTGATTATATGGCTTTGGATGGTGCTGCTCTTAATCTTGCTGGTTATAGCTCAATCACTACTGAAGTTTATGTGAAATCTAAAGGTAATGCTGGTTGGTCAATGTTGACTTACTTTGGTGGTACAAACAGTGATGGTGCTTGGTTTACTTCTATTGCTCGTAATGACAATATCAGTAGAACTGATTATCAAAACGGTGGTTTTATAAATGGTCCTGAATTGGAAGATGGTAAAATTCACCATGTAGTAAGTACTATTTCTGATTCTACTATCGCTCTTTGGATTGATGGTATCTTGATCGGCCAAGGTAAAAATACTCGTCCTATCGCTCAAATCAAAAACACTTATGCTTACCTTTGCGAAAGTGGATGGCCAGATCCAACCTATAATGGTATCATCTATGAATTCAATATTTACGAAGGTATTTTGGACTCTGCATCTATTGCAAACAATGCGGATGTATTCTTGACTCCTACTAGTTCTGCATTGAAAGATATTCAAGTTTCTGTAGGTGGAATTTCTCCAAAATTCAGTCCAATCGTAAATGCTTATGTTGCTGAAGTTCCTGCTGGTACTACAACTGTAAACGTGGCTGCAGCTCCAAAGAGTGATCAAGCAATGGTTACTGTAGTTTCAGGTTACCAAGACTTTACTTCTGCAACTACTGTCTCTAATACCAATGTAGATGTTGCTTTGGTTGATGGTCGTGGTGTTGCAACTATCCAAGTTATCGCTTCTGATTTAAGTAGCAATACTTTGTATCATGTGTATATCGCTGAAGATAAAGGATGTTTCACTCCTTTGATGGAAACAGGTAATCTAGTTGATGATTCTAAAGTAACTAGCCTTTCAACTTTTGCTGGATGGGGAACTAAAGCTATGACTTATGCTGCTGATGAAGTATATTGTGGTGCTTCTGCTGCAACTGTAGGTAATGGTACTGGAACTTGCTCAGGTTCAATTGATGTAAGATTGGAAAATAAAATTGATACTATGACTTCTTACCGTGTTCGTGCAATGGTGAAAACTACTGATGGTTCATTCCAAATTGGTGCTTGGGGATTCTCTGCAGGTCAACCTGATTTGAACAATGTATTCAATACTAATGGCGAATGGAAATTGGTAGACTTTACATTCACTACTGGAGCTGCTTTACTTGCGAACAATCATGGTATGTTTGTAAATAACTGTGGTGCAAGTACAGGTAAGAAAGCTTTCGTTGATAACTGGGAAATGTATAAAGTAGATGCAGCTAATGCTGTAACTGTGAAATATGTAGATGCTCTTGGCTCTTCATTGAAAGATGCAGTAACTGCTAAAAACACTTCACTTCTAGG
Source organism: uncultured Paludibacter sp. (assembly GCA_964655615.1). Lineage (GTDB taxonomy): Bacteria > Bacteroidota > Bacteroidia > Bacteroidales > Paludibacteraceae > Paludibacter. The sequence goes on along the minus strand of CAZZPZ010000028.1, from coordinate 11,663 downwards.
TACAATTATCAAAGCTTCTGCTGGTGATAAAGCAGATATCATGATCGGTGATGTGAAATACATCTATGATGAAACTTCTGTTGACTCAGTTGCTCTTGCTTCTGGCGCAAACGAAATTACTTTGAAATTCAAATCAACTGTAGGTGTTATCAACCCAACTCAACTTTCTTCTAAAGTGTATGTTGCTAATGAAACATTGAATGTGGATGTGGCTATGACTAGCGCTGCTTCTATCCGTGTGGACGTAATTGATCTTCAAGGAAAAGTGGTTGAAGCTAGAACTGCTAATGTTGCTGCTGGTGTGAATAAACTTACTTTCGAACTTCCTGCTAAAGGTGTTTATATGGTTCGTTTGAATACTGGTGACGCTACTTCAGTTCATAAAGTGGTGAGATAATATCTTTCAATAGAATATAAAAAAAGAGGCTTTCGAGCCTCTTTTTTTTTGCTTTAAATTTTA
>CAZZPZ010000028.1:3982-11103 GCA_964655615.1 uncultured Paludibacter sp. | reverse complement strand
GCTCCAAGCCTTGGATTTTGTATTGGCTTGAAGCCTACTGCCTGAAGCATGCAGCATGTAGCCTGCTGCCTGTTGCTTATTGCTTTTGTGCTAACAAAATGAATTGTTCGTAATCTGTAAAAACTCCAGGAGTGCGTTCGCGGTTTAAAGTGTGATATACATAGCTGTTTTTTACGTCAAAACCAGCTTCTTTAAACCATCCACTAAGTTCTTTTAAATCAAATCCCTTGTGTGGAATGGGTTCGAAATGATGGAAGGACCCGTCTTCAGTTGTTAAATCCCCAACAATTACCCATGCTCCTGGTTTTGCTATGGTCGATAAATGTGCCAATGCTTTTTCCATTTCTGGTATGTGATGAAATGCCATGCAGGAAAAAATTAAATCCAGGTCCTGTTGCTTGTATTCAAATACTTCTCCATGTAGGATAGTTGCGGGCTCTGCGCCAGTTAGTTTGTTTTTTAATACACCCAGCATTGCTTCTGAGGTGTCTTCAAATACTACTTCACCCAAATCATCGATTAATTGTAAACCTACCAATCCTGTCCCGGCACCAACTTCCATGGCTTTCCATTTTTTGTCAAGGTCAATATTCAACCTTAATTCTTCTACGAATTTTTCGGTCATCGCAATCTTTGATGGATTATCCCAATCGTTCGCTCTGTGTGCAAATTTGTCTGTCATATGTTTTTTTTGTAAAATTACCCTTTAAACACCAAATTTAATCATTTGTTCTTCTTTTAAGCGAAATTTATGATATTAATATCACTATTCTGCTTAACTTTGTTGCTTTGATTGAATTTTAATTCTGAAAATATGAGAAATATACATCAAGACTTTCTTCAGTCTAATTTGATTTCAAAAATCATGAAGATGAATGTTGCGAACTATAAATCTGCACTATTTGTGCTGTCATTAATCCTAATCTTAAATTCTTGCGAGATGAATAAAGATAAAAATAGTATATCCAAACAATATCCAGTGATCGAAAATAAATTGATGACTCCTGAAGTGCTTTGGGCTTTCGGGAGAATTGGTGGTGTGGAGGTGTCTCCCGACTACTCAAAAATTGTGTATTCTGTCTCCTATTATAGTGTCAAGGATGATAAAGGAAATACAGAACTCTTTCTAATGAATTCGGATGGTTCTGATAAATTTCAATTAACTAATTCATCCTATAGAGAGTCTTCTCCGAAATGGTTGAACAATGGTTCTGAAATTGCTTATCTTTCCAATGAATCGGGTACTACTCAAATTTGGAAAATGAACATCAAAGGGAAAAAGAAAAGACAAATTACCGATTTTGAAGGTGGTATCAATGATTTTTCTATTTCTCCGGATGAGTCAAAAATTCTTTTCGTTTCGGATGTGAAATTCGGAGATCGAACTGTGGATAAACACCCTGATCTTCCAAAGTCAACCGGGATTATTGTTGATGATCTTATGTATAAACATTGGGATGAATGGGTGACTACAGTTCCTCATCCTTTCGTGGCCGATTTCGATGGTAAATCGATAGAAAATGCCTTCGATATTCTTGAAGGTGAACCTTTTGAATCTCCAATGAAACCCTTTGGTGGAATTGAACAGCTGGCTTGGAGCCCTGATAGTAAATCTATTGCTTATACCTGCCGTAAGAAAACCGGTAAGGATTATGCCTTGTCTACAAATTCGGACATATATTTGTTTACTATTGAATCGAAAAAATCAGAAAATCTTACGGAGGGTATGATGGGCTATGATAATCATCCCGTTTTTTCCCCTGACGGTCGTTGGTTGGCCTGGGAAAGTATGGAGCGCGATGGCTATGAATCGGATAAAAGTAGACTGTTTTTGATGGACCTTCAGTCTAAAACCAAGACCTATGTGACCAAGGATTTTGATCAGTTTGCTGAAGGTTTGACCTGGTCTGATAATTCAAAATCAATCTACTTTACCAGTGTGCAACATGGTCTTGTTCAAGTTTATAAGGCTGAGATTGACTCAAATAAAATCAGTCAGTTGACAAAGGGACAACATGACTATGAATCACTTTGCTGGGGTGGAGATAAGTTGATCGCAGTGAAACATTCAATGAGTAAACCCAATGAAATCTATTCTGTAAATCTACAAACAGGTGTAGATACAGAATTGTCTTTTGAGAATGAACATATACTTTCTAAACTTGATTTGGGTGAAGTGAAAGAACGATGGACTACAACTACCGATAATAAACAAATGCATTCTTGGGTGATTTATCCTCCTAACTTCGATCCTACAAAAAAATATCCAACTTTGCTTTTCTGTGAGGGTGGACCTCAACAGCCGGTAAGTCAGTTCTGGTCATACCGCTGGAATTTTCAAATGATGGCTTCACAAGGATATATAATCATAGCTCCTAACCGAAGAGGTCTTCCTGGCTTTGGTCAAGAATGGTTGGAACAAATCAGTGGTGATTATGGCGGACAGAATATGAAGGACTATTTGTCTGCTATCGATGATATTGCTAACGAACCCTATGTGGATAAAGATCATTTGGGTGCTGTTGGTGCTAGTTACGGTGGTTTCTCTGTATTCTGGCTTGCTGGGCATCATGAGAAAAGATTCAAAGCCTTCATCGCTCACGATGGTATGTTTAATCTTCCTCAACAATATCTCGAAACAGAAGAAATGTGGTTTGTGAATTGGGATCTTGGGGGTGCTTATTGGGAAAAAGACAATGAAATCGCTCAACGTTCCTATGCAAATTCTCCTCATCTTTTTGTGGATAAATGGGATACTCCTTTACTGGTTGTTCATGGTGAGAAAGACTATCGTATCCTCGCTTCTCAAGGAATGGCTGCCTTCAATGCTGCGGTTTTGAGAGGAGTTCCAGCTAAACTTCTGATTTATCCAGATGAGAATCATTGGGTTCTAAAACCTCAAAATGGTATCCTTTGGCAACGTACTTTCTTCTCCTGGCTTGATAAATGGTTGAAATAACTTGCTGTGCAATTTTTTTATACTTTGATGCATCTTCGCTATAAATGACAACATATCATCTTAATGAAGAGGAAGAATTAATCAAAAGGTGTGTAAAAAATGAACGTAAAGCTCAAAAAATACTTTACGATCGTTACGCACCTTTAATGCTGTCCCTCTGCTTAAGATACGTCAGAAGTGCTGATGTTGCTCAAGATGTGTTACAAGATGGTTTTGTGAAGGTTTTCTCGAAAATCTCGGAATTCCGTTTTCAGGGTTCTTTCGAAGGTTGGCTTCGTAGAGTTTTCGTTACTACTTCCTTGGAATTACTACGCAAAAATGACTTGCTTGCTTATGCCGAGGATGTTAGCCAAATCGAGAAAGAAGATGAGTTGGTTTATGATGTGATTGATACAATTACTGCCAATGAAATACTGAATGTGATTGCCGATCTCCCTGATGGTTACCGCACAGTCTTTAATCTTTTTGCAATTGAGGGTTATTCTCATAAGGAAATTGCATCTATTCTGCAGATTACCGAAACAACTTCTTGTACACAATTTTTGAGAGCTCGTAAAGCTCTTCAGACTAAATTGATAAAATTATATTCATTAGATGTCCAATTTAAAAGCAAATAAAAATAAGTTTGATAATCTTATTCAAGCAAAGATTTCGAATCACGAGACTCAACCTTCTGTTGACTCATGGATTGCGATTGAGAAAAGATTGAATAAAAAATCAAATAAAAGAATTTGGTGGCTGTATTCAACTGCTGCGTCGGTACTTCTGCTGGTTTCTATCTGGTTCTATAATCCGAATCAGTCTGCATTTGATACTGTGCTGCTTGAAAATGAAACATCAAATCCTAATTCAAATTTCCAGGCAGAACAGAATCCTTTAAATGTGATTTCTATTGACCATTTGGATGATCTAAACCAAACGCAAGTAGATTTCAACAAAAATTCAAAGTCTAAAAAGTCTTTATTGACGACTAATGCTTCAATCTCAAACACTGGTCAATTGTCGACTGAGCTAAGTCAGACAAAATTTGAAAATTCAGAATTTCTGGATGATTCGCTTCAAACCCATACTAATCTATTGGATAATATTGTTGAAAAGCAGAAGCTAGTAACAGCAGAAAAATTACATAAGTCCAAGATTGTAAATAATTTGACTGAATTGCATGCTTTGGAGGATCCAACTCCTACCAATGATCTGGATGTTAAAAAGAAATTGAAGAAAAGTTGGGGGTTGCGCCTTGGTGCTGGTACAGGTACTATGGCTTTAAATACTGCTCAACAAGTACCACCCCTCATGCGGATGATTAATAATACTGCATTATTAAATGATGTCTGGACTTATATTCCGACTCCTGATGAGTTTGTGAAACGCCATTATTCTATGCCTGTAGCACTTAATTTGTTAGTTTCTAAACGATTTACGGATAAAATCTCACTTGAATCAGGATTGACATTCAGTTCGCTTAGAACGGATTTTTCTGAATACAAATGGGGAAATATGAATGCTACCATGCAACTGTATTATATTGGTTTTCCTTTTCGGATTAACTTGCTAATGGCTGAAATTGACCACTTGAAATTGGGATTGTCAACTGGATTGAAATTTGAAAAAGGTTTACAATCGGTTTATACTCAGAATTTGTATTTTAATGGAAGTTCACACTTCACCCAAGTGAAAGAAACGATTCCCGGTCAACAGTTTTCAGCTATGTTGGGTGCTGATTTCTCATATGGTATAAGCAGGTATTTTGATCTCTATTTTGCTCCTACTATGGAGTATTACCCAAACAACAATCAACCCTTGAGTATACGCACAGAAATGCCCTTGCAAATTTCTTTGCAATTGGGCTTGAAATATAAAATTTAAAAATACAAAGGCTATGAAAAAGTACATTTTTCTTTTGTTGACACTGGCTTTACTTGCTTCTTGCGAAAATAGCGTCACTGATGAAGTGACCTATTCAATAAATGAACCTGTTTTTATGTCCCGTGCTGATTTTCAAAAATCAGTTAAGGTAAGTACACAATCCCGTGAAATTACTGCCTTTGGTAAAATGACATATTATCAAGGTTATTTATTTGTCTCGGAAACTGATAAGGGTGTTCATATTATAGACAATACGGATCCTTCCAATCCACAAAACATTGGGTTTATTGAGTTAATGGGAAATGCTGATCTGGCAATCCGGAATAATTTACTTTATGCTGATTCCTATGCCGATCTGGTTTGGTTTGATGTGTCCAATCCTGCAGTTCCTATATTGAAAGGTCGTATGGCGAAAATGTTTCCTGAAGTTTTACCTCCGGTGATAGATGTGACCGTAGGTATTGACTATGCAATGTGTTATGATGAATCAAAGTCAGATAGTGTGATCGTAGGTTGGAAAACAGTAACCCGTACTGAAGATGTGGATGAATATTCAGGCGGTTGGTTCTGGAATTGGGGATGGCTGAAAGGCGACGTAGAAACTTTAATGATGGATGGTAGCGGATCAACGGGTGTGAATGGCTCTATGTCTCGATTCGCATTGTATCAAAACTATCTATATTCAGTGATGAATAGTCAAATGACGATTTTTGAACTTGATAAAGATACAGTACCAGTGAAAGTGACTGAAAATTTCTATGTGTCGTGGAATGTGGAAACTATTTTCAGTTATGAGGATAAAATGTTTCTTGGTACACCTACGGGTATGAGTATCTATTCGGTTGCCAATCCTGAATTACCTATACACAAGTCTACAATTTCCCATGTATTGGGCTGTGATCCAGTAGTTGTCGAAGATGACCTAGCTTATGTAACTGTTCACTCAGGAAATAACTGTGGTCAAAATACGAATCAATTATTGATATATAATGTAGAAGATGTTACAACTCCAAAATTGTTGGTGACCTACGCTATGGAACAACCCAAGGGTTTAGGGATAGATAATAAAATACTATTCGTTTGTGATGCAGGCCTGAAAATTTTTAATGCATCCAATCCGCAAACGATAATGGCTAATCAATTGGCCTATTATCAAGGTATGGAAGGTTATGATGTAATTCCTTTCAATAATGTGATAATGATGATGGCTGAAGACGGAATTTATCAGTACGATTATTCCAATTTGGAGGATATTAAGTTGCTGAGCAAAATTCCAATAGTTGCTAATTAGCCTCAAGCTATAAGCTCCAAGCCCCAAGCTCCAAGCCCCAAGCCTCAAGCCTGTAGCCTGCTGCCTGAAGCTTGAAGCTGTACTAGCCTGCTCAATTTTCGTTTGTTTGTGCCGGAAATTTTAGTAAATGTATATTTTTTACTAATTTTGCATCGAATTTTGAAATACGGTATTCAATATGCAACGAATTCAAATTATTAACGGTCCCAATCTCAATCTTTTAGGTAAAAGGGAACCATCTGTATATGGCAATCAGTCATTTGAAGCATATCTCACCTCTCTTCAACAACAATATCCTCAAATCACACTCTCTTATTTTCAGTCAAACCATGAAGGTGAACTGATTGATAAAATTCACGAAGTTGGATTTGAGGTGGATGGCATAATATTCAATGCAGGTGCGTTTACGCATACATCTGTTGCACTTGCTGATGCGATTCGTGCGATTAATAGCCCTGTGGTTGAAGTACATATCTCTAATGTGTTCCAACGTGAAGAATTCCGTCATCATTCATTTCTTTCTCCTGTATGTAAAGGTATAATCTCCGGCTTCGGTATGGATTCATATCGTTTGGCTTTGGAGTATTTAATCAAAAAATAGTTAACATTTTCCTGTAAATTTTCAAACAATTAACAAGCATTTATAATAGGTATGCCGAAATCAACTAAGATTGTAGCCACTATCAGCGATTTACGTTGTGAAGTGGATTTTATCAGAGAACTGTACAATGAGGGTATTAATGTTGTGCGTATGAACTCTGCTCACTTGCAACGTGAGGGTTTTGATAGAATTATCAACAATACTCGTGCAGTAAGTAAAAATATTGCTATCCTTATGGATACGAAAGGTCCGGAAGTTAGAACTACCGTGGCTGAAAACGATGGTATCGAAATCAATACTGGTGATGAATTCAAAATTTATGGTGATCCTGATAAAATAACAACTGCTGGTGTTATTTCTGTAAATTATCCATTTTTTGTTCGTGACTTAAAAGTGGGTGATAG
>CAZZPZ010000028.1:0-3882 GCA_964655615.1 uncultured Paludibacter sp. | reverse complement strand
ACAAGATATTTTGGATATTCAAGCTATTTTGGATGAACACAATAGCCCTATCAAAATTATTTCTAAAATTGAAAATCAGGAGGGTGTAGATAATATCGACGAGATACTGGAGCATACCTATGGTGTGATGATTGCTCGTGGTGACTTGGGTATAGAAGTTCCTCAGGAAAAAATTCCTGGTATACAACGTCGTTTGATCCGCAAATGTGTTCAAGCTAAAAAGCCGGTAATCGTTGCTACTCAAATGCTTCACTCTATGATCAAAAATCCTCGTCCTACTCGTGCTGAGGTTACTGATATTGCAAATGCAATTTATTACCGTACGGATGCTTTGATGTTGAGTGGCGAAACTGCTTATGGAAAATATCCTGTGGAGGCTGTTCGTACGATGGCTACCATTGCGCTTGAAGCTGAAAAATCTAAATTGTCTGAAAACGACATTCCAATCCGTATGAACAACCACGACTTGACTTCATTCCTTTGTAATGCAGCTGTTGAAACTGGTGTTAAAATTGGAACAAAGGCAATTATTACAGATACTTATAGTGGTCGTACTGCTCGTTATCTTGCAGCTTACCGTGGACCAAATCCCGTAATGGCAATTTGTTATCACGAACGTTCTACTCGTATGTTGGCTCTTTCTTATGGTGTAACTCCTGTTTACCAAGAAGGTAAAGGTAATACCCAACAGTATTTTATCGAGGCTCTTCAAATGTTGTTGAAAAATGGTTCAATCGCTCAAGAAGATTTGGTTTGTTACTTAAGTGGTAGTTTCGGTGAAGGTTTCGGAACAACCTTCCTGGAAGTTAACCAAGTAAATAAAATTCTTGAATCCAGAGATAAATATTTACTTCCAAATTTCGAATAAAACTTAAAAAAAGCAACAGAACATTAACTGTTGCTTTTTTGTTTAAACTATTCCGCTCTTTGTTCGTCTATCTTCATTGTTTAAACTTATTGGCGAATTTATTCGGTAATTTTATTTCTTTTTAAAATTCTTTAGATGAAAAAAATAGTTTTATTCACTGTTTTTATTTCAGTGTCAGTTCTTTCTTTTGCCTTTCAAACCATTAAAGGTAAGGTTGTGGATGCAACCAACCAGCAAGCACTTGACTTTGTGAATGTGTCTCTTATAAAGGATAACTCAACAGAACCTGCAGCCGGTGTTGTGTCAAATGCCAGTGGACAGTTTGAACTTCCAAATGTACCTGTTGGAAAATATATCCTCAAAGTGAGCTTTGTTGGCTATAATACTATCCAAATTCCTTTGAGAGTGGATAATAAAATGCTCGATATGGGGCTTATCAAACTGACCGAAGATTCGAAATCTTTAACTGAACTTGAGGTTGTAGGTCAAGGTTCACAAATGAGATTTGATATAGACAAGAAAGTTTTTACTGTGGATCAAAATATAGCCGCAGGTGGGGGCGCAGCTACCGACGTGCTTCAAAATATTCCTTCAGTTGAGGTGGATAATGAGGGAAATGTGGCTCTTCGTAATAGTTCAAACGTGGAAGTATGGATAAATGGTAAGCCTTCTGGTTTGACTGCTGAAAATCGTGCTCAGATTCTTCAACAAATGCCTGCTGAAAATATTGAGCAAATTGAAATCATGACCAACCCTTCTGCTAAATTTAGCCCTGAAGGTACTTCAGGAATCATTAATATTGTGTTGAAGAAAAACCGTAAAGCGGGCTATTTTGGTAGCGTTTCTGCAGGTTCTTTCTATGCGCAAGGTGCTAAACCTGGATGGATGTCTGGCGTAAATCTAAATTATAGCAGTTCGAAACTGGATGCTTATGTGAATATGGGTTATCGTCAAATGAGATTTGCCGGTGGCGGTTGGATGGATCGCTATAGCTTGCTTAATTCAGATACGACTACCTTGTTGCATAGCGATATCAACATGTCTCGTCAGTTTCAGGGTCTTTTTACACGTGCTGGTGTGGATTATCATTTGAATGATCAACATACACTTTCTCTTTCAGGTTTTACAATGAACGGTAGCGCTGTTTTTAATTCTAATTACGACTATAAACTCATGAATTATTCAGATGCTGCTGTGTTGAGAGACTATAGCCGCAACAATAGTGGAACTGGTACGCGTCCTCACTTGCATTTGACTTTAGGTTATAAATACGATATAGATGATTTGGGCTCTAATTTAATGGTCGATCTGAATTATTCAACTCATTCGAGAAGTGGGAATGAGGATTATCTGCAAAAAGACAGAATTACTCTTGATTCTACTTGGATTAATCAAAGTGGAAAAGGTACAGATAAGGAGTTTGAATTTAAATTGGATTATACGAAGAAATTTAGTGAAAAGTCAAAATTGGAAGCAGGTCTGTATTCGATCTGGGAGGATCGCTTTGGCCCTTCCGAAGCGTTTGATAAAGTGTCAAACCAACCCTTGAATTCTTTCTATAATGACTTTATCTACAAAGAACAAATTCATGCTGGATATCTTACCTATGGTACTTCACTCAATAAATTGACTGTGCAGGGTGGTCTTCGCGCAGAATATTTCTTGAAAACACCGACCAATAACTATTATAACTCTTTAGGTGACTTGATTAAAGATACTTATGAGACTCAAAAAGATTTTCAATTGTTCCCGACTTTGTTTGTGTCCTATTCTTTGCCTCAAAACAATGAATTGCAAATGAATGTAACCCGACGAGTAAATCGTCCTCGTGGTAGACAAATCAACCCATTCCGTAACTTCTCTGATTCTACAAATATTAGCTATGGTAATTTGGCTCTTCGTTCAGAATACACCTCTGCTTTTGAACTGAATTATCTGAAATCATGGGATATGCATACGCTTTCTGCGACTTTGTATCACCGATATACTGACGATGTAATCCAGGATGTGCGCTATCTGAATGGAAATACGATGGAAAATACCTATATGAACGTTACCAAAGCTCAAAATTCCGGATTGGAACTTGTAGCTAAGAACCGTTTGTTCAAAGTGTTGAACCTTACCTCATCATTGAATATGTATCAGGGTTCTATGGATTCGGCAACCTATATAAACCCTTACAACAGCTCCATGCAAACAGTAATACCTGCCCGTGAGAGTTTTTCCTGGACTGCTAGAGTAATGGCCAATATTATGTTTGGGAAAAATACTTCAGGACAGATTACTGCTGATTATGCTTCACCTAGAGTAATTGCTCAGGGTACTGAAACTGCATCCTATGCTGTCGATCTTGGTCTAAGACAAACTTTACTTGATAAGTCTTTGAGTGCTAGTCTGATGGTGCGTGATTTGTTTAATACCCGTAGCCGTTCAACTATAACTTGGGGTGATGGGTTTTATCAGAAGTCGGAATCTTATTTCCATTCACGTATGATTGGACTTACCCTAAGCTACAACTTCGGAAATATGAAACCTAAGAAAAGGGAAGGGGAGAGGTCTTCCGAAGGTGGCGATATGGGTTTTGAAGAGTAATTCCTGTATTTCTATCTGCGTCTTCTGAATTCTGCGCATACAATTGCAGTGGCTATAGCCACATTTAAGGATTCTGAACTTGCAGTTCCTTGTGGATAATTTGGTATATAAAGGGATTTCGTGATGTGCTGCTTCAGTGCTTCCGAGATCCCTTTTCCTTCATTACCCATAAGGATTATTCCTTTGTTGCTTAACTCTTGTTCATACAGGTCCTTGCCATCCAAGAATGTGCCATAGACCTCTGTGCCTTGGGGTAAATCACCCAAATATTCATTCAAATCACGATATTCAATTTCGACCCTGGCTAAAGCACCCATGGTTGATTGAACTACCTTGGAACTGTATATGTCTGCTGTGTTTGGTGAACAAATGATTTGTCTGATTCCAAACCAATCTGCTAAGCGAATGATGGTTCCTAGATT
>CAZZPZ010000027.1:0-18361 GCA_964655615.1 uncultured Paludibacter sp. | reverse complement strand
TGAATTATCAGATGCATTAGCCACATCAATGTGTGTGTTGGGTATTGAAGCAGGACTTAAATTGGCAGAAAGATTAAAAGATGTGGAATGTATTTTAGTAGACAAAGACAACAAAATTTACTCCACCAAGAATTTGAAATTAAATTATTTACAATAATTGAGATACAGTTATGTTAAGATCAAAATTTAAAATTGCGTTTTTCCTATGCAGTGCGATAGTTATACTATCTTCCTGTGTTAGCGTAAAGCCCTATCAGAAAATGTATTTGAACGACATTGAAATGGAGCTATCCCCTAAGAAAATTGAAATGGCAGAAACAAATTATGAAACCTATCGTGAAGGAGCTTCTGGTGCCAATGGTGGCAAAGTAGGAGGCGGTTGCGGTTGTAATTAAATGATGACATATGAGAAAGATTAAATTTACACTAGCAATTGTTACCCTATTATTGTTCGGTACAAGCTATGCTCAAAATCAAAGTGAAGCTACAGAAGAAGTTTCAGGATACCAAATGAAACCAAATTCAGATGAAGTTGAAATAAACATTCTTAGTTCTTTTTATGACCAGGATGGCAGTCATTCCCCAGTGACTGGCGGAGAAGGAACTGAGAAATTAAACGATTTTTCGAATGTAATTATCATTAACATTCCACTTGACAAACAAAACTCTATCGGTTTGTATGGTGGTGCTGATGCTTATAGTTCTGCATCTACTGACAATATTGACTCCAATGTATCCTCTGCTTCATCCAATGATGTTCGCGGATATGGAACTTTGAGTTATACTCATAAAAATTTAAAGAAAGGGGAAATTTATGGTTTACGTGGAGGTTTCTCAAAAGAATTTGATTATAGATCCTTTTCAGCCGGTTTCAATTATACCAAAGAATGGAATCAAGGAAATACCGAGTTGAATTTCACCGGTCAAGCTTTTATTGACAATTGGCTTGGAAAACACAACAAAACAAAACCAACTGAATTGATTTATCCAGAACTATGGATATTACCCTACATTTATGACAATCAGTTTTTAACCACAAGCAATAGAAATTCATTCAATGGACAATTGTATTTATCTCAAGTACTTAACAAAAGAATGCAAATCAGCCTTTCTGCAGAAGCAATCTATATGAATGGACTGTTATCAACTCCTTTCCATACTGTTTATTTTGCAGACCAACCTGACCTGTTGTTTGATATTGAAAGATTACCTAGTTCTCGCTTGAAAATCCCTTTAGGGTTACGATTCAACTGGTTTCCATTAGATTACTTGGTATTAAGAACCAATTACAGATACTACATGGATGATTTTGGAATTACGGCTCATAGCTTTGATATTGAAATGCCAATCAAATTATCTTACAATTTCACACTATCTCCATTTTATAGATACCACACCCAGACTGGTTCAAAATATTTCGCTCCTAAAAACACTCATTTATCTACCAGTGAGTTCTATACCACAGATTTTGATTTGTCAGCTTTAAACTCACACAAAATTGGGTTGGGACTAAGATTCGCACCAGTTTATGGCATTGCTAAAACACTTCCTCTATTGAGTGATCAAGGATGGATCGGACAATTCTTAAATCCATATATTTTACCTTCTAAAAAAGCGAAAGAATTTGGTTCACTTACTTTTAAATATGCAGAATTAAGAGGAGCAGTTTATAATCGTACTACAGACTTAAGTAGTTTCACTAATTACACCAGTCCAACACCTACCGATTTGAACGCATTCAATATCAGTATTAACTTAGGTTTCACATTCAAATAATATCATGAAAACATTCTCAATTTCCCTATTTCTATTTTTTATTGGAATTTCAACATTTGCTATCCCTACCAAAGGTAAATTAACGATAACAGCAACAACGAAACAATCTAGTTCTCCTGAGAAAGCTCCTAAAAACATAGTGGCTATTTGGATCGAAGATGCGAATGGTAAATTTGTGAAAACTTTGCTTGGATCAACCAGTGGAGAACGCCAATATTTGGTTACCTGGAAAGCAGCAACCATTTTGGGTGGTTCACAATACAACACTGTGGATGCAGTAACAAGCGCAACCTATTCATCACATGCAGCAAGAACTGGTACATGGAATGGCACAAACACAGCAAAATCATTGGTAGATGATGGAACATATAAAGTAAGATTTGAAGTCACTGATCACAACTCTCTAGGTTATGTGGGGACATATACTTTTACAAAAGGGGCTGCTCCTGTATCACTTAGTCCTGCAAATGCGGGCCTTCTCACTGGAATTTCAGTTTCATGGGTACCCGACTTTACTGGTATTGAACAGGTTTCTCAAACATCCTTATATAAAGTTTTCCCTAATCCAGCCACTGATAAATTAATTGTACCAGGATTTGGGGTAAAAGAGATTGTTATTTATGCAGTCACTGGAGAACGCGTACTAGATTGTACCGATCAAGAAATAAATATTTCCGCTTTGAAAAAAGGAAATTATATTGTAAAAATAGCAACCGAACAAGGTGACTTTGTTCAGAAATTCACAAAATTATGAGAACTGCCTTATTTATTTTGCTAAGCTTTATTTTCATTAATGCTTCTGCTACTAATGGAACTCTAACTATAAAAGCAACGACAAAACCATCGTCTAATCCACACGAAGGCGTTGACAATATCATTGCAATTTGGGTTGAAAATGCATCCGGAAATTTTGTCAAAACACTGCATGCTACATCCAAATCGATGGAATACAGACAGAATTTATTGAATTGGAAACTTGCAACAACCTTAGCAGCTTCACCCTACAATGTGGTAGATGCTGTTACCAGTGCCACTTACCATACCCATGTGGAGAGAACAGGCATCTGGAATGGAACCAACACTAGCGGTGCAGTTGTAGCTGATGGAACCTATAAAGTTCGTTTTGAAATTGCTGATAATGACTTTACCAGTTATTCTGCGGCTAACGTACCTGCATATACCGGCACTTTTACTTTTACCAAAGGACCAGAACCCGTAACATTGTCACCCGCAAATGTAGGACTTTTGACTGGTATAAGCATTACTTGGGCTCCAGATATTACTTCAACTCCCTCTGTTGCTGAAGCGTCTATGTATAAAGTATATCCTAATCCAGTAAACTCAACATTGTATGTGCCTGGTTTTGGTGTGAATGGAATTTCAATTTATTCTATTACAGGTGAATTAGTTATGGTTTCAAATCAAAATGAAATTAATGTCAGTTCACTTCATAAGGGTAATTATATTATTCGAATCAATACAGTTCAAGGAAATTACGTTCAGAAATTCACCAAACAATAATGTGAAAAATTAACAAGATTAAGACCTAAATAATCCATTTTAATCTTGTAGGAAACCACAAATTTCAGTACCTTTGCACAAATTTGGACATACGGTTCAGATGGTAAACGATAAAAAAGATTTATTGAATTTTATGCAAGAGTACAAACCCTTTCATTTAGTTTTGGAAGACGGAACGGTTTTCGAAGGCAAGTCTTTCGGATTTGAAAAACCAGTTGCCGGTGAAGTAGTTTTTAACACAGCGATGGTCGGATATCCCGAGAGCTTAACAGACCCATCTTATGCAGGTCAGTTATTAGCAATCACCTTCCCCTTAGTTGGAAACTATGGTGTCCCTAACGACCTCGTTCAAAACGGCTTATCTACTTTTTATGAATCGGAAAAAATTCAGGCTTCAGCTTTGATTATTTCCGATTTTTCATTTGAATACAGCCATTGGAATGCTGGAAAAAGCCTAAGTGAATGGCTTATTGAAAATGAAGTTCCTGGTATTTTTGGAATTGATACCCGTGCGTTAACCAAATTGGTTCGCGAAAAAGGTACAATGAAAGGGAAATTAATATATCCTGATGGAGAAAATATTGAGTTTATCAATCCTGATGATGAGAACCAAGTCGCAAAAGTTAGCTGTACGGAACCTATCACCTATGGTAATGGTAAACACAAAATTGTAATGGTAGACTGTGGTGTTAAACACAATATCATTCGTTGTTTGCTTAAACGTGACACTACGATCGTAAGAGTTCCTTGGGATTACGATTACAATCAAATGGAATTTGATGCATTGTTTATTTCTAACGGTCCTGGGGATCCATCCTATTGCGTTCCGACTGTAAAGAACATACAAACTACCATGCAAACAGACAAACCAATCTTTGGTATCTGTATGGGTAATCAACTTTTATCCAAAGCTGGTGGTGCATCAACTTACAAATTAAAATATGGACACCGCTCACACAATCAGCCTGTTCAGTTGGCTGGTACTCAGAGAGCTTTCATTACTTCTCAAAACCATGGTTTTGCAGTAGACAATGCTACTTTAGGTGAAGAATGGGAAACACTTTTCACCAATATGAACGATGGAACAAATGAAGGTATCAGACATAAAACCAAACCTTGGTTTTCTTGTCAATTCCACCCTGAAGCAGCTTCAGGTCCAACAGATACCGAGTTCTTGTTCGATGTTTTTGTGCGCACTTTGGAAGAAAAAAACATCAGTATTCCTGAATTGATTGAAGATGAATTAGATGCTCGTTTAGTTACTAAACAAACTTACAAAGGGGCTGAAAAAGGAAGTATCAAGAAAGTTTTGGTACTTGGTTCAGGTGCTTTAAAAATTGGTGAAGCTGGCGAATTTGACTATTCTGGATCTCAAGCCTTGAAAGCTTTGAAAGAAGAAGGAATAGAGACAGTACTTATCAATCCAAACATTGCTACTGTTCAAACTTCTGAAGGAATAGCTGATAAAGTGTATTTCTTACCTGTAACACCTGACTTTGTTGAAAGGGTAATAGAAAAAGAACGTCCTGATGGAATATTCCTTTCATTTGGTGGACAAACAGCTTTGAACTGTGGTGTTGCACTGTTTAAAGACAAAATATTTGAGAAATACAATTTAAGAGTACTGGGCACTCCGGTACAATCCATTATTGACACAGAAGACCGTGAAATCTTCAACCAGAAATTATCAGAAATTGATGTAAAATATATCAATAGTGAAGCAGTTACAAGTTTTGAAGAAGCACGCCGTGCCGCAAACACTTTGGGCTACCCTGTAATCGTTCGTGCAGCCTATGCTTTAGGTGGTTTGGGTTCAGGATTCTGCGACAATGATGAAGAATTAAAAGTAATCACTGATAAAGCTTTCTCCTACTCCCCTCAAGTATTGGTTGAAAAATCATTAAAAGGTTGGAAAGAAGTTGAATATGAAGTTGTTCGTGACCGTTACGATAACTGTATCACGGTTTGTAACATGGAAAACTTCGACCCACTTGGTATTCATACCGGTGAAAGTGTGGTTGTGGCTCCATCTCAAACGTTAACAAACAGCGAATATCACAAACTTCGTGAATTAGCTATCCGCATTATCCGTCATATCGGAATTGTGGGTGAATGTAATGTTCAATATGCATTAGATCCTTATTCTGAAGACTATAGAGTTATTGAGGTTAATGCTCGTTTAAGCCGTTCTTCTGCTTTAGCCTCAAAAGCTACCGGTTATCCTTTGGCCTTTGTGGCTGCTAAACTTGGTTTGGGATATGGTTTGCCTGAATTAAAAAACTCTGTAACTAAAGATACATCTGCTTTCTTTGAACCGGCACTTGACTATGTGGTATGTAAAATACCTCGTTGGGACTTGGGTAAATTCCAAGGTGTGAGTCGCCAACTTGGTTCTAGTATGAAGTCTGTAGGTGAAATCATGTCTATCGGTAGAACCTTTGAAGAAGTAATTCAAAAAGGTTTGCGTATGATTGGACTAGGCATGCATGGTTTTGTAGCTAACAAATCTATGTTTGTTGATGATTTAGATAAAGCATTGAATGAACCTACCGATAAACGTGTGTTCTACATAGCACAAGCAATGGAACAAGGTTATTCTGTCGAACAAATTCACGAACTAACTAAAATCGATCGCTGGTTCCTTTATAAACTTGCCAGAATCAAACAAATTGAAAAAGATTTGTCTGCAGTTGCAAATTTAGAAGCTTTAAATGCTGAACTTTTGAAAGAAGCTAAAGTTGCAGGATTTTCAGATTTCCAGATTACTCGTTTGGTGACTAAATGTAGCAATGACGATATGGATGATCAAATCAAATTGACTCGTGCCTATCGTAAACAATTGGGAATCCTTCCCGTAGTTAAACAGATTGATACCCTGGCAGCTGAATATCCAGCACAAACCAACTATTTGTATCTTACCTATAGTGGAGTTGTAGGAGATATGAACTATTTGGGTGACCACAAATCTGTAGTAGTTTTAGGTTCAGGTGCTTACCGAATTGGCTCATCTGTTGAATTCGATTGGTGTGGCGTAAATGCACTGACAACTATACGCAAAAACGGATTGAGATCTGTAATGATTAATTACAACCCTGAAACCGTTTCTACTGACTATGACATGTGCGACCGATTATACTTCGATGAGTTAAGTTTCGAGCGTGTAATGGATATTCTGGAAATGGAAAACCCTATGGGAACAATCGTTTCTACTGGTGGACAGATTCCAAACAACTTGGCTATGAAACTTGCAGCCGAGAATGTAACCATTTTGGGTACCCAAGCTAAAGATATTGACCGTGCGGAAGATCGTCACAAATTCTCTTCTATGTTGGACGAATTGGGAATTGACCAACCAAGATGGAAAGAATTGACAACCTTTGATGATGTACACGAATTTGTTGAAAGAATAGGATTCCCTGTACTGGTAAGACCTTCATACGTTCTATCAGGTGCAGCAATGAATGTTTGTCACGATGCATCACAATTGGAAAACTTCTTAAATTTAGCAACCGAAGTGTCTAAGAAACATCCAGTTGTTATTTCAGAGTTTATTGAAAGATGCAAAGAGATTGAAATTGATGCTGTAGCTCAGGATGGTGAAATTCTACTTTATGCAATTTCTGAACACGTAGAGTTTGCAGGTGTACACTCAGGTGATGCTACAACTCAGTTCCCTCCACAAAAAATCTATGTAGAAACCATCAGAAGGATTAAAAACATAGCAAAAGAAATTGCTAAGTCTTTGAACATCTCTGGTCCATTCAATATTCAGTTCCTTGCAAAAGACAATTACATCAAAGTAATTGAATGTAACCTAAGATCTTCCAGATCTTTCCCATTTGTATCTAAGGTATTGAAAATCAACTTTATTGAACTTGCAACCAAAGTAATGTTAGGATTACCAGTGGAAAAACCTGAGAAATCTGCATTTGATTTGGATTATGTGGGTATCAAAGCATCTCAATTCTCTTTCCACCGTTTACAACAAGCCGACCCTGTACTGGGTGTTGACATGGCATCAACCGGTGAAGTAGGATGTATCGGTGATGATTTTTCGGAAGCTATCTTAAAATCTCTACTTTCAGTAGGATTTAGAATACCAAAGAAAAGAATTCTGATATCTTCTGGCGAGACAAAATCAAAAGTTGACCTTCTGGATGCTTGTAAAAAACTTCAAAGCAAAGGTTATGAATTGTATGCTACCAGAGGAACTTCAAAATTCCTAGCAGAGAATGAGGTACAATCTACTATCGTTCAATGGCCAGACGAAGATGGAGAAATGAATGTAAAGAATATGATTGCCAACAAACAATTCGACTTGGTAGTGAATATACCTAAAAACACAAGCAAGAGAGAATTATCCAACGACTATATAATTCGTCGTGGAGCAATCGATTTTAATATTCCATTATTGACAAACTCAAGATTAGCATCTGCATTCATTAATGCATTCTGCGACATGTCTGTTGCTGATATTAAGATCAAGAGTTGGGACGAATACAAATAATGTCAGAATTCTCAAAGATAATCATAGACTGGTATCAGTCAAACAAAAGGGATCTTCCGTGGAGAAACACGGAGGATCCTTTTCTCATTTGGGTATCTGAGATCATCCTTCAACAAACTAGAGTAGTCCAAGGAATCGATTATTATTACAAAATAACGAATAGATTTCCCAACATCAAATCCTTGGCAGATGCCCAAGAAGATGAATTATTAAAATTGTGGCAGGGCTTGGGATATTATTCAAGAGCAAGAAATATGCTGAAAGCAGCTAATCAATTAGCGATAGAACACAACTATCAATTTCCGAAGACATTTGAAGAAATTCTACAACTGAAAGGGATAGGTAAATACACTGCATCAGCAATTGGCTCCTTTGCATTCAATTTACCCACTGCTGTAGTTGATGGAAATGTGTACAGAGTATTAGCCAGAGTATTTGGAATTGAGGAACCAATTGATCAAGAGAAATCAAGGAAAACTTTCGACAGCTTAGCTCAGGAATTATTGGATAAAGAAAAGCCTGGAGTACATAACCAAGCAATCATGGAATTTGGAGCATTGCAGTGTGTGCCAGTCAACCCCGATTGCTCGATTTGTCCACTCGCACCACATTGCATTGCTCTTCATTTAGAGAAAGTTGATCAGCTACCGATGAAGTCTCGAAAGACTTCCGTTCAAAAAAAATTCTTTAATTATATTCATATATCTGTTCAAGGGCATACCCTATTGTATCAGCGTCAGGAATCTAATATATGGAAAGGTCTTTGGGAATTTCCAGTCATAGAGACAGAATCAATGCTAAATGATGAAGATATTCTCACTTCTGATTTTCTTCTGAAAGTATCCAAACTGATTGGTTATAGTGTTGATTCATTGAATATTCAACGGATCTCAAAGTCATACAAGCATCTACTCTCCCATCGTGAAATTCATGCAAAGTTTATCTCCATTGAGATATCCTCTGAATTAGTTCTTGAAAACATTCCCGATGTAAACCATAAGCTTTTTAAACTAGCACCTATGGTCGAACTTGAGAATTATGCAGTACATCGGCTTATGGAGAAATTTATAGAGAAACTTTAATCACTACAGGCTACAAGCCAATACAAAAAACACTAGGCATGTGGCCTGTTGCCTGAGGCTTGCGGCTTAGAGCATCACACCCATTGCTCTTCCAATATTTCCCCCTTTATCCCAACAATTGTTGCTTTGATAGGTACTTTAACACCAGAGTCTCTAACTGATTTCACGGCCAAGCTAAGCAGTCCCCCGCAACAAGGAACTTCCATCATTACAACATGTAGGGTGTTAATTTTAGATTCTCTAGCCATGGAAGCAATTTTCTCAGCATACGATTCTTTGTTTGAATCCAATTTAGGACAGGCAATAGCGAGAGTCTTTCCTTTAAGAAAACGATCATGGAAATCAGGAAAGGCAAAAGGTACACAGTCAGCCGCCAACACCACATCAGCTCCTTTGAAATACTGAGCTTGAGGATTCAGCAAATGCAATTGAACCGGCCATTGACGCAATTGAGTTTCGGCAGAAGGTGTTGCAAAGTCAGCTGTAGCTGTAGCCATTTGAAATGCCGGTTTGGTCTGATTAGGCACTTGGAAAATTGGTTTAGTAGCATTTGGAGCAGCAAATGATATCTCCTGACTACCCGGACAGCCACCTCCACAAGAAGATTTTTCAGCTTTGTGTGGCATATTGTGTACTTCGGCAAAATTCACTTGAATACCTTTGGCCTTTAAATACTGAACACCTTGTTGTAGAAAACCAGTTTCACCATGTTCTTTTAAATGTTTCAAATGAGCCAGAATAGTTTTCTCACCTTTAGGAATCATTCTTTCGATTGTAGCAATTTCATCATAAGGTTCTGCTTCTCTTTCTTCCAAAGTAATGGCACCGACCGGACAATCGCCTATACAAGCACCAAGACCGTCGCAATACAATTCACTAATCATTCGAGCTTTACCATCTATCATTTGAAGGGCACCCTCGTGGCAACCGCTGACACAAGCCTCACAACCATTACATAGTTCTTCGTCTATTTTGATAATTGTACGTTTCATATTCTGAGATTTTAGTTATAAATCTGATTTTATTTAATTCTTATACCATTTTTCAACAATCAATGATATCATCTATCCAAATCCCTTACTGAGAATTACATTCTCAAGCTTTGACCATGATTAAAAGCATTTTGAATTTCTCTATTGCCACCACAGCATGAGGAATATTGGCAGGCATGATAATAGTTTCACCAGCATTTACATGGTTTGAAATTCCATCGATAATAATATCTGCAGAACCATCAACTACTTCGACAATTGCATCAAATGGTGCAGTGTGTTCGGAAAGTGATTCTCCTTTATCAAAGGAAAACAAAGTTACGTTACCTTTTTCATTACGGATAATGATTTTACTTACAATAGAACCCTCCATATAATCTATTGAATCGTTCATAGTGAATTTCACACCTTTCTCAAAAACTTGTTTTGGTTTGGGGTCGTACTTAAAGTCAGTCATATCAGCAGTTTTATAATTTATACAGCAAAAGTATACTTTTACAAACTTTTAATATGTAACAGTTGTTACACCTTTCAAAATTATGATTAAATTTGTACTAATAATAATTTTTTACGATGAAAAAAGGAGACCTTTCCAAATGTCCGATATGCCATGGATTAGATATTGAAGATGAGTTTGCATTTCTTGATGACATGAAATGTACTATAAAAGGATATACAAAGGGAAAAATTGTAGTGAATCAGGGAGATATAGTAGACTCACTTTATATTTTAGTCTTGGGATCAGTAAAAACCGAAATGTTCACTGAAGATGGCAATGTGGTGAACATAGAAAACATCAAAGCTCCTCGCCCATTAGCTCCAGCTTTTTTATTTTCTGATAAAAATAGATTCCCGGTAACTGTCACAGCTTTGGAAGAGTCTGAAGTAATTAAGATTCCGAAGAACGAGATTATTAAACTCATGCAAACGAATCCTAATTTTATGCAGAATTATTTAATGCATAATTCAAACCGAACACAATTTTTAAGCAACCGCCTTCAATTATTATCTATCAAAACAATCAAAGGCAAATTAGCACACTTTATATTGGAACACACCAGAAATGTAAATGAAACTATAGATTTGGAGTACAATCAAAGCGAGTTGGCGGATTATTTCGGTGTTGCTCGTCCTTCATTGGCTCGCAGTATCTCTGAAATGGAAGAAGATGGCATCATCTCCGTACAACGAAAAACGTATACCATCCTCGACATCAACAAGTTAAAAGAACTTTTATAGCTTCAAGCTACTGGCCAATACAAGAATGCTTCAGGCAGTAGGCCTCAGGCAAATACAAAACAGCCTCAGGCAGCAGGCCTCAAGTTACAAGCAAATACAAATACAGCTTGAGGCTTGAGGCTTGAAGCTTGGGGCTTGAAGCAAATAATTAATAAAACCTCTTCAAATCTTTCATTTGGATACGACCCTCATAGATTGCTTTTCCAAATATTACAGCAGGGATACCGGCCTCCTCTAATTTTATAATATCTTCCAAAGAACTCACTCCACCGCTTGCAATCAAATACAAATTTGGTTGATTTTCCAACATCTTAATATACAAATCAGTAGAAGGGCCTTGAAGCATACCATCTTTACTTATATCTGTACAAATCACTTTTTGAACGCCTTGATTCATGTATTTCTCTACAAAAGGCATTAGTTCTATATCTGTAGTTTCAATCCAACCACCAACAGCTATTTTCTCATCTTTCACGTCGGCACCAAGAATAATCTTCTCACCTCCAAATTTCTCTATCCATGAGTTGAATGTATCGGGTTGTTTAACTGCAATACTACCACCGGTAACCATAGAAGCACCCGATTCAAAAGCAATTCTTAAATCATCGTCGGATTTAAGTCCACCCCCAAAGTCGATCACCAAATTCGTATTGGATGCTATTCTTTCCAAAACTTTATGATTGATAATTCTATGAGCTTTAGCTCCATCCAAATCAACCAAGTGCAGTCGTTTCACACCAGCATCTTCAAACATTTTAGCAACCTCCAAAGGGTTTTCATTGTAAGTTGTTTTTTGAGTATAGTCACCTTGTGATAAACGAACACACTTACCATCAATCAGATCAATTGCAGGAATTATTTCTATCATTTCAAACTATTCTCTATTGAATTTCACATAGCGTGGGGCCTGTGGTATATATTCCGAATTATCCCACAAAGAACTAGTAATCATAAGATCAGCACTGTAACGATTACAAGCGATAGGCACATTGTGAACACGGCATTGACGAAGCAACATCTGAATATCGGCTTCGTGAGGTTGAGCATTTAAATCATCAATCAGAAACACACACAAATTAACTTCTTTACGTATAACCATGGTTGCAATCTCAGCATCACCACCCATAGGGCCAGAATTTACACGAGTAATATCAGCAACAATATTTTTCTCGGCAAATGCTGTTTGTATTAAACCACCGGTTGTACCTGTACAGACCAATCTATGTTTAGCTAATTTTTCTGCATTATGCAATGCCCACTCTACCATATCAGCTTTTCTTTGGTCATGAGCAACCAATGCTATAGTAAGTTGTTTCATCTAATGATATATTTAATAAATTTCTTTAACAAAGTTAATCATAAAATTCTGTAAAGCACTTGAAGAGTCACTAAATTCATTATTTTTGTGACGCAAAAAAAAAAAAATTAAAATATGAGAAAATACTTATTGCCTGAATTATTGATATTTTTACTATCAACGACAATTAATGCTTCCGATAAGAGAGAGATGCGTGCAGTATGGATAGCTACAGTGGCAAACATCGATTGGCCTGCCAGTCCAGACATGAGTTCCAAAGACCAACGAAAATCCATGCAGAAAATGTTGGATCAGTTAGTTGAAAACAATATTAATGCTATCATATTACAAATTCGTCCTACGGCTGATGCATTTTATATATCAGGACTAGAGCCATGGTCCTATTATCTTACGGGCAAACAAGGCCGCGCTCCAAAGGATTTCTATGATCCATTGCAATTTATTATTGAAGAAGCACATAAAAGATGTATAGAAGTACATGCATGGCTGAATCCATATAGAGTATTGAATGATGACCGTATAGGAAATTTGAGTCCAGATCATATTTATCAAAGTCGCAAAGATTTAATTGTAAAGTACGGAGGCAAATATTACTTTGACCCAGGTTTGGACGACACACGCGATTTTCTTGTAAAAGTAGTAGATGACATAGTGGGTAGATACGATGTGGATGCAGTTCATTTTGACGACTATTTTTATCCCTATCCTGTAGGTGGCGAAGAATTTCCAGACGAGAAAACATACAGAAAATTTCCACGTGGATTTTCAAACAAAGCTGATTGGCGTAGAAACAACGTTAATTTGGTGATTCGTGAATTAAACGAAACAATTAAGCGCAACAAACCTTGGGTTGAATTTGGCATCTCCCCATTTGGTGTATGGCGAAATCAATCCAGCGACCCTAATGGATCTGCCACCCAAGCCGGCATTCAGAATTATGACGATTTATATGCAGACATTCTTTTGTGGTTAAAGGAAGGAACAATTGATTACGTAGTTCCACAATTATACTGGGAAATTGGCAAGAAAGTAGCAGACTATGAGGTATTGATCAAATGGTGGAGTGATAATTCCTTTAATAAAAACTTATATATTGGTTTGTATGCGTCAGCATTGGAAATTAACAAAACACCAGCGTGGAAAAAGCCAAATGAATTAGCTCGCCAATTGCGAATGAATAAAGATTTCCCAAAAGTATCAGGTGCTGCTTTTTTCTCTGCAAAACCCTTTCTGAAAAACATCCAAGGATTGAACGACAGTTTAAAAACCAACTTCTATAAGTACCCTGCAATTTGTCCGGAAAACAACAATATACCTGGTGAGTCATCTTCTCAACCTCAGAATGCCCGCATTATTAGAGACGGAAAACAAGCATTATTTATTTGGGATAAAGTAGACGAAACCATGGGAAAGAAAGTAAGTTATTATGTAGTTTATGCTTATAAAGGAGGTAAAGTTGGTGATTTGAACGATCCTAGTTATATCCTGACAAAGACGACTGACAATTACATTGACTTGAAAAAGCATGGTAAAAAATTAAGAGGAAAGCATACCTTGGTTGTCACCTCAATCAATCGTTACAACAAAGAAAGTCAACCTACATACGCAGTAACACGAAGACTGTAAATGCTACAAGCTGCAGGCCTCAGGCCTCAAGCTAATACAAAATACAAAATAAAATGCTTGAGGCATGGAGCAAAAAAAAGAGGCGAAAGCCTCTTTTTTTTTACATTCCTAATTCTTTACTTATTGCATCGTATTTGCTATCCATTTTCAAGCGATAATACAATGTACGTAAGGTTCGAAGATTCTCCATATCGTCAGGATTCAACTCCTTCGCTTTCTCAAAATAAGGTAAAGATTTAGCAAACTCATCATCCGCTTTTTTCTTAGCAGCCAGATAAGGTTTATTTTCTTTAATCAAGTTAGCTGCATCAGCCATTTGAACAGCTTTATTGAAAATCAAGCGTCCAACACCAGCCCATGCATCAGCAAGGTCAGGATCAGCAGCAAGTGCTTTTTCAAATGCAGCTTTAGCACCTTCAAAATTACCTTTACTTTCTTCCAGGTTACCCATTACAAATAAATATTGTGGGTTGTTTGGATCACGTGTAACCGCTTTATTCAAATAAACCATAGCCTCATCGCTTTTTTGAGCGAAAATATAGTAGTTGATCAAGTTTTGCAAGAACCAAGCTTCCTCAGGGAATTTCTCGAATCCTTCTTTCAACACATCCACAAACTTTACCGTATCGCCTTTAGCACGGTATTGTTCGTAAAGCAATTGATATACATTCAAAGATTCATAATTATCATCTTTTAAATCCTCATAATAAGAGATAGCTTTATCTGTCATTTGAGCATTGGTAGCAGCAATCGCAGTATAATATTTAATCATCTTAAAAGTTGAATCTTGTTCGAACTTTTCACCTTCAAACATTTTAAGGTTTGGAATATTCATATAAACTTCGAAGATATCCACAGCACCAGCATAATCTTTTTGTTCGAAAATTGCAGCACCATAACCAATGAAGTTCACTTGATTTTTATAATATTCCAAAACTTTTTCCTTGATTGTTTTAGTGAACTTAGGTTTAACCTTCCCTTTTTTATCAGGGATAAAGTCCAACTCGTAAGCTTTCAGGTAATAATTATATGCTTCAAGCATTGCTTTACCTTTAGCTATACGATCAACTTCCTGACCAAGAACCATTTTTTGGAAAAACGCCTCATTCTCACCATTACCGATACTAGCAGCTACAAACCATGTATTCGCATCGTTCATAGTTGTAGAATCCGTCAATGCAGGAGTGATAGCCTCACGAGCCGCTTTATAATCAGGATTTTCCATCAAGGTTAAGTTTTTAGCCTTGTTGACATTTTTTTTCTGAGCAAAACTCAAAGTAACGCTCAGCACTAAAAAAAGTGACAAAATTACTCTTTTCATTTGTGTTTGATTTTTAATTTTTGGAGTAAACTCCCGTTCTATTTATTTAAAATTGGTTTATTCTTGATTTTCATCATTAACTGCATCTTGAATTTCTTCAGCAGTTTCTTGGGTTTGAGCATTCACCTGACCTTCAGCCATGTTCTCCAAGACTTCCATTCCTTCTGTTTGTTCAACTTCCTCTTCATTATCAGTTAGAACTTTACATACAGACGCAATTTCATCATTTCGCTTCTCAAGATTGATCAAACGAACGCCCTGAGTTGCACGACCCATCACGCGAACATCAGCCATTTTCAAACGAATGGTAATACCCGATTTATTGATGATCATTAAGTCATTTTCATCATTCACGCTCTTGATAGCCACCAACTTACCTGTTTTATCCGTGATATTCATGGTTTTCACACCTTTACCACCACGGTTGGTTATACGATATACAGCTTCACCATTTTCATCCAGCAAAGTACGTTTACCATAACCCTGTTGAGAAACGACCAGGATAGTATCATTGGATTCGCGTTTTACACAAATCATGCCAACTACCTCATCTTGACCATCTTCATCCAGCATCATACCACGAACACCAGTAGCAGTACGACCCATTTCACGAACAGCAGACTCATGGAAACGGATAGCGCGACCGTTACGGTTAGCCATCAACACTTCATTGTTTCCATCAGTCAGACGAACTTGAATCACTTGATCATCCTCACGGATAGTAATTGCATTCACCCCATTCTGACGAGGACGAGAATAAGCTTCTAGTGAAGTTTTCTTAATAACACCCTGTTTGGTAGCAAACACGATAAAGTGAGAATTCACATATTCTTTATCATCGAGTCCTTTCACTTTGATGAAAGCATTTACTTTATCATTCGAGTCGATATTCAACATATTTTGGATAGCACGACCTTTGGAGTTTTTCGAACCTTCAGGAATTTCGTACACTTTCAACCAGTAGCAACGACCTTTAGAAGTAAAGAAAAGCATGGTATTGTGCATCGAAGCCGGATAGATATACTCAATAAAGTCCTCATCGCGCGAATCAGAACCTTTAGAACCAACCCCACCCCTACCTTGAGCGCGGAACTCAGTCAGAGGAGTACGTTTGATATAACCAAGATGAGAGATAGTAATAATCATTTCCTCATCCGCATAGAAATCTTCAGGGTTGAATTCTTCAGAAGCATATACGATTTCAGTACGACGAGCGTCGCCGAATTTTGCTTTCACTTCCAACAATTCTGTTTTGATAATTTCCATTCGAAGGTGTTCGTTTGCAAGAATCTCTTTCAAACGAGCAATTAGTTCCATAATATCTTTATAGTCAGCACGCAACTTATCTTGCTCCATACCTGTAAGTTGACGCAAGCGCATTTCAACAACGGCACGTGATTGAATTTCAGTAAGACCAAAACGATCTTGCAAGCCAAGTCGAGCTTCCTCTGGACTTTTAGAATTACGGATAATAGCGATAGCTTCATCTAGGTTATCCAGAATGATCATGAAGCCCTCAAGTAAATGAGCACGTTTTTCAGCCTCACCCAATTCATATTGCGTACGACGAGTAACAACCTCGTGACGATGTTCTACGAAATAATGGATCAAGTCACGCAAGTTAAGCAAGCGAGGACGACCATTTACAAGAGCAATATTGTTAACGCTGAAAGAAGACTGTAGCGCCGTATATTTGAACAATTTATTCAGAACAACCGAAGAATTAGCATCACGTTTAATATCGATAACGATACGCATACCTTCACGGTCCGACTCATCGTTGATATGAGAAATACCCTCAATTTTTTTATCCTCGATAAGGTTAACGATATTTTTGATCAGTTCAGCCTTGTTGACCAAATAAGGAATTTCATTAACGATAATTTTCTCACGACCGTTTGCCTCCGTTTCGATATCCACTTTAGAGCGAACTACCACACGTCCACGACCCGTTTCGAAAGCCTCACGAACACCAGCATAGCCATAGATAATACCACCAGTAGGAAAATCAGGAGCTTTCACGATACGAATAAGGTCATCCATTTCGATTTCACGATTATCGATATAAGCCACCGTAGCATCGATCACATCCGAAAGATTGTGCGGAGCCATATTGGTAGCCATACCCACAGCGATACCAGATGAACCATTCACCAACAAGTTAGGAATACGCGTAGGAAGAACCACAGGCTCTTTCAGCGTGTCATCAAAGTTAAGTTGGAAATCGACAGTATCTTTATTAATATCCTCCAACATTTCCTCAGCGATTTTACGAAGACGAGCTTCGGTATAACGCATCGCAGCAGGAGAGTCACCATCGACAGAACCAAAGTTACCCTGGCCATCCACCAAAGGATAACGCAAGGACCAATGTTGAGCCATACGCACCAAAGTACCATAAATTGACGAGTCACCATGCGGGTGATACTTACCCATCACCTCACCGACTGTTCTAGCCGACTTTTTATATGGTTTATCTGAGTTATTACCCAATTCGCTCATTCCGAACAACACACGACGGTGTACAGGTTTAAAACCATCTCTCACATCGGGCAAAGCACGAGACACGATTACAGACATTGAATAGTCAATATAAGAGGTTTTCATCTCCTCATCAATATTCACTTTAATAATTCTGTTGTTAATAAGTTCTTCTTCTTCCTGCATTATTTCAACTATAAGTTAATATTTATTTTTCGATCAATTAAAGAGAAAATTAATGGTATGAATTTCAACAAAACACAACTATGAGATCCTGTTCCATCATTGCCCCCCAAAGCCATACTTTCCAATCACTTTCAACCCTGTAAATCAAGACATTGAATCGACAAAAAAGAAATCAACCAAAGGACCAACATTCATCCAAAAATCAATGCTAAAATACAATTTTTTTTCGAGACTGACAAACAATTTGCACCGACTTTTCAACAAGGCAAAATCCAAAAAAATCACTAAATTTGTCTCATGCTACAAGCCTCA
>CAZZPZ010000026.1:15618-18721 GCA_964655615.1 uncultured Paludibacter sp. | reverse complement strand
TTGGTCCATGACCAGAATAAACGATAGTCTCGTCGGGTAATACTAGTAATTTCTTCTGTATATTGGTAATTAGTGATGCATGGTCACCTCCCGGAAAGTCTGTTCGTCCAACTGAGCCCCTAAACAAAACATCTCCGACAAACAACGAAGATGAGCTTCTGTCATAAAACACCAAATGTCCGGGAGTATGTCCCGGAACCCAAAAAGTTTCAAGGATAGTATTACCAAATTTCACCAAATCTCCCTCTTCAATATATCCACCTAGGGATTGTGCATCTTCCTTGATTGGAAAACCATAAACAATTTTCCCAGCCTTGGCATCATCCAACAAATACTCATCCAGTCGATGAGCAGAAGGGGTCAGTCCATATTTCTCAGCCAAATATTTATTTCCGAATTGATGATCAAAATGAAGATGCGTATTGATTACTCGCACAAGTTTCAATTCATTTTCATCCATTACTTTTTCAAAGCGCATGGTTTCTACCTCTGAAATAAAACCTGCATCAATCACTATAGCCTCTTTTGTTTCGTCCCAAACCAAATAGGTATTCTCTTGCAATGGGTTAACTGGAAATGCCTTTACTTGTATCATTTTAAATCTTTTAATGTACAAATGTAATGAATTCTGCTTTTTCAACACCCATACAAAATCAGTTTTAAGATCTTTCAACAGAATATAGCAAAAGTGATAATTAAAAATTTATATATATTGAAAATTAATGTAAAATTCAATTTAAATTTGAAGCATATAATGAAAAAGAATTACTTTTGTTCTTGAATTTAAAACACGCATGTATGAAAATCACAGATAGATTCATTAAATACACTAGCTTCGCTACCACTTCGGACCCCAACACCAATATGACTCCCAGTACACCAGGTCAAATGATATTTGCTCAATACCTGGTTGACGAACTAAAATCAATTGGATTACAAGAGGTTGAATTGGATGCCAATGGATATATTATGGCTACTTTGCCATCAAATACTGACAAAGATGTTCCGGTTATTGGATTCATCTCGCACATGGATACTAGTCCAGACATGTCTGGCAAACATGTAAAAGCAAGAGTTGTTGAGAACTATGATGGCAATGATATACTTTTAAATGCCGAAAAAGCAATCGTTCTTGAAACGAACAGATACCCTGAAATCAAACAATACATAGGACAGGATATAGTTGTAACTGATGGCACAACTCTTTTAGGAGCGGATGACAAAGCAGGACTTGCAGAAATTGTTACTGCTATGGAATATTTGATTGCTCATCCAGAAATCAAACATGGTAAAATCAGAATTGGATTCACCCCTGATGAAGAAATTGGACAAGGTGCTGATCATTTTGATGTAGAGAAATTTGCTGCAAAATGGGCATATACTATGGATGGCAGTGAAATAGGAGAACTTGAATATGAGAATTTCAATGCTGCTGGTGCAAAAGTGGTTTTCAAAGGACTGAACGTCCACCCAGGTTATGCCAAACACAAAATGAGGAACTCTATGCGAATTGCCAATCAATTCATAACCATGCTTCCTAGGCATGAAACACCCGAACATACAGAAGGCTATGAAGGTTTCTACCATCTAGTAGGGATGACAGGAACAGTAGAAGAAAGTACATTGGAATATATAATCCGAGATCACGACAGAGATCGTTTCGAAAGAAGAAAAAAAGAATTTCAGCACATAGTAAATAAAATAAATGCTGAATTTGGAGAAAACTCAGCTACGGCAGTTATCAAAGACCAATACTATAATATGTTGGAAAAAGTACAAGCTGTCATGCACATAGTGGATTTAGCACACGAAGCAATGGTAAAAGCAGGTGTAAAACCCAAGGTAAAAGCTATCCGTGGAGGAACAGATGGATCAAGATTATCATACATGGGTCTGCCCTGTCCAAACATCTTTGCAGGAGGACATAATTTCCATGGTCGATTTGAATATGTACCTGTTCAATCCATGGAAAAAGCTGTAGAAGTTATTGTAAACATTGTTGCATTATTAGAATCTAAAAATTAATATGAAATCAACCCCTTTTACACACTTTCACCAACAATTGGGTGCTAAAATGCATGAGTTTGCTGGTTACAATATGCCCATTGAATATTCAGGGATCACTGAAGAACATCAAACAGTAAGAAATGCTGTAGGCGTCTTTGATGTTTCGCACATGGGTGAAATTTGGGTAAAAGGACCAAATGCTTTGAATTTTCTACAAAGAGTAAGTTCGAACGATGTAAGCAAGCTCCCATTAGCTAAAGCTCAATATTCATGTTTGCCCAATGGCAAAGGTGGAATTGTAGACGATATCTTGGTATATCACTATGAAGAGGAGAAATATTTATTGGTAGTAAACGCTTCCAATATTGAAAAAGATTGGAATTGGTTGGTTCAAAACAATCAAGAGGGTGCTGAATTAGAAAATGCATCAGACAATACGGCTCAACTAGCTATTCAAGGTCCAAAAGCTATTGAATTACTTCAGGAATTAACCAATGTTGATTTATCTCAAATACCTTATTACCATTTCACAACTGGTGAGTTTGCAGGGGTTGAGGAAGTTATAATCTCAAACACAGGATATACAGGTGCAGGTGGTTTTGAACTCTACTTCTACCCTGAATTTGGAGAACAAATTTGGAAAGCCTTGTTCGACAAAGGTGAGAAATATGGCATCAAACCCATAGGATTGGGAGCAAGAGACACCTTGAGGTTGGAAAAAGGAATGTGTCTATATGGCAATGACATTGATGATAGCACTTCACCATTGGAAGCAGGACTTGGTTGGATTACCAAATTCGTACCTGGAAAGAACTTCATAGACCGACCTTTTTTAGAGAAGCAGAAATTAACCGGAATTCAAAAACGATTGGTATTTTTCGAAATGATTGACAGAGGCATTCCAAGACATGATTATGAAATTACGAATGCTGAAGGTGTTGTTATTGGACGTGTTACTTCTGGAACAATAATTCCTGGAACCAAAACCAGCATTGGTATGGGTTATGTGAAAATTGAACATGCAAAACCTGAAATGGAAATTTTCATATCGGTAAGAACTAAACTTCTGAAAGCAATTATTAAACGCTAAGTCAGG
>CAZZPZ010000026.1:11939-15518 GCA_964655615.1 uncultured Paludibacter sp. | reverse complement strand
AAAAAAAGGGCCTAGGCCCTTTTTTTATATCTCTTGTGCTTTATTCTGCCATTCCCTCTGCTCTTGAACCATGGCATCAAGAACAGCCACAGCTGTCATATTCACTATATCTCTGACTGAACTTTCTACGTCCAGGATATGAACCGGTTTATTTAAACCCATTTGAATAGGTCCTATCGTTTCTGCAAGCCCCATTTCAATCAACATTTTATAAGCTGTGTTTGCCGAACTAAGATTTGGAAAAATCAAGGTATTGACTTGTTTTCCGGCAAGTTTGGAAAAAGGATATTTTTTATCTCTTAATTTTTTATTCAAAGCAAAAGTAACTTGCATCTCTCCATCCACACACATATCAGGATACTTTTGATGCAAAGTATTCACTACTTCATGAACGCTAGCAGGACTACCCTGTTTGTCTGAACCAAAATTGGAATAAGACAACATAGCCATTACTGGTTCATGATTAAAGAATTTCACCGCATTGTGTGTTAATTTGGCGATATCAATTAAAGTTTCTGTACTTGGATGGCGATTAAATAATGTATCAGCTAAAAAGAATGTACCCTTTTTGGTGTTCATAATGTGCATAGCAGCCATATGATTCAATCCATCTCTCAAACCAATGACCTCTTGAGCAGCTTGAGTAGTATCTGCATATTTTGAATAAACGCCAGTAATCATTGCATCTGCTTCACCTGATTCAACCATCATCATGCCGAAATAATTACGTTCGTACATTTTCTCGTATGCTTCTTCAAATGTCATTCCCTCACGACTCCTTTTCTTAGCAAGATATTTGGCAAAATTCACTCGTCTGTGTTCTTCTCTATCATGACGAAGATTGATAATCTCGATACCAGTTAAATCGATTTGATTTTCTTCAGCTATATGTTGTATTTTTTCCTCATTACCCAACAATATTGGATAACATATCTTTTCAGCCAATGCAGCTTCAGCAGCACGAATCATATTCACATGATTGGATTCAGAAAAAACTACTCGTTTGGGATTCTGACGAGCAGTATCATAGAACCGACGAAGCATTTTATTATCATGCCCCATCAACATCATCAACTTATCATTGTATTTATCCCAATCCAAAATTTCACGACGTGCAACACCTGAATCCATTGCAGCTTTTGCAACAGCCGGAGCTACAGTAGTCAACAATCGAGGATCCAATGGTTTTGGAATGATATAATCTCTACCAAAAGATAATTTATGAATTCCATAGGCCACATTCACTACGTCTGGCACAGGTTTCTTTGTCAGTTCTGCAATGGCCTTCACTGCAGCAACCTTCATTTCTTCGTTGATTGATTTGGAACGAACATCCAAAGCTCCCCTGAAAATATAAGGAAAACCAAGTACATTGTTTATCTGATTCGGATGATCTGAACGCCCGGTTGCAAAAATCAGGTCTGGTCTGGCTGACATTGCATCTTCATAAGAAATTTCAGGATTAGGATTTGCCAAAGCAAAAACAAT
Source organism: uncultured Paludibacter sp. (assembly GCA_964655615.1). Lineage (GTDB taxonomy): Bacteria > Bacteroidota > Bacteroidia > Bacteroidales > Paludibacteraceae > Paludibacter. The sequence goes on along the minus strand of CAZZPZ010000026.1, from coordinate 14,030 downwards.
GGGGTCATGGTTCATTGATTGCACCATTTCCTTGGATAAAACGCCAGCAACAGATAAACCTAAAAACACATCTGCACCTGCAACTGCTTCTTGTAAAGTATTGATTTCACGACTAGTCGCAAAAGGCTTTTTCCTGTCGTTCAAATCTTTACGTCTGGTACTAATTACACCCTTTGAATCAACCATAACAATATTTTCAGGTCTAGCCCCCATCATCATAAACAGACGAGTACATGAATTTGCAGATGCACCTGCACCGTTTACAACAATTCTAACCTCTTCAATTTTCTTACCTACAATTTCCAAGGCATTAATTAAACCTGCAGAAGATATGATTGCAGTACCATGTTGGTCATCATGCATAATTGGAATATCCAATTCTGCTTTTAATCGTTCTTCAATTTCAAAACATTCCGGAGCCTTTATATCTTCTAAATTTATACCTCCAAAAGTTGGAGCTATTGCCTTAACCACTTGTATAAATTTCTCCGGATCTTTTTCATCCACTTCTATGTCGAATACATCAATGCCTGCAAATATCTTAAACAACAATCCCTTACCTTCCATCACCGGTTTTCCTGCCATGGCACCAATATCACCCAAACCAAGCACAGCTGTACCATTGGAAATGACAGCCACCAGATTTCCTTTCGCTGTATATTCATATGCAGTATCAGGGTCTTTCTCTATTTCCAAACAAGGTTCTGCAACACCGGGAGAATAAGCTAATGATAAATCTCTTTGTGAACTATAAGGTTTTGTGGGGATAACCTCAATTTTTCCTGGCTTTCCTTGAGCATGATATTTCAATGCTTCTTCTTTTGTGTATTTTGCCATAATATTGTGTTTTGTGTGATGTAGTAACTACTCACAAAAGTACGATTTTAGTATTGAAAATTACATTCTGTTTATAAATTAAAACATGATATATATCACAATCTTAATAGTTTTAATTATTTTTGTATGATTAGAAAGATTGCATATGATACTTAATTCCCTGTCTATCCTCAATTATAAAAATATTACCGAGTCGGAACTAAAATTCTCTCCCAAAATAAATTGTTTCGTTGGTAAAAATGGCATGGGCAAAACAAATTATCTGGATGCAATTTACTATCTATCCTTTTGCAAAAGTCATTCAAATTCGATTGACTCACAAAATATCAAACATGACGAGGAGTATTTTCTACTTCAAGGTCATTATACTCGATTGAATGAAGCTGAATATATTTATTCAGCAATGAAGCGTAAACAAAAAAAACAATTTAAACGCAATAAAAAAGAATACGATAAACTTTCGGATCATATAGGCTTATTACCTTTGGTGCTGGTTTCTCCTGATGATATTTCTCTTATCTATGAAGGCAGTGAAGAAAGGCGTAAATTTGTGGACGGTGTAATTTCACAATACAATAAAGAATATTTACAACACTTGCTACATTACAACAATGCTCTAAAGCAAAGAAATGCCCTTCTGAAATTGAATGTGATCGATCCTACCATCATTGAAATATGGGAGGAACAAATGGATATCTATGGTAAGTTGATATACAACGAGAGAAAATTATTCATACAAGCTTTTATCCCTATTTTTCAACGGTTCTATTTCCAGATTTCCGGTGGAAACGAATTGGTAGGGCTTGAATATGTTTCACAGTACGACAAACATGAGAATCTTAAAAATCGTATGCTTGAAACACGTTCCAGAGATCAGATTCTTGGATACTCTACCCAAGGTATACACAAAGATGAATTGGAAATGACTCTGGGTGACTTCCCAATCAAAAGAGTAGGTTCCCAAGGTCAAAACAAAACCTACCTAATTGCTTTAAAATTTGCTCAGTTTGATTTCTTGAAAAAAGCACATCAATTTACTCCCATCTTACTATTGGATGACATTTTTGACAAACTAGATGCTGAAAGAGTTGAACAAATAGTAAAACTTGTTTCTGAAGATTTATTTGGTCAAATTTTTATTACAGACACCAACAGGGAACACCTAGACCATCTACTTGCCCGATTGGGTCAGAAAGCTAAAATTTATTTTATAGAAAATGGATTTATTTCTAGCGAAAACTAATCTTTTCCAAT
>CAZZPZ010000026.1:0-11839 GCA_964655615.1 uncultured Paludibacter sp. | reverse complement strand
TTATTTAACTAAAATTGTAATCCGAAAAAATCAGGAAAACCTTTTTTCTAATCAATATAAAATCAACACATTAAATTAAAATTAAAATCGTGGAAAAGAAAACTTACACTTTAGAAGAAGCTCAAGGCGAAAGCTTGAAGTATTTTAAGGGAGATGACCTCGCCTCCAAAGTTTGGATAAATAAATATGCCGTAAAAGATTCATATGGAAATATTTATGAGAAATCTCCAGAAGACATGCACCGTCGTTTGGCAAGTGAAATTAATAGAGTTGAAAAAAAATACCCTAACCCACTTTCTGAAGAAGAACTTTATGAACTTTTCCGCGAGTTCAAATACATTATTCCGCAAGGAGGTCCAATGACTGGAATCGGCAATGAATACCAGGTTGCATCTCTTTCCAATTGTTTCGTAATTGGCATAGATGGCAAAGCTGATTCATACGGTGCAGTCATCAAAATTGACGAAGAACAAGTACAGTTAATGAAACGCCGTGGTGGTGTTGGCCACGACCTTTCACACATTCGTCCCAAAGGATCTCCTGTAAAAAACTCGGCACTAACTTCTACAGGTATAGTTCCATTCATGGAAAGATACTCCAATTCAACCCGTGAAGTTGCTCAAGATGGTCGCCGCGGTGCTTTAATGTTGAGCGTTTCAATCAAACACCCAGATTCTGAATCTTTCATCGACGCTAAAATGGAAACCGGCAAGGTTACTGGAGCAAATGTATCTGTTAAAATTGACGATGCATTTATGCGTGCTGCTTTGGAGAATAAACCTTATGTGCAACAGTACCCTGTAGACTCCACAAATCCGACCCATACAAAAGAAATTGATGCCAATTCATTGTGGAAGAAAATCGTCCACAATGCTTGGAGATCTGCTGAACCTGGAATTTTATTTTGGGATACCATTGTAAATGAATCTGTTCCAGACTGTTATGCTGATTTGGGATACAGAACAGTTTCAACAAATCCATGTGGCGAAATTCCACTATGTCCTTATGACAGCTGTCGCTTACTTGCAGTAAACCTTTATTCTTATGTAAAGAATCCTTTTACCTCTGAAGCTAGTTTTGATTTTGAACTTTTCCAAAAACACGTTGCACTTGCTCAACGAATCATGGACGATATTATCGATCTTGAAATGGAAAAAATCGATGCTATCTTAGAGAAAGTAAATTCAGACCCAGAAGAAGCTGCCATCAAATTGACTGAGAAAGAACTTTGGGAGAAAATCAAAGCCAAAACCCTACAAGGTCGTCGCACCGGGGTAGGCACAACAGCAGAAGGCGACATGCTTGCCGCATTAGGACTAAGATACGGAACAGACGAGGCAACCGACTTCTCTGAGAAAGTTCACAAATTGGTAGCACTAGCTGCCTACCGTTCTTCTGTAGATATGGCTAAAGAACGTGGTGCATTTGAAATCTATGATGCAAAAAGAGAATTAAACAATCCATATATTCTTAGACTTAAAGAAGCTGATCCAGCTCTTTATGAAGACATGGTAAAATATGGACGACGAAATATCGCTTGTTTAACCATTGCACCTACTGGAACCACCAGTATCATGACTCAAACAACTTCAGGTATTGAACCTGTATTCTTGCCTGTATATGGTCGTCGTCGCAAAGTAAACCCTAACGACAAAAATGTTAGTGTGGATTTTGTAGATGAAAATGGAGATTCTTGGGAAGAATATACTGTTTTCCACCACAAGTTTGTGACCTGGATGGAAGCAAATGGCTATGAAGTCAACAAGAAATTCACCAAAGAAGAAATTGATGAACTAGTTGAAAAATCACCCTACTTCAAAGCAACCGCAAATGATGTAGATTGGTTGAAAAAAGTTCAGATGCAAGGTAGAATTCAAAAGTGGGTTGATCACTCAATTTCAGTAACCATCAATCTACCAGAAAGCGTAGAAGAAGAACTTGTAGGTCGCCTATATGCTGAAGCTTGGAAATCAGGATGCAAAGGGGTAACCGTTTATCGTGATGGTTCACGCTCTGGTGTATTGATTTCAACAGACAAGAAAGCAGACAAAACAGAAGACGACAAAACAGTTTGCTTTACAGTTGACGAAAGCCAGTTTATTCGTCCGAAAGAATTAAAATGCGAGATTGTTCGTTTCCAAAATGCAAAAGACAAATGGATTGCATTTGTTGGTCTAAAAGACGGAAAACCTTACGAGATCTTTACAGGTTTGGCTGATGATGAAGATGGTATTTTACTTCCAAAGACTGTAACTGAGGGTAAAATCATCAAAACAGTGGACGAAGAAGGCAACAAGCGTTACGACTTCCAATTCACAAACAAAAGAGGATACAAAACAACTGTTGAGGGTCTATCACACAAATTCGATAAAGAATTCTGGAACTATGCGAAACTTATTTCCGGAGTATTGAGATATGGTATGCCAATCGATCAGGTCATCAAATTGGTAAGCAGTCTTCAATTAGACAGTGAATCTATCAATTCTTGGAAGGTGGGTGTGGAAAGAGCTTTAAAGAAATTCATACCAGACGGAACACAATTAACAGGACAAGAATGTCCAAGTTGTGGTCAACATACCTTAATATATCAAGAAGGTTGTTTAACTTGTAAAAGTTGCGGATACTCAAAATGCGGATGATAACAGAAAAATGATTATTTTTGAGGAAATATAACCCACACTATTATGCTGTTGAATATTTCCGAATCAATCAATCAAATTTTCGAACCAATAGTAAAAGCACTGGACAAGATCCTATTTTGGGATCCGTTCAGTGCTTTTAATTTAGGCACCAAAATACCAATTATAGTTGTTTGGTTAATATTTGGCGCTGTGTTTTTCACCATCTATCTACGCTTTGTAAATTTACGTGGTTTTAAACATGCTATCGATATAGTCAGAGGTAAATTTGACAAAGAACATCATCACGGAGAAATATCTCACTTCCAAGCTCTTGCAACCGCAACAGCATCAACTGTGGGTCTAGGAAATATAGCCGGTGTTGCTGTAGCCATTACTTTAGGTGGACCAGGTGCCACATTCTGGCTCATCATAGCCGGACTTCTCGGGATGACTACCAAATTCACAGAATGCACTCTAGGGGTTAAATACAGGAAAATTGATAAGGATGGAATAGTTTCTGGAGGTCCAATGTACTATTTAAAATATGGTTTGGAACAAATCGGATGGAAAAAACTCGGCATTGTTTTATCTATAGTTTTTGCCATATTTACTAGCATAGGAGCATTTGGAATTGGCAATATGTTTCAATCCAATCAAATGGTTGCCCAAACCATCTTAAGTTTTCCAGCACTAGAGGGCTATCAACTTTATATGGGAATTTTCATTGCAATACTCGTGGGGATAGTAATCATCGGTGGTATAAAAGGAATTGCTAAAGTCAATGACAAACTATTTCCCATAATGGCTTTACTGTATGTCATATCTGCCTTGGTAGTTATCACAGTCAATTATAAAAACATAGATAATGCTTTTATTGCTATCATCAATGGAGCTTTCAGTCCAGATGCAGCATACGGTGGCTTTATCGGAGTGATGATAATGGGCTTTAGAAGAGCTGCATTTTCGAATGAAGCCGGTATAGGTTCTGCAGCAATTGCACACTCAGCTGTTAAAACTCAAAAACCAGTTACAGAAGGATTTGTTTCACTCTTGGAACCATTCATTGATACTGTAGTGATTTGCACTATTACTGCATTGGTCATAATCACATCTGGAATGTATGAAAACACGAGCGGACTTGCCGGAACAGAAATAACATCAGCTGCCTTCGCAACCGTAAGCCCTTGGTTTCCATACCTCCTTCTCCCTTCAATTATATTATTCGCATACACAACCATCATTTCATGGTCTTATTATGGCGTTAAAAGTTTTGATTTTCTAGCCGGTAATTTCTTCGAAAAACGCTTTGGAAAAAGAAGAACTGCAACTATTATTTATCAATTGATTTACTTGTTTTTCACAGCCATTGGCTCAATTTTAAGCCTATCAGCAGTAGTGGACCTATCCGATATGTTAATATTAGCCATGGCAGTGCCAAATATAATCGGATTACTTTTCCTTGCACCCGTAGTTAAAAATGAATTAAAAAACTATTATAAAAGTATTTAAAAATGAATCTGAATGTGTTTTCACAGAAAATTACTGTGACCCAAGAAATGTCAGCCGCCAACATAGGATCGGGATTGTTGGATGTTTTTTCAACCCCATCTATGATAGCAGCTATGGAAAATACCGCAATGCAACTTATCCCACAAGAAGTTGAAACTTCAAGTGTGGGGATCCGTATCGAGGCAGAACATCTGAAAGCGAGCAGAATTGGAGAGGAAATAGAATTTACTGCAAAAATCACCAATATTGAAGGTCGAAAATACAGTTTCGAAATCACAGCAACCGACAGCAAGGGCGACATCATCGGAAAAGCCAAACACGATCGATTCAAAATTGACATTCAACGTTTTATGGCTAAATTATAACAAACCAAAGTAATTTTTGATTTCAAAATTTATAAAAGTTGACACAGACTTAACAAAAACAAAAAAGGACCAGAAAAGGTCCTTTTGTTTTTAGAGCGGAAGACGGGGCTCAAACCCGCGACCCTCAGCTTGGAAGGCTAATGCTCTATCAACTGAGCTACTTCCGCATCTTAAAATTAGATTTTGCATAACATGCAAAACACTAGTGGGCAGTGATGGATTCGAACCACCGAAGTCGAAAGACAGCTGAGTTACAGTCAGCCCCATTTGGCCACTCTGGTAACTGCCCATTTGCGTGTGCAAAGATACGATTTAATTTGATTTTACCAAACAATATTTGCCATTTTTATTGCGGTAATTCCAGCTTCTACGCCTTTATTTCCATGAATACCACCAGCTCTATCCAAAGCTTGCTGCATAGTATCCACAGTTAACAGACCAAAAATCACAGGACTTGTATTAGGCTGAACATTCAACATACTGATACCCTGGGTTACACCTTGACAAACATAGTCAAAATGAGGAGTATCACCCTGAATTACACATCCAAGAATTATAACTGCGTCATACTTAGGAAGACGCCCATCTTTTCTTTCGTTTGCAAATTCTTTAGCGGTATAACTTAATTCAAATGCTCCAGGCACATGAACTACGTTAATATTTTCTCTCTTAGCTCCGTTTGTAAGCAGAGCATCCAATGCGCCCTCCAACAAAACATGAGTAATATTTGCATTCCAATCTGCAACAGCAATTGCATACAGTTGTTCAGCCACTTTATCAGCCAAAGGCATTTGTTCGGGATCGTAATCCGATAAATTCTGATATTGAGTTGCCATAATTTAAAGAAAGAAAGGCCTCACAAAAGTGAAGCCTTTAGTTGTATATTCAAATAAAATTAATTTTGTACCCTTGCGATATATTTTTCAATATCTGAAGCTTCTACATTGGCAGGATATTCATCTTTGATTTCCATGTATTTAGCCAAAGCTTTTTCCTTATTACCTTGTGATTCATAAGCAACACCAGCTTTCTTTAGGTAAATTGGACTCAACACATCATTATTTTCAGAAGCTGCGCTCTCAAAATAATCAATCGCTTCATCTACTTCACCAAGTTCAGCATATGCATCACCTATCAAACCTTTAACAGCTACAGAGAAATACTCATCATCTCCATTGTATTTTTTCAAATAATCAATAGCATCGTTGTATTGGCCTAAATGAAAATAGCAAATACCTGCATAAGCACCTGCCAATTTTCCAGAACTAGTTGAACCGTATTGATCATTTATTTCCAAATAACCTAGACTTTCGATACCATCACCATTCAATGCCAAGGCAAATGAATCTCTCGAAAAAGCAATTGAAGTTTTTGCCAATTCATTAGCAGCTTGTACTTCGCGTGGTTTTACAACGAAATTATTAACTCCTAATAAAATTAATACAACAGCTGCAACAGCACCTACGATATATAAAATCTTTTTGCGATTTTTTTCAATGAATAATTCAGAAGAAGTCAAGGCGTGCTCAACATTTTCGAACTCATCCACATTATCAACTTTCTTGTTTGCCATAAGTATTGTAAAGTTTTAAAAATAAACGGCAACAAAAATAGCGATATTATTTGAATTAATGAAATATATCTGCAGGTTTTTTCCTCAAATCAATAAAACATTTTTCGTATGGAGAAAAAGTCTAATTTTCATCAAAAAAAGTGCTTTAAATCGAACAGAATTAAAAATAAGATGTTATATTTGTAGTAGAAAAAATGACCGCATTGTTTAGAGATTGGAAAACTCAACATTAAAAAATTAACGAGGTCGGTAGGTTTTTAATGGCGGGCTGCGCCGCAAGGTAAGTCAGATGACTCAGCAGATTACAAAGAAAACAGACTCCTCAAATCCTGTTTACAGGAGTTTTCTCAACAAGAACGTGCGGTTCTTTTTTTACCTTCATTTATTGAAGCAAAAAAGGATGTGATTTTAAAAATCACATCCTTTTTTTTTGAGCCTCTTGTCGGATTCGAACCAACGACCCCGAGATTACAAATCACGTGCTCTGGCCAACTGAGCTAAAGAGGCAGGTGGGTAAGCACCCTGTATCGCACCGCTACAACTTCCTACCCTTGCTGCGGTCAAGCCCTGGGGGAGTTCGAAAGGAGCTGGTCGTACAGGACTTACCCGGGCACAAAAGTACTACTTTTGATAATTTCTACCAAGCATTTTAATCGTTTTTAGAATAAATTTTAGCTATCTCACTAATATTCAAGCCAATTTATTTTAAAATTTCGTCATACTCCACCACCAAATTATCTAAACAAACATATTTTGGAGTATTTACACCAAAATCACCCTTATCAGTTGAGTCAAAACTAAATGTTAAAAAAGTAACTTCACCCAGTGATTTCAGATCAACCTCTGTCCATTCCTTAGCGATAAAACTTTTATTATCTCTAAAATCAGCTAAATAATACTCCACAGTACCAGTCTCAACCGCTCCAAGATACCCTTTGATAATAACTTTAAACCAATCTCCATCTACAAATTTTTTAGTAAAGAAGCCACCTTCTTGTATATCCTTGTAGGCATAAGTAGTATTTGTCAACATTACACTTTTTGGATAATAAAAATTATCTGCAGGTAATACTACAGCAGCTGAATCAAATGCCAAAGCAAATTTTTCCGAACCTTCAGCTCCTTCGCCTGCCATAACACTATATTGATTCCCATAACCAACAGTTGTTGTGTCTGTCAATGATGAAATAGCAAAGCCACTCCAAGAGCTATATTCATAACCACCCCACTCTGTAACTATAAAATTATTGATAAAACCAAATCCATCAACATCAATTGTTTTCACATACATTCCAAATCCAAGATCTTCTCCTGTTTTGTCTGACCCATCATAAAACCCAGTCTCAGGCAAATCAACTGATTCAAAATCAACGACCAATTCTTCTCTATTTTCTTTTTCACAAGAAACTAGAAATCCTGCCAAAAGCACTACTAATAAAATTTTCTTCATTGTTTAAATATTTAATGTAAATAATCGCCTTACTAAACGACAACAATCACAAGAAGCAATTGAATAAACTTTTTGAATAAGAATTAATTTTGAAGTAAATGCAAGAAGAACAGTCTTTATTGAATAATTCTTGAATTACAATCAGCCTTTTTTCCCGAAAGCTTTTATCGTTAAACAAATTCAGTAGGTCTTCTGACTTACTCCATTCAATATACCTTCCCAGATTAAACCAGTGGTTGTAGATATTGAACTTTTAACGGAGATTACAGCAGCGGGTACTGTAACGGATTTACACCGTTTTCCCTTTCACAACTTCATTGACTTTGAAGTCATCACTAAATTCAAGGCAAAGATACACATTTTTTTAGTAATTTTGCAGTAGAATTATTTCAATCAATAATTGTTTTAAATAGATATGGGAAGAATTTTAGCTGTAGATTATGGATTAAAACGCACCGGTTTGGCTGTCACCGACCCGCTGCGTATCATTGCCAATCCATTGGATACAGTTTTAACCCAGGAAATATTTAAATACCTGGAAAACTATTTAGCAAAAGAACTTGTTGATTTAATCGTTGTTGGCAATCCCAAACAGATGAATGGAGAAGATTCAGCCACAAAAGTCAAAATTGATGAATTTGTACGTGGTCTGAACAAAAGATTCCCAAGCATGAAAGTGCTATGGTTCGACGAAAGATTTACTTCAGTTTTGGCACAAAAAACTATTTTAGAGTCTGGCATCGGCAAAAAAGCCAGACAAAACAAGAGTCTGACCGATAAAATCGCTGCAGTAATCATACTACAAGATTTCATGGAAAGTTCTCAATATAAAAACTATTGATATGATTTTACCAATTTATACATACGGAACAACCGTTTTACGAAAAGAAGCAGAAGACATAACTGCTGAATACCCAAAACTTAAAGAGTTGATTAAAAACATGTTTGACACCATGTACCATGCAGATGGTGTTGGTTTGGCTGCTCCTCAAGTTGGTTTATCTATCCGTCTACTAGTTATCGATTTAATTCCTTTCAAAGAAGACGACCCTGAATTATCTACTTTCAAAGTGGTTATGATCAACCCTGAGATGCTGGAAATGAGCGAAGAGGAGCTTCTTGGCGGTGAGGGTTGTTTGAGTATACCCGGAGTTAGCGAAGATGTTCTCCGTTCCGAATGGATTAAAATCAAATACCTGGATGAAAATTTTGTTGAACACATCGAAGAATTTGAAGGTTTTAAAGCGAGGGTTATACAACACGAATACGACCATTTAGAGGGAAGCCTTTTTACTGACCATGTGAGTGGTCTTCGTAGACAAATGATAAAATCAAAGCTTACAAATATTGCAAAAGGGAAAGCAAACTGCTCCTACAAAATTAAATCTGCTTAATAATTAACACAACCGACAAACCACTCCGTTGTTTGGCTTAAGTTTTATTTGCAGATTTTCTCCTGCTTTCCAACTGTAATTTAAATCAGTATTTGATAATAAATCAAAGGTATTAAATGTCTCGCCTTGGTTTACACCTATATACTCCAATGCTTCTGTAGGAATATTTAGAGATAAATCTTTTTCTTGTTCTTCAAAATTAACAAGGATAATAAGCCTTTCATCACCCTCGCATCGTAGCCATGCAAATTGACGGGAAGGGTCAAATGATGGATTATCAAAATTGGCATACTGCAAATCAAACATTTTTCCATCTTTGATGGCTTTATTGTTCAAACAAATAGTACACACTTTTTGATAAAACTCATATACATTTGTTTGTTCCCTGCTAAGTAATGCTCCATCAAATTTACCTTGATTCACAAAAGACTGAATAGACTTCACACCCCAATAATCAAAAATAGTAGTTCTGCCATCTCGACCACTATATCCCTCTTGATCCATTCCCGACTCCCCAAATTCTTGACCAGAGTAAATCATTAACGGAGAAGTATTAAGCATAGCCAAAACAATAATCGCTGGATAAGCCTTTTCCGGATTACCTGCAAAAAAATCCGAAGCAATTCTTTGCTCATCGTGATTCTCAAAAAACTCAAGCATATGAGTGGACACATCCTGTAATTTTTGCCATTCATTTGAAATTGTCCATGCAGGCTTCTGATGGCATACAATTTCTTTCAAAGTATCGTACATCCCTACCTTATCGTATAAATAATCGAAACCTCCTTCAAAAATAAAAGTCCTGTATAAATCAGGATTATATACTTCAGCTATAAATTGCACATTGGGGTAAAATTCTTTAACCTTGGCGATAGACCATTTCCAAAATGCCACAGGCACCATTTCAGCCATATCGCACCTAAATCCATCGACATTTTTAGAGGCCCAAAACAACAAAATATCCAACATTTTGTGCCAAGTGGATGGTATTGGTTCAAATTGCTCTTCTCTTCCACCTGTATAATGAACGCCATAATTCAATTTCACTGTTTCATACCAATCATTAAAATCGGGATGAGAACTGAACTGATCATTTCCAGTGGCTTTAGCCGGATATTCATCATAACCACCCAAATCAAAATCTGCAGTCAGTTGCTCGTTTGGAAAATAATAAAAATTATTCAATGGGGAAAAATGCCAATTCACATTATCGCCTTCACCTAAATCGATTACCCCATCCGGTTTAGCATCAGAATAATATTCACGTGCCACATGATTAGGAACAAAATCGATGATCATTTTCAAACCGGAATCATGAACCCTTTGAACCAAGTTCTCAAATTCCATCATTCGATGCACAACATCAACAGCCAAATCAGGATCAATGTCATAATAATCTTTTATCGCATAAGCAGAACCAGCTTTTCCTTTTACTATCTTGTCATGGTCTTTACGAATCCCAAATGTAGAATAATCTGTTTGTGTTGCATGTTCAATCACACCTGTAAACCAAATATGAGACACTCCTAGTTGTTTTATTGCATTTAAAGCCTTTGAATTAAAGTCATTTAATTTGCCGCATCCATTTTGTTTCAAACTACCATTGAACACATTGGCAGTTTGATTGTTAGAATATAATCTGGGTAAGAGTTGATAGATAATAAATTTTGACATCGAAAAAAAAAAAAATTAATTATTTTAACAACAAAATTAAACAAAAACCGAGATTAATCGTTATTGCATCAGATTAACAAAATATTTAAACATAAAATAATTATGGCAACAGTAAATTTCAAAGGAAATCCAGTAAACATCAATGGACAATTACCAGTTGTTGGTTCAAAAGCTCCTGAATTTAAATTGGTAGGTGCTGGATTAAACGAAATAAGTCTTGCTGATTACAAAGGCAAAAAAGTAGTTCTTAACATTTTCCCAAGTATCGACACTGGTGTTTGTGCTGCTTCAGTTCGCAATTTCAACAAATGGGCTTCTGAAAATGAAAATACAGTTGTTATTTGTGTTTCTAAAGATTTACCATTTGCACAAGGTCGTTTTTGTGGTGCGGAAGGTCTTGAAAATGTGATTACTGCTTCTGACTTCCGTTACAACAATTTTGCTACAGATTATGGCGTTTTAATGACTGATGGTCCTTTGCAGGGATTGATGGCTCGTTCAGTTGTAGCTATCGACGAAGAAGGAAATGTGGTATACAACCAACTAGTTCCTGAAATCGTAGAAGAACCATCTTATGAAGTAAAAATTTAATTTTCCTAAGTTAAATAACGAGTGAACCTGATGAAAATCAGTTCATTTTCAATTGTGTGTGATAGGACCTTTCTGGCTGTGAAGCTCGAAAGGTTTTTTTATTCTTGCAATCGCCCCCTTAACAAGTTAATATCACCTTTTAATTCATACTTTTTCCCCTCAGATCCAACTGCTTGGATGACATAAAAATAGGGACCTGGCTTAGCGGGTACACCATTTACAGTACCATCCCATCCTTTTTGCGGATTAGTCCAACTAAAGACCTTTTTTCCCCAGCGATTGAACACATCGCATTTAAAACTTACAATTGATTTATATGCAACCCGAAACTCATCATTAATTCCATCTCCATTGGGAGTAAAAACATTAGGTGCATATATAGCCGACTCATCAACTTTCACTAAAACAGAATCCAATGCAGAACATTGCTGGTTTGAAACAGCTGCCTTTACATAATAACTGCCTGCTTTATCAAATGTATATCTGATTTCATCCCCATTTTGTGAAAAAACAGTAGTACCATCTGAACTAATCGTCCATGAAATAACCCCATGATTATCTGAATTCACTTGGACATTAAATTGGATTTCCAAAGGAGCTGAACCACTCAAGGTGGTAGAATCTGAAGGGTTATTTGCCTCGTTCTTTTCTTTCCTGGTTGT
>CAZZPZ010000025.1:0-19007 GCA_964655615.1 uncultured Paludibacter sp. | reverse complement strand
CACCTCCACAAGACAAACAACAACTAGTTTCACTGAGACTACTGTAACGTTGATTGATGGCATCATTTACGAAACCAAATTTGCTCATATACATGATTTTAAATATGTCGTACAAAGATAAAAGAAATTTTTCTTTTATTATTATAATATCACCAATAGTTAGAGAATTATTTACTTTTTTTATCTTTGCAGAAACAAATACGAATTTTATGTATCCAATTAATGAAAGTCAAGCAGAAGAACTTTTCGAAAATGACGAAAAGGTACTGCATTTATTGGCTGAATTAAAGTGGAAAAATGGATTCAAATGTCGCAACTGCGGCCATACAAATTTCTGCGAAGGAAAAACCCCTCACTCCCATCGCTGTACAAAGTGCAAGAAAGAGGAGTCAGCAACTGCAAACACTCTTTTTCACAACATCAAATTCCCTGTGAGCAAAGCTTTTTATATAGCTTGGAGTGTCTGTGTGAATAAATCCAACTTCTCGACCAACAATTATTCTGAAATGTTAGGTATAAATCCAATGACCTGTTGGAAATTCCGTAAAAGAATTCTAAAGTGCATTTCAGAAAATACAGACTCAGAAGGAGAAAAACATGTCACAAAGATTTTACTAAACTACAGTAATTTCGAATAAAGTGCTCATTTAATTGAAGATATTGACACTTTAGCTTTGGTTAGTTAGAAAAAATTTCGTATCTTTGTGCCCGCTTTAAGTATAAAGCAGATTAATCAAATTTTTTAAAAGAAAAAAGTATGTTAAATCATTATGAAGCCGTTTTCATTCTGACTCCCGTTTTATCTGATGCCCAGATGAAGGAAGCGGTAGAAAAATTCAAAGCCGTGTTGGCAGATCACGGAGCTACAATCACCAATGAAGAAAATTGGGGATTACGCAAACTAGCTTATCCAATCCAGAAAAAATCAACTGGGTTTTACACCTTGTTGCAATTCGATGCTCCATCTACATCTGTAGATTCATTAGAGATTGCATTTCGTCGTGACGAACGTGTATTGCGTTTCTTGACATTCCGTCTTGACAAATACGCTTTTGAATACGCAGAAAAAAGAAAAAAGAATGTTCAATCTAAAGAAACAGTAAAGGAGAACTAAGAAATGGCAGCAAATCAAGGAGACATAAGATATTTAACTCCACCTACAGTTGATATCAAGAAAAAGAAATACTGCCGTTTTAAAAAATCAGGCATCAAGTATATCGATTACAAAGATCCAGAATTCTTGAAAAAATTCCTTAACGAGCAAGGAAAAATACTTCCTCGTCGTCTAACCGGTACTTCATTGAAGTTCCAACGTAAAGTAGCACAAGCAGTTAAGAGAGCCCGCCACTTGGCATTGCTTCCTTACGTAACAGATTTGTTGAAATAATAAGAAGGAGGAAGATTTATGGAAATTATATTAAAAGAAGATGTATTAAACCTTGGATTCAAGGGTGATATCGTTAAAGTTAAAGACGGTTACGGTCGCAACTACCTAATTCCACAAAAGAAAGCGGTTTTGGCTACTGAATCAGCTAAGAAAATGCTTGCTGAAGACTTGAAACAACGTGCTCACAAATTAGAGAGAATCAAAGCTGACGCTGCAGAACTTGCAGAAAAAGTTAAAGATATCACTTTGACAGTTGGTGCGAAATCAAGTTCTACCGGTAAAATCTTTGGTGCAGTAGGTCCAATTCAATTGGCTGATGCATTCGAAAAAGCAGGTTATACTGTGGATCGTAAATTAATAGCAATCAAAGAACCAGTTAAAGAACTTGGCTCTTACAAAGCTACATTGAAACTTCACAAGGAAGTAACTGTAGAAGTTGCTTTTGAAGTTGTAGCGGAATAATACGCTCAATTCAAAATCAATAAAAAACCGTACATCTTTTCGGAGATGTCCGGTTTTTTTATTTAACAAAGTGCCCTATCTAAATTTCTTTGACAAAAAAAAGACCGACTCTTTTGCAAAAGTCAGTCTTCTAAAATATTTAGGATTCAATTAAATTGAATTGATAGCATTTAAATCTTCGAATGCAACTTGCAAACGTTTGATCAAAGCTTCCTCACCTTTGCGCAACCATACGCGTGGATCGTAATACTTTTTGTTTGGTTTTTCTTCTCCTTCTGGATTACCAATTTGACCTTGAAGGTAAGGACGATTAGCAGCTTCAAAAGCACGAACACCATCCCAATAAGCCCATTGAGTATCAGTATCGATATTCATTTTAATTACACCATATCCAATAGCTTCACGAATCTCTTCTTGAGTTGATCCTGAACCACCGTGGAATACAAAATTCACTGGTTTATCTACACTAAGACCATCTTTTGCTTTGATGAAATCTTGAGAGTTTTTCAAAATAACTGGAGCCAATTTCACATTACCTGGTTTGTAAACACCATGAACATTACCAAAAGAAGCAGCCACAGTAAAGTTAGGAGACACTTTGCTCAATTCAGAGTAAGCATAATACACATGCTCAGGCTGAGTATATAGTAAACTGTTATCAACACCACTATTATCCACGCCATCTTCTTCACCACCAGTAATACCCAATTCAATTTCAAGAGTCATGCCCATTTTGCTCATTCTCTCTAGGTATTTTTTGCTGATTTCGATATTTTCTTCCAATGACTCTTCTGACAAGTCTAACATATGAGAACTGAACAATGGTTTACCTGTTTCAGCAAAATGTTTTTCACTTGCATCCAACAAACCATCAATCCAAGGTAGCAATTTTTTTGCAGCATGGTCAGTATGTAGAACAACATACACACCATAAGCTTCAGCCAATGTGTGAATATGTTTAGCACCAGCAATCGCTCCTAAAATAGCAGCTTGCTGTCCTTCAAGTTTCAAACCTTTACCTGCATTAAATGCAGCACCACCGTTTGAGAACTGAATCATTACAGGTGCATTTGCAACTTTAGCTGCTTCCAAAACTGCATTTACAGTAGTTGAACCAACTACGTTTACAGCTGGGATAGCAAATTTATTTGCTTTAGCTACCTCAAGAATGTACTGCAAATCACTTCCGGTTACTACTCCCGGTTTAATCGCTTCTGAAATTTTCTTCATCGTAAGTTATAATTTGAATTTATTAATCAGTCATTTGAAATATTTTGCAAAGATACAAAAAGTTGACCTGATAATGGGTAAAAATCATTTAAAATATATCAAGATTTGGAATTTAGCATATCTTCCAATTTGATCATTTCATCTCTCAATCGAGCGGCTTCCAGAAAATCCAATTCTTTAGCTGCATCCTGCATTGCTTTCCTGGTTTTAGTTATCGCTTTTTGCAAGGCAGTGGCATCCATAAACTGCACAACCGGATCGGCAGCAACTCCATTGATTGATTCTGGTTCTATATAGGCATCCATTTCTGATTTTGACAGAGCAGAACCTTGGGCTTTCACAATCGCTTGCGGTGTTATTCCGTGTGCTTCATTATAAGCCAACTGCTTATGTCTTCGACGCGCAGTCTCTTCTATGGTTTTTCGCATGCTTTCGGTCACCTTATCAGCATACATTATTACCTTTCCATTCAAATTTCGAGCTGCTCTACCTGCAGTTTGAGTCAGTGACCGGTGCGATCTTAAGAATCCTTCCTTGTCTGCATCGAGGATAGCAACCAAAGACACTTCAGGCAAATCCAAACCTTCCCTCAACAAGTTCACCCCTATGAGCACATCATAAAAACCTCTTCTCAAATCCTCCATAATCTGAACTCTATCCAGGGTATCCACATCTGAATGTATATAATTACAACGGATAGACATTTTGGCCAGATAATCCGTCAATTCCTCAGCCATTCTTTTGGTTAGGGTTGTTACCAATGCACGTTCATTTCTTTCTGTACAAATTCTGATTTCCTCCAATAAATCATCAATTTGATTCAGACTAGGACGAACAAAAATTTCAGGATCAAGCAACCCTGTAGGTCTGATCAATTGATCCACAACCACACCCTGAGACTTCATCAATTCATAATCAGCAGGTGTAGCACTCACGTAAATCGTTTGGGGTGCCAGCTCTTCAAATTCTTCGAACTTCAACGGCCTATTATCTCTAGCAGCAGGAAGTCTGAATCCATACTCCACCAAATTTTCCTTTCGTGCAGCATCACCACCATACATGGCTCTAATCTGAGGAATGGTCACATGACTTTCATCAATAACCATCAAAAAGTCTTTGGGAAAATAATCAAGCAAACAATAAGGTCTAGTCCCTGGTTCCCTACCATCAAAATACCTGGAATAATTTTCAATCCCTGAGCAATATCCCAACTCTTTGATCATTTCCAAATCATAACTCACACGCTCATAAATCCGTTTTGCCTCGTAATCCTTATGAACTGAACGAAAATACTCTGCTTGCTTATCTCTGTCGGTCTCTATCAATTCCAAAGCACCAGCTATTCTTTCCTTAGTTGTAACAAAAATACTAGCTGGATAAATCCTATACCCATCAAACTTTGATATGACTTTCAAAGTCAAAGGATCCAAAGTCATTATTTCATCAATTTCATCACCCCAGAAAACAACTCTCAACAAGATTTCATCATAAGCTAGAAATACATCCACATTATCACCTTTCACCCTAAAGCTTCCCCTTGTCAAGTCCAAATCATTTCTGGTATACAAACTATCAACCAACGATCTCAGAAAAACATTTCTAGACAACATTTGACCGGTTTTAATCTCTATCATATTACTGGTAATATCATCCGGATTACCAACACCATACAAACAGGAAACTGATGAAACTACAATTACATCTCTACGACCTGAAAGCAATGAAGAAGTTGCCGAAATACGCAGTTTCTCAATTTCTTGATTGATCGACAAATCTTTCTCTATGTACGTATCTGAAACAGGCAGATAAGCTTCCGGTTGATAATAATCGTAATAAGAAACAAAGTATTCGACAGCGTTATCAGGAAAGAAAGCCTTGAACTCACTATAAAGTTGAGCCGCCAAGGTTTTGTTATGACTTAAAACCAAAGTGGGACGATTCACTTGACTTACCACATTAGCAACAGTGAAAGTCTTACCTGAACCTGTCACACCCAACAATGTTTGGAATGGTATTTCTGATTCTAAGCCATCGACCAATTGTCTGATTGCCTCAGGTTGATCACCTGTCGGCTTATATTTTGAAGTAAGAACAAATGACATTTCAATCCTCCAATGGTACGATTAACCACATAAGGATATAGATTAGCAAACCTGGAAATCCGACAGATAGAATAGATAAAAGCACATAGGCTACTCTAACCAAAGTAGGGTCCAGGTTCATAAATTCAGCTAGTCCGGCACAAACGCCTCCAATCATTTGATTTCTCCTTGAACGTCGAAATTTCTTATACATAAAGCTTTAATTTTGGGATATACAAAGCTAGTAATTTTCAAATAAAAGAAAAGCAGAATATTTGAAAAACATTCCACTTTCCTACAAAAACAATCAACAATAAAAAACAATTATCTTCCAGAGGCTTTGATAAAATTTCTAAGCTCTGTGTTAAATTCATTCTCTTTCAGTAAGTCCTCCATATTTATATGCATACGGTACCTCCAACTAAATTTGGAATTTGACGGCACATTGATTCTTTCATCATTTGGATTGACCCTGCGCACACTTTCTGAAATTCCCAGAAGATCCTGCAATTGAAAAACAGCCCACATGGCTGGAGAATATAAATGTTGAAGCAATATATCACGACAAATCCACCACTCACAATAATAAGGAGCTTCTCCCCAATGTCCCAATTCATTGTTATAGAATCGTTGAGTGACACCTCTATCCTCTTCCCACCATGCCCTGACAGTACTCATATCGTGAGTAGAAGGGGTAACAACTGACAAGTAGGGAGCATCAGCAGGATGAAAGAACTCTTTGGTATTGGTTTTGGGGGCACGTTGAACCTCAAGACTTAAAATACTTAAATCGCGCATAGCATCGGTCACACATTGAGTCATCATTCCTAAATCTTCACCACAGATCAACATATCTGAAGCTTTTTTGAGTGCCGGAAGCTTATCCATTCCAGACTTATACCAAGCTGCATCTTGACGACGGAAGAAATAGTCTACATACAATTCATCCAATTTACGTTTGGTATTATCATCTAGTTCTCTAAAAGTCCTTAAACTTTGCATCCCAAAACGAGGATAAAACCGAGTTCCATTACTACCTTCCTCTTCGATAAACAATACATTGGAAATCAAATCATACAAACCCCATTTAACCCTTTCAGAAATTGTATTATTTTTAAACATTTCATCCACTGCCTTTTGGCTCATGTATTCTTTTTTCAATCTCAAAACCCAACCGTCTTCAATAGTCAAGCAATTGCTTTTCACCCATGAAGCATCCTCTTTGAACAATTCTTTTAAAATACCATCGGTAATATAAGGTTTGCAGAAACGATTGTAATTAAACCATACACCCTTCTCAGAAAATTCATTTACATGAATTGGAACAGAGGGATACAAATGCCCCATAATTCCCTCCTCGTGTTCATTCGGAATTTGCCAAATTCTAAAAAATCCCAAAATATGATCGATACGAAATGCATCAAAATAATTGGACATTTGTTCGAATCTTCTCTTCCACCATTCAAAATCAGTTTTTCTAATCTCGTCCCAGTTGTACGTTGGTAGTTCCCAATTCTGACCTTTCACTGCGAACATATCAGGAGGAGCACCTGCTTGCATATCAAGATTAAATAATTCTGCATTTGCCCAAGTATCTACAGAGTTTTTATTCACACCAATTGGAATATCACCTTTGAGCACAACATTATGCTTGTGAGCATATTCATGAGCTTTGCTCAATTGTAAATGCAAGTGATATTGTATAAAATAGTTTAGTGCAATTTCATCGTAGTGAACCCCCTCAGGTGATATCAAGCTATCCATTTTATCTTTGCTAAAATCAGCAAATTCTTCCCATTTTGTATAATCTGGTGTAGAGAATTTATCTCTTAAAAAACAAAAAGCGGCATAAGGTTCCAGCCAATAGGCATTTTTTATGAAAAATTTCTGAAAATCACTTTTCTTAAGAAAATCATCTTTTTGTAGTTGGAAAATTGTTCTTGCATATGCAAACTTGAAATTGACAATCTCCAGGAACTCAACCAATTCTTTGGAATTATATTCTTTTTGTTTCAGACTATATTCGAAGGTTAATGGATGTTCAGCAGGCAATTTTCCTAATGCCGGTAGATTAAGAAACAGAGGATTTAAGGCAAAAGCCGTAATAGCTGCATAGGGCAACACATCCAAATCTGTGCGTGTTCCATTGGTATCATTAAGTGGCAATACCTGAATTAGTTTGATTCCAACAGTTTCTGCCCAATCGATCAACAACTTTAAATCAACAAAATCACCAACACCAAAACTTTTTTTAGTTCGAATACTAAAAACGGGCAATCCAACTCCAGCACCCCTCCATTTAGGAAGTTCAGCATTTACAAAACCATCGTGTTTTTGAATTCTAACACCTTTGAGTTCTTGATAAGAGATAGTCCTATCATAACCGTCCTCAAAAGAAACAAATACATTATTTACAATATCAAAAAATCCATATTTATAGTGCACATCAGACTTCACTTTGGATAAATCAACATCTACAGCCCAATCCTCTTCATTAATTTTATTCATCAACAAAGGTTTTTGCAACTTCCAATTCCCCAAAGCAGTGCAATCACCTACCACACAAATCACCCAATTCTTTTGAATCGCAGGCGCCTTCACTTTCAATGTATGAGTAGCTTTTAATTTAGCCGGAATTGGATTTATCAGGTGTTCATCCACCAACAATACTTCCTTAAAAGGAGCAGTCAGGAAAACATTCGCCATTGAGTTCGGGGCATTCCAAACATCATAAACAAAAAGGTGATTTACCTGGCTAGCTGAGACACTAACCCTCCTAGGCAATCCCCATTCTTCTTGAAAATTATCATTAGTATCATTAACTAAGAGATATTTATATTCCAGCGAGCTTATTTCGTCTTCATTCAACTCCACCTCCCCTATCCATTCGTCAGGATGATTATATGACAAATTGAATGGCTTGTGAACATCGCCATTTCCAAGAACAGGAATATTGCCAGTAACTGCCAGTCTTTGCCCCCAGTAGGTTTTGTACGGTAATCTAAAGTGTAATTTCATACAATAAGATTCGATGAATAATTAAACAATATCATTCAAAAATATATCTAAAAGTATGATTAGCCTTTATAAAAGAATCAAAAGATTACAAAATTGATATCAAACGTTTGCGGAATTTTTTTTATCTGAAAGCAGTATACGTTCGTATTCCCCCGGTGTCACATTGGTCATTTTCTTAAAAACAGCATAAAAAGTAGATTGATGGGAATAACCGGACGCTTTAGCCAGTTGTTCTGCAGTTCCATTCTTCAAATAACCCTCTGCTATCTTTTTCTTTGCGAAATCCACACGCAATTGATTTTTCCAATCCGTAAATTTCATTTCAACCACATGATTAAAATAGTAGGTTAGATGATGTTCAGCCACATTGATTTCTTTAGCTAATATTCCAATTGCAAAATCTTCTCGCAACATAAGGCCTTCATTAACTATTCTATCCACTTCCTTTTCAATCTTTGTCAAATATTCCTCATCGTATAACAAAAGCTTTTCCGGAGATTTAGTTTCAGGTTCAACCTTATACACTTCTTTATGAGGTATTCCATAGATAATGGATGGAACAAAAAAGAAGCCGATCAATGAAATCAAGATTGTCAATTTAGTAAAGGCTCCAATCAATTGAAAATTAACCAATTCAATTCTTGGAAGAACTCCAAATAAAAACAAAGATAAAACTATATTAAACAATGAGTAAAAAGAAATTACATACAACTGAAGTCTAAGCCATTTAAACAATTTGTCAGAAGGTATACCCAAGGTTTGTTTACTTGTATTGAACATAGTTCTTTTCTTTCTCAAGTACAATATTGAACCGAGAGTATATAAATACAATATAACAGGTCTTAAAATCTGGGTATTATTGAAGGGAAACCACAAGGAATAATTACCCAAATCCGGGTAAAATTTATTTTCTCTGATTTTGAAAATCAATTCTTTTTTAGTTTCAAAATCAACCGAATAATAGGGCAATGTATTTATTAAAATTAAAACAGGAATTATAAAATGAATAAGATCCGAGTAAGTAAAAGTAGCATTTGTAGTTACAACAGAACGTACATATAAATAGAGAAAAGGACCTATAAGAAACATAAAGGGATTAATATGCCCAAATAAAAGTGGGGCCCAAAAATCAGAATCCGAAAATGCAACCAATTGCATCATAAACCCCCACAAGCCTAAAGAAAAAAAGAATGCAGCCAAATAAAAATTTCCTTTGAAAGTTTGTTTGGAAAGAAACAACAACATCAAAGCTAGAAATAGGGCTATTACAGTAATTAACGCAATCATATTTTGTCAGCTTGTTTTCAAAATTACCAATTTCTTTTCAAAAAACAAGATTTACTACGGAATAATATTGATATTACAAAAAAATGACACAGTTAATAACAATATGTCTTCAAATTTTAAAATAATATTGTAATTTTGCACTTTATTAATACAACACTATAAACAATCGCAATGTCTGCACCTGATACAACTGCTTTCAAAGTATTCGCGGGAACAAATTCCCGTTATCTTGCCGAAAAAATTTGTCAAAGTTTAGGCTCTCCACTCGGAAATATGAATATAGAACATTTCGCCGATGGAGAGTTTGCTGTTTCATATGAGGAGTCCATTCGTGGACAATACATCTATTTGATTCAGTCAACTTTTCCGAATTCAGACAATTTAATGGAATTATTGTTGATGATAGATGCAGCCAAAAGAGCTTCAGCATATAAAATCATTGCTGTAATCCCTTATTTTGGTTGGGCACGCCAAGACAGAAAAGACAAAGCACGTGTTTCGATCGGCGCTAAGTTAATCGCAGATATTTTAGGAGTTGCAGGAATTCATCGTTTGATTACCATGGATTTACATGCTGATCAGATTCAAGGTTTCTTTGATGTTCCAGTAGATCACCTTTACGGTTCCAGAATTTTCGTACCTTATATCCAATCCTTGAAATTGGAGAATTTAGTCATTGCATCACCTGACGTTGGAGGATCAAAAAGAGCAGGAACCTATGCAAGACATTTGGATTGTCCTATGGTATTGTGTCACAAAACCCGTGAGAAAGCCAATGTGGTTGGTGAAATGAGAATTATCGGAGATGTAACTGGTAAGGATGTAGTGATTGTGGACGATATGGTAGACACAGCTGGTACATTATGTAAAGCAGCAGATTTAATGTTGGAAAATGGTGCAAAAAGTGTAAGAGCAATTGTAACCCATGGTGTTATGTCCGGCTTGGCCTCAGACAGAGTGATGAAGTCTGCACTTACCGAAATTGCATTTAGTGATTCAATTCCGTTTGACATTGGCAAATGCGACAAAGTAAAAATTCTTTCTTGTGCAGATATGTTTGCAGATACCATTGAAAGAGTTCAGACTCACCGTTCAATTTCAGAACAATATATAATTAAATAAAAAAATTACAGATGGAATACCCTACCCTCGAAGGTAAATTAATAATGCCCGAATATGGCAGAAACATTCAGCAAATGGTTCGTCATGCCATAACTATAGAAGATAGGGAGGAAAGAGCAAGATGTGTAAAAACCATTATAAATATTATGGGTAATCTTTTCCCATACCTTAGGGATGTTAATGATTTTAAACACAAGCTATGGGACCATCTTGCAATTATGTCGGATTTTAAATTGGATATTGATTTTCCATATGAAATTGTAACTCCTGAAAATCTCTACACCAAACCGGAAAAAATCCCCTATAACAGCAACAAAATTCGTTATATGCACTACGGTCGTACCATACAACACATGATAGACCGTGCAGTAGAATATCCTGAAGGTGAAGAAAAAAATCAGCTGATTCATTTAATTGCGAATCAAATGAAAAAATGTTTGATTACATGGAACAAAGAAACAGCTGAGAACAAAAAAGTATTGGATGATTTACGCGAGCTATCCAAAGGAAAGATTGATCTCCAAGAAGACTCTTTAAAACTTATTGAAGCGAGAGACAATACTCCACAAAACAACATGATCAAGCGTAACCAAAAGAACAAAAAGAAGTAACCATCTACCAAAACACATTATCGTATGTCCTCTTTTCGAATCAAAGGTAAAAAAAAGCTTTCGGGAGAGATTACTCCTCAGGGGGCAAAAAATGAAGCTTTGCAGGTAATCTGTGCAGTGCTTTTAAGTAATGAAGAAATCATCATTGAGAACGTCCCCAACATACTTGATGTAAACAACCTAATTAAATTACTTTCCAACATGGGAGTAATTACGACTAAATTGGGCGACAATGCATATTCTTTCAAAGCTGAAAATGTCAATTTCGATTTTCTAAACACCAAGGACTTTTACAATCAAAGTGCCGCATTGAGAGGTTCCGTTATGCTCGTTGGTCCTTTGGTTGCCCGTTACGGTTCCGCAACTATACCCAAGCCAGGAGGAGATAAAATTGGTCGAAGAAGATTAGACACCCATTTCCTTGGAATTCAAAAGTTGGGTGCCGACTTCAGCTATGATCCCGACGAGAAACGCTATAATATTTCAGCTGAAAAGCTTACCGGATGCTATATGCTTTTGGATGAAGCTTCAGTGACTGGAACAGCAAATATTCTGATGACAGCAGTATTAGCTGAAGGAACTACTACTATTTACAATGCTGCCTGCGAACCCTACCTACAACAATTGTGTAAGATGTTGAATTCCATGGGTGCTAAGATCTCAGGAATTGGATCAAATCTACTGACAATTGAAGGAGTAAAAAAATTAGGTGGATGCAAGCATGTGATTCTGCCAGACATGATAGAAGTGGGCAGTTTCATTGGACTTGCAGCAATGACAGGATCTGAACTAACAATAAAAAATGTTGGATACGAGCATCTAGGGATTATTCCTGATAGTTTTAGAAAACTAGGAATAACACTTGAACAAAGAAATGATGACATCTACATCCCTGCTCAAAGTGAATATACCATCGAATCCTTTATTGATGGTTCTATCATGATTTTCGCCGATGCACCATGGCCTGGACTAACACCTGACCTATTGAGTGTTTTCCTTGTGATAGCAGCAAAAGCAAAAGGCAGCGTGCTTATACACCAAAAAATGTTTGAAAGCAGATTGTTTTTTGTCGACAAATTGATTGATATGGGTGCACAAATCATCCTCTGCGATCCACACAGAGCCACTGTAATTGGGGCAGGTCAAAATCTTAATTTAAGAGCAGCGACCATGAGTTCACCTGACATTAGAGCAGGTATAGCTTTGTTGATTGCAGCAATGTGTGCTGAGGGAACAAGTGTAATCCACAATATAGATCAAATTGATCGTGGATATGAAAAAATTGACGAAAGATTGAATGCCTTGGGTGCGCATATAGAAAGAATTGATTAACTTAGCAATATTATTCATTATAAAATATAGTGCCTTATGTTA
Organism: uncultured Paludibacter sp.; assembly: GCA_964655615.1. Taxonomy (GTDB): domain Bacteria; phylum Bacteroidota; class Bacteroidia; order Bacteroidales; family Paludibacteraceae; genus Paludibacter. The sequence continues at coordinate 6,435 of CAZZPZ010000025.1, read as the reverse complement.
GACAAAAGAATTGCAGAATTAATTAACAAACAAGTAAACCGCGAATTTTACTCCGCATATTTTTATTTGGATATTGCAAACTTTTATATTGATAAAAGCTTGGATGGATTTGGAAATTGGTTTGATGTACAATTTAAAGAAGAACAAGCACATGCTTTACTTTTTGTAAAATACATGCAAAACAATGGAGAAAAAATCGTTTTGGAATCAATTGACAGTCCGGCTATTGAATTCAAAGACTTCAAACATCCGCTGACTGCAACAAAAGATCATGAACTTTTAGTAAGCAGATGGATCAATGACATTTATGCTGTTGCTTTTGAAATCAAAGATTTCAGAACCATGCAATTCCTTGATTGGTTTGTAAAGGAACAAGCAGAGGAAGAGAAGAATACGGATGATTTAATTAATCGATTCGAACTATTTGGTAATGATCCACGGGGATTATATTTATTGGATCAAGAGATGTCTGCCAGAACATTCACTGCTCCTACCCTGCAAATATGATATTAAAAAAAGAGATTTGACTTGCGTCAAATCTCTTTTTTAATTCTCTCAGCTAATTTATCAGCTTCATGTATCGAGGATGATTCAGAGTAAATTCGAATAATCGGTTCTGTATTTGATTTTCGAAGATGTACCCAGCCTTCTTCAAAATCGATTTTCACACCATCCACATCATTCACTTCATAATTAGAATATTTCTCTTTTATTCTAGCAAGAATTGCATCCACATCAATTTCGGGTGTAAGTTCAACCTTATTTTTGGAAATAGAATATTCAGGATATGTTTTACGAAGTTCTGAAACTTTCATTTTGGATTTTGCCAGATGAGTCAAGAACAACCCAATACCAACCAATGCATCTCTACCATAATGACTGGCAGGATAAATTACACCACCATTTCCTTCACCACCAATCACAGCATTAGTAGCTTTCATCGCCGTCACCACATTCACTTCACCAACTGCTGAGGCAGTGTAAGTTTGACCAAATTTTCTAGTCACATCGCGCAATGCACGAGTTGAACTCATATTGGAAACCGTATTGCCAGGGGTATTTTGTAACACATAATCAGCTACAGCCACTAAAGTATACTCTTCACCAAACATAGAACCATCTTCACAAATTACAGCCAGGCGGTCTACATCAGGGTCAACTACAAAACCGACATCAGCTTTCCCTTGTTTCAGCAGGGATGAGATTTCAGTCAAGTGTTCGGGAAGCGGCTCTGGATTATGAGGAAAATGACCATTCGGCTCACAATATAATTTCTCCACCTTTTGTACGCCTAGTGCATCCAGCAATACAGGCAATACAACACCTCCAACCGAATTGACACAGTCAATGGCCACTTTAAGATTTGCTTTTTTAATCAGATCAGCATCTACCAACTCAAGATCCAACACATGTTGCACATGCTTTTGAGTATAACTATCATTTTCAATAAGTTTCCCTAATTCATCAACTGAAACAAATTCAAAACTTTCATCTTCAGCAATTGCCAGCACAGTTTCACCTGCCTGCGCATTTAGAAACTCACCGTTTTGGTTCAATAATTTCAAGGCATTCCATTGTTTCGGATTGTGACTTGCAGTTAGAATGATTCCACCAGCGGCACCCTCCATGGTCACTGCCAATTCTGTGGTTGGAGTAGTAGCTAACCCAATATTCACCACATCAAAGCCCATACCCAATAGAGTTCCAACCACAAGGCTATCAACCATTTTACCCGAAATACGGGCATCACGGCCAACCACAATTTTATTGGATTCTATCGTTTTGGTTTGTTTGATATAGGCAGCGTAAGCAGCTGTAAACTTTACTGTATCCAATGGACTAAGTCCTTCACCCGCTTTACCACCGATGGTTCCACGGATACCTGAAATTGATTTAATTAAGGTCATTAAGATTTGATTTGATTCGTTTTATTCTTTTCTTATTCTAATTTTCATGTCATAACCCAAAGGAGTAACACTGTTTTTATTTTCAGAAAATCCCAATTTGGAATAGACAATAAACTTCGCTTCTGAATTATCATACTTCATGTAAGAGGCAGCCTCATGCCATCCAGAGCATACTTGAGTATAATCCTGAAAGTTAAAATCGGTTGTATATGGAAAATCAATCGTATTCCAATTGAATACAGTATCTGGTTTTTCATCCAAGGTATATTGTATAAATCTGGGCACTACCATATCACCTGTTTCCAAAAAATAAGTAGAACTTGTATCGCCCTGACTGGTTAATCGGAAATACAAGCCTGTACCACTTTTATAATACACATTTTCAGGCCATGGGAAATCAGTCGGCATAGAAGTTACCACCTGAATATTGTGTCTATCTATGAAGTCAGCAATTAAAGCCTGCTCGTCATCAAGTTGTTGAGCATAGGTAATATTGTTTGTACAGGAGCTAAAACTCAAGCCCAACACAAAAGTTGCTATCGCAAACAACAAGAAATTTCTATTTAACATATTATCGGATATTTGCAATTGAAATAATATCAGAAAATACACCTGCAGCAGTTACACTAGCCCCAGCACCATACCCTTTGATCATCATAGGGAATTCATTGTATCTTTCTGTAGTAATTAATATAATGTTATTGCTTCCTTGAAGATCGTAGAATGGATGTAAATGATCCACTTCCAACAAACCTACTTCACAATTTCCTTTTTCCATTGTAGCTACAAATCGCCATTTCTTTCCAGCTGCAGCTAAAGCCTTTCTTTTGGATTCAAATTCAGCATCTAGCTCTGTAACATTCTCCCAAAACTTATCCAAATCACCTTCAAAATATTTATTCGGAATAAACAGATTGGCCTTCACTTGCTCTTGTTCCACTATATATCCAGCTTCGCGAGCCAGGATAACCAATTTACGCATAACATCTTTACCACTCAAATCAATTCGTGGATCTGGTTCTGCAAATCCAGCCTCTTTTGCCAAATAAATAGCCTTACTCAGAGGTATCTCTTCACTGATTGTATTGAAAATAAAGTTGAGTGTACCTGAAAGCACTGCTTGCATCTTTTCAATATGGTCACCACTGTTAATCAGACTGTTGATCGTATTGATGATCGGCAGACCTGCACCCACATTTGTTTCGAACAAGAATTTCACACCACGACGACGGGAGGTTTCTTTAAGCAAAGTATAATTGGAGTAAGCCGAAGATGCCGCCACTTTATTAGCAGTAACAACTGAAACATTGTTTTCCAACAATTGCTGGTACAATTTGGATACATCCTCATTGGCAGTACAATCAACAAATACAGAATTGAAAATATTCATATAGATTATTTCCTGTGCTATAGCTTCTGGACTAGCATTTTGACCATTCTGAGCCAATTCTTCTTTGAAATTATCCAAATTCAGACCTTCACGATCAAATAACATTTTCTTGCTTGAAGCAATTCCCACAACATTTAGTTTGAGTTGATTTTCAAGCATCAACTTCGGTTGTTGTTTTTTAATTTGCTCCAATAAATTTCCACCGACTAAACCCACACCTACAACAAACAAGTTGAGCACTTGATAATCAGACAAGAAAAATGAATCATGTATTACATTCAATGCCTTTTTCAATGAGGATCTGTCTGTCACAAAAGAGATGTTTGTTTCAGAAGCACCTTGAGCACAGGCAATTACATTGATACCATTTTTACCTAAAGTTCCAAACAATTTCCCAGCTATCCCAGGTGTACGTTTCATTCCATCACCAACAATTGCCACTGTAGCTAGATCATCTTCGGAAAAAACATTATCTATTTCACCCATAGCAATTTCCTGAGCAAATTCTTTTCTTAAAACATCAACAGCCAATTTACTATCAGCATTTCTTACACCTATGGATGTAGTATTTTCAGAAGAAGCTTGAGAAACTAAGAAAACAGAAATGCCATTTACAGCCAATACTTTAAAAATCCGACGATTAACGCCAATCACCCCCACCATACCAAGTCCTTGGATGGTAATTAAGGATGTATCATTGATGGAAGAAATACCTTTAATCGCTTTGATAGGTTCAGCTGATTTTTCCTGGGAAATATAAGTTCCGCTAGCCGAAGGATTAAAGGTATTTTTAATCACAACGGGTATATTTTTGTGGAATACAGGAAAAATAGTTGGAGGATAAATCACTTTCGCACCAAAGTTGGACAATTCCATAGCTTCACTGAAACTCATTCTTTCAATAACATAAGCATTATTGATGATACGAGGATCCGCTGTCATAAACCCATCCACATCAGTCCAGATTTCCAATATAGAAGCATTCAATGCAGCACCAATAATGGCTGCCGTATAATCTGAACCACCTCTACCCAGATTGGTAATGAAATTCGTATTTTTATCAGTAGAAATAAAACCACCACAGACAGTCACTTTGGGTAATTCAGCAAACTGTTCTCTTACCAAAAGATCAGTAATTCCAAAGTCAACTATGTGTTTACCAAATTGATTAATCGTTTTGATAAACTTCTTTGAATCTTTGTGTACAGCACCTGGAATTGCTTTTGCTATGATTACTGAAGATATAGCTTCTCCGTAACTTACAATATTGTCTACAATTTTTTCAGATAGATCTTTAATCAGAAAAACTCCACGCAAAATATTGGATAAATCCGTAAAAAGAACCTCCGTTTTAATGATAGTTTCTTCTTTAAGATCTTCAGAATCAACAACTGTCTCGATTACATCCAAATGACGTTGATGCATCAATCTAAATTCTTCCAAATAGGATTCATCACCTTGAGATGCCAGGCGTGCAACTTTGTATAATTGATCGGTTATTCCTGAAAGTGCTGAAACTACCACTACTACCGGCTCATTTGCCGATTCTACAATTTTTCTAACACTTTGAATACCATTGACAGAACCTACGGATGTTCCGCCGAATTTTAGGACTTTCATTTATAAATATATAATAGCTAATTTTGGAATGCAATATTACTCAAAATTCGCCAATTAACAGGTACGAATACGTACGTATTTATTCTTTTTTATTAAAAGTTGAATGTTTTAGATGCTTTTTATGCTTCTTTTTCTTTTTCTTTTTCCACCACATAAAAAAGCCAGTAAAGGGAAAGGTAGCAATCAACAAACTCGTCAAGGAAGCCATAACTTTACCTGGAAGTCCTAAGATAGCACCAGTATGTAGATCATAGTTCATTCTGAACACTTTATCCGCAGTGTTTGCGTCTTTAAACTCCCCATACACATTATCCAGTTTCACTTCTTTTAAGGTTCCTGGATCATAATAACGATAGTCATCCTTCCATCTAGTTCCATCCTTTTGATTTACTTGAACAGCAGTCAATTGGCTAATATCCAAGGATGGATAAAATGTAATTGACTGAAAGTTCGGATATTTTTCAACCAAATCACAAAAAAGGATATTCAATGGTTCAGTATTGACAGAGTCTGTATCAAAATTCGGATTTAAAGTAGTATATTCTGTCACTTTATTGCCACCCCAAGCATTATACCATAAATTTGAGCACCATTGTAAGCCCCAAACCAAACCAGTAATTGCAAAAACCAAAGCAAAAATAATAGAATAGAAACCAAGAACTACATGAAGATTATAATTTCTTTTACTCCAACTCGATTTCCACTTAAACTTCAGTCTTGACTTCAACCCCTTTAGAGTTTTAGGGATCCAAAGAATAAAACCAGAAACTAAAATCAATAAAAAAATCAAAGTAGTATAGGAAACCACAGCTTTTCCAATTTGCGGAGGAAGCCATAAATAATAATGCCCAACTATTATCCATCGGAGGAAGTCATTGTTCATATCTTTGATTTTCAAAACTTCACCCGAAAAAGGATTCAGATAGACAATATAATAGGATTTAGGATCATAATCGTAAAAAACGGCCTCAAAACTCCGTTCATTCTTATGCAGAACCAATGAACGAAGAGTATTCTGGGGCAATGAGTTTTGAGCAATCACTTGTAGCTTAGACAAATCCAGCTGTTTGATCCCATCATTTTCAACAAATCGATAGGGTTCAGTCAAATTTCTTATTTCAACCTCAAAAGCATAAATTGCACCAGTCAAAGCAATAACAGACACAAAAAGCCCTGTAATTAAACCAGGCCATAAGTGCAAATGATAAGCTATTTTACGAAATTTCATTCTTAAAATTTATACGACCTACAAAATTAAAATAACTAACAAAGTCAAACAATCCCCATTTATAATGAAAATAAAAAGAATAGCCCTCTATTATTAATGAAAGTATTGCAGAATTAAGAAAAATAGCTTACTTTTGCACCCGGTTTTTATGACAATCATTACATAAAACCAAGAATAAAACCAATGATGGTTCAGTAGCTCAGCTGGATAGAGCAACAGCCTTCTAAGCTGTGGGTCGTGGGTTCGAATCCCGCCTGAATCACCGAAAAGGGGAAATTCCGAATGGAATT
>CAZZPZ010000024.1:12063-22473 GCA_964655615.1 uncultured Paludibacter sp. | reverse complement strand
AACTCCTTGTTAGCTGGACATCCTACCCGTAAAGTAAAGGGTGTGGAATTGAACAGTGGTGCATTGGGTCATGGCTTGTCTGTGGGTGTGGGTCTTGCCAAATCTGCTAAAATCCAAGGTTTGAGCTTTAAAACCTATGTGTTGATGGGTGATGGTGAACAAGGGGAAGGTTCGATTTATGAAGCTGCTATGTCTGGAAGTCACTATCAACTAGACAATTTGGTTGCAATTATCGACAGAAACAAACTACAAATCAGTGGCACAACTGAATATGTAATGTCGCTCGAACCAATGAGCACCCGATGGGAATCCTTTGGATGGGAGGTTTTCGACTTGGATGGAAATGACATTGACTCAATCTTAAAGACTTTTGAATCAATGGACTTCACGAATCATAAGCCGAAACTGATAATTTCTCATTCTGTTAAAGGTAAAGGAATTTCCTATATGGAGAATGGTGCCAAATGGCACCATGGTGTTCCAAATGAAGAACAATACCAAAATGCGATTCAGGAAATAGAACTCAAGATCAAAGAACTCAGCAAATAATGAACAACACCATACCTTGTCGGAAAATGTTTACCGACACACTTTTAGAATTAGCTAAAAAAGACTCGAAAATCATAGCAGTAACCTCTGATGCAAGGGGTTCTGTAACCTTGGATAAATTCGCAGATGAACTTCCAGCACAATTTGTTGAATTGGGCATAGCCGAACAAAATGCGGTTGGGGTTACCGCTGGATTAGTCGCTGGTGGACTTAAAGGATTTGTCTGTGGACCTGCTTGCTTCTATGTTGCCCGCAGTTTGGAACAAGTGAAGGTGGATGTGGCATATTCCAATATTCCAGTAAAAATTTTGGGTGTAAGTGGTGGTGTCAGCTATGGCGCTTTGGGTTTTTCTCATCATAGCTTACACGACACTGCTGCTTTACGTACTTTTTCGGGCATACAAATAGTCATGCCATGCGACATTTACCAAACCCGCGAACTGGTAAAGCAATTGGTTGATTACCCCTACCCTGTGTATATTCGAGTGGGTCGCAATGCAGTCCCCAATGTGTATACTGAAGAAAATATAGATTTTAAAATAGGAAAAGCAAATATATTAAAAGAAGGTTCCGATTTAACTTTGATTGGTACAGGTGAAACAGTTTGGCATTGCCTACAAGCCGCTCAACTTTTGGCTGAACAAGGTATTAACGCCGGTGTGATAGACATGCATACCTTAAAGCCCTTCGACACAACAGCTATTCACAAAGCATTAAAGAATAGCGGAAAAATCATCACTGTGGAAGAACACAGTATATCGGGAGGATTGGGAAGTGCGGTTGCTGAAATTATTGCTCAAGAAGGTTATGGGAAATTAAAAATACTTGGTATACCTGACGAGAATCCAATTCATGCCAAACCACTGGAAATCTTCCATCATTATGGTATCGATGTTGAAGGAATTTTTAAAACCGCTTTAAATTTTTAATGATGAGCGACTACACTTTGGTAATAGATCAAAGTACTTCTGCAACAAAAGTTATGCTTTTTGATGTGGAAACATCCACTCTGCAATTTTCAGGAAGCTTGCCTCATAGCCAGCATTTCCCTAAAGCAGGTTGGGTAGAACATGATCCCAATGAAATACTTAAGAATACCTACTCACTTGTCAGGAATCTATGTGAAGAACACCATATTATTCCCAAGTCGGTAGCAATTACAAATCAACGCGAAACTGTAGTTGTTTGGAATAAAAATACAGGAGAACCCGTATACAACGCAATCGTATGGCAATGCAGCAGAGGCACCGAAATTTGCAACAAATTGATCGACGATGGAAAATCTGAAATTGTTCGTAAAAAAACAGGATTATTGATCAATCCGTATTTTTCAGCAAGTGGCATACAATGGATACTTGAAAATGTACCGAATGCCAAAGAGGAAGCTTTGAAAGGCAATCTACTTTTTGGTACTACGGATGCATGGTTGATTTGGAATTTCACCAACAAAAAGATCCATGCAACCGATCACACGAATGCGTCTCGCACATTGTTGTTTAATATTAACACATTGGAATGGGATCAGGATTTGTTTGATTTATTTCACATTCCTATTTCCATGGCACCTACTGTTAAATATAGCGATGATGTCTATGGGAAAACGGATTTAGGTTTTCTACCTAAAGATATAGAGATTGCTGGAGTTATGGGCGACTCTCATGGTGCACTTGCTGGTCAGATGTGCTTTAAATCTGGAATGGGCAAAGCAACCTATGGAACTGGCTCTTCCGTGATGATACATATTGGCGACAAACCATTGTCACCACCTACCGGTTTGGTCTGTTCTGTCGCATTCTCTAATTCAGGCAACTGTCATTTTGCTTTTGAAGGAAATATTCATTATACAGGAGCAACTATTCAGTGGTTGATTGAGGAATTGGAGCTGATCCAGTCAGCACAAGAAACCGAAGCTCTTGCTATTTCAGTGCAAAGTACAGATGGTGTGTATTTTGTCCCTGCTTTTAGTGGACTTGGCGCACCCTGGTGGGACAGTGAAGCAAGAGCCATGATTTACGGAATGAACAGAGGTACGCGTAAAGCTCATATAGTTAGAGCTGCCTTAGAGTCCATAGCTTTTCAAGTTAGAGATTTGATTGATTTAGTTAAAAATTCAGGAATAAAACTTGAGGAATTGAGAGTGGATGGTGGTCCGGTGAAGAACAAATTCTTGATGCAGTTTCAGTCCGACCAACTTCAGTCAGTCATTAATCGAAGTCCAGTGAATGAAGCATCAGCCTTTGGCGCTTATTTAATGAATCGATTAGCTTTGAAAGTGTCTGATTCTTTAGCTGATCTCACAAAAATCAGAACTTCAAACAATTATATCAAACCACAAATGAGTTCAACCGAGTCAGATAAATTATATGAAGGATGGACTAAAGCAATTGAAAGAACACGTTATAAATCTTAAAAAATAAAATCTAATACATAATGAAATTCGAAAAACAAAGTTTTGGCGTAATCATAGCCACACGCAACATTTTTAATTACAAATTAGCCGTTGACGCACGTGAGAAAGTTCTAAACAAATTGGAACAATTAGGCATCGGGGCAGTGATACTACCCGAAAGTGAAACACCCACTGGTAATATTGAGGGCTATGCTGATGCAGTTAAATGTGCAGCCTATTTCAAAAAAAATGCAGATAAAATTGATGGTATACTTGTAGTATTACCCAATTTTGGAGATGAACTGGGAGTTGTAAATTCCATAAAACTTTCCGGTTTGAATGTGCCTGTGCTTGTACAAGCTTGTGATGATGACAACAACAAAGTGGATGTAAAGAGCAGAAGGGATGCTTTTTGCGGAAAACTTTCAGTTTGCAACAACTTCTATCAATACGGAATTAAATTCACAGACACAAAATACCATACCTACAGTTTAGATAGCAAGGAATTCACCTATGATTTATTGAAATTTGCTGGAATTTGTCGAGTAGTAAAAGGACTTAGCAATTTGAGAGTAGGTGCTATTGGAACAAGACCCATTGGTTTTCAAACCATGCGTTTCAGTGAGAAAATACTTCAAAAACACGGAATAACCGTTATTCCAGTAGATATGTCTGAAATCATCGCTGATGCTGAAAAAATCGACTATAAAGATCCTGCGGTTACCACAAAAGTGGGTGACATTCAAGAATATGGTGCATGTGGCATAGCTTCTCATCAAAAAATCGCCAAACAAGCACGATTTGGAATAGCTGTAGAAAAATGGATAGACTCACAGAACGTGGATATATCCGCTTTGCAATGTTGGGAAACAATAGAAAAGAATTATGGTTGTGCTGCCTGTGTGACCATGAGTATGATGGGTGAGAAATTCATGCCATCCGCCTGCGAAGTGGATGTTGCAGGTACAATATCAATGTATGCATTAGCTTTGGCAGCACAAACACCTTCAGCAATATTGGACTGGAACAATAATTTCGCCGAAGACAGAGACAAAGTAGTATGTACACACTGTAGCAATTATCCTAAATCATTCTTCCAAAGCGACATAGAAATTGGATCACTGGATGTACTCGGAACTGTTTTAGGTAGCGAAGATACCTTTGGTGCTGTGAAAGGAAAAGTGGCAGCTGGAAAAATGACCTATTTTAGAATATCCACAGACGATACCAAAGGAGTAATCAAGACCTATTTAGGAGAAGGAAACATGACAGACGATCCCTATGGAATGGATGGAGGTATTGCCGTTTGCGAAATACCAAATCTTCAGAATCTAATGAAGTATTTGTGCAAAAACGGCTTTGAACACCATGTAGCCATGGTACGAGGACATGTTTCAGAGATATTGGAAGAAGCTATTGGAAATTATTTAGGTTGGGAAGTATACAAGCATGAATAGTCGCGACATTATAATTTTGCTTTTAATAGCCTTTGGTTTTGTATTTACTTCCTGCATACCAACAAAAAAAGATAAGCCAAAGAAAATGGCCGTAGTAATCTCGACCTTAAATAATCCTTGGTTTGTCGTGTTGGGTGAATCTGCCGCTGCGAAAGCAAAGGAATTGGGATATGAAGTTCAGATTTTTGACTCTCAAAATAATCCTTCCAAGGAGGCAGAACATTTTGACAATATAATTGCCATGAGTTATGATGCAATTTTATTTAACCCTACGGATGCAGATGGTTCTGTTTTGAATGTGGAAAGAGCCAAGGATGCCGGAATACCCACCTTTTGCATGGACAGGGAAATAAATTCTTCGGATGCAGCTGCCTCACAATTGTTGTCAGATAGTTTTACAGGATGTGTAAAACTAGGACAGTATTTTGTGAAACAATTGAACCAAAAAGGCAAATATGTAGAGATTTTGGGAATAGTTGGAGACAACAATACATGGAACCGATCTAAGGGATTTCATTCGGTTGTTGATGAATATCCTGAATTGAAAATGGTTGCTCAACAAAGTGCAGATTTTGATCGTAATAAGGCTATGGAGGTTATGGAAACCATCCTACAAGCACAACCCGATATTGATGCAGTCTTTTGTGGAAATGATGCCATGGCTTTAGGTGCATATCAAGCGATTCTGGCTGCTAACAAAGCAAACAGAATACAAGTATATGGATTTGATGGTTCTGAAGATGCCATAAATGCGATTGCAGCAGGTAAACTTGAAGCAACGGTAATGCAATTTCCGGTTGAAATGGCTCGTAAATCGGCTGAATTTGCTGACAAATACTTAGCAGGAGAAACAAAAATAAGTAATAAAATGCCTGTGGAAGTGGAACTGGTAACAATAGAGAATATTAATAATTATTTGAAAAAGCCCTGAAATGAGTAAAAGAGTAATTAAAACAATACTGTTGGCTGCCTTGGTCCTTTTCACACTTGTTTGTTCTGTAAAATTGGAGACATTGGAGAGTTATAATTCAAGAATGAACCATAATTTCTTCAATGCAGATGAAACTGCAAAATCACTCTGGGAAAAAGAATTAGACAAAAGCATAGACAAAGCACCGGATTTAAACACAGTGATATCTGAACTAGAAAATCCAGCTTCCTTTCAGAAATATGGTAAAAAACTCGGAATTTCTAAAACGAATTATATACTCGTAAATGGTCGTGGTAAGATAGTAGATAAAAGTGATGAATTGCTTATTATTCAGACCAACGAGAATGAAAGCATATCTATTCAGATAGGACATATTTTTGGAAATGCAGTCAGAGATGGAAGTGGAATTGTGGATGTAAACAATTTTGTGAACATGACCGACTTCAACAATCTCTCAATTTCATTAAACAAATTGGTTCAGAAAAATGTAATTGATTCTATGCTGAAAAATATAAGTATAAATTCCACATTGAGTTTTACTGGCGTTATGGAGTTGCGTGAAGATCAGAAAATACCTTCCAGATTAGAAATTATTCCCTTAAAAACACAAATTGTAAATGGAGAATAATCCAATTTTAGAAATACGGAATTTATCCAAAGAATTTTCGGGGATTTATGCTCTCAAGCAAGTCAATCTAGAGATTTATGCAGGAAAAGTTACAGCTATACTAGGCGAAAATGGTGCTGGTAAATCCACATTGATGAAGTTAATCTCAGGTGTTTACCATCATTTCAATGGTGAAATTATCTATAACGGAGAAAAGATAGCCTTTAACAATCCAAAAGAAGCTGCTAAACAGGGAATTGTAATTATCCACCAGGAATTGAACCTTCTACCCCATCTCAATATTACTGAGAATTTATTTCTAGGAAATGAGCTAACTACAGCTTTAGGTATACTTGACTACAAAAAGATGCATCAGAAAGCCAAAGAACTTTTGCATCGCTTGCATTTGGATATAGATCCAAGCACTGAATTATCACAACTGAGGGTGGGTCAGCAGCAATTGGTTGAAATAGCCAAAGCTTTACTTTTTGAGTCAAAAATATTGATAATGGACGAACCTAGTTCAGCCATAAGTGATCAAGAAGTTGAATTGCTGTTTCAAATTATACGGGAATTAAAGGAGAAGGGAGTCGCTGTGGTTTATATTTCACACAAGCTCAAGGAACTTTTTGAAATTGCAGACCGTTTTTCAGTACTAAAAGATGGTGTTTCTATGGGTTCTGGTTGGATGAAGGACACCAACAAAGACGAACTAATAAAATTAATGGTTGGTAGAAACTTAAGTGATAGTTTCGAAAAAACAAGTCATATACAAGATCATGAAATTCTAAAGGTTGAAAACTTAAACTTTAGGCATCCTGAGAAGAAGAACAGTTATTTGGTTCAAAATATTAATTTGAATTTGCATAAAGGTGAGATTCTTGGTATCTGTGGTTTAATGGGAGCCGGACGAACTGAAGTATTGGAAGCAATATTTGGATTACATCCTAAATTAGTCTCAGGAAGTATTGAAATTGATGGACAGCCAGTAACAATTAAAAATGTTAGAGACGCTATCGATGCTGGAATTGCTTTGGTTCCAGAAGACAGAAAACTACAAGGCTTGATTTTAAATATGAACGTTTCCAAAAACACCAGTCTGGCTAGTCTTGATTTTCTGAATAAATTCATCTTCTTGAACAACAGAAAAGAAAATGATTTGAGCAATAAATTTGTAGAAAAGCTTAAGACCAAGGTGAGTTCGAAAAATTTGAATGTGGAGAAACTCAGTGGGGGAAATCAACAAAAAGTAGTAATTGCCAAATGGTTGGCTACCAATCCAAAAGTATTGTTATTGGATGAACCTACCCGCGGAATTGACATAGGAGCAAAAATAGAAATCTATAAACTAATGGTTGAATTAGCTTCTCAGGGATTAGGGATATTATTTGTTTCGTCTGAACTGCCAGAGATACTCGCTATATCCGACCGGATATTGGTCATGTCGGAATCGAAACAAAGAGCTTTAATGCTGAGATCAGAAGCCAGTGAAGAGAAAATTATGCAAGCAGCTTTAATCGAAAATTAATGTCATGAATACACAAAATTTAAAACAGAATATATTAAAATTTCAATCCATCATAGCATTATTAGCTATGTGTATTGCATTGAGTTTGTTGTCTGACAGGTTCTTAACCACTGAAAACACATGGAATGTGATGCGACAGATTTCAGTCAACCTAATCATATCCATAGGAATGACCCTGGTTATTATTACCGGAGGTATCGATTTATCCGTAGGTTCGATTTTAGCATTTGCAGGAGCAGTTACAGCCACTATGTTGAAATTCGGCACTAACCTTTTTGGACTTGACGTCCATTTCAGTTTTACCCTATTGGGTGCTCTGCTTGGTGGTCTACTTACAGGAACGTTTTTGGGCTGGTTTAATGGTTTGGCTATCACTAAATTCAAAGTACCGCCTTTCATTGCAACCTTAGCTATGCTAACTATTGCACGCGGATTGACTATGTTGTGGACAGAAGGATTCCCTATCACAGGATTTAGTAAAGAAATGAGCTTTATCGGAACTGGATGGTTTCTGAGCATCCCTATGCCTGTTTGGATTTCTGGTATCGTGGTATTAACAGCAATCGTTTTAACAAACAAGACCAAGTTAGGAAGATATATTTATGCTATTGGTGGTAATGAAACAGCAGCTAAATTATCAGGTATTAATATCACCAAAATCAAAATATTTGTATATTCTGTAGCTGGAGCATTGGCAGGTTTAGGTGGAATAATAGTCACTTCCCGGTTGGATTCCGCCCAACCCAATGCAGGTATAGGATTTGAGCTTGACTCCATCGCAGCAGTAGTTATAGGTGGTACATCCCTTTCTGGAGGTAAAGGAAGCATCATGGGGACTGTACAAGGAGCATTGATCATTGGAGTACTGAACAACGGTTTGGTATTGTTGAATGTCTCCCCTTTCTGGCAACAAGTGATTAAGGGTCTTGTTATTTTATTGGCTGTAGTGATAGATAAGATAAACACCAAAGAAGAATAGACGAAATGAGGAAAATTTTTGCTAATTTTGCACTCGTTTTTGTATAAAAGATATGTTTGAAGAGTTTGATTCTATAGAAAAATCCCTCGACACAATTCGTAAGGGTGGAATAGTTTTGGTATTTGATGATGTCGCCAGAGAGAATGAAGGAGATTTCATTGTTGCTTCAGAGAAAGTGACACCTGAAATTATTAATTTTTTTGCCAAAGTAGGACGAGGCTTGATTTGTATTTCTTTGAATGAAGATAGAGCAAAGGAATTGAAATTAAACCGTATGGTAGAAGACAACACTGCAACTTTATCCACTGCGTTTACAGTCTCTGTGGATCTATTAGGGAATGGCTGTACCACAGGTATATCCGCATCTGACAGAGCAAAAACAGTTTTAGCTTTGGTAGACTCCAACACCAAGCCTGAAGAACTAGGAAGACCTGGACATATTTTCCCTTTGATATCAAATCCAAAGGGTGTTGTTGGTCGAATGGGACATACAGAAGCAGCAACTGACCTGGCAAGATTGGCAGGCTTATATCCTTCTGGAGTATTGGTTGAGGTAATGAATGATGATGGTACTATGGCCAGACTAGATGATTTGAAACTAGTTGCGCAAGAACACAGGATCCCATTGATTTCTATCAAGCAATTGAAAGCTTATATTCTAGAAAACTAAAACCATTTTTTTTGAAGAAAATAAATCAGCATTCCAACAGCAACGATAAGCATCAGAGCCAAACTGAGGTAATATCCATTTTGCAAATGCAATTCAGGCATATTTTCAAAATTCATTCCATATATACCCGCAATAAAGGTTAAGGGAATAAAGATTACAGAAAACAAAGTCAAAGTTCGCATGATTTCATTCAAGCGGGCACTTACAGTTGTATGATAAATAGTCATTTGGTCAAACAAAATTTCCCTGTAACTATCGGTCAATTCATTGGCATCGTGTATATTATTGAGCAACTCTCTAAAATGCACCTTGTTGTGGAGATGCAATAATTCAGAATCTGACTTTAATAAATTCTGTATCATGTCACGTGCAGGCAATATATTTTTACGTATCAAACTAATTTCCCTTTTGTATGAATTGATCATTTCCAGAATTTCCTTCTTCAAATCGAGTGTAAGAGCCTCATCCAGCACTTCAATTTTCTCACCGATATTGCCAAGAGCATAAACGTAATTATCAAAAACAACATCTATCAATGCAAAAGCAAGATAATCCGAACCAGATGATCTGATTTTGTTGTTGAATTTACGAATACGTTCCCTTATCGGATCGAAAACTTGACCCATATCTTCTCTAAATGAGATCAACAAATTATTCTTGATTATTATACTTAAATTCTCTATTTGCACGAAGTCATTTTTCTCTTGACCTGTAAGAAGCTTAAGGGTTATAAAAATCCCTTGATCGAAAGGTTCGTATTTAGGTCGTATGGAAGGATCCAATACAGATGAAAGGATATAATCCGGAATTTCATATTTTGATGCCAAGTTTCGCAATTGTTCAACATCGTGAATTCCAGACACATGCATCCATGTCATTAGATCTGGATTTAAAATATCCTTTGAAATATCATTCAGTTCAAATTCATCCAATTGTTCGTTATTGAACTGCATGATCCTGATCACACTCTGTTCAATCTTACGTTCCCCTCTGAATACTACAGCATAGGGAGACAACCCAATATCCTCTTTTTTTCTTTTTAAAATCGAAGATTTACGAATTTTCTTTTTAGCATTAGATTTCATAGGATTTCTTTTAGTATTCCCACAAATATAGAAAAAAAGCCCGGGATTCACATCCGGGGCCTTCCACTTAAACTATGTGTTTAAAAATCGATCCTTGAAAATTAATCTATAATTGAAACGTATTCTTCTTCTGTTAGAATTTGGGGAACATAAACCACACCTTTGATTTTCAGCATTCGTGTAAATGCTTTCAAATGAAATGAGGAACCTCTTAA
>CAZZPZ010000024.1:0-11963 GCA_964655615.1 uncultured Paludibacter sp. | reverse complement strand
ACAGGATATTTGTATAAATTATAGAAATAAGTATATACATCGCCAGCCAATTTTTCTTCTTCTCTCATTTGCAATAAACCAGCTTTGTCCTCCTCAGTAATTACAGTATCTATAGCAACAGGAACTACACAAGTTTCATTGATTGATACTGCCTCAGCCGCAGTTGTAACTGCAACTTCTTCATTTACAATTTCCTCTTCTGCAATTTGATCAGATGAGATGTTTTCTTCAGTTGTTTCACAAGACATCAAACTTAATGATGCAAGAAACATAATTGCGGTTATAAAACGTGTTTTCATAAGTCCTGATTTTTTGTGTGAATAAATAATTTTACTTAAGTTTTGTGTGAAAATGGATTTGGTTATTTACAACCTGTTCCCTGTCCTTGTCCTTTGCCTTTTTGTTGACCACCACCAGTACCGTCTTTCTTTCTAGTTTGTTTCTTTTGAGAATCTTGAGTTTGATTGGATGAAGCTTCAATTTTCAAGCCATCAAATGAACTAGAGTTTACACGAGATTCGTTATTGACAGCGAATGCCATTGATACCACTAAAAGTGCTGCTACTAAGAAACTAAGTTTTGCTTTCATAATTTTATTTTTTAAATGTGAATATTGTGTTTTGAATTACGATTCAAAATTCAATAATTTCATATTCGAAAAAAAATCATTTCAGTTAATAAAGGATATAATTCAATTAAAAGGCATTTAAATAAATTTTCTTAAATAAAAAAAGCCATCATTACTGACGGCTTTTACGATTTTTTTTGGTTAGATTAATCTAAAACAGTTCGGGCTTTATCTAAAAGATTATTGAGCTGTTCAATTTCAGCTTGGTTTAATTTACTCAACAAAGAATCATTTTTTTTCTCACACTCGAGCATATTACTTAAAAGCAATAATCCATCCTCAGTGATTTCAATCGACTTTTGTCTACGGTCGGATGGGTTTTCAACCCTGTTCAATAATTTTCGTTCAAATAATTTATCAACCAATCTACTTACATCAGAATCCTTATCCAACATTCGTTCTTTTATAAAACCTATACTCAAAGGTGATTGATCACGAAATCCCCTCAATATTCTCAACACATTGTATTGATGTTCAGTAATATTGTGTTTTTTTAAAGAACTTAGGAATTCGTTTTGTAAAACCTTGGATGTATAAATAAGATTGATTACTGCCTTGTGATAATCGTTCCGAAATCTACCCTTTATTTCCTCTTCTAGTTTCATTTACATTTGGTACAAAAGAAATCTGAGTTTCTCAAGTAGGCTACTACCCACACCAACACCAACACAACAGTTGGCATAACTATACTTTGAGCTGTAGTCATATGAAGAATGATAGCACCTCCCATGTATGAACTCAACAATAAAGTACCGTATTTATTGGTTTTAGGGAACAAGAACAATAGGGCTGAAATAATTTCACCAATCGGAATTATAGTTGCCCAATCACCCAGTTTCATTTGTTCCATCATCGCTGGATTAGCAAATTTACCATAAGCACTAAACATGTATAAACCTGTCAACAGACCTGATATAACCCACGCAGCAATATTTTTTACTTTCTCCATTTTATTATAATTTAGCGTGTGAGCCATCACAGTAAGGTGGATTCTTTGTATGTTTACAACCGCACAATGCTACTGTTTTTTTCTCGGTCAACTCTACTTTACGAGGAGCAAAACCCAAGGTTTTGTGAGTTACTAGATCGCAGAATGGTTCTTTGGTACTGTGACCACAACTGCACCAAAGGTGAGTTCCTGCTTCCAAATCCAGCACATAAGGTGCTTTTTGTACAATTTTTGGTTCTGGCATAATTTTTATTTTTTTTAGAATTTTGCACAAATATAGGTTAAAACATTATATGTTGCAACATCTATATTCGGTCTTAAAAAATATTAACAAAAAAATGTGTATCTTTGTGACACATAAAATAAGTATTTATGCAAACTCAATTGCAATTAATTTTAACGCCAGAACAGGCGTACAAAGAAGATTTACTTAAACTTGCGGTAAGTAAGAAATTAAATCTTGACCCTCAAAAAGTAACGAGTATTCGTACCTTAAAAAAGTCGATTGATGCTCGATCACAGTTCGTTAAAGTCATAATCACCGTAGACGTATTTTGGGATGAAGTTCCCCCTGCACCTGAAAAGAATAAAATTCTATATCCGAATGTAAAGGACAAATCTTCCGTACTTGTTATTGGAGCAGGACCTGCTGGTTTATTTGCTGCCTTGAAATTAATTGAGAAAGGAATGCGTCCCATCGTATTGGAAAGAGGCAAACATACAATTGAAAGACGATCTGATTTAGTTCAAATAAACCGGAACAAAGGGTTGAATCCTGAATCCAATTTTTGTTATGGTGAAGGCGGAGCTGGAACCTATTCAGACGGAAAATTATATTCAAGATCCAAAAAGAAAGGGAATCCTTCGGATATATATGAGATATTTTATCAGCATGGTGCAAGTGAAGAGATTTTATTTGATGCACACCCGCACATAGGATCTGACAAACTACCCAACATTATAAACAATATCTGCGAGACTATTCGAAATTCAGGAGGAGAAATCCATTTTGAATCCAAAATGTCGGATATAATTATTGAAGACAATCACATAAA
This sequence comes from uncultured Paludibacter sp., assembly GCA_964655615.1. Lineage (GTDB taxonomy): Bacteria > Bacteroidota > Bacteroidia > Bacteroidales > Paludibacteraceae > Paludibacter. Next base: position 9,331 of record CAZZPZ010000024.1, on the reverse strand, counting down.
GGGATGTAAAACCACTGATAATAAAGAATTCAAAGCTGACTATATGATTCTGGCAACAGGTCATTCTGCGCACGACATCTATGAACTATTGCACGAGCAAGGTGTACAATTGGAACTAAAAGGATTTGCGATGGGTGTACGAGTAGAACATCCACAGAAATTAATCGACAGCATCCAATATCATATAGATGACAGAGGTGATTATTTACCTGCAGCCAGCTATAGCCTGGTTACTCAAGTAGAAGACCGTGGGGTTTATTCCTTCTGTATGTGTCCCGGAGGAACTATTGTACCTTCAGGCACCAGCGACCATGAGATTGTAGTCAATGGCATGTCTGGTTCAAGAAGAAACACACGCTATGCAAACTCAGGAATAGTGGTTGAAATACGACCAGAGGACATTCCGGAAGAATTCAATCAATATGGTACATTGGCAGGATTGAGATTCCAGCAATATTTGGAAAATTTAGCTTTTGTCAACAATGGTGGACAGGGAACAAAAGCACCTGCACAAAGATTGGTTGACTTTGTAAGAGGTAAAGTTTCAGCTGATTTGCCGGAATGTTCGTATATGCCTGGTTTAATCTCTTCCCCACTCCATTTTTGGTTGCCACCACATATAGGTGCAAGGCTTAGAGAAGCATTCAAACTATTTGACAAGAAGATGAGAGGTTATCTGACAAATGAAGCAGTAGTAGTCGGTGTTGAATCAAGATCTTCTTCTGCAGTTAGAATCCCTAGGAATCCTGACACTGGAGAACATCCACAAATCAAAGGTCTCTTTCCTGCAGGTGAAGGTTCCGGATTTTCAGGTGGAATAACCTCATCAGCAATTGATGGACAGAATGCAGCTATCCATGTAATTGAAAGTTTATAATTTTCATCATAAAAACCAAATCCTCGTTTTACTACTGAGGATTTTTTTTGCAAAAAAAACCTTCTTGAAATGAATCAAGAAGGTTTTTAAATTTATGACTTAATTATGCGCCGAAATCATCGAACATCAACATTTCGCGAGGAACACCCAAGTCATACAGCATTTTTTCAACTGCTTTAGCCATAGGGCCAGGACCGCACATATAATACTCTATATCTTCAGGAGCATCGTGTTTTGACAAATATTCATCGTGAATCACTTTGTGGATAAATCCAACATAGCCAGTCCAATTGTCTTCTGGAAGAGGTTCACTTAAAGCAATGTTGAACTTAAAGTTAGGGAATTCAGCTTCTAACTTACGGAAATCTTCTTCATAGAAAACTTCGTTTTTAGAACGTGCACCGTACCAATATGTAATTTTACGATCTGTAATTTTCAAAGTATTCAACAAGTGAAGAACATGTGAACGCAATGGAGCCATACCAGCACCACCACCTACATATAGCATCTCACGATTTGAATCCAGAATAGGATGGAATTCACCAAAAGGACCAGAAACCATTACTTTATCACCAGGTTTCAAATTGAAAATATAAGAAGAAGCAATACCAGGATTCACATTCATCCAATTATTTGCAGCTCTATCCCAAGGTGGGGTTGCAATACGTACGTTCAACATCACAATATCACCTTCAGCAGGATAGTTAGCCATTGAATAAGCACGATAAGTATCTGAATCATTCTTGCAATTCAAATCCCATAAATTGAATTTATCCCAATCAGCACGGAAACGATCTTCCACAGCAAAGTCAGCAAATTTCAAATCATATTTAGGGATATCAATCTGAATATAACCACCAGATTTAAAGTTTAGGTGTTCACCTTCAGGTAATTTCACCACAAACTCTTTAATAAAAGTAGCTACATTGTTGTTTGAAACAACTTCGCATTCCCATTTCTTAACTCCCAGGATAGATTCATCCATAGTGATTGACATGTCACCTTTAACCTTCACCTGGCAACCCAAGCGCCAGTTATCTTTAACCTCTTTACGAGAGAAGTGAACAGTTTCAGTTGGTAGAATTTCGCCACCACCTTCAGGCACTTGACAGCGACACTGTGCACAAGAACCACCACCACCACAAGCAGAAGGAAGAAATATTTTTTGTTCAGCCAAAGTATTCAACAAAGTTGAACCAGCAGGAGCTATAATTTCCTTCTCACCATTGATGGTTATTTTCACATCACCCGACGCCACCAGGTATCTTTTGGCTACGATAAGAATAATAGTCAGCAACAGGATTACCACCAAAAAGATAATCAAGCTGGCCAACATCATACTTGTATTAATTGCTAATATCATATCTGTTTATTTACCTGGGTTATTATATTTTTAATCCAGAGAAACTCATAAATGCCATAGCCATAAGAGCTACAGTAATGAATGTAATACCCAAACCTCTAAGGGCAGGTTCTACATTTGAGTATTCCAATTTCTCACGAATAGCTGCCAAGCCAACAATTGCAAGCAACCAACCCACACCGGATCCAGAAGCATAAGCAATTGATTCCCCTAAATTATTGAATGCTTTTTGTTGCATAAACAAGGATCCACCCATGATGGCACAGTTTACTGCGATCAAAGGAAGAAATATACCCAAAGAAGCATATAATGAAGGACTGAATTTTTCAACCACCATTTCAACCAACTGAACGATTGCAGCGATAACCGCAATGAAAAGAATGAAACCTAAGTAGCTCAAATCTAGAGTAGCTAAATCAGCACTTAACCAACGCAAAGCACCTTCTTTCAACACATAGTTTTCAAGTAGGTAGTTGACTGGTAAAGTAACAACTAAAACGAATATTACTGCAGCACCAAGACCCACTGATGTTTTCACATTCTTTGAAACGGCCAAATAAGAGCACATTCCCAAGAAGAAAGCAAACACCATATTATCGACAAAGATCGATTTTACAAATATACTTGCTATATTTTCCATAAACTTTGTTTTTTATCGTGTTTGATTATTTTTCCTGTAAAGATTTATCTTTCGAACGGTGAATCCAGATGATCACAGCAACCAAGATCAAAGCCATTGGAGGCATCATCATCAACCCATTGTTAGCGTAACCAGCATCATAGAATGACTGAGGAATAACTTTGATACCTAAAAGGGAACCTGCGCCAAGTAGTTCTCTGAAGAAACCAACCACTACAAGTATCCACGCATAACCAAAACCATTACCTAGACCATCAATAAATGACTCCCAAGGACGATTACTCATTGCAAATGCTTCCAAACGACCCATTAGGATACAGTTTGTAATAATCAAACCAATATATACTGACAATTGCACACTTACATCGTAAGCAAAAGCTTTTAAGATTTCACTTACAATTGTTACCAAAGCAGCAACAACTACCAATTGAACGATAATACGAATACGACTTGGTATAGTATTTCGAAGCAATGAAATAATTACGTTTGCAAAAGCCACGATTATAGTTACCGAAATACCCATAACCAATGCAGGCTTTAGATTGGCTGTTACAGCCAATGCAGAACAAATACCCAGCACTTGAACAGTAATCGGGTTGTTCTTTCCTAAAGGCCCAAGGAAGACCTCTTTCGTTTTTTCTGAAAATAATTTACTCATATCAAATCCTCCTTAATTTTTAGGTTGAAGATAATTTACATACTGTCCAATACAATCGTAAAGCATTTTTTCAACCCCTTTACTTGTAATTGTACCACCTGAGATCGCATCGATTTCATGTACATCATTACTTGCTTTTCTATCGCTTTTTTTCTGAACTAGAATGGACACAAATTCATGATTTGCATTGAAAATTTGTCTTTTAGTACCAGTAATAAAACTATTTTGAAAATCTTTTTCTGTAATGTTAGCACCCAATCCAGGAGTCTCACTGGCATGTGAGAAATAGGTTCCGAATACTGTATTTTTATCAGCATCCAAGGAAATATAACCCCAAATTGGTCCCCAAAGTCCTGCACCAAAAAGTGAAATAATGTATTTGGTTTGACCGTCAACTTCAGCAATATAAAGCGGAAGTTGTCTCTTTTCAGGAGCAAGTGACAATTGTTTTTTCACTTCAATTGTAAAGGCTGGATCCAATGGTTTATCAATGGTTTCACCGTTTACATTTACCACCAATTGCTCTTTTATATAGGTATTGAATAATTCTTCAGCATTTTGACCTTCAGTATCCACATGAATAGATGTCAGAATCTGTTTCATTTTATCCAAACGAACATTGGCTTGTTGTTTTTCTTTCAAAGAAGAAGAAATGATAGCCAACAACAATGCAACCACAACTACCATAATGGTAGCATAGATTAAAGTATAACTGTTTTTATTTGTATTCATCATTTATCCTCCTTATTTAACAGCTTTCGCTCTTTTTAATCTTGCTTTCACATTAGCATCAACCACATAATAGTCGATCAGCGGAGCGAAGATATTCATCAATAGAATAGCCAACATCATACCCTCTGGATAACCAGGATTCAATACTCTGATAACAATAGCCATCGCACCAATCAGCAAACCATAAATCCATTTACCTTTTTCTGTACGAGCTCCTGTAACAGGATCGGTAGCCATAAAGAATGCACCCAATGCAAAACCACCAAATACCAAATGATTATACCATTCGAAGTTGGCAGCAGCTGTATCAGGACCAGCCACATTGAACAACCAAGCTACAACACCACCACCCAAGAAAATTGAAAGAATAATTTTCCAGCTAGCAACACCTGTAACCATTAATAAAGCTGCACCTATAAACAAGGCTATAAATGAAGTTTCACCAATTGAACCAGGAATCAATCCAATCAAACCATCCATAAAGGAGAAAGGTTGACCAGTAATACCGTGAATAGCAGCATTTGGATCTACAGAAGTAGCAACCTGACCAAGTACTGTAGCTCCCGAATATCCATCAACAACTTGACCTGCACCCAATCCAAAAGTATCAGCCGTACGAACCCAAACCACATCACCCGACATGAAAGTTGGATAAGCGAAGAATAGGAAGGCACGAGTAACCAAAGCAACGTTGAAAATATTCATACCAGTACCACCAAACACTTCTTTTGCAAATAATACAGCAAAAGCAGTTGCAACAGCTATCATCCATAGAGGAGTATCCACTGGAACAATTAAAGGAATAAGAAATGCAGTTACGAATACACCTTCATGCACCTCATGACCACCTTTGATTTGAGCTATAAAGATTTCTAGTCCTAAACCTACTGCGTAAGATACTACGATGATAGGCAACACAGCCAAAAGACCGTAAAGGAACATTTCCCAGAATCCTACTGATTGACCAATGGCCAAATAATGTTGATATCCCACATTGTACATACCAAACAACAATGCTGGCACAAGACCCATAACCACAAGAATCATCGTTCTTTTTGAGTCAATCACATCATGAATGTGAGTACCATGTTTGGAAGTGGTATTGGGAACAAACAAGAAAGTCTCCAATCCATCAAATAACGAATGGAGATAACCAAATTTACCACCTTTCTTGAAAAGCGGTTTAATTTTATCTAATTGTTTTCTTACTATATCCATAATCCTATTCTAATTCGTTTCTCATGAAATCAAGTGAATTACGCACTAAATTCTGCAAAGGCAGTTTAGAAGTACAAACGAACTCACAAAGAGCCACATCCTCTGGAGCAATTTCATATGCACCCAAAGCTTCCATTTTGTCAAGATTACCTGTAATCATTGCCTTGAACAAGAACTCAGGGTAAATATCCATAGGCAACACTTTATCGTATTCACCTGAAACAATAATTGCTCTTGCTCCACCCAACAAACGAGTATCCCATTTGTAATTGATTTTTCCAAAAAGGGATTGCATGAATTTGCTGTTGAATATTTTTGTAGAGTACGCTTTGTTGGAACTAAAACGATCAAAACGAGGCAAAGCCCAACCAAACATTTCATGGGTATTGTTACCCTCTTCTATCACAGTTATCTGTGTTGCATAAGGGTCTAACCAACCATTCCCTTTGATTTTGATACCTGTCAACACATTTCCAGAAATAAAACGATGTGTTTTACCACTGCTAACTTTACCTTGAAGTAAAGATTCAACATTCGCACCTATAATTGTTTCGTAATATTGAGGAGACAAAACTTCAGTACCACAAAGAGCAAGTGTACGTTTAAAATCCACAACACCTGAATTCAGGAATTTACCAATGATAGCCATATCTTGAACCCCAATGGTCCAAACAACTTCACCTTTATTCACTGGATTCAATTTACTGATTTGAATCCCTACATTTCCTGCAGGATGTGGTCCTTCGAAAGTAGTGATTACAGCATCTTTGACTTGTGAAAAAGCTGTTTTTCTTGTACTGGTTACACCCAAATTAACTGTGGCAATTTTCGAGAATGCAGATACTGCAGTTTGAAAATCTGCCATACTTGACTTCATTACAAAATCATGATTCGGTGCTAAAGGTGCAGAATCAAAAGTAGACACAAAAATTGCTTTAGGCATCACTGAAGGATTTGCTATAACATCGTAAGGACGCTGTTTAACAAACACCCATAAACCAGCTTTTGCTAAAGCACTAATTAATTCCGCAGGCTCTGCATTAGAAAGAGAAGTCACATCAGATGTCAAATAATCTAATTTTCCATCACTTTCAATTTGAATATTCATGATTTTTCGTCTCTCTCCACGGTTAATGGCTTTGATTGTACCACTTACAGGAGAAACAAAATGAACATCCGAATATTTTTTGTCGTAAAACACTGGGGAGCCAGCTTTTACTGCATCACCCTCTTTTACTAAAAGTTTAGGTGTTACACCGTGATAGTTATCTGGTATGAGTGAAAATAAAGTTGGTAAAGTTGATTTTCCAATCATTTCTACTGCCTTACCTCCTACCGGAATATCCAAACCACGTTTGATCTTAATTTGGTTGGCCATATGATAAATTATTTACAATTTTCAAAATATCGTGCAAAAATACAATAAAATCTACGGAAAACAATGGATATACAGAAAAAAATCTCTAATTTATAATAATCTATATTTCAACAACTTATAACCAAAATCTACAAAACAGTTAGTGCTTTTTTGAAAAATTTCAACACAAAGGCTGTCAAATCCTACTAAATTACAAGGATTTTAATCTTTTACAATTAAATCGGTCATTTGTTATATATTTGCAATGCATTATCAATTTCATCGAATGGTTAAAATTCTCAGTTTGTTGATTTTTTTATTTAGCTTAAATTTGCTCGCAAATGAAACATATTCCACTCAGATTTTCGATAGGAATATTAAATCATTGCAAATTGATTTGTCAGAACAACCTTATTCATTACCTATTCTTGAATTGGATGATGAGGAGGTGTTGCTTGTAAAATTTGATGAATTGTCCTACGAAGAAAAAAACTACACTTACCGATTGTTACATTGTAATGCAGACTGGACTATTTCTGATTTACAAAGTTCTGAATATTTGGATGGATTTACTACTGCGAACATAGAATATGCTGAAAAATCCATAAATACAAATATATTGTACACTCATTATGAATTTTCATTTCCAAATGATGAAATGAAAATAAAAGCTTCTGGGAATTATGTAGTACAAATCATCGAAGACAATAAATTGGACAATCCAGTTGCTCAAATCACATTTTCTGTGGTTGAACCTAAGCTGAAGCTTATTGGCAAAGTCAGACCGAACACTGATTTAGAAATCAACGGAAGACTTCAGCAGTTGGATTTTGATTTGGAATTCACAAATTACAGGATAGATAATCCTGATGAACTAAAAATTCTAGTAAGGCAGAACCAAAGACTAGACAATGAAATATATATTTCTAAACCCACCTATATCAATTCAAATTCATTCAGCTATAAGAACAACAAAGCTTTGATATTTGAAGGTGGCAATGAATACAGACGTTTCGATTTTTCATCCTACTATTCAGCCAACGAATCAATAGATGAAATCAAACAGATTGATGGGCAAAAGCATGTTTTTGTGACGATAGACAAACCCACAAAAGGTAGTTATATGCATCGTCCTGATGTCAACGGTAATTTCATCATCAATTTTCAAGAATCATTTGAATATGGAGATCTGGAAGCGGATTATGCCTATGTACATATAAATCTAAAATCGGATATCTATTTTGATGGAAGATTATATTTGGGTGGTGAGTTTATGTATGAAAAAATGGATGCAAATTCCGTCATCGAATACAACAATGAAAATGGATCATACGAAAAAACCATTTTGTTGAAACAAGGCGGATACACCTATCAATACCGTTTTTTACCTAAGGGCAGTAACAAAGCCACAGTTTCTAGAATAGAAAATTCGTATTGGCAAACGAACAATGACTATCAGATTTACGTTTATCATCGTCCGTGGGGATCTAGAGCCGACAAATTAATTGGTTTTAGCAATATTTCAAGCAATCAATGAACAGATATTTAAATTACAATCAAGTTTTAAAAGCCGAATTTAAAGAAAGAGTACAAAAGATATCCATCAATGCCGGATTCACTTGTCCAAACAGAGACGGTTCAAAGGGCAAGGGAGGATGTACCTACTGTAACAATCAAACCTTCGTTCCAGGCTATTGCAAACCAATAAAGTCAGTGACTCAACAAATAGACGAAGGGATAGAATTCTTCAATAAAACCAAATACAAAGAGCAGGCATATTTAGCATATTTTCAGTCCTACACCAACACCTATGACACCCTAGATAAACTGGAGCGCATTTACGGTGAAGCTCTTAAGCACCCAAGAATTAAAGGTATAGTTGTTGGCACCCGCCCCGACTGTGTCAATGACGCCATATTGGATTATTTTGCAGAAATGTCAAAACACACCTATGTGATGATTGAATACGGAATTGAATCAACCAAAGATTCCACTTTAGAATTCATCAACAGAGGTCATGATTATGCCTGTGCAGTACAAGCCATCAACGAAACCGCAGCCAAGGGGTTACGTGTGGGTGCACACCTAATTTTAGGTTTGCCACACGAAGACAGAGAAACAATCTTGTCACACGCCCTAGAAATGAATAAACTTCCACTGACTGCTATTAAATTACATCAATTGCAATTGGTGAAAGGAACCATTATGGCACAACAACTTAAGCACAATCCCGAATGGTTTAGACTCTTTACTGCCGAAGAATACATTGACCTAGTTGTAGATTTCATTGAATTATTAAGACCTGAAATTGCGATAGAGCGTTTTGTATCTCAATCACCCAAAGAATTTTTAATTTCACCAGATTGGGGATTGAAGAACTTTGAATTTGTAGACAAAATCGAGAAGCAATTAATCGAACGCAACGCACAACAAGGAAGCAAAGTATAGCTTCAGGCCTCAGGCCTCAAGCTTCAGGCTTCAGGCCT
>CAZZPZ010000023.1:24513-28376 GCA_964655615.1 uncultured Paludibacter sp. | reverse complement strand
TGGTCAAAACAAAACTAAAAGGAGTGCTAGTAGAAAGCACATTACCTTTCACATCCTCCCAATGTTTGAATTGATAACCAAAATTACGGGAAGCTGCATTAAGGCTTAATTCTGTTCCCTTATCGAAATCAGTTCCAACTGGAGAATTCGTTACTGTTCCAGCACCATCTGGACTAACAATAGTGGTCAATTTATAATTTGGAATCTGAACTGGAGTACCCTCTACCATACCCGCAAGTACCACATTAGCCAAACCCACTTGTTTTGTATTTCCCAAGGCATAGATATAAAGATACAGGGAACAATTACCTTGAGAAGCAGGGATAGAAAGCGCACTTAAATCCAGATTTGCATGGGTAGTACCAGTACCATTCCTTTCAGGTATAATCGCGGTAGCTAAGGCAGTTTTTGTTCCATCAGCACTAATCCAGACAGCATCAATTTTACCCCCACTAGTACCAAAACGTTCACAATCGAAAGTAAGCGATTTGGGTGTAAAACTCAGACCCGTTTTAGGGCGTAAATTAAATCCCACATAGTCATTTGCTGTTACTGCATTGTTTTGCACAAAAGGTTGAAAAGCTGTGAAGGTTATACCAAAATCAGCTTTGGTAGAAGCATAGGCCAGGTTTGAACCCAGACTTACCCAGTTGGCACTAAAATAAGCATCCGCACCCGCGGAGCAAACAGCAGTTTGACCAGCCACTCCTAAATTGAAGGGCCATGAAAGGGTCACACTTTCATTTACACCTGTTTGATTTGATACTTTTATTTGTTTCTGTGCAGTGATGGTATTAGTAGCCACTAACAGGAGTGCCCACAAGAACAACAATAAAAGTCTGTTGTATTTAAATGATTTTTGCATTGGATTACTTTAGGCTTTTCAATCCTTTGAATAATTATCTGCTACATTGGATAGTTGTAAGATTTAAAATCAGCCCCGATTGTTTTTTAACAATCGGGGCTAAAGTCTAATTTTAAAACAAACTTAGGAATTAAAACAATTTAATTACCTTCACACCTTCGCTGTTAGTGATTTTCACTATACAAGCTTGAGCAGAAGAAATTGAAATTGAGTTTTGGTTGCTGAACAATTCATTTATCAAACTTCCAGACAATGAATAAATCTGAACATGACTATCAGCAGGAACATTGTTTACAATAAATTGACTGTTCAATTTGTATGCATACACTGAGGATTGATCAGGATTGACAGAGCCAGTAACGCCACCATCATCCACGAAATCAGCAAACACAAACACATTGGTCAAAGCAGTACCGTCATTTCCTGTACCGTTTAAAGTACTGGTAGCATCACCCACCCAACGAAGGTACACCAAAGCTTTATCATTGAAATCAGCACCCAATGTAGCATTCAAATCAGCCCATGAACTTGTCAAGTCAAGAGTTGCCACATCTGTAAAGTCCGTACCATTCAGGGATGCCTGCAATTTTTGTTTGGTATAATATTGATAAGAACCCGACATTTGCGATTTCACTTGTATGCTTTTGCGACCAAGGGTTGATATAGTAGCCTGCCAGTAGCGGCGGTTAGTCGCAAAGTCAGCAGAACCTGTCCAAAGGATAGCACAAGGAGTCGCAGGAGTAGACCAACCCGCATGCGACAACCAAGAAGTAGGAGTTGCATCCCCATTGAAGATAGTCAAAGAACCTTTGTTTGTCTCCTCATAGAAATAATCACCATCGCGGGTATTGCGAGGTTCACCCACTTTGAAGTCCCAACCAGCAATGAATGGAACGACCTCAAAACTCGCAGTCAAAGCCACATCGCTGTTCACTGTGATTACTTTTGACAAGTCAGTAGAATTATCATCCCATTTCACGAACGTACTTACGGCATTCGGAACAACAGTTGCAGTTACCTGAGTACCTGCCACGTATTTACCATTGGTTGGAAGAGGACTTAAAGCCACATTGGCCCAATCAGCACCAGTACCATCATAATTCACATTGAAGTTGTAAGTAGTCAACACATCAAACACCGCCACCAAAGCAGTATCAGCAGTTGGAGACAAAGTATATTGAGCGTCAGAAGAAACCACAGTTCCGGAAACCAAACCCTTCCATTCTTTGAAAGCATAACCAAAGTTGGCTGTAGCTGTAAGAGTAACAGAACTTCCACTATTCACAGCGATTGAAGCAGGAGTAACAGAACCAGCTTCAGCAGGAGAAACAGAAGTTGTGACCTTCACACTATCAGTAATTGTTTTAGGGAACCAGCGAGGATCACCCGCAACAGATTTACCCACAAAGTTTGGATCAGTGATAGTAAAATCATCCCCAGCAGGATTCATAAACAGATTGGAAGGATCATTTTCAGTATAAACTGTAGTAAGAATTGCACCCTTGTTACTACCCAAGGTCATTTTGCTGGAAAAATAGTTAGTAGAATCAGCATCAGTTATAGCACCAGTCGAGTTTGTGTAAAGTAATTGAAGTTGAAAAGTACTAGCATTACCGGTAGAGTAAATATTGTTATTCTCTTTGATATAGCCTGTGGTAAAAGTACCAGAACTCAATCTAAACAATCCACGACCTTGAGTCAAAGGATAATAAATGGTATTGTTTGAAAAATTGATTTGAGCAGTTACACTATTTGAAGTTCTAAAATCAATAAAATAGTCCGTACCGGTAGAACCAGAGGCAACACCACCCACATTATTGAAAGTATTGTTTCGGATATGCATCACAGGTACAGAACCTGTAGTCACTGTAATGATACCACCATTTGCAATATTTTTAAAATAGTTATTGTAATAATACACATTGGTAGAAGTAGCCAAAGTAGAATTCAGCACGGTACGATACCCTTCAATCCAGCAATTACGGATAGTAAGGGTAGCTGGAAAATTGGTAGCACTACCTGTAGGCTGTATCAAATAACGGTTGGTAGTACCCGTTTGCAATTTTACACCATCGAACACAATACCACCGGTCATCAAACCATCGGCATATGTCAAGGTATTGAAACTAAGCACAGGCATCGCGGCCACAGAAGGGGCAGCAAAGAAAGTCAATTTAGTTACCCCCGCAGGAACAGCAAGGGTAACATCCCCACCAGAAGCTGTAGAACCCAGTGTATAGCCACTTGGAAAGTCGAGCGTAATATCGGTATTACCAGCTGTTACAGCATCAGACATAGCAGTCTGAAGGTCAGCCACAGCAGCAGAAGCACCCACAGGAATAGTTATTGCACCAGCTTTTGCATTTCCGAATGCAAAAAGCATGAAAGCAGCCACTAAAAAAGTAATTTTTGTTTTCATTTGTGATTTGTATTTAAGTTAGTAATAGATTTAATAAGGTTGAGGCTATATTCTTAATTACGTTCGCATAAGAACAATAACCACAATGCAAACATAAGACTTGAGAACAACAATAATGTAGAATAATTAATTTAAATGGTACTAAAAAATGGTAAAGCATGCATTCATCCAAGCTTGACGTTTTTACATTTATCTGATTATATTTGCATCAATGAACTTCTAATACGAAATGAAAAACACAACTATTCTATTTTTTATCATTATCGGACTGACAGCATTTTCCCAGAAAAGCAATCAATTAATTACTATAGACACAAATCAATCGACGGGCGAATTAAACCCTTTTTGGGCATGGTTTGGATACGATGAGCCAAACTACACCTATATGAAAGATGGGAAAAAACTTCTGAGCGAACTAGCAGAATTAAGTCCAGTTCCGGTATATGTCAGAGCTCACAACTTAATGACCTCAGGAAATGGAGAAGCAGCACTCAAATGGGGATCTACCAATATGTACACTGAAGATTCGATGGGCAATCCAGTTTACAATTGGCAAATTATTGATTCCATTTTTGACAC
>CAZZPZ010000023.1:23306-24413 GCA_964655615.1 uncultured Paludibacter sp. | reverse complement strand
AATGCATACCATATAAATTTGATAGGTGCCGTGAATTGGTCTTTTGAATTTGAAGATCAGCCCTGGTTTTTCGGCTTCAGGGATTTAGCAACCAATGGGGTTGACAAGCCAGTGTTGAACGTATTTCGAATGTTGGGCAAAATGACAGGTGAAAGACTTAAGGTAAATGGAAATTTTCAGTACGATTATTCAAGCATTGTATCCAACAGTGTGCAAGATAAGCAAACTGACTTAAATGCATTTGCATCCAAATCAAACAAAGATATTTGCATCTTGATTTGGAATTATCACGATGATGATGTTTTGGATGAAGGAAGAACTGTTCAACTTAAAATTGATAACTTACCCTTCAAAAAAGCACGTTTAAATCATTATCGTATCGATTTTTCCCATAGCAATTCCTACGAAACATGGAAAAAAATGGGGTCTCCACAGAATCCAACGTCCATGGAATACAAAGCACTTGAGAAAGCAGGGAAACTTGAAACTGTTGAACCTGCCAAAAAAATAAAAGTGAAGGATAACACATATGAACTTGAGTTTGAAATTCCCAGACAGGCTGTATCACTGATTCAATTCCAATTTTAATTAAATATGAAAACAAATTATTAGATTGAATGAAATGGTGATTCTTCGTATGAACATAGATATTTTAAAACGATGTCAAATAAGCATTTGTTTTTTAGTTATTTTTTTTCACAATATATCCACAATTTCTGCTCTTGATAGAATTTTAATAAGTCAAGCTGTAGAAGATTATAAATTTAATTATCCAGGGACAGGCACAAAAAGTGCCGACAAATGGATTTTTGCTGCTGATATTAGTGGATATTTAGGAAATGGTTACATGAAATCTGTGATGTCCAAAGGGGATGGGGATACAAATAATGCCGAAAAACTGAATGCTAAACTAACTTATACTTTTAATTTAGAAGTTGGAACTTATTCCTTATGGTCACATGTGTATTTTAATGATGGAAGTTCAGATTCATTCTTTTATGGCGTGAATGGTTCTGTTATTGGCACACATTCAGGCAAGCCATACTTAACTTGGAATTGGATTAATTCCAGCAACTCAATCACAATAAACACATCAGGTATATATGA
>CAZZPZ010000023.1:0-23206 GCA_964655615.1 uncultured Paludibacter sp. | reverse complement strand
AGTGAGCCAACATTAAGTTCAAATAGCTACAATTCACCAATCGAGCTTGACAAGACTTTGAATTTAAAAACAAAGTCCTTTGGAATCGGGCAACTCAATAGTAAAACAACATCTAACACTTATTTTATAAATGAACATCCTTTTTCATTACCTGTAGTTGCCTTAAGTTTTAATAATGATTTTTTTTACGACCCATTGATTGGTTTACATGTGAAGGGAATCAATGGATCGGAAGGCCCATGTAACAATATCGCAAACTGGAACCAGGATTGGGAAAGAGCAGTTTTTTTTGAATATTTTGATGCCAATGGAGTTAAACAGATTTCTCAAAGTGCTGGAGTTAAAGTCTCTGGTAATTGCACCCGAGGAAGAGATCAGAAATCACTCTCCATCTATGCAAGAGATAAATACGATGATGATGATTTCGATTATTTATTTTTCAAAAACAAACCGAACATAAAGAAAGAAAATTCAATCCTATTGAGAAATTCTGGGAACGATCAAGACCTCACCTTGCTGAGAGATGCCTTTACTCAAGAATTAATACGAGGAAGTTTAGATGTAGATTATCAGTCATATCAACCCGTAATAGTTTATTTCAACAATGAATACAGAGGATTAATGAATATTCGTGAGAAAACCGACGAAGATTATTTTAATGCTAATTATCACATAAAAAATGATGCAATAGATTTCTTTGAGAAAGATTTGTATCTTTTAAGTGGAAATTCAGATGACGCAATTGATTTATCACTTTTTATTATTGAAAATGATTTGTCAATTCCGCAGAATTATAATTTTATTCAATCAAAAGTAGACATAAATTCATTTATAGATTATTTCGCAGCCGAAGTGTATATTGGTAATACTGATTGGCCACAAAACAACATCAAATATTGGAAACCTAAGGCTGCATATGGCAAATGGAGATGGCTTCTTTTTGACACTGATTATGGATTTGGATTTAGAAGAACCCTTCCAGATGTTGCTTCCTTTGATCGATTATCTACAGCCACTGACTTTTCCAGCAATCTTTTCAATGCATTGATGAAAAATAAATCATTTTCTGATACATTTTACAGCAAATTAATGACTGTAATGCATACTACTTTCTCACCTTTCAATTGTAGTATGGTATTGGATACCATTGCAAAAGGCATAGAAACTGAAATAGAATTCAATCAAATAAAATTTAATAGGACAAAAGCTCAATGGGACAATGAAATAGAAAAATTAAGAACTCAAACTGCCCAAAGGCATGAATATATGAAGAAATATATGGAAGGGTTTGTTGATATGACACAAACATCGACTTTAAAAATCAAAAACAATGAAGCAGACAAGGGTCATATTAAATTAAATGAGGTAATTACAAAAAACTTTCCAATAACATTGACAACTTCATCCAGCTTACCTTTAAAAGTTGAAGCAATACCTAGCAAAGGTTTTCAATTTGACCATTGGATAATAACTGATTCTATCGAAAATAAATCTTTTAATTCAAAGACACTATTCTATAATCAAGCCATCAATATAGAAATTGAACCAAAATTCGTAGAAGTTCAGCAGTTAAATAATATAGTAATTAATGAAATTGCTTCTGAAGATGCTCTTTACAACGATATTTTCAATGAGAATACAGGATTCATCGAACTTTACAACAAGTCTGAAGATGATCTAATTCTGAATGGTTGTTTCCTTTCAGACAAAGCTGATAATTATGGCAGATTTTCCATTCCCGATTCTACAGTTATCAAAGCAAAAAGTCATTTGGTGTACTATACAGACGGCAATTCACTAAAGGGAAATAATCATACAAATTTCATACTTAACAATGAAGGTGAATCTATCTTTTTGACTCAAAAGACTGGAACTAAAATCATCATACTTGATGAAGCTAACTTACCATTTGGTTTGAATTTATCGCACAGTTTTGGACGAAATACCGATGGCGATCTGAATTGGGAAGTAATGCAACCAACTCCAAATTCACAAAACATAGGATTAAATAGTAATTATGCGGATTTATTGCATCAAGCAGAAGAAATTAAAACATTTCCAAATCCTTGCAAAGGTGATTTAAACATTCATATATCGAATATCAAGAACTTAAGCTACAATTGCAATATTGTTGATCTTACAGGAAATGTATTGATGTCATCGCTTCAACTTTCGGATTATTTCAATACAATTTCATTATCAAGTCTACCCAATGGAATTTATTTTATTCAAATAATAAATAAACAAACGATAGTTGCTACTCGAAAAATTATTCTACAGAAATAAAAAATCACCTTTAGTTTCTAATTATTAAACGTTTAAATACTGTATTTAACGATTCTACTTGCAATATATAGTTTCCTTTTGCAAAACTTGATAATTGGTTCTGATTCAATGACTGAACCCGATTATGTTCGCATGAGCTTAGAACCTGGCGAATGGAGGATTCAGGTTTATAAGTAAAATCCTGAATCCCCTCGTTTTATTTTAAAAGTATCATTTTGAATTAGTCGAAAAACGATTTAAAAGAAATTACACCTTGATGATTTATATCTAAAAGATGT
Organism: uncultured Paludibacter sp.; assembly: GCA_964655615.1. Lineage (GTDB taxonomy): Bacteria > Bacteroidota > Bacteroidia > Bacteroidales > Paludibacteraceae > Paludibacter. The sequence goes on along the minus strand of CAZZPZ010000023.1, from coordinate 20,642 downwards.
ACATCATTTAATAATTCAGCAGACTTCTCTCTATTTCCAATACCAAAGTAACCTAAAGACATCATATATTTACAATGAATCACATTTCTTAAGTTGAGGTCATCCTCCCAAATCAGTAAATCAGGAAGAGATACCGCAAAATAGTCTAGTTTAATTTTATCAGACAAATGACTTTCACCGTAATCTATTAATTTTTCGAATTTAACTTTAGCTTCATCCTTTAATCCCAATTTAAGTAAAGCAAGACCTTGATAAAATATTTTGTCAGGCTTTTGGTCATTGTAAAATATAGCAGCTGCCGGTTCAGAATTTCCATCTTTTGCCAGTGCCCAATACTCTCTGGCTTTACCCATATCTCCTAATCCCTCATAAGCACAGCCCAACCAATAATTAAAGTCATTTTCCTGAGCACCATGAAGTTTTCCTTCACCTAAGTTATGAGGATAAATCAAACACTGATTTAAAAGTTCAATTGCTTTCAAATACTCCTGTCCCTCAATTAATTTCTTTGCAAATTCAACTCTTGCAAATTGATATTGAGTTGGAACTTTACCTTCACCACCTTCCCATGGATGGAAAATCCGGCTGTCGATCAATTCTATAGCTTTACCATAGTCAGCCGTTTGATTGTATAGGGTTGCTCTCTCCAGATACACATCATCCCTTTGTTCTACCAAGTCCGGATATTTATTCAAAAACAACAATCGATCTTTGTGAGGACGGCATAAACGTTTGTACAACTGATCCAATTCCATCAGAATACGTGAATCGGTAGTATCTAAAAGAAATGCTCTTTCTAAATATTCTACTGCTTTCTTCGGGTTATTGAGTTTATTAAAATAAGCAAGTGAAAGATTACGTAAAACGGTAGGAAACTGAGAGTCTATTTTTTCTGATTTCTCCCAACAAACTACAGCTTCATTATACTGTCGTTTATCATACCAAAGGTTCCCCAAATAGTATGGAGCCTTGGAATCGTTCGGATTGGCAATCTGAGCATATTCCAATGCAGATATTGCTTCCAAACGATTTGGAAAACAATATTCAGGCGAGTGAGCAGCAGCTTTCGACAAGATTGCTCGGTTATCTAAACCCATTTTGGACAACGCCCAAGCCATATAATACCAAGTCATTGGAGTAGTATTGCATACCTTAGATCCCTCTTGTAATATTTTTACGGCCTCTTCATACATTCCGGAAGCAATATATTCCAAAGACACAATCTCATAATTGTGGATTTCGTTACGCATGACCGCATGCATACTCTCTAAATCAGCTTGATTGTTTGTAATTAAAAACTTCTCAAAAAGACAGCCAAAATTAAACAAATCCAATTTCAACGACTCCTCAATCAAGCTCAATGCTTCTTCAGATTGATCTAATTTTCTTAGTATTGCTGATTTTAAGGCTCTAGCTTTATGGTTGTGCCAATTTCGAATTAATGATTTATGGATTTCAAAGAGTGCCTCCGAATATTTTCCCTCAACAGATGAAATCTGAGCACAACCAAGATAGCCCGCATCTTGCCAAGCTGCATTCCAACACGATTTATAAAAAGCGTCGTAGGCATCTTTAAGTTTGCCTTGGTATTGAAGACATAAGCCTAAATTATAACGAGCTTCGCCGTCGTATGGATTTGGATTTCTTTGCAATTGCGTTTCAACTGCAATTTTAAGATATTTTTCAGCCTCTGAAAACTTTGCTTTTCTCATCAACAGCAATCCCATGGCATTGTTGTTACGAACATCCGAAGGATCCCTTCTCAAAGCCTCCATGTAATAATCCGCAGGAGAATAGGTTGCGTGACGGTACTGTTCAACATGCAATCCTGTCAGATATAGCTGTTCACAGGTGGGGGTATCTTCAGGTGGCAATGCTGCTTTCGCCGCCTCGGCAGTTGGACGTTGATTTATTTCGGATTTTATGCTCAATATCTCTTTTCCATCATGAGAATAAACGGTAAGAATCAGATCCTCCAGCTGAATCTCTCCAACTTTAATCATTTTAAGATATACATTTTCCGGACTTAATGAGATAGATTCAGCGTATAAAATTCTACCATCCTTTCGAGTCAACTCAATTTTGGCATTATTCAATTTAGATGTAGCAAAAGCCTGGATGATTGCATCATCTTCTTTTATATCTATATTTATCAATAGATCTTGTGAGGCATTCTTCACAACACCAAGTTCCCTGTAAGGAAGAAAATATTGAGTAAATGTTTTTTCTTCGTAAGGTTGCAACCAAGTAAAATCAGGTTGATTATCGGTAAAAACACCAGCCATCAATTCAATATATGGACCATCTTCATCGGTTAGATTTCTATCCCAGGCTTTCCCAAAATCACCATTACCCCAGGTCCACTGTTTTTTTCCAGGTGAAATATGGTGATTAGCTACATGCAATACACCCGCCCGGGTATCATTCTCATACCCACCCACAAAATTAAACTCAGAGTTTATGGCCATATATGAAGTTGGAACAGGGATATTCTTGTAATTAGAAATATCTACTCCAGCCGAATAGTCGATTTTATAATAAGTTCCTGTTGCGATGGGAAAAGTCGAAACATCTCTTTTACCATGATCAAAGACTGCGTGTACATCGGGAGGAAAAACCGATTGATAAAAATCATTAACTGCAACAGCAGGATTAGCCCACCACAAAAATGTTTGAGGAACAGGAGTAGGATTGTATAATTTACCTTTTATTTCCAAATAAGCCTTACCTGGATGTAGTGTAAATCCAGCTGCACCTTTTTGATGGAACATTTTTTCATTCTCACTAACCCAAACGGTTATACTTCCATCCGCATTTTTTTCAATTTTATGATCTACAGGAAGAAAGGTGCTGGGTCGATGGTGTTGGGGCCAGTTAAATTCAATACCTCCTGAAATCCACGGACCAGTGAGTCCTACCAATGCAGGTTTTATTACCTGATTGTAATAAATAAAATGTCTTTGCTTTATTTTATCGTATGCCATTTGAACTCTACCACCTAGTTCGGGCATAATCATCACTTTTATGTATTCATTTTCAAGAAAAACCACCTTGTAAATTTTGTCTTTCTTCTCATCTGAAATTTTTTCAATTACAGGATATGGATACACAACACCACTACTACCTTGATACACTCGTTTTTCAAGAAAAATGGGATTCTTTTCTGCTTTACCAATTTCGTAAGTAGGTATAGCAACAACTTCTGTCCATACGCGTACAATACTCTCGTTTACTGTACTTTTAATTAAATATTCAGTTATTTTTTCCATGTTTAAATAAAACTAACAACACAATTTATTATCCTTAGTCAACCAATTCGTTCTCTATTTCCTCCAAAGTCTTACCCTTTGTTTCCGGCAATTTCTTGATGATAAAAACAAGACTTACCAAACAAATAAGTGCATAAACCCAAAAAGTACCCGAAGCACCTAAAGAGGCATTCAGAAGTGGGAATGTATAAGTTAGAATGAAGCAAGCAACCCATAATGCAAAGGTAGCCAGAGCCATTGCTGCACCTCTGATACGGTTGGGGAAAATTTCGGATAATATGACCCACACAATCGGAGCCAATGACATCGCATAAATGGCAATAGCTAAGACAACTAAAGCTAAAACCGCAACACCTTTAAGTTCAAAGAAGAACGCTCCTCCAAGTAAAATATAAGTCAATGCCAGTCCAAGAGAACCAAAAATCATCAGCCTTTTTCTCCCCCATTTATCTACGGTAAACATTGCAACCATAGTAAATACAAGATTTACACTCCCTGTAATCACTATATTGAACAAGGTATCACTTACACCATATCCAGCAGCTTTAAAAATCTCTTCCGCATAATTAAATACTGTATTTATACCTGACCATTGTTGAAACACAGCTATCACAATTCCTATAATTAATATGTTTCTATACTTAGGATTAAATAAAGCTTTAAAATCAACTTTTTCAGAGGCATCGTTTAAGGTTGCATGAATATTTGCCAATTCTTCCTGTGCATATTCCTTTCCTCCAATTTTTTCTAAAGTTGGAATGGCCTTATGCGATTTATTTGCCTTGATCAACCAACGTGGACTTTCAGGTAGAAAAAAAGTGAATATGAAAAACACTATTGCAGGTATAGCACAGGCATAAAACATCCATCGCCATCCGATTTGACCATTCCATGATAATTTAATAAATTCGTCAGAGGCACCAGCTGGCACTTTTTCAGCTATCAGCATATTGATCAATTGAGCAGCAAGAATTCCAATTACTATTGTCAATTGATTGAGCGAAACAAATCTCCCTCGAAGATGCGAGGGTGCTACCTCTGCAATATACATTGGCGACAGAGCTGAAGCGATACCAATTCCTACACCACCTATTAACCTAAAAATAATAAATACGGAATATGTATTTGCAATACCCGTACCAATAGATGAGATTGTAAACAGAAAAGCTGAAGCTAACAAAGGCCATTTTCGTCCAAATTTGTCACTGACAAAACCCGAAGCAACTGCACCGATTATACAACCTATCAAAGCTGAACTCATAGCCCAAGCTTGAAGAGTTGGAGAACTAGCTATATCAAAGAAACGTTCATAAAAGGGTTTTGCACCACCAATAACTACCCAATCATAGCCAAAAAGCAATCCACCCATAGCAGAAACCAAGGAGATCCCAAGAATGTAAGATTTATTGAATTTATTCATTTTCAAAAGTACATTTTATTTTAAACAATCGACAGTATTAATATTCAATGGTTGTATATCCACCAGGTTTCTCTATTCTAAATTTAAATTGTGGATTTATATCTGAAATCTCTGTTGTGAAAACATCCCCTGGATTTAAAATTGGAAGTTTCAGTATTTCATCTACACCCTTTATGTTTGTATATTTTAGTATATATCCATTTATTTGGTAAGATGGAATATCATTTTTAATTTGCAATTCAATCTTGGCAGCTCCCGAAACAGTTCGTTCGACTTTAGATATTGTTATCGGACATGCTTGACCATTATAATCCTCACTTCCTGCATCTACATTCCAAGTATGTGGAACAATTACTTCTCTTATCAATTCAGAGGGCAAACCATTAGTCCAATTTTGATTGAATCCCTGATTCATGGAATCTTTCGTAAATTTCCATAGACCATCCAACGAGATCTTTGTTGCCGAATGTCCATCAAAAATTACTAAAGATAAAATTAGCGAAAGGAAAATTATCTTATTAAATAGTTGGAATTTAATTTTCATAAATACTTTTTTTATCCGTTTTTATCGAACTATCATTGGTTTTAAATAAATCTATTATTTTTTCAAAATTCATTGAATGTGTAGGTGAAAAATGAATGGAATTCATATAGTGAACAAGACTAACAAATAAAGCTTTCGCTTCAATCCTTTCCTCTAAATTCGAATGGATATCAATTCCACTGAACAACAATGATCCCTTACCAACTTTTACTTCAAACAGATTTGAAAGGTTTCGATTTTTAAAAAAATTATCAACAACCACAATTAAGGGTTGAACTGAAATCCCTTCAATATTGAGGGATTTAGACTGTTTGCAGAGATCCCACCACTGCCAATCACTGTGATAGCTTGTAGGAAATCTACTAAAAGCAGCATGTTTTTCATTTACAAGTAATCCCATACTTCCAGGTTGATTTGGAAAATGTACCGGGCTCCAAAAGACCGGCACAAATTTGCCTTCAATACCATTTACTTGATTTAAATCTGGAGAAAAAAGGACTTTCTTTCCCTTTTCAAGTTCAACACTTGCTTCCTCCCAACTTGAAGTGACAATTACATTCTCAAGATTAATGTTTGGGTTATCCGGATATACCCAAATATTCCATTTATTTTGATACTCTGTACCTGTCAGGCCGAGAGAAATTTCCAATTGTACGGGTTCATCAATTTTACTCAAATTATAACTAATATTCCCCAGATTGGCGAATTCTCCTTGTTTAATTTCAGAAATAATAAAGTTTCCATTTTCAATGGTCTGATTATTCATTGTAATCTTCCAATCAAATTTGGCATTGTTTAGAGTTTGATGATAGTTCGCAACTTCAGCAATTGCATTGAAAGTTTCACTGTTTTTGTATGCAGCTTTCTCAAAACTGAGTAGAGGAACAAGTTCACTACAAAATTGTCTAAAACTCTTTCCGTCAATTATCCCTTTCGAGTCCCAGAATGCATCAAGCATACCTACCAGAGCTGTACCTTGTCCAGGAAAATCATGCAAATCCAGCAATTGGAAACCACTTATTCCCGGTGTTTTTAAAGCCCTTTCTACTTCTTCTTTGTAAAGTATTTTGGCAAGTTGACCTGAAGCCTTCATATACATTTCAGACATCTCCAGCCTTCCTTTTAACTTTAAGTCATTTTTGATTGCAATGAAATTATTAGGTTTTAAAACACCAGTATATTTATCTATTTCTTTTAAATTGGGAAATACCGAATATTGTCCAATTTCATGAGTAATTAAAGGTAACTTGAGAAATTCAATACTTGAGCGATAATTTTTATTGAATGTTGGAGGATTATCATCAAAAACGCCTTGACCACGAACCCAACCATTCTTGGTCCATTGTGTAATCCAGAATTGATTATTACCATCAGGTTCGATGGAATATGGTTTCTGGAATGTGAATGATGTAACAGTATACAAATGTCTTTGATCCAACGCTCTTAATTCTTTGAGAAATTTATCCAACAAGCTATAATCTCCTTCCAATTCATTTCCTAAAGACATAAAACAGAAAGAAGGGTGATTTCCATAATCTGAAATCATTTTCCGACCTTCACTTTCCATCCAATTAACCATTGCAGTATCAGCGCCATATTTCAATGACCAATTGGGCATTTCAATTTGCAAATAGAATCCCATTCTGTCTGCCACTTTAAAAGCAGCCTCAGGTGGACACCATGAATGAAATCTCAGATGATTCAGTCCGTAATCCTTCGCACTTTGAAAAACTTTCTCCCAACCTGCATCATCCATCGGAGGATGTCCAGTCAGTGGAAAAATACAGCATTCCAAGGTTCCTCTAAGAAATAATCTTTTCCCATTGATAAGCATTACATTTTCATGATTATTTAGCTCCCTCATACCGAAATCAGATTCTTGTAAAATAATTCCAGACTTATTTTTAATTGCCAAATTATACAGCACAGGATTATGCTCATCCCAAAGTTCAAAGGGATATGTAAAGTTTGCTAAAAGGTCATTGCTCGTTTTGATGTTTTTTTTACTCAACAATTTGCCATCAGCATCATTTAACTCTAAAATTAAATTATCGTTTGTTGGATTATTGACTTTAGCCTGAATTAAAATTCTATTGTTTTTAATATCCGGAGTCAATTTTAAATTTGAAACAGACATTTCTTCATTAGCAATGATTTTGAAATCCCCTAGAATACCATTCCAAATTGTTTGAGTAGTTTCTGTAAAGGAATGAGCTAATGGAAGTTCTTTCGAATTGTCGAAAATGTCAAATTGCTGCCTATTGTCAATACAAATAGTAATCAAATGTTTTCCAGGCTTTAATTTTCCTAATTTAATCTCATGTGATCCTACCAGACTATTAGCACTGCCCATTCCAAGGCCATCAATCCAAACGGTAGATTTCCATAATACCCTTTCCATTTTAATGGTCAAATTCTTATTTTTATATGAATTTGGGATTTCAATTTCTTTCTGATACCATGCAGCACCAATATATTTGAAAGTTCTAGAAAGTTGGTAAAGTGTATTCTTATCAAGTTTTATATCATAATTCTGTCTATCTCCAATGAAAGATCTATCCAATGTAGATGGTAAATCTATAACCTGACCATCTGTCATCATTTTCTTGGTATACCATTCTTCGCTGATTCCTTTGTCCAAGGAATCCAATTTCACAGTCCACGAACCCGAAAGATTCAGGTCCTTGTTATTAACTGATCCTTTTGAACTCAAAGAACCAATAGAAAGAATTGTGATCGTAAACAACAGCAATGTTTGTGTTTTTAACATCATCGAATTCAATTGATTAAATTTAACAGGACAAAAATACCGAACAACAGCAAATATCAATTTAAAAATAATATCATAAAAATTATTTATTGTAACAAAGACCTAATGTTACAATACTGATAGAAGAAAACTCATTCGAATTTCGATTTAAGGATCCCGACAAATCCACCACGGGGTAGGCAATGAATCATTAAATCTTGTGAAAAATGAATCTCATGCATTTCCTCCCTAAAGGAAATTTCATTGATTCCATCCATTATCAAGTATAATGGACCAGATTCTTCACCTAGAAAAGATAAATTGAGTTTAAGATCTATTTCCTTATCAGTTCCATTGATTCCGCCAATATACCAATCATTGCCTTTACGTCGAGCCATCATTACATCAAGACCTGGATATCCATTAATCAGTCTGGTTTCATCCCAGCTTGTAGGTACCATCTTCAGAAAATTGATTACGAAAGAAGGTGTATTTTCATACGCTGAGGGTTTGTCGGCAAAATGCTGTATTCCAGATTCGAAAACAACTGATAGAGCCAATTCATGAGCATAGCTCGTGATATGAGGATGTTGTGAATTAGAAAAGGTGACAGGAGTGTAATCCATAGGTCCTATTACATTTCTTGTAAATGGAAGTGTCGCATTGTGAGATGCAGCCCTATCAGTAAAATCCTTTCCATTATTGTACCATTCAGCACCTCTGACAGCTTCCACTGTCATTAAGTTCGGATAAGTTCTTTCAAGTCCACGTGGGATTGTAGCTCCATGAAAGTTGACTAAAAGTTGATGTTTTGCAGCGTCTTCAAGTATATCAATATAATAATTGATCATATCTTGCTGATCTCCATCGAAAAAATCAACTTTAATACCCACTACCCCAATACGGTTCAGCCATTCAAATTCCTTTACTCTATTCTCATGAGTACGCATTCTATCTACTGGTGTTGGCTCTAGCCATGCTGTTCCTGAATTGTACCACATAATAGGCTTAATGCCACTCTGCCTTGCATATCTAACCGCATCCTCTATATTACCACCGTTAGTCATAGCATCCCACTCCCAGTCAATCAGCACGTAAGGCCAGTTCATTCTTTTGGCAAGATCCACATATTCAACTACTTTCTGAAAATCCTTGGAACCGTGATTGTTTGCCCAATAAATCCAAGAAGCAGCACCGGATTGAATCCAAGAGATGTCATTGATTTTACATGGTTCACTCACATCCGTTATCAGTGTGGATTCCACAATTGTTTTTAATTCTCCAATCATCAACACACGCCAGGGTGATTTCCAGGGAGTGTGAAAAAAGGGACCACGATCTTCGACATCCTTTCGATTGGATGGAAGTGAAACTTTGTATTGTTCAGGATTGGTCTGATTGTTTAATCGAGTTGCACAATTGGAGCGGTTCATATCAGCTTCAGAAATCAAGACAAACACATTGTCTTTTTGGAACAATGCAGGGTATGCCCAATCTCTATTCTGTGATGAATTTATACCTGAATTGCTTTTCGGGAAGAATCTTTCGTACGAAATCTCATAATCCTGTAGCCAACGGACAGTTCCCTCGGGTATAAAAAAACTGGTTTGCTCATCGATTAGCCTAAGTTCTTCATCAGAATGGCCAGGGAATGAATACCTAAAACAGACTCCGTCGTTATAAGCTCTGAAAATGACATCTAGGGGTTCTCCGTAGAGGTTCTTGAAATGAAAAGTCTTTTCATTTGCTAGATTCTCACATATACTTTTCTTTCCATGAATCAGGGTATAATAATCATGTACAGAACGGGTCTCTGATTCCCCAATAAACTTTAACTTTTTTGAAAAATCCTGATCACTCCGAATAAGACCCAAATTTGACCAATCTAAAATCGCGATAGTAGCATTTTTGTTTTTGTAGTCAATCTTATACACAATCTCGCCTTCACCTCTAGTCTCTATTGTTACGTTGATTTTTTCATTTGGGGAAACAAGATCAAGAGAATATAAGTCGAAGACTGAAAACAAAGAGACACAGAGTATGAGAAGATAATGATTCATATATTCGCTGATTATTAGTTTGTATCTGACCACAATATATAAAAAAAGCACAATCCTTAAATTCACTACTATCTTGCCTGTTTTGAAGATACACTATTGTGTAGGCTTCCAATTTATAGTCACGTTCTCTTCATCTAATTCTTTAATACCTTTTAATTCAAGGCTTCAATGACCCCGTAACGTTAACGCCACTTGTAAAGCATCTTTTGAGCAACTCCGTATATTCGTGAAATATCTCAGATTGACTTGTCATGGTCAAATTCCTTGAGAATCTTTGATACCTCGTATGGACTAAATTTACTCTTCTTCATAATAGTACAAATTTATATAATTAAACATTAATTGTCTCCTTATAAACTTGACTAATTTTTGGGGAGCCTACAACAAGTCTATATTCTAAAATTGATAATAAATCCATTTATATAGAATTAAATTTCTCCTTAATCTCCTTTAAATAGTGTGGTGTAACTTTTAATCGTTGTCCATCCAGCAGAACCATTTCCTTGTCTTCGAAGTAATCGACATGGTTAATATTAACAATTGATTGTAAACTTACTTGAAACAATTCATCAGATGTATTTAGAATTGACTCAGATTTAGTTTTTCTTGGGAGTGGGATTCTTATACCATTCGCCATGAAAACACTCCAAAAACGGGTCTTATTGTCGTATTGGAACATTAGAATGTCAGATATATTCCTCAGAAAAGTTTTTACAGAGGTTTGGATTAAAATTTTGGTTTGGGTCAAGATTACTTTTTTCTTTTTTTCTTTCTTTTGAATTTTGATGAGACTTCGATTTTATAATCATTCCTACATGTTTCTAAAAAGTCAGGTCTATCTATCATTCTTTGAAGTAAGGGAATTAATTTTTCTGAATACTTGTTCATGAAATTAGAATTTTTTCCTGTTTTCGTATCTAAATGATATTTCTTATTTCCTTTTATGTTTAATTTCCATAAAACACACTGAATATCATGAGAATTTAGATTAAGTCGATCTTGAAGATCCTTAGTAAACAATGGATATAAAATGTCAGGAGAAATTGAATTTCCAGATTCTAATACACCTGAGATATTTCCGATTAATTTTAAAGCAGGGGCTCCTTCTGTTTCGACAAAATGTCCTTCTTTCACGAACTTAATTTTATCAAGAATGTCCTTCTCGATTAATATCTTTCCATCTCCCACACTAATTTCGCCTTTAAATGTGTCAAGTAAATGAACATTTTTTGGACCAATCATTGAAATCTGCTGAATATGTTGCATCCATAAGATTTGTTCCTTTTCTCGTTCTTTGTCAATTATTCTCTGAAGCTCAGGATATTCTATTTCTTTTGATTCTCCTCTATATCGATAATAAATTGCCGCCTCTCTAAGAAGTGTACCTTTGTTCTTTTTGCATATTATTGGTTTGTATTCGGATTCTTCAACTGATATGACTCCAAAATCCTTTTCACGAAATCTTACAACTTCTGAATGCCAAATTAATTCTTTTGAGAAATATTCTCTTATAGTTTTATCAATTTCCGCGGGATCAGTTTCGTTAAATTTGTTATTTGTCATTCCAGCTGGAATATGTGGACTATTCAGTATTCCAAAAACTATCTTACCACCTCTATTATTTGCCATTCCGACAAGAGTCTTAATATATTTTATTATATTATCGCCAAGTTGAAAGTTTTGTTTAAATTCTAAATCAAAGCTTTCTCTCCTCTTAATGTATCCACTACTATTAATTGAGAATATATTTTCCATAGTATATTAGTTTGTAATCACTGTCTGTAATATTTTCAATTTGTTTGTTGATTAATGAATTCTTCGGCTAATGTCCATAAGTCTTTCCCCTTTTCAGTAACCCAGTGCCAATTACCATTAACACCTCCTGGATCTTTTTTCTCGGGATTATTATTTCTGAAGATTTCAACAGTTAATCTTGATATTGCGTATTCTTCTCCGTTTTGTTCCCATCGAACAGAATTGCTTTGATCTAATTTACCTGTAATCGTAGCAATAAAGTTTGGATCATCTTTCTTAAAATGTAAATATTTGGGTAAGGCATGCTTCAGATATATTTTCTCTCCTTCCTTTATAATATTATTTTCTAGTAGAATTTTTAATGTTTTCTTTCGGATATTCTTCTTCTTATCATGAATTTTCTCCTCTTTCTGTTGTATATCAATCAGGTATTGTTTAGCCTCTTGTAATGGTATAATCTTATTGGGTACAACAACGATCTGATTTCCAATTTTATGTGGAGTTATTCGCACGCAAGATATATCCAACCCGTTCTGATTAAGCCATAATACAGTAGTAGTAACTTCTTGCGAAAAGTTCTCTGAACACAAAATAATTCTTGGCTTATTTGACAATTCTTCCGAAAGTTCTTGATTTATAAATTCCTCAATGTATGTAATTGATTCCTCTTCATTTGCATCATTCTTCCCTAAATATTTCTTTTGGTAAGATATATAATATGGTAATAATTTATCAATCGTCATAGATGAAACCATTGCGGCATACCTAATTGATTGTAAATCTGAATATCCAGCAAAAGCATCTCTTTTTAACTCGATCACAACTAAATTTCCTTGTTTATCCAATGCAAGCAAATCAAGCCTATCGTTTGAATTCGTGAATTTATCAAATTCAATACTAACAACTAATAGCTCTTCACCTAGAATTTCAGGTGCATTTCTTATCCATTCTTGAATATGTGTACGTTCCCAAATATTCAACTCACCAAATGAAGTAGAGTCAATTTTCTCAAAATCAAGTAAGTCGTTTTTAATAGCAAGAATCATATCTATTTAATTTAAAATTTTATCCGATAATTTAATTTACGCAATCACCGCCTCATGAATAACATCCACATACCGTGGAATTACACCTACATAATCACCAAAGACCCTCATCCAATCGTATCCGTCAAATGGTGTTTCGTTGGCTAATATGTCACGTGTAATATCTCCGTTTTCACAGACATAGGTGATGATTGTTTTTACATATTCCTGTTGCTGGGAATTTAATTCCTGACCAGCAAGGAACTGATTGAATTTGTCAACGGCAACCATTCGATTTACTCCTATTATTGAACGGATAAAGGTCGCCACATTCCCTCCAGCAAACTTATTCTGTACGTACTTGTCGTAATCATCTTTACTTCCCAATTCAGTCCATAGAATACGTTCAAGTTCAAGTATATCGGTACGTTCAAGGTGTTCTATGTTCAGAATCTTTTGTAACGTTGGATTTGTGGTTAGATTCTCTTCAAGATATTCAAGTACTTTTTGTTTGTAGGTTGTTATCTTTGGAATTCCCGTTGCTTCACCACCATCCACAATTTCATCTTCAATATCCACGGTAAAGGTCTGTCCTTTCTCACCAACAAGAAATCTCATCAGTTCACGTATCTCCAACCTGATTCGTTCAAGATTATCCACGGATAGATTCTTCCAAAAGTTTTCAGTCAAAATTTCTTTAATGATACTAATCTTCAGATTTACCTGTGGAATAGTTGTTTTGTCGGATAATAATTTAGCGATATCTACAATCTTATCCATGCTGAGTTTTGCAGTAACATCTTTGTCAATCAAAGACATTTCCACCGACAATACCAGCAAATCAAATTTCTTTGCGTTCTCGTCTTCCTGAACGGGTGTAATCAATGGTGATATCTGTTTCTTGACTTCAAGGATATCAAGGGGTGATATATACTGCCACGTACTTGCCAGTCTATATTTATCAACTACAATCAGATTTTTCCTTACATCGATTCTTTGTTGGTTCAGATTCTTAACCTGTTTGTTCAGGATTTCTTTTAATTCATCGTGATAGGATTTGTAAAATTCATCTTCCTGATAGTGTAAGGACTGAAGTTCATGGGCGATATCCAAACGAATATTGAATAACTTCTCGGTCAATGACTGAATGGGTTTGGCTTCAATACCATTGGGGTTTTTCTCGAAATATTCAAAGTTTTCACAGTAGTCAAAAATCAGGAACTCTTTTTTATCTTCACCAACACCAAAAATGTCTGTTGATAATCTTGTTCCCCGACCTATCATCTGAAGGAACTTGATTTTAGAACGGACAATTTTAAAAAATACAAGATTTAATACATCAGGAACATCAATTCCTGTATCCAGCATATCAACGGACACTGCAATTTGTGGGTTCTTGTCTCTTACTTCAAACCGTTCTATCAGGTTATGGGCGTATGTGACATAATTATCAATCAACACACAGAATTCAGCACCATATTCAGGATATATGGTATTGAATCGTTTCACAATCAGTTCGGCGTGTTCGTGGTTGTAGGCGAAGATGATAGTTTTACCAATCTGTTCTCCACTTTGAACCTTCAGACCATTCTTCATTAAATCGTGGAGAACTTTGTCTATGGTATCTTCATTGAAGATATATGTAAACACTTCATTTCCTCGGATATCACGTTTTGTTTCAGGTAAATCAAGGGACTTCTTGGCGGATTCATACTCCCATACCTTCTCCAATTGTTCCTTTTCGTCTTGTGAGAGGTCTTTGTACTTGATTCCGACCTTAATGTGTTGAGAATGTCTTATAATTCCTCTGTAAGGAACTAAATAGTTGTCAGCAACCGCTTCTTCCAATTCGTAATGATAGTTAGGAAATCCGTCTTCCAGCAGAAACATCTGATAAGTACTTTTATCAACGTCCGATCGAGGTGTTGCCGTCAAACCGACTATCAATGAATCGAAGTAGTCAAAAATGGCGGAATATTTCCCGAATATCGACCGATGGGCTTCATCAATGATTATCAAATCAAACCTACCAATGGAGAAATCCTTGGTATCTCCATCCACATAATTTATCATTGTCTGATAGGTGGAAAATGTTAATCGGGAATTCAAGTCAGGTTTACTTCCATTGTCTGATAACACTGAAACAGGAACGTGTGGAAGTAATTTGGTGAAGTTCTTCTTTGCCTGACTTACCAAGGCGGTTCTGTCAGCCAGGAACAATACATTCTTTACCCATCCGTTTCTCATCAACAATTCAACCAAGGATATGGAAACCCTTGTCTTTCCCGTTCCCGTTGCCATTACAAGTAAGGCACGTCTGTATTTCTTATTGAAATGTTCACAAACAGAGGTTATTGCTGTTTTCTGATACAATCTGTTGGTAATATCCTGATTGACTCTATAGTCCGAGATTGTACCCCTGTTCTGTCGTTGAACAAGTAATTCAAGGTCAGAGATGGTGTGGAATCCGTATAACCTACGACTTGGATATCCAAGACCATCAACAATGTATGTTTCGTACCCGTTGGTGTAATAGATTACAGGTTTTACTCCAAATTGATTCTCCAAACATTCAGCGTATAGGGTTGCCTGATGTTTTCCTTTGATTGGGTCAACACTGGTTTTCTTGGCTTCAACAACTGCCAGTGGTTTACCATCTCGTCCGAAAAGAACATAGTCAGCAAAACCTTCTTCCTTGTTGTTGGGCATACCTTCCACCCGAATTTCAATACCAGCTTTGGTCGGAACAATACTGTTTTCGATTTCAAGAACATCCCATCCAGCTTCACGAAGTTGCTGGTCAATATAGAATCGTCTTGTTTCCGCTTCAGTGAAATACTTTGGTTTTTTAAAGTTTAGTGTCTCATTTTGGGGTAATTTACCCTTAAATTGTATTGTTTTTTCTTCCTCAGGTTCGGTATCTGATGGTGGTTCAATATGAACGGATGGAACTGAACTTAAGAAGTCCCTGTTGAAATTGGGATAACTTTCTATTACACCCAATTTTTCAAGTACCGCTCCGACAAATGAATAAAGGTTAATTACACAGAAAAAAGAAATACTCTTATTTGCTCCACCATCATGTAAAGTCTTGTTTCCTTCTTTTCGGATATAATGAAGTGCCTTCATCAATTGATAATCATTTACAAAGGACTTGAACTCTTCGCCAGATACAAGATTGAAAAGGTTTGATTCTACAGGCTGGGGAATATCTTTGAGGTAATAAATAACTTTGACAATATGTTCCAACGCCAATCGACAATGTGAAATAGACTTGAATGGGTCGGAAATCTGATTTATCTCTGCGGTGTCACAAAACTGATGTAACTTCTTAAATGCAGGAATATCTTTCAGGAAGTCAAAGTTTTTCATTGTAGATTAATTAAAGTATTTGTACATTGTATAATCAAGTAATTGCTGAACTTCTGTTATGGATTGTTGAATCAATGATTTTTGTTTTTCTATTAATTCAGCTTTACCCGCAAAATCTAATTGAAATGTTAGTGGGGGTAATATTACATTGTAGGTTCTAAATATGTCCATTGACACTCGTGGCATTTTAGCTCCAGCTACTTTCTCTTGTATGTAGTTCACAAAAAAACTACTTCTTAATAAATGTGTTAAGAAAATTTTATTTAGTATTCCATTTTTAGGTAATAATGGTAGTAATTCTGTAGTTGCAAAACCTGATTTATTGGGGTTTACAACTTTATTCAGGTATGGTCTTAATTTTGAATATAAAACATTCTCTTCACTAAAAGTTGTAGTTGAGTTTCCAACTACGTCTTTATCAACCATGTTTACAGACAATATTTTTCCTGTATTTGACTCAATCATATCGAGATTTAATAACCAAAATTTTTCGTTCTCAGAATATAATTCTCCTTTATATGATTTTATTGGTGCAACGTTAAGAATAGAATCTTTTTTCCACCCCTTTTCATTTGTCACAGGGTCCCCAAACATATCATAAAAAGTAGCTTGAGCCAGTTTGTCAAGTTCCTCTAATTGTTGTTCCTTTTTGGTGATGATTTCTGAAAGTGTGTCTAATTCTTTGACAATTTGGTGCTGGATAGGAAGAGGGGGAACAGGAATACTAATTTCTCCATAATCCTTAAAATAAATATGAGGAATAGCAGCTCCTTGTGCGAATCTTTCAAGTTTCAAACTTCTTAGACAATATGCCACATATTTTATAGAGTTTCCATTTTTGGGAAGAATATATTGTAATGTACCAATTACAGAAGAAAATGGAGGTAAAAACTGTATTCTTCCAACTCCAGCACCATCTTTAATTAATCCTATATATTCCTTATCTTGGTGATAAAAATCAACATATTTAATCAACCCACTGGCACCGTAAATTGGATAAATTCCTTCATTTTCTTGTATTTTGTTTTGAGAAATATTTGATGATGCCTTTTCACAAATATCTTTTAACTTCTTAATTTCCCATCCGTGTTTATTCTTCATTACCATCACTTTAGGGATTCATATTCGGAAATAACATCATTAATTTGGTTTTGTAGAACCTTAATTCTCTCTAAAATCACTTCAGGTCTCTCATATTCAACCTTCTCACGTTCAACCTGTTTGTACTTGTTAATTGAAAGGTCATAACCGTTCTCAATGATTTCTTCTTTTGGAACAAAGAATGATTTTTCTTGTCGAGTCCTACCATCTTCAGAATCCAATTGGTGGAATCTGTTCAAAATATCAGGAATGTCATTGTCGGATATTTCATTCCGTTTATCATCCAAACTATATCCATCAGATTTCATATCATAAAACCATACTTTGTCAGTTCCTCCAGCATTGGTTTTGGTAAATATTAGAATGGCGGTGGAAACTCCAGCATAAGGTTTGAATACTCCTGAAGGCATAGATATCACCGCCTCCAATTTGTGATTTTCAATTAGTTCTTTACGGATGGCAACGGGTGCTTTGTTACTACCGAACAACACACCATCAGGAACAATTGATGCACATCTTCCTCCTGGTTTGAGTATCTTTAAAAACAGACTGATAAATAAGAGTTCGGTTTGTTTTGTTTTGGCTACAGTCAAAAGACTTTTCTCTACAGAACCGTGGTCAAGACTACCTTTGAATGGTGGATTGGCAAGTATCATGGAGTATTTATCTTTGTCTTTGTTATCATCGGACAAACTATCTTGCCATGCAATATTTGGGTTTTCCACACCGTGTAACATCATGTTCATGGCACCGATTCGTAACATAGTTTGGTCGGTATCAAATCCAAAGAACATGGTATCACGATAATGTTGACCATTCCCCTTATTTAAAAGTTCTTTATGATATTGTTCTGAAATATATCTTGCGGACTCAACAATAAATCCTGCAGAACCCATTGCTGGGTCACATATTACATCTTTTAAAGTCGGGTTCATCAGTTCAACCATCATTCTAATAATATGTCGTGGGGTACGGAATTGACCATTTGTACCGCTGGCCGCCATTTTACCAAGGATGTATTCATAGATATCACCCATTGAATCTTTATCATTCAAGTCAAGGTCATTTATACCATCTACTACCTTTGCCAATGTACGTTCGTTAGGAATCATGAAAATCGAATCCTTCATGAATCGACTGTAGGAACTATCTTTCCCTGAGTGAAGGTTTTTAATAAAAACAAATACGTCATTTCTGACTGTGGAAAACATTGAAGAGGTGTCGAAATTCTTGAAAACGTTCCAACGAAGGTTATTGAATGGGACATCGGTATTGGTATCAGGATTTAACCAATTCCCCTTTTGAAAAACTGGGTCTTTTAGTTCAACACCAAAATTTATGGCATTGGCTTCTTTCTTAATTTGACTGTCATCTAAGAGTTTAATGAAAAACAGATAGGTCATCTGTTCCAATACGGTAATCGGGGAAGTTATTCCTGAGGCAAAAAAGACATCCCAAATATTGTCAATTTTGTTTTTGTGTGCGCCTGTTATCATAATGTAGATTAATATTGTAAAACCTCAATTGGATAGTTTGAGAGAAACAATAAATAATGGATTTATGAAGTTCGAAGGATGAATATTAATCCCTAATTTAGAAATTAATACGCTGTACAAACAAAATAAAACATCATTTAAAGTATGTCAAGTCAAGTGTCCAATGAGAAATTACACAAAAATAGCAGAAAATCTTTATTTTAAGCCATTGGATTGTATAAACATTCCAAATCCACAAAATTAATCCTTGTTTGTGACAATTTCTGGCAAAAATTTTCGGAGTCAATTTTTGTAACCCTCCAATTTATTAGATTTTCTGCCAGAAATTTTAAAATATAAATGACCATTATTTTAGTATCATTGGATTATGGTCTGAATTGGGGGTGAAAATGCCAGGAAATATTAACACGGATTATTGAGCCGCCCCATTTACATCAAAACTCATATATATAAGGACGGGAACCCAGCAGGACTCCCCTATGGAGATGGGGAAGGGAGGGGTAAATGTTAAAACAGCTGAATCAAGTTCTTCGTTGCCCATTTATTTTGTCCAACTATTCGAGAAGTGCTAAAACAGGCGAGTCAAGTTTTTAATCATTCCCCTGTAACATCCTCAGAATCTTATTGGTAACTCCCAAATGTTAATTTAGGCGAATCGACTTTTATAAAGGTTATCATAAATGACAACTCTTGACACAATAAAAAAGGTGATTCGAGAAGAACCACCCTAAAATATCAAATCAATTTCTTGACTTTCATAACGGTTGACGTTGATACTCCTGTTACCTTGCTGACATCCCTAACTGATAAACCTCTTTCCAAATATTTCTGAATCTGAACACTTGAATCCTTTTTTAAAAAATCAAAATTGGATTCATTTGATTTGGAAGGTCTTCCCAATTTACCGCCACGTTGAACATATACCTGACGACCTACTGAGGTACGTTCCCGAATATTTTCCAATTCCATCTCGTACAGGCTGGACATCACTGAACTAATCATTTTCCATATCGGGTTTTTATTTCCGTTTGGTCTTGATTGGATTCCAAGGTTTCTGACCACAACATTGATTTGATTCTCTTCCAACCATTCGAGAGTTTGAATGACGTCGCCAGTATTTCTCCCAAGTCGACTAAGTTCCTCCACTGTGACTTGTGATACTTTCTTTTCTTCAATTAATTTGATTAATTCTTTACCCTTGTCACGTTCTTTGAATGACACTTTACCCGACACCTTGTCCAACAATGTTAGGTCATACTTTTCATTGTCGGCAGAAAACCGATTACCTGTCTGCTGGATGGTTGACACCCTGTTGTATTTTACCTTCATTTTTGTGTTGATTTTAATCACACATTAAATTTACGGCAGAAGTATGGACTGGCATTGGTTATTAGCCTTATTTAGCGATAATTAGCGCATCGATTTTATTCTTGATTTATATTACTACAAGGGATGTTAAATCTGGCGGATTGACTTTCAATGAAACCTTCAGGTTGATGATGGTTGGAATGTTAAATCAGGTGAGTGGACTTGTTCCCCGTCCTGAAAAAACGGTGGATTTCATCACGACAAAAAAATATTGTTGTTTATCATCTGATTCAAACGAATGACAGAAATTGAAGTTTGAATTGTTACACTTATTCATGGTAAGTAACTCATATGGTTTTCAGGATATTATACATAGATATACCATAATATAATATCGTTAGGATGAATACGACAAAAACTACCCGAATTGGGTATCCAAATACCTGATTATTTCAATGTTTTTCGGGTTTAATTTCTGATAAGATGGATTGGTTATTCCCTTAAGTGTGATTATGTCATCGAACATTACAACAGATTCAAAGT
>CAZZPZ010000022.1:5310-41029 GCA_964655615.1 uncultured Paludibacter sp. | reverse complement strand
GACCCAATATTAAGTTGATTACGAATATGTATGGTGCTCAAACTGTTAATCTTGCAATGGAGAACAAACCGAATATCATCTTATTGGATTTGAATTTACCAGACATTTATGGTGAAAGTGTACTTAAAGAATTAAAATCCAATGAGGGAACAAGGAATATTCCAGTGATCATAGTGAGTGCAAATGCCCTTCCTAATTTAATTAATCATTTGAAAAAGGCTGGTGCTTACGATTATCTTACAAAACCAATTGATGTTAACCTATTTATTCAAATTATAGATAAATTCATTGTATAATGGCAAGAATCAACTTGATAGATCCACAAAGTGATGATCCAGAAATCAGATCCGTTTTTGATGAGATAATTGACAAAGCGGGTAAAGTTCCCGCTGCTTACAGGGCATTTGCGGTTCATCCACACATATTGCAAGCAAACTGGAACCGAACAAAGAATGTTTTAGGGAAAGGCAATCTACCCCTTGTTCTGAAAGAAGCTATAGCATTGAGAGTATCCACTGAAAATGGATGCATCTTTTGTGCAACAATTCACAAACAGAACCTGGAAAAATTAGGTCAAAAGCAGGAGACTATTTCTGAAATTGAACGAAATAGTTCCACGGATAAAAACTTGAATTTCGTTTTAAATTTTGTTAGTACAGCCACTAAAAATCCAGAAAATTTATCTGACAATGATTTTGAAAACATTAAATCAGTTGGTTATTCAGATTCAGATATAGTTGAAATGCTTACCGTAATGGAAATGTATACTGGTTACAATAAAATTATTGTAGCCCTGGGATTAAAAATTGAAGACTGAATATATGGATAATCTCAATGCAAAATTCAATATATCATCAAGAGTTCAAATAGTAGAAATAAACAAAAATCACTATGGAATTCATAAAGTGATAAAATCCAGAATTATTCGTAAGGATGCACAAAAAATTGTAGACATTGCTGAGAAAATTAAAGATTATGATCCTCACATTCAAATATCCTTGATATGTTCTCACAATATTTGTTCGAAATCACTAGCATTATTCAAAGAAAACCATATTGATGTGAAGTACCAAGAAATATAATTTTTAACAAAAGAAACAAAAAGAAAAAAAAAATTTAGATATTGGAATGAATTTGTTAATTTCAAAGTCTATCTAAAAAATAAATGAAATGAAAAAAATAGTATTCGTATTTGCAGTATGTTTAAGTGTTCTAACTTATGCTCAAGAAAAAAGCGGAGTTGAGGTAATGACTGAAGCCAATCAAGCTTTAGAAGCGAAAGAGTATGCAAAAGCCATTGAATTGTATGAGAAAGTGTTGACAATCCCTAATCATGGAATGGATGAAGCATCTATCAAAAATGCATTAAGTCAGTTGAAACCTATAGTTATTGGTGATCGTGCTAGTGATGCATTAGGAAAGAAAGACTATGAAACGGCTTTAAGTTTATACAAAGGATTGGTTAATGAGTTTCCTGAAAAAATAGAACTAAACGAGAAAGCAGGTAAAGGATTCTTCAATCAAGGTGGAGCCAACTATAAAGCTAGTGATTTCGTAGGTGCTGCAACTTGTTATACAATCGCAGAAAAAGAATTTAAATTTGATATTGAAAAAACATCAAAATACAAAGAAGCATCGATTAAGAAATTAGCAAAGCAATTGGCTGGAGAAGGAAAAACAAGTGCAGAAGTTGCTGGTCTTTCAGATGAAAACAAAACATATTTGAAAGAAAACATAGCAAAGGCATACGTTTCTGATGGAAATGATCAATACAAATCCAGTGTGGAGATTATTAATGTAGCCAACACAAAAGTGAAAGAGGGAACACTTAAAATTGAAGATGATGCATATATTGCTGAAATTAATAAAGCTAAAGAAGGTGCTTCGAATGCTATTAAAATTCTAGAAAAAGCAATACAAACTGATGCAAGCAATACAAATGCACAAAAATTAATTGATGCCTGTAAAGCAATACTATAATTGACAAACAAATAATCATAACGCTTCCAGTCAATCTGATCGGGAGCGTTTTTTTAATTATTATTTCACTTAGCATCTATTGAAGATTCACCTATTTATTATAGAAATGTATTATAAAAAGCTTCTTTTTTTATTTTTTGCAAATTTAATAATTCTAAATCTGTATGCGCAGACCGGCACTGTAAACCATTGGGAAACTGTATTTTATTCAGACACAATATTTAAATATAAAACCAGCAATGAAGGTTTAGCACCTAACAACTGGAGGGAATCCAGTTTCGATGCTAGTGGATGGAACAACGGTCGGGGTGGCATAGGCAATGGAGACAATGATGATCAAACAGTAATTGCCACCTGCAATTCAGTTTTCATGCGAGTTGAATTCAACATCCGTAAAAAATCTGATATTGTAGCTGCTATACTGAATATAGACTATGATGACGCTTTTGTAGCCTATTTAAATGGAATTGAAATTGCACGTTCAAAGGGCTTAACTGACGCATTTCCTGAAGCAACAGTCCTATCATCTACACAACATGAGGCATTGATGCCTTCGGGTGGAAAACCTGAAACATTTTTATTGGACATTTCTACCTTCCTAGCCAATTTAATTGAAGGATCAAACACTCTGGCTATTCAAGTTCATAATGCTACAGCAAACTCATCCGACCTATCGTCAAACACCTGGTTATCAGTAGGTATAAAATCTTCTGAAAAGAGTTATTTACCTACTCCAAATTGGTTTAGTGCTCCTGCAAACCTTTCTGCTTTAAGTTCCAATTTACCCATTTTGGTGATAGAAACAAACGGTCAAACTATAAAGGATGAACCTAAAATTACTGTTCACATGGGTTTGATATATAATGGAGAAGGAAAACGGAACACCTACACTGACGAATTTAATGAATATAATGGTTCAATTGGTATCGAAATCAGAGGAAACTCCACCTCAGGTTTTGCTAAAAAACCCTATAAATTTGAAACCAGAGACTCATTGGGTGGAAATTTAAATGTTTCACTGTTAGGTATGCCATCTGAAAACGATTGGATATTGAGAGCCTCCTATTTGGATCACACCTTCATTAGAAACAACCTTGCCAATTATATGTCGAGGGAAACCAATCAATGGGCTAGCAATACCAAACATGTGGAAGTTATACTGAATGGCGAATATCAAGGGATTTATCTTTTAATGGAGGAAATTAAAAGGGACAACGATCGTGTAGATATTGCAAAATTATTAACTACAGACATCAGCGGGGAAGAATTGACTGGTGGTTATATCTGGGAAATCTCTGGATTTGGCAATGATCTTGGTGAAAATCGAAAACTGAAATACCCTGTCATAGCTGATATTATGCCTGAACAATTCAGTTATATTCAATCCTTCGACAATGCATTTAGAACTAAAATGAGAGCAGGAAGCAATACTTATTCCAATCCGAATACTGGATATGTGGAACATATCAATGTGGAATCCTTTCTGTTTGAAGGTATAGTACAAGAAGCAATGCGCAATAGCGATGCTTACGGTTGGAGTGGATATTTTCACAAGGATAAAAATGAACTGATACATGCTGGTCCGGTATGGGATTTTGATCAATCAGCAGGCAATTCATCCTATCCAGACAATGGTGTAATTAGTGGTTGGATGATGAACCATACAGGCACTTCAAATACACCATTTTTCTGGCCACTTTTTATCGATGACCCCTTTTTCAAATATTCGATGAAGCTACGATGGGAAGAATTGCGCGAAGAAAAGTATCAGACAACAAAATTGCTTAGCTACATAGATTCAATTGCTTCCCTATTAACTGAAGCACAAACCAGAGAATTTGTCAAATGGCCGGTTTTAGGTGCAAACATATGGCGTGAAACTAGTGGATATACACAAAGAAACACGTACCAGAAAGAAGTAGATTATCTAAAGAGTTTTCTAACGCAACGATGGGAATGGATAGACAGTCAGTTGAGTACAGTTACAAGACCCAATGCTTATCCTAGTATTACGGTTGCAAACTCCATTTCAAACAAAAAAGAATTCATCAATCAAGCTAAAATCTCTATCGATCTTTCAAATGTGTTTTATTTCCCCTACTCTTCCGAACTGAAGTATTCGGTAAGCTGTTCAGATCCATCCATCGTAAATCCAAATGTCAAAAATAAAATTGATTCATTGGAATTGAAACTTTTAAATATAGGCAGTTGCGAAATAACAGTTACTGCTAAGGATACCTATGGCAACAAAAAATCGACCAGTTTTAATCTTGAAGTGATTGATTCACAAACGTCAACTTTCGAATTATCAGACAATTTAAAAGTATACCCAAATCCAGCCGTCAACACCATTAACATATTATTTAATAGTGAATTAAGCACAAGCACCTCCATTGAAATTTATGATCTCTCAGGTAAAATGGTTGATCAAATATACAGTCATGGAAATAATATTTTGGGATACAACATTGAACATTTAAATAGTGGTATTTATTTGATTAAATATAGGGGTACTAATAAAAAAGCATTTACCACCAAAATGGTTATTTGCAGATAAAATCACTTTCCAAAGATGATGGCTATGGCACGATATATTATTAAAAATCAACGAATAGCTTTGTTGATAATTGGATTCATTATACCAAGTATTTTATTTGGGGCAACCACGAATATAATTTTCAATGTCAATATGAAATACATGGAAATGCTTGGTAAATTCAATCCAAAAGTTGACTTTGTGGATTTGGCAGGCACTTTCAACTCCTGGGGGTCAACCAGACTCAGCGACGCAGATGGTGATCTGATCTATTCAGTACAAATACCACTGACTATAGGAAGTGTGGTTCAATTTAAAGCACGGATCAACGGTTTATGGAATGGACTGGAAGAATTTCCCGGTGGTGGTCCAAATAGAAGTTATACGGTTGAAAATAATGGTGTAGTGTCATTTTGGTACAATGATCAAATTCCACCTGAAATCCTTCAGGTTAGTTTCCAAACCAATAATCGTTCAGTATTGATTGATCAGAAGATTCAACTTGCAGCAATTACAAACCAGTCCGATATAAGCTATTTTTGGACATTACCAGGAAGCAATATCCAAACTTCGACAGAAAGTTCACCAGTTGTTTCATACACTACTCCAGGCTCCTACCCTGTCAACTTAAAGGTTACCAATAAAACAGGAGACACAGCTTCAGTTTCAATTTCCAATTATATACATGTGATGGAAGCCATTACACATTGGTGGAACGACAGAGTTTTTTACGAAGTATTTGTACGCAGTTTTTACGATTCAAACGGAGATGGCAAGGGCGACCTGAAAGGTTTAATATCCAAACTTGATTATCTGAATGACGGAGATTCTACAACCAATACCGATTTAGGAATTACGGGTATATGGTTAATGCCTGTAATGCAGTCACCAAGCTACCACGGATATGATGTAACTGATTACAGGACTGTTGAAACAGATTATGGCAACAATGACGATTTCAAAGCATTTATGGAAGCTGCACATCAGAGAGGAATAAAAGTGATCGTTGACTTGGTTATGAATCACACTTCGTCACAACATCCATGGTTTTTACAGTCCTCAGCAAGTGCTAGTTCACCTTATCGAAATTGGTACAGATGGAGTACAAGTAGTCCGAGTAGCACCTGGTATTTAAGAAACGGAGCCTATTATTATGGGATTTTTTACAGTGGAATGCCCGATTTGAATTATGAAAACAATGATGTTAAAGCTGAAATGTTTGATATAGCCAGATATTGGCTAGAAGATATGAATGCAGATGGATTCCGATTGGATGCAGTAAAATATATTTATGAATCAGGTAATACAGTGGAAGATCTACCCGAAACTTTTCAGTTTTGGAAAGATTTCCGGTCACATTACAAAACCGTAAATCCAGAAGCATTTGCAGTGGCAGAAGCTTGGACCTCAACCAGCATCGTTAAGAATTATGTCGGCAATGATGGTTTGGATTTTGGTTTTGAATTCAGTCTGGCCAGTTCAATAATTAATTCGATCAATAGTGGAAATTCCTCAGCATTAACGAATACATTGGATGAAGTAACAGCCAGTTATCCTTACTTGCAATATGGAACTTTTCTCACCAATCACGATCAAGAAAGAATTATGACCACATTTGCCGGCAATACTGACAAAGCAAAGTTAGCCGCTCAAATATTACTTTCATTGCCCGGCATACCCTATTTGTATTATGGAGAAGAGATCGGAGTTATCGGCGGTAAACCCGATGAAAACATACGCACTCCGATGCAATGGAATTCAAATGCAAATGCAGGGTTTAGCACTTCAACACCGTGGAGGGCACCACAATCAGATTATTTAACAAAAAATGTAGAGAATCAGAAGAAGGATCCTCATTCATTATGGACAACTTACAATCAATATATAAAATTACGCAACAACACTCCTGCCCTCAGGCGAGGTAATTACACTAATCTTCCCAACAATTCAACACAAGTCCTCTCCTATTCAAGGGTGTATGGGAATGAGAAATATGTAATCGCACACAATTTAGGAAGTACAAGTTTACAAAACCTGGAAATTGACTTATCCTCCATATTCTTACAGACAGGGAGTTATACTTTACAAGATATAGTTTCAGGAACAAGTTACACCTGCCAAATAAACCAAGAGGGACAAAACTCCTATCCACAAATAAGTTTAAATGGAAGAAATACAGCAATTTTCAGAATAAGCTCAATTTTAGATGACATAAATGAGATGAAAGTCAATGCACCATGGATTTATCCAAATCCAGCAACAGATAAAATAACTATACAAACTGGACGTAAAAATAGTTCTTTGATAAACTATAAATTGTTGAATATTTCCGGTAAAGTTTTAAGGTCTGGACTGATTAATGCAAATGAAACAATTTATTTAAAAGAAATTAGCGCTGGAATTTACCTTTTGGAACTTGTAGATAAGGAAATAAGAAGCACACACAAATTGATAATTACTAAATAATTAGCAATCTGATTATTTAATCTCACAGACATCCCCCATGCAATTGGGAGTAGTATCAGGCTTTTTAATTAATTTAAGTCGAATAGATAGAAAATAAAGTTTGCATCCCACACAAATTGCAAAAGCAGTTTCAAGATACATCAAAATAAGACATACAATACACATCAAACAAACGGGTTGGAAATAACTTAGATTGTTTGTCTTATTTAAAATTGTGGATAAAATAAAAATCGCTAGTGAGAGTGTAGCTCCCAATGACCATGCAAACCGTTTTTGCACAGCACCTATATAAATTGGTGTTTGTTTCCGAACAATAATTCTCGATAATAAGGTAATAGGCGAGAACAAAGGATTTACCAACACTGAAATCAGAAAATGCGATAACATTATAGCTGAAATATAAGGGATAACTTTCAAATTATTCAGCACAAAAGCCTGAATAAAAGCAATAATACCCAACAGTAATAATATTCCTGAGATACCCCTCACTTCTCGTTCGTTTAGAACTTTAAAATCATATCCTTTTACGGTTTCACCAAAAGAGAAAATCTTCATATTGTTTATTCTTTAAAGTACAAAAGTAAATATTAAAGACACAATAGGTGCATTAACTTGAATTTATTAAAAAGAATTAAGGATTGCTACAAGAAAACTGAAATATACGAGACAAAATGAATTAATCCTTATTATTTCTTTAATATTTGATTTTTCGAATGAATTCTTGTCTCTTATCTTTCAGCATATTAGGCATTTACAAAATAAAAAAAGAGACAAAGAGGAAGAATTTACCTCTTTATCTCTTAGATGATTGATTTTGCTGCAGAATTTTCGTTGCTGGTCGGAAATTAAAAAGACCCATTCTCGTCAATGAAAATCGATCTTCGGAAAAATATTCAGATTGATTAAGCGATATTCTTATCATCAATATTGATAGAATTTGAATATGCAAATTCAGGTGAAATGTCATAATCCCAGCAAGTTGAATTACCATTGTATTCTGTAGTTACAATATTTCTCCAGGTAATTTCACCCAATTCACCAACAACGACATTTGCAAAAACTAATTCATCAAATAACTGATCAACTCCTTTCAAATGTTTCTGGTTTTCTATAATGGGTAAAGCGTTCAACAACCGAACTTCTTTGTTGTTGAATACGCATCTTAGTACATAAGGTTTTTCAATATAAATTTCAGTAACTTTAATCATTATTGTAAGGGATTGATTTTATGAAAATTCTTACTATGCCACATTTCAAGCAATTCATCTTTATGTATCTCAGCCCATGCCTGTACAAGTTTAAGTTTGCTTACAGGTAAATCTCCATTAAGAATGGAACCATTTTCAATGATAATATTAGCTTCGAACTCCCCATATTTCACTTTGAAATGAGCTGGATTGTGATCATTGAAAAACATATATATAATGATTCCATAGAATCGACTAATTTCTGGCATAGTTCTTTAATTTATAAATAAATGCAATTCAGTATATGCAAATATACAATTATATACACCACGAATAACAATTTCCAAGAATTATTTGTTTAATTCCATCATTGTTCTGGTTGCATCGTATCTACAGTAATTAGTAAGTGTGTTTTTATTACTACATGGAGAAATGAATTCCAGCAATCAGACAAACCGAAACTCAACCCCAGAAATATATTGTTAGAACTGCCATTAAAACAGCCATGTTTCGGGTATAACAAATAGTTTTTCTGTTTAACCTTTTCAGCCGTGTACGTAAGGTTAAATTCATCCGTTCAATATGGTTGGTTCCATAATAATATGTATCATGGACTTTTCGACTGATTATGGATCGATAATTCGTAATCTGTCGGTGTATATCATGCTTGCCCTGGATAACTGAAGAATATAAGTAACCCTTCTCAATGTCTTATTCGTGCGTCCTCCCACATTGAAACTGACAATTTCACGAGACTCTCTGTCCAAGCCGTAGACTATCCATCTCAATCGTTTTTTATTCCCTATAAAGATTCGCATTTCATCTACTTCATAGATTCGACCAAACGGAATTGGCGGCTGTTTTACTCTACTTGCTATCTGTAATAACCGTTTTAATAAAGTTGTGGTTGATATTTTGAGAATTCTGGCAGTACTCCGGATGCCAAGTCCTTCTTTTGTGTATAATATGATTCTATTATCAATTTCCGGGTCGCATGCATTATTCTCATAATCCAGGATAAAACTTTTGGAACAGGATTTACAACGAAACCGCTGTTTTCTATTAGCGGATTTGCCAAATTTCACTAATTCGGTTGATTTGCATTTCGGACATGTACAATCATCAACAATTCTGATACATGATGTTTTAGATACCCGTTCTATACCCATTTACTTTAAGAATTTGGGCACAAAAATAGGGAAAGCAGGTATCACTACCAATTACTTTCCCTAAAATTTGTTTATGTGTAACATGAAAATCAGATAGTTAAGTTACCATCAACAATTCTGACACATTACCCACTTTTGAATCAGTATATCCATAATATGCTCCTTTTTTTCCATATTCACCATCTGTTTCTACATTTTTACTTCCAGAATGATTTGGATTATAAGATCCTTCTATGTCCCAATAATCAAGTGCGCCTTTGTGGTTATTAGCTGCAACAAAACTACTTAAGACTTTGTCATTACACCTAACACCCTGTCCTCTATCTAAATTTGTCGTATGCTTAGGTAGTACTGCCTTGTGTAAACATATACTACCATTTATCAGGTATGGGGAGTGGCTTTTTTAGTTGTAATAAATAATCATAATGCTCTTTTAGCCTAATAATAAACTTTTTATCCAACTGAAGTGAATTTAAAATCTCAATGTGTTTATTGAACATCATTATTCGAGTATCTTGATTTGGTATTCGATTTTCAAGCTCATATTTAATTCCAATAAAGCGTGTCGAATATTTAAATATCTCAAAAAGCAACTCATTAACATCTAAAGTATTAATTATCAAGTGCTGTTTTTTTTCAATATGGTAGGGATTAAATTCAAAGAGCGAATAGCCATTGTCATCAATCATGACAAAAGTGGGATTATTCTCATTGCTTTTTCCATAAGAGGGTAATTTATTTTTATCAAGACATAAATCTTTGTTAATTCTATTTACCCTTTCTTCTACTTCGGAAATTGTCAACATTTTATGTTTCATCATCGTTTTAAATATTAAGGAGCTGGTGATATATAACCCTTTTCAAGTAACTGTAAATCTAAAGGAAAGATGGGTCAACAATATTTCTACTATCATTGTAATCCTTGTCAGGAACGATACAGGACGGATTTAGTACATAAAACTCTATACGATACCATCAGAAATTTAAAAGTCCGCCCAGAGGTCTTGGAATTAATCAAGGAGGTCAGGAAAGATATTAAGAAGGAAAACATCGGTTTTAAGAACGAATCACTTACCAAATTATACACCAAACAGGAACAACTTCAGAGTAGAATGTTCTCACTTCAGGATAAGATGTTGGACGGTGAGATAACCACATCAGATTACACCCTGATCAAGGCACGAAATGAACTCGAAATTCGTGAAATAGAGGAGGAGATTAAGGGTTTTGAGCAGATGAAAACCAATTTTGATAAGGAAATGGATTTCTCCATCAATTTCATCCAAAACTTGGATAAGATATTGATAAATAGTGATATAGATGACAAACGACGTATATTGAGTTCAATCTTTACCGAAAAAATGGTGTTTTCTGAAAATAAATTATTGAACTTTTTTTCGAACGAATTCCTGTCTCTTATCTTTCAGGATGTCAGGGAGTTACAAAACAAAAAAAGAGACAAAGAGGATGATTTTTCCTCGATGTCTCGTTCGGTAGCCCGAGCGAGGCGGTTATCCAGATCTTTGGAGGAAATTTGTTTTAGGATTTATAGGGTTGGTCGGTAAAAATAATCTATTTTATTTTCCTCCTACTCGATTAATATTTCTTTTCTATTTCCTTCTGCTTTTTAAAATACTCATAAATGTTTATACAAGCATCACTTTCAGTGGGAAAAACCTTTTCTTTATCTCGATTTCCTCTTTCATCAAAATAGAACACTTCCCATTTAGCGTAATTGTGATATAATACAATTCGGTCAGGTAAAAGTTCCCCTTCTAAAGAATAAAATCCAGGATATACGTTTAGCTCATCCAATTTATGTTTTAATTCTTCTCTGTTCATTATTTTATTTAATAGCCGATTATTCCACGTTTTAATAATACATCTACAGATACAGGAGATAAGTATTGAGTACCTAAACCCGGCTGACCAAAAGCAGGAGCAATTTTCCCAGCTTGAATTTCAAAAGGTTTTAAAACCTTATATGAATTAATGATGCTTGTATTTGAACCTGGAGGTAAAGCTCTCATTGGTAAAGGTGTTCCTGCTGGTGAGAAAAATTTACCCGATGTACTTCCATAACGACTAATCTGCTCACCAGGCATTAAGAATGTTCGTTCTGTAGTTCCTAAGAAACCATTATTTACAGGATAAAATTTGGTTAAAGCAGTAGTACTTCCCTTAGCAGCATCTTTCACCACCACTTCCGTAGCATCTTTTGCAGCAAGTTCAACAGCTTCTTTAGTTGCTACTTTTACACCAACTTTGACCACCCCTTTTACTACAGCTGTTGCCAATGCTTTAGCCAAAAGAACATCAGATACTGTTAATGTGCTATATCCAATTCCAGCCCAATACCTTCCTTCTTGAAAAGCATTTACCGCAGAACGCCCTGAACCCCAAAATGGAATGAGAGATTCTCCAAACCCTGGTTCACCAACACTTTGATTACTATTTTGGCTTTGAGTTGCATATTCCTTTTTAAATGGCAGGTCCTTAAGTTTAAGTGAAGGATTGATTTCCTCAGTTTCAAACGGACTAAATTCAGGTTGTGGAATATTAGACAAATGCCCTAAAATGCCTTTAATTGCTTCTGAATATCTATATAGAGGAATATCTCTATTTTGATAATTTACTGTTTTTGCTTCATAAAATCGTACTGTTCCAAATTCTTTATCTACCACTACCTGAAGTGATTTGGGTAGGGTTACAGGATCCTGAGTACAATCAAACTTATAATGTTCTCCTGATATTTCAGTTTGAGTTTCAAAGTTAACCAAAATAAATTCATCTCCCATGTCTTTCCATTCAGCGTAGGAACCGGGACAGGATTCCTGACATCTGAAATCAGGGATTGAAGAATTTAAATATTGCCACCATTTCAAACCGGTAGGATCTATTCTGTTTACCGGGTCCCCTCCACAAAATATGTAAGGACTTTCGTTGAACCGCTGTTCAGCCAAAGGATCGAATGTCGTGAATGTTGGTATTGCACTATCAAGCCATCGGGCAGTGAAATCATACATATTCAGCCCATTCATCCGGTCAATTTCTTTCCCACTGTAAAGATAAGAATTTGTCCCGGAATTCAATGTATAACCATTGCTTTGAGGTTCTGTACTATGTTCCAGTCCATATGGATAATAATCTGTTTGTGCGGTTGCAGTATATGCTAAAGGCTCTTCAGTATAGAATTTATCACAGATAAGTGTTACTCTGGTGTTATTTTGATGATCTTTAATGTTGTATTCATAATTCCACAGCGACATAAAGTCTGTTGAATAATCATTAGTTGAGATCACACCTTCAGAAGTAATGATTTTTGACAATTTAAGTTCGTTATTGCCATTTTTAGTATAAATGTATGAACCACAATAATCCAAAGAATAATCTGCATCAGCAGTATTTTCATAACTAATATCTCCCATTGGGAATAAAGTGGTTAGTGTGGAATAGTTGTACGCTGCGCTAAGTTTGACACCATCTGCGTCATAAACATATTCATTTTTAGAGTTATTTCTAAACTGAACTTTCTCAGGTAGATTCAAAACATTGTATCTAATCCATGCAATTCCTTTGTTGTTATCAGAAAATAGGTTACCATTGCTGTCATAAGAATATTCAATTTCTTGAGTCTGATCCAGATTATCAATAAAATCATTTGTGGCAATTACATTGTCTTGATCAGCGGCATCATTAACTTTCTTCAACTGATTCCCATTATAATCCAACGTCAGATCATCAATCAATCCATTTACAATATTAAAGTTGTTGTCATATACTTTACCATAGCGATATAACCGTTTAATATTACCATTATCATCATATTCTCCTATTTGCTCTGTAAACATTCCATCTTCACCTGAAATTGCTGATGATAATCGGTTCTGAGAATCATAAGTGAATGAATAATTTTGATCATCATGACTGCCAAATGTAATAGCTGAAATACTGCCATTATAATTTCCTTGACCTGAATTATTATCTGTATAATACAAAGTTTCATTGAACGAAGGGGATGACATAGTCTTTATTTGACCTGAAATATTATATTCGTAATTAATCTTGTATGCATTATTATGAACCAGTTTTTGTTTAACTTTTCCAATTTCATCATATTTGTATGAGCAAAGTATCTCTTCAGGTTGATCATTAATCTGATGATTCTCACTTAAAACTCTTGAGAATTTATCATGTTGATAGGTATAATTTTCTACGATAGGTGCGTTTAAATATGGAGTATAATGAACGTGACGTTTTGCAGTTAAAGCTCCATTAAAATTATATGAATAATAATCATAATCATAGCCTGTCAAATGATTATTTGCTCTCAATTGTATCACTCTGTCGTATGCATCATAATAGATTGCTTTTACAATTTTATAGTCAGAACTATCAAGTATTGCTGTTGAAGTTCCAGTTAATTTTCCTTTTGTGGAAAGATCAACTCCTGAGACCAGGTATTCATAATGCTGCCCATAATCACTTTCAGCATCATCATAACTTAAGGTTGAGGTAAAAGCGGAAAAATTGGCTGTCGTCAGAAATTCATAATTATCATAAAAATACTCATGTAGTAATTTAAATTGACTGCTCATTTGAGGGGATTCATTATACCCAATACCGGCAACAAATTCTTCTTCGGCATAATTATTATCATTATATGAACTCGAAATTGCATTTATACTCGTTTCAAAAGACACAATGCCATCCTGTATTATTCTATCAAATTTATCGTATTTATAGTAATGCCATTTGTTTTCTTTCTTTAAATTACCATCCTGGCTGAAAATCATCCTGTCTTTTAAATCATAAATAAAATTTTCCCAATCTTTACCTGGCATTTTTTTAGATATACATCTGCCTTTTTCATCATATTTATATATATATGCATACAATGCTAGTGGATCTGACACCCAATTGCTTTTTGAAGAAAGTGTATAAGTCCCAGAATTATTGACTAACTTGGAACATTCTGGTGAGAGTGTATAACAAAGGCGGTTAAATTCATCATAAACAAAATAAGTGTCTGCATAACCGCCATTGTCATTTGGTTTTCTGTCTAAAACTAAATTATTATACTCATCATAGTATTTATATTCTGTTTTACCATCTTCATCAACAAACTTTTCTGATCTTGGCTGATATAAAGCATTTAAATCACTATTTGACAATAACATATCTCCATTGGAATCAACACTGTACTGAAGAACAGGGAGTCCTTCATTAATTGACTCCTTTGTATAAACTTTTGAATTATTATGAAAGATCTGTCCAGGCTTGCATGAAGTCTGAGTAAATCCATTGCTTTGATTTGTACTGAAAGGATAAGAATCTTCATAGTAATTCTCTGCCTGCTGAATGATCAATTCAGGATTATTAGTTTCAATTCCATCCATCGGAGTAGGTAACCAAACGTCCTGTATATTATTTAGTGCATTATAATTATTAACTTGAGCTATATCAGATCCATTTGGAGTTGCATTCTTTATTATAGTCATACAATTCCGGTCTAATCCATCTTTGTATTCTAAAACATTGATGCTATTTAATGAATTAATCGAAGTCACATCTGTTAAATTCTCAGTTGGATAATACGTTTTTTCAACATTCATAGGAGTTGAGATTTCCTTATCTTTAGGTATCTGATTCGTTTCGGAACTACCTTCTTCTAATATTATCTCAGAAGTCACAGAATTTGAATTCCCTATCTTTGCATAAAAATTGGCATTGATTCCTGAGGCTTTAAATCCTGGTTTTAATACTATTTGTTGCTTAGCTATTGCTAGTACATCTTTGTGAGGTGCTTCAGAACTTAAAAGAATGACTCCGTCTGTAGCGAAAATTGGATTTGTAATGGCATTTAAAATTACCATAACAAATATTATTATTATTTTAATTGACCTCATATGTTTACTATTTTATTGCAGTATTAAAATATTCTTTAGCTTCAATAATACTTCCATTTCCATCCTTAATACATTTAATACGATTCCATTCATCATATTCATAAATTGTCTCTTTTCCATCAGGCGTAGTTTGCCGGTTTAGATTTCCAAATTCATCATACTGATAATCTGTAATGAATGCAGATGGATTATTTGCTCTTATGTCATTTGGATCTATTGAAGATGTGTTTATATTATCATAACTGCAATTCACTGCAGTTATAATAGGCAACCAACTTCCCGCAATCCAGTCGTATTTTATTGAAGAAACAGGTTTCCCATAATCTTTATATTGCAATAAATTTCCTTTAGAGTCATATGTTTCATAACTTCGAATTAACTTATACCTTCCATCTAAATTGCTAAAGTCGCTACTTATTGGAGTAAATTCTGATTCGTTTATTGGATGTGGTAAATACAAATGGTAAGTTTCATACGGCACATAAAATCTTGGGAAATAAACTGAGAAAGGTGCCAAGGTTTTATATTTTATATAGTCAGCGCTAATAATTTTCCCATTATGTTTAGTTATAATTTCAACTGGTAAGTTCCGAATCTCTTTCTCTAAACCGAAGTATTCTGATGTAGATTCTCCATTTTCATTTGGTATATCAAATTCATTGTTATATCTATAGCTTATAGTAGTATTACACTGAAAAGTTTCTTGGTTCTCTTCAAAAAACTTGTTTTCTAATATTTGTTTTTCTGAAATTTGATTGAATGAATTATATTGATAATTATACTGTTTTTCAACTCCGTCTGAAACTATATCTTCTGACTCCAAAACGTATTTAGTGCCAATCATTTCAAATCTCCCAATTTTCTGTGTAGTAGAAAGTTGAGAATAACCTTGGGTATCCTCAAATTGGTAATTTAGATTAATAATATTGAGGAGAGGGATACACTTTCCATCAGTTGGTGTATAAGAAAGAATGTGGGCTTTATATAAATTAAGATCTTCATTATATGTAATTGAAGATGTCATTTTACCAATCAAATACATGTCATTTATCTTGCCGGTGTCATCTTTAAATCCATTATAACTATACCATGTAACTTTCTTGATATTACTGTTTTGAATATCATTTCCATCAAGAATTTCTTCGCAGATATCTGAATAAACAATTTCATTCCTGGGCCTATGTTCTAGTTTATTTACTCCAGACATTAAACTTCCAAGTATACTATTTTCGACTTTTGTGTAGAATACTAAGCCATTACTCGTATTATTATCCCAGAAAGAACCACATTGAAAAATGTATGATTTTACTAAATCACAATTAACATCACCGTCCTTTTCCTCGAAATTATACTGATCTATTTTCGTTTTGCCGTATCGGTATTTTAAGACAATCTCCTTATCATTAATATTTCCGGAAGTTTTGTAAAATAAAAGCCTATATCTGCCATAGTCATTAAATTCAGGTATAAGATATTTTCCACCATCAAATATAGGAACCGCATTACACTTTGCCTGTTCATAAATAAATTCACTAATTCCACCTTTTGAATTAATTATTTTTTTTATTGCAGTTGGACCATAAAGGGTATCAGTTGGATAATATTCAAAGGTAGTTTTTGGTAATTCAGAAACCAAGCTTCCAATTATAACTGATTTATGAATTTCATTTAAAAAATAAGTTTCGGAATTTCTGGAATATTTTAAATGGAAATCTGTGGTTTTACTTCCTTCATTTATATAAATATTATCAAACTGAGAATATGGTTGTGAGACATAATTTCCAACCTTTCCTTCTGCAGGGTATTTAAAAGCATTTTTACTGGATTTAGAAAAAAGGATTTCACATTTATCAGATGTAATTCTCTTAAGAATTAATTTCTCTTTTGTCAGACCTGTAGAAAATGAAATAATTTCATAATCACTAGGAGTCTTGCTAATAAAATTATATGAAGCCTGGTCTGGTGTAATTGCAGAATTAGTTTTTAAACTTGTTGAGCTAACTGTACATTGATTCAACTGTGGATAATAATTTACATCTTTATCATAGTATAATGAAATTGCATAACCCTGAGGGGATTCAATTTTATACAGTCCCCAGCCAGTTACAATATTTGAAAGAGAAGAGGTCGTAAATGAATACTCTTTAGCATCATTTCCTCCAAAATAGTATTTATTCCCATCAGGTGTTTTAATAATAATCTCATCAATTTCATGTCCATAATTCAAATTATTTATAGCTTTCGTATGAACCTCCAAACTCAAATCTGACTCTGACACTAATTTCCATTCACCCCAATGATAAAAAAAACAGCCACTGATTCCATTGAAATTAAAACTAAATTTATCATTCCCTGAATCATATTTGGTAATTAAATCTTTAAAAACTACTCTTTTATTCGTATCATTATACTTTTCGCCAGCATACAACATTCCATATCGATTATAATAGCCTCCATAAGGCGTTAAATAATTTTCATTACCTAATGATTCATCGGGAATATCTATAATTTCCCTTGTCACTTTTCCGCCTGCAATTAGATTCCATCCTATACCACAACTTCCGGGATGGTACGCGACTGAATTGACCGGAATTCTTTTGCTGTTATTTCTTGAAATGCTGGTATTGGTATTAATTGCATATGGCCAACCATCTCCTAACCATTCATTCTTTTCAATGTATCCATCTACCCAAATGTCTTCTGGAGAATAAACTAAATTCACAGGGAGTTTTAAATTTCCAGATTGGGCTGTATAAATTGAATATAATATATTGGGCTTCCCATGAAAGTAATCTATATCAACAGTTTGCGAATTAGTCTGTGATGAATTAATTACTAAAAGGAAGACTATTAATATATTTCCGAGATATGTTCTGCAATTTTCCATTTCTAAAATTGTTAATATTTTATAATCGTCCTTTTGTAAACTTTATCTTCAACTTTGATATACAATACATAGTCCCCTAAATGTAATTGAGATGTATTAATCTGTTCATTTTGAATTCCTTGATTCAACTGTTTTTCAGGAACTATTAAATATACTAGCCCACTTATATCACATAAAAAGAAAGAGACTGATGAACTTTTTGACAATTCATAATCGATATTTAAAAATTCTCTCACAGGATTTGGATATATAGCGCAGGATGTAAGAACTTCACAGTCATCTTGATTTAACTCAGTTGAATTAGCTTGAAGACTTTTAATTGTTTGTTCATTAATCGAAGACACGGAAAAAGTCATTGTGAATTTATCAATTATACTATCACCCTTTTGTGTTTTGGAGATTATTGTCTCAAAAATTGGATATCGAATATTCGAAGAATACCATTGATAAATATCACTTATTACCTTGATACTGTCAATTTGAATATTTAAAAATTCTTCATGTCTATGAATTCTCATTACATTCTTAATTGTATCAGATTCAGGAGTGATTATGCTACCGGTTGCATCACCAACTATATAATTTATTCCAGAAATTATAATAGGTACATACTGACAATAGTATCCTTTACTATGAAATGAACCATTCAATGTGTCTCCATATGAAAAAGGAAATGTTAAAATAACTTTTGGGATATCAAAATTCATAATAGTAGATCTATTATGATAACCGATCAAATATAGAGTGTCTTTAATTAGTTTATATTGATAAGTTGTCTTATGTTCAAAACAATTTATATGTGTTGAGTCATTAATACTCCCTTCGAAAACATCAATTCTGTATCCATCATTTACTATAGATGCTCCAGAATAGTTCCAAATAAGATTAGCACCTGAAGGTCCTGGATCTACAAACTCAACTTGTTGTTTAATTATTTGATCCCCAATTTGCAATGAATTTATACCTTTTGTAAGATTATTGGCAGAGCCAGAGAAAGCTATTGTAGGGCACAGACTTAATATTATGATGAAAGATAATATTCTTAGATGAGTATTCATTTTAATAATTTTAGATTAGGAATAATTTAATATGAAATTTTCAAACAAAATGATTGATAGTCACAGTTGAGTTAAATATCAAAAAGAATGATCCTGAAATATCATTTATTTTTCTGTGCTATTTTTTTCTAGCCTTTCTAATCTTTGATTTTGCTGACTAATAATTTTTTGCTGTTTAATCACATACAGTGTAAGTTCCTCTATCTTCTGAAGCAGTTTGTTTTGCATTTCACCCATACTAAGTCCTTTTTCCTTTACTTCCTGTGCTGAGGGTAGATTAGGTAGGTGTTTATTG
Organism: uncultured Paludibacter sp.; assembly: GCA_964655615.1. Taxonomy (GTDB): domain Bacteria; phylum Bacteroidota; class Bacteroidia; order Bacteroidales; family Paludibacteraceae; genus Paludibacter. The sequence goes on along the minus strand of CAZZPZ010000022.1, from coordinate 21,542 downwards.
GATTCAATATAGGATTCAACTTCATCTAAAGACATTAAATCAAATTCAGGTTCGAAAACATAATCAGCCAATGGTCCATTCAAATCAATCAGTACTTCCTTTGCATGAATAGTGCCGTTTACAGTGAGTTTTTCATCGGGGCTTGTAGTCCCAATCCCAATTAATCCATTTTCATTTATCGTAAAATATGGATCCGTAAATTGAGAATCAGTTGTTCTTCCTAAACCTATTGCAAAATTACTTGTGTTATAAACCATACCAATTGACCATGGTCTCATAGCTTTTCTTACAAGATTTATATATTGTCCTGTCGATTCGGGTTGTGTTATACTTATACTACCGCAATAACTATTGTCTGGGGATGTCCCATCAGGATAAATTGAAAAAGCACCTTTCACACTAAGTTCCTGTAATGGATTTAAGTCCCCAATACCAACATTTCCATTTTTGAGAATATTCAGTCGGGGTAGTGAAGTTCCCGCTGTAAACATACGAATCCCATTGTTTCCAGATAGCCACAAATCTGCTGAACCGCCTGCATTTGGGGCTGCAACTCCATATTGCGGCATTGAGAATGGACTAGTTGTCAATTCCGGAACTTGAGTTGAGGTGACAGAAAATCTTGCATTGTCTTGAAAAGTCAACACTTTGCTTCCATAAATATCATCTCTTGATCTAATAACTCCCTGAACATCTAATTTAGCAGTCGGATAAAATGAGGAACCAATTCCAACGTCCCCATCAATAAAAGCATTCCCGTTAATTAATGCACTGCCAGTCACTTGCAAAGAATTCTCAATTTTGGTATTTGCAGAGAAACTTATATTAATCCCCCAATAAAATGAAGGATTATTTGCATAACACACACTATAATCTGATGTAAATTTTACTTGTACTCGTCCATTTGGAGATATTGTTGAAATTGTTCCACTTTTCGTTCCACTAATTCTTAGCAATTGTGATGTTACATTTCCATTATTATCAACATTGTTTATAGTCAGCCAGTCGAAATTATTTTCAGTGCCAATTTTATAAGTAATCAGGATTGGTTTATCTGTTTCTGTGCTTACAACATTCCATGTCTCACTCATATTGTTTGTGTAATTTGAGGTGATGGAAATTGTATAGTTTTGATCAACTGTATATGTTCCCGCCCATGCTTTAAAGGTAAAAAAAAGGATTAGGGCGGATATTATAATTAAATGTTTAGTTCTCATAATATGTAGTTCTTTATTTGTTAACTGTAGTTTTTATGTTGTTTAGTCTTTTTTATTTTTACGTTCATCTTCTTTTTGTTTCTTTTTTTCTCTTTGACTCGGAGTTAAAATACTATCCAGAGAATGTTCGTATTTCACAATTACTTTTGTTTTGAAAGTGAATCTTCCTCCCTCATCTTTTATGGAATCAGAACTTTCAATTTCTTTTATTAAGATATTGAATATAGATTTAATCTCCACAATTTGACTGTCTGTTAGTTGTATATCTTTATTGAGTTTCTCAATAACCATTTCAGTTAAATCATCATTTTTACTTTTATTGAGATTGTTTGAGAATGATAAGTTTGATACTGTTAATACAGCAATTAATGCTGTGATAAATTTTAATTGTTTCATAGAATTTATTTAATTAGTGATTGTTGTATATACTTACTGAAATTTATTTTTTTATGATTTTAAATTCTTGATAGTTTTTTCGATAATTAGTCGTAGAATATACCAGCCTGGCAGGTATTCATTCATATTCAATGAGTTTTCGCCGGATTGTGCATTTTGATTGATCAGGAGCATACCGTTAGCAGAATATACCTGTAGTATACATTCGTTCTTAATTTCAGCACCTGCAATATTGACTTTCAATTCTCCTAAAGTAGGATTGGGATAGATCTTTATACTTGACCCGGCAAAATCTGGTGATATCTGGACTGTATCAATCGGATTCTTGTTCACATTGGATTGCGATCCAAGAACTATCAATCTGGAAGTTCTATTACCAGCTTGATCATATGTGTATTTCACTGTTTGGGCAGTTAAGTTTCCATTTATAAACACTACCAGTAAAAGAGAGGCAGTAATTAGGGATAGCATTTTCATCGTATATAAAATTTAATTGTGGTTAAAACACAAAAACCCAATCCATCTCTAAAAAAAAGACAAATTGGGTAAACTCTTAGGGGTGCAATTTCAACATTTCAAACAGATATTTATAGGTTGAGACAAATGTAGCAATATTTTTGAATAATTTACATTTGATAACATAAAAGTTTGATTTTAATTCTTCCTCCCGGATTTATAAAACCAGACAGAAAATAAAAAGACCCAACCTCGTGTTTGAAGTTGAGCCTAATTGGTAAAAGAACTCGTTTAACATAACTTTGGTTTCCTCAAAATTTCAATCTGTGGTAACATTCCAAGGTCTCTAATCTGATTAATTACGTCATGACCGCCTAAAATAAAATAGACTTTCCCATCTCTTAAAACAATTAAATCTTGATTTGGAGTCAGAACTACAGTTGAAATCTGATTAAGTTCAATTCTTGTATCGAAAGCAACAGAATCTTGACCGGGATTATCTCTACAAACGTCCCATCCATATACTTGAGATACTATTGGATCACCTTCATAGTGTTCAGTCGTAACTTTTATGAAATTTTCATCCATAATATAGATTTTATAATTTTTATCCCCGAAGGGTCATAGGGGTGTTTCCCTTATGACAATATTGATGGTTAAAATGGTAATCCATCTTCTTTTTCCATCACTTTTTGATTTAAATTGAATTCTTCATCCAATTCAGAGTAAAGTTTGGCATAACCATCTTGAATAACCATGTGTTTAAAAATTTCCTTAATTTTCTCAAAAGGTAAAATATCAATATAATTAATGATGTTATACTTTGTTGAATTTTGAATTTCTTCAGAAATACCATACATATTCAAATGATATTCGTTCATTTCTTTAAATAAGTTTTCCCAAAAATCAGTAAATTCCGGTTTTTCTTTACAAATTTCTTCCAGTCCTTTTGAGTTCTTATATTGATATGAATTCAGAACATTATATATATCCTCATCTTCCTGACTACCATTTAGTTCAATATCAAAATAATCATTTGGTACTGCGATGTTATTTATATAGAAACATTTTTTGATAAATGTATTTAAATCATTCTTTTTCATTGGAGAGTATTTTAAATTAAAATACCTGTCCAAATCATCGGTATAAAAATCCCACATATCTCCATTACCTCCGAATGGACGATATTCAATAGCCGCAGCTTTCATTAATTCTTGATAAGCGTCTTCTTTATTAATAATATTATTTTTCATTTTTTTTATCTTTTATATTTATTATTGTGTCGGAGATTTATTTACTTACTATCTTCAACTCCTCCGACTAAGTTGTTTTTCGTACGCGTGATACGAATTCATTTTTACTTTTAACTTCTCATATACCATAATCTGGAGATTTTCCTCTCTCGTGGAAGGGTTCTTTTATTTATTATCAGTCCTTACCGGATAATTTTTTAATCTTTTATTGTTTTATCCAAAAAATATATAGAAGTGTTCAGGACTAATGTCTTTATTAACATCAATAAATTTGTAATTTATGAATGTATAATATAATTCTTCTACAAATTCCGTATAAAATGTCCATTCAACTCCTTCATTTGAATTCAATATCAACACTTTATCAAAATAATATACTGAGTAGGTTGTATTAATCTCTATCCTAATTTTATCAGTTCGTTTATTTTTATCAAATTCACCGATATCGTTCATTAAATCTTCATCATAAAAATCAACATCGAGGATGAATCCTGTACAAATTGGTTCTGTACTATCCTGATCTTTGTAAAACTCTACATTTGGTTCGTAAATTTTAGATATCAAACCAACATTTCCTATCATAATATCTTTATTTAAAATTCCCATAATACTTACATCTATCCCAATAATATAAAATAAAAGTTAAAAAAACAACTTTAAATGTAAAAATATGTATAATAATTACTAAAAGTGTCAATATAGGGTGTTGTATTGTGTTAATTTTTTTCCTATTAATCTGTTTTTTTTATAATGGAGGTGGACAGGTAGACGAGATGAAATCATTATTTCGTAAATATACCAGACACTGACACTCCAGATCAGTGTACCCTTTTTGTAGTGTCAGTGTTCCAGAAAGTTTTGAAAAAGATAGTTTCATCTCGTCCACTCGTCCACCTTAGAAATAAAAAATCAAGAATATTTAAGAAAAAATGTACGCCAACGTGTCTTTTTGTAATCTTATAGATATTTATATATAGAAGGTGGTACAATTGTCCACCCGATAATAAAAAATAAATATTTACGAAAATGAAAGAAAAAAATGTAAAAATGAACTTGACCTTGAATAAGGAGTTCTACGAGAAATTAAAAAATGAGTCTGCACGTGACTACATGAAAGTAAGTACCTGGGTCAAACAACAGATGATGAAGGTGGTTTACGGCAATAAGAGAGAAGAAGGTATGGATGAGTATGGAAGCAACGAAAACAAATGAAATCGGTCTATCAATCATACCCGTATCTTCGACCAAGCAACCGTGCAAATCATGGTCGCAATATCAAAAAGAAGAATGTCCCATCTCAGAATGGCACAACCACTATAAAACGGGAGGGTATGTCGGAATTATCTGTGGTAAGATTAGCGGTAATCTTGAATTAATAGATATTGATGAGAAAAACGACCCGAACCACACAATCACAAATGAATATCTGTCACTAATACCACAGGAACTACTTGATAAACTGATTATTCAAACAACTATCAACTCAGGGTTACATCTTATATATAGGTGTACTGGGGTCAGAATCGAAAAGAATCAAAAACTGGCAATGCATGCAGATGGTACTGTCATCATCGAAACAAGAGGAGAGGGTGGTTACTTCTGCACGCATCAAACAAGTTATCAGATAAAACAGGGATTGTTCGACCTAAACAAGGTTTTATTTGATATTCCTGTATTATCAGAACAGGAACGTGAATTCCTACTTGAAACCGCCCGTTCACTTACACGATTTTTCCCCAAAACTGACAAAATAAATTCTGATGGATTTTTTTATAATGAACCCACCATCAATGAGTTTAACAAGACATATGATATAATAGAACTGTTTGAACAGAATGAATGGGAGGTGGTAAAAGAGGATGAAGAAAAGGTTTACCTGTTACGAAAAGGATCGTCTGCTGCACACAGTGGATACTATTTCAAGGATTCCAATTTGTTTTACTGTTTTTCCACGTCAACGGGTTTTGTGCCGGAAAAACCATACAATCACTTTCAGGTTCTAAGAACACTTGAAAATTTAACTGATTACAGGTCTGCCATAAGACGCTTGCCTGACCTCGGATACAATGTAACAAACAAGAAAGAAAAGGTCTCAGTGGAAGATATATCGGGTTATTTGAATGGTGTTGGTGTCAGGTACGATTCCTTTATTCAGGATCTAACAATGAATGGAAATATTATTGATGAGATTGAATATAATACCTTATTTATCAACCTGAAAAAACATTTTGATAAAGAAATTCCAAGAACAAGATTTGAAGAAATAATCAAATCAAGATATATCAGAACCATCAATCCCATCCAACAATTTATTGATAACAACAAACACCGACAACCTGAGGGTACCTTTGAAAAATGGCTGGATTGCATTTCTCTTGAAAATAAGAATGTTGAAGCTGTATCAGTACTGCATTTTCTGAAGAAATGGTATGTGGGTATGATATCACAAGCGATGGACGGTGAATTTCCTAATGAATTTTTCTTGACCCTATTGTCTAATGACCAAGGGATAGGTAAAACAACATTCCTAAGAAGATTTATTCTGCCAAAAGAATTACAAGGGTATATTGTGGAACACTCCCTCACCTTTGATGATGACTTCAAAGTTATAATGGGTCAATCATTGTTAATTATCGATGACGAAATGGATGGACGAACTTATGAGTCATCACAGACCTTCAAGAGTATCTTGTCCAACAAAGAAATGACATCACGCAGAAAATATGACCGTAGAATCAGCACCATCAAAAGACGATGTTCATTTGCTGGTAGTGGAAACAATCTGAGTGTAATCCGTGAACAGCAAAACCGCAGAATCATTCCAATAGAGATAAAATACCTTGATTACAAGAAATTATCACAGATAGACTATTCGGATTTATTTATGGAAGCATATAACCTATACAAAAACGGATTTCATTATTCCTATCAGAAATCAGACAAGGAAATACTTGAAAATTTGTATGCAGATTACGTTCAGAAATCAGATGTGGAACTGCTGATAGAAGAATACATTCAAAAACCGGAATCAGAAGACGATGAATATTTTGTATCGACGCTTTCAATAGTTACGACATACTCGACACACTATTCCCAATTTTCCAAACGAATAAATGTTGTGAGCATAGGAAAATTCTTAAACGAGCGAGGGTTAAGAACTATTCGCAGGGGAAAACAGAAAACTTCAGGGTATAATATTTCAAAGAAATCTAAATTGATTGAGCTTATAAATGAACAAGTAATTACACTCTGAAATAAATGAGAGATTTATGCAGGATTCAGACGGTGTTTGGGTCCTGTATATATTTTTGGCAATGCAGAAAATCGGCGGTAAATTAGCCCAAAACAAAATATTTATGAAACCACCTGTTTTATCTGCCATATGTGAATACGACATCCCCAAAGTTGATAATATATACATTGAATTGGGTGACTTGAGAAATGTACAATTGAAAAGTGGACTCCTATCCTTGGATGTTCGTGAACAACTTATGGTCGTAAAGGCTTGTATTGATACCCATTTTAAACTTCTTCAAGGAAAAGTTCCAGCATTTGGACAGATTCTTCATTACGAACTGTTAATCCAAACTGAGGAATTAACAACAATCACCGTTTTCAATACCAGCGGGAAACTAATATCCAGCAATGAAGTAAGACACGAGAACCCGTTGATATTACCAAATGTAAATTACGACCTTCCAAATTAATATGTTTCCTGTTGTCGTATTCATAGTATCCGTTGTCGTTTGGTTTGTAGTGGATGTTGTATTTGATGTAGTACATGAACTCAAGATAGGTAATACAGAATATAAATCCACCGTTCCATTAACCAGATTGGTCAACGAAGTGATGAACTACACTGGCGAAATCTTTAACGAAAACGGTATCAAACATTATCCTGTTTTGGAACTCAGATATTACAAACACAAGAAATGGTTGGGTCTTCATCGAGGAGATGGTACCATCATCATTTACACCAAATCAAACACAACAGTTCAGATTCTTATTGACACGACCCTCCACGAAATTAGTCACCATATTTCAATGAAAACAAAATGTGATTCGTGGGTTCGATACGACCAAATCCTTAAAGAAATAGGATATCAAAAACATCCCGAAGAAATCAAAGCCAGGAATTTTGCCAGTCAAAACCTTGAACCTTGTTTGAAATACCTCTTAGAAAAGAATGTCATAATAAAAGGGTAAAAAACCGCATAAATTGTAACACATTTTCAATCTTCGACATATTTATATAGAAACATTTATGAATATGAAAAGAAAGAAACAGAATCTTCCGAAAACCCACCACATTACCATCAGACTCAATGAAAGTCAATTTTCCCGATTGGTATTACATTTGAAAAAACATCGAAAAGAAACTCGAAGTGATGTAATCCGAGAAAGCATTCACCAATACATTAATAATCAGTATCAAGATTCAACCAAATGAACAACAATGTACTACAAGGAGGTTGGGTTCTGATTCGAAAACAAACCAAGTCGGAATTTTTAAAGAATTCTAAATTAATAGGAGAAGGTAAAATATCTTTTAATCTTCCGATGATTAATGGGATTTATTTCAATGGAAATTCTGATAAGTGTTATCAATTTGGACTTCGTGAGTCTGATTTCGAACCATATGAAAGAACATATATTTTAGCATCGACATATGATTTGGATGAAGAAATTCTGTCTGATGATTTTGACGATTATCAATTGGAATTAGTAGATAAAGACATTCTGAAAGTAAGAGGTGAAGATTTCATCGATTACTATATCAAATTATCTAAAGATAATCAGGAACTATACGACTATTTGACTAAGGAATTCGGGAATTAATTTGTCGTATTGAAATCAGTCATTTCTGACTGAATATTTCAAAACCTACCCCACAGACATATAGATAGTTACGTGGGGTTTATTGTGTTACGGATATAAGGATTGAATTTGTCGTATCGTTGAATCTCGTCAATATTTAAAAATAAATTTATCGTATCGAAATCCACCGTTTTATGGAGTGGTAAACAATTCCATTCACCTGTTTTAACATTTGAACTAACATAAACCTGAAGGTCATCATTAAAAGTTGATTCGCCTGATTTAACATTCCATTTCTCCCTGCTGTAATTTTAATCTTGAATAAATTTGATGCGCTAATTATGGCTAAATTGTGCTAATTTCCAATGCCAGTCCATGCTTCTGCCGTAAATTTATATTATGAATAAAATCAATGCAATATGAAGATAAAATACAATAGGGTGTCCACCGTACAGCAAACCGGCAACAGATTTTCTGCCGATAATGAAAAGTATGATCTAACTCTAATGGATAAAGTGTCGGGTAAAATATTATTTCGTGAAAGAGAAAAGGGTAAGGAACTTATCAAGTTAATTGAAGACAAGAAAGTCACTCAAGTGACAGTTGAAGAACTGAGTCGACTCGGCAGAAACACAGGGGACGTAATTCAGACACTTGAATGGTTGGAAGAAAAGCAAATTAACGTGGTTGTTCGGAATCTTGGAATTCAATCCCGACCCAATGGAAAGAAAAATCCGATTTGGAAGATGATTAGTTCTGTGATGTCCAGCCTGTATGAAATGGAATTGGAAAACATCAGAGAACGAACGTCAGTAGGTAGACAAGTTTTTGTTCAACGTGGCGGTAAACTTGGTAGACCTTCAAATTCCAATGAATCTAATGCAGAATTTTTAAAGAAAGAATCAAATATTCAAATTCAAAAATATTTGGAAAGAGGTCTATCTGTCAGAGATGTCAGTAAAGTCACTGGAACTTCAACGAGTACGGTGATGAAAGTAAAGAAACTGATTTGATTTTAAAAGTAAGGGGTGGTTCAATTCGAATCACTTTTTTTATGTCAAGATGTAACACTGGAAATCACAACTCAATGCGCCTAATTTAACATTTGGGGGTTATGTTAAAGAGAATGAGACCTTTATCTGAAGACCATTTAAAACTCGATGCACCTAATTTAACATTTGATTTTTCAAGATGCAGAAACAACTTTAAAGGCACAATTTAACAAACCCATACCTCCCTGGTTCCCCTCGGGGAGTCCTGCTGGGTTCCCGCCCTTAAATTGGAAGTTTCAAATGGATTTAAAGGGGGCACAATACTCCAAATAAAATTTTTACCAATTTTCATCTCCAACTCAGAATATTATCGATGGTTATATGATATTGGTCAAAATCGATTTAAAAATTTCTGGCAAAAATTGAATAATTCAGTCATTTTATTTATTGTTAGGGTGGACGAGATGGACGAGATGATTTCGTGATTTTAAACATATTGGAAACACTGACACTCCAGATCAGTGACACCTTTTTGTAGTGTCACTGTTTTCAAAAGTTTTCAAAAAGCTAGTTTCATCTCGTACCTCGTCCACCTCTGGACTATAAAGAATGATTAATACAATGGAAATTAATAGAAATTTTCAATATGGAAGTTCTTCAGTGTCATCGTCAATTATATTTTCTCGGATTAACGGAAGATTTTCCTCAATATTCGGTCGATTAATTGAATCTTCATTCAAATTGTATAGAATATGTCCCTCTTCATCACAGACATTTCCATCATCATCTATTATCGGGTGTTCCGGCATCCTCAATGTCAAATACCCGCTTTTATCCAACAGACTTGATCTTACAATACTTCTAATTCTTTTCATTTTTCTCATTTTTAAAAAACTTATTATTCCAACAATAAGAAAAATCCGGCGAAAAGTAAATGATTAAATGCAGCGCATTAAACATTCTCGCCATATCTTAGCCATTAACCATTTACATCCACCTGAAATTTATGTATTCTTATAATAATCGGTAAAATATCGGTTCGGTTACCATTGGTGTAACATACAATAAAAAGAAATGGGTCCAACGTAAAAAATCCCATAGTGTTGTGAATATGTAAAATGTTAAGTGTAGATGAATGTATGAAGATTTTAAATTCAAATCAGTCTGACCATATTTATTCCCATGATGAATCAAAATCGATTCTTGAATGGGTCAAGATGGTATGTGACATTGAATATAATGTGAATAATAAAGAAGAAAATTGTTAAGGTATGAATGTAATAATATATTGTCGCGTGTCGACAGAAGAACAAAAGGAATCCGGTCATAGTCTACGACACCAGGAGGATGTGTTAACAAATTATTGTAATTTGAATAAAGATAATGTTTTGGGGACATATGTGGAAGATTATACCGCCACAACATTCGACAGACCTGAGTGGAATAAACTAACCAAATATGTCTCTCAGAACAAAAAACGAGTGGATCAGGTATTGTTGTTGCGCTGGGATCGATTTAGTAGAAATCTTGAACAAGCATTGGGAGAGATAAGAAAATATAGGGAAAACTTTGGTGTGGAAATCAATACTATGGACAACAAGATAGATTATTCACTTCCTGAGTTTCCATTGATGCTGGCACTATATCTCGGTGTATCAGAGGTTGAGAAAAACAAGATAACCATGAGAACCAAAGAGGGTATCAGACGAGCACAATTGGATGGTTATTGGACAAATTCTGCACCCTATGGGTATAGGAATTGTACGATCGAAGAAAAACATCATTCGTTGGAAATTGATGAAGAGAATGCAAAAAATGTCAGACAGGCGTACGAAATGTTTGGTCGTGGTATTTATTCCATGGATCAGGTCAGGCACAAACTAAAATTCAGTCTGGCTCGTCAAAACTTTATCAATATGTTATCCAATCCGGTTTATATTGGTAAGATTTATGTAAAACCTTATGGAAAAGAAGATGCACAAGTGGTTGAAGGAAAACATCAGGGAATCATAGATGAAAACCTGTTCAATAAAGTTCAGATTATCCGAAAGGGTAGGGTTAAGAAACAACAAAAAGTAAAACCTCAATCACAGGACTATTTCCTGAAAGATTTCCTGAAGTGTCCAAAATGTGGAAAAGGTATGCTCGCCAGTAAATCCAAGGGGAAGATGGGTCAACAATATTTCTACTATCATTGTAATCCTTGTCAGGAACGATACAGGACGGATTTAGTACATAAAACTCTATACGATACCATCAGAAATTTAAAAGTCCGCCCAGAGGTCTTGGAATTAATCAAGGAGGTCAGGAAAGATATTAAGAAGGAAAACATCGGTTTTAAGAACGAATCACTTACCAAATTATACACCAAACAGGAACAACTTCAGAGTAGAATGTTCTCACTTCAGGATAAGATGTTGGACGGTGAGATAACCACATCAGATTACACCCTGATCAAGGCACGAAATGAACTCGAAATTCGTGAAATAGAGGAGGAGATTAAGGGTTTTGAGCAGATGAAAACCAATTTTGATAAGGAAATGGATTTCTCCATCAATTTCATCCAAAACTTGGATAAGATATTGATAAATAGTGATATAGATGACAAACGACGTATATTGAGTTCAATCTTTACCGAAAAAATGGTGTTTTCTGAAAATAAATTATTGAACTTTTTTTCGAACGAATTCCTGTCTCTTATCTTTCAGGATGTCAGGGAGTTACAAAACAAAAAAAGAGGCAAAAAGGATAAAAATTCCTCTTTGCCTCGTTCGGTAGCGGGAACGAGAGTTGAACTCGTGACCTCCGGGTTATGAATCCGACGCTCTAACCAACTGAGCTATCCCGCCTTAAATTTGCGAGTGCAAAGATAGTAAAAGATTGGTTAAATCCAAACTCAATTAGCCTAATTTCTGCATTAAAACAAATGTTTTAGTCTTAATGCCAAAAATAACAGAGTATTGTTATTGATTATCCGTAATTTAGTACTCCTTAAATTTAGTGTTATGTACAAACTAATTGTTCTCTTTCTATCTATTTCCTTTACTACTCTTGCAGTAAATCGATATGTCTCACCTACTGGTTCTGATTCCAATACTGGTACTATCAACTCACCATTGGCAACAATAGGTGCTGCTCAAAACTTGGTTCAAGGGGGTGATACAGTCTTTCTTCGCGGTGGTACATACAAAATGACTGAAGCTCAAATTATGGGTGGTACCAGCCTGTATGCTTATGTGATGAATATGACCAAAAGCGGATCGTCGATATATAAACGCATTTGCTATTTTAATTTTCCTGGAGAGGTCCCCATTTTTGATATGTCTGCGGTAAAACCGGCAAATAAAAGGGTATCTGTATTCTATGTTTCTGGTTCCTATATTCACTTTAAAGGTTTTGAAATCATAGGTACCCAAGTAACTATACTTACTCATACTCAGTCTGAATGTTTCCGTCACGAAGGTGGTAATTTCAATATTTATGAAAACATCAAAATGCACGACGGTCAAGCCATTGGTTTTTATTTAATCAAAGGTTCAAACAATCTGGTACTGAATTGCGATGCATGGAACAATTGGGATAACACATCTGAAACAAAAAAAGGGGAAAATACAGACGGATTTGGATTTCATCCCAAAAAAGGCAGTGTTGGAAATGTAATCAGAGGCTGTAGAGCTTGGTTCAACTCAGACGATGGTTATGATTGTATAAACGCAAGCGAAGCAGTAATTTTTGAGAATTGTTATGCCTTCTACAATGGATATTCTACCTCTTTTTCTTCGCTGGCCAATGGAAATGGATTCAAAATTGGTGGATTTGGTCAAGCTCCTGTGGTTTCGTCACTCCCCTCTCCTATCCCTTCGCACACGACTCGTTTCTGTGTGGCTTATCGTAACAAGGCCAATGGATTCTATGCAAATCACCACGTGGTAGCTGGGAATATTTGGTATAACAATACTGCCTACCGCAACGGTACAAACTACAATATGTTGAGCCAACAGATTACCAAATCTTCAATAACGGGAAAAGATACTACATTGGACTGTGATGGCATAAATCATCTTTTAAGAAACAATATTTCCTTTCGGTATGGCACTCAGACTGAAATTTCTAAAATCGGCACTTCAGACATTCTATTTAATTCCTTTACTCCAAACTCAGGAATCACTGTGAATAGTACTGATTTTCTAAGTATTGATGAAAAGGAATTGATTGTACCTAGAAATGCAGATGGATCTTTACCTGAAATCAACTTTCTAAAATTGAAAGAGGGTAGTGATTGCATAGATGCTGGAACTAAACTTGGATTTCCATTTTATGGATTAAACCCTGATTTGGGTGCTTTTGAATTTAATCCTGGACCAACAGAAGTTGTGGAAATCACAAATCGTAATTCAATATATCCAAATCCAAGTTCGGGTATTGTACGATTTAATCCGGACGGAGTTTCCTCTCTTAAGCTATTCAACTCCAAAGGTCAGGAATTGTTTTCTCAAAAAATAAAAGGAGAAAATCAAATCGATCTCTCCTCTTATCCTTTAGGTATTTATTTTTTACAGTTACTGGGAAATTGTGATGAAACTTTCAGAATTCTGAAAATTTAAGGCATGGGAGATAATCCCTCCCACTCAACTTTCCAATTTCCATTTTTGGGAAAACCTGGATTCTTTTCCTCACAACCATCCCATCCTGCACACATCAAAGCTATGGCTGTCAACAAGCCTCCATTACCAGGCAAATACACTCTCAATCTGCTGTCTTGATAATTGTGTCCGTTTGGCAAATATGTATTTGTTCGCTTGTCCATCAATAAAGCTCTTACAGCCTTTTCAGGATCTCCTAAACGGGCTGCATTCATGGCTGTCATTGGATAATCCCATCCCCATGTTTTTCCCCAATTCCAATTATCCCAAATCCAATTCAATGTATTTTGCATAAAATCTTTTCTCACCAAAGGTGTTTTGGGTAAAATACCCCATGCACCCAACACCGCCATATGGTCGGATGTAAATCGTATATCTTCGTAGGTGTCTTCTGCTGTTTCAGCTGCCAAATACAATTTGTCTTTATAGGCAAGAGGACTTAATTTATCGGTCATTTCTTCCCATTGAAGATTTTTCTTCAATCCCATTCTTTCTCTCCATTTCTGAGCCGTATTCATTGCATAATACCAATAGGACAATTCAAAAGGAGGATTTACAGTTTCGGAAGCTCTCAATGTTTCCTGAGCAGGAATTATGCCTTTTAACACATACCTTCCTTCCATCATATCATAATCTGCAAATGAAAACATAAATTTTGCTGTTTCATCAACCAAGGGAGCAAATTTCCTTAGAAAAGTTGTATCATTTGTTGAACGAAAAACCAACTCTACCAGATAAATCAAATGGGGTTGCTGCCAAATCAAGAATGAGCCTACTTTCGATGGTGCTTCTGTTCCGGATGGATCGGTCATTTTCATCCATCTCGCTCCATCAAAACCCTGTCTTTTGGCAATTTCCTTTGCCTTGGGCAATGCCTTGAAGTACCAATCCAAGGTACGACTTAATAATTCAGGATGGTTCCAAAGCGCAAAATGGGATTGATGCCACCAAATCATTTCCAAATGAAACTTACCATACCAGGAATTGTAAGTCAAGCCTGTTTCTTGCGGTGGTGTAGAACCTGAGGATTGAATGGCAAGCAAATACTGGGACAATACAATTCTTCGTTCCAATTCTGCAGCTCTTGAATCTTTACTGCCTGTAAAATCGACTATCCCTCCTTGGTTCCAAAACTTGTTCCAATAATTTGCGGATTTAGCAAACAAGTCATCCAATTTTGATTCAACTTGATTTTCTGAAAATTGTACAAACAATTCAAGACTTCTATCTGCAGAGATTAGTTGAAAATGATTTCTGTCTTTTTCTATTAAGTTTGCTTTTCCTTTCCAATTAACAATTACATAATACACTGTCTGATCAATTGTTCTTTTCAATACAACAGAATTAGCCGTTTTACGTACAACTTCTGTGCTGTGTTTATCGTTTGATTGCCAGTCACATCCATCATCTACGTGTTTTCCGGAAGGATAAGGAAACTTAAAATCTATAGCAGGAATTTTCTTTGATTCAATCTTAAAGCCCAATTTATCTTCTTCAGGATGACATGCAGTTGAAACACTCACAGGTACACCTGAATATTCAAAGACAGAGCGTATCAATCCATTGTACAAATCCAATTTCTGATCAATTTTTGATACTTGAGATATCGATGGAATATCAAATCCAATAATTCCCAAATGTATACGGTGTGGATTTACTCTGTACCAATTGGCTGCTTCCTGTGCTCGACCTTCTTCATTGAACTGTACAGCATAGGGTTCTTCCTTACCCCTGAAATTGTATTTTTTGAGGGTTTCTTCAAATTTATAGTCGTTTGGATTGGAGAAACTATGCCAACCCCATTGCGATTGTGTTCCCAAGGGAACCCCTTTCAAGTAATGTTGAGGGAAAGTTTGCATCCCGGTAATATCTGCAGTATATGCAAACTCACCATTTCCCACTGAAAAGGAAGCCAGGGAGTCAAATGCATGTATTTGTGGTGAATTTCGTTCCAACAAAGCTACTCTATCAATTTTAGCACTCAAACTGATGGGTAATACACAAATTAGTGCAAAAAGTAATTTTCTCATTTTGACAGTTTACAAATTAAAGGGTCTTCAACCAAGAACTTAAACTCAGAATCATTTCATTGTGGTATTTGAAATTGTTTCTTATTCCCCAACCATGTCCTCCTGATGGATATATATGTAAACTAGCTGGAATATTTTTAGACTTCAATGCTTGGTAATAACCAATGGAATTCTGAGGAATAACTGCTTTATCATCATCCGACAATGCAATAAATGCTTTTGGAGTGTGTTCTGTTACTCTTTTCTCATTTGAATATTGATCCTCCAATTCTTTGCTTGGTTCTGCACCTAGCAAGTTACGACGTGATCCACCATGAGTCACTGCTGGATCCATAGAGATTACTGGATAAAACAATATCTGAAATTTTAAATTCAGTTCAGGATAGTGTGTTGCAATGGTTGATGCAAGATGACCTCCGGCAGAAAA
>CAZZPZ010000022.1:2750-5210 GCA_964655615.1 uncultured Paludibacter sp. | reverse complement strand
TCAGTTCAGGATAGTGTGTTGCAATGGTTGATGCAAGATGACCTCCGGCAGAAAAGCCCATCACACCAATGCTGTCTGGATTGATATTCCATTTTGAAGCATTTTCTTTTACTAATCGGATGGCTTCTATAACGTCGGAAACAGGCACGTCTTTGTTGAGCCCCTTGGGCATTCGATACTTTACAACAACCAATGCCATTTGTTGCTCCATAAAAAAAGGAGCCCAATCCAATCCTTCATGTTTATACGCTAAATGTCCATATCCTCCACCTGGTATATCAATTACAGCCTTCACCGGTTTATCCGATTGAGGTGAAAACACATAAATGGTTGGGGCAAAATTTCGTTGGGATTCATCCGCAGGCAAATGATCAGAACCATTTGTATTGGGAAATCCATTGGGCCATATAGGAATTTCCAAAGGACTCTGGGAGATTATTGAACTGTAAATCGACATTAGGAAAGTAAATAAAATAATTCTTTTCATGACTATAGTATTATGTATCAAAAATAACAAAATTGTTTAGAATTAAATCCAAGATGTACATATTCACCCAATGGATGTATATTTTTACATCATATTGACCAATTACAACACCTATTTGGACGACAAAAAAGTTAATTTTGTACACAGTTACCTTTAAATAAAAAAAATGAAAAAGCACATTGGAGTTCTCTTGTTGATACTATTTTTCTCAAACAATTTTTATTCACAAACTCCTGCATTTCCAACGGCCCAGGGTTTTGGTAAATATGCAAAAGGTGCAAGAGCATCCTCTACTCCTTCTGTATATCGTGTCACAAATCTAAATGACACTGGCACCGGTAGTCTTAGAGATGCTGTAAGCCAATCCAACCGTATCGTCGTATTTGACGTGGCTGGTGTAATCAATATATCCAGTCGTATCGTTTTTGCTTCCAACCTCTATGTAGCTGGACAAACAGCTCCAGGCGAAGGAATCACTATTTATGGCAATGGGGTATCATTCTCGGGTGCCCACAACCTTATCCTAAGGTATATCCGAATAAGAATGGGTATCAATGGAGATTCAGGTAAAGATGCCGCTGGAATAGCCAATGGTTCCAATATGATTTTTGATCATGTTTCTGTAAGTTGGGGAAGAGATGAAACGTTCTCTATCTCGGGTACTGACATAAGTAATATTACCATACAAAATTCAATTATTTCCCAAGGACTCTTAAGTCACTCTGCAGGTGGTCTTATTCAAACGGATGGAGGTGTCAGTCTTTATAGAAATCTCTATGTGGACAACGACACACGCAACAACAAAATCAAAGGTGTCAATCAGTATGTAAACAATCTGGTCTACAACTGGAAATCAGGTGCATACATTATGGGAGGTGATTCCGAAGGTCAAAGTTATGCAAATTGCGAAAGCAACTATTTCATCAATGGACCATTTGATGCCACATCTGCTTTATCTGGTGCTAATTCCAATTATCATTTGTATGCTACAGACAATTGGAATGACAAAAATAAAAATGGCAAATTGGATGGATATTTGGTTCCAAACGCTGAATATAGTGGTGGACCAGATTTTCAAACAACTCCCTACGCTTACCCTAGTTTACCTAAATGGCAGGCAACTCAATTGATCGATTCCTTATTACCATTTGTGGGTGCTTCATTACCACACCGCGATATTTTAGATTACTACGTGATTGATGAATTGAAGTCCTTTGGCAAAAAGGGTAAGTTTATTTCCAATGAAAATGAAAATTCAATAGGAATACCCTCCGAGTGGACAACTTTTAATGGAACTAGCCGAACCGACACAGATAAAGATGGGATTCCTGATTCCTGGGAAAGTGCGAATTTACTGAATCCCAACAATTCTACTGATGCTATCGCTATGGCTTCCAATGGTTATCTTAATATTGAGAATTATATCAACTCTATTGGAATCCAAAACAGTCAAGCATTTTTAAGAGCTCCATTGGTTTTGAAATCCGATTCAACAACTCAGAACTCAATCCATCTTTCCTGGTTTGATTTTACTGAATTTGAAACAGGTTATGCAGTGGAACGTTGGAATGGGAGTTCATTTATTGAAATTGGAAGAACTGACAAAAATGTAAATCATTACACATTAAAGGGTTTGCAACCCGAAGAATTAGCAAAACTTAGGGTAGGTGCTTTCAATAATTCAGCTTATTCAACATATTCCAATGAGTTGAGTGTCAAAGCAAAACCGGTACCTGTTGAAGTATTAGACATTAAGACTTTCATACCAACCAAGGTTTGGACAGGTCAGATTGATTCTAATTGGGATTATACAACTAAAAACTGGAATTGGGGAGATTCTGCATTCATTGATAATTCGCGAATTTTAATTGCCAATAGTGCAAATATGAATTTAATATTAAATCAAACAGTAACTACATCTGATATTTTGGTCAACAATGGTTTTGAAGCTAGTATCACTGGAACTGGAAAAA
>CAZZPZ010000022.1:0-2650 GCA_964655615.1 uncultured Paludibacter sp. | reverse complement strand
TCTGATATTTTGGTCAACAATGGTTTTGAAGCTAGTATCACTGGAACTGGAAAAATCAGTGGGAATGGTTCATTCAATAAAATAGGTGCTGGAGTATTGCAAGTTCAAACAAAGAATGATTATAAAGGAGCAACTGTAATTCACGAAGGGGAACTTAGCATCAACTCAATTGCCAATGGTGGTGTGGCCAGTTCGATCGGAGCATCAGCAAATTATGATTTCAACCTGGTACTTTTAGGGGGTAAATTAAACTACACTGGAGTGACAGCCTCCACAGACCGGAATATCAAGATAGAAAAAGATTCAGAATTTAAAATTGAAAATTCTGGTACTACATTAACTCTTAATGGGATAATGAATGGACCTGGAGGATTTACAAAATCCGGTTCTGGAAAAATTTACACTACCAAATCACATACATATCAGGGAACTACGGTATTGAAAGGTGGAATTTTCGAAATTAATGGAGCTGATGCGATAAATGCTGGACTTGGAGAAGCAAACAGTCTGATTCTAAAAGGAGGTACTTTTAAAACATCCGGTGGTAAAACTGCGGACTATGAATATTATTATATGCCTATTGAAGTTGCTGACAGTACTGAAAGCACTTTTGATCCATTTCGCAATTGTTACATAAAAAGCAAAGTAAGTGGCAGTGGTATTCTGAATTTCAACATCAACTATGTGCGTGAGTATATTCAAGGCGATTGGTCTCAGTTTTCGGGAACATTGAAGGCTAATGCAGTAGGAACTACCTCCGATGGAAATCAATTCATGTTGAACAATTCAAATGGCATACCCAATGCACGAGTAATCGTTAATGCGAACACAAAAATAATTTGTTGGAAGAATGCATCTACCTTGTATTTGGGAGGTTTGAGTGGACCCAGCACTTCAATGTTGGCTGGGGCTGACAAGCAAAACAATGCAGCTACAATGACATGGGTAGTTGGTGGTGCGGGAACAGATGAAACTTTCCAAGGAATTATCAATAATGAATGTTCGAATTCCAGTTATAAGGGTACTACTAGTATTGTTAAAGATGGTACTGGATACTGGAAACTTACCAACAACAACATTTACTCAGGAACTACACAGGTAAAAGCTGGAACATTGATCGTCAATGGGATTCATAGCAGCACAGCTAAAACTACTGTATTGGATGAAGCGATATTGGCGGGTAAAGGTAAAATTTCAGGTCAGGTAGAAATTCAAGCTGGAGGTGGAATTCAAGCTGGAGATCCAAGTGTAGGTGGAACAAATGTAGGAACATTTACAGTAGGAAGTTTAATTCTTCAGTCTGGAAGTAATTGTCATTTGAATATTTATAAGAATTTAAATCTCAACAGTAAAATTGCTTCTGTGGGCAGTGTTGTTTTAAATGGGAACTTAAATCTGAATATTACAGGCACACTATCAGCTGGAAATCAATTTACTTTATTCACTGGATCTAGTATATCTGGAAAATTCAGCAAGATTATTCCTGAAAGTCCGGGAGATGGATTGAAATGGGAACAAAATGGTGGAATATTGAAGGTCGTCGAAATTTCGACTGAAGTAGCTCCTTTAGAAGAAGCCGAACTATTTATAAGTTACAATAAAACAAATCAAGAAGCTTTGGTAGAACTTCCAACTAGTTCTGGTTTTTTACATATTTACAATGCGAATGGTATTCAGGTGTTAACTACAAAATTGAATGCTGAAATAAATTCAATTCCTATGGGTGCATATCCAAAAGGATTATATAATTTCGTAATTGAATTCGATGGAAAAAAATACCAACAAAAAATGATAAAATAATGTCCAGAAAAACCTATTCATTCATAATTGCACCTCAAGTTGTTGATTTCAACTTGAAAATCACTTTGGCTTCAATGACTGATCTCCTAATGACAACTGCAGGAATCAATGCAGATGAAAATGGATTTGGTGTGAGACAATTGAATAAAATTGGTGCGACATGGGTTCTGTTGAGATTTGCTACAGAGTTTGATGAATATCCTTCACAATACGAAGAAATTACAATTGAAACTTGGATAGAAGAAATCAGTCGGTTAACTTCAACCCGTAATTTTATTGTGCGGAATGCGGATGGCAAGGTTTTAGGACATGCTATTTCCATTTGGAGTATGATTGATTTCGAGAGCCGCAAGCCGAAGGACTTACTTTCGTTGCAAGACATGTTTCACTTTGCAACCGGTGATTCTATCCCCATGAAGAAGCCAATAAAAGTAAATAATGTGACTGATGCAGAAATTGTTTATGAAATACAAGCGAGATACAGTCATATCGATTTCAATCAACATGTAAATACCATGAAGTACATTGAATGGATAGGTAATGTATTTGATATTGGGCTCTATCGTGAACACCAAATCAGAAGATTTGATATAAACTTCAATACCGAAATCTTATTTGGAGAATATATTGAAGTTAGGCTTAAAGAAATAAAAGAACTGGAATATTATGTAGAACTAAATTCCAATGATAAACCCAATTGTAGAGCTGAAATTGTTTTTAAATAAGAAAACCCGTTCAAAGCATTTTGCTTCGAACAGGTTTCACAATTTACACAAACTTTTTTATCACAAAATTATTTTTGCTGCTTTAACTGTTTGGTCAGCTTGAATTCTAACCACATAAATACCAG
>CAZZPZ010000021.1:38971-42229 GCA_964655615.1 uncultured Paludibacter sp. | reverse complement strand
TGACCTTCGGGTTATGAGCCCGACGAGCTACCTACTGCTCTATCCCGCGATGTGGGTGCAAATATACGAATATTAATAACTTGAATGCAAGTGAAAGTTAAAATTAATTTACAATGTTTTAATAAGCTTCGATTTTTGATTCACTACAACACCTGAAATCCATAGGCAAAAGGGTCGTCATCAGGGTCAATACTAATCGTATTAGTTCCGTATATTTTAGCCCAGCCTTCGATACTTGGAACAATTGCAGGGATGGTACCTATCGTTGTTTCCTCACTGATAATTCCTGTAAAGGTCGATCCAATGTAACTTTCATGGATGAATGGTTGATTTAATTGCAGTTTGCCTTTAGCATGCCACTGTGCCATCCGAGCCGAAGTTCCAGTCCCGCAGGGGGAACGATCAATGGCCTTGTCTCCGTAAAATACGGCATTTCTGGCGGTTGAATGTGCATTCAAGGGGCTTCCCGTATATAGAATGTGACTTAATCCATTAATGCTTGAATCTTCAGGGTGCACAAAGGCATTTGGATATTTTGAATTGATGGAAGATCTCAGTTCTGAAGCAAAGGATATCAATTGAGAGGCGCGATACGCTTCAATTCCTTTAAAGTTTTCTTGAGGATCGATGATGGCGTAAAAATTTCCTCCATAAGCGACATCGAATACCACTCGACCAAGAACTGAGTGTTCTACTTCGAGTTCTTGAGCGGCTAAATAGGACTTTACGTTGGTAAATTGAACAGCGCTCACTTTTGTCCCATTCATGCGGTAGTTGATCTTTACCAGTCCTGCGGGAGTTTCAAGCCTTACAACTCCAGGAACTTTTGGTTGAATTAATCCCTTTTCGATAGCAATGGTGATGCTTCCAATGGTCCCATGACCACACATGGGTAAACAACCACTGGTTTCTATAAATAAGATGCCACAATCATTTTCTGGATTGGAGGGAGGGTAAAAGATGCTGCCACTCATCATATCATGACCTCTAGGTTCAAACATCAATCCCTTTCGGATCCAATCGAAATGGTTTAAAAAATACTGTCGTTTTTCACTCATGGATTCTCCGATTAGTTGAGGTCCACCTTTTGCCACTACACGAACCGGATTTCCACAAGTATGGGCATCAATGCATTCAAATAAGTTTTCTGCCATTGGTTAGTTTTTAGTCCATTGATTGTCAATAAGCCTCCATAATCCTAGAGGATTGCTGGTTTTTAAAGCTTCTGGTAGGAATTCATCGGGCCAATTTTGATAACTGATGGGTCGCAACCATCGTTTCATGGAATGCACTCCTACAGCGGTGAATCGAGCATCAGTACTCGCGGGGAAGGGTCCTCCGTGTTGCATGGCTGTACAGACCTCTACACCGGTTGGGACTCCGTTAAAGATGAGCCTTCCCACCCTGCTTTTAAGGGCTTCTATAAGTTTTGATGCCTGTTTAATTGCTGAGGTAGTCCCTAAAATAGTTCCGGTTAACTGTCCTTCAAGTGATTGAATGATCGGAATTAATTCTTCAATACTTTGACAACGAACCAATAGTGACAAGGGGCCAAAAACTTCTTGATGAAGTCTTGGATTGTTGGCAAAGGTTGAGGCATCCACTTGATAGATCGATCCTCTTCCGGGATAAGAGAGCGCTTCATTGCCTTTGCTTTGACCGATCAATGTGGCATTCTCTTCCATGGCAGTCCTTCCTTTTTCAAAAGATTTGTGGATGCTAGGATGTAACATACTGTTTGCTTCTATGGTACTTAATTCCTTTTTTAATGTTTCAATAAAGGTGTCTAGTTTTGGATTTTCAATACAAAAAATTAGTCCGGGATTGGTGCAAAATTGTCCAGATCCAAGAGTGATGGAGCCCGCATAGGATTTGGCCCAAATATCGGATTGATCTAATGCTTCTGGAAGTACGATGACAGGATTGACCGAACCCATTTCAGCAAACACAGGAATGGGCTCAGTTCGGTTTTGAGCCAGTTGATACAAAGCAGTTCCACCCGAAACACTTCCCGTAAAACCAACCCCCTTGATTCTTGGGTCTTGTACGAGTAGTTGGCCTAGTTCAAAGGTGTTGCTGTTGAGGTTTGAAAAAACTCCATCAGGCATTCCAGTTTGTTGAGCAGCGCTCAAGATGGCAGCGGCAACCAAGGAACCTGTGGCTGGATGCATGGGGTGTGCTTTGACAATTACAGGACATCCAACTGCTAGAGCACTTGCCGTGTCTCCTCCCGCGGTTGAATAGGCAAGTGGGAAATTACTAGCCCCAAAGACCACAATGGGTCCTATGGGTTGATTAAGCTTTCTGAGGTCCACTTTAGGATTAGGACTTCTAGAGGGATCTGCAGTATCGATAATGGGTTCTAAGTATTGACCTGAATCCAATGCCTTTGCAAAACCTTCAAGCTGACCAATCGTTCGAGCGCACTCACCTTGTGCTCTTGCTGTCGCTAAGCCTGATTCCAAACAATAGGTTTCCAATAATTGAGATCCTAAGTCTGTAATGTTTTGAGCGATCGCTCTAAGAAACTTGGAGCGATCTTTTAATGAAGTCTGTTGGTAAATTTCAAAGGCCTTTGCAGCTTTTTGTGTAGCTAATTGACACTCAGCTGCTGTGGCAACTGAAAATTCCCATGGATTAGTTGCGTTGGTTAGTGGATTAAAACTCTGAAATTTTTTTGATCCTTTAGCGCTGTAGTCGAATCCAATGAGGTTCTCTGTTCTAAGTTCCATTAAAAGGAGGTTATAAGTTTTTGTAATCGGGTAATTTTGGTCTAGTGCGCATCGCATGATCAATAATTTGTTGAACACGCACTCGTTCTTTTCCAGTTAGCGGCATTCGAGGAAGACGGACCAATTCAGATCCAATTCCAGTGGCCACCTCTGCCATTTTAATATTTTGTACCAGTTGAGGATTGATGTCCAATTCGAGTAAAGGCATAAACCATCGATTGATCGCTACTGCTTCATCGATTTTTCCAGCTTTCATTAATCTGTAAATGGCTACGGTTTCTCTTGGAAACGCACAAACCAGGCCAGCAACCCAGCCCTGAGCTCCTAGTACCAAACTTTCAAGAGCCAAGGTATCTACTCCTGAAAGAATTTTCAGTCGATCTCCAAAAGCATTGATCAACCTGGTGATATTGGTAGTATCGCGAGTTGATTCCTTTACAGCCTGTATGTTGTCATGATTGAGTAATTGTTCAAACATCTCAAGGGTTACTTCAATTCCATAATCCACTGGATTGTTGTAGATCAT
>CAZZPZ010000021.1:22917-38871 GCA_964655615.1 uncultured Paludibacter sp. | reverse complement strand
ATAATTCCTTCGACTCCAGCCTCTAATTGCGAGTGTATATTTTTAGAAAATAGCTCCAGATCAAGCGTGTCATCTGGTTTGAATTTGGTTGTAACTGCAGGCATGACCCCGCTCCATTTAACTGACATAAAATTGGGTTTAGAGTTTCACTAATGTACTATTTATAAAAAGATTCAACAATAATTTACAAGGATATTCGATCTAAATTTAACATGGATTTCATGATTTTAAGGATTTTATCAAGTATCTTGCAGTAATTGTAATATCGCTTTTTATGAAGAAATTAGGAACCCTTATTTTGATTTTCACTGTTTGTTGGAGTGGTGTTTTTGCTCAAGATCAAGAATATTTGTTTGCACAATTAGAGCTGGAAACCTCTGAAACCCCATTATTGCCGGAGCGAATGATTTTTACGCAACGAATTCTTTGGGGAGAAAAAGGCTTGATGCGATCTTCTAAAAAGTTTGAACTTTCAAAAGAATCGCGAGAACAGGAGTTAAAAATAAGACGTCAGATGCTCAAAGCACATCAATTGATCGGGTATGCTACGCTTGCTGGAATGGTTGCACAGGGAGTCATTGGGGGAAAGCTTTACAATGGTCGATACGATTTGAAAGACACCCATGAAACCATTGGTAATTTAACCACAGCGACCTACTTTACAGGGGCTGCTTTATCACTGTTTGCTCCACCACCTTTAATCAATAAAAAAGTTAAAGGTTTTAGTTCTACAAAATTGCACAAAACCATGGCGACGATTCATATGTCAGCGATGATCGCTACGAATCTTTTAGCGGAGGAGGATAAGTCAGCACATCGAGCAGCTGCTTATACCCTTTTTGGTAGTTATGCTGTAGCGGTACTTTCTTTTAAATTTTAACGATGAAAAAATTAGGACTCTTACTAATCGCACTTATTATTTCTGTTGATTTAATGGCTCAAAATCAATCCTATGGGGTTGTAGCGGATCAAAGTTCAATTGCATACAGTGCCAAACACTTGCTTCACTCTTGGAAGGGGGTGAATCGAAACGTACTCGGTATCGCTGTGGTTGACCAGCAGCAAATAGAACAATTAGCAATTGTTGCAAAGGTTAGTGATTTTGATTCCAAAAACTCGAACAGAGATGCCCATGCCTTGGAAGTCTTAGAGGCACTTTCGTATCCTACCATCAAATTTTACACCACTGCTATTGATTTAAAGCAATCGAGTTCCATCATTGAGGGAGAGCTAACCTTTCATGGCCAAACAAAAACAATTGCCCTCCAGCTTGATCGAAGCTTCAACAAAGAAGGGCTGCGAATCAGTGGGAATTTTAATGTGATTCCTTCGCAATACCAGATACCACTTCCTTCATTTTTATCGGTTGCGATCGAAGACTTACTTGAAGTTTCATTTGAACTAGTGCTGCAACCTAAAGACTAATTCAAGTCAAGGGCTGTTTATTTCATGAATTTTTAATAGATTCATAAATCTTTTAATGATGTTCTAAATCAATTGTTTATGAAAAACGAAGTCCCATTAAATAAGCATAAGGATATCCCTGGAAATCCAACCAGTCCAAAATCAAGTCAGTATCCACTTCGAACTTCTAAGGATGGATTGCCACTTCGAGTACTAAGTGAAGAAGATTGGGAATTTTGGAGATACAATGGATACATTGTCATCAAAGGAGCAATTTCTAAAGAACAAGCAGCAGCTACTGCTCAATTCATATGGGAATTTGAAGAGAAATCACCAAATGATACTTCTACTTGGTATTCCCAACAGAATCCTGATTTGCAGATGAAGGAATTGGCTTATACGGGGATGGTAGAGTGTTATAACAATCAAAAGTTGTGGAATAATAGAATGTCTCAACGTGTGTATGATGCCTTTGTAGATGTATGGGGTAGAGAGGATTTATGGGTAACCATTGATCGTTGTAACTTAAATTTTCCAGTGAAGCCCGGTCATGAATACAAAGGGTTTATTCACTGGGATTACGATCCAGAGGAAAAGCCACAACAGGTGCAAGGGGTACTTGCATTAGTCGATCAAACCGATGAAACGATGGGAGGATTTCAGTGCATTCCAGAGCTTTTCAGGACCTATGACACTTGGAAGTTAACCCAACCAAAGGATCGTCATCGCTTTTTGCCAGACACTACCGGATTTACACCGACAAAGGTAAAGATGGAGGCAGGTGATTTACTCATATTTAATTCATCACAACCTCACGGAATCCGAAGAAACGATTCCAACAAACCAAGATTAGCACAGTATATTTCCATGATGCCAGCTGAAGAGGAAAATCAGCAGCTCGTTGAGTGGAGAGTGGATTCTTGGAAGAATCGAATTGCTCCCCAAGGCTTTGCTTTTCCTGGAGATCCACGAAATTGGGAACAAACAAAGTATCCCACAGCAAAACTCAACGAACTTGGAGA
Source organism: uncultured Paludibacter sp. (assembly GCA_964655615.1). Lineage (GTDB taxonomy): Bacteria > Bacteroidota > Bacteroidia > Bacteroidales > Paludibacteraceae > Paludibacter. The sequence continues at coordinate 36,445 of CAZZPZ010000021.1, read as the reverse complement.
AAAATTACTGGGTTTAAAAAGGTGGTAATTACTAAGTCGACGCGACCATGACTTTGTCATTATTCTGCTATAGCTAATCGATGTTATTAATCATATAATTTGTATAGGTTTAAAGTTTATACAAATATTTAATGAAGTAGTTTAGATTAATTGTTTAATCATTTCAGTTGCCTTTTCTGGGCTGATATCTCTTTGTGGAGTTCCAAACAGTTCATATCCAACCATGAATTTTTTTACGGTTGCACTTCTTAGAAGCGGTGGGTAAAAACTCATATGCCAATGCCAATGCGAGTGATCTTGATTGTTCGTTGGAGCTTGATGGATTCCACTTGAGTAGGGGAAAGAGGTGTTAAAGAGCTTGTCGTAGGCTTTTGTAATCACCGAAATGGCTTCTGCAAATTCTTTAGATTCGATATTATTTAAATCTCCGATATTTTGAGAATGTCTCTTGGGAGCAATCATCGTTTCAAAAGGCCAAACGGCCCAAAAAGGAATAAGGATCACAAAAGAATCGTTTTCAAATAGGATACGTTCATTGAGTATTAGTTCTTGTGTAAGATAATCTCCCAATAGACTCGATTTATTATTTTTGAAATGCTGCTTCTGTTGTTGATCTTTTTTGAGGACTTCATTTGGAATGCTTAATTGACTCCAGATTTGTCCATGTGGATGCGGATTGCTGCAGCCCATTATGCTTCCTTTGTTTTCGAATATTTGAACGTAATTGATGTCTTTTCTTTGTCCCAGGGTTTGATATTCGTGTTTCCAAGCAGCAACTACTTTTTCAATAGCACTAACCTCCATATCAGCTAAACTCATAGAGTGATCAGGGCTAAAGCACAGGACTTTACAGGTGCCTGTTTCGGATTTTGCTTGTAATAAGCCTTCATTGATTTTAAATTCGAGAGTATTGCTTTGAAGTGCTGCAAAATCATTTTCAAAAATGAAAATATCGTTGTAATCTGGATTTTTTTCTCCATTTGCACGGATATTTCCTGAGCACAAATAACAGTTGGGGTCGTGAGAGGGTCTTTTGACCTTGGTGACCTCTTCTTGTTGACCCTGCCACGGACGTTTAGTTCTGTGAGGAGAAACCAACACCCATTCTCCTGTTAATATATTATATCGCTTGTGTGAGTAGTCTTGTAAATTTGAGTTCATGACTTATTTGATGATATGAGTTCCATCCGAAAGGTTAACATCGTAGATGGAACAGTTGATTTTGAATTGATTTAAGTAAGCTTCTGAGATAAAGTCACTAAAAGATGCTACTTCTGAAGTTTTGATAAGATTGATAGTGCAGCCTCCAAAACCACCACCCATCATACGAGCTCCTAGAATGTTTTTATTGTCTCTAGTAGCATCCACTAGAAAATCTAATTCTTCACAGCTTACATGATACTGATGTTGTAAGCCATCGTGGGATTGGTAAATTAACTCCCCAAGACGCTTTAAATCACCTTCTTTTATTGCTTTAGAAGCTTCAATCGTTCGATTGTTTTCTTGAACGATATAGAGTGCTTTTTGATAATCCTCTACGCTTACTTGATCCTTTATGGTATTTAGGGTTGTTCCATCGACATCTCTAAGGGCTTTAACCTCTAGTGAATCTGAAATACGCTCACAAACCTCTCTTCGATTGTTGTAAGCGCTGTCGGTTAAAGAGTGCTTGACATTGGAGTTAATGAGTAGTAATTGATAATCCCCTAAATCTATTTCATAAGGCTGAGCCTTATTAGTTCTACAATCTAGATGTAAGGCATGTTTTTTTATTCCAAACATGGAGGCATACTGATCCATAATACCACAGTTAACTCCGACATATTGGTGCTCTGCCTTTTGAGATATAAAGATCATTTCTTCTTTAGATAGCTTTAATTCGAACAGTTCATTCAACCCAAATATGATACTGTTTTCAAGGGCAGCAGAAGATGACATTCCTGCGCCATCAGGGATATCGCCACTGAATACTAGATTGAAATTATCAATAGAGATTCCTCTTTGATGCAATTGATCTATAACTCCCAAAATATAGTTCGCCCAAAGCTTGTCTTTATGAGGTTCAATGGAGTTGAGGTTAAATTCAATAGACTCATCCAAGTCTATGGCATGTGCTTTTGAAGTTGATTCGTTACTCTTTTGAAAAGCAGCTATAATTCCCTTATCTACGGCAGCTGGAAAAACAAATCCATCATTATAATCCGTGTGTTCACCAATAATATTAATTCTTCCAGGTGAAAAAATCATCAGAGGATTAATGTGATATTTTTTTTTAAAATATTCGGATACTTTATTAATTAAATCTTGATTCATCCTAAAGTGAGTTTCTAATGATTATATGGCTTGGATTCTCAATGCTGACACGTTCTTTTTCTCGAATCATTTGTGCTAGGAGTTCTCCCATTTTATTGAAATCTGTTGAGATAGTGCTAATTCCTCCTTCAACTAGTTCTTTGAGTAATGTATCGTTATACGAAAGAATTCCGTAATCTTTTTGAATTGTTAACTGTTTTTCTTTTGCAATCTTGATGACATTTAACAAATCTTTATCATCAGGAGTAATATAAGCTTGGTTAGATTTCATATTTAAATCGGTTATTTCGCTGAGAACTTCATGCTTTAGATTAAATTTTTTGCAAAAACGTTTAAAACCTTTTTGCATTTCTAAAGGTTGTTTCGTGTCGGAAATAACTAAATTAATTTTTGAATACTTTACTAAAAAATTAATTGCTTTACTCAAGTTGTCAAAAATATCTTGATTGAAATTTTGATAAACTCCTGGGTAGTGCGAAAGCGATGGATTGGTCTGGTCAAGTATATAGACCTTGTTTTCTGGTAACATTGAAATCGACAATTCGGTGTTTTGCAGATTAGCAGGCATAATTACATAATAGTTGTAATTGCCGTTGTTTTCTGAAATTAGCTTTGAAAACACTTCATCGTTAAAGTGATGAAAAAAGATGTCAACTCGAACATTAGAGTCTAAATGCGCCATAAATGAATTGTAAAGTTCTTCTTTAAATGAATTTAATTCATCAAAAAGCACAAATATCTTTTGACTTACCTCAACATTTTCATTAGATACAAAATACCCTTTTCCGACGATGGATTGTATGATTCCTCTTGTTTTTAAATCATTATAGGCGGTTAATACGGTGTCTCTAGATAGATTGTATTTGTCTCGAATAGAATTGATTGAAGGGAGTGAATCTCCTTTTTTTAATTCTCCCTTATCAATAGCTTTTTCTATAGACAAAATAATTTGTCGATACTTTGGAGTGTTGGTTGTTAGATTTAACTTTAGAGAAAACATAGGACAAATATATAAATAAATACCAAACTGGTAGGTACTGGTATGAATATATTTTTTATATTTGTATAAGTATTGTAATTAAATCAAATATTAAAATTATCAAAGGATGAAAGGTAAAATAGTAGTAACAGGAGGTCTTGGATTTATAGGTTCTCACGTTGTTGTTGAACTTCAAAATGAAGGTTTTGAGGTGGTGATTGTTGACAATCTTTCCAATTCATCAATGAATGTTTTAAGTGGAATTACGCATATTACTGGGGTTGAACCAGTATTTGAAGAGTTTGATTTAAGAGATAAAGAAAAGGTTAGTGACTTCTTTAAAAGAAATAATGATGTGGATGGAATCATTCATTTTGCTGCTTCAAAGGCCGTTGGCGAGAGTGTACAATTACCGCTCTTATATTATGAAAATAACTTAGCCTCTTTGATTTATCTACTTCAAGAATTAGAGCAATTAGCTACTGCTAATTTTATTTTTAGCTCCTCATGTACCGTGTATGGTCAAGCTGATCAACTTCCAATTACAGAAGCTGCTCCAACCAAAAGGGCTGAATCACCTTATGGAAATACGAAGCAAATAGGGGAGGAAATCATCTGTGACTCCGCAAAGGTTTCCAAAAAACTCAATGCAATTGCATTGCGTTATTTTAATCCAATTGGAGCGCATGAGTCTGCTAAAATTGGAGAACTGCCTATAGGAACGCCACAAAATTTAGTTCCCTACATCACTCAAACAGCTATTGGACTTAGAGAACAGCTCTCTGTTTTCGGGGACGATTATCCGACTGATGATGGTACTTGTATTAGAGATTATATTCATGTAGTGGATCTCGCAAAAGCACATGTGGCTGCCTTAAAACGTTTGTTGGAAAAGAAAAATACTGAGAGTTATGAAGTATTTAATATTGGCACAGGAAAAGGTTCTTCAGTTCTCGAGGTGATCAATGCTTTTGAAGAAGTGTCAAATCAAAAGCTCAACTACAAGATTGTCGGTCGTAGAGAAGGGGATATTACGGCCGCCTATGCTGATACGACTAAAGCCAACAAAGTACTTGGTTGGAAATCAGAATTAAATCTTAAAGATGCCCTATTATCCGCTTGGAACTGGGAACAAAAGATTAGATAGAAAATAAGTTGACTGCTTATTTGTTTAGTTTGTAGGTAAGACCGGAGAATCATAGCTCCGGTCTTTTTATATCATCAATTTTACAATTAAGATGATGAGCTTTTGTTGGGTTTAATAATAATATAATAATAGAATTTTTCAGCTTCAGTTATTCTTTAGTTGGATAATTTCGTATTGTGAAAAAAAATAAACTCTCTTTTTTCTTAATATTTGCAACAGCTTTAATTCAAACATCCTGTTTTAAAGATAAGGTTGAGTATTATTTATTTGTCGATTCCTCTAAAGGAGGGAGTGTTTCATTCGAATGTGATAACTGTTTTTATCAAGAGGACGATTTAATTTCCCTACACGCGAATGCTGACAATGATTTTGAATTTGTAAGTTGGTCAGATGGCTCCACCGATAATCCTTATGAATTAGTGTTATTGGAAAACATCACTTTAAGTCCAATTTTCAAAGAGACAAAATACATACTCGAAATTTCAAAAGTTGGACAAGGGGAAGTTCTTAATGAATTTGAAGGACAAGACAATGAATTTAAGCCAAACACATTGATCCATTTAAATTCAATTCCTAACAAGGGTTGGTTATTTACTCATTGGTCTGGTGATCTAAATGCTATTACTTCTGAAATCGAATTTATAATACAAGAAAATAAATCAGTAGTTGCAAATTTTATTGAATTACCCATAATTACAATTAAGGGTGATGGTTATGTCAATTTTGATATTGTTTACAATGAAGCAAATGATCCTGTAGCGATTAAAATTAAGGCCAAAAGTAATGAGGGATGGGAGTTTGATTCATTTTCGAATGGATATCTTAGTGATTCAGATATAATTGAACTACCACTAAATTTTGAAGGTGATATCGAAGTAAATTTCATAAAAGATCAACCTCAAATATTTTTAGCTGAAAATGGAGTAACAATCAAAGCTTCAACAGAAGCCGAAATAGGAGCTATAGAAATTTTGAATGGAGAAGTATATCAAATAGTTGATTTAACATCTCTAATAGAAATGATCAAAAATGGCAACGACCTATCAAAAGTTGTGACAACCAAAATTACATCCATGAGAGAACTGTTTAAAAACAATAAAGTTTTTAACGATGATATTTCTAGTTGGGATGTTTCCAATGTAGTAGATTTCAGCTATATGTTTATGAATTCAAACTTTAATAATGATTTGAGTTTTTGGGATGTCGGTAGTGCTGAATTAATGAAAGGCTTTTTTGCGTATTCAAATTTCAATCATAATATCAGTGAATGGGATGTTTCCAATGTAGTGGATTTTAGTTATATGTTCACCAGCACAAATTTTAATGAAGATTTAAGTGATTGGGATGTTTCAAGGGCTATTAAAATGAAACATATGTTTTCTGATTCTAAATTCGATAGAACGATAAAAGATTGGAATGTTTCCAATGTTGCGAATATGGACTCTATGTTTCAGGGAAATAGATTTTTTAATCAAGATATAAGTGAATGGAATGTTTCTAATGTTACATCGATGGATTATATGTTTCAAAATTCTATCTTCAATAGAGATATTTCACATTGGTGTGTCAGTCAAATTGCCCAGGAACCATTAAGATTTAGAGAATTAGGTTCTATCACAATTGAAAATTCACCTGTTTGGGGAACCTGCCCAAACTAAGAGCTGTCTGTTTATTATGATGACCTGTGATGATGTAATGTAAGCTTTTGTTGTTTATGAAACAATACTGATCATAATTCTTTTGTACCTAGTTAAGCTGATAGGATGTTGATCAGATACTTCACAGATGATGTGTATACGATCACCAGGTTTAGCATCATTAGGTATTTGAAATTTCACCTTTTTTTTTGATTTAATTTGAATGGTATTCCCCCGGTAGGTGTCGGCTTCGTTGTAATGCCACCATTTAAAGGATAGTTTTTGATCATCTGGATCAAAGGATTTTGAAGCATCTAGTAGAATTTTTTCACCTCTTTTTGCAACAATAATTAATTTATTATCTAAAACAATAACTGGATGATGATTTGCTTTTTCATAACTAGAAACACACCAATTTGCTCGTGCTGCAAAATCATTTTGAACTTGAGAGAGCCATCTCCAAATAGGTTTGAAATACTTAGTTCTGCTATTGATTGTAGTTGAATCTAAAGTATATTCCATTTTTTTTGACCAACTATTGTCAATGTTATAGCTACCTTCAGGATACTGTGACTCATTTGATGGAAGCGGGTCCATCCAGACATTATTTCGAACGAGCTTGTAGCGTCCTCCCCATCCTCCATATGATGGTGATTCTACACTGTTTAATCCATTGGGAATTGCATGTAGAAAAGAAGGAGTGTCTCCTTCTGCGTTAAACGCACCTTGCTTGTTTTCATAAGCAGCACATAAAGGTCCTTTATTATTTAGAATGTTTTTTGTGATCCACTTACTATCAAATGAAGATTGAATCGAATTTGGTAGTACTTTATTCCAAATGTAAGCCATGCAATCGAATTGATCTGAAATTATAGTTAATACATTTAAGGGCTCCCATACTTTTCGGATATAATCTTGATACGTATTGTCTTGTTCCCAAATTAAGAAAAGTCGCATTTTGTTTGCAACTTCTATCATTCGATTTGGATGTTCTTCTTCGATGATTTTAAGTGCTCTCGATATGGTATTGGTGCCTCCCCAAGCTTGAATCCAAATTGGGCGAGCGTCTTTTTCATCCAAAAGGATATTTGCAATCTTTTCTGCTCCTTCAGATCGAATCGTATCTTCTCCAATCCCCTCGATGTTGCCCACGCTCCATTTATCTAATAACACATCTGGGGAAGGGAAGTTGCTATCGTGTAAAATTAGGTTTGGATAAACTTTTCGATACAATTCAATATACTCTTTAATCCAATGTGCTGGATGAAATGCATTCCAACCGTCTCCTCCTTTCCAATGAAATTGAGAACTGCTATTTACAATCGCTTCGATATCAAAGTCATTCGAGTGTAATAGAAAACGCACCATTGAAGCTCTGTCATCTGCTTCGCCATCTGTTGTTACAATAATTCTAGGGCGTGTTTCTTGTGCACGAACGGAATTTGCGTTAACAAAAGCGACTAAGGTAAATACAACTAAAATGTTTAAATTGAATTTGGTCATTTTACGCTTGTATTTTCTTCATTCTTGCTATTATACTGTTGTATAAATGAAGGTAGTAGCCCCTATCATTTTAAACCACTTTGAATTTAATTTTCTTGCGGAGAAATTCTAAATAATTGTGCTCCGTGCTGTGCCACTGAAGTAGTAAATTCAGAATGTTTATACGAGCCTAAAGTTTCCTTCTTCCATAGATCTCTTATGGTGCAGTTTCCCTTGAATCCAAGTTCCTCCAGATTTAAAGTAATTTCTTTTATTGGAACTGAGTTCTCATTGGGTTTGGGGTTTTCAACAGCAATCATAAATTCAACAGTAGAACCGCAACCTTCATCTAAGCCTTGTTGATCCAATCCAGCAAGTGCAGAAAATTTAACAGTGTTTTCTGGTAAAGTATATTTAATGATCGATTGTGAATGAGTACCTATTCCTTTTTTGTAGTGGTTTTTGTTGACAATTAAATCGTTTTTACTGACGGATCTATTTTTTTGAGTAGTTCCCCACCCAGCAGTAGCATAATCCCAGTTTAAATCCATTAAACTAATTTTTTCTCCGCTAGATAATTCAATAGTAGGATTGATCCAATTGGCATGATCGCAGGAATAACTATCACCGTTGTCATTTACTATGAGATATAATTCATTGCTTCCTCTAGGAAGTAATAAATTGATTTCTTCTCCAAATCCATCAGTGAGTTTAGAAATGGTTCCGCTTCGATATATTAATTTTTCTGTATTGATGAATCCATCCCCTTCATTGTTGAAGACGGCAACAAATTTATCATTTGATTGAGGGTCATCTGCAATCCAGCAAATAACATTGTTTTCATTGTAAAACTCCCTATTGTTGATCGAGTTGCTGTGCATATAAAGCACTTCTTTATTTGTTAAAAGAGAATTAGTAAACGCATCATTGTCAGGTAAATGACCTCCAAACATTAAAGGTGATTTAAAAATACTCCACAAGGTCATCAATGTGTACTGTTCGTCTTTAGTGAAATTCGTATAACGATCAGCTCCTCGTTCACCTCGAATTGATAAGTGGCCTAAAGGTAACATATCTGCATCTGGCCATGAGCCTCTACTGATATAAGGAGCCCACTCAGCACATTTTTCAAAAGAATAATTTAATTGAGACCAATTATCCCAAAAGTCATCGATTGTTCTCCACATATTAGCGTTATTTTTAGCATGCTCATGCTCCTTAAGAGGTGTGGCTCCAGGAGACATGCTCAACACGATTGGTCTTCCAGTTTGGTCAATCGCTTTTCTGATCATTTCTATTTCACCCGTGTGGTAAGGACGTGATAAATCATCAACTTTGATATAGTCGACACCCCAGGAAGCATATAAATCTAAAATGGAGTTGTAGTATTCTTGTGCACCTTCTTTCTCTTTTACAACAGTATAGTTGTCCTGCAGCCAGGTACATTCCAATTCATCGGAGTAAATATCAGCAGCTGTTTTGTCAGTTCCTTTAATTGGAAGATTATTGTAGATCGCTTCTTTTGGGACGCCACGCATAATGTGAATTCCAAATTTTAACCCGAGATTGTGGATGTAGTCTGCAAGGGGTTTAAATCCTGCTCCATTTTTTGAAGAGGGGAAACGTCTTGGTGAAGGAATATAACGCCCCCATTGGTCTAATATAAAATTTGAATTTTCGTAGGAATTGTAATGACCTGTAGTCTGATTGTCTACATACCAACGAATATCTACAACGACATAATCCCATCCAAATTCTTTTAAATTTTCAGCCATATAATCAGCATTTGCTTTGACTTCACTTTCTACTACAGAGGGGCCAAAACAATCCCAACTGTTCCATCCCATGGGAGGGGTTTCTGCCCATTGATGGAAATCTTCTGAATGTTTGGAGCTATTTGAGCAGCTCCATAGCGTAAAAATGGATGTTAATAGTGCTATTAAAGTTGATTTTTTCATTGATGTGTATGTTTTACTTAGATTCAAAAATAAAGAGTCTTTTGATTTATCTATGGAAAGAAATTAACTTTATTTGGGTTAGTTTTTGTTCAACCATTATAGAATATCTTAATTTAAAAATTGTATTGAACAATTTAAACCCTAAGAAGTGCTGTTTTTTGTCTTTCATTCTGTTAAGAGTATCGTACTATTGTATTGTCTTACAAATTTTAGTGAATACTAGCTGATGAATTCGAAGTATCTAATTTTCTTTCTTGGAGTTTTGTTTTGGAATTTCTCAATGTATTCTCAGGATCGTAATTCTTTCGTGGAATGCGTATTTGACATTCATTTAGATAAAAAATTTCAAACTATTGATAATTTTGGTGCATCAGATGCTTGGTCTACACAGTATGTGGGTAATTGGCCTGAAAAGCAACGCAATCGTATTGCTGAACTTTTGTTTAGTAAAGAAGTTGACGAAAAAGGAAATCCCCAAGGAATTGGACTTTCTGCTTGGAGATTTAATATCGGAGCTGGAAGTTTTGAGCAAGGAATTGTAAGTGGAATAAATGACTTGTGGCATAAAACAGAGTGTTTTATTGATAAAAGTGGAACCTATAATTGGAATAAACAATCTGGACAACAGTGGTTTTTAAAAAAAGCGAAGGAATTGGGAGTGAAAACCTTTGTTGGTTTTAATAATAGCCCTCCAGTTTTTTTTACAAAAAATAATCAAACGTATTCAAGTGATGGGATAGCTTCTAATTTAAAAGAAGCTTATTATGATGATTATGCGGACTTCCTTACGCAAGTAGTTATAGGTATCAAAGCTAACACAGGGGTTGATTTGGATTATATAAGTCCATTTAATGAGCCTCAGTGGGAGTGGTTGTGTTGTAAGCAAGAAGGCAGTCCATGGAAAAATGAAGAAATCTTAAGGGCTGTTATCGAAATTGACAAATCATTTAGAAAAAATGGAATTCAATCAAAAATAGATATTCCTGAAACTGCTCAAATCAACTATTTATATGAATCCAAAGGAAGTCAGTCTAAGGGAAATCAAGTTGACTATTTTTTTAATCCATTATCTGCTGGTTATGTAGGAAATTTAAAAACAGTTGCTAAAAAAGTATCTGGTCACAGTTACTTTTCTACTTGGCCAGAAACTAATTTGATCCATTCTCGTAAAAGGCTCTCTGAAAAAATCACATCGATTGATTCTGATTTAAATTATTGGATGAGTGAATATTGTATACTTGAGGACAATTCAATGATCAAGGGTAAAGGAGTTGACTTAGGAATGGATGCTGCCCTTTATATGGCTAGAGTGATCCATGCTGACTTGGTCTATGCAAATGCCTCAGCATGGCAATGGTGGTTGGCTATTTCTCCATTTAATTATAAAGACGGGCTGATCTATATTGATAAATCAATCGACGGAGGGATCTTTAAAGAGTCCAAAATGCTGTGGACTTTAGGACATTTTTCAAGATTTATTCGACCAGGTATGGAGCGAGTAGAAGTGAAAGAATTGAGTTTATTAAACGATGAGTTACATGATGTGTTAATGTCAGCATACCTCTCAAAAGACCAATTAGTCCTAGTGCTGATTAATCAGTCTACCAATACACGAAAAATTATTTTAGAAGGTATAAGCTCCAAATACAATCACGTAAATGCCTATATAACAACTGCTAATTCAAATGAAAATTTGAATAAAATAGATTTAAAAAATCCAAATCATTTTGAAATGATAGAGCGTTCAATAATGACCATCGTATTTTCTAATGACTTATAGAGATGTTTACTCTGCAAATCTGTAGAGAAAAGGATTTCTTCCAGGAGCATTATTTTTTGATTTTGGTAGTCTTTCAAAAATTCCAAGCGATAACATTTTCTTTTGAAATCTACTGCGATCCAATTCTTTGTTGAGAATTATTTGATGTAATTGGTGTAGTTCAGGCATTGTAAATTTTACAGGTAACAGCTCGTGACAGGTTTTACCTGATTTCAAATCATCAGTTAATTTTTTTCTAGTCTCTTGTATGATTTTAAGATGATCTAAATTCATTTTTGGAGCAGAATCCATAGGAATCCAATCAATCTTATCATGGAAACTATTTTCTTTAATGTGAGTTTTGTCAATATCCACAAGTGCATAATAGGCAAGTGAAACAAACCGAGAATTTATCCAGTAATCGTTCTTCCAATTTATGCCATTTTTAATTGCAAGATTTTTAAATTCGTCGCCAAATTTTCTATTTTGATTTCCGAAAACAGATAATAAATTTAATGTTACGTTTTCCAATCCAGTTAATTCTTTTAGGATGCGATAGGTTGCATCTTTTACCGATTCATTAATGCCTATGTAACCTCCAGGAAGGTTCCATTTATCATTTGTTTTAAGTAACAAACTCATTAATTGATTGTCTTTATACCCAATGATGACAATGTCAATACTCAGGTTTGGCAGAAAGTATTCTCCTCCTTTTTCAAAAAAATCCTTTAAAGTCATATTCAAAAGTACTAAATGTGTCGTTTGGTCACAAATAAAATTTTATATATATTTGTGGCAATAAGACACAAACTAAACATTTGAATTATGAATAAAGCAGTAAAAATTACAATTAAGGCGATAGGGATCATTTTAGGACTTCTTATTGTTGGAGGAATCATTTCATGGGTGTATTTAAAATCAAGTTTTTTAGATTTTGAAGATGACTATGAGGAAAAGACTTCCTTTTCAGAAATTACAGTGAATGGAAAAGAATACTTAGACCGTAATGGTAACGGAAAGTTAGATGTCTATGAAGATGAAGATGCTACTATTGAAGATCGCGTTGCAGATGCATTATCTCAAATGACCTTAGAAGAGAAGCTTCACTTACTCAAGGGGTCTGGTATTTCATCAGCTATGGGAAGAGATGATGTAACTACTGCTATTCCGGGAGCCGTAGGAACCATTGTTCCAACACCAAGACTAGGATTACCAACTATATATCTTTCTGATGGCCCTGCTGGATTGCGAATCGAGCCTACACGTGAAGGTTCTGACAGAACCTACTACACAACCGCATTTCCAATCGGGACCCAATTAGCCGCTACTTGGAATACAGACTTAGTTTACAAAGTTGGTCAGGCGATGGGTTCAGAGGCTCGATCCTATGGAGTCGATGTTATCTTAGGTCCTGGTGCCAATATTCATCGACACCCCTTTTGTGGCCGAAACTTTGAATACTTTTCTGAAGATCCTTATTTAACGGGTTTTATTGGGGCATCAATAGTCAATGGAATCGAATCTTACGGGGTTGGAACTTCACTCAAACACTTTGTAGCCAACAATCAAGAAACGAACAGAAACTATAATAATTCTATAGTGTCAGAGCGAGCATTAAGAGAAATTTATTTAAAAGGCTTCGAGTTAGTTGTAAAGAATTCTCAACCATGGACAATCATGTCTTCTTATAATAAGGTAAACGGAACTTATACTTCAGAAAGCAGAGAATTACTTACCGATATACTCAGAGATGATTGGGATTTTAAAGGGTTAGTGATGTCTGATTGGTTTGGAGGAAATGATGCCGTAGCAATGATCAACGCTGGTAATGATTTATTAGAGCCTGGTACAAAATTTCAATGGGAAGCTTTAAAGGAAGGTGTTGAAAAAGGAACCTTAACAGAAAGTGAAATTGATATTTCGGTAAGTAGAATTCTCAAACTTATTTTAGGGTCAAATAAAATGAACAACTATAAGTATGATGAAAATCCTGATTTAGAAAAGCATGCAGAGATCACAAGAAATTCAGCAAATGAAGGAATAGTTTTGCTTAAGAATAACAACGTTCTTCCTGTTCAACAAACAACTAAGGTTGCATTATTTGGAATTACATCTTACGATTTTATCTCAGGTGGAACTGGATCAGGTGATGTAAATGAAGCTTATAGTATATCTCTGGAGGAAGGATTGAAAAACTCAACTATTGAAGTGAAAGATATTAAAGGTGAACTAACAGATTTGAACCAAATTTCA
>CAZZPZ010000021.1:0-22817 GCA_964655615.1 uncultured Paludibacter sp. | reverse complement strand
TCGTAGTATTGAATGTTGGAGGTGTAGTTGAAACAGCCTCATGGAAAAATGAGGTTGACGGGATCATTTTGGCCTGGCAAGGAGGTCAAGAAGGAGGAAACTCAGTTGCAGATGTTATAAGCGGAAAGGTGAATCCAAGCGGAAAATTACCAATGACTTTTCCTGTAAAAGTTTCAGATCATGCGTCACATAAGAATTTTCCTTTAGAAGGTGCGCCTATGAATATGTTGGATTTTTTTAAAAGCAAAGATGAAAATAAATCTGAAATAAGAAATATTGACTATACAGTTTATGAAGAGGATATCTATGTGGGTTATCGTCATTTTGATAAAGCGGGTATTGAGGTCTCATTTCCATTTGGATATGGACTTTCGTATACTGATTTTGAATTGTTAAATATTGAATCCTCATTAAGAGAAGATGCTATTTTAATCTCACTTGATATATTAAATACAGGTGATATTGCTGGGAAGGAAGTTATCCAAGTTTATGTTTCAAAAACAAATAGTGCGGTCGATAGACCAGCTAGGGAATTAAAAACATTTGAAAAAACTTCTTTAATTAAACCTGGCTTAAAAGATCATATGAACTTAACTATACCTGTTGAAGATTTAGCGTATTGGGATGAAGATCAAAATAACTGGATTATTGAAAAAGGTATATATTTGCTCCATATAGGTACATCATCAAGAGCAATCAAAAGTTCAATAGAAATTAAGTTAGATTAATTGATGTATTCAATAAAATTTAGTTTTGTGCTTGAAGGTTTTAAATATTTTTCTAAATACATATTAAACTTATTTTTTTTTGCTACTAGTTTAGCTTTTAGCCAGCAATTCAATTCTCAAAATAATTCTGTTGAAGAAAAACCTGTCTTTTATTTGCTAGATGTAGAATCTGGTTTATCCAATAACTGGGTGACTTCCATTGAACAGGATTCTTTAGGATTTATGTGGATTGGAACTACAGAGGGATTAAATCGATATGATGGTACTGAATTTAAAATTTTTAAGGGAGATTCTAAAAGCGATCATACGAGTCTTAAAGAAAGTTCAATTTCACAGATTCAAATTTCTAGAGCAGGAGAAATGTATGTCGCTACACCAAATTATTTGAATGAATACCATTTTAGTAATGAGGAGTTCAAATATATTGACAGAACTGGTTTGAGTCGATTTGAGCGTACTTCTAAGGGTGAATTTATTTATGGAGTTTACAGAGATGGAGTCTATGTGACTCATGATGAAATCATTTCAAAATTTTACCGCCACAATCCAGATAATGAGGATTCTCTTTCCTCTAATGAAATAACAAATATAATTCTTCAAAATGACCATATCTTATGGGTTGCGACCGAGAATGGGTTGAATAAAATTGATCTTAATTCAGATCGTACTGAAAGAATAACTTTGTCAAATGACAAACCATCCTTAAAAGTAAATACAGTTTATATCGATAAGGATAATTTGCTATGGGTGGGAACTGAGGATGGAATATTCACTATTTCAAATTCAGGAAAAATAGATGAGTTAAATCAAAAATTAAACAGATTTAATCAGCTGACTGACAGTCATATATTGTGTTTTGAAGAAGATAATCAAAATAATATGTGGATTGGAACTCTTAATGGAGGGTTGAATATTTTGAATAGGTCAAATTACAGAATATGGAATTATGCTCCTAAAGATGATGGTTCTAGTGTTTATAATCGAACGGTATCTGTTCTAAAATACGATATGGACGGTAATATGTGGATAGGTACTCCAACGGGTTTGAATTATATCAATCCAGAAGGAGAACCAATCAAATTACTGACTAAAAACAGCAACAGTGTTGAAAGCATATCACATAATAGAATAGGTGCAGTTGCTGAAAGTTATGATCTTAAGATGTGGATTGGAACCGATGGATCTGGTTTAGACCTATTTGATCCAACTACAGGAAAATTTGAGCATTATAATCACAATTCGAATACGAACGGAAGTCTCAGTAGTGATTACGTTATATCGCTTTTAGAAGATTCAGAACACAGATTGTGGGCGGGAACTTATCAGGGCGGTGTTAATATGATGCAAGCAAAGTCGGGAAAATTCAAGTATTATTTACAAGGAAGTGCATCTCAAGGAAGTGATGTTAGAGTTTTGTTTGAAGATTCTAAAAATAGAATTTGGGCAGGTACCAATAGAGGAGGTTTGTTTTTGTACAATGAACGAGATGATTCTTTTGATTATATTGAGACACTTGGAAAATTAGACATTAGAGCAATTGATGAAGATTCTAATGGAGTCTTATGGTTGGCTACCTATGGTAATGGTATTTTAAGGTACGATTATGAATCAAATCAATCATTTTACTATGAAATGTCGACTAATCCTCAAATGAGATCAAGTGTAGTTTATACTATAAAAGTATTGCCTAATGATGAAATTTTAGCGGGAACAGAATTGGAAGGATTATTGCGATTAAACCCTAAAACAGATGAATTAAATTATTTTACTATTGAAGATGGATTGAGTAATAATTCGGTGAATTCAATCATCATTGAAAATCAAAAAAGTATTTGGTTAGGGACTAACTCTGGAATAAGTAATTACAATTCAGTGACTAATTCCATTATTAATCTCAATGCCTATAACAATATTCAAAAGGGTAAATTTAATCCTAATTCAGCCCTATACACACGCTCAGGAGTTATTTATTTAGGAGGTGAAAAGGGTTTGAATATATTTAATCCATATAATTTACAGCAGAAGAAAACAAATTTACCCCTTGTTTTTAAATCATTAGAGGTTTTTAATCAAAAGGTTTTTGTAAGCAAAGATCAACAAGGAGTATTAGATAAGTCAATCCAATTGGAAGACCATATCTATTTAGAATACAGCCAATCTGTATTTTCATTAGATTTTACCGCTTTAAAATATCCATTTGCAAAGAGTACGAATTATTTTTATAAAATTGACGGATATAGCGATGAATGGATTAAAACTAATGGTTCCGGAAGAGTAAACCTTATAAACATTCCTCATGGTGATTATGTGCTAATGGTAAAGGCAGAATATGGGAATGGAGAAGAGGTTTCAAATCAATTATTGATTACTATTTTACCACCTTTTTGGTTAACTCCTATAGCCTATCTGATTTATGTGATTATAATTTCTCTTATCATTTTTGTTTTATTAAGGTATTATGCAGAACGTTTAAAACTTCAAAACCAAATCTTATTTGAAAAGAATCAAAGAGAAATGGAACACGAGTTTAATGAAGAAAGGATACGATTCTTTACCAGTTTTTCTCATGAACTAAAAACTCCCTTAACATTAATTCTGGCGCCTATAGAAGATATGATTTTAGAGGCAAAAACTTCCAAGCAGAAAAAAAGATTAAACTTGATTTATGATAATGCCAAAATACTTTTACAAACCATTAACAAGTTACTTGAATTTAGAAAGTCATCCTTAGGACTTACAAAGTTACAACTGAATCGCTTTGATATAAAGGAGTGTATTGAATCGTGGATTAAGCCCTATTACCCATTAGCAAGAAAGAGAGGAATTACCCTCCGATTCGAGCATTCTCAGGAAGAAATTATCGCTTGGTTTGATATTGAAAAATTACATATAGTGTTTAATAATTTACTTTCAAATGCTTTTAAGTATTCTGATAATGATGCTGAAATTCAGGTTACTTTACATTCAGATGGTGAATCATTTGAATTAAAAGTTAGGGATACCGGATATGGTATTCCTAAAGAAGAAATTGACAATGTTTTCGATCGCTATTACCGATCCAAAACAACCATGAAAAAAAGTGGTTTAGGGATCGGATTGGCTTTGACTAAAAGTTTTGTTGAACTGCACTCTGGGAAGGTGAGTGTTTCCAGTAAAATAGGAAAAGGCTCTACATTTACAGTTCATATTCCAATCACTGAACCAAAAGAATCAGAATCGATAGAGCTTAAAGAGGTCAATGTTGCTGAAGTGATTGGTAAAAATGATGAAGCAGCTGCTTGGATTAATGATCCGCAGGTTTCTTCAGTTGATTCAAAATCGAGCACTTTAAAAGTTGATGAACAACGAGAATTAATTTTACTTATAGACGACAGTGAAGATATATTAAACTATTTAGAAGGCTTATTGTCGGATGACTATGATTTAATTTTTGCAGCAGATGGCAAAGAAGGAATGGAAAAAGCGTTGCGTTATGTTCCTGATCTTATTGTATCCGATGTAATGATGCCAGAAATTGATGGAATGCAGTTGTGTAATTTGTTAAAAGAAAATGTGGAAACAACTCATATTCCTGTGGTATTGTTAACGGCGAAGGGTAATGCTGAAAGTATTAAGCAGGGGTATCAATACGGTGCGGATGATTATATTGTAAAGCCTTTTAGTGGTCAAATTTTCAAGTCTAGAATCATCAATATTTTAGAATCGAGAAAAAGCCTTAGAGGATATTATTTGAATCATGAAGAATTGAACACTTCCTATCTGCCGGCAAATAAAACTCTAGTCGAACAAGAAAAAAACTTTTTGAACAAATTAGACGCTGTTATTCACGAGCAATTGAATCAAGAAAAAGTTGACGTTAAAGCAGTATCTAGTGGGATGTTAATGAGTCGAACTTCGCTTTATAGAAAAATAAAGGCAATTACAGGCTTAAATATCAATCAATACATCACTAAAATAAAATTAGATCGCGCTGTAATACTTCTCAAATCAGGTGAGTATAATATTTCACAAGCAGCCTTTGAAGTCGGTTATAGTAATGTTAAATATTTTAGAAAATTGTTTAAAGAGCAATTTGGAAAGCTTCCCTCAGAAGTGTTGAAAAAGTAGTTTTTCAATATTATATATTAAAATTTCAATAAATTTTTTGTTCTTCAATCCCTTTGTTTTATTGACTTGGTCATTTTTTGTGCTTATTTAAAACATTTTACACCCCTAGTTTAGTTATGAAGTGTTAAACTTTTGTAAAGAAGAATTGTGTATAACAAATTTAATAGTGCCAAACATTAAATCAATATATAAAAACAAACAAAAATTAGACTTTATGAAATTTAAGAACAACGACAATTCAATTAATTTATAATTAATCAAAATGATAATATTTTTTAAAATGAAAAAAAGTATACATGCTTCATTTAAAACAGGTTATGCCTTAATGTCATTGGTTTTGCTCATGATATTTAGTGTATTCCAAGTTCACGCAGCTGAAGTATCTGCAAAAAACTCATTTGAACTCATGCAACAAAGAATTATAACAGGTGTTGTAAAAGATGCTAGAGGTACTCCGTTATTAGGTGCAAGTGTTCTTGTTAAGGGGACTACAAATGGAGTGGTAACTGACTTTAATGGTGAATTTAGTATTGAAGTCAAAGAAAGTGATGCAACTTTAGTTATTTCATATATTGGATATGAAACTAAAGAAGTTGCAATAGGCACTAATGATGTTTTTGTGATTAATTTACAAGAAGATTCTGAATCTTTAAGTGAAGTTGTAGTAGTTGGGTTTGGTACTCAAAAGAAGGCTACAGTTGTCAGTTCAGTTACTGCAGTAAATGTTAAGGAAATAAAAGGCCCAACAAGTAACTTAACTCAGATGATGGGTGGAATAGCAGGTATGATTACCATGCAGCGAAGTGGTGAACCTGGAAGAGATGATTCAAACTTCTTTATTCGTGGTTTAGGTTCATTTGGTTCAGGTAAGGTAAATCCATTAATTTTAATAGATGGAATAGAGTCTACATCAACTGATATGGCTCGTTTGCAGCCTGACGACATCAAAGCGTTTTCAGTATTAAAAGATGCTGCTGCTGCAGCAGTTTATGGCGCACGTGGTGCTAATGGAGTTTTGTTGATTACAACAAAAATGGGAGTTGCTGGTAAGGTAAATTTTAAATTCAGACAAGAAACTAGAATTTCATCGAACACTGACAATTTTAAGTTTGCTGATAATATAACCTATATGAATTTAGCCAATGAAGCTGCACTAACCAGAGATCCAAATGCGGCTTTAGTCTATTCACAGGCAAAGATTAATGGAACAGCTCAAGGATTAGATCCCTATTTATACCCTAACAACAATTGGATTGATCAATTGATTAATGATTACACAATTAATCAAGGATACAATTTAAGTGCAAGTGGTGGTGGTGAAAAAGCTAGGTATTACATTTCAGGTACTTACAATATAGATAATGGGATTTTAAAGGTAAATCCAATTAATAATTTTAATAGTAATATAAAACTCAATAATTATTCTATTCGTTCTAATATTGATTTAGATCTTACTCCGACTACAAAAGCAATTGTAAGAGTATATGGTCAATTTGATGATTATGTTGGACCAGTAGGTGGTGGAGGTAGAATATTTAATTATGCAGTTTGGTCAAATCCAGTAAAATTTCCAGCAATTTATCCTTCAGAAACGCTCCCTTATATAGATCACCCGCTTTTTGGTGGAGCCCCGACAGGTTATGGAAGTACAAATTTATTAGTGAACCCATACGCAGAAATGGTTCGTGGTTACCAAACTTATAAAGCTTCAAATATTCAACCTCAAATTGAGTTAAAACAGGACTTAGGTTTTATTACAGAAGGGTTAAGCGCTAGAGCAATGGGATACTTGAAAAGATATTCTTATTATGATGTGTCAAGACAGTACAATCCATTTTATTACAGTTCACTCGTAAATCCTGAAACAGGAGCACAATCTTTATATGTATTAAATGACGGATCAGAAGGCTCTATGGGTACTACTGGTACGGAATACCTCAACTACAGTGAGGGGAATAAATACTTGGATTCGAGAATTTATTTAGAAACAGCAATTAACTATAACAGAACATTTAATGAAAAACACGAAGTGTCTGGTATGTTAATCAATTTGTTGTCAAGTTTTGAAAAAGGGAATTCTGGTTCTGTTCAGAGTTCTTTGCCAAACAGGAACCATGGAATTTCAGGGAGTTTTTCATATGCTTATGATAAAAGATATATAACTGAATTCAATTTTGGTTACAATGGATCAGAACGTTTTGCTAATGGAAATCGCTATGGATTCTTTCCCTCAGTTGGTTTGGGGTATATTGTTTCAAATGAGAAATTTTTCAACACCAATTTTATTACCAACTTGAAGCTAAGAGGAACCTACGGGGTGGTTGGTAATGATCAGATAGGAAATATAAATGATCGCTTCTTCTATCTGTCAAATGTAAATTTGAACGATGGAACTTATGGATCAAATTTTGGAACTGATTTTAATTATTACAGGCCAGGTGTTAGTCTATCGAGATATTCTAACTTTAATATTGGATGGGAGGAATCAGAACAGTTAAATCTTGGTTTTGATTTAGAGATCAAAAATGATTTATCAGTTGTATTAGATGTTTTCCGTCAAAGAAGATCCAATATTTTACAAACAAGGTCTAATATTGGCTCAACGATTGGATTAACTGCAATTCCTGCAACTAATTTCGGTAAAGTTGAATCAAAAGGTCTTGATTTTCAAATGAATTACAACAAACAAGTAAATCAAGATTTTACAACAAGCTTAAGAGCTAATTTTACTTATGCTACTAATAAAATTCTTCAATACGATGAAATTTTATTCCCTGAGGAATTATCCTATTTATCTGTAATCGGCGATCGTATAGGTCAGCCATATGGTTATATTGCTGAACGTCTTTTTGTTGATGAACAAGAAGTTGCAAATTCACCAACTCAGTTTGGTGATTATACAGGGGGGGATATCAAATATCGCGATGTTAATGGTGATGGTGTTATTAATACAAATGATAAAGTACCATTAGGACACCCTTCTGTTCCAGAAATTTTATATGGATTTGGTGGTACTTTTCAATACAGAAAAGTCGATTTGAGTTTCTACTTCCAAGGAGTGGGTAGAACATCTTTGTTTATTAATCCACAAAATATTTCACCATTCGTCGTGAATGAAGTAAATGAAAATGGAGAAATTAAAGGCTATCAAAACGGGTTATTGCAGGCTGTTGCTGATAGTCATTGGTCAGAAGCCAACAGAGATTTGTATTCGTTTTGGCCTCGATTGAGTGATACATTCATTGAAAATAACAATCAAGTATCATCCTGGTGGATGCGAAATGGTGCCTTTTTGAGATTAAAAACCGTTGAGTTAGGTTTTTATCCAGGTCAAAAGTTTTTAGACAAGTTCAATTTTAAGGACTTTAAGATTTATTTCAGCGGAAATAATTTAGCGCTATGGAGCATCTTTGACCTTTGGGACCCAGAAATGGGAGGTAATGGCTTAGGTTATCCTATTCAGTCTGTTTACAACGTTGGTTTGAGATTTGATTTATAAATAAAAATAAATATGAAAACATATATACTAAAAGACAGTCGTCTATTTATGTCAATGAAAAATTATATTCAATCAAATAAATTACAATTATTAGTTTTTGGATTAGTGTTTTTGACATCATGTGAAAAGACATTCCTAGATGTAGTTCCAGATAATGTAGCTACTATTGATCAAGCTTTTAAATTGAGAAATGAAGCTGAGAAATATTTATTTACTTGTTATTCTTATATGCCAAAAAATGGTGATGCGGTACACAATCCTGCAATGTTAGCGGGTGATGAATTATGGATTCCCCCTCAAAATAAGGCAGTAACTAGTTTTGCGTTTTATATTGCAAGAGGATTGCAGCGTACAACAGATACCTATGTTGATGCTTGGGAAGGTCATTATCAGGGAGCAGGTCCATGGGACAACTACCCGCTTTATGACGGAATTAGGCATTGTAATATTTTTATTGATACGTTACTTGATACTTCGAAAGTTCCTGATATCACCGACTCAGAGAGAAGTAGATGGATAGCAGAAGCAAAATTTTTAAAAGCATATTATCATTTTAGTCTTTTGAGAATGTATGGTCCAATTCCAATTATGGATATAGCAATTCCAGTGGATGCTCCAGAAAGTGAATTGTATGTATCAAGACAACCTGTTGATGAAGTTGTCAATTATATTGCAACACTTTTAGATGAAGCAACTGAATTTTTGCCACCTACATTACCAGATCCAGTTAACGAATTAGGTAGAGCAACTAAGACTATTTCGATGGCATTAAAGTCTGAATTGTTACTTACTGCTGCAAGTCCTTTGTTTAATGGTAATACAGATATGGCAGGTTTTGTTTCTGCAGATGGAGAAGATTATTTCAATCAAACTTTTGATGAAACTAAATGGATATTGGCAGCTGATGCAGCAAAAGAAGCAATTGATCAAGCAGAAGCAGTAGGTCACGCATTGTATTCATTTTCAAAGGGTTCATTTGATCTAAGTAATGAAACGATTCAAAAGTTAAGTATTCGACAAGCACTTATGGATCGTGGTAATCCAGAAGTTATTTGGCCAAATACAAATAGTAGAACTGCAGGAATTCAGCAACAAAGTATGATGCCTCTGACTCAAGAACAGCCAGATTGGACGGCTCAAAAGTTCTTATCACCTACGCTTAAAATGGCTAAAATGTTTTATACTAAAAATGGTGTTCCTATCAGTGAAGACAAGACTCTAAATTTCACTAAGATTGATGAAATGAGAACTGCAGTTGCAGAGGAAGGGAATTACATTAAGGAAGGCTATGAAACTGCTCGTATAAATTTTGATAGAGAGCCTCGTTTTTATGCAGATTTAAGCTTTGATGGATCTATTGTTTATTTAGAAAATAGTGGTTCAAACGAGACAAAATATCATGTTCAGGCTAAGTACGCTGATTACTCTGGTTCAAATGATGTATTTAACTACAATGTAACTGGTTATTATTTAAGAAAATTAGTTGATTACAGACATTCATATACTAATTATGCTTACTATAGAGAATATGCCTGGCCAGAAATTAGAATAGCACAGTTATATTTAAATTATGCGGAAGCTTTAAATGAAGCTTATGGACCCTCAGCTGATGTGTATGCATATGCGGATAAAGTTCGAGAAAGAGCTGGTTTAAATGGTATTGTTGATTCTTGGAGTAATTTTTCAAATAACCCAAATAAATATCAAACAAAAGAGGGGTTAAGAGCTATTCTTCATCAAGAACGAAATATTGAACTCGCCTTTGAAGGAAAACGATACTGGGATTTAAAACGTTGGAAAGAAGCGGTAATTGAATTAAACCAACCAATAATGGGTTGGAATGTTTTGGGGGTAGATAATCCCTCTTACTATCAAATAAACACTTTGTTTCAACAACAATTTGTTTCACCTAGAGATTATTTCTGGCCTTTAAATGAGATAACATTAAGACAGAACCCAAATTTGGAACAAAATTTAGGTTGGTAATTATAAAACAACATATATTATGAAAACGATAAAAAACTTAAAATATATGATACTGGCAACAATTGTGTTGCTTGCGATCTCATGTCAACAAGAGGATATTCTTGTTCCATTAGAAAATAATAAAAATCAACCTGGAATCGTCACTAATGTTCAAGTTGAAAATCTTCCAGGAAAGGCAAATATCTCTTATACACTGCCAAACGATGAAGATCTTTTATATGTCAAGGCTGTTTATCAAACGGAAAATGGTCAAAATTTAGAGGTCAAAACTTCTTATTACACTAACAACATGTTATTAGAAGGGTTTTCAGGACAAGCTGAAAGTGAAGTAACTTTATATGCTGTAAATCGCTCAGAGGTTGCATCAGAGCCAGTTGTAATCAAAGTAAACCCTTTGGAAGCTCCAATTTATGGAGTTTTTAGATCATTGACTTTAGATCCTGATTTTGGGGGCGTTAGAATTAAGGCATCAAATCCTGAGAAGGATGATGTAGCTATTTTATTAATGCAATTAAACGAACAGGGAGACTGGGAGCCACTACAAAACAGTGTATATACTTCACAAGAAGAAATTTCAAAAGGAATAAGAGGTTTTGAGGCAGTAGAACAAGAGTTTGCAGCTGTGGTCAGAGATCGTTGGCAAAATGTCACCGATACGATATTTAAATCTATTACTCCATTATTTGAGCAGGCGATTCCAACTTCGGGATATGCAGGTTTAAGACTTGATAATGATCAACCATCGTATCCTGAAAATAGAATGGAATATTTGTGGGATGGAAACACTCAATATTGGCCAGGTGTATGGTTGACTTTAAGATCTGATGCGTCTGAAAATCATACATTTACAATTGACTTAGGAGTTACTGCTAAATTGTCGCGTGTTAAGATGTGGGACTATCCTGAATGGGTAAATGGTGTTCAAACATGGTATTACTTAGGAAACATGAAACATTTTAGAATTTGGGGAAGCGCAACTGCTCCAGATTCTTCTGGATCTTGGGATGGATGGACTTTATTGGGTGAGTACGAAAAAATTAAACCTTCAGGATTACCCTATGGACAACAAAACAATGAGGATGTCGCTCAAGCTCTTGCTGGCTTTGATTATGAATTTCCTATTGAAGCTCCAGCTGTACGTTATTTAAGAGTGCAAAATCTTGAAAATTTTGCTGGGGGTGAGTCACTTGCTGTCGCTGAGCTAATCGTATATGGAGATCCTAATTAATAATCAGATTATTAAAATAGATATTATGAAATATATTAAAAATAAAATAGGGCTGTTTTCAGTCTTTTTAATGACAATTACAGCTATTTCTTGTTCATTCATCGAAATGGATGATTATTTGAAATATGCAGCTGACGGAGAAATTTCTTATACAGGTAAAATTGATTCGCTTCAAATTTTATCTGGTAAGAATCGAGTTAAAGTACAGGGTTTAATTACTTCAGATCCAAAGGTCACTGAAGTTCGTATCTTTTGGAATATTCAGAAAGATTCTATTTCAATTCCTGTTGAAAGAACCTCAGGAGTTGATCAGATTGAAACTGTTATTGATGGATTAGATGAAACTATTTATAATTTTGAAGTCTATACATTAGATGCTTTGGAAAATAAATCTGTAGTAGTTGCTAAAACTGCTGAAGTGTTCGGAGATCGTTATCAATCTTCTTTGTTCAATCGTGCTAAAGTTTCTGAAACTCTTATCGGTAACAATTTAGAAATTAAATTTGCCGATGTCGATTTGACATCTGGGATTTCAGGTGTTGAAATTTCATATACCAACTCTGAAGATGTTTTGACAAGTCAATTTTTCGACATTTCAATTTCATCAATTGTAATCAATGATTTCAAATCGGGATCTACATATAAATACAGATCTGTTTTTGTGCCTTCAGAAGATGCGATTGATAAATTTTACTCTGATGAAAACTCTTCGACACCCATACCTGTGATAACACAAGCTCCTTATCTAGTAAATAGCGTTGCTCCTTTTGATTATATAGATAGTGGAAATCGTTGGGGAACGCCTGCTAATTGGACCGTAAATGCTGCGGTGCTCACTCGAGATGGTTATGGTGGTTATGATGGGCAATATGGTCAAGTAATCGCTTTGGAATCAGGATGGGGATCTCCTATTCTTGTAAATGCAAAAATTTATCAAACGGTTATACTAGAACCTGGAACCTATATTTTTGACACTACTATGGCAGGTGGTAATTATGATGGAAATGGCGATAAAGCCTATTTAACGGCAGCTATAGGCAGTTCACTTCCTGATGTTAACGATGTTGAATCATCATCAAATACTCTTGCTTATAATCGATTAACTTTTAATCCGTGGAACCCTTCTAGCAGTATCGTGTTTACGGTTACTGAAGTCTCCCAAGTTTCAGTTGGTATTGAAACTACGAACTCTGATGGTTATGATCGTTATCTTAGGTTTAATTCATTTTCTTTAAAGAAGGTTGCAGAAGCTCCCTATCTTAAAAATGCTTCAACACCCTATCAATATGATGAATTAAACGGTAGATGGGGAATCTTAAGTGATTGGATTACAACAGACCCAATCAAAAACATGAATGGATATGGTGGTTATGATAATGATTATGGGCAAATATTCGCTTTCGAAACTTGGGGTGCACCAGACATTGTTAATGGAAAAATATATCAAACACTGACATTAGGAGCTGGAAGTTATACCTTAAAACTAACAACAGGTGCTGGGAATACTTCAATTCCATATGTTGTGGTAGCTAAAGGGGAAGCCTTGCCTGATTTTGATTTAGTTCCTACCTCTGGTATGACGTTAGATTATGCAAATATTGATGTTGATTGGGGAGGAGTTAAAGAACTGAATTTTACTTTATCTGAATACACAACAATTTCTCTTGGTATCGTTACAACTCAAAGTGGAGACTTATACAAACGATTAGAGTCCTGGGAGCTAATTAAGAATTAAGATAATTAATAACCAATATTTAGAATAAATCTTCAGAACGATGTTCTGGAGATTTATTTTTATCGATTGATTTGTGATGACCAAAATAGCTTCAGCTTTAACACTGCTACTACTTCTTTTAATTTCTTGTAACTCTAAGGAAGAAATCTTTCAATTTAATGAACCTGAATTTAAGTTACCTATTTTATCAACCTATGAAATAGAGTCATTTGATACTTCTACTGCAATTTTGTGGTCAAAAATAACGGACACAGGAGGGTTAAAAGTTTCTGAAAAAGGTATTTGCTATTCTACAAAACCAAATCCTACCATCAGTGACAATAAAATAGCGCCTAATACCTGGTATAGTAATGGAGATTTTAAAACAATAATATCTGGATTGCTTCCAAATACTAACTATTATGTAAAATCTTATGCAGTAAATGAGTTGGGAATTGGTTATGGTAATCAAGTTAGTTTTACAACTGAATCTGAAGCTGAAATTGAAGGTTTTAGATCATGGGCTCTAAAACCACCTATGGGATGGAATAGCTGGGATTGTTATGGTCCTACCGTTACTGAATCAGAGGTGATCGCAAATGCTGTTTATATGAATCAGCATTTGAAAGCTTATGGATGGGAATATGTTGTTGTAGATATTCGATGGTATGTAGAAAACACTAAATCAGGAGGGTATAATCAATATGATCCTATTTATGTTTTAGATCAGTACGGAAGATATATTCCTGCAACTAATAAATTTCCATCAGCTACGAATGGACAAGGGTTTAAATCCTTAGCAGATCAAGTTCATGCTATGGGATTGAAATTCGGTATACACATGATGAGAGGTATTCCTAAAGATGCAGTTAATAGAAAATTGCCAATTAAAGGAACCAATGGAATTACAGCAGATCAAATCTATTCAACTGCAAATTTATGTACTTGGTTAGGGGATAATTATTCTGTTGATGCATCAAAACCAGGAGCACAAGAATATTACGATTCGCTTTTTGAAATGTATGCAGAATGGGGAGTTGATTTTATTAAAATTGACGATCTTTCAGCTCCTACATATCACAAAGATGAGGTTAATCTTATTCGAAATGCAATCGATCGTTGTGGTAGACCAATTGTTTTCAGTACCTCGCCTGGAGAAACACCCGTAGATTACGCCCTGCATGTAAGTAATAATGCAAATATGTGGAGGATGGTCAATGATGTATGGGATAGCTGGTGGCACTTGAATCATTTGTTTGATGTAAGTTCTAAATGGTATAATTATATCAGTCCTGGAACTTGGCCAGATTGCGATATGATTCCATTGGGTAGGCTAGCAATTAGGGGAGAGGTTGGATCGGATCGGTATACGAATTTGACAATTGATGAGCAGTATTCTTTAATGACCTTCTTTAGTATTTTTAAATCTCCATTAATGTTTGGTGGTGATCTACCAAGTAATGATGATTTTACATTATCGTTATTGACAAACAATGAGGTGTTAAAAATGCATTCAGAAAGTAGTGATGTTCAATTACTTTTTAAAACCACCAATCAAATGGCTATTAAATCTGTAAATCAATACACTGATGAGGTGTATCTTGCAATGTTTAATTTGTCAAATGTATCTCAAAACATCAAAGTGAGTTATTCAAACTTGAATATCGTTAATCCTTCCTCGATAATTGATTTGTGGCAAAACGTGAATCTTGATATTGAAGCATCTGAAATAGTTCAAACAATACCATCGCATGGAACAAAATTGTTGAAAATTAAATAATCACAATTTTGCTTGATTGGACAATTACAACCCCTTCTTTGATCATTAAAATGCCGTGGTTATTACATAATTAGTTAGATTTTTGATTTTACTTACTATTGATATTATTAAATGAAACAATACAAAAAGATATTTTACACAAGTTTAATGGTTGTTCAATTTGGATTGATTGCAGCTTTTCAATCTTGTAATTCAAATACTAAATACGACTCCTATTTATTTGTTTATTTCACAGGAAATGGTCCTGAAGAAGAAGCAGTTCGTTACGCATTGAGTGATGATGGATATAATTATGTGGCGTTAAATGACAATCAACCTATTCTTGATTCTAATGTTATAAGCACCTCTGGTGGAGTTCGTGACCCGCATATTTTACGAGGTCATGACGGTAACTTTTACATGGTGGTTACGGATTTGTACGTAACCGATCAGGGTTGGAATAACTATGCGATGGTTCTTTTAAAATCAAATGATTTGATTCATTGGGAGCATACAGTAATTAATATTCCTAAGACCTACCCAAATGAATATGGAGACGTAAACCGAGTGTGGGCACCGCAAACAATTTATGACGAAAAAACAGATCAATACATGATTTATTGGTCCATGTTACGTTCAAGTGGTGGACCAGATATTATTTATTACGCATATGCCAATGAAGATTTTACTGGCTTATCGAATGTTCCAAAACAGCTGTTTTTTAGTCCAACAGGCAGTGCGTGTATTGATGGAGATATCATTTATAAAGATGGTCAATATAATTTGTTCTTCAAAAATGAAAGTGCTGGAGGAGGGATTCGAAAAGCAGTATCAACAAATCTTACAGAGGGTTATGTTCAGCAAGAAGGTTTTTACGATCAAACCGATGCAGCTGTAGAAGGTTCAGGTATCTTTAAATTAATTGATTCTGAAGACTATATTTTAATGTACGATATGTATACCAGTGGAACCTATCAATTTACAAGATCGAGTGATTTAGAGCATTTCAGTGTGATTGATGAGGATGTTTCAATGAATTTTCATCCAAGACATGGAACGGTTATTCGCATTACAAAAAGAGAAAAAGAAGCATTGTTGAAACAATTTGGTAAGGTTGGGAAATCTACTTTTACTGGTTTTAATGCTACTGGAATTAAAAAGAATAATGTCGTAGTTGATGATCAGCAAAATACCATTTATATTCCCGTTGATTCAACTGTTAATTTTAAAAGTTTTAATCCACAGATTCAACTGATCAATGGTGCTGAAATAAATAAGAGAGGTGTTCAAGATTTTTCTGAAGGAGCAGTCGAATACACAGTTACTTTTGGTAATTCTCAAAAGACTTACCGTGTTAGTTTGTCGATAGATAACAATCCTGTACTGAATGGTTTTTATGCCGATCCTGAAGTGCTTTATTCCAATAAAACAGGAAAGTATTATATCTATCCAACTTCAGATGGGTTTTTATGGTGGTCTGGAACTTATTTTAAGACTTTTTCGTCAACTGATTTGAAGACTTGGAAAGATGAAGGGGTTATTCTCGATTTGAAAAAAGATGTTACCTGGGCTGATCGGAATGCTTGGGCTCCTGCAGCCATTGAAAAAGAAATTGAGGGTCAGTATAAATATTTCTACTATTTCACAGCTGCTCAAAAGATTGGAGTTGCAGTTTCAGATAGTCCGGAGGGGCCTTTTGTGGATTCAGGAAAGCCAATTGTTGATTTTAAACCAGATGGTATCGATTGGGGTCAAGAAATAGATCCTGATGTTTTTACAGATCCTATATCTGGAAAGAGTTATCTGTATTGGGGAAATGGATATATGGCTGTTGCAGAACTGAACGAAGATATGCTTTCAGTTAAAAGAGAAACGGTTCAAATGCTGCATCCAGATCAAACATTTAGAGAAGGTACAGAGGTTTTTTATAGAAAAGGAATCTATTACTTTCTTTGGTCAGAAGATGATACGAGAAGCCCTAATTATAGAGTGCGATATGCCATTTCAAAATCTCCTGTTGGACCTTTGACCATTCCAAAAAATAATATAGTAATCGAAAAAGATCCTTCTCAAGGTATTTATGGAACAGGTCATAATTCAGTGATCAAAGACAAGGATTCAAATCAATACTATATTGTGTATCATCGATTTAATCGACCAAATGGAATTACCATGGGTGATGCAGCAGGCTACAATAGAGAAGTTTGTGTCGATAAGTTGAATTTTAATGAAGATGGAAGTATTCAAAAGTCAATTCCGACTGTGAAGGGGATCTATTAATAATTTATCGAATGACATTTAAAACACTACATAAGAAACGATCTCTTATTTTGACATTGCTATTTGTCCTTCTCTTTGGATCTAGTTTCTATTTCTTTAGTGGTGATACCTCAGTAGATAGAAAACAATTGTTTAATTACAATTGGAAATTTTATTTAGGGGATCTTCAAAGTGCAACCGATACTAAGTTTAATGATCAATCATGGAGAACCGTAAATCTACCTCACGATTGGAGTATTGAGGGACAAGTTCAAAAAGACAATCCTAGCGAAGGAGATGGTGGTTTTTTCCCAATGGGAATGGGATGGTATCGAAAAACTTTCGAAGTTCCATCTAATTGGAGTAACAAAGAGATATCAATATACTTTGAAGGAGTATACATGAATTCTGAAGTGTTTATCAATGGTAATTCACTTGGAATCCAACCCTATGGATATACTACATTTATGTATGAATTGACTTCTTATTTAAACTATGGAGGAACTAATACGATTGCAGTCAAAGTAGACAATTCAAAACAAAAGAATTCAAGATGGTATAGTGGCTCAGGTATATACAGAAATGTATGGCTCAAAGTAACAAATAAAGTACACGTTGAAGATTGGGGAGTGAGTATCCAAACAATTGACGCAAATACTGCTGCTGCAAATGTTAATGTCAGAGCTGAAATTCAAAATCATTTTGAAAATTCTAAGTCAATCGATGTTGAAATTTCGTTGTTAAATAGTCAAAAACAGACAGTTTCAAAATCGATAACCAAAGTAGTTGTTAATGGGAAATCATCCAATTACACCAACGTTGAACTAAATGTAAATAGTCCTCAATTGTGGGATGTAACTACTCCAAATCTATACACAGCTCAAATTCGAGTGCTTGAGGATCAAGAGGTAATTGATCAGTACGAAGAAAAGTTTGGGATTAGAACGATTCAATACAATTCAAAAGAGGGGTTTTTGGTTAATGATAACCCCGTTGTACTCAATGGAGGATGTGTTCATCACGATAATGGTGCTCTTGGAGCAGCCGCATATGATCGAGCTGAATACAGAAAAGTTGAACTATTAAAATCTGCTGGTTTTAACGCAGTCAGGACATCTCATAATCCACCTTCTGAAGCTTTTCTAAGGGCTTGTGATGAATTAGGTCTTTATGTAATTGATGAGTCTTTTGATGGTTGGAAAGTACAAAAGACATCATATGATTACGCAACTTATTTTGATCAATGGTGGAAGCACGATATTACATCTATAGTTTTAAGAGATCGCAATCATCCATCTATTGTTATGTGGAGTATTGGTAATGAAATTATAGAGCGAGAAGAAGCTCAGGCAGTAGAAACGGCAAGAATTCTTGCTAATACGATTAGAAAAATAGATCCGTCACGTCCAATTACCTCGGCGATGACTACTTGGAATTCAAATTGGGAACTATTTGATCCTTTGATGGCTCAACACGATATTGTTGGATATAATTATCAATTACATCATGCTGAATCAGATCACCAAAGAGTTCCCTCTAGAGTGATGGTACAAACAGAATCTTATCCAAAGGATGCTTTCTTTTGCTGGGACATGACTCAAAAACACAATTATATCATTGGTGATTTTGTATGGACTGCTATGGATTATTTAGGAGAATCTGGAATAGGAAGGTATTATTATCCAGGAGAACCTGATGGTGAACATTGGATGAGTAATTTGTATCCTTGGCATGGGGCTTATTGTGGGGATATTGATTTAATAGGATGGAGAAAACCGATTTCACACTATAGAAGTATGCTGTATAATTCTGATGAAAAAATCTATATGGCAGTAAGAGAACCCAATCCAAAAGAAGGAAAAATCAAATTGACGACTTGGGCTGTTTGGCCCACTTGGGAGCATTGGAATTGGTCGGGACATGAAGATGAAATATTAGAAGTAGAGGTCTATTCCAAATACCCATTCGTGCGATTGTATTTAAATGGATCACTTGTAGGTGAGCAATCCACCTCCTATGAGAACGAGCATAAAACTATTTTTAAGGTGCCTTATCAAAAAGGTGAATTAAAGGCAGTAGGTGTCGAAAATAATGAAGAAAAAGAAGTTACACTTATAAAGACTGCTACAGAACCAAGTTCAATTAAGCTTACTGCAGACCGATCGGTAATCAAGGCTGATGGATTGGATTTATCCTACATTAATATTGAACTTTTAGATAAAGAAGGTGTTGTCAATCCAGAATCAGATCAGGAATTGTTTTTCGAACTGGAAGGCCCAGGTGAGATTATAGGTGTTGATAATGGAAATTTAAAAGATAGTAGTTTATATCAATCTAATTCAAGAACTACCTGGAATGGTAAGGCACTTGTAATTGTTAGAAGTAAGCGTAAATCTGGTACGGTAAAATTAAAAGTAGTTTCTGATAGATTACCTTCAGCAGAGATCATAATAGATGTTAAATAAATTTAATGGATCAAACCATTTATATAGTTCCTATGAATATGAAATATTTTAGTTTAATGATTTTAATGACTTTAAGTTTTTGGTCATTACAAGCTCAAACCCATATTGAAGCACAGCAAAAAACAGATCGAACGATACTGTTTAATGTAGAAGATCCTGGAGTTGCAAGACCCTTTACTTGGGGAGTCGATACTGCATGGCCTAGTGATACAAATGTCATTCGAAGTAGAGAATTCATGGGGGCAGAAAATATTCATGTAGTGAGGGTTTCCTATCAACCTACTGCTGCTTTAGATGCAAATGGAAATTTATCAGCAGATCAGATAGCTATGTTAGATACTCGCTTGGGTATTATTGCTTCTCATTTAACTCCTTTCAATTCTAATATAAAGATAGTTTTTAATTTAGATGCTCCTTCAGTTGCTGATGTTTATCGAGGTAGTTCGTATTTAGATGGAACGCTGTTAGGTAATCATGAAAATTGGGCGGCTTTAATCGAAGCATCAGTTAAATATGCTCAAGCTCAGGGATTTGAAATTACTGCCGTTGCACCTTTTAATGAACCAGATTTTGGATATGCAAGATATTCTGGTCAATATGAAACCTATCCAGTGGCTAATGATTTAACTATCATTGCTGGTTTATTAAAGCAAAGTCCAACCTTTGACGGAATACGAATTTCGGGAGGAAACACTCTAAACAATGATGAGGCTGCATCCTGGTATAATACTGCAAAATCAAATTTAGATGAAGGAGCTACTCATCAATTAGCTGGTTCTATGAATTCATATACTAGTTTTTATAGTTTAGTTGAAAGCGATGGGAAATTTGGGTCTAATGATGAGTTGCATAATATTATGGAGGCTATGGTAGGTATCGAATATGGAATGGATGCTGGAACTTGGTGGGGCGCTGCGGATTATGCTAGAGGTCAATTTGTAAAAGCAACTCAAGGAGGTGCTCGTTTAGCGTATGATGAGCATAAACCTTATTGGACTGCAGCATCGGTCTATCGTCATACCAACGGAAAAGTACAGGGATTTATATCAGCTTCAGAGCGTCAGGCATTCACAACTACTTATAATTTTGTATCAAAGGATAGGCCGGTATATTATGATGGTGTTGGACCTCAATATAACTTTGCTATTGAGCTTCCTGCTGCAAAAGTAGCAGATTACGGATCTAATGTTTATGGAAATTCTGATCAAAAAAATGCCGAAAAAGTAATTAATATAACTTGGGGAGAGGATGTTCAACAGGCTATTTCTGGTCGATATAAGCTTGTGAATAAGAATTCTAAAATGGTGATGGAAGTTGCGGGTTCATCCATGACGGATGGTGCTAATGTAAGTCAAAATAGTGACAATGGAAGTTTAAATCAATGGTGGAATATATATCCTGTTGCAAATACAATAGGAGGGGATTTTAGTTATTACTCACTTCAAAATGTAAACAGTTTAAAATATCTAGATAATACTGGTTTTGGTTTATACAATGGAAGTAATATACAAGTATATGGAGATACAGTAGAAAATTCAGCAAGACAATTCGTGTTTGAATATCAAGGAGATGGATGGTTTGCCATTAGAAACCGAGAAAGCTACAAAGCTTTGGATGTGAACAATAACAGCACCACGGCTGGAGAAAACATTCATCAATGGGACTTCTTAGGACAAAACAATCAATTGTGGAGGTTACTTCCTATTGATGCACCTATAGAGTTTGAAGCTCCATCTGCACCTACAAATTTATCAGCAACCCCTCAATCTTCATCAGTTAAATTGGAATGGAAAGCAAGTCCAGAAGATGATGTTGTAGGCTATAATATATACAGATCTCAATCTCAAGGAGGTGCTTACAATACAATAGCAAGAGCAGTGTCATCAACAGTTTTCGTGGATAATACAGCTAATTCTGGATCTACTTATTATTATAAAATTAAGGCAGTTGATTATTCGTTAAATCGTTCAGAGTATTCTTCTGAAGTTTCATCTAACTCAAATACAGATGATGCGTTAGTTATGATACTTGATTTTGAAGATACGATACTAGATAAAACAGAAAATAAAAATCAAGGCTCACTTTATTCGACAGCTAATTATTCTACCGACAGTAAATTAAATCAAAAATCTATTTTGCTCAATGGAAGTTCTAATTTCATTCAATTAGCTCCTACGATTGCAAATTATGATCAAATGACGATTGCAACTTGGGTGAATTGGAGTTCAGGTAATACGTGGGAACGTATCTTTGACTTTGGAAATGGAGAATTGCAAAATATGTATTTAACTGCCAAAGATGCTTCTGGATCTATGCTCTTTGAAATAAACGATGGTACATCCAAGCAAAGTTTATCTTTGAGTAGTGCACTTACACAAAACACTTGGAATCATATTGCTGTTACTTTAGGGACTACAGGTGTTAAAATATACCTCAATGGTCAATTAGCTGGAGAAAGCAATTCAATCACAATACGTCCGAATGATTTTAAACCTGTGTTGAATTATATAGGAAGAAGTCAGTTTACATCTACTTTTAGAGATGATCAAACTCAAAATAGCGTCGACCCAATGTTTGGTGGTAAAATAGATGATTTTAGAATTTATAATTATGATTTATCAGCAGATCAAGTTGCTGCTCTTTATGAGGATAATAGCTATAATGCATCTCCTGCTTCAAGAAATATCTGGTTAGAAGTACAAAAAAATAGACCTGTTGATATAACATTGCTGGGATCCGATGAAGAGAATGATACTTTAACGTATAGTATTGTTGATGGTCCATCTAATGGAACTGCAACTATTTCTGGAAGTGTTTTAACTTATACTAGTATATCAGACCTAGTAACAACAGATGTAATAACCTACAAAGCAAATGATGGAACAACTGATAGTAATGTATCAACTATAACAATAACTATTATAGATCCGATAACTATTGAGAGCTTTCCTATAACTACAATTGAAGATAATTCCATAGATATTACGTTACTTGGAACAGATGTAAATGGAGCCGAATTAACCTATTCAACTACTGATCCTACATCTGGAACAATCAGTGAAGTTGATGGAG
>CAZZPZ010000020.1:30751-43448 GCA_964655615.1 uncultured Paludibacter sp. | reverse complement strand
ATGATGGGCGATTTTGCAAGAACCAATAAATTAAAAACAATAATTCCATTTACTTCTAAAATAATCGATTTAACATCCAATCCTTGGCTTTTTCAATTTAATCCTGGACAAGACATAGAACTCAAAAACATTGTAGATTATCTTAGTTCAATTCCTAAAGAAAAAAACATTGTTTTTTTTCAAACAGAGCAATCCTATGTTGCTGATGAAAATTACAATTTAATGTCTCAACTTCAGCAAATACTTACTGAAAAGAAAATACAATACCAAATCGAAATTATAAATGACAGTCTGGAAATTTCAAGCAATTTACCCGAAAACATAACAAATGTATTATTTTTCAACACGGGTAAAATCAGTCAAGTATCTAAAGAGTTGAAAGTATTAAAGCGCGTTGGAAAGGATAGTCTTGATATTTTAGTCTATGAACCTCTAAGTTGGAAAAACTCCAAAACAGAAAAACCAAACACTTTCTCCTATAGTCCATTTAAAAAGGATTTTGACATAGAGTCCTACTCTAATTATCAAGTTGAATACATCAAACTTTTCGGTTCAATGCCAGACGAGTCACTTCCTAGGTATGATTTGATTGGATATGATATAGTAAAATATGCTATTCCAAATATAATCTCAACAAATGATTTAGGAAAAAAAATTGAATTAAAATCAATTAAGGGATTGCAATCAGATATTAAATTCGTTCGAACTCACACCTATTCTGGCTTTATCAACGAACAAATGAATCTTATCAAAACAGGCGCCAGCAAATGAAAGCATTACTACTATACTTGGGGCTTCTATCTATAAGCATCTCCACATATTCTCAAAAATTCAAACCTGAATTCTATTTGGGAGCCAATGGCGGTGTAAACGCTTCAATGGTTTTTTTTAAACCTAGTATTAATCAAGACATTGCCACAGGTATACATACTGGAATTTCAGCGAGGTATATCACTGAGAAAAATTTAGGCTTACATTTAGAATTAAATTATATCGAAAAAGGGTGGAATGAAAACAATGGTTTAATTGACATCTACACCCGAAAATTAAGTTATTTGGAGATCCCTTTTCTAACTCATATTTACTTTGGCAACAAAACCAGATTTTATTTCGAATTGGGTCCTCAGTTTTCTTATTTGATTAAAGACACTGAACTTCTCAATTACTATCTTAATCCAACTCAAATAGAACAAACATACAAATTAGACAATATCTTTGATTATGGCGGCACTGCAGGTCTTGGACTTTCATTTCAAATAGGCCCTCAATTATTTCAATTGGGATTACGTGGAAGTTACAGTCTGAACGATATTTTTTCAAACAACCAAAGGGATTATTTTGACCATTCAAACAATATAGTTGTCCAATCAAATTTCTCCTGGTTAATTCAAACTAATTACAAGAGAAAATGATTAAAAAGACTATTACCATAACTGATGTGTCAATTCCAACTCTTACCAACCAAGAGAAGACACTTATAAACACTGCTAAAGAAGCAGTTTTTAAAGCCTATGCTCCCTATTCAAAATTTAAAGTAGGTGCAGCTGTACTACTTGAGAATGGAGAAATAATAACCGGTTCAAACCAGGAAAATGCTGCATATCCTTCAGGAACATGTGCTGAACGAGTGGCCTTGTTTTATGCAAACAGTTTGTATCCAAACATAAGCGTAGCAGCAATTGCAATTGCTGCTTTTACAAATAACAAATACGTTCAGAACCCTATCTCCCCCTGTGGTGCATGTCGTCAAGTTTTATCTGAAGTCGAATTAAGGCAACAAAAACCCATCACAATTTATTTGTATGGAGAAAGTGATATTTTTATGTTGGAGTCAACCAAACACCTTTTACCACTACATTTCATGCTCTAGTAATAACAACTTATTGCTAATTCATTCATTAAAATCACCACTAATAGTGATTGTACAATAGTTTGTGTTAAACTAATTTTGTGTCATTAAATTTATAAAAAATGAGACTAAAATTAGCGACTATTTTGCTTTGGTTAGCAGTTAGTGCACAAGCACAGAACACTGCTGAGATCCTTACTTCTTCTAAGGACGGATTAACTTTAGGAGGTTATGGTGAAGTACATTACAATCAAGCATTGAATTCAGACATTCGGAAAAACGGAACTTTGGATGTACATCGAATGATTATGTTTTTGGGATATAACTTCAACAGCAAAACTCAATTTATATCTGAAATTGAATTTGAACATGTTAGCGAAGTTTATGTAGAACAAGCATACCTTCAACACAAGCTCAACAAATATGTCAATCTTCAGGCAGGATTATTATTAGTTCCTATGGGTTTAATCAATTTATATCATGAACCAACAACCTTCAATGGTGTTGAAAGACCAGTTATTGACTCGAAAATAGCACCGACTACCTGGAGAGAAATTGGTTTGGGATTGCAAGGAAATATTTTGGAAGCATCTTTGAAATATCAACTTTACTTAATGAACGGACTATCGGGTTATGATGGTAGTACTGGACTTTTTTCAGGCAGTAAGACACTTAGAAGTGGACGTCAAAAAGGTGCTGAGTCATATATCAGCAGTCCAAACATAAGCGGTAGAATTCAATACTATGGTTTAGGTAATTTAAATCTTGGATTATCAGGTTATTTCGGGAAATCACAATCAAAATTGTATGATGGAATAGACAGAGCCAACAACAGTCTCATTCAAAAAGCAGATTCATCTACAGTTGGAATTTCAATGTTGGGATTAGATTATACCTATTCCTCCAAAGGTTTTGAAAGTAGAGCACAACTCTATTACACATCCCTTTCTAACACCCTAGAATACAATAAATTCACGGGCAACAGTATTAAACCAAATGATCTGGGAAATAAAATGTACGGATATTATGTTGAAGTTGGATATGACATTTTCAGGTTGATTGAGGATACTAAATTAGGATTGGTTCCATTTGTAAGGTATCAGTCATATGACACACATTTGGGAACAGATAATAATATTCAGAAAAATCCTAAATATGCAGCAAACAGTATTACAACAGGATTAACTCTAAAGCTAAGTCAGGGAGCTGTAGTCAAAACAGATATTGATTTCTTAAAAACAGATGCTGACAGCAAACCAACAGTAACTTTTAATGCCGGCATAGGTGTAATGTTTTAAAATGAGAATAATACTATTAGCAATATTATTTCTAAGCAACTCTATTGTCTACGGAGGCTCCGTAGACAAATTGTTGTTGAAAGATCTACAAAAGATTATTAAAGAAGACGAATTGAATATTTGTCCATTGGAGTATACAGGAAATTCGAAATTAAACGGGACTTTTTATAAAATAAATTGCAAGAAATCATCTTACAAATATTTATATAAAGGCAAAGTTGATACCTATCGATCCAATTCTTCGAGTCAAAACAATTCTTCTGAATATTTCGAATATATCATTTTATATGATGCACAAAAAACAGTACAAAAAATTAAAATTACAAATTATAGTGCAAGTCATGGTGAAATGATAAGTTCAAGCACTTGGCTTAAGAATTTCATTGGTTACCAACCCGGTAAAACCTTGGAAATCGGCAAACAAATCGATGCCATTTCTGGTGCAACATTGTCAGTCAACAAGATTACTTTTGACATCAAGCAGAAAAGCTATATTTTAGCAAAATTAGATTAACAGTAATAAAGCTACACCCTTTTCTGTGTTTGCAAAAAAGCATAAAAAAAACTATCTTTGTACGTTATTAGAAGTAAGGCTTCACTGAATGTGAAGCCTTTATCAAATCAATGAATATGGCCAAAGAATTAAAAGAATTAACATCAAGAAGCGAAAATTATTCACAATGGTATAATGACCTAGTAATCAAAGCAGACTTAGCAGAAAATTCTGCGGTAAGAGGCTCTATGGTAATTAAACCCTATGGTTATGCTATATGGGAAAAAATGCAGGCAGAATTAGACCGAAGATTTAAAGAAACTGGTCATGTGAACGCATATTTTCCTTTATTTATCCCAAAATCATTCCTTAGCAAAGAAGCTGATCACGTTGAAGGATTTGCTAAAGAATGCGCGGTTGTTACTCACTACCGACTGAAAAACAGTCCAGACGGCAATGGTGTAGTTGTGGATCCAGACGCTAAACTTGAGGAGGAATTGATTGTTAGGCCAACTTCTGAAACCATTATCTGGAGCACCTATAAAAATTGGATACAATCCTACCGTGATTTACCCCTACTTATTAACCAATGGGCCAACGTAGTTCGTTGGGAGATGAGAACCAGATTATTCCTTAGAACTGCTGAATTTTTGTGGCAAGAAGGTCATACTGCACATGCAACAAAGACAGAAGCAATTGAAGAAGCTGAAAAAATGGTAAACGTTTATGCTGATTTTGCTGAAAAAGTGATGGCAGTACCAGTATTGGTGGGAACTAAATCTGCAAATGAGCGATTTGCAGGCGCTGTTGAAACTTATTGCATAGAAGCTTTGATGCAAGATGGAAAAGCCTTGCAAGCTGGAACCTCTCACTTCCTGGGTCAAAACTTTGCCAAGGCTTTTGATGTTACTTTTGTAAATAAAGAAAACAAGATCGAACATGTATGGGCAACTTCATGGGGTGTATCCACACGATTAATGGGTGCATTAATTATGACACACTCTGATGACAACGGTTTGGTACTTCCTCCAAAATTAGCACCTTTCCAAGTGGTAATTGTACCAATTTATAAATCACAGGAACAATTAAATGCTATCAGTGAAAAAGTTGACGAGATAATTTCTAAATTAAAAAGCAAAGGAATTTCGGTTAAATATGACGATAGCGACAACAAAAAACCAGGTTGGAAGTTCTCTGAATACGAACTAAAAGGTGTACCCGTACGTTTGGCAATGGGAGCTCGAGATTTAGAAAATGGCACTGTGGAGGTTGCCCGTCGCGACACCCTTACCAAAGAAACAGTAAGTTTAGAAAATATTGACGAGTATATCTCAAATCTACTAGAATTAATACAGGAAAATATTTTCCAAAAAGCCTTGAATCATCGCGAATCTACTACTAGAAATGTAGATAATTGGCAAGATTTTAAAGTAGAAATTGAAAAGGGTGGATTCTTACTTTGTCATTGGGATGGAAGTCCTGAAACTGAAGAAAAAATAAAAGAAGAAACGAAAGCTACTATCCGATGTATTCCTTTTGAAGGAGATAAAACTCCAGGAAACTGTATTTATACCGGTAAACCATCAACTCAAAGAGTAGTTTTTGCTAGAGCATATTGATCTAAAATCAGATTCAAATGGAAACTAAAAAATTGATTGAATTCAAAAATGTAGACATCTACCAACAAGAGGCATTAATACTTAACAATGTAAATGTTGAAGTAAATTCAGGTGAATACATATACTTGGTTGGAAAAGTGGGTAGTGGAAAAAGTACTTTCCTTAAATCACTCTACATGGAAGTTCCAATTGAATCTGGAGATGCAAAAATTCTGGATTATGATTTAAGTACTATCAAGACCAAGGAAGTTCCTTTTCTCAGAAGAAAAATTGGAATAGTGTTTCAAGATTTTCAATTATTGACTGACAGAACTGTAAATGAGAACCTTGAATTTGTTTTGAGAGCGACTGGATGGAAGGACAAAGAAGCTATTGATGATCAGATCAATCAGGTTCTTGTGCATGTTGGTATGCAAAACAAAGGATATAAAAGACCACATCAACTCTCAGGCGGCGAACAACAAAGAATAGTTATTGCAAGGGCTTTATTAAATTCACCCGAAATTATAGTTGCAGATGAGCCTACTGGTCACTTAGATCCAGAAACAGGCAAGGAATTGGTGGAGCTTTTACACAATATCCGATTGTTTGGAACCACAGTGATTATGGCAACTCACAATATGAATTGGGTTAAAAATTATCCAGGAAGAATCATTAAAATTGAAAATCAGCAATTAAGCGATATTACAGAAATATAAGATGCAGAAACAAAAAAACAAACTTTGCCCTCAATGCAAAATTCATCGTTTTCGTGTAAAAAATGAAAAGGGAGAAAGTGTCGTTGTCACTGTTAATGAAAACCTGGAAGTAATTCCAATTCACGAAGGCACAAGTCTTGAAGGTTTCGACATTGAACTTCTTTACTGTCTCGGTTGTTCATGGAAAGGGTCACCCCGACAATTAAGTGAACACTAAGAGATAAATTTATGAAATACACCAATCAACTGGCCACAGAAACAAGTCCTTACTTATTACAACATGCTCACAACCCAGTTAATTGGTTCCCCTGGGGAGATGAAGCCCTGGAAAAAGCCCGCAAAGAAAACAAACTTCTACTTATTAGTATAGGATATGCTGCCTGTCATTGGTGTCATGTAATGGAACATGAAAGCTTCGAAGACTTGGATGTCGCTGAAGTAATGAATGACAATTTTATTTGCATAAAAGTTGACCGGGAAGAACGTCCTGACATAGACCAAGTTTACATGGATGCAGCTCATCTGCTACATGGTACAGGTGGATGGCCCTTAAATGCTTTTGCACTACCAGATGGACGTCCTTTCTATGCTGCAACATACTTTCCTAAAAACAGATGGATTAGTTTGCTTGAAAATTTTATTGATCTTCAAAGAAATAATCTAGGAGCAATAGAACATCAAGCTGAATTAATAACACAAGGTATAAACGAATTAGACCATTTTGACTTAGAAGTCAGCTCTACTGAATTCGACCAAAGATTGCCTGAGAAGATTTGGACTTCCTGGAAGGACAAAATTGACTTAGACAAAGGTGGAAATTTTCACGCTCCTAAATTCCCTATGCCAACAAATTGGGAATATCTATTGCATTACAGTCAACTATACAAATCTGAATCTGCCCTGGATGCTTGCACCAGAACACTTGACAAAATGGCTATGGGTGGCATTTACGACCATATTGGTGGAGGATTTGCTCGATATTCAACAGACATAGATTGGCATATACCTCATTTCGAAAAGATGCTTTACGACAATGCTCAATTAGTGAGTTTATATGCACATGCTTGGCGGTTAACGAAAAATGACAACTACAAAAAAGTTGTTTATGAGACCCTTGAATTTGTTGAAAGAGAATTATTATCACCAGAGGGTGGTTTTTATTCATCACTTGATGCTG
This sequence comes from uncultured Paludibacter sp., assembly GCA_964655615.1. Lineage (GTDB taxonomy): Bacteria > Bacteroidota > Bacteroidia > Bacteroidales > Paludibacteraceae > Paludibacter. Next base: position 36,314 of record CAZZPZ010000020.1, on the reverse strand, counting down.
ATACCGAGGGTGAAGAAGGAAAATATTATGTATGGAAATATGAAGAACTCACTGAACTTTTACATGAAAATGCCGAGATTATAGCTGAGTATTATCAATTTACAAAATCAGGTAATTGGGAAGATGGGAACAATGTCCCTATTTGCAATCAGAGCTTAGAGGAGTTTGCAGCTAATAAAAAGCTGAGCCTAAGCGACTTTCAAGAAACACTTAACAAATCGAAAACAACACTGTTTGAATACAGACAACTTCGAACTCGTCCAGGATTGGACGATAAAATACTAAGTTCGTGGAATGCTTTGATGTTGAAAGGTTATATTGATGCATATAGAGCTTTTGGAGAAGAGAAGTTTTTGGAAATAGCATTGAGAAATGCAAATTTCCTGCTGTCAGAGATGCTTCAAAGCGACGGCAGCATGTGGAGGAATCACAAAAACAACACATCCAACATTCATGGGTTTCTGGATGATTATGCTTTTACAATTTCAGCATTAACTTCCTTATTTCAGGCCACATTTGATCCGAAATATCTCAATCTAGCCAATAAAATAGGTGCCTATGCAATAGAGAATTTTATTGACCCAGAAAATAAGCTCTTTTATTACACACACAAAAACCATTCAAACCTAATTGCGCGAAAGAAAGAATTAAGTGACAATGTTATTGCGTCCTCCAATTCCGAAATGGCAAAAAATTTATTTATTTTGGGTCATCTTCTACAAAAGAACGAATACATTTCTCTTGCAAAAGAAATGACACAAAACATAGTCCCACAATTAAGCAAGAACATTCAATTTTATTCCAATTGGGGAATAAATTTGTTAAACTTCACATCAAACTTCTATGAAATTGCAATAGTGGGCAAAGAAGCATTTAAGATTAGAGAGGAATTTGACAAAGAATACATTCCGAATTGTATAATTTTGGGAAGTCAAGAAGCAAGCAATCTAGAATTATTGCAGCATAAATACGTAGAAAGAGAAACTCTTATTTATCTGTGCCACAACAATATTTGTCAGAGTCCAAAAAATAAAATCGCTGATATTTTATCAGAAATAATGAATTAATCCAAAACAAAGTTCACCTGTATTGTTGATTCGAGTTTGATTTTTTCAAACTCGATCACAGGAAGCGACTCCAAATCGTCCTCCACATATCCTTTAACCTTCATATTCACTGATATACCAGCCACTCTACCTTGAACCATACCATAATTCATAGGAGTAATTTCGCGAATATGTATAGCCTTACCACATTTCTGACCTACAGATTCAGCTAATTTTTCAGCTTTTGATTTTGCAGCCCTAATTGCATTGACTTTTACTTCGCTTTTGAATTTTTCCAAATCAGAATGGTCAACTCTGTCGATATTAATATTGGAGATTTGAATTGCTTCTAATTTTCGAATTACTGAACCTGCAGTTTTGGCATCTGCAACTTTTAGTTGAAATTCTTTAATTGTTTTTATATCCTTGGATTTAACCCAATAGGATCTAAAATTGCTAGCCATATCCAGCACCGTCAGATCTTTTTTCACATCTACATCAAGTTGCTGAAGGACCTCCAGCATATTCTTCTCCATTTGCAACAAAGTCACTTTATTTTTGAAATCGTTCTCATCCAATACAATTTTCAGATAGATTTCATTGGGTAGAATTTCCATTTCGGCAGTTCCACTTACTTCAATATAATTTTGATCAATAAAGTTCTTTTGAGCTTTAGTACTTAACAGTGACAAACAAAGAAATAAAACAATTACAACATTTTTCATACATCAAAATAATTAAAGCGAGTAACTAGAAAACTTTAACAAGACGATCAAAGGTAAAAAAAAACTGCATCCGTAGATGCAGTTTTAAATATTATTAGACTTACTTGTGGCGTTTTTTTAATTCCTTACCAATATCATCCAAAGAAAAGCCTTTGGAAGTAAGTAATACGATCAAATGGTAAACCAAATCAGAAGCTTCATACAACAAATCAGCATCTGTTCCATTGGTTGCTTCAATTACAGTCTCAACAGCCTCCTCTCCTACTTTCTGAGCAATTTTATTGATTCCTTTCTGGAACAATTTAGTTGTATAGGAACCCTCTGGCATTTCGTCATGTCTCTTTTGAATAAAATCCTGCAGATATTTCAAGAAAAAGAAATCTCCTTGATTTTCCTCATTCCAACAAGTATCAGCACCAGTATGACAAACAGGTCCAACGGGATTTACTTTGATCAACAATGTATCGTTATCACAATCAGATGCAATACTTACCACATTCAAGAAATTACCACTTTCTTCACCTTTGGTCCATAATCTGTTTTTGGTACGGCTATAAAAAGTAACCTTCCCTTCAGACTGTGTTTTAGCCAAAGCCTCTTCATTCATATAGCCCAACATCAACACTTTAGATGTGGAGTCATCTTGAATGATAGCAGGTATCAAACCAGCAGTTTTATTAAAATCCAAATTCATTCGTTTTATTGTTTTAAGAAATTGTTAGATCAACTGAATTTTTGCCTCAGTACAATCTTTAATATGTTGTTCTGGCCAAATACTAGCTTGTATTTCACCGATATGAGCTTTGCGAAGGAAGAACATGCAAATACGAGATTGACCTATACCACCTCCGACTGACAATGGAAGAGTATCACTCATTAAACGTTTATGGAAATACATTTCAAGTCTTTCATTCTTGCCCTCCATTTCCAATTGACGCAGCAATGCAGTCTTATCCACACGTATACCCATGGAAGAAACTTCAAATGGAATTTCCAATACAGGATTCCACAATACAATATCACCATTCAAACCAGGCAATCCATTCATCCCTGTAGTTGTCCAGTCATCATAATCAGGTGCACGACCATCGTGTTTCTGACCATCGCCAAGAGGACCACCTATACCTACAATAAATACAGCGCCATATTTCTTAGCTGCCTCATATTCTCTTTCCTTTGGTGTTTTGTTAGGATAAAGCTGACGAAGTTCTTCAGAGTGAATGAAGGTGATTTCAGCTGGCAAGATAGGTTTCACTTGTGGAAAACTCTCACAAACCAAGTACTCAGTTCTTAATAAAGTAGAATAGATTTTATTTACGATTTTCTTCAAGAAATCGATGTTTCTTTCTTCAGCCGACATTACTCTTTCCCAGTCCCATTGGTCCACATACAAAGAGTGTAAATTACCCAATTCTTCATCCGCACGGATTGCATTCATGTCGGTGTAAAGACCATAGCCATTCTCTATTTGATAATCAGCCAACATGACTCTTTTCCATTTAGCTAAAGAGTGAACTACTTCTGCTCTTACGTCACCCATATCTTTGATAGGAAAATTAACAGCCCTTTCAGTACCGTTCAAATCGTCATTGATACCAGTTCCTGTCAATACAAACAAGGGAGCAGTAACACGACGAAGTCTTAACTCAGAGGAAAGATTTGCTTGAAAAAAGTCTTTGATTTTAGCAATTGCTAATTCAGTCTGCTGCAAGTCAAGTAACGGACTGTAGTTTTTTGGTTGTATAAGATAACTCATTGAAATGAAATTTAACGTAAAGATTTAATATCTTCACAAAGATAATCAATTTGTAAGTAATTTCAACTAATAAAATTACTTAAAGAATATTTACACCTTGGTATATTTAACAAATGAATATGCGTGTGGATTTTTATCATCCGCAGCGAAATCCTGTCTCGAAACTTCTGACCATTCCGACATATTTAATTCAGGAAAGTAGGTGTCTGCTTGAAATTTTCCATGTATATAGGTAAGATACAATTCATCTGCATATTCAATACATTGATTGTAAACTGCAGCACCACCAATAACAAATACCAATTCCTGCCCTGAACAAATTTCAAATGCATCATCCAAAGAATCTGCTTCGAAATAGTTTTCTACAACACCTTCTGTTAACAGGGAAGTTAGGACAATATTTTTGCGATTTGGAAGTGGGCCATTGGGTAAACTCTCAAAAGTTTTTCTACCCATAATAATCGCATGACCAGTAGTCAATTCTTTGAATTTCTTCAAGTCAGCAGGTAAATGCCAAGGTAATTTGTTTTGAAAGCCAATTGCCCTATCATCTGCCATTGCTGCAATAATAGCAATTCGAGACATCAATACAGAAATTAATTAATACTTGAGTTAATTACAATCTCTCAAAGTTACAAAAAATTTGCACAAAGTAGAGATTTTTGTGCTGAAAATAAGTGTTACACTGAAACTTCACCCTTAATATGAGGATGGGGATCATAATCAACCAATTCGAAATCTTCAAATTTAAAATCGAATATACTCTTCACATCAGGATTGATTTTCATTTGTGGTAATTTACGTGTATCCCTAGACAACTGAAGCTTTACCTGATCCAGATGATTTGTATATATGTGCGCATCTCCCAAAGTGTGTACAAAATCTCCAGGTTTATATCCTGTAACTTGTGCCATCATCAAAAGTAATAGAGCATAGGATGCAATATTGAATGGAACTCCCAAAAAGATATCTGCACTACGTTGATACAGTTGCAAACTTAATTTTCCATCCGCAACATAAAATTGAAAGAAAGCATGACAAGGCGGTAAATTCATATTGGGAATATCTGCCACGTTCCATGCAGAAACTATAATTCTTCTTGAATCAGGATTTGTCTTCAATGTATTGACAGCCTCAGTGATTTGATCCACAGAACCACCTTTATAATCTGGCCAAGAGCGCCATTGAAACCCATAGATATGACCTAACTCTCCATTTTCATCAGCCCACTCATTCCAGATGCGAACTCCATTGTCTTGTAGATATTTAATATTTGTATCTCCATTTAAGAACCATAACAATTCATGAATAATTGATCGTAGATGTAGTTTCTTTGTGGTCAAACATGGAAAACCTTCAGACATATCAAATCTCATTTGATGCCCAAAAACACTAATTGTACCTGTACCTGTTCGGTCTTCTTTCTTTACGCCCTCATCAAGAACACGTTGTAATAAATCGAGATATTGTTTCATATTTTAATAATTCACCTTTACAACCCGGAATTCAGTACGCCTATTAATCTGATTGGCTATTTCCTGATTTTCGGGTGTTAAAGATACAATATATTTCTCATTTAATTCTTGCCCCAATTCCAGAAAGGGATACCGTTGATGAATTAATTCATCTACAACTATCGGTTTAGTTTCTCCATAACCTACACTTTTCAACCATGTGGATCTAATTCCAGCATTAACAAGATAATCCACAACAGATTGTGCTCTTTTCTGTGACAATGACAGGTTGATGTCATCGGAGCCAACAAAATCTGTATGAGCACTGATTTCAACTACGATATTGGGGTTGTCTTTCAACAAGGTCACCAACTCTTTCAACCCTTTTTCTGAATTTGGTGTTAAATTCCATTTACCAAATTCAAAGAAAATATTTGTTAACTGTACTGGCCTGTAGATTGCGGGTAACTTGAAGTCCACATCAAAATTTTTACTTTCTTTTAGACCATTTGTTTCTATGTTGGCTGATCTATTCAGATATCCTCTTGAAGTTGACAACATTACACAATTCATATCCTTATC
>CAZZPZ010000020.1:4758-30651 GCA_964655615.1 uncultured Paludibacter sp. | reverse complement strand
GTACTATCTTTAAAAATTTCAATTTTTTTCGCTTCAGTCCATTCCCCTCCAGTACGAGAAGAATACATGATATTCACTCCACCACTGCTCTTAAAATCCTGACTTGCAGCAGTAAAGTATAGATTCTTTCCATCCGGACTAAAAGTAGCTACTCCGATTTCATGTTCGGGAAGATTAATCTCTTCACCCAGCATTTCAATTTTATCCCATTTTCCTTTTACATCTTTCTTTACAAAGTATAGTTTATTGTCTGGCAAGCCTGTGATGGGACTGTATTTAACCTTACCATCTTTCACAATTTTACGAGAGGATGTAAAATACAACAAACCTTCATCCACTGGTGATATTACTGGCGAGAAAGAACTTGATCTTCTGTAATTCAACTCTTTATCTTTCGCAATTTTATACCCACTAATTTCTTTTTTAAATGAATCGATTTTTTGTAAAAAACTCATTTGGTTCTTCGAAACTTTATGAATAGGATCTTTTTTTAGAAATTCCTGATAGAATTTGATTGCTAAAGGGTACTTATTGTTTCGATGCAAGACTTGAGCATAACGAAGATAAAGGATACTATCCGGGTAATTGTAACGCAAAGCGCGACTGTAAGCCTGTTCAGCTCTGGGATTGTTTAGTAAGCGATAAGATTCTGCCTGAAAAAAAGCCATCCTTGATTTCAAATCAGGATTTTTTGAGGGTATTCTATTGTATAGACTACGATATAATTTCCCAGACTCTGTATATTCACCTGAATTAAATGCTTTATCAGCCTTTTTAATACGAGACTGGATACCACAAGAGCTAAGCAAAAGTAGTATCCAGACAAAAGATATATATATTTTAATAATCTGCATTTAATGTTTTAACATTTAATGCGATGAGAATGGCTAAACCAATTCATGAATAACCAAACCTGAACGAAGTTTTGGTTCAAACCATGTGGTTTTAGGAGGCATTATATTACCTGAATCTGCAATTGCGATTAATTGCTGCATAGAAACTGGAAATAAAGCCAATGCTACTGTCATCTCACCACTATCTACTCTCTTTTTTAATTCACCCAATCCTCTGATTCCACCCACAAAATCAATACGTTTATCTGTACGTAAATCTTTAATTCCTAGAATATCATCCAAAATCAGATTTGAAGAAATGGTCACATCCAAAACTCCAATAGGGTCGTTATCGTTGTAAGTACCTTCTTTTGCAGTTAAAGAATACCAATTTCCAGATAGGTATAACGCAAAGTTATGAAGTTTATTTGGTTTATAAATATCAACACCCATCAAATCAACAACAAAATTTTGTTCCAATGCTTTCAAAAAAGCTTCATTTGTCAATCCGTTAAGATCTTTAACCACTCGGTTATAATCAATAATATTCAATTGATTGTCTGGAAAACAAACAGCCATAAAATAATTATATTCCTCATTACCATTGTGATTTGGATTTAGTCGTCGTTTTTCATCACCAACTAAAGCTGCAGCAGCACTTCTGTGATGACCATCGGCTATATATAAAGCCGGAATTTCAGCAAAAATTTCGGTTATCCTATCATTGACTTGCTTATCATCAATGGTCCAGAAATGATGACCAAAACCATCACCTGGAGCTACAAAGTCATAAATAGCCTTGGATTTCACAACTTCTGCAACGATTTGATCCAGCTCATCTTTGTGTGGATACGCAAAAAAAACAGGTTCAATATTTGCATTGTTTACCCGCACATGTTTCATTCTATCCTCTTCCTTGTCTTTTCTGGTCAATTCATGTTTTTTGATTCTCTCTTGCATATAATCATCAACATGGGCACAGACTACTAATCCATATTGAGTTTTGCCATTCATTGTCTGTGCATACACATAGTATTTTTCGGTGGTGTCTTGAATCAGCCAACCTTGGTTTTTAAATTTTGTAAAATTCTCCAAAGCTTTATTATATACTTTTTCATCATGCTCATCAGTTCCTGCAGCAAAATCGATCTCAGGTTTAATTATGTGGTATAGGGACATTTCATTTCCTTCTGCTTCCAAACGAGCCTCATCTGAGTTCAATACATCATAGGGTCTTGATGCAACTTTCTCCACCAGACTTTGAGGTGGTCTAATTCCTTTAAAGGGTTTAATTACAGCCATAAATTTGTGTATTTAATATCAATTGGAGGTGCAAAATTAATATTTTTTTGGTCGATGCAGCTTGACTCTTTTAAAAATTAAGGTTACATTTGTTAATATATAATGAATACAAACAAGAACAATGCTTGTAGCTAAGTTTAAACATTCTTTTATCTAACCCATGAACTACACAAGATTAAATTTCACCCTTTTCATTTTTGTATGGATTTTAAATTTAAACCATATAAAATCTCAATCTGAACAATTTGCACTAGGTGCTGATGTGAGTTGGATTACCGAAATGGAAAAAGCCGGGAAAAAGTTTTACAATCAAGAAGGCCAGCAAATGGAAGGGATGAAGCTTCTGCAAACATTGGGCATGAATACAATCCGCTTAAGAGTATGGGTTGATCCAGCTGACGGTTGGTGTAACAAGGAAGATTTACTTGTCAAAGCCAAAAGGGCTGATAGTCTTGGAATGCAGTTAATGATCGACTTTCACTATTCAGATTGGTGGGCGGATCCTGGCAAACAAAACAAACCTGCTAGCTGGGTAAATTACAATCTTACAGAATTAAAATCCGCCGTGAAAAATCATACCATAGAAGTCTTAACTTTATTGAAATCAAACAACATCTATCCTATTTGGGTACAAGTGGGCAATGAAACGGGAAATGGCATGCTATGGGATACTGGTAAGGCTTCCCTGAGCATGAACAATTATGTTCAACTTCACAACGCCGGTTATGAGGGTGTAAAAGAAGTATTTCCCAATTCTAAAGTAATGGTTCATCTGCACAATGGATACGACAATGGACTATTCCGTTGGATATTTGATGGAATGAAAACATATGGAGGCAAATACGATATCATTGGGATGTCATTATATCCATCTTGGTCACCTTACAATTGGCAGGAAACGAATACAAGATGCCTTACAAATATGAATGACATGGTTAGTAGATATGGTAAAGAGGTAATGATTGTTGAAACAGGAATGAGTTGGGACAATGCAGCTGTGGCAAAATCATTTTTAACTGATTTAATTTTAAAAGTAAAATCTGTAAATTCAGGTATGGGAAAAGGGGTTTTATACTGGGAACCTCAATCTTACAATTGGAAAGGATATACATTGGGAGCTTTCAATTTGGCCGGAAAACCAACGGAAGCATTGGATGCATTCAAACTCCTATCTGAGATTACTGAAACCAAACTGTCATCAACTATGGTATTTTTGAACAGAGATTCTCAAGAACTGATTTTCAAAGCACCTATTACCAATTGCATCATTTACAACGCAGCAGGTAAACGTATTGAAGACTTTAGTCACACCCAGAGAATCAATTTACAAACTTATTTCAATGGTATATATTTGGCAATTATAACCAATGAAAATTCTGAAAACTATATTTTTAAATTCATTATATAGAAAATTGAAAAAGCTGCCTTTTGGTAGACAGCTTTTTTATTTCTAAATTCCAAATTCAGATTTCAATTTATCTATTAGATTTGTTTGTTCCCATGTAAACAAATCAACTTCAACTTTGATTTCTTTACGGTTACTATCCAAAAAGGTCTTGGTGACTTTCTGAGGTATTCTACCCATATGACCATAAGCTGCTGTTTCTGAATAGATAGGATTTCTCAACTGAAGTGTTTCTTCAATTTTTTTAGGTCTGAAATCAAATACATTTTGAATTTTGTCTGCAATATCTGTATCACTATATCCAACTTTAGCCGTACCATAGGTATTTACATATACATTCATCGGATGAGACAGTCCAATAGCATAAGATACTTGAACAAGCACTTCCTCACAAATACCAGCTGCAACTAAGTTCTTCGCAATATAACGGGTTGCATATGCCGCAGACCTATCCACTTTAGATGGATCTTTTCCGGAAAATGCACCACCTCCATGTGCACCTTTTCCACCATAAGTATCAACAATAATCTTTCGACCAGTCAAACCAGTATCTCCATGTGGACCTCCAATGACAAATTTACCAGTTGGATTGACATGTAAAATATAATTGTCTTTAATTAAAGCGTCAAATTGTGGATCTAATGACTTTACACGAGGTATTAAGAATTCAACAACATCCTTACGAATTTGATCTTGCATAGCTATTTCAGCCTCTCTTTCTGAATGACCATTTTGTCCTGTCAATACAAACTCGTCATGTTGTGTGGATACTACTATTGTATGTACACGTTCTGGCTTATTTTTGTTGTTATATTCAACTGTCACTTGTGACTTGGAATCAGGACGAAGATAGGTCATAATTTTCCCTTCTTTTCTAATTTTCGCAAGCTCTTCAACCAGAGCATGAGACAAATCCAAGGCAACGGGCATTAAATTTTTAGTTTCGTTGGTTGCATAGCCAAACATCATACCTTGATCCCCAGCGCCTTGATCTTCTTTATCAACTCCACGATTAATATCTGGTGATTGCTCGTGAATTGCAGATAAAATACCACAAGCATCAGCATCAAATTTGAGATCACTGGATTCATAGCCTATTTTTTTGACTACACCACGAACAACATTTTGAAGATCCACATATGCATTTGAATTCACTTCTCCAGCCACAATTACCTGACCAGTGGTCACTAAAGTTTCACAAGCCACTTTTGAGTTCCTGTCCTGTGCTAAAAAATTATCCAATACGGCATCGGAAATTTGATCAGCCACTTTATCTGGATGACCCTCAGAAACCGATTCAGAAGTAAATAGATATCCCATATCAAAAATTATTAAAAGATTTACAGCAATTTAGATGAAATGGGAGAAATTGGGATGCAGGCAAGTACAATACTATTTAGCATTTTTTACAGTGGTTGCAAGCGTTCAAATCTTTCCACATTTCATTTAGTTTGCAAAGATAATAAAAATTTAAAACTTTTAAGTTTAAACATATTTCGTATTGTTTTGTTTAACTACCGAAAAAAATACGTCAAAAAGAGTAAAAAAATTTTGTGATAGTAGGTTTTATTCACATCTTTGCATTTAAATTAATTAACAAATAACTACAATGAACAAAGGAATCAAATATTTGATGATTTTAGGTGTTTCTGCAGCTGTATTAAGCTCATGTAAAACCAAACAAAAAGTGACAGATCTTACAGGAGCAAACAAACCTGCAGTAGAAGCTAGCACTGAAACAATGGCAGAGGTTAAAACTGCATCCACTTCAACTTTAAAAGAAGTTACCAGAAACGAAACTTTCAAATTAGCGGATGGAGAAACAAATACAAGTGCTCTTTCAAAGAAATACCATGTAGTTGTAGGCAGTTTCAGCATTCAATCAAATGCAATTAACTTACGAAACACATTGTTAAATGAAGGAAATGAAGCTTTGATTGTTGTAAATGAAAATGGAATGTTCCGTGTGCTTATTGCTTCCTTCAATGATTATGCTGTTGCCCACCAAAAAATTGACGCTATCAAAGGTAGATTTGCAGACGCCTGGGTATTGGTTCAAAAATAATGACATTACTCTACACCATATTAGCATTATTAGCCACAAGTATCGGTAGTGTAATGCTAAGTTCGTCTATGTTGTTGTTAAACAACAAATGGCTACACAAAATTTCAGAATATTTATTATACCTGGCAGGTGGAACCCTTATGGGTTCTGCCCTTATGGGTTTAATACCAGAAGCCGCTCATGAGAAGCATTTTGAAGAAGTTTTGTTGTGGTTAGCAATAGGCATTGTTTTCTTTTTCATTCTCGAGAAAATAATCTTGTGGCGTACCTGTCACGATGAAAATTGCGAGAGACAATCTCATGCAGCTGCACCAATGATATTGATTGGAGATGCATTTCACAATGCGATAGATGGAGTTGTTATTGCAGCCTCATTTCTTACCTCTCCTGAACTAGGAATTTTTGTAACCCTTTCGGTAGTGCTTCACGAAATTCCACAGGAGTTAGGCGACTTTGGAATTCTGATAAAAAGCGGTTACTCCAGAAAAAAGGCATTGTATTACAATTTACTTTCAGGAAGCACTTCTATGATTGCTGGGATACTAGCCTACTTTTTGTTAGATTATGTACAGGCTGTGATTCCATATGCACTAGTCTTTGCTGCCGCTAGTTTCCTATATGTTGCCTTGGCTGATCTTATTCCAGAGATGCACAAAGAAACAAGATTCAAACCTTCATTGGTTCAAATTTTACTTATAATTGCAGGACTAGCTATCATTTTCATTTCTACACAAGGTCACACACATTGACCATTGAACAATTTTCTAGATCTTCTGTTATTTGAATAAACGATTAATAAAACATATATGTCAGAAAAACATTCTATTGTTACAAATTGGGTTGGAGGATTAGCTTTTGAAGCTGACGTTAACGGACATACAGTTCGCATGGATGCTCCAGTTGCAGGTGGTGGTGAAAACTCAGGACCAGGACCAAAAAAATTAATGTTGGTTGCCTTAAGCGGCTGCACTGGTATGGACGTTGTATCCATTTTACAAAAAATGCGCGTGGATGTGGAGGGAGTTCAAGTGGAGGTTCAGGGAGATGTAACCGAAGATCATCCTAAACATTATCACAAAATGCATGTCATTTATACAGTGAAAGGGAAAAACCTACCTTTGGACAAAGTGGAGAAAGCAATTAAAATGTCTGAAGAAACCTATTGCGGAGTTAGAGCCTTGTATTCGAAGGCCATTGAAGTAACTTCCGAAATCAGAATAGTAGAATAACACCTTATTCACGAGATTAAACAAAGGGGCTGCAAATTTTGCAGCCCCTTTGTTTTTAAATTGTTTTTTCTACATTCCAGACAAATGCTCTTAAACCCATCATTTCAGAACTTAAATCCAGTTCCCTTAAATCTTTCAATAGACTATCAACTTTATCATCATCGACCACTGTCAATACAGTAGAATTTAAAGTTGGCCAAGCATGCGAACCCAGATGAGGTTCACCTTTATTACTACCCTTACCCTTCACTTCATCCCACATTGTAAAGCCCCTGACATTATTACCAGATAACACCGACATTACTTGCTCGTAATATGCTTGTTCAAATATTATAAATACAGATTTCATGCGTATTAATTTAATTTTTGGAATTTAACACTGCCAATTTACGTTTGGCTTTCTTCACTTTTCTGCCGGCAAAAATTGCATAAAAGGTTGGCACTATAATCAAGGTAAACAATGTGGAAACCGCCAATCCACCGATTACAGTGATAGCCATTGGTTTCCAGACCTCAGATCCTTCTGATTTTGTCAATGCCAAAGGCATCATACCCAATATGGTAGTTAATGTGGTCATCAATACCGGACGAAGTCTAGATTTACCTCCACGAACAACAGATTGAACCACTCCCATTCCTCTACCACGGTTAAGATTGATATAATCTACCAATACTATACCATTCTTTACTACAATACCCACTAGCATTATTATACCTACAAAAGACATAATATTCAATGTTGACCCAGACACAACAAAAGCAAGAATCACACCTGAAATTGCAAACGGTACAGAAAACATGATAATCATTGGATAAGAAAAGGACTCAAATTGGGATGCCATAACTATATATACCAACAATACAATCAACAGTAATAAAATCCCCAAATCGCCAAAAGATTCCTGTTGATCCAAATAACTTCCACCAATCTCAACAAATGTTCCATTAGGAACTTCAGCATCCTCAATTATACTTTTCAAGGATCCAACTGCTTTATCTATAGTTGTACCTGAAACTGTAGTTGAAATAGTCACCAGACGTTGACGATTTTTTCTTTCGATAGTAGGTGGAGTATACGATTCAACAACCTTACCCAATTCACGAATTCGTACTGCTTTTCCTTGGTTATTGTATATAAGTATATTTTCAATATCCTCTATAGATTCTCTGAACTCAGGTGAATATTGCACTTTGATTGCATATTCTTCTCCATCCTCACGATACAAAGACGCTGTCAAACCATTGATTCTATTTCTAAGGAAATTAGATGCTGTGCTGATATTCAAGCCATGCATAGCTAATTTCTCTCTATTAAATTCAACATGATATTCTGGTTCATATTCACCACGGCTAACTGCAACATTCACCAAACCAGGCACCTTCTTCACCTTATTTGAAAGCTCCTTTGCTAGTTTATCTGTCTCCACAAAATCATATCCATAAATTTCAAGATCCAAAGTCGATTGACCGCCCATCATGTTCATACCACCTCCAACTAGCACATTTGATTTTTTAATTTCAGGAGTATTTTCAAGATCAATACGTACAGAGTCACAAATCTCAAACAAAGTACGAGTTCTTTCACTGATAGGAACCAACCTGAAATTCATCGTAATAATATTGGATCCATTGTTTTGCAAAGAACCCCAAACATTAGAACTTTGAGCCTGTCCAACATTGAAATTAAGCATATCTATTTCAGGGTATTTCACTTTCCAAACTTCATACAATCCCATTGCCAATTCCTTTGAGATATCAGATTTTGTTCCTACAGGTAGTTCAATCGTAATTGCAGCACGACTGTTGTCTTGAGCTGGAATAAACTCAGTCCCAATAAAACCGGCTGGAATCAAACTTCCAATAAAGAAAACCACTGATAAAATCACTACAGTTTTACGATGGCGCACAGACCAGTTCAAGATCAATTGATATTTATCATCCAACCAATTCAAACTTCTTTCTATAGGACTGTAAAACACAGCAAATACTTTTCCTTTTTTAGGATTCAATCTCAACATTTGAGAAGAAAGCATGGGGGTCAAAGTCAATGCACTCACTGTGGAAACAATCATGATAATAGTAACCATCCATCCCAATTGAGCAAACATAACACCAGCCATTCCACTGATCATTGTTAATGGAAAAAACACCGCCAACAATGTCAAAGTAGAAGCAATCACTGAAATTGCCACCTCATTGGTAGCATGTACTGCTGCACTTTTAGGTCGGGCACCTTTTTCAATATGTTTGGTAATATTCTCTAATACAACAATAGCATCATCCACCACCATACCTATGGCAACCGACAAAGAACTCAGGGATATAATATTCAATGAACCACCGGTGGCACTTAAATAAATGAATGCCGCAATCAATGAAATTGGAATAGTCAATATAATTATTATGGTTGCTCTCCATCTACCCAGAAACAACAAAACTACCAATAACACAAAAATAAAAGCATACATCACAGTTTCAACCAAACCATTGATTGTATATTTAATATTTTCGGATGTATCGAAAATCATCTCCAGATGCACATCCGATGGCAAATTCTTTTTAATATCAGGCAATACTTTCAAAACCTGCTCAGCGATTTCAACAGTATTGGAACCTGATTGTTTCTGAACCACTATAGTAGCACCCTGTACTCCATTGGTGAATGATTCCTGTACCCTTTCCTGCAAACTATCATGCACATCTGCTACATCGGACAAATACACTTGCTTCCCTTGATAATTCCCAACTACAAGGCTCTTCAACTCTTCAGGAGACTTAAATTCACCCTGTACTCGAATAGAATAGGTCTGATTTCCCACATCCATAGAACCAGAAGGAGTATTTATATTTTCAAAGCGTATAAATTGCGCAATACTTTCTATAGTAAGATTATATGCTTCCAATTTTACTGGATCTACATAAACCTGAATTTCACGTTCGGGAGCACCAGTAATTGACACAGAACCGACACCAGGTATACGTGCCAAAGGATTGGCAACATTATCATCCAGTATTTTATAAAGGGCTGGTAAACTTTGATCTGCTGTTGCAGAAATCATAACCACCGGAATCATATCCGTACTGAATTTAAAAATAATCGGATTGGTTGTACCATCAGGCAAGAAAGAGGTCACCATATCCAATTTATCCCTCACATCGTTGGTAAGTGCATCCAGATCCAATCCAAAATCAAATTCGAGAGTAATAATGGATCTATTTTCTTGAGATTGGGAAGTAAGCTTTTTTAAATTCGCAACCGTATTCAATGAGTTCTCCAGGGGTCTAGTGACATTCGTTTCAATATCAGAAGCACTAGCTCCCTCGTAGGTTGTTAATACCATAATAGTGTTGGTCTCTATTTTTGGCATTAAATCAACAGGAAGATTATTTAGTGAAAAAAGGCCCATTATAACTACAGCCACAAAAATGAGCATAGTAGTTACAGGCTTTTTTACCGAAGATTCGTATATTTTCATTTGATTATTTTTTTAATATTGAATTATTAATTAATAATTTCAACTTTAGAACCATCTATTAACTTGGTTTGACCTGCAATTACAACTTTATCTCCTGATTTCAAACCAGAAATAATTTCATAAGTGTTATCATATCTTCTGCCAACTTCCACTTTTACATAGCTTACTGTACCGTTTGATTCTACGTATACAAACTTCTCTCCAGAACCACTTTGTTTAATGATTGATAAATCAGGAACCAATATTTTGTCTGCTTTACCAAAATACATTTCTACACGAGCAAACATACCAGGGCGAATTTGATTGGAAGCATTGTCTGCAACAATTTCAACACCAAAAGTTCTACTCATCTCATCTATAGTTGGATAAATCAAACTAACTTTACCTTTAAAGGATTTATCTTCATAAACATCCAGTGTTATATCCACCGGCATTGTTTTTTTGATTTTACTGAAGAAAGTTTCAGACACATTTATTTTCATCTGAACTGGATTCATTTGCATCACAGTAAGTATTGGTAACTGTCCATTATAAATATCGTCATTATCATAATTTCGAGCAGTGACAACTCCATTTATTGGACTAATTAAGAATGTATTCTCCTGAAGATTCTTCAAATTGGTTTCAGCCATATTCAACTGCAATTTTGCTGCATCCAGATCTTGTTGTGAGGCACCTCCAACTTCAAATAGTTCGGCTGCTCTTTGATACATCTTTTTATAATTTGCAACTTGGGATTCTAGATTTGATAAATTTGCCACGTCCATCTGAGCCAATTTCTGTCCTTTTTTAACATTATCCCCTAACTCAACCATAATTTTACGAATTCTACCAGGAGAGTTAGGTACAATATTGTTTTTAATAACAGGTTCAACAGATGCTGTAAATTTTTCTACAAGATCAATTGATTGAGTTTTAACTTCTAGCACTTTCACTTTTATTGGTGCTACAGTAGTTTCTTTTACTTGTTCTTCAATCTTTTGTCCACAGGATGCTAACAAAATCATTGCCAATAAAATTCCAAAATACTTTTTCATATGTTTATTAATTTACTTTTTATTCGATGATATTTCCTAATAGTTTTTCCAAGTCAGACTTAGAAGATATAAAGTCATAGATTGCTTGATTGTAGGTCAAACCTGTTTGGATGTATGCTAATTCTGCATTTGTCACATCCAGGAAGGTACCAGAACCAACCTCATACATTTTTTGAGATATAGTCAATGATTTTTCAGCTTGCTCTAAAGCTTTTTTGCCGGCCTCAATTTTTTCCAAAGCCTTTATCATATTGTCAGTCAATGATATGCTTTGCATCTCTATATTTCTCTTCAGTTGAATTCTTTGTTCATTCAATTCATCAATCTGCACTTTCAGTTGTTTGGCTTTGTAATGTTTTGAACCACCTTGGAAGATTGGAATCGACAAGGATAGTCCAGCATTCGAGGTTGGGAACCAATAAAAATCTTTCATGGCAACATCATCGTTGGGCATAGACATGTATTGATAGTTCACACTTGCAGCCAAAGTAGGCAACCATTGGGTTTTCTGAACCTTCAATGCATGTTTCAACTTATCAGCTTTGATATCAAACTGTACTAAATCCGAATTACTTTCCAAATCTTCAGCACCAGCTTTCAACATTTGGTCGAACACATTCTTTTCAATATCGGTCAATTGACCTATCAGTGAAATTTCTTGTTCGTATGAAATACCCATCAGCATTTTCAATTGTAATTTACTCATGCGTACAGCACTTTCTGCAGAAACCAAATTCGTTTGAGCATTTCTTAATTGAACATCAGCGCGTATCCATTCAAATTCAGACACCTGTCCTTTTTGAAATTTATTATAAATAATTCGTGCATTTTCTGCAGAATTAGAATAACTTTTCTCTATGACCTTATATGAGTCTTGAGATAAAAGTACAGCATAATAGGCTTTGGTTATACTGTTAACAAGACTCAACTTCGAAGCTCGTGCATTTTCCAAAACCAAAGATGTCTCCATTTCGTTTAATTTCAAACTTGCCCAAAGGGTAGGTGAAATTAAAGGCATAGAAGCTGAAAGCACTCCTGCAAATGTATTGTCCTGTCCAACTTCAATTCCATCTGGATTTGAAGGCATACCAGGCAAGGAAAAAAACATTTTCTGCTTTTTCAAGGTACGTTGATAAGAGGCCGAAGCGCTGATTGTTGGAAAAAGGGCCGAGAAGGTTTCCCTGTTAGCATAATCAACTCTTTGAATTTCTTTATCTGCAATCTTAATGGATGTATTTAAATCCATCGCAATTTCGATTGCTTTAGGTATATCAAGAACCAAGGTATCTTGCGCTTTTAGCCCAAGAACAGGTAAAAGAAATAAAAACAACCAATTTAACTTTCTCATATTTTTTAACTTAATCTTTGTAATTCTCATTTATATATTTTAATCCTTTTTCATTTGCAATCAAGTGAATCATCAGGTCTATAAAGAAATCAACTATCCTCTTCATTGTAAATTTCATGTTGCTTTCAAGCATAATTTCGAAGGTTTTCTGAATTTGCACTGTATGAAAAAAAGACAAGATTTCAACATCCAGATCTTCTCTGAAATAACCTTCTTCTATACCCTGTAAAATATTTTTAGTAAAAACTTCACGTACATACTCTATTTGTGATTCTTGAAATTTTGTAAAAACTGATGGATAATACTTTTTCAGGTCGTTCCAAAACAAATGATAATCCTTGTCTACATTCTTCTTTGTATGTTTGATACTAAAAATAAATAAATCTATTGCATTCTTCTCATTTGCATATTTTGCATACAATTCTCGTTGATTTTGCATGTGCCCCAACAACATCTCCTCAATAAGAATCTCCTTTTTGGGAAAATACTGATAAAAGGTTTTTTTAGAAATTCTCAAATCAGTACAGATATCTTCTATAGACACAGTTCGACAACCCTTTTGTAAAAAGTATTCTGATGCTTTTTCTAATATTATTTTACGATTTTCTTCCATTTTAACCTAAACTTATGCAAAGTTAGTTCAATAATGCTTAAACTACTCTCAATGTTCAACTCTAATATGTTAAATTATTTTCACACTCAGATTATACATTTGTTTTTCAGGCAATTAAACAACAGAAATGGAAACTTAAAAATTATTAAAGTTTTCCCGTTTTTAAATATCAGAGTAAATCCATCTAGAATTACACTCACTAAAAAAACAAGAACTTCAGAACAATCCAGAGGAAGCATTTGTTTTTTTATTGAAAAAATCGCTAATTTGCACCTTGAATTCAAACTCAAAACAGAAGAAATCATGTCTGCGAAAAACTACATAAACCAAAACAAAAATCGTATATTAGATGAATTATTTTCATTGATGAGAATTCCAAGTGTGAGCTCACATCAGGAACGTAAACAAGATATAAATCGATGTGCCATGCAATGGAAAGATCTTTTGCTCAAGGCCGGTGTTGATCATGCTGAAATCATGGAAACCGAAGGTCATCCTGTTGTTTTCGCAAAGAAAACAATCGACAGCACTTTACCCACTGTATTAATTTATGGGCACTACGATGTTATGCCTGCTGAACCATTGGAACTATGGACAAGTCCAGCCTTTGAACCAGAAATCAGAGACGGTAAAATTTTTGGTAGAGGTTCAGATGACGACAAAGGTCAATCCTTTATGCATCTGAAAGCTTTTGAGTTTCTAAATTCAACAGGTCAACTCAATGTGAATGTAAAATTCCTAATTGAAGGTGAGGAGGAAATTGGTTCCCCCAACCTAGAGGCATTTATGCAGGCAAACAAAGATTTGCTAGAATGTAACACAATATTAGTATCAGACACCAGCATGTTGGGAGCAGAAACTCCCAGTATCACTACAGGTTTAAGAGGATTGATATACTGGGAACTAGAAGCTACAGGAGCCAATAGAGATTTGCATTCTGGTATTTTTGGGGGTGCAGTGACCAATCCTATCAATGAATTATCCAAAATACTTGGAAATCTGGTTGACAGTAAAGGAAAAGTCACTATTCCAGGTTTTTATCAATCGGTTCAAATAATTTCTGAAAAAGAAAAGGAGTTGATCTCAAGAGTTCCCTTCAATCAAGAAGCTTATCAAAAAAACCTTGGCGTAGATGAACTTCATGGAGAAGCTGGCTTTAATACAATCGAGAGGACTGGTATACGACCTACTTTAGACATCTGTGGTATGTGGGGAGGATATACTGGAGAAGGTTCAAAGACTGTTTTGCCATCAAAGGCATTTGCTAAGGTATCTGCACGACTTGTACCCTATCAAACACCACAGGAAATTGATCAATTGTTTCGAAATTATATAAGTCAATTGACACCGACACACTTAAAATTATCAATCAAAACCTTGAATACAGCCAACAGCTATGTTTGTCCAATTGATTCATTGGAATACAAAGCAGCTGAAATGGCATATGAAAAAGTATTCAACATTAAGCCCATACCCGTTCGACGTGGTGGAAGTATTGGGGTTGTACCTTTGTTTGAAAGCATCTTAGGTGTTAAACCCATTTTAATGGGATTTGGTCTAGAATCGGATGCAACTCATTCACCTAACGAAAACTTCCCATTGGACTTGTTTTTCAAAGGTATTGAAACAATAACTGAATTTTACTTAAACTATCAAAAATAGAACTAATTGTTAAATTGTCTAAGTGACAAGATATACTTTTACGAACTAAAAAACAAATCTGATTTTGATTTTATTTGGATTAATTTTAAATGATTTAATTTTTGAAAAATAAAATCTGTTTACTTGTTTTTTTCACATTAAAGTTGTAAGTTTATAGCACGTTATTCAACGGAGTACTAACCTCACTAATACTTGATGCCATGACTAAAACAATAACTTTTAACGAATTGCGTAAAATTAAGGACGCTCTTCCAAGTGGTAGTATGACCAAGATTGCAGAAGAACTTGGTCTGGAAAAAGAATCAGTAAAAAACTATTTCGGTGGGCACAACTACCAGGATGGAAAAAGTGTAGGACTACACATCGAACCAGGCCCTGATGGTGGTTTAGTAATGCTAGACGATACTAGAATTCTTGAGTTGGCTCAACAAATATTGAATGAACAAATTCATTCATAGGAATTTACTCAATTTGATATAACAGAAAAAGCAGTCTAACCACTGCTTTTTTTTATAATATAGTACAATAGAAATGGATTTACCCAAACTGTTTATAGAAAGAACAAAAGAAATACTTTCAAAAGATTCAGAATTATTACTAAGTGCATTGGAAACTTCACCTCCAATTAGTGTGCGCATGAATAATAAAATTGAGTTTGAATATCTTTTCGACAATACTGAAACGAGAAAGATAGACTGGTGTGAGGATGCCTATTATCTTGCTAAGCGACCGCTTTTCACTGCTGACCCATTGTTTCATGCTGGTGCTTATTACGTACAGGAAGCAAGCTCTATGTTTCTCTCACAAGTAGTTCAAAAATTTCTTCAAGAAAGTGAGATAGGCATCGATTTATGTGCAGCACCCGGTGGCAAGTCTACTCTACTCAAGCAATTTCTACCCAATGAAAGTCTTTTAATTTCAAATGAGATTGTAAGATCCAGAGCATTAATTCTTGCTGAGAACTTAATTAAATGGGGTGAACCCAATATTATTGTAACCAACAATGATTCAAAAGCATTTTCTGACTTACATTCAATGTTTGATTTTGTTGTAGCTGACGTGCCGTGTTCCGGCGAGGGTATGTTCCGCAAAGATCCGAATACCATCAATGAATGGTCAATTCAGAATGTACAGATCTGCTCAGAAAGACAAAAAACAATTATTGAGAACTGTTGGCCTTCATTGAAAGATGATGGAATTTTGATTTACAGTACCTGTACTTACAACAAAGAAGAAAATGAAGACAATATCGAATGGATCTGTCAAGAATTAGGTGCCAGTGTTTTAAAAATAGATACGAGCCACTTTCCTGGAATTAGTGAAACAGAATATGGATATCGCTTTTACCCACACAAAATCACAGGCGAAGGTTTTTTTATTTCCATATTGAGAAAAACAGCAGAAAATTCACGAAAAATAAAAATCAAAACAAAATTGGGAAAAACATCCAAAATGAACTTGAGTAAAACTCTCCCTTTCAAATTAGGAGAAGATTCAAGTTTTGTATATTTAGAGTCTGACACCCACATTAAAGCATATAGTAAAAAATGGCTAGAGCATCATCTCTATCTAGAAAATGAATTGAATTGTTTTGAAAGTGGAATCGAAATCGCTGAAAAAAAAGGAAAAGACCTGATTCCATCCCATCAACTTGCAATGTCAAAATTAATTGACAAAAATAATTACAATTATGTTGATTTAAATTACGAACAAGCAATTTCATATTTAAGAAAAGAAAGTATAAATTTGTATGATCAAAAAATCGGCTATTTATTGGTAGGATACAAAGGAATTCCGATTGGATGGGTCAAAAACCTTGGAAATCGTTCCAACAATCTATATCCTAGTCATTGGAAGATTAAAATGAATATTTGATGGAAATTCAGTTTTTAGGTTCCGGCACTTCTACCGGTGTCCCTCAAATAGGGTGCACTTGTTCGGTGTGCACTTCAAACAACCCAAAAGACAATCGGTTAAGAGCATCCATTCTTATAAAAACCAAGGGAAATAAATTTATAATTGATGCCGGACCTGACTTTAGACAACAGGTACTACCCTTGCATTTAGATAAAATTGATGGCATATTACTCACTCATGAACATTATGATCATGTAGGAGGATTGGATGACGTTCGCCCCTTTGGCAAAGTAAATGTGTACGGTGAAGCCAATGTACTTGCTACCATCAGAAGAAACATGCCCTATTGTTTTGATGTTATCAATTACCCAGGGGTTCCTCGTATTCAACTCAAGGAAATAGATTCCAACAAATTTCACATCAATAATATTGAAATTCATCCAGTCAGGGTAATGCATGCAAAATTACCTATACTTGGGTATAGAATTGGAAAAATTGCATATTTAACTGATGTTAAATTTATACCTGAAGAATCATTTAAACTCTTGGAAGATTTAGATGTTTTAATTATAAGTGCTTTAAGGATAGAGGAACATTTTTCTCATTCAAATCTTGATGAATCTTTGAAATTCGTTGAAAGGATAAAAGCCAAACAAAATTATTTAATTCACATGAGTCATGATATGGGTTTACACGATCAGATGGAAGCTATTCTTCCTAGTCATGTACACCTAAGTTACGATGGTCTGATATTGAAAATATAATACGATGAAGAACCACATTTATATTTTTTTCATTCTTTTTGCATTGTTGTGGACATCTTGTTCACAAACACTTTACACTACCATTGACATATTACGTCCAGCAAGGGTTTATTTTCCGGCAGAAGTAGAAAATATAGTTCTTGTAAACAATGCAGATACGCAACCACACAACATAGGTCACACTTTGGAAAACTTTTATAAGCCAATGGAGAAAGTAGCTATCAATACCGATAGTTTATCAATATTTGCCTTGAGTTCTTTTCAAAGAACTGTTGCTTCCAAAGAGTTTTTCAACAAAGTCAACTTAGTGACGGATTATAAACTGGAAAACCAGAAGTTTGTGAGTCCAAAACCCATATTCAAAGCATCTATCGATTCAATTATGAATTTAACCAATTCACAAGCAGCTGTTTCATTAAATCGCATAGTCGTTTTAGATGTTCAAGCTGAATTAATTGATGAGACAGACAACAGTTTCATTTCCTATCTTGAAGCAAAATATGAATTGCATTGGTCTGTTTACGACAAATATAGTTCGAATTCCACCTCCTTAATAACACGCGACACCTTGTATTGGGAATCACAATCCTACAGTCAGAAGAAAGCGCAATCCGGACTACCTGACAGATACAATGCTCTGGTTGATGGAGCCATCTTAGCAGGTGAAAAGGCAGTTGATCATTTCATTCCTCACTGGGAAAAAGCTGATCGGTATTTCTTTACCTCTAACAACAAGAAATTTAAAGAAGGAATTGACTCTATATATCATATGGATTGGGCAGGAGCAATAAAAGTTTGGGAGAACTTATACCCAACTGAGAAAAACAGCTATACAAAAGCCAAGATAGCAAACAATCTGGCTATTGCTTATGAAATCAGCGGGGATATAGATTCAGCTGCAAAATACGCCGAACTATCGTTAGGAGCATTCAATAATTTGCCTATAGTGGACTATAGAGCATTTCTGTTTGTATTGGATTATTATGAAGAAATAAATACTAGAAAAAAGGAAATTAAAAAGATCAACTTACAATTAGGTAAATAAAAAGAAAACTATGTTTACAAAACAAGACCAATTACTATTTGAACAAAAAGGTATTAGCGAACAAAAAGTCAATTTACAACTAGAATCCTTCAAGGCTGGGTTTCCTTTTCTCGAAATCATTAAAGCAGCAAATTTAGATCAAGGAATCAAACAGATAAGCACAGAAGGGGCTACCGATTCTAGTTTAGCTTGGGACAAATATCTACAAGGCGATTACAATATAGTAAAATTTGTTCCGGCTTCAGGTGCTGCAAGTCGCATGTTTAAAGATATTTTTGAATTTGCTGATGGCAATAATCCAAAACCAGCGAAGAAAGCAGAAATACAATTCTTTGATAAAATTAAAGATTTTGCATTTTATAATGCATTAAATGAGAAGTGCATTCAAAACTATGGTAAATCTGTTGATAAATTAATTGAGGAAGGGAAACAACAAGCTGTAGCCTCTACCCTATTAAAATCAGATGGATTAAACTATGGTTCACTCCCCAAAGGTCTGTTGCTTTTTCACAAATACGAAGATGAGATCAGAACACCATTACAAGAACATTTGGTCGAAGGTGCAATGTATGCAAAAAACAAAAACAATGAAATCAATCTTCATTTTACGGTTTCATCTGAACACCGATTATTGTTTGAAAAGCATTTATCAGAGCTTGTAGCAAATTATGCTAAAAAATTCAATGCGAAATATATCGTAGGTTTTTCAGAACAGAAACCTTCCACAGACACCGTGGCTGCAACTGAAAAAAATAATGTCTTTAGAGACGAAAATGGTGATATCGTTTTCAGACCGGGTGGGCATGGAGCTTTAATTGAGAATTTAAATGATTTGGATGCTGATATAGTGTTTATTAAAAACATAGACAATGTAGTACCTGATAAATTCAAACAAAGCACCATCGATTATAAGAAAATAATAGCAGGTATATTGGTAGAGGCACAAAACAAAATATTTACTTATTTAAATAAAATAAATACGGGAAATGTTTCTGAAAAGGAACTCTTAGAGATGCTTGCTTTCAATCAAAATGAATTAAACAATGTCCACCCAGGAATAAATAATCTAAGTCAGCAAGAAAAATTTGAGTTTTTAAAATCGAAATTCAACAGACCTATTCGTGTATGTGGTATGGTAAAAAACACAGGAGAACCAGGTGGCGGTCCATTCCTGACAGTAAACTCTGATGGTACAGTATCTCCTCAAATTTTAGAAAGTTCACAAATAGACTTAAACATAGACACTGAAAAGGAGAAGATGATGAATTCATCTCACTTTAATCCAGTAGATTTAGTTTGTGGTATCAAAGATTCAAATGGAAACAAGTTTGACTTAACAAAATTTGTAGATTTAAACACCGGTTTCATTTCATCAAAATCAAAAAATGGAAAGGAATTGAAAGCCTTGGAATTACCTGGTTTATGGAATGGAGCCATGAGTGATTGGAACACTATTTTCGTGGAAGTACCCATAGATACATTCAACCCAGTGAAAACTGTAAACGATTTACTTAGAATCGAACATCAATAAACAAAAAGCCCCAAAAGTCGCAACTTTTGGGGCTTTTATTATCTAAATAAAATTATTTTCTGTTAGGTCTACGCATTTCTTTGCGTTCCTTTTTGTACTGTACTCGTACACTATCACCAGCCATTTTAAGACTGTCACGAGTCATTTTCAGACTATCCATAGTCAATTTAATACTGTCTCTTCTAAATTTAAGAGATTGATTGAAAGTAGTTCTTAAACTATCACGTACAATTTTTAGTGAATCGCGTGAAGCGCTATCCTTGTACAATACTTTAAGACTATCCATTTGGGATTTGAAATCACCTAAATGACCTCTTTTGTGACGAGGTTTGTGAGCAACAGAATCAGAACATACAGAATCAGTAACTAAAACCGAATCACTTACAATCACAGAATCGCTTACAATAGAATCAGAAGCAATGCTATCCATGTTTACAGCATAGCGATTAATTTCAGCTGAATCCTGAATAGACAATAATGAGTCTTCAGTACATCCTGCGATTATTGAAGCGAACAATAAGGGAAGCAAAATCTTTTTCATACAATTTTTATTATTAATTTAACATTAACTGATACAAATATAAAACATATTTATATAATAAAAACGTCCCTGATTTTAAATTGTTATTAATTTCAGTGTATAGCCAGCTTTTTTCAGCAAACTCCTACTCCATCATATTATGAAAGACGTTTTGCACGTCCTCATCATCTTCAATTTTATCCAAAAGTTTCTGAACCTGAGCTTTTTGTTCTTCATTCAATTCTTTCAAATCATTCGGAATTCTCTCAAATTCAGCAGAATGTATCTCAAATCCATTTTCCTCAAGATATTTCTGAATCAATGAATAGGATTGGAATTCGCCGTACAGTATGATATTACCTTCATCTTCCACCAGCTCGTCAACTCCATAATCGATTAACTCCAACTCAAGATCATCTAACGATACACCCTCTTTAGCTGTAATTTTAAACACACATTTATGGTCGAAAATAAACTGCAAAGACCCAGTGGTACCAAGACTACCACCAAAACGATTAAAATAGCTGCGCACATTAGCTACAGTTCTAGTGGGATTATCAGTAGCAGTTTCAACTACCACAGCTATACCATTTGGACCATAGCCTTCGTATACTACCTCTTTGTAATCTGCCTCGTCTTTAGATGTAGCTTTTTTAATAGCTCTTTCCACATTTTCCTTAGGCATATTTTCCTTCTTCGACTGTTGAACCAACACACGAAGACGAGGGTTCGTTTCAGGATCAGAACCACCCTCACGCACAGCTATAGTGATTTGTTTTCCCAACTTAGTAAATACACGGGCCATATTGCCCCATCTTTTCATCTTGGTAGCTTTACGATATTCAAACGCTCTTCCCATTTTGATTGATTTTTAAGATTAAAAAAAGGGGTTGATAACTCAACACCCTTTCCATATTTTGTTAAGCAACAACTATGCGTTTTTTGCTCTTTCTACTATAGCTTTGAAAGCTTCTGGATGATTCATTGCTAAATCAGCCAAAACCTTACGGTTCATTTCGATACCTGATTTGTGCAAAGCACCCATTAATTTTGAATAGGAGAAACCTTCCAAACGAGCAGCTGCATTGATACGTTGAATCCACAATGCACGGAAGTTACGTTTGTTGTTTTTACGGTCACGGTAAGCATATTGCAAACCTTTTTCCCATGTGTTTTTGGCAACTGTCCAAACATTACGACGACCACCATAATATCCTCTAGTTAAACTAAGGATTCTTTTTCTTCTTTTACGTGAAGCAACGTGATTTACTGATCTTGGCATAATAAAAATGATTTGTGAATGTCAGCGTTCCGAATTGGAATCTTAAAAGCTGTGCACTCTGTTTTAAATTTGAAAACCTTTTAAAAATATTTTAACTCAGATTAAATGCAAAGCATTGCTTTTACGTTTTTCTCATCTACTTGAGCAACCAAACCATCGTGGGTTAGATTTCTTTTTTGCTTAGTAGTTTTTTTTGTCAAAATATGCCTTTTAAAAGCATGTTTTCTTTTTACTTTTCCTGTTCCGGTAAGAGCGAATCTTTTTTTGGCACCGGAGTTAGTTTTCATTTTTGGCATTTTACTTTATTTTAAATATTAGCTTATTTTGTTTTCTTTGGTGAAAGCATGATAATCATCCTTTTACCTTCTAATTGTGGGAGTTGATCTACTTTAGCTACTTCTTCCAATGCTTGGGCAAATCTTGCTAAAATCATTTCTCCTTGTTCCTTGAATAAGATTGAACGACCTTTGAAAAACACATATGCTTTCAATTTACATCCTTCTTTCAAGAATTCTTGAGCATGTTTTAATTTAAAATTAAAATCATGATCATCGGTTTGAGGTCCAAAACGAATTTCCTTAACTACAACCTTGGCTGTTTTAGCCTTCTGTTCTTTCTCTCTTTTCTTCTGCTGATACAAAAATTTTGAATAGTCAAGAATCTTGCATACAGGAGGGTTTGCATTCGGTGAAATTTCAACCAAATCAAGTTCCAGTTCATCAGCTAATTTTATAGCAGCAGCATAGGAAAAAACTCCTTGCTCCACATTTTCGCCTACAAGACGAACTTCTCTCACACCACTTATCTTTTCATTGATTCGGTGAGGCATTTCTTTTTCAGTCCTACGTACTGGTCTGGGGGTGAATTGTTTAGCTATGGCTACTGTCCTCCTAAATTGATTAAATTATTGACTCTGTTTATTTCACAATTTTAGCGCACAAAAATAATACTTTTTATCGAAATTAGCAAACAATTAGACAAACTAATTAATTTGTACAAGTATTTGAAATTACATACATTTGTAATAATAATTCAAAAAGACAAAACTTAAATCCCAAGTCATGTATATTAATATAGCAAACAGAATCAACTCACTTCGCATAAAAATGCAAGAACACAAAATAGATGCAGTCATTATACCTGGAACCGACCCGCACGCAAGTGAGTATATTGCTAATTGCTGGAAAGATAGAGAATGGATTTCAGGATTCACAGGCTCAGCAGGAACAATTATGGTTGGTCTTGAATTTGCGGGATTGTGGACAGACTCGAGGTATTTTATTCAGGCGGACAAACAATTGGATGGAAGTGGTATCACTTTAATGAAACAAGGAGTAGCAAATACTCCGGAAATAAACTCCTGGTTAATCTCCAATTTAAATGAAGGTTCAAAAGTAGCAGTAAACTCTGAAATGATCTCCACCAATGCCTTTAAAAAACTAAGATCTGAATTAAGTGAATTTGAGATACAATTAGAAGGATTAGATCTAGTGAGTCCAATTTGGTTGGACCGACCACAAATCCCTACAGAAAAGCTCTTCATACATGATTTACACTATACAGGAGTTTCAGTCTCGGATAAAATACATACTCTTCGCGAGAAAATGAAAGAGTTGAATTCCGATACTGTTATTTTATCCGCATTGGACGATATAGCATGGCTGTTTAATATCAGAGGTAAAGACGTTGATTACAATCCCGTTGCAATTGCCTATGCTATAATTAAGATGAACGAAAGTATTTTATTTATTGACCAATCAAAGATTTCAGAAACAGATTTTTCAAGATTAAATGATTCAGGTATTAAAATTGATGACTATGCTAATATTTACAACAGCATACAAAGTTTGACTGTCAGTTCAAGGATTTTAATTGATGGCAACAAATTAAATCAATCGCTTTTCGAAAGTATTCCTATAGTTTGTAAGGTGAAAGATGCCATGTCACCTGTTTTCAAATTAAAAAGCATTAAAAATGAAACCGAAATACAAGGTATTCGTTATGCCATGGAAAGAGATGGAGTAGCTTTGATTCGCTTTTTCATGTGGCTGGAAGAAAATCTAGGCAAAATCAAACTGACAGAATTGAGCATCAGTAGAAAATTAAAGGAATTCAGAGCAATAGACAATTTGTTTTATGGTGAAAGTTTTGGCACAATTTGTGGATTTGCAGGTCATGGCGCCATCGTTCACTACAGCGCCAACGAAGAAAGTGACGCAGAATTAAGAGCTGACAATATCCTTTTATTGGATTCAGGCGGACAGTATTTTGATGGCACAACGGATATCACACGCACCATCACCTTAGGGAATCCGACTCAAGAGCAAAAAACTGATTTCACCTTAGTGCTCAAGGGACATATTGGAATCGCTACTGTTATCTTCCCCGAAGGGACCCGCGGGTCACAACTCGATATTCTTGCACGAAAAGCGATGTGGGATTTATATCTTAACTACGGACACGGCACTGGTCATGGCGTAGGACATTTTTTAAATGTACATGAAGGTCCTCAAAGCATCAGAATGGACGAAAATCCCGCAACGCTCCAAAAAGGAATGATAATATCCAATGAGCCAGGTATGTACAGAACCAATAAATACGGTATCAGAACAGAAAATCTAGTAGCTGTGATTGATAAAGGGTCATCGGAATTCGGTAATTTCTTAGGTTTTGAAACCTTAACCCTCTTCCCTATCGACAAAAATCTTTTGGATTTAGAAAAAATGACCGAACAAGAAATCGATTGGTTAAACAACTACCATCAACAAGTTCTCACACGCTTATCACCAAAACTTGCAGACAACGAGAAATTTTGGCTTTCCCAGAAATGTGAAGCACTGTAAACCATAATTAATCTTTCAATAAACTGCCCATTTTCTTTGCTATGAATTTTGTTGCAAATTCCGGGTTAAGTCTTGAAATAAAATCCATAAATTTCGCATCACTGCCCACCAGGATGCGGAATTTGTTTTTCTCCATCCCATCAATTATTATTTTGGCTGCCTCAGGTGCTGGTAATGATTTAAACTTCTGAGCTTCTTTATTATCTGCAACATCCATCTTCATACCTGAATTTGCAGCAATATTGGTTGCAATAGCACCTGGGAACACCAAAGAAACATTCACTTTCGATCCCATCAATTCAGCATTAAGGGCTTCGGTCATTAACTTGACTGCAGCTTTGGCTGCTCCGTAAATTGCTTGTCCAGGCACAGGTAAAAATCCTCCCATACTGGATACATTGACAATATGAGCTTCAGGTCTATTCATCAAATAGGGCAAAAAAGTTTTGGTCATATACAATGGCCCATATAGATCTACTTGAATTACTTTGTCTATAGCACCGTATTTCAGTTTATTTATTTTTTCAAAAGGTTGAATTATACCTGCATTATTAATTAATCCATCAACTTTTCCATGCAATTCAATCACTTTGTCTGGAAGTTTCTCAACCTCTTCCTGATCAGTAATATTTACCACATGCTCTGAAAATCTAGTTCGATCATGTGCATCAATCAGTTCTTTTGTTTCCTGCAATGTTTTTTCATTAACATCCAAAGCAACAACTGTAGCTCCTCGTTTAATCAGACCGAGCACCAACTCCCGTCCGATACCGCTGCCACCTCCCGTAACAACGATCACTTTTCCATTGACTTTCATAGTAACTGATTTTTAAAAATTAAACAACTCGGAATTATTTTTAAAACTAAACTTTAGTCTGAATACTAGATAGATACCTTTAAACTTATAACAAATTAAACGAAATTTAGTTGAAAAAAAACCAGAGGTATGTAATCTTTTAAAGTCAAAAAATGTAATTTTGTAAAAACATGATTTAAATGAGTATTTTAGATACAAAACTTGGAAAAGATACTACTTATCCTTTAGAATATAATCCAGGACTACTTTTTCCTATTGAAAGAA
>CAZZPZ010000020.1:0-4658 GCA_964655615.1 uncultured Paludibacter sp. | reverse complement strand
GATACTACTTATCCTTTAGAATATAATCCAGGACTACTTTTTCCTATTGAAAGAACGCACAATCGAGAAAAATATCAAATCGATTCAGAAAATTTGCCTTTTGTGGGCTATGATATTTGGAATTGTTATGAAATTTCTTTTCTCACCAACAATAATTTACCTATTACAGGTATTCTCAAAATCAGCTACAACGCAAACAGTGAATATATTGTAGAATCAAAATCTCTTAAACTTTATTTAAACAGTTTTAATCTTGAAAAACTGGGAGAAAGTCAACACATTGCGTGTCAGGCTTTCGAAGATACTGTCAAACAGGATTTAACCCGTATTTTAAAAGTTCCGGTCAATGTCACCTTTTTCCACCAGCACTTCAGAAATTTAGAACCATTTGGGAGTTTTCAGTTATCCCAATTGAATGACTTGATTGGTGAAGAAAAATATCAGCAAATTAAAATCAGAGAATTCAACGAGAATCCCGAATTATTGATTGGTAAAAAAGACAATGAAAGTTACACCTTCAGATTCCAGTCAGATCTTTTGAGGTCCAA
The DNA here is from genome assembly GCA_964655615.1 of uncultured Paludibacter sp. Lineage (GTDB taxonomy): Bacteria > Bacteroidota > Bacteroidia > Bacteroidales > Paludibacteraceae > Paludibacter. Next base: position 4,110 of record CAZZPZ010000020.1, on the reverse strand, counting down.
CTGTCCTGTAACCAATCAACCAGATTGGGGTGATTTGTTTTGTGTGATTGAGTCTAATTTCATTTTGGATTTGGAAAGTATAGTAAAATACTTGGTGTCTTTTAGAAAAGAAAATCATTTCCACGAAGAAGTCGTAGAAATGATTTACAAAAGACTTTATGATAGATTCAAACCCAAAAGACTGATGGTAGCAGCGATGTATACACGTCGGGGGGGCATTGACATCAATCCTATACGAGCCACTCACGAGAGCCTATTGGATCCTGCTTTCTTAAGCACTGAATTTCTACTGGCAAAAACCGCTAGACAATAATTAGAAAATTCTGGGAAACTTTCCGGTTTTAGACCACTTGGCATAATAACCCCAGGCTTTCTTCATCCAGTGCCCAACTATAGGCATAGGGATAGCGAAAGCTCTTTTGGAATCACGATACACATAGGCTGCAGCATTGCCGGTGTCCATCACACAAAGAATATTTATATGCTCTTGATAGCCTTTAAAATCAGAAGTTCCCCTTTCAATCTGAATAATATTATGGGCAGCATTTCTACCCATTAATTCAGCTAAATGACCTTGTTTTGCAGTATAATCCGGACCTTCCAAAGCTGCTGAATCTCCAATAGCAAACACATTGGTCATCCCTTTAACTTGGCACCAATCATTGATTTGAATAAAGCCAGCTTCTGAAAGAACCAAATCTGAATTTGTGAAAACCGATGAACCAGAACCAGCAGGTATAAACATAGTTAAATCTGAAGCTAGTTTAGATCCATCTTCAAACAATACACCATCGGGCTCAAAACCAGTAATTTTCTTTCCAAAATAACGGACTAGTCCCTTTGATTTGAACATAGCACCCATCATGGACATAGCTTGTTTACCCATTCTGGCTCCAGGCTCCTCCATGGGCGCAAACATATTCAATTCAAAATTCTTACGGATTCCTTTTTTGCGAAGATAATTATCTATATTAAATATCAACTCAAAAGCAGGTCCACCTCTAACTGCAGATTTATCTTTAGGGTTTCCACCGAATCCAATTGCAATTTTACCTTCTCCTTTAGCTATCAATTTATCCAACTCATCTCTGAATCCAAGATTCGATTCTGGTGTTCCACAAATGGTATATGTATTTTCCAAACCCTTGTGTTGCATTTTATCTGCACCGATAGAGACTATTAGATAATCATAAGTTATCGATCCGTTTTCCAAAAGGACTTCATTGGAACCAGCATTAATACCTAAAATCTTCGCAATTTTAAGATTAAATGGATATTTCTTTTGAATTTGAGCCAAAGGAAGCATAGCCTCCTCTGGTTCTATTTCATGAGTAGGAATCCAAATTGTGATCGGATAAATGTAGAGATAATCTTTGTTTGACACCAAAGTCACCTCAAATAAACCACTTTTTTGCAATTCAATTGCTGATTGAATTCCAGCAAATCCACCACCCAGAACAACTACTTTCTTCATAACCTATTTTTTTACTAGCGATTCATCATCATTTGCATTATACCACCACCATTTGTAGCATTTTTGTATCCAAGGTGCTGTAAAACTCTGAGAGCATAGGCAGATCGTGCCCCAGAAGCACAATACAATGTAATTTCTCTATCAAAATCACCCAGTTCATTGACACGACTTGGAAGTTCATCCAAAGGAATATTAACTGCACCTGGATATGCACCACCTAGAAACTCCTGAGGCGTACGAACATCGATTACCAAAGGCTTATTATCAGTCTGTGGCTTCGCAGGCTCCTCTTTTTTGCGAGCCATCATCGCAGCTATACCACCTCCATTTTTCACATTCTGATAACCTACTTGCATTAAAAAACGTTGAGCATAAGCAGAGCGTGCACCTGATGCACAATAAAGGGTAATGTCACGATTTGGATCTTCACCGAGTTCATCATAACGCGAACTTAAATCGTCCAATGGAATATTGATTGCATCAGGATAGGCTCCCATTGCAAATTCCTGTGGTGTACGAACATCAATCACTATCGGTCCATTTTCAACAACTTGTTCAGTTGTTTCATTTTTCACCTCTTCTTTTGATTTGTCGTCATGAATTGATTTCTTTTCTATTGGAAGCAATTCAACACTTACGTTTTTCAAACCGTTGACACGTGCCAATCGTTGAAGCGACACAAAACCACCAGACAAGTTAACCACCTGAGTATAACCTGAACCAATCAAAGTACGAAGCGCTTGATGTCCTTTCTTACCTGTTTCATCATAAACCAACAACATACGGTTCTCGGGAAGGGATGACATATTTTTAGCCAACAGTTCCAATGGCATATGAGAAGCTCCTTCCACATGACTTTTGTCAAATGCAAACACGTCACGCACATCCACAAAAACCGGATTGAATTCCTTTACAAAAGCATCTAATTCTGAAACGGTGATGGATGGACTATAACCTGATATTTTATTTTCTGCAGTATATGCAGCCATGTTCATTGCATCATTAGCAGTACCAATTGGAGGAGAATATGCAAAATCCACATCAGCCAAGTCACTTACAGTCAACCTTGCTGCTGCAGCTGTTGCGATTACATCCAAGCGCTTGTCAGCACCTTTATATCCAGCAGTCTGACCACCAATAACTACACCAGTTTCTTTATCATAAACGAGCATGGCAGTTACAGTTTCCGCACCCGGAAAATAAGAAGTATGATGTTCTTTGTGAACAACAACTGCATCCGCATTAACACCAGCAGCACGGGCTTGTTTAAGCGACAAACCAGTAGTACCAGCAACGGCTTCAAATACTCTTACTACAGAAGTTCCCAATGCACCCTTGTATTTATGATTTCCTCCCAAAGCATTCTCAGCAGCTATGCGTCCTTGACGATTTGCAGGACCAGCCAATGGAATTCTTACTTTTTTATTGCTTACACGGTTTTCAATTTCCACCATATCACCAGCAGCAAGGATATCAGGGTCTGAAGTACGAAGATATTCATCCACCAGCAGACCACCAGCTTCACCTAATTCCAATCCAGCTTCCTGAGCCAACTGTAAAGTTGGTTTCACGCCAATTGAGAGCAAAACCATATCTGCTTTCAACTCCTTACCGTTATTTAATTTCACTGTATGCGGAAGAATCTCTGTAACTCCTGCATTCGTATGGATACCAACCCCATAGGACAACATTTCCTGCTCCACAAAACCAGCAGTTTCAGCTTCCATAACAGCCATCACATGCGGCATCATTTCCACAACCTCCACTTTAAGACCTCTTTTCACCAAAGCCTCAACCATTTCAAGTCCAATGAAACCACCACCCACAACAACAGCATGTTTTGGTTTTTTTTCATCGATATGACGAGCAATAGCATCCATATCTTCCAGTGTCCACAAAGAGAATACATGTTGATGATCAGCTCCAGGTAAATTGGGTTTGATTGGTCGACCACCTTGAGCCAGAATTAATTTATCATACTCAAAAGTTTTGTTTTCTCCACTACGAGTATCTCTGGTAGTCAGTTTTTTATTTTTACGGTCCAAAACTGTCACTAAAGTATGCGTATGTACATCTACTTTGTATTGATCATTGAAACTTTCAGGGCTTTGAAGAATTAATTTTGAACGACTTTTAATATCTCCACCAATATAATAAGGCAAGCCACAATTTGCAAATGAAATATCCGGACCAGCTTCCAACATAGTAATATGGGCCTCCGGCGAAATTCTTCTCAACTTAGCAGCAGCAGTTGCACCCGCAGCAACACCACCAACAATAACAATCTTCTCCATTTGTATATTTTATTTTAATTAATTTAATGTTTATATGACTTAAATCCTTCACTTGAATTACAATGCAAAATTAAACATAATTTTCAATATAAAAATATATGAACATATATTCATTTATTAAACTTTGTTAACGATAAGCCAAATGAACAGAAGTTTCACAAAAAGAGAATTAATAGAGAATTAAGTGATTCAGATAATATCACGCACCAAGGATAGAAGCATTTTAATAGGTCTGCAATCAGTTGTATTCATTTGACCATTCTTGTTTTTCGCAAGAAAAGCAGATCCACCTCCACAAGACAAACAACAACTAGTTTCACTGAGACTACTGTAACGTTGATT
>CAZZPZ010000019.1:23504-45971 GCA_964655615.1 uncultured Paludibacter sp. | reverse complement strand
CCAAAAGGTTCGATTCGCACATTGTCTGAAATTTCAATCCAGACGGGTCTGAATATACCCAGTGGTTGTGATCCTTCACTAAAACCCCATTCTGAAGAACACCCTCCACAGACCCAGGGCATATCTTTGATCATGGATGGATGTTGGGCCTGCACTTCCAATATATTCTCTTCAGCTGTGGAAATATAAGCTGTAATGTCTAAACTCAGGGTAGTTCTACCCACCGGATGCAGTCCCAAATCTTTACCATTTAGTTTAAGCTGGGCATATGTTCCTATCCCTTCGAAGTGAAGATAAACTGTTTTATTATCAGCATCAGATAGTTTGAATTTCTTAATGTAGATGGCTGTATCATGAAGATTGCCATGCAGCAATTGTCTATAACCGTAGTAATCGTCCCAATTGTGGGGAATATCCACTTTTATAAAGCCTTTTTGTTTGATCAGTTTGGTTTGCCAATCCTTGTCCAATTCAATTCTTGTCCTTCTGGATTTTATTTCTGGTTTAGGAAAGTGTACTTCGGATCTTCCCATGGGCTTGCTCACTGCAACTGCAATTCCTCTTTGGTCGGCATGATTTACAGCACAGTAAAAATGATAAACCGCTCCTTTCCAATTGACTACATAACTTTTATGTGCAAATAATTCATCATAATCCTTGGATGGAACAATGAGGTCTTTGCCTTTCCAATCGGTCCAATGAACCAAATCGTAACTTGCTGCAAAAGTGTTGAAGGCTTTGTAGTTTCTATCTTTTCGAAAGGCTGAAAAATAAAACATCACATATACATCGTTTATCTTCTGTATATGTGCATCTCCTGTGATTCCTTCTTCGTGTGTAAAAATAGGATTGCCTGCAAATCGCTTCCATTTTTTCATGTCCTTGGACAAAGCAATTCCGATTCGTTCTGCCTTTACCTTTGTTTCTGGATGTATACCGCCTGCATTATAAAACATTACAAAGGGTGCTCCTAATTTTTCATCTTTATCCCAGTAAACTGTACTTTTGTATTGAGTGATATTCTCAAAATACTGTGCCTCCTTGTCTTCTGGTGCTAAAATGGGTTTGTCAAATGCTTTCCATTCAATGGCTTTGGTCAGATTCTTTGCAGGTGTATAGGCTAGTCCAACCTTCAATGGTCCTGCTTCATAGCCTGCGGAAGCACCGCCAATATAGGTCAACCAGTTACGACCTTTCCAAGTTTGCATCTCGTAGGAACCGCCCCAATTCATATCAGGTAAGGCTGGATAACCACCTCTTTGATTTGTATCCCAGAACTTAGCATCACGGAACGATAAAATCGGTCCCAACGTTTTCCATCGGAGTAAATCATCACTTGTGGCTAACCAGGTTTCGTAGCCTCTGCCACTGCTACCATCTTTGCCATTGTAAATCAAATAGGTCATGTACCACTGATTGTCTTTCCGAAATACGGTTGGACAATCCATTTTGTGGTTGTTATCGGTAGGTGCTACGACTAATCCGTACTTGTAAGGAGTCTGAATTTTTTCATAAATCTCATTCATCTTTTGATCCGATACGGTCTTGGGATCAATAGCAAATGTAGATTGTATTAAACGAAATAAAACGATGAAAAGCCAGATTTTTTTTCTCATCTTGATACTCAATAAAATAACCAATCCATAGTTTCTTCAGTGCCAGTTCCTGCCAATTGCACATCCCTGGTAGTGGGTTTATTTGAAGTAAAACCATTTACAATGCACATTCCTTTTGGTAATTGCAAGCTGTGTTTTCCTGGTTCAAATTCGTAGGCATGTATGTTTACCATTGGTAGTCCTTTGATTCGAATGGCATTCAACAAGATAGGGTCGGCCTGACCGCGATTATTTGCTGCGGCATCGGTTTCCAAAGTGGGAGCCTTTGCAAATTTGGATTGATCGTCGCGGAAAAATCCAACCCATAAATAAACAGTGTCTTTGCATTCAAATTCGATACGACTGCCTTCATTCATCTGTGTTTGGTCGTCCATCACAACTCTCTTGAGTTTGGCTAATTCAGGTGCAAATGCTTCAATCACAGATTCTCTTCCCATATATATACTCTCTCCTGTGATTAATTCTTTTTGGTCAGAACTGCCAACGATTTTTACTTGTGCTGACTTCACTTCTGATGGTGTAAGGTGTGTATGTCCGTTTTCTTTTTGTTTCAAAAGATTCAGATTTACTTTAAAGTTATCCAATTCCTTTTGATAATGAACCAACATCTCTTCCCAAGTCTTGTTTTTTCCATTGTCACCACCAATCGGAATTCTTCTTTGTGCTGTTTGCATGCTGTTTGCATACAGATAATGATCTTTGGTAAGCGCAACCAACTTGGTCCAGTGTTTCAAACTTTGCTCAAGCAAAGGAATTACTTTTTCCAATGATTCGAGATCTTTCCCATATTGATAATCCAAAACCTGTTTGGCAGCCTTGACTTTGTAATTAAAGAAATAGGCAAACTCACGGTAGCAATACACATCGTTTTTAAGTCTATTAAATTCGGCTGTGTTTGTGTTTACTTTTGCACTTTCGATGCCATTAACTGCTCTTTCGGCATGATCTACTGTCTGTTGTATGATATCCAATGGCAATTCACCCTGATGCGGAAGGTTTTTCCATTCTTTCTCGGCCCATTCGATTAGTTTTTCTCCTTCCGGACCACAACTTTCGTAAAATCCAGGATATATTTTGTATTTGTATGGATTTACAAGTTGGCTGACAAACATACCCAACAACAATGTTTGGCGATTTCCTTCGGTGATACCAAATCTACGGAGTAGTTTTGGCGCAATTTCCCCAGTTTCTTCGTATGCTTGAATAATACCACTTGCATCTTTGGTACCATAGTATTCACCTAGATATGAGTTCCAATATTTCAGTTCAGCTTCACGGTCGCGTCTACAATTCCATGCATACCTGCTCCAGGTTTTGTACCACATAAAATCTCGATCCAATTGTTTGAGTCTTTGACCATCAGCCAATTTGTCTGCAGTGTAGGGCCAATCCCAAAAGGATGATTGAGGATATAGATGAAGTGCATTTGCACCGTGTGCATCGTGCATAGCCTGTACTGTCTTTTGGATGAAATCAGGTGATCCATATCTCCAGGGTTCCAAATTGGCTAGTATATGAACATTGCTGATGTGTACGCTACCCAAAGAACTTAAGGATTTGTGAATATCTCCCCAGGGTCCTCGTGGTTCATAGGTGGTTAAACTTTCACCATTATATTTGTGCATGGTGTACAAGTTTTTGTATAAAGGCAAAGCTGCATCTACAACTCTTCTCGCGTCAGTGTCGTGTGCTCGGAGTAACAAGGGTGGTTCTTGGCTTAATCCTAATTTTGTTAATCCATCTTTTACACCTGGTATAATTGTTTTGGTGAACCATTCCACATCATCGTCGTATGTGTCCATAGCTTCTCCCAGACAAACAAGCAAACCAACATTCGGATATTTTTCGATAAAAGCGGCTATACTTTTGCGTGTATAATCTGAAGCAAGAGGCGTTATGGGTCTGTTCCTATCCTGTGTACTTATCCCGTGTTTATCTGCCAAGGGTTTGGGCAATAGTATATTGTAAAACATTTGAATTACATATACCCCACGTTTGTCTGCTTCTTCAGTGATAAAACGAAACATCTCTTCATTTTTCTTGAAAGTAGCTTCATCTACTTCCACAGCCTCTGGATAATCCGTCAAACGTACCAGTGAAGCAAATGGGTGTCCATTCCATAGGTATACGGAGTTCATGCGGTTCTCGACCAACATATCCAAATATTCTATCCAATGTAGTTTGTCGTAGAACCAGGGAAAGTTCTCAGGAGTATAGGGGTATTCATACACATGTCGCCCAGGAAGATAAGTGGGTTTCTGAAGTCCAATAGCTGTACCTCGAAGCACCATTTCAGGTGCATCTATTTGATATGCAGGCTTGTAAAGTTTTCCGTCATCTTTGGACTTTTCAGCAATCTCCAGACAGCCGTAAATTACACCATTGCCATCTGCTCCTAAAATGTAGGTTTTGTTTTTTAGGGTTTGGATGACAAAGCCTTCTTTTTTCGGAAGTTCATTTAGCTTTAGTCCTGTTTTTTGAACAAACTTTGTTGATTTAGTATCACTTAGATTTACAAGAATGTAATTGTTGATCCCGTCTGACTTTTTGAAAGAAGTATGGCCAAGTTTAGATAATTTGTCTTCAAGCAACTGAGCTGCAAAATCTACTCTATTGGATTTTGAGCCAAAAGTGTGTATAGAAAAGTTTTCAGCCTTTAGTTGTAGGCTTAGGAATAAAGAGATTAAAAGACTAAAACGAATCAATTTCATTTGGAATTATTTTCCAAAATGACGATTTTAAAGGCTCGTTCGTACTCATAAATCGAGCTTATTTATAGCTGACAGTTATGTTTTCGCCGGCCTTTATTTCTACTTTGTACAAACCATCTTTGCCTAGTTCAGCTTTAGATCCACTTAGTTTTGGTGTTTTCTTACTTGAGAAAAATAGATAGCCGGTCCCTTCATCTGAACTGATTTTAATCGTCTTGGAGTCCATGTAAACTTTGATTTCTCCATTGGGTGTTGGTACTGCACCTTCTATCCATTCTAGACCTCCCAAATTGGGTTTGATGGTATATTCAGAATATCCAGCCTTGGTTGGTTGAACTCCAAGGTAATATTTACTCAATAAGTAAATTGGACTTGCACCCCAGGCATGGCAAAGACTTTTACCATAGGGACGACCATACATGGCCAAATGTTGTGCTCCTTTGTCGGTTGGATTGTATTTCTCCCAAAAGGAGGTGGCACCTTCGTCCAACATTCCTCCCCAATAGGAACGAATTTCTTTGGTCACAGATTTGTGTTCTCCCAATGCACATAGTGCCTCCAATTCATAGAAACGCATGTAGGGAGTGCTTATTCCCAATATGGAGTCGTTTAAAAGTACTGAATGCTTGATCTCATTTTTCTTTTGATCAGACAAATAATTGTAGAAAATGGCAAACATATTCGAATATCGTGTTACTGCATCTTGTTGTTTACCATCGATACGATTATGTACCAATGCTTTCTTGCTTTCGTTCCAGAAGGCAGATTCCAATTTTGCAAACAGGGATTCAAATAGTGCTTTGTATTTGGTTTCGTCTGATTTGTTGTTTGTGATTTGTGAACACAAGGCCATAGTTTCCAGACTTTTGGCAAACAGTACTTGTTCGTACGATAGTTCACCGTGTTTGTCCAGATATCCATCTGCCCAATCTACAAACACCCAATCACCAGTCATTCCTTCTACCATGCCATTCTTATTTGTTCTTCCGAGTACATAGTCCATCATGGTCTGCATACGAGGATAAATCTGTTGAATAAAGTCTTTGTCGCCAGTAAACATATAATAATCATATATGGACAAGAACCAGTAGAAGGTATAATCCATAATTGTGTTTGTATGACTGGTTACAGGGTCTTTTCCTCTCAATAACCAAATCGTATTTTTTACTGTTTGAGTGTCGAAAAACAAATAGTAATTCATTAAATAACTTTGAATGGCATCTCCACTCCATGTCCATCTATCTCGTTTAATACCATCGATAAAGAATTCGCGTGTAGTAAGTTGCATCGTGTATGCGCCAATATCCCAGATTTTATTGATTTTTTCGTCATCACACTTGAAATAACCTCTTTGAATTTCTGGTTTGTATTCATACAACATGTCAAAACTGGAATATTCTGCCTGATTTTCAGTGACTACATATACATAACGAAATGCTTTGCTGTTTTCTAGCGTATACTTGCCATTGATTGGTCTTACTTTGTTGGTCGCAAGATCCGTCACTTGATAGGATTCTACCTTCACCTTGTCGAGTGTTTCACAATATGCTGTATCCAATGCTTCTTCTTTGCTCTCGCCATAATAGATATGTACTTTGCCATTGCCTTTCAAACCGTGAATTTGTACAAATCCAAAGGTTTCTTTACCGAAATCATACAATGTTCCCTCTTTGATGTCGATTGCTGAAAGTGGTTTGATCAGCATGGTTTCCAATTTATAGTTGGACGGTGGGGTGTCGGCAGAATTGAATTGACCGGAAGATGCCTGCATGTAGATTGTGGCTGAATTATCGCTGGCTTTCCCACTTTCGTCTATCCATTCTTTATCTTCGTATGTGACTTTCCAACTGCTGTCTGTAAAAACAGTTTTTCCCTTCACAAAAAGTGCTGGGGGTGTGGCTTGGTTCCAGATTTTAATATTCAGTTTGTGTTTACCTGCTGGTATTGTAAATCTTTCAGGCATGCCAAACTGCATTTTGCCATCCAATTTGATGTTGAACTTTCCTTCTGTTTTAATTTCAATAACTTCAGATTCAGTTAAGCTTAGCTCTTTACTGAATTCAACCAGATTATAGTGAGTGTCCATTTTCCAAAAATGTGGAAAAAAGGCTCCTCTCTCTGTTCTACGGTTGTTCATTTCATTTCCCAACCATATTTCATAATCACCAGGATACCAAATCCATGTTTGTGAAAAAACTGTGGAAATTGTGAAAAGGGATGCAACCAGAGTGGCTGCTATTTTTTTGGATGTAATTCTTCTATATTTCATATCGGGGAACTTTTTGACATAATCTATAATTTGTAAATTATAATCTTCCTGCTTGTGTTTTAATGCTATCGCTTACTTGTGGACCATTGTTAGTCCAAATATTTCCGGGTCCAATTGCATTTTGTAAGTATTTCTCACTTTCGGTAAAATTGTTTTTCACTTGAATATAAGACGAACCTTCGTCAGTATAAATGTAAAACCAATGTTTTGGATCGTGTACATAGCTAGGACTGTAAATACTATGAATGTAATTTTCTTCAATTACAGTTCCGGGTTGTGCTCCAAGGGTATAAATGCCAGCAACATCATACATATGACGTGCATAATGGTGGATATGGTTAGCCTTCACCAAATTGCTCTTCATTCCTACCAAGTTGCGGTTCCAACCCCAACCGACACTGATTCCCATATAGGATAATTCGGTAAGTTCGTTGTGGCAGATTTCCACATCATGCACATAGCCTGCAGCTATACCCACACAGCCCCAGTCTTCATTTGTTGCATTGGTGATGAGATTGTTTCTCACCACAATATTGTGAGTCATTTCTCTGTAGTCCGATGGATTGTATGGATAATGGGTTTCATGTGCCTTGGGTGAGAAACTTCCCAAAACGATTCCGTTTCCTCCTATGTCATTGAATTCGGAATTTTCTATTTTACTAAAACTACAGGCTTCCTGAAAGTCTAAGGCAGTAGATCCGATTTGAGTAAATAGGCAGTTGTCAAAAATAATGTGATTGGCAGCATTAATTTCTACGGCAGCCTTTGGTCTACCCAACCATCCTTGATTGTCTAGCTTGTGATTGTTTTTCCGATCGATCTGTGGTCTCAGTTTGTATCCATCCAACAAATACATACCTGCTTGTAGAGGTACATGTCCTTTTATAGAGGGTCTGCTCCAGCTGGTATGACTAAAAACAATATCCTTAAATTCCACAAAACCAACGGGTCTATCCATTGTTCCTTCTATGCTTACAAGGGTTTCTGTGACTGGAATGATAGCTGTTGTGTTTTTAATCGATTGGCCAGGAAGTGGGTAATAATACAATTCTTTACTGTCTCTGTCGTAATACCATTCTCCTGCAACATCCAGTAAGGCAGGATGATTACTCAAATAGAAGGGAGAATTTACGCCTTCCCCTATCATGGGTGAAGGCCAAGGGCGTTCGAACTGTATCCTGCTTTCTGGTTGGTGGAATTTGATAAATGCTGAATCACCTTTCTCAGTGATGGATTTAATTCTCAAATTCGAGATGGCCCACATTTGATGCAAAACCATTTCAGCTTGTTTGATCTCCTTGATTTTTTGAATTGATTTCGAAGGAACTATCAATGTTTCATTGATTTTATCAACAGCCAGTATCCGAAACATTTTTTCAAAATCGACTATGTCACGTGCTTTGGTGGCCTTTGTTCCGTTAATCCAGACTTGTCTGAAAACAGGTTGGTTCCCTTGGTATTCGGGAACTTTAGTGACCCAGAATTTGCCTTTTTGTCTCCAATTACTAAGTTTGATTCCTCCGCCTATTGTTGCCCCATGGGGATTCTCGCTAGAAACTAAAGTTCTGGAATTTTCAGTTCCACTATCCTCTGGTCTGATCCAAATGGTTTCATCTTCAAGATAATAACCATCTTTTAGGATGATATTTATACCTTTCTTGGTTTCTGGATTCTCCAATCTTCTGGCTTCTCTTGCTTTGCGTAAAGCCATAGAAACTGTAGATATTGGATCTTCTTTAGTTCCCGAGGCATTTTTACTCCCAGTAGTAGATACCCAAATATCCATAGCGGATAATGACCCCAATGTAACTAAAAGTATAGTTAAAATCCAGAACTTTTTCATGAAAATTTATTTTAAAATTGGCATCCAAACGGTCATGTCACTTTTCTCTCTATTACCCCAAGCATAGTAAGGAATCAATTTCACTTTTACTTCTTTCATGCTTGAATTTACTTCACGATACAATGTGTTTTTCCAGGTGTTTTGGGTGTTTGCTTTTGCTGTTCCCTCCAGAACATACACTGGGTAGCCAGCAACAGAACCTTTTTGAGCTTTGAATTGAATGTTTGCTGGTATTACTATGTCATCGATTGAGGTCTCACCTTCAATATCCAATCCTTCCAGACAATATACAATAGGTCCTCTTTGCACTGCTGTCTGATTTCTGGATTCTTCAACTAGCGGATTGGCTTCCATCAATTTGGTTTTTAGATCCAACTCAAATTCGATTTTATCACCTTTGTTCCAATTCCGGTTTAGACTGATATAACCGTTTTTTGGACTGGTTTTAATTTCTTTTCCATTCACATTCACGGTGAATTTATCTGTCCAGGATGGAATTCTTAAGTTAATTGCAAAAGCATCTTTTGATTTATTTGCATCTACCTTAAAGGTGATTTTTCCTTCCCACGGATATTCTGTTTGTTGTGATATTCTTATTTTCTCGCCTGGATGAATTTCAGTCTCGAAATCACTTCCTCCATACAGATTAACCCAAATCGTATTTTCTCCAATTGAATAGGCATATTCTTGAACCTCTGCTAAAGTGCGAACTGTATTGGGAGGACAGCAAAAGCAACTGATGTATCTCTTTCTTTCCTTTGGCCAACGAAGTGTATAGGGGAAGTCTTCACTCATACGCATAGGGTTGGTGTAGAAAAATTCGGTACCATCCAAACTCACAGAACTCATAACAGAATTGTATAAAGCAGTTTCAAGTATGTCTATGTATTTGGAATCACCAGATACTAGAAACATTCTCCAGTTGAAAAGCATATTGCCAATATTTGCACATGTCTCGTTGTGAGCAGTTGCATGTGGAAGTTGATAGGCACGGCCATAACTTTGATGCACTTTCTGAATTTTTGCAGGTTTATACTCGGTCCCATCAGGAGATGTGCCATCATACAAGGCTCCACATGCTCCGGTAATGTACATTTTACGAGTTACAATATCATCCCAGATGCTTTTGAGATTTTCGAGGAGTTTCTCTTCGCCTGTTTCAGCATATACATCAGCTACTCCTGCATATAAATAATTTGCTCTAACTGCATGACCCATTGCGGTAGTTTGTTCGCGGAAGGGAACTCTGTCTTGATTGTCATCTGTACCCTCTTCAACCATTCCACGAATGTCGATCAGGTTTTGTGCCAGTTCCAAATATTTGGGATCCTTTACCGTTCTATACATTTCTATTACTCCCATGTAGTGTGAGGGACAGATTGCATTGCGGGCTAATTCTGCTGAAGCAGTTTTGTAAAAATTATAAAGAAAGTCTGTTGCTTTAATTGCAGGGTTCAAAAGGGTTTTCTTGCCAGTTGCACGGTAATGAATGATTCCGGCCATCATCAGGTGACCTAAATTGTAGGTCTCAAAATTCAATCTGTTTTCAAAAGCATTGTCGTTTTTCTTGCCAGTAGCAGTGCCAATCACAGTTTCATCGGCTGCCTCTTTGCTTTTATTTAGTGCCTTGATGATTACAGGTGTATGTAGATACCCATCTTCGCGTTGCGAACGGGCAATAACATCAATAATATGATCCATCATCTTCTCCAGATTCTTGTCTTTTGTTTGAGAGTATACCGCAGCAACACCCTCTAACCATTTATAGAAATCGCCATCATGAAAGGGAGGTCCGTGATGGACTCCTTCAATATCACCTGAAGCAACTTCAAAGTTTCTGAACGAGTGACTGATTTCAGGGCTGTTTAGAGTGTTCCACATAGCCAGAATCATAGTATCTTTAAATATCTCATACCTTTCAGCCCAAAATCCATTGGTCCACTTTACAGATCCAATCTGGGCTGTATGCATGATTGCATGTTTACTCTCTTTGGTGTCTGTAAGACCATGTGCAGATGCAATTACAGTAAAGAAACTGATAAAAAGGATGAGGAGAAATGTTTTTTTCATTTGAATAAATTGTTTTCAGAAAAGAAATGAAATTCTGTATTTTAAACTTATTAAATATCAGACGTAAAAAAGGAAAGATTGTACTTAAAAAAGGACAAGCCCCGAATCACTTCGGAGCTTGTCTACAAAAAACAAAATCAAACTATTAACTTACTTAACTATTACTTTTTGAATTGTATTTCCTGTTTTAACTACATAAGCACCTTCTGCTACTGCAATTCCTTTAGAAGCAGCTGTTGCAGAAACTACTTTTACAACTTGACCAGCAGCGTTAACGATAGTTACATCAGAACTAGCGTTTTTAGCTACGATAGTACGGTCAAGATCGTAGATAGCCAAAGCTTTCACTTGTTGTGCTGGAGCAGCTGTCAATGCAGTACCTGCTGCAGAAACATTGTACCAAAAACGAGTACCGTTGGTGATTTCCAAACGAGTTGCACTAGTTGCTTGATCAGCTACTGTTGCATTGATTGATACTTCCAATGTGTCGTTAGAGAAAGATTGACCTGCTGGTAAAGCGATAGAAACATTGTATTCTGAAGTTCCGTCAGAAGGAGTCAATACATAAGGTACATCTACAGTATAGTTTCCAGCTGCATCTTTTGCTTTTACAGCGCCAGTCGCTGCGAATTCAAATTTAGCATTGTGGAAATTATCTGTATTGTCTTCAGTGATAACGATTGGCACAGTTCTGTTCAAACTTGTCAAATACATTTTGATTGGAGATGCTATGTCTGCAATTACTGGAACTGGAGTTCCACCAGTGAAGTCAGTACTTTCAGTTGTAGCAGGTGCACCATTGTTGTGGTTGATGTATGCATTGGTGATAGCACCAGCTGGAGCAACCCAAGAAGCAGGAACATAAGTTACCTCGATGTTGTCAATACCTAACACTGGTTCGTAAACACCAGGAGCAATGTTTGTTCCTGTACCTTTAGTGTAAAGCATTACAGCCACATATTTACCGTTGATTTCTTCTTTGGTTTTACCGATTGCTTGTGCTACGTTGATTTTCACTTTAGTTCTCAAACCATCAGTTGTTGTAGTATAAACTGTATCAACTACATAGATTTCTTGAGTTCCCAAAGCGGTTTTGATACCAGCGTTGTTTGCATTAGTGATGGTATCGAAGTCTGCAACTGTTTTGAAACCAGAGTTACCGAAACCGTTGTTGATTTTACCACCTAGCTCTACAATCATTTTGTATTGAGCTGTTTTACTTGTATTACCCTTGTCGTAAGTCATCAATTCGAAACTTAAATCAGAGCCAATAACACCTATGTTTGTCAAGTTGGCACGGAATGCTAACAATCCTTTTTTGTACATACCTGGATAGTTTACCCAAACACCATCAGTTGTATCGCCTTCAACTACATCTAGGATAGCAGCAACTTGTTTCCAATGACTTTGAACTGAATTGTAAGCTTTTAATGTGTCAACAACTGAGAAGTTCAACAATTCAGTCAGGCCTTTTAATCTGTAACCGTTAGCACCAGAACCAATTCTGTTAGTTTTAGTACCGTAAATAGCATCAACCATTCCGTTTGGAGCTTCAGTTGCTAGGAAAATACTTTGAAGCGCTTTGAATGAGTTGTCAGAGAATTTAGAACCGTAAACTTTAGTTGAGTTAAAGTTGAAAGCCATTTTGAAAGTTCCATCGCCATTATCAATAGCTCCGTAACCTCCTATGTCGGCTAAAGTTCTGTCTTTACGTAATTGTGCGAAAGATGCAGTTGTTGCAAAAATCAACACGAAGAGAAGTAGTTTTTTCATAACTTTTTTTGATTTAAAATTAGTAACAGTATTAATTGTAATTAAACTTATGACGAGGACTTAAATTCCTCGTACTCATTTTTATTTAATTTTTTTAGAGATAGAATTTATAGGCTCTAAGAATTAAATTGATGAGTACTTACAATGACTCCTTTCGTCATTCTTTTGTACTATTCAACAGTTATTTTATTCCAATGAATCATTTTTTCAAGTCTATTCTTCTTGCTGTGATATTTATCTTAAATATCTCTGCTATTCATGCACAGGAGGTTTTTGTTTCTACTTCTTTCAGGGAGCCTGCAACTGACGGCCTTCGTTACATATATAGTAAGGATGGAGTGAATTGGGATTCTATACCTGGTGTTTGGTTGACTCCAAAAGTGGGCACACAGAAAGTCATGCGTGACCCTTCGATTGTTCGTTCGCCTGATGGTATATATCACATGGTGTGGACCAGCAGTTGGAAAGGAGATAAGGGCTTCGGATATGCAAGTTCCTCGGATCTTGTAAACTGGTCTGATGAAAAGTTGATTCCGGTTATGCAATTTGAACCTACAACGGTCAATGTGTGGGCGCCAGAGATTTTTTATGATGATGAGGAGAAATTATACTATGTAATTTGGGCTTCTACAGTGCCTTTTAAATTTGAAAAGGGGCAGGAAGATGAATACAATAACCATCGGTTGTATTATGTGACGACACCCGACTTCAAAACTTTCTCTTCGACAAAATTATTTTTTGATCCTGGGTATAGCGTGATTGATGCCATGCTGGTGAAAAGGGCCAAAAAGGATTATGTGATGGTGTTTAAAGACAATACACGTCCTAACCGTAATTTAAAAGTGGCTTTTGCTAAAAGTCCTACTGGTCCTTGGGAAAATATTTCTACTCCTTTTACCGAGTCTTTTATTGAAGGTCCAACTGCTCTTAAGAACGGGAACAAATTTCTGATTTACTACGATGTGTATCGTAAGTTTATGTATGGTGCTTCGGCTACAACTGACTTCAAGAAATTTGATGATCAAACTGCTCTTGTCAAAGTGCCACAGGGACATAAACATGGAACTATTTTTAAAGTGCCTTTTCCGGTTCTGGATAATTTGCTTAAACAATCACTTAAGAAGGAATTAGTCCCTCAACAATTGGTGAGATATACGGGAACAACCTTGGCAAACCCGAATGCACACGATGGTCAATTAAGTCCGGTGGTGGGTGTTCACAATATCCAAACCATGAGGGCTAACAGAGAATTGCCGTCCAAGGAGAATTGCAATGGCTGGACTTATAATCACCAACCGATGCTGGCTTATTGGAACGGAAAGTTTCATATGCATTTTATCAGTGGTGCAGTTGGAGAGCATATTCCTCCTTCAGCAACTTTCTATCAGTCATCATCCAATGGTTATGACTGGTCTCCGCCTCAAATCATTTTTCCTGAATATAAAGTGCCTGATGGATATACCAAACCTGAATATCCGGGTAAAGCACTCAATCTGACAGCCATTATGCACCAGCGTGTTGGCTTTTATGTTTCTAAATCGGGAAAATTCTTGGCTACAGGTAATTATGGAATTGCCCTTGATAAAAAAGATGATCCCAACGATGGTAATGGTATAGGCCGTGTTGTTCGCGAAATTTATAAAGATGGTTCTTTTGGGAAAATCTATTTCGTCTATTACAATCATCAGTTCAATGAAAAGAATACTTCCTTTCCGTATTTTGAGAAATCAAAGGACAAGGAGTTTGTAAAGGCTTGTCGTGAGATGATGGCAAACCCGCTCTACAGAATGCAGATGGTCGAAGAGGCTGATCGCGAGGATGAAATGTTGCCTCTTAAAAAATCATACAAAGCTTTTAATAGCTATACTTTGCCGGATGGTAAAATTGCTGCTCTATGGAAACATGCCTTAACCTCAATCAGTGAGGATGGGGGTGAGACTTGGCACGAACCTGTGCTAAGAGCTGTTGGTTTTGTCAATTCCAACGCGAAAATCTGGGGGCAAAAACTTTCCGATGGGTCTTATGCTACTGTTTATAATCCTTCTGAGTTCAGATGGCCTTTGGCTATCTCAACTTCTCGGGATGGTCTTGAATACAAAAGTTTGAATTTGGTTCATGGTGAAATTACGCGAATGAGATATGCGGGTAATTATAAATCCAATGGTCCTCAATACACCCGTGGAATTCTGGAGGGTAATGGAACTCCTCCGGATGGTGATCTTTGGGTTAGCTACAGCGTTAACAAGGAGGATATGTGGGTGTCACATATTCCCGTGCCTGTCAAAACCCAAGCTACTGCTCATCAAAAAGTTGATTTCTCAGTATTTAAATCATTGGCTGAATTAAAGGATTGGAATATTTATAGTCCACTATATGCTCCTGTTTCGCTTGAAAATGGAAATTTAACTCTTTCGGATAAAGATCCTTTCGATAGAGCCAAAGTGGAAAAAATAATACCTGCTACAAAAGAATTGGAACTGCAGTTTACTCTTTCTGCAAAAAACTTAAATGAGGATTATCGACTCGAATTTCAAGATGAAAAGGGTATCGCTTGTTCCCGGATCGAATGGATGAAGGATGGAGTGGTCAGAATTAAGGGGGGTGCCAGATATGGAAATGTAATGCAGTATGTACCAGATAAGTCGTACCATTACAAGGCTGTTCTTTCGGTTAAAAATAGAAGCATCACCTTGTATGAAAATGGTAAACAGATTGGACTTCGCATGTTTTATGCCCCTGTTGAAAATATTACGCGCATCGTCTTCAGTACTGGTGCCCCCAATGAATACCCAACCGTAGATACTCCTGCCGATATGGAGATGGATGTGGAGAACGCTGGTTTAATAGCTCCCCTCGCTTCTTTTTCCATTTCTGAATTCCAAACTTTAGATTTGGAGTCCGTCGGCAAAGGGGCTTTGCTGAAATTTTCTGATTTCCAACATTATCCTGAATATTTCAATTCAATGGAAGATGAAAATGTGGTTCAGGCGATTCCAAATTCCGCTTCTGTGGAATGGATGAAATCCAATATTCCGCTTTTTTCCTGTCCACAGCAAAACTTCGAAGAGATGTTTTACTACCGTTGGTGGACTTACAGAAAACACATTAAAAATACTCCTGTTGGATATGGCATGACTGAATTTCTCGTAGATAGGTCTTATGCAGATCTTTACAATTTAATTGCCTGTGCCATCGGTCATCATGTGTACGAAGGCAGATGGTTGAAAAATAAGGATTACCTGAATCAAATACTTCAAACCTGGTATAGGGGAAATAGCGGTCAACCTATGAAAAAAATGATGAACTTCAGTTCGTGGAATGCAGATGCTGTATTTAATCGTTTTTTGGTCAATGGTGACACTGCCTTCATCAAGGACTTGTTGCCAGATTTGGAAAACGAATATTACCGATGGGAGTCAAGTCATCGTTTGAAAAACGGTCTTTACTGGCAGGGGGATGTCCAAGATGGTATGGAAGAATCGATCAGTGGAGGAAGAAAAAAGAAATTTGCTCGTCCTACCATCAATAGTTATATGTATGGAAATGCAATGGCTCTATCTGAAATTGGGAAATTGATGGGTGAGGAAGAAATGAGTCGTAAATTTAAATCGAAAGCAGATAGTCTTAAAAAGCTAATTCAGAATGAACTTTGGAATAACAAACATCAGTTCTTCGAGACTTCTCGAATTGATTCATTGGCACAGGTTCGTGAGGCTATAGGTTTTATTCCTTGGTATTTCAACCTGCCTGATCATCAAATATACGATTCTGCTTGGGTACAGTTGATGGATGAACAGGGATTTAATGCGCCCTTTGGACATACTACTGCTGAACGACGACATCCAGAATTCCGCACCCGAGGGGTAGGTAAATGTGAGTGGGATGGTGCAATATGGCCTTTTGCAACTGCACAAACACTAACTGCTATGGCGAATTTTATGGATGGTAATCAACAAATCGTATCCAAGGCAGACTACTTTAATCAACTGGAAAAATACGTTCAATCTCAATATTACAGGGGTAGACCTTATATAGGTGAATATCTGGATGAAGTTACCGGGTATTGGTTGAAGGGTGATCAGGAACGAAGCCGTTATTACAATCATTCTACTTTCAATGATTTAATTATAACTGGTCTTGCTGGACTAAGACCTAGAGCAGATAAAGTTTTGGAATTAAATCCCCTGATTCCTCAAGATAAATGGGATTGGTTCTGTTTGGATAATGTAAATTATCAAGGCCATTTGATTACTGTTTTCTGGGATAAAAACGGAGATAAATACCAGCAAGGTAAGGGATTCTCTGTTTTAGTAGATGGAAAATCGGTTTTCAATGGTCCAGAAATAACTAAAATTCAATTGGAAAATGTACTCGATTAAAAAAGGAATATTAATGGGTTTGTTGAGTGTTACTTCTCTTTTGGGGTATTCTCAATTTTCTGAAAACGCTCAATGGATAGGCGCTATTTCGCACGAAAATGCTAAACTGCCTCGCAATGTTGTTTTTTCAAGTTATGTTTTCAAAACCGATAACTACCGTTCTATTTGGGCTAATGTGGATACACTTGCAAAAAGAAGTATTCAATTGAGACATGAATTCAAGATCGAAAAACCAATTGCCAAAGCCAATATTACCATTTGCGGATTGGGTCATTACGAGGCTTATCTCAACGGTCAAAATATCAATGATGCTATCTTTTCTCCCCTTTGGAGTGATTACGCTAAAACTGTTTATTACAATCAGTTCGACATTACTCGGAGCATAAGTAAGGGTGAAAATGTGCTGGCTGTGCTTTTGGGTAATGGTATGTACAACGAGCAAGGAGGTAGATATTACAAATACAAAGTAAGTTATGGTGCTCCAACCTTGTTGCTCACCTTGAAAATAGAATACCTGGATGGTTCCTCGGAAATAATAAATTCAACTAAGGATTGGAAATATCTTCCTTCTCCAATTACATTCAATTCAATGTTTGGTGGTGAGGATTATGATGCCCGATTGGAAAGTGACAATTGGAATAAGACTGGGTTTAATGATGAAAATTGGCGCAAAGTGGTGGTGCAAACTCCTCCAAAAGGAGAATTAAGATTGCAAACTGCTCCTGCAGTAAAGATTATGGAGCGATATACTCCAACATCAGTGGTGAAACTGAATCTGGCTCAGATAGATTCTGCAAATAAGGTTTCTAAACGAATTGTTCATCCCCATAGCTATGTGTTTGACATGGGACAAAACCTGGCTGGTTTTCCTGCAATTACGGTCAATGGTCAAAAAGGGGATACTGTAACTCTGATTGTAGCTGAATCTTTGACTAAAGACGGGGCTGCAACTCAGCAACAGTCAGGAAGACATCATATCTATAGCTATGTGCTTAAAGGGGAGGGTGACGAGAGTTGGCATCCTCGTTTCAGCTATTATGGTTTCCGATACATTCAAGTGGAAGGGGTGAATTTCAAGGGTGAAAGTTCCAAACTTCCGGAATTAAAAAAAGTAGAATCTTGTTTTGTCTATAATTCGGCTCCACAAACAGGGTTTTTTGAATGTTCCAACGAACTATTCAATCAAACCCATCAACTGATCCTGCAAGCTATGAAAAGCAATATGCAGGCTGTATTTACTGATTGTCCTCAACGTGAGAAACTAGGATGGTTGGAACAAATTCATCTAAATGGTCCTGGTTTGATGTACAACTTTGATTTGAAAGAACTTATGCCCAAAGTGATGCAGGATATGGTGGATGCTCAACTTCCCGATGGAATGGTACCTTCTATAGCACCTATGTATACTCATTTTGGCCCGGACTCTACCTACGATGATTTTGGTACTTCTCCTGAATGGGGGTCGGCTTTGCTTATTATGCCCAAAATGTATCAAAGTTTCTATGATAATTCAGATCTGTTGAAGAAACATTACCCTCAAATGAAGGCTTATTTTGAATACCTAAAGTCGAAAGCAGTAGATAATATACTTGACTTTGGTTTGGGGGATTGGTACGATTATGGGGGTGACTTCAAAGCTGGTTTTGCTGTTAATACTCCTCGTGCATTGGTTGCAACTGCTCATTATTATTACGATGCTACTTTGTTGGTTGAACTTGCAGATAAATTGGGTTACAGCAAGGATAAAGAATATTTCGCAACTATGGCTCGTGAGATTGCTAAGTCCTTCAATGCAAAATTCTTCAATTCTCAGCGTAAAAAATACGCTACCGGCAGTCAAACTTCCATGGCTATCCCTCTTTTCTTTGGCTTAGTAAAAGATCAAGACAGGGCTGCGGTCATGCACAATTTATTATCCAATATTTACAAAAAAGGGAATAAGTTGACTACCGGAGATGTGGGGAATAGATATCTTTTCCGCGTGTTGGCTGATAATGATTGGAATGATCTTATGTTTAAAATGCATAATCATTACGAGGTTCCTGGTTATGGTTTCCAATTGAAATCGGGTGCAACTACTCTTACCGAACAATGGGATCCAAAATATGGGTCGTCAATGAACCATTTTATGCTTGGTCAAATAGAAGAATGGTTTTATCGTTCACTTGCAGGAATACAACCTTCTGAAGATGGTTATAAAAATTTCGTTATAGAGCCTGAAGTTGTTGGTGATCTGCAGTTCGTTAAAGCAGAAACCGGTTCTGTGTATGGTAAAATTTCAGTAAATTGGACCCGAAAAGAGAATGATTTTCAGTTGAAAGTTACAGTGCCTCAAGGTACTACAGCAAAGGTTATACTCCCTGATGGAAGAATTCATAAGATAAAGGCAGGTAATCATTCGTTTAAATCAAAGTTGAAATAATTCATGAATGTAATAAAATTCGTACTGATAGCCTTAGTGCTTATTGCTTCTCAATATACCAGTGCTGTGAAAATTGATATGAAATTAGCGGGTGCTGATGCTGAAGGTAAAGTACTTAATACTTCATTAATCAATCAGACTATTGCTAAATTGTCTGCTCAAGGGGGTGGTAGTTTGTATTTCCCTTCTGGTAAGTACTTGACAGGGGCTATCATTCTTCAAAGTAATATCACTGTAGAGTTAGAAGCTGGGGCTGTTCTCATTTTCTCAGATGATTTTGACAACTATTTACCCTACCGTGAAATGCGATATGAGGGGGTGATGATGAAAAGTTTTACCCCACTGATCTATGCTGTTGATGCAGAAAATATTACAATAAAGGGTGAAGGGACTATCGAAGGTCAGGGCAAAAAGTGGTGGAATGAGTATTTCAGATGTATGCTTGATTACAAGGATAATGGAAAAAGAGATATTAATAAATACCAAAGTTTGTTTGATAAAGAAAACGATTTTGATCAAATCAATGCAGAAACCAATGATGATTGGTTGCCGACTTTAAGCTATCGTTTTTTTCGTCCGCCTTTTTTTCAACCCATCCGTTGTAAAAATGTAAGGGTTGAGGGAATAACAATTAAAAACTCACCCTTCTGGACAGTCAATCCTCAATTTTGTGAGAATGTGAAAATAAAAGGGATTACAATTCTTAATCCACCTTCTCCAAACACCGATGGGATTAATCCTGAATCGTGTAAAAATGTCCATATTTCAGATTGCAATATTTCGGTGGGTGATGATTGTATTACCATTAAATCGGGTCGCGATCTTCAAGGGCGTAAATTAAATGCTCCTTGTGAAAATATTACCATTACAAATTGTACGATGCTAGCCGGACATGGTGGTGTGGTGATTGGAAGTGAAATGAGTGGTGGTGTTCGGAATGTGACCATTTCCAATTGTGTGTTTGATGGAACAGATAGGGGGATTAGAATCAAATCAACCCGTGGTCGTGGTGGAGTCGTTGAGAATATCCGCGTGAGCAATATAGTCATGCGCAAAATCAAAAGAGAGGCTGTTATCCTGAATCTGAAATATTCCAAAATGCCCGAAGAACTGTTTTCTGATAGAACTCCTATCTTTAGAAACATTCATATTTCGGATTTAGTGGGGGTGGATGTGCAAACTCCAATTGTTATCCGTGGTCTTGAAGAGGCTCCAATAAAAGATATTTCCTTTATGAATTTAAATATCCAGGCTAGAGATTCAGCGATTTTTACTGATTGTGAAGATGTTCGTTTAACAAATGTCAGAATAAATGGGCAGGAATTAAAATTTATACCACAAACTAATTTACAGAAATGAAACGAACATTAAATAAGTTAATCATTCACTTAAGTGAAATAATAGATTAAATTATTTAGCTAACGCTAACCACTGGTTCATCGTGATTACTCAGGATAAATCGCCACAAGCTATACGTTACGAAAAAAAAAAATTTAAACGAATGAAAAAATATTTCTTCTTTTTAATCCTTTTTCCTGCAGTTCTAACTGCTCAAAATTTTGAAAATGATTTTTCTAAACCCTTGAATGTGGTTTTGGATCAAATCTCCAAACAATTTAATGTAACATTAAAGATTGAAGTTGATACGGTGGCCAAAACTGTTCCTTTTGCTGATTTCAGAATCCGTCCTTATTCGGTAGAGGAGTCACTGCAAAATGTATTGAGTTTGTTCGACTATAAATACGAACAACAAAACGAAAACACTTTCAAGTTGAAAAAATACGAGTATATGCGTCGTACTCCAGCAGATGGAGAAAAGATGCTGAAACATTTGACTGGATTGTATTCAGACAAAGCCAGTTGGGAATCAAGGGCTTTAAGCTTGCGAACTGAAGTGCGTGAAATTATGCAGATAGATTCCTTGTTGAAAAAAACCGTGAAATCTGCTCCTGTGTATGGTAAGGCTAGAACATACAATGGATACAAGGTTCAAAATTTCTATCTTGAAACAGTTCCTGGTCTCTATGTAGCAGGCTCACTCTATCTACCCGATGCAAAAGGTAAATTCCCTGTAATTATAAGTCCTAACGGACACTGGGCGAATGGACGTTATAACGAAGATTTGCAAATCCGTCAGGCAACTTTAGCCCGTATGGGTGCAATTGTGGTTTCCTACGATTTGTTTGGTTGGGGTGAATCTGAATTGCAGGTTGGTGCTGCAGCTCATCGCACAAGTATAGCTCATCAAATCCAAATCCTTAATGGTTTGTTGATTACCGATTTCATGTTGCAACGCAAAGATGTGGATACAAATCGAGTGGGACTTAATGGTGGTTCTGGAGGAGGTTCTCAAGTAGTACTGCTTTCCTTATTGAATAATAAATATACTGCTGCTTGTCCAACCGTAAGTCTTGCGTCTCATTTTGATGGTGGTTGTCCTTGCGAAAGCGGAATGCCTATTAGTCTTGCAGCAGGAGGAACTAACAATGCAGAACTGATGTCTGTTTTTGCTCCGAAAGCCCTAATGATAATTTCTGATGGCAAGGATTGGACACGAACTGTTCCTACACTTGAATACCCATTCCTACAAAGAACCTATGGTTTTTATAATGCTGCCAAGAATGTGCATAATGTACATTTAGCTGAAGAAGGTCACACATTCGGTATCAATAAAAGACTGGGCGTTTATGAATTTTTCGAGAAGGAATTTGGATTGAACAAATCAAAACGAGATGAATCAAAGGTAACAGTTGAGAAAGCAGAACAAATGAAAAGTTTTGGTGTTAATGGTTCCCTACTTCCCAAAAATGCGATCAAAGACTTGAAGTCTGTTGAAGTTTTAATCAATAAACAAGCAGACCGATTGGCTAAATCCAATGTTGAAATTGAACTCAAAGCGAAAGCCTGGGTTGAGGAATTGAAATTAAATGATGCAGAAAAATCTGTCAGGGTCACTAATGTGATTATAAAACACATGAAGGCAGTACGCGATTGGCACAATGCTCATCCCTATACAGAAGTGCCTGAAGGCATGAACCCAAGTACCGGAAATCCATTGAATAAGGTGGAAAGAGAAGTAATTGCAAATTCAGCCAAACCAAAATCAGTTCATGAAGATTTGATGAATGGTCTGCGTAAAGATTTAACAGAAGAACAAGTAGAATTCATTTTAGATAAATATACCATCGGAAAAGTTGCATTTACTTACAAAGGTTATGAAGCGATTGTGGGTGAATTGACTCCTGAGGAACAGGCATTCATAATGAAGGAATTGAAAATTGCCCGTGAAAGAGCGGTTGATTTTAAAAGTATGAAAGGGGGGATCTCTCACATGTTTGAAATTCACAAAACCAATGTAGAGTATTATTTCAATACGCATGGACG
>CAZZPZ010000019.1:0-23404 GCA_964655615.1 uncultured Paludibacter sp. | reverse complement strand
GCCTGCTGCCTGAAGCTGTATTTGTCTGCTTCCCCAATATGTAAAACGATTTAATAAAAAATTGATTATGAAGAAATACGTATCTATAGTTGCTTTTTTCACCTCCCTGAGTCTGTTTGCTCAGCAGCCAAAATATACTTTGTGGTACGACCAACCTGCCCACGAATGGGTTGAAGCTTTACCCTTGGGTAATGGTCGTTTGGGCGCTATGGTTTTTGGTGGTCCGATGGAAGAACGAATTCAGTTGAACGAAGAAACAATTTGGGCTGGACAGCCGAATGAAAATGCAAATCCAAATGCTTTGGAGGCTCTTCCAATTATTAGAGATCTTGTATTTCAAGGTAAATTTGTGGAAGCTCAGCACATGGCAACTGAGAAAGTGATGTCTAATAAAAATCACGGGATGCCCTATCAAACTTTCGGTGATTTGAAACTTTCTTTCCCAAATCATTCTGAATATTCAAATTACTACCGTGAGTTGAGCCTGGACTCAGCCAAAGTTATTGTCAGATATGCTTTGCATGGAATAAACTATACCCGAGAATATTTTACCTCTTTTACAGATCAAGTCCTTTATGTTAAAATATCAGCTGATAAACCAGCTTCAGTTTCATTCAATGCAACTCTTTCAAGTTCACACAAAGATCCAGTCATAGTATCGCAGAATAATAGAATTAGTCTGTCGGGAGTGTCAGATACCCATGAGAAATTGCGTGGAAAAGTTAAATTCAAAGGAGAAGCTGCTTTTCTAAATAAAGGGGGTAAAGTGATTGCACGTGATGGTGTTTTGTCTGTTCAAAATGCGGATGAGGTAATTGTTGCAGTGTCAATCGCTACTAATTTTATTAATTACCAAGATATTAGTGCTGATGAAGTTGTACGTTGTGATGCTTATATGAAAAATGCCCTAACCAAAAATTACAAAGAAGCATTAGCTGGACATGTTGATTTTTATTCTGAATTTTACAATAGAGTAAAATTGAAAATAGGTGAGAACAACAAAGATCTACCTACCAATAATCGAATAGCTGACTATGCAAATGTTGAGGACGGGTATATGGTTGGCATGTATTATCAGTTTGGTCGTTACTTGTTGATTTGTTCTTCTCAGGCTGGGGGACAAGCTCCTGGTTTACAGGGTATCTGGAATGACAAGCGTTTCCCTTCCTGGGATGGAAAATATACAACCAATATCAATCTGGAGATGAACTATTGGCCGGCTGAAAATACCAACCTGACTGATCTACAAGAACCTTTGTTTCGATTGATTAAAGAAATTAGTGTCACTGGAACCGAAACAGCTAGAGTGATGTATGGTGTGGATGGTTGGGTATTGCACCACAATACAGATATTTGGAGAATTACAGGTCCTGTGGATGGTGCAGCCTCTGGTATGTGGCCTATGGGTGCTGCATGGTTGTGCCAAAACTTATGGAATCACTATTTGTATTCAGGTAATAAGGATTTCCTTCGAGAATATTATCCGATTATGCGCTCTGCTGCATTATTCCTTTCAAATGTAGCTGTAATGGATCCTAATAAAAACTGGTTGGTGGTTTGTCCGAGCAACTCTCCTGAAAATACGCATTTGGGAAGTAATAAGAAAGCAACAATTGCTCCAGGAACGACCATGGATATTCAGTTGATGACTGATTTGTGGAAACAGGTGATTTTGTCATCAGAAATTCTGGGGATAGAGGATAGCCTGGTTGATGTATTGAAAACAAAACTTCAATTACTGCCACCGGTGCAAATAGGTCAACACGGTCAGTTGCAAGAATGGACTTACGATTGGGATGATCCGAAAGATACTCATCGCCATGTTTCGCATTTGTATGGACTTTACCCTTCGAATTTAATTTCACCATATAGAACGCCTGAACTAACCAGTGCAGCAAAAAGCACTTTAGTACACAGAGGTGACCCCTCTACTGGTTGGAGTATGGCTTGGAAGGTTTGCTTGTGGGCAAGATTGTTGGATGGTAATCATGCAAATAAGTTGCTAAAGGAACAGTTGAGTTTAGTAGGACCATCCAATAAAGGGGGAACATATCCTAACTTGTTTGATGCACATCCACCCTTTCAAATCGATGGCAACTTTGGATGTACTGCTGGAATTACTGAAATGTTGATGCAGAGTCACGATGGTGCTATTCATATTCTTCCTGCTTTACCAGATGCATGGCAGGATGGTGAAATTAAGGGTATAGTAGCTCGTGGCGGTTTTATACTTGATTTGTCATGGAAAAATGGTAAAATAAAATCAATAGTAGTAAAATCAACTTTGGGTGGAAATTGCAGGTTGAGAACTCATACTGCATTGAAAAATATCAAAAAGGCTAAGGGTCTGAATTCAAATAAACTTTTTGTTACTTTGGATGTTGTGAAATCTGCTGTAAATGGACCAGTAAATGTGAATCCTTTAAGCATTGAACCGACTTTGCTTTACGATTTGCCTACAAAGGCGGGTCAAAGCTATGTCATTCATGCAAAATGATAATGCCTCAAGCTTCAAGCCACAAGCCTTGTATTTGCCTGAAGCCTGCTGCTTGAAGCATAATAATTGTAAACAAATAAAGTTAAATATGAATAAATTCGTTATCAAATTAAGTTTCGCACTGCTATTAATATCATTATCGACCAACATATTTGCTGTTGATTATCCCTGGGATCATGGTAAATTGAAAGTAAGTGAGAATAAATTGTATCTTCAACACGAGGATGGAACTCCTTTCTTTTGGTTGGGTGATACAGGATGGTTGTTGCCTCAACGAACCACCAAAGATCAGGCGGCTCATTATTTGGAACAAATCAGATTGAAAGGATTCAATGTGGTTCAGGTCCAAACCATGAATGATGTGCCTAGTGAAAATGAATTTGGTGATAAGTCCGTTCCATCCGATTTTAACTTTGATAAAATGGTGAAGGAAAATCGCGATGGATATTGGGATTATATGGATTATGTGATTCATACTGCAGCCAAAAATGGAATTTATGTGGGAATGACTTGTATCTGGGGCGGGCCTGTTAATGCTGGTCAATTGAATGTGGAACAAGCAAAGAAATATGGAAAGTTCCTGGCTGAAAGATATAAAAACGAACCGAATATTGTTTGGTTTATTGGTGGTGATATTCGTGGGGATGTGAAAACGGAGGTTTGGTTGGCTTTGGCTGAAACTATCCGCGCAATTGATAGAAATCATTTAATGACTTATCATCCTCGTGGTAGAACTACTTCAGCGGCATGGTTTAACGATGCTCATTGGTTGGACTTCAATATGTTCCAGAGTGGACACCGTCGTTACGGTCAGCGTAAAGGTGATGGAGATTATCCGATTGAAGAAAATACTGAAGAAGACAACTGGCGTTTTGTGGAAAAAAGCTTGATTGCTTCCAATCTGAAACCAGTGCTGGATGGTGAACCTATCTATGAAGATATCCCTCATGGTTTACATGAAGAAAATGAAGCTCGATGGAATGCTGGAGATGTTCGACGTTATGCTTATTGGTCTGTATTTGCTGGTTCTTTTGGTCATACTTATGGTCATAATTCTATCATGCAGTTTTACAAACCTGGAATCAAAGGTTCTTTTTTCCCGCATAAATATTGGTACGACTGTTTTGAAGATCCAGGCTACAATCAAATGAAATATATCAAGGATCTGATGCTAAAATTTCCTTACTTTGAACGTGTTGCTGATCAAACCATTATACTTGGTGATGCAGGTTATCGTTACGATCGACTTATTGCTACTCGAGGCAATGATTATTTAATGGTTTATAATTATACTGGTCGTCCTATGGTGTTGGATTTAACCAAAATAAATGGTGCTGAGAAGTCAATCTGGTGGATGAATCCTGCTACAGGGGAATATACCTTTATTGAAAAAGTGAAGGATAAATCTATATACAAAGTGCAAGCAGACCTGCCATATAGTGCCGGAAATGACAGAGTATTGATTGCTTTTGATGCTACTAAATCGTATTTGAAATAAAAAATTATCGTTATGCGCTTCCGAATTCTTCTCTCAGTTTTGTTGGTTTCTACCTTTAGCTTTGCTAAATTAAGCGTAGATCACTTGAAAGTTGAAGGCTTGGTCAATCCATTGGGATTAGATGTTCTTCAACCTCGTTTTAGCTGGATATTGAATGCCGATATCGAAAACGATGTGAAGCAAACTGCGTATCAAATTGAGGTTTCTGAACTTTCGGATTTTCAATCTATTCTTTGGACATCTGGAAGAGTAAAATCAGACCAATCTACCTGGTTGAATTACATGGGTGAAGAATTAAATTCAAATGCGAAGTATTTCTGGAGGGTTAAAATCTGGACAAACAAAGGAGAAACTGATTGGAGCCAAGTCAATTATTGGTCCATGGGATTGTTGACAGAATCGGACTGGGCTGCTCAGTGGATAGGATTGGATAAGGCTATGCCTTGGGACTCTGAGTCTCAATGGAGTAGACTATCTGCTAGATATATTCATAAAAAATTTGATGCTTCCAAAGAAATAGTTCGTGCTACCGTTCACTTAAGTGGCTTGGGTATGTATGAACTTTGGATAAACGGCAGTCGAATTGGGGATCAGGTGTTGGCACCTGCTCCAACGGATTATCGTGAATCTGTTTTATATAATACTTACGATGTGACTACTAATGTAAAACAAGGTAAAAATGCTGTGGGTGTGATCTTGGGGAATGGTAGATATTATACAATGAGACAGGGTTATAAACCCTATAAAATTGTAAATTTTGGATATCCTAAATTAAGATTTGTTCTTGTACTGGAATATAGTGATGGAAGTTCCGAACGAATCCGTAGCGATAATTCCTGGAAATTAAATGCAGATGGACCTATTCGTTCCAACAATGAATATGATGGGGAGGAATACGACGCCCGTAAGGAATTCCAGAATTGGGCTAGTGCTGACTTTGAGGATACAAATTGGCAAAATGCAGATAGGGTAAGTATACCCAAGGCTCCAATGGTGTCTCAGAAAATGGCTGGAATGAAAGTGTTGAATTCTCTTTCAGTGAAGTCTATGTTCAAAAAAGGGGATAAATTTATTCTCGATTTTGGCCAGAACACTGCAGGTTGGATGAAAATTAAAGTCAAAGGTGTTGCTGGTGATGTGATTAAACTGCGTTTCTCTGAAATTCTGACTCCGGATTCAAATCTATATGTAGCAAATCTTAGAGATGCTCGTGTGACTGATACTTATGTCCTGAAGGGTGATCCTAAGGGTGAAACTTGGAGTCCTACTTTTGTATATCATGGTTTTCGATTTGCAGAAATAAGTGGTTTGAATTATACACCTTCGCCTAAAGATTTCACATTTGAAATTGTGGCTGATGAAATGACTTCAATAGGTCAGATTTCCACATCGAACCCGGTGCTGAATCAGATTATTTCAAATGCTTGGTGGGGCATACAAAGTAATTACAAAGGTATGCCTGTAGATTGTCCGCAACGCAACGAAAGACAACCCTGGTTGGGTGATCGTACCATGGGTAGTTTGGGTGAAAGTTTCCTGTTCGACAATAGAGCTATGTATGCAAAATGGACTCAGGATATAGTCGATGCTCAGTTGGGGGATGGCTCCATCCCTGACGTTGCTCCTGCCTACTGGAATTATTACAGCAACAATGTAACTTGGCCTGCAGCTCTGCCTATGAGTGTGAAGATGCTTTACGATCAGTTTGGGGATATTAAGCCTATAGTAAAACATTATCCTGCCATTAAAAGATGGATGAATTTGATCCGTGATTTGTCTATGGACAAACAGTATATTGTTGATGCTGATAAATATGGTGATTGGTGCGTTCCTCCTGAAAGTCAGGAGCTAATTCATAGCAAGGATCCCGCACGTAAAACTCCAGGAAATCTTATTGCAACTGCCTATTATTATCATCTTTTGGGTCTAATGGCTGATTTCGCAAAATTGCAAGGCTTAAAACAGGATGCTGCAGACTTTGATGCCTTGGCGTCTAAAATCGCTATTGCATTCCACAAAAAGTTCTTTGATAAGAAAAAGGTAGAATATGGAAATGGTTCAACTACTTCCAATCTGTTGGCACTAAGTTTTAATTTGGTTCCTAAAGAGCACAAAACTGAAATCGGAAACAAGATCATAAAATCGCTTTTACCTGGTAATATGCCTGCAATTAATTCTGGAGTAATCGGAATTCAGTGGTTGATGAAAGAGCTAACCCAAATGGGTAGGGGTGATGTTGCGTTTGCACTAGCTTCGTCTTCTAAATATCCATCCTGGGGATATATGGTGGAGAAGGGAGCAACTACTATTTGGGAACTTTGGAATGGAGATACTGCTGATCCTTCAATGAATAGTGCCAACCATGTGATGCTTCTGGGTGATTTATTGCCTTGGGTGTTTGAAGATCTGGGTGGTATAAAAGCTGCAAGCCCTGGATTCAAGAATATTGTTTTCAAACCTGATTTCAGTATCGATGGATTGGATTCTGTGAGTTCATCTTATTTATCACCTTATGGTCTAATCAAAAGTGAGTGGAAAAAAACGCTGATGCAACTGAATTGGAAAGTAGTTATACCACCAAATACAGAAGCTGAAATTCATTTGCCTTCAGGCAAAGTCATTGAGAAGGGTAGTGGTACTTATGTTTTTGAAGAAAAACTGAGACAAGACCCTATCATTGTAAGTGATCAATTTATATACGAATCAGCTCCTTTTCCTTCTTGTCACTCTGCTTCTATAGTTGAACTGAAAAAAGGAGATTTGGTTACTGCTTTTTTTGGAGGAACCAGAGAAGGTCATCCGGATGTGTGCATCTGGGTATCACGAAAACCAAAAGGGTCATCCGAATGGACTAAACCTGTATTAGCGGCTGACGGAATCTTTACAACAGCAACTAAGGTTTTCAGGGAAGGGAGTCTGATCAAAGCTGACTCTACCCGTAAAGCTTGTTACAATCCTGTATTGTATGAACAGGAAGATGGCAAATTGAATTTATTTTTTAAAATAGGTAACAGAGTCTCTGACTGGACTGGCTTTTTAACTTTGAGTAGTGACGGTGGAAAGTCATGGTCAAAATCCTTTGAGTTGCCTGAAGGGTATTTGGGCCCTATCAAAAATAAAGTCGTAAATCTACCGGGTGGAAAAATGATTGCACCTTCAAGTACCGAAGGCAATGGCTGGAAGGTCCATTTTGAAATTGCTGAAGAGGGAGGTAAGAAAATTCACAAGGTGGGTCCTTTAGCCGCTGAAAAAGCATTGTTGACTCAGGATATGAAACCAGGTGCTAAAGCTGGTAATGATATTGAAGGTGGTGATGACAGTAAACAGAATACTATCCAGGCTATTCAACCAAGTATTTTGAAACATAAGGATGGACGATTGCAAATCCTTTGTCGCACTCGTAATGGCAAATTGGCTACAGCGTGGAGTTCGGACCAGGGTGAAACCTGGACGCCATTGACTTTATCCA
Organism: uncultured Paludibacter sp.; assembly: GCA_964655615.1. Lineage (GTDB taxonomy): Bacteria > Bacteroidota > Bacteroidia > Bacteroidales > Paludibacteraceae > Paludibacter. The sequence continues at coordinate 15,940 of CAZZPZ010000019.1, read as the reverse complement.
ATCTGCCGAATAATAATTCTGGTACTGATGCCGAAACTTTGCAAGATGGAAGATTTGCTTTGGTTTATAATCCAGTAGCTACCCTGCCGGGTGAAAAAAAGGGTCCTCGTACACCCTTGGCTTTAGCTCTTTCTAACGATGGTATAGATTGGAAGAATGTTCTTACCCTGGAAGATTCACCAGTAAATCAATATTCCTATCCTTCGATTATACAGGGTCGTGATGGACGAATACACATTGTCTATACCTGGCGTCGTGAACGGATTAAATATGTAGAGATTAAACTGTAATTCCTTATCGCATTTATTTTTTTGCTTTAGCGGCTTCAATTCGTTTGTACCACTCTTCTCTTTCTTTGGTTAGATTATATCCCCTTTTTGCGAGATAGTTGTTGATACGTCCTTTGTATTTGCCGAATGCTTCGTGTTTTTTGTTGGAATTCTCTGCATCCATAGCAAATTCGCGTGCTTCGATCAACCAAGCTAAAATTTGATCCTTTTCTTCTTGAGTCAATGAAGGAATCATATCTAAATGTGATTTATAAGTCACCATCACAACTCCATAGGTCATACCGTCTTTAATCTCTTCAATTTGTTTGTCATTGAGATACAGAGACAATGCTGCCGGAAATGCAAAATGCGAACGGTATAATGCAGCATCTTTTTCATCTTCGATTGCTTTTAATTTCGCGTCTTTTTCTTCTTTTGAAATTGAAGATTCTTTGATTTCTGTTTTCTGTTTATCTCTTTTCTCATAAATATCGTTCAACTGGAAATAGCGATTGGCGACAATCTTATTTACTTCCGTTTTGATATCTGAAGAAACTTCCAGTTTTTCGACAAACTTATTTGTACGGCCCAGAATGGTGTTTACATATTCATGATTTCGTCCGATAGAATCTAATTCAACAGCTGAAACAACAGTTGTGGAAAGAATCATAATTGCTAATAGTATTTTCTTCATTTTTTTGTTTTAAAAAGTAAATGGGATTGATAAACCCCATTTACAAATTTGTTATTACATTAATTTTCCTTGTTCTGCTAATGTGTCGTGATTGTTTTCTAACTTAGTCCAATCTACTTTTTTCTTTGGATTTATACCATTGATGTATTTTTCAATATTGGTATACCCATCACCGTTGATATCTCCGTTTGCATCAGATGCATCCTTAGGATTTAATCCGTATTTCTTTTCCCAGTTATCAGGCATACCATCATTATCACTGTCCACACGTGGTTTTCCATTGTATTCTGGGAATCCACCTACCTGGTCAATATCAGAGATAATGCCGTATTTGTACGAATCTTTAGGCAAACGACGGTGTTTAAATTGATAATATTCTTTATTGTCCGCTTCTTTGTTGTAATACACTTTGCCGGTTTTTACTTGCTCAACGATTCTTTCGTCAACAATGTCACGGCGAGGAATATTAGCACCTACATTATTCAATACAAAATCATATGCATCCTGAGCGGACATAATATTTAATTCCGGCATTGGAAATGGACTGTTCCATTTCATTGATGCAGTATATTGACCTGCATTTGGAAGTTCTTCTACTTGTACACCACCATCCCAGTTGTCTTTGGTAACTTTTTCGTTTCCGTCAACAATATTTCCATTTGCATAAACTCGACCAAATACCAAATATCCCAGTTTGCTACGGCCTGACTCAGGTTTAACAATGCGGTATTTCAGTTGATTGTCCGGAGTAAGTGGCCCTGGTTTGTAATAATTGTTGATAATATTATAAAGTGCAGTGTAATCTCCTCCATCTACAGAACGGTGAACCCAATTGTAAACCACATTGTTCACAAAGTTGAATACGCCATTCCAACCTATGGATGGGTTTCTACCTGCATTGTTTGCCCAAAGATTTCTCATAAAAGAACAGTTCTCACCACCCAAAGTAGAACCGAAAGCATGATTGTAAGTGTCTAATGCTTGTGCAGACATCGTATTCTGAATGGTCACATTTACGGTAGGCAGTTTCTTTTCCTTTTGTCCGTCTTGTGGGTCAAACATGTGACGATAGAAAGAAATGTTTTCATCCAATCCCCAGCTGGTTGAACAGTGATCAATCATTATATTACCCACAGGGTTTCCTCCAAAAGCATCATCACGACGGGTAACATCTGTTTCTCCACGACGGAAACGCATGTGACGAATAACTACATCGTGAGTATTTACCCAGAATGATTCTCCTGAAACCACAATACCATCTCCAGGTGCAGTTTGACCAGCAATTGTTAAATATGGAGCCATTACGATGATAGGAGTTTTCAGTTTGATTCTACCAGCTACGTTGAATACGATAATGCGGGCACCACCTGTTTCGCATGCTTCACGCAATGTGCCTGGTCCCCTGTCTTCTAAAGAACTAACAACTAGAACTTTTCCTCCACGTCCACCAAAAGAATATTTGCCACCACCTTCAGCTCCAGGGAATGAAGGAATAGATGCTTGTGGAAGATCTGTTGGTCGTTCAGCCCAAGGAATATATGGACGTCCGTTTACTGCTTCTGCTTGAATGGTAGGCAATGCTTTTTCAAAGGCCGCCTGTGAACTTGCTTTTTCAGCATTTAAAATTGCATCTGAGCTATCCTGTTGTGCCTTAGGCACTTGTGGATATTGTGCAAATAATGTGATAGGAGCAGTTAATAACACTGTCACCATCAATCTAGAAATAATTCTTTTCATTGAGATTACCTTAAAATTCTTTTCAATAAGACGATTTTAAAAATCAAATGTACTAATTGTTTTGTTACAAGTCTATCGTAAAAACTTAGTAGATTAAATTGTTGTATTTGTAATACAGAATACATTGAGAAAATTGATAGAAACAACAAATAACAAATCTATTGCGGTATGTGACAATAAAAAAGAAGCTGTCCTTGTGAGACAGCCTCTTCATTTGGTAGGATTTATTTTTTATAATATAACTTTCTCTACTTGAGAATTTCCGTTTACAGAGTTCATTTTAAGGATGTAAATTCCTTTGTTTAAATTGCCAAGTTCGATGCGATCTCCTTGTGCTGTTCTGATTAATTTTCCTTCTGGAGTATATACCGAGAAGATTCCTGATTCAGTAGAAATCATTGCATTTCCTGAACGATAGATTCTAAAATTGTAATTGTTTTCAATAACAGCGTTAGGAGCTTCTGTTGGTGTAACACCAGAGAAGATTTTAATTTGGTGGATACGGACAACTTGTTTTTGAGCAGTAGGTACAATTGGAATTGCGAATAATACACCCTCAGCTTGGGTTGGATTTTGGTGAATAGTGTCACCATCCCAGATTCTCCAACGAAGTGAAATTCTTGAATCCAATTCTTCTTGTTTGCCGATTACATTTTCGAAAGAATAACCTCTTTCTGAAAATGAATTAATAGATGTTGAAATATCAGAAGCTTCCCATTGCAATGGTTCCCATTCTCCATCACCATGTTTGATGTCTAATTTTACTCCACGTTTCCAAGCTGTAGAAGAGAAACTCCATTGCACTCTTTCAACTGCAGGAAGGTTGTCGATTTGAATATATCCGTGACGGCTTACTCCAGGAGCATTGGTTACATCATCAGAAAGACGGCTTAATTCGAAAAAAGCTACTTTGTCGAATGCTGGATCTGCAATCACAGAGTTATCGTTTGAATAACAAGCATCACCTTTAGATGAGTCGGCTGTACCTAATAAATATTTTTTAGTCCAAGCACTGTTGTGGAAAGTGTCAGCTACACAAGTCATAAAATAATTAACTGGCCACATCACTGAAGATGCTTCATATTGACTGGTCGTTTCATTGTAAGCCATGATAGGTGTGTTGAAAGAACCAGTACTGAAAGTTGATGAAGTTTGTGTGCCGTTTGTTCCAGAGTGTTTAGCAATGGAATTAGTTCCAAGGTTTTGAGGATCGATATTGATGATCTCATAATACTCAGAATTAGTCCAGCCATTGTTGTTTGTAAAATATGCTTTTGCTGGATCTGTAGCACACACTGTTTGTGCATTTGCACTTCCCAAACCAAAAGCTGTAGCTAATAATAATAGGTAGATTTTTTTCATAACAATATATTTTTATGGTATTTGTTTAATAGAGGACGATTGATTGATATACTTGTACCTAAAATAAATTAAATTCGTATTTTATATTCTTGATTTTCAGTTTTTAGGATGTAGATTCCTGCATCCAATTTCAATTTAATACTACTTATTTTCTCAGTTTCGATCATGGTTTTACCATGAATATCATACACCTTGATTTTGGTTGGAATATCGAAAATGAAATGATTACCCATTTGTTTGAATTCTTTCTGAAGCCTATTTTCATCCAGACCCATAACAATTGAACCCGCAGCACTCAATTGTCCCAAGGGTCCTATTGCTTTTACTGAGAATGCCGACATTCCCATACTCATGTTTGTAAAAACAGTATCTGTGGTTGTGGAATGATATTGACCGCCTTGAAGTATCATATAACCAATTGCATTTGGGATATTTCTCCAGAAGAAACCTTGTGGGTTAAGACCAACTGCAGGTTTAGCTATCTCTTCAGTGGAGGGTATAGGATCAAATGCAGTTGCTGAAACTCGAGAATAAACGACAGTTGGAATTAAGAATTTATCCACATCCGCTTTGGGAAGTTGAAAGCTCCAACTAACTCTTAAAGTGGTGTCTACAGGTATTCCATTTAAATCTACTGAATTGTACTCTGCGAATACAGCTGTTGTTTCTGCGCCATTCCAAGGTTGCCATCCCTTGGTGTTGATGTGTGGTCCCATTTTGCAATTTATATAAAATGCACTGGAGTAAGGACTGCCCCAAGGTCTACCCAAATAATAGCTGCCATTGGATACTCCCTCTTCAGCAGTGATGGTACAGTTTCTGAAAATATATTCCAAACCCAATCTGCGTTTGCAAGTAGTTTCATATTTTTCTATAAAGTAAGCCGCATCCTCAGGGGCGCATATATAACCACCACCCTTCACACAGCGCAATTCTGTATCATCGATAAAAACGGTACCACCAGCATAAATATAATCAGTAGCCCCACTGATCATACTGTTACGAATATACCCACGTGTACCTTTTTTAGAACGATAGGTATCTTGATATCCAGTGATATTGCATTTGTTGATAATAAAAGCATCAGCAGCATTATAAAGTGCCAGAGCTTGTCCGGTATTTCCTGCAGTATTGGAGAAAGTCATGTTTTCGGCATAAAAGTTTTTGGCATATACCTGAAGACAAGTAGTTTCCTCAAATGTAGAAACTGTGCTCATGGATTTGTCCCAGAAGAGAACCACTTTTTCTCTATCTTCACCGATTAGACTGATCAGTTTTTTGGATGCAGCCGCTTTGGTCCCTATGCTGATGTGTTCTTTGTATTGTCCGTTTTTGATGTAGATTATACTGCGTACATTGTCCGGACATTTATCTATTGCTGATTGGATGGTTGTATCTGTTCCACTTCCATCTTTAGCTACCACAAAATTGATTTGAGCATTAGCTACACTTGAAAGAATTATAAATAAAAGTAAGACTAATTTCTTCATTGATTTGATTTTAGTGATTCAAAGATAGGAAATATGTATGTTAAAAACCAAAATATCGCCGAGATTAGAAACCCCGACGATATTTTATTAAAGTTTATTGATTACTCAAAAGGATTGAATTCCCCATTTTCCCAACCCAAAGTCTGGTCAAGAGCCGGACTGCGGGTGAGAATAGTTTGAGGGATATCAAAGAAATTATAATTTCCCGTAACTGTGGTTGCTAGTTCAGCACTTGTAAGAATCGCTTTGTATGCTATAGGTTTTACCAATGGACCAGTAGATTTCGCAGTTAGTTTAAAATATTTATATACACTATCCACCGGTAAATCCGCTTTGATTAAATCAAAATTTGCAGCTGTAATGCCGTTAAGTGCAAAGGTATAGCCAGAACCACTCTTTTTAAATCCATTCAACATCGTTGTTTGTGTTCCAAGATCATTGGTAAACATATTGCGACGACGCAAATCCCAAAAACGTTTGCCTTCGAAAGCAAACTCTATACGGCGTTCATTTAAAATTGTTTCCAAAAGACTGAAAGATGCATTTGATTTGATTCCATAAAGATTGTCTGTTCCGGGTTCTATACCCGCTCTTTGACGGATAGCAACCAGCTTGTCTATTGCCGTTTGTGAATTTTCACCTTCAACTTCGTATGCACATTCAGCAATATTTAATAAAATCTCAGCAAATCTTAATTCCACCCAGTCTGTATAGGTTTTATCCATATCAGCACCTGAAATAAGAGGATTGACCATTTTACGACAATAAAAGCCTGTGGTTGTAACTTTGTCAGAAGTTGTTGCTTCACCGCCAGTGTAAGTCCATTGACGTCTGTTCCCATTGCCTTCCAATGGATAATAACATCCGTTGTAAGCTATGGTAGAATAGAAACGTGGGTCGCGATTCTGATAAAATTTGCGTATATCTGCATTTCCAGTATAAGTAACCTTATGTGCTGTTGTGCCTTGATATGTAAATGCAGGAGAACCATCTTTCATTGGAAAAGCTGCTACCAAATCCCATGTAGGAAGATTGGATGGACGACCATCGCCATTCGTAACTTCTGCTGGTCTTACAGCACTTTCATATCCATGGTATTTCTGAGCTTGAAGATAAGGGGTAACCAAAATTACTTCCTTATTTCCGGCTGATTTCTTTGTGCTGAAAATCTTATTCAAGTCAGTCGCTACTGGCCACTGAGTGCTTACATTGGTGGTAATATCCATTAGTCCATAACCGTCAGTCAAACAGATTTGTTGAGCGGCAATATTTGCATCTAAAGCTTTCTGCCATCTAGCTTTGTTGTTGTCTGGATTAAATTGAGGGCTAGCGTAGAAAAGTAATATACGTCCCTTCAATGCAGCAGCACCTGCCCTGGTGATACGTGCGTATTCATCGGTAGGCCATGCAGCAGGTAGCTTCGAGATTGCTGAATCTAAATCTTGCTCCAACAACGCAATACATTCAGATGTTTTATTTCTAACTGCATTTTTGATCCATTCTTCACTTTCATAATCTACTACGTCTTTCATGTAAGGAACACCGCCGTATACATTCACCAATTTCCAATGTTGATATGCTCTGAAGAAGTGTAACTGACCTAAAATCCTATTTTGAGCTGCTTTATCCAATGTGGATGTCTTCATAGCTTCAAATGCTATATTCACATAACGAATGGCTTGATAAGTTGCAGCAGAAAAAGACCCTACGCTTCCAGCCTCCAAAGTGCCCAACAAGAGTCTAGAGCCCATTCCGTCATTTTCATCGGAGATGCTAACAAGGTTGCCATCACCCACAGGACTTTCACCACCAAAGGAAGGCATAACCATGGAGTAAATATTATTCAAATACAATTTGGCTGAATTCTCATTGTCCCAAATTGCGGGATTGATTGCCGATTCATCTTTTACATCCAAGAAGTCGCTGCAAGCTGTAAAAATTGGAAGTGCGGCTATAACTAAAATTAAATTTTTTATTTTCATTGCTTCTTGTAATTAAAAGTTAAGATTAATACCCATATTGTAAGATCTAATCATCGGATAGTCAGACCAGAAACCAACACTTGCATCTTTGTATGGATATGGGTTTATAATGGTAATCAAATTTGTACCGGAGAAGAAAATTCTGAAATTCTCAATTCCCATAGGTTTTGATAATTTGGATGGTAGATTATAGGATACATTTATGTTTCTTAATCTTAAATCATGTCCATCGCGCATCCAAAAAGTAGAGCGGTTGCCTCTCAAACTATAGGTGTCCAAACGAGGATAAATGGCATCAGTTCTTTCGGTAGTCCAATAGTTGCCATACCACTCACGCAATTGATTCGATTGTGCTGAAAGGAAAGCACCCGTTCTTGAACCGCCGGAAGCATCTGTCCAGAAGCCTTTTTCGAATACAACATCGTTTCCAAAGGAACCATTAAATAGGGCATCCACTTTGAAGTTTTTGTATTTTACACCAAAAGAGAATCCGTAGTTGAAAGGGGCAGAATCGTATTTACTGATAATTCTTTGGTCATCATCTGTAATGTTACCGTCTGGTAAACCATCGTGCCACTTGCCGTTTTCGTCTTGATAAACAGCACTACCCTTATCTTCAAACATCAACATACCAGGCTTTAAGTCAGCTTCAGGAATTCCCAATACAGTGATAGTTGTGTATTTAGGTACTCCATTTTCGTCTACAGGAATGTTAGCATGTAATCTATCAATCCAGGCATCAATATCGTCTTGGGTACGAGCTATACCAGAACTGAAATATCCAACTTCACCTCCTCGAATACGTCCAATTTCATCCTTCCATGTTCCAATCACACCTGGATTCTGAGATTTTTGAATGACAATATTTGTAGCATAAGCCAAGTTTCCTTTGACTGTTAGACTCCAATCTTTATTGATTTGCTTGTTGTATGCAATTTCAAATTCACCTCCCCAAGCATCTTGTATCCCTTTGTTCAATCGTGGAGTGGCTGCATTGATACCAGCTGATTGTGGAAATTCGCTCTTAAAGTCGTCTAGAATGTCGAATGTATGTCTGTAGAACGCATCAAAATTGATGCTGAAATCATTGAATATACGCATATCCAAACCAGCATTGTACGAATCTGATTTTTCCCAGGTGGACGTGGTATATACCAATCCTTCCATGGTAGGGTAAAGTTGAGTCAATAAAGCAGTGCCCCCTACATATGCTCCGGAAGTGGTTCCATAGCTGGATCTCCATTGATTCATAGAGGCTTTGTCATTCCCAAGTCTACCGTAGCTTGTTCTTAATTTTAAGTTGTCAATAAATGTAACATTTTCCTTCCAAAACGCTTCTTCTGAAACTCTCCATCCTACTGCAACGGATGGAAACAGTCCCCAACGGTATCCTGGTGCGAAATTAGTAGATGCCTCATACCGTGTGGCACTTTCAAAGAAATATTTGTCAGCATAATTGTAATTTAAACGTCCAATAAATGATTGACGACGCGATTTCGTGTTTATACTGGAAGCATTAGTAAGTCCATCCTGACTGTAACCAGCCATTACTTCATAGTTTTCGATGATTACAGTATTACGGGACATACTCATTCCATTTCCACTACTTTCAGATTGTTCAAACATCAACATAGCAGATACATCATTTAACCCGAATTTATTGTTGTATGATATTTGTGGGTTCAACTGATACGAATAGGATTTTGATGATGATTCATATATTTTGTCACTGTTCGTGATTCTTGTTCTGTATCTTTTGTCTGTAATTGGCCATTGTTGTTCTGTCAAAAGATAACTATCTTGATTTTCTCCTTGAGGAATAAAACCATAAACATAATAAGGTACTGATAACTGTTTGCCAAAACCAGCGTTGTTGCTGAAGTTGGCAGACATTTTCAATTTTAAACCTTGAACTTCTTCAATATCGTATTCCAACGACATCCCAGCAGCAACATCACTGGAGAAACTTTTGCGGTATGAACCTGAATTCATTACTTCTAGTGGATGAGTACCGTTTTGAGGAATTGAATTTCCAACTGGTAAACCGTTAATATAGGCAGGAATAAATCGTGGTGCCCTTGCTAGATCGCTGAAAGTGCCATACATACGGTCTGGTTCAGCATCTTTCTGGTTCAAAGGCATCTCTGTGTTTTTCTGGGAATAATTCATTGAAAAATCAGCCTTCAGTTTTTTTGTTAGATTAGCTTGAACACCCATCCTAACCCCGTATCTATTCATGTTTAGATTTGAAAAATTACCATCAGCCCACATATAAGAACCGCCGATGAAATAACGCACAGCTTCAGTTCCTCCACTCACATTCAAAGTGTGGCGCATATTTCCAGAGTTTTTCCATCCTTGATCCAACCAATTGTAATCCAAACCTCTCATGGTTTCTAATTCTTGGTCTGTGAAGAATTTGGTAGTGGTCGGATCAGCTCCTTTGTAATCTATGTTTTGTTGCCAAAGGTCATTCAGAGCAACTCCTTGTTCATAAGATGACATCATATCAGGCATTTGAACGCCTTGGTTGTATCCGAAGGAACTTGAATAACTTACTTGGGTTTTGCCGGCTTTCCCTTTTTTGGTAGTAACTAACACAACACCGCCTGCTCCACGAACACCATATACAGAGGCCGCTGCGTCTTTCAAAACCGAAATGTTTTCAATTTCTGAAGGATCCAGCATATTGAAGGCACTTAAATCACGGATAAATCCATCAATTACAAACAATGGTTCTTCAGCATTCCAAGACCCATTGATACGAATAGATATTGTGTTTTGTGCAATTGGATTTCCGGTGACTTCACCTACTTTCACACCAGGCATAGTACCCATCAAAACGGATGCTAAGTTTGGTGCAGGTATATCTGCAACTTCTTTCATATCAATATTCGAAACTGCACCGGTCAAATTGGCACGTTTTACTGTACCATAACCTACAGCCACATATTCTTCTAATTTAGTTACGTCTTCTTTAAGTACGATTTTCAATTTCGAAGAGCTGACTTTAACTTTTTGAACTCCATAACCAATATATGAAATTACCAAAGTTCCATTTGATGGAGCATTTAGTCTGAAATTTCCGTCAAGATCGGTTACTGTACCGATTTTTGTGCCTTCAACAAGTACAGAAGCTCCAATAATTGCTTCTCCAGTTTCATCCACTACTAATCCTGTAGCATTGATTTGCTGACCATTTGCTTGAGCTGAGATAGAATTTGAGAATCCAAGCATCAGGCACAGGACTAGAAATGACATCCACTTCAAAGGAATGGATTGTTTGTTTCTGATTGATTTAATTTTATTTTGCATAGGTTTAAAAAAATAGTTTTTTCATTGAATATTGGACGATTTGGGTCGGTGAATGTAATCAAATTTTAATTTATTTGAATAAAATTAAAATAGAATACTTATTTGCACTTTGGTTTGTTAAAGATAGTTCTTCATTTCTTGGCTAAATTTCGTAATTTTACCACAAACATTTAATTTGATGCGTTTTATGATAAAATCTTTTAGAGTGTTGTTTTTCTTTCTATTTCTTATTGAATTGGTCAACGCTCAATCCAACTGGAAAGTCAAAGAAATAAGTGGGGCTAAAATTCCATTAAGTGCTGATAAAGATGCTTTGGTTGACCCAACCTTCGCAGAGTTTCTTTCTCCTTACGCTCAGGGAATATCAGCGACTATGAATAAGGTGCTGGCTTACACTCCCAATCCTTTAAGAGCCTTTCAACCCGAAAGTCCTCTTTCCAATCTTTCTGCTGATGTATACCGTCTAGCTGCAAGTGAATATTTAGGTGAAGATGTGGATATCGCTATCACAAATCTTGGGGGACTGCGGTCTCAAATCCCTGCCGGTAACATTACATTAGGTAAGGTTTTCGAAGTGATGCCTTTCAAAAATGAATTGGAGATTCTGTGGGTCAAAGGTCAGGATTTAATTAGCCTTATGAATAATATTGCTTCTGAAGGTGGACAGGGTGTTGCTGGAATAAGTTTTAGAATTAATAATTCTTTGGCTCAGGATATCAGAATTAATGGTTTGGTTATCAATCCAAAGGCAGTTTACACTGTTGCTACAAATAATTATTTAGCTGAAGGAAATGACAATATGGCTCCCCTAAAAAAGCACAAAAAAATAGTTCATACTGGAAAAATGGTGAGGGATGTGTTTATTCACTATTTGGAAACTGAAACTGCTGCAGGCAGACAGATAGATGCAAAAATTGAAGGTAGAATTGTAAAAGATTAATCAAGATGAAAAGTTCCGTTTTCCTATTATCGCTATTCATTGTTTTTTTTAGTTCTGCGCAGCAGACAAAGAAAATTGTGATTCTTCATACGAATGATACGCACAGTCAAATTGAACCCTTTTCCAGAAATGCGGTCCGTCATGCCGATATGGGCGGTTATGCCCGACGTGCAGGAGTAATCGATTCAATCCGTAATGCGGAACCTACCGTTTTCCTTTTTGATGATGGTGATTTTTGTCAGGGTACACCCTATTTCAATGTATATGGGGGAAGAATCGAGATACAGGGATTTAATAAAATGAAATACGATTGTGTGACATTGGGAAATCACGAGTTTGATAATGGTATCGATAGTTTGGCAATGATGCTCAGTCTGGCGAATTTCCCAATTGTGTCGAGTAATTATGATGTGAGTCGTTCGGTGTTGAAAGACAAGGTAATTCCATGGCATATCTTAGAACGAAATGGAGTTAGAATGGGAGTAATCTCAACAAATGTGAATCCCGAAGGCTTGATCATGAAAGACAGCTTCAAAGGAATACGTTACAAGGATCCGGTCAAGACCGCCAATAAATACGCCAGGATGTTGAAGAAAAAAAAGAACTGTGACTTGGTGGTTTGTTTGTCTCATTTGGGATCGGATTCTGCCGAAGTTGTAATCAATGATTTTCAGTTGGCACATCAATCCAAGGATATCGATATCATTCTAGGTGGACATTCACATACTTTACTAGAAAATGTGAAAACACTTAATGCAAATGGAAGCCCAGTACTGATCGCTCAAATGGGACGTAGTGGCCTTTTCCTTGGTAAAGTTGAAATTCTTCTAGAAGCGGTCGAAAAAAAATAGTATCTTTGCCGGCATTAATCTGGCCTTTAATGGTGTATTATTCGTATTCAGAATTATGTTGAAACAATCGCTCGAACAAAAACTACAGCAAAAATTATCACCTGCGCAAATTCAAGTGATAAAGATGCTTGAAGTGCCTACATTAGAACTTGAGGAGCGTATTAGACAAGAACTGGAGGAAAATCCTGCATTGGAAGAGGGTAGAGAACAGACAGAAAATGAGTCTTCTGACGATGATTTTCTGGATGAAGGAGGAAATAATGAGGATTTGGATCTGGAGGAATATATGATGGACGATGATATTCCGGATTATAAACTGAAGATCAACAACTCATCTCCAGATGATAAATATGAAGTGATTCCTTTTTCTGCAGGTATTACCTTTCATGAATTCTTGATTGAACAGTTGGGACTGCATAAAATTTCGGAGCAGGAACGCTTGCTTGCTGAATATGTAATCGGAAATATAGACGAGGAAGGCTACCTTCGTAGATCTCTGGAGTCGATGGTGGATGATGTGGTGTTTCAGGCTGGCTTGCAAACCTCTGATGAGGAAATGCAAAAGATGGTTGAATTGGTGCAGACTTTTGATCCTGCTGGAGTTGGAGCATATACTCTACAAGAAAGTTTGTTGTTGCAACTCAGACGAAAGGAAAGCACTCACTATCATGAGATTGCAATAAAAATACTAGAGGATTATTTTGACGATTTCACCAAAAAGCATTTTGATAAAATAATGAAATCGCTTCGATTGGATGATGAAGAATTAAAAGCAGCGATTTCGGATATATCCCGATTGAATCCCAAACCGGGTAACTCCTGGGGTACAAATCCAATCGAGAAAGCAATCTCAGTAGTTGTTCCTGATTTTGTGATTGAAAATGAATCAGGTATCCTTAAAGTGCATTTGAACGACTCGAATGTACCCGACTTAAGAGTAAGTCAGACATATAATGAGTTGTTCAAAACATATACAGACTCTAAGGCACAAAGTAAGAACAAAGCATTGAAAGATGCCATCGTTTTTGCCAAACAGAAGATAGATTCTGCCCGTTGGTTTATAGATGCGATCAAACAGAGACACAATACTTTATTGACCACAATGAAAGCGATTGTTCAGTTTCAAAGAGATTTCTTTATTGAAGGTGATGATACTTTTCTTCGTCCGATGATTTTGAAGGATATTGCTGACATGACTGGTTTTGATATTTCAACAATCTCCCGAGTGAGTAATAGTAAATATGTTCAGACTGAATTCGGTATCTATTCCTTGAAATATTTCTTTTCTGAATCCATGGTAAATGATTCAGGAGAGGAAATTTCTACCAGAGAAATAAAGAAAATTCTATCTGAATGTATTGAACAGGAAGATAAAAAGAAACCATTTACCGATGAAGCATTGGTGGATGTGTTGAAAGAAAAAGGTTATTTGATTGCCCGACGTACAGTGGCAAAATATAGAGAACAATTGAATATTCCGATTGCTAGAATGCGTAAGGAATTATAAATAATGATAAATGGATAAATTACATAAACAGCAAAAATCAAAAAAGATATTCAATAAGATTATCTCCTTTGTGTTTCAACCTATTTTGATGCCTACTTTTGGAATGATCTTGCTACTTTTTACGGATATTTATGCATTCTACCCTTCTTCATGGAAATGGATTTCGGTGGTAGGGACACTTTTATTTACGGGAGTATTGCCTGCGGTTCCTATTTTGATAATGATGCGAAAAGGTGAAGTGCACGATCTGTATATTTCCAAGAAGGAACAACGTACCTTACCTTACTTGTTTTCTTTATTGGCCTATACTTTTTGGACCTTGTTTATTTATAGAGTGTTGCAATTTCCAAATTTCATCACTTTTATGGCTGCGGGTTCGACCTTGTCTATTTTGATCATCACGTTGATAAATACAAAATGGAAAATCAGTGCCCATTTGTCTGGAATAGGTGGAGTTGCTGGTGGCGTATTTGCGGTATGCTATCAATTGGGTTTAATGCCTATGGCACTGTTCGTGGGTGTTTTGTTCGCTTCTGCCCTGACTGCGGTTTCCAGAGTTGAACTCAAAGCGCATACTCCTGCACAAACAATTGCAGGTTTTTCATTGGGATTTTTAGCAACTTTTATCCCGGGAATATTGTAGCTACAAGCTACAAGCCAAAGGCCTCAAGCCCCAGGCCTCAAGCTTGTATTTTTGTATTGGCTTGAAGCCTGTAGCTATATTTGCCTGAAGCCTGTAGCTGTATTTGCCTGAAGCTTTAAGTAAAAAATAATTAATTAAACTAAAATATATGATAACTACAGACCAACTAAAGAATGTGTTGGAACGCGAGTCCGCGTTGAGGAGGTATCTTTGACGTCGATACTAAGCTAATTCAAATTGAAGAAGAGGAGTTGAGAACCCATGCTCCTGGATTCTGGGACGATGCAAAAACCGCTGAAGCCCAAATGAAAAAGATCAAGGATCTGAAAAATTGGGTGGAAGGATACCAGGCAGTCAAGGCTGCTGCGGATGAACTTCAATTGGCCTTTGACTTTTTCAAAGAAGAGGCTGTAACTGAAGAGGAGGTAGATGCAGCCTATGCACATGTACTGAATGAGATCGAAACACTCGAGATGAAAAATATGCTTTCAAACGAGGAGGATCAATTGGGTGCAGTAATTAAAATTGTAGCAGGTGCTGGAGGTACAGAAGCTCAGGATTGGGCAGATATGCTGTTTCGTATGTATCAACGTTGGTGCGAGCGTCAAGGTTATAAAAGTGAAATCACCAACCTTCAGGATGGGGATGAGGCGGGTATTAAAACCGTTACTATCCAAGTGGAAGGAGATAAAGCCTACGGCTATTTGAAATCAGAGAATGGTGTGCACCGTTTGGTTAGAGTTTCTCCTTTCAATGCACAGGGTAAACGAATGACCTCTTTCACTTCCGTTTTTGTGGTGCCTTTGGTGGATGACACGATAGAAATTGAAATCAATAACGGCAATTTAAGTTGGGATACATTTCGTTCTTCAGGTGCTGGAGGTCAGAATGTAAACAAGGTGGAAACAGGTGTTCGCTTGCATTATAAATTTGTGAATCCAGTGACGAATCAACCCGATGAGATAGTCATTGAAAATACTGAAAGTAGATCACAGTTTGGGAATAAAGACAATGCTATCCGATTGTTGAAATCTCAATTGTATGAATTGGAACTGGAAAAAAGAAGAGCGGCTTCTGCTCAGGTCGAAGCTGGTAAAAAGAAAATTGAATGGGGATCTCAAATCCGTAGTTATGTATTTGATGACCGACG
>CAZZPZ010000018.1:0-48436 GCA_964655615.1 uncultured Paludibacter sp. | reverse complement strand
TTACCTAAACTCCTTAATATCAACACTAGCCTTGGAAAATTATTTTTTTGAAGGAAAAATCAATCCTACATAAATTAAGCCTCGAGAATTAAACCCAGCTTTACAATAACACGAAAAAGACTATTAAAGGCATTGAATAGACTCCGTTTGAACGAAATTTATTCTTAACTTTGTATGAGAATCGCTTAAATTATGCTAGAAATTATAATCAAAGGTATTATTATAGGCTTATTTATATCTGTACCCTTAGGACCTATAGGAATGTTGATTATCCAGCGTACCCTACACAAAGGAAGAATAAACGGTATTGTAACTGGCTTGGGAGCAACTCTTTCAGATCTAATTTACACAGTTATTGCTCTATTCTTTCTGAGTTTTGTTTTGGATTTCATAGAACTGCATAGAATAATAATTCAAACCATAGGCAGCATTGTTGTTGTAGGCTTTGGTATTTTCATTTACAAAAGCACTCCATCCACTCAACCCAAAATTGAATCTGTAAACAACTTGAGAGTAACCAAAGACTTTCTAAGTTCATTCATTCTCACCTTCTCAAATCCGTTGATTTTGTTTATTCTGATTGCGATTTTTTCGAGATTGAATTTTTTAGAAGGAAAAACCACAATCTGGGAAGATTTAACCGGAATTTCCTCCATTTTAGGTGGTGCACTATTTTGGTGGGTCATTCTAACTTTATTAGTTTCAAAATTCAGATACATGTTCAACATAAGAAGACTTAAATATTTGAATCAAATTTTAGGAATTCTGATTATTATATTGGGAATTATTAGTTATTTCACAAAATTATAGGAAACATAGCTAGTAGTTTTAAGGTTATATTACTTTTGCAACTAATTAAGTCACTTTCACAGAACAAACTATATGCAACAGTCAAATTCAAAAGAGCAACTTCCAAAGGTTTTCAAAATTTCATTATTTGTCATTCTAACAGCAATAATATCCTTGTTGCTCCCATCAGAAACTGGTTTCAAATATGGTTTTGATATGGGAAAACCATGGACCTATGAACTAATGACAGCACCTTATGATTTTCCAATTTACAAAACCGAAAATCAATTAAAATCTGAGAAACAAAAAGCTTTAAGAGATTTCACTCCTTACTATACTCTTGACACAACCGCATCAAAAACACAATATGAACGGTTTATCGAAGATCACAAACAAATTCCTGGAATTAAGCTTCTAAGTTTATCTACCAATTTTAAAAAGAAATTAGAAGAGATTTATTCAACTGGCATCATTGCAAATTTGCCTGAAAGTCCTGAGTTTAATTCAATCAGGGTTATTCTTCCAAACAGAACATCTAAAATTGTAGATATAAACAGTTTATATACTCCAAAATCAGCATATGAAGCTCTGATTAACAGCTCCTCATCTATTCTTAAGAATCTTGATTTAAACCTCTACCTTGTTGAGAATTTAAAATATGATAGTATAAAAAGTGAAATTGCTCAGAATGATCTTTTGAAAAACATATCCATAACTTCCGGAATGGTACAGCAAGGAGAAAGGATAATAGACCGAGGCGAAATTGTTGATGAAAATACTTTTCAAATTTTAAGTTCACTCAAAATTGATTTTGACAAAAAGAAAACAACTATTCAGAGATCTGCTCTTGAAACGGTGGCTGAAGTATTCATCATCAGTGGGTTAATCTTTTTATTCTTCTTATATATAAATCTATTCAGACCTAGAATCTATGAAAGCAATAAGAATCTATTATTTCTATCCTTGCTGATTCTAATTTTAGTCGCTCTGGCATCCCTTGTAATACAAAACACTAGCGCTAATTATTATTTAATACCTTATGCCCTACTACCTATCATCATTCGTGTTTTTTATGATTCAAGAACGGCATTGTTTGGACATATAATTACAACCATGATAATCTCTCTTATGGTTGACGAACCTTACAAATTTGTTTTTCAACAAATTGTAGTCGGAATGGCTGCTGTTTCGAGTTTGAAGGACATGACACAACGTTCTCAATTAGCCCAAACTGCATTTATAGTATTTCTATCTTATTTTGTATTGCATCTTTCTTTTGAATTCATGGCAGAAGGTGATTTATCTAGAATGCATTGGCAACCTGTTCTATATTATGCTGCAAGTAGTGCATTTATGCTATTTGGATATTTGTTAATCTACTTGTTTGAAAAACTTTTTGGATTGATTTCAGCAATTACTTTGGTTGAACTAACCAATATCAATAATGATCTGATGCTTCAGTTCGCTGAAAAAGCACCAGGAACTTTTCAACATACACTCCAAGTCTCAAACCTTGCTACTGAAGCTGCAAAAAAAATTGGATGCAACAGTTTATTAGTAAGAACCGGGGCTTTGTATCATGACATCGGAAAAATGGTTGCTCCTGAGAATTTCACTGAAAATCAGTTGGGCGGACACAACCCACTAAATGATTTGGGCTTGGAAGAAGCTGCAAGAAGAATCATTAAACATGTAGAAGATGGAGTTGAAATTGCAAAAAAACATCACCTACCAGAACAAATTATTAATTTCATTACAACTCATCACGGTACTAGTAAAACAAAATACTTTTTCAACACTTATATAAATCAAAATCCTGGTCTGGTACCAGATGAAAAAGCATTTACATATCCTGGACCCCTTCCTAATAGTAAAGAAACAGCAATTTTAATGATGGCTGATGCTGTTGAAGCTAGATCAAGAAGCTTATCTATCTATACTGAAGAATCAATCAGTAATATGGTTGAAGATATGATTAATGATCAAATAGCTGACGGACAATTCAAGGAAGCTCCAATTAGTTTCAGAGATGTTGAAACAGTCAAAAATATTTTCAAAGAAAAAATCAAAAACATGTACCATACAAGGATTTCATATCCTGAGATAAAGAAAACGTAAACCCAATTTTAAACAACTCAAGCGCAATAAATTACATCCTAAACCAATTTTCTGCACAAACCTGCAATTTTCACCTTTCTCTGTTTGTAATCCTTTTAAGTGATTATTATTTTTGAATTAGAACCTAAGAAAACCTATAGCTATGAGAATCAATTACTTAAACCTGTTTCTCGTCTCAATTGACGAAGAAACCATTTTCGATCAATATCAAAACAGTGTATTGGAGTATTTTGGAAAAGAATACAAAAATACAGACTCACTTAAGGAAACAAAATTGCAGGTGATTACAAACGGTGATACATTTTTAGTTAGCAATGTTACGGGCTATGTGTTATTAAGACTAGCGCAAATCGTATATTTTGAATACAATCGTTCGAAAAGGTTGTGGGAAATTGTGCTATCTGACAATTCACGACTTCAACTAAAAAAGAAAACGAATGCAGAAATGATATTGGGGTCCTCTACAGAATTCATGCAATTGAATTTACATCATATCATCAATCACAATCATTTTTCACACATTAGTGACAATCTAGTTTTTCTGAATGATGACCTGAATAAATTCGGACCATTCAAAATAACTAGATATCACCTAAGAATGCTACAAGAAAGATATATCAATTTCTAATTATCTTTTGTGGAGCCCACATTCTTTATGTTCAGGATTTTCCCACCACCAACGACCAGCGCGCAAATCCTCTCCTTCCTTTACTGCTCTCGTGCAGGGTTGACAACCTATGCTGGGGAAAGATAATTCGTGCAATTTATTGTAGGGCACACGATTTTCACGTATATATTCCCAAACCATTTCCTCAGAAAAATTAATTAAAGGATTCAATTTAATCAACCCATTCACTTCATCCCACTCAATTTTGTTCATTGATTGTCGGGTTATAGATTGTTCACTTCTTAATCCACAAACCCAAACATCCAAAGAGGCAAATGCCCTTTTCAATGGATTGATTTTACGAATTGTACAACATTGTTTTCTTTTTTCAATACTTTCATAAAACAAGTTAATCCCATACGACTGAACCATAGTTTCTACTTCAGCATAATCCGGAAAAAACAATTCCATATTTACCCCATACTTTAGATTTGTTTTATCAATCAGACTGTAAGTCTCAGGAAATAACCGTCCTGTATCAAGTGTAAAAACTCTAGCTTTTGTATCAATTTTAAACAAAATATCAGTCAGCATCTGATCTTCAATACTCAAACTAGATGATAAAGCCATTTTATTTCCGTATCTACTTAGAAACCAAGTTAGGAGTTCCACTGGTGTTGAATCCTCAAATTGCTTGTTTAATTCTGTGATATTCATTCTATCTTAAATACTAAAGGTTTCTTCTTCCAAATCATTTACTATCATACCTGCGCCAACAGTTTCAAAAGTATTTTCATCAATAAAAATCAAACTACCTGTCACACGATTGAGCTTATAAGCATCGTATTTTAAAGGTTTCATTGTTTTGATTGTCAAATGAGCAATATCATTCATTTTGACTTCTTTATCATCCTCAATATTCTCTAATGAATTGATATTCACTTTAAAACGCACTTCTTTCACTAAAGCTCTTGTTTCATCTGTAGAATGTCGGATAATGTATTTCTTTCCTATTTGTAAAGGATTGGAATTAAACCAACAAACCATAAGTGAAACATTCGCATTTTGGATAGGGTGCTTATTTTCATCGTATTTCACTAATAGATCGCCCCTGCTTATGTCCACATTATCCTTTAGTCTTATTGTAACTGATTGACTTGCACTTGCTTCATTCAATAATTTATCACCTTCATCTATACCAACAATTTCAGATTTAGTATTTGACGGAAGTACAAGTATTGAATCACCTATTCGAAAAGAACCCGATGCTACCCTTCCTGCATAACCTCTGTAATCATGAAACTCCTGTTTATGTGGTCTCACTACAAATTGAACAGGAAAACGAGCAGGTAAATTATCTTCAACTGCATGAACAGGAATTGATTCAAGAAGTTCCAACAAAGTACTACCCTTATACCATGGAGATTTTTCAGATCTTTCCACCACATTATCTCCATCTCTAGCAGATATAGGAATAAAATGCAATTGTTTTAGATTTAACTTTGATGCAACTTCAATATATTCAGTTTTAATCTCTTCAAAACGAGATTGAGCAAAATCGACCAAATCCATTTTATTTACAGCTAATATCACATTTGGAATTTGCAACAAAGAGGCGATATAGGAATGTCTTTTGGTTTGTTCAATGATACCATTCCTAGCATCTATCAGAATAATTGCCACATCGGCAGTTGATGCTCCAGTAACCATATTGCGTGTATATTCAATGTGACCCGGAGTATCAGCAATTATAAATTTTCTCTTTGGAGTTGCAAAATATCGATATGCTACATCGATTGTAATCCCCTGTTCACGTTCAGCACGTAATCCATCTGTCAATAGAGCCAGATTTACTTCTTCACCACCCAATCGTTTACTTGCATCTTTTACAGCTTCCAACTGATCTTCAAATATTGATTTACTATCATATAGCAATCTTCCAATCAATGTACTCTTACCATCATCTACGCTACCCGCTGTTGTGAAGCGCAGTAATTCCATATCTAAATATCCATTCATTTTACACTATTTTAAAAATATCCTTCTTTCTTTCTATCTTCCATCGCAGCTTCAGACCGTTTATCATCAGCCCTTCCTCCCCTTTCAGTCACTCTAGAAGATGCAATTTCCTGTATAATTTCCTCAAGGCTATTTGCTTTTGAAAAGGTTAAACCTGTACAAGTAATATCACCGATTGTTCTGCATCTAACTCTATCTAGGTACACTGTCTCTTCATCTCTTCTTGGCATAGCTGGCAAAGCCGCATACACCATTCCGTCTCTATTAAACACTTCTCTTTCATGGGTATAATACAATGAAGGCAAAGGAATATTTTCCTGAAGGATGTATTGCCAAACGTCCATTTCAGTCCAGTTACTAATTGGAAATACTCTGAAATGTTCCCCCATTTGTTTTTTCCCGTTAAAAAGATTCCACAATTCAGGTCTTTGATTCTTGGGATCCCACTGTCCAAATTCATCTCTGTGTGAAAAAAATCGTTCTTTTGCTCTTGCTTTTTCCTCATCTCGACGGGCTCCACCAAGGGCTGCATCAAATTTAAATTTCTCCAATGTATCTAGCAAGGTCACTGTTTGCAATTTGTTACGACTTGCGTTATAACCCTTTTCCTCAACTGCCCTGCCCTGTTTGATAGACTCTTCAACCGAGCCAACTATTAATTGAGCACCCAATTTCTCAACCAACTCATCGCGATAGCTTAGGGTTTCTTCGAAATTATGACCTGTATCAATATGTACAAATGGAAAAGGAATAGAAGCTGGGTAAAAAGCTTTATAAGCGAGATAAGCCATCACTATTGAATCTTTGCCTCCCGAAAACAATAGTGCTGGTCTTTCGAATTGGGCAGCAACTTCTCTTAAAATAAAGATGGACTCTGCTTCCAATTCTTGCAAATGTGTTAGTTTTTTTGACATTTGAATTTATTTAAAATAATTTTTTATTAATAATAATACCTGGTTCAACTGATCTTCAGTATGTGCTAATGATATAAAATTTGCTTCAAAAGCAGAAGGAGAAAGATATACCCCATTTTCAAACATATACCGATAGAATAGCGAAAATTCATTTAAATTACTTTCTTGAACATCTTGAAAATTCTGTGGTTGTTTGTTCGTGAAAAACAAAGTAAACATCGGACCAATATGGTTCAACTGTACTTTGTCTGCTGGAAGAACCTGCAATAATTCACGGAAAAATTCAGTTGATTTTGAAATTAATTTTTGGTAAAAATCCGCTTCTTCCAGTAATTCAAGCGTTGCTATTCCTGCTGACATGGCAATTGGATTACCAGAAAGAGTTCCTGCTTGATATACTGATCCCACAGGGGCAAGTAAATCCATCAACTTAGCACTTCCACCAAAAGCAGCAGCAGGAAAACCTCCTCCAATTATTTTCCCTAAACAGGTTAAATCTGGCTTAACAGTGCACACAGACTGAGCACCTTCAAGTCCCAGACGAAATCCTGAAATCACCTCATCAAAAATCAACAAGGCATTGTGTTCATAACTGATAGTTCTCAAGAATTCCAGATAACCAACTTTGGGTAATACAACTCCCATATTTGCCGGAAATGGTTCTAAAAGTATTGCAGCAATCTGTCCTTCAAGTTCTTTGAATACCCGGTATACAGCAGCTGTATCATTAAAGGGAACTGAAATTGTATATTTGGCTATATCATGAGGCACTCCTGCCGAAGATGAACTTTGAAGACCGGCCACACCCGACCCTGCAGAAACAAGCAAATGATCTGCATGTCCGTGATAACAACCATCAAATTTTAAAATATAATTTCTGCCGGTGGCTGCCCTTGCAACCCTTACAGCACTCATTACGGCTTCAGTGCCTGAACTAACGAATCTGACTTTCTCTATTGACTGAATATTTGATGTAATCTTTTCTGCCAATACAACTTCAGGAATAGAAGGTATACCATAACTAGTTCCTAATTCAATCGCATTTAATACTTGTTTCTTTATATTCGGATGATTATGACCTTGAATAAAAACACCCCAGGATAAACAAAAGTCCAGAAACTCATTGCCATCTGCATCATAGAAGGCAGAACCATCGGCCTTTGAAACAAAAACTGGATCCAGACCCACAGATTTCAGTGCTCTGACAGGGCTATTAACACCACCAGGAGTTACTGAAACTGCTCTTTTATAAAGATCTTTTGATATATTCTTTTGCATAATAAGTTATTATTAAATCTGCACCTGCCCTACGAATAGCACTCAATGCTTCTGCAAAGCCCTTTTCTTCGTCAATCAATCCCATTTTTGCACCCATTTTCAAGAGTGAATATTCACCTGAAACTTGATACGCTGCAATTGTGGCTTTCGGAAACTTTTGTCTTGCATTTAAAATCACATCCAAATACAATTGGGCTGGTTTTACCATAACCACTGATGCCCCCTCCTCAATATCAGCTTCAATCTCCAACAAAGCCTGAGTCGAATTACGATAATCCATTTGATAGGTTTTTCTATCTCCAAAGGAAGGAGCTGATGCAGCTGCATCTCTGAAAGGGCCATAATATCCCGATGCATATTTTGCCGAATATGCCATAATTTGAGTATCTAGATTTGTTTCCACCAATGCATTTTTAATAGCCTGAACCTGACCATCCATCATGGCAGAAGGTGCAACAAAATGAGCACCAGCTTGTGCATGTGTCACTGCTATTTTAGCCAATAGTGGTAGTGTGGAATCATTATCCACATCTTGGTTTTTCAATAATCCACAATGTCCATGAGAGGTATATTCACAAAGACAAACATCTGTATAAATGATTATTTCTGGAAAATTTGCTCTAATGGCTCTAACAGCCCTACATACCAATGAATTCGGATTATAACCTTCTGAACCTGATTCATCTTTTAAGTCATTTTCAACTACACCAAACAACAACACCTTATCTATTCCCAAATTTATAAGTGATCTCAGATCTACTAACAAGGTATCAACAGAATACCTATACACACCGGGTAAGGTTTTAATTTCCTGCATTTGTCCTTCACCCTCAACTAAAAAGTATGGATATATTAGGTTTTTTGCACCCAAACGTACATCAGCATATTGATCTCTAATGTGAGCATTTACTCTATATGGTCTAAAACGTTTCATTAAATTAGTTTTTTGTGGAATTTAATTCATAAAATCTTTTCTCAGTTTCATTTCCTTTGAATTCATATTTAATTTCGCTTGGAAAACATCCATAAACTTTCAAAAAGTTAGTAACTGTAGAAGGTGATGTAAAAACAACCTTATCAATTTGATTTAGATTTTCATTTTGTATATTTTCTGGAAGAAAATTATCATACAATTCAACGATTTTAACTGTCCAATTTCTACGTCCAAGTCCATTAGGAATTACAGGCAAAGCTTTTTTAGATCGAGGAATCAATATCGTTGATGGATTAATTTCCAATCTATCTACCAAGTTTAGAAATCCTTCAGACGATTCAATTTCTGGTTCTAATTCAGCCAATAAACCTTTTTCTTTTAAAGCATTAGAAGTGGACTTACCAATTGATGCTATTCTTAATCCTGAAAATAATCTAGCATCCAAACCATTTTCATATAAACTTTCAAAAAGGAAATTAACAGTATATCTACTTGTAAATAAAATCCACTCAAAAGACTTGAGATTAGACACAAAGGAATCTAAATCAAAAGAATCCAGTTTTCTAAGTTCAATTAAAGGCTGATGAATTATATTGGTTAATTTCTCTTTTGGCAAAGATGTTCCCGTGTATAAAGTATTCAATGTTTTCACATTTCTTTTGTGAACATCAACCACATTGCCTATTACCATCAACAAGGGAGTTTTCAGTTTATATTCGTTTTCAACCAGATCTTTTAGTGAATAATGAGTATATTTTTCTTCCTGGGTTGAAACACTTTGAGCAATCAATACAGCCGTACTTGATGGTCTACCCTGAGCTATAGCTAATTTGGCAATTTCTTTCATTCTACTAGCACCCATATAGACAACCAAAGTCTCAGTATTCGGTAAATCAACAGTTGCAGAATGACCCGTAACAAAGCCAACTGAGGAAGCCACATTTCGATGTGTAAGTGAAAACTTGTGAATAGCAGCTGTAGCAAGCGCAGTGGTTATACCAGGTATTACCTCAAGCTCTATAAAGTTGGAATGCAAATAGTCAATCTCCTCACCACCATGAGCAAATATAGAAGGATCACCACCTTTAAGTCTCGCTACATTTAATCCCTTTCTGGCACTTTCAAGTAGTAATCTATTGATTTGAAACTGTTCCATGCTATGTTGACCACTACGTTTGCCAACATAAACACACTCCGCTTTGAATTTCAACAAGAATTCTTTATTGGTTAAATCATCGTAATAGATTACATCAGCACTTTCCAAAGCCTTTAAACCAGCCAAAGTGAGATAATCCGGGTTACCTGGTCCGAAACCAATTAAATGAACTTTACCATATTTCCTGCGAATATCTACAGTCTCAAATAAATTTTTGCGTTTAAAATCATTTCTGGCAACAACAGCAAGGAAACCTTGGAGGGGGTGTGTTTCGAATTTAAGTACCTCAGCAATCCGATGACTTAATCCCAAACGAGCAAGGGCACATCCTGCAACAATTAATGCATCAATTTGACCAGATTCAACGAGAGCAATTCTTTCCTGAATTGTTCCACGAATGCTAACAATCTCCAAATCGGGTCTAAGTTGCAACAATTCTCTTTTTCTAACAGGAGAACTAGTTCCAACTTTCGCACCTTTACTCAAATCTGATAATTTTGCATTATTAATGCTTATCAAAACGTCAGACTGATCAAATGCATCCGTTAAAGCAATCACAGACAATCCAAAAGGCAATGGAAATGGCAAATCCTTAGCCGAATGTACAGCAATATCAGCATGGGCATTGAGCAAGGCATTATCTAATTCTCTAGTAAAAATATCAGCCGGAGGTGAATCCAACAAGGATATTTGTTTATTTACATCTCCAAAGGACTCTATACTTATCAAATCGTAGGGTATCTCTGGAAATTGAGTAAACAATTCTTCCACTTGCAACAAAGCAAGAGGGCTATTTCTACTTATAACTTTTATATGGTTACCTGAACCTGGCATAATTTTGATATTTCTTCTGATATAATTTTTTCGGCAAGAATAACTTCCTTCTGTCTGATTCTTCTATTCAACATAATAATACGTTCCAACTCCTGAAGATTGAACAATTGAATATTCTTACAAACACCTATCTCAGGATCTATATCCCTTGGAAATGCTAAATCAAAAATGATTAAATTACCTGGGTTGTATAGGTCTGATTTTTTAAGAATCAAGTCTTCTGATGATGTTGCACTTATAAGGACATCTGTTGAAGATAAAATTGAAACAAGTTTATCAAATTCAACAGCCATCGCATTGTATTTAGCAGCTAAATCTTGAGCTTTTCGATACGTACGATTGACAATAGTGAAATGAACTGCTCCTTTTTTGGAAAGAAATTTTATCACATCCTCATTCAACTTATTAACTCCAACCAATGTAAATCTGAGTTTCGAGAAGTCATTTTCCATTTTTGAGAGCATTTCAACCACAGCCATAGCGTGTGACATAGCACCAGTACCTATTTTAGACTCTGAACGAACCCTCTTCCCTACTCTCAATGTTTGCTGAAACAAATCATGTAAAGCTGGAGAAAGTTTAAATTTTCGACGAGCATCTTCGTAAGCTGCTTTAACCTGGCCTTGTATTGCAGATTCACCTGTTAAACTTGACTCCAAACCTGCAACAACACGAAAAAGGTGATTATATACTTTTGAAGAAATCTCTCCTTCACCACTGTAAATTTCCAAACGATTACATGTTTGCAATTTCACATGAGGCACTTGTTCATTAAATGAAAAGTTTTTGATCAACTTTTCTCTCTCGAACAGATGAATAGAGTTATGATTTATGGATACAAAGCTCACCATCCTGAATTAATTTTGTAATATTGTTACGAACATAAACTGACTGATATACATCTCTTGCATTAGAACTTACGGCAATAGTTAAATTACCTTCTTTGTGAATTGCTGGAGAAACAAAATCACAGAGAAGAGGCGCATCACAAACACTGGTTAGAATACCCTTTTCTTCCGCATGAACTTTGATCTGAGCATTTAACTCATGATTTCCTGTACACACATACACAAGAAATGCTCCATCTAAATCGCTAGGCTCATATTCCTTTTTTATGAAATTAAACGGAAGTTTAAGAATTTCCTCTGTGAATTCAGGAGACACAACAGTTATGTCTGTAATGAATCTATAAATAATTTGAGCTTTGTGTGTAGCAACTTTCCCACCACCGATCAATAAAATTTTCTTGTTAGTCACATTTATTGAAATAGGCAAAAAATTAAGATCTTCTCTATTCATGAAATTGATTTCCTTTCAATACTGCTTTAATATATTCACGACGAATAACAAAATCACCAAAATGCTCGTTATCCAGTTTGTTAGCTGCATAATCTTCTAGAATTGGACGTAAAGTGGATATTATATCTGTATCCTTTACACCCTCTTTGTAGAGTTTATTCAAACGTTCACCTGTAAAACCTGCACCTAGATATAAATTATACAAACCTGGAGCTTTACCCACAAACGCAATTTCACCCAAGAAAGGACGGCCACAGCCATTAGGACAACCTGTCATACGAATTGATATAGGCGTTTCCAACAAATCAAGTTCTGCTAAAACCTTATCAATCTCGTCTACAACAGATGGCAAGTAACGTTCAGCTTCCGCAAATGAAAGACTACAATAGGGCAGTGAAGCACATGCAATTGAGTGTCTACGTAATTGAGATAAGTTTTTACCCTCTGGAATTTGATAATCCGCAAGAATTTTTTGAATTTTTGATTTATTCTCTTCACTTACTTGTGCAATAACAAGATTCTGATTACCAGTGAGAATAAAGGTACCTGTATGGAATTCAGCTATCTCACGTACAGCGGTTTTGGCTTTAGTTCCTTTGTAATCGGTCAATTTACCACCTTCTACAAACATAGTATAATGCCATAAACCATCAGGACCTTTCAACCAACCATAATTATCACCTTGGGTTTCAAATTTAAACTCTTTGGCATTTTCTAAAACGAGATTGTGTGTTTTAAGAATCTGTTCTTTAAAGAAATCCAAACCATACTTTTCAACCGTATATTTCAAACGAGCCTGTTTTCTTTCTTCTCTGTTACCAAAATCTCTTTGAAAAACAACAACTGCTTCGGCAACACGAACAAGATCTTCTCTTTTAAGAAATCCTACTATATCTGCAACTCTTGGGAAAGTTTTATTGTTACCAAAGGTATAGGCCATACCACCACCAATGGAAAGGTTGTAACCGATCAACTCATTGTTCTCGACAATTGCAATAAATCCTAAATCGTTGGATAAAACATCAGAATCATTTCTTGGAGGAATAGCAAAAGCTGTTTTGAATTTACGAGGCAAATACACTTTCCCATACAATGGTTCCTCCTCTTGTTCACCACCTGCCACCAATTCTTTATCAAGCCATATTTCAAAATACGCGCGACTTTTAGGGCTCAATGAAGAAGATACTAGATTGGCATCTGCCGAAACTTCAGCGTGCACAGCAGATTCAAAAGGATTTGCTGATGACATCACATTACGATTCACATCTCCACATGCAGAAATAGTATCCAACAGAGAATCATTGATTTCTTTAATTGTTGATTTAAGATTTCTTTTCAATACTGCATGTAATTGAAAAGCCTGACGAGTTGTTAATTTCAATTCGTTATCCGCATATTTTGCAGAAAGGTCATCCAATGCTATCCATTGACTAGGAGTAGCGATACCAGCAGGTACACGAACACGGATCAAGTAACTATACAAAGGTTCTAACTTCTGACGTTTTCTTTCTTCATCCAAATCACGGTTTTGTTGTTGATAAGTACCATGAAATTTAATCAATAATTGATCATCTGCAGAAAGAGAACCCGTATGTGTATTGGCAAGACTTTCTTTAATTGTGCCTCTTAAGTAATTACTATTGGCTTTTAAATCTTCGAAGGAATTATGTTTGTTATTTGTTGACATCTTCATTTATATTAATATACATCCGTTTGGTAACGTTTATCTTTGATGAGTTGAATGAAATAAGACTCAGTATCTTCTTCATTTAGACCCGATTGTTGTTGGATAATTTGTTTGACAGCAGTTTGAACATCGCCAGCAAGTTTGGATTTATCACCACATACGTATACGTAAGCCCCTTCTTGAATCCATTTAAAAACTTCAGAAGCATTTTCCAATAGTTTGTGCTGAACATACACTTTATCATTACCATCCCTAGAGAATGCAAGATCTAGTTTGGATAAAGAACCTGAATTCATGGCTTGTTGCCATTCAGTTTGATATAGAAATTCAGTTTCAAAGTTTCTATTACCGAAAAACAACCAACTTTTACCAGAACCGGCTTGAAATTCTCGTTCTTGAACAAAAGCTCTGAAAGGTGCAATACCTGTACCTGCACCAATCATTATAATGGGAATACTTGAATCTGATGGTAATCTGAAATTATCATTGTTTTCCACAAACACATTCAGCTCCTCGTCTTCATCCAGATTAGCAAGATAATCTGAACATACTCCAGTTTTGTATTTACCATTTGAATTATATTCAACTAAACCCACGGTTAAGTGGACTTCATTAGGAATTGCGTTCGAAGAAGAAGATATTGAGTATAATCTAGGTTGAAGTGTTCTAAGAATTGATAAAAATTCATCAGCTTGTATCGCTTGTTTGTTGTTAATCCAAAATTCAACAAGATCAGTATTTTTAAGGTAGTCAGCCAAAGCAGATGAATTTCCCAGTAAATCAGTTAGAATCTCATTTGGAAATAAATCATTATAACGTTTAATTACGTCAGGTGTAAGTTTAGAAATTTCAAAATTATATTTCAAAGCATCAAACAAACTGATTTCTTTGTCATTTACCTTAACCAAGGAATCAGCATCCAATGAAAGCAATTGTATTAACTCTTTTACTTTCTCATCTTTATTCACTGGCAAAACTCCCAATGCATCACCAGATACAAAACTTAAACCAGGAGTATCCAATTCCAAGTGATAAACTTTACGATCAGCGCCACGACCATACAATTGGATTTTCTCCAACAACTTAGCTTTGAATGGGTTCTCAGCAGAATATTTACTTGCATAAACATCCTGTGTTAGGCTTTCAATTTGTACTGCGCTTGAATTCGGAACTAATGATTTTAGAAATTCAGTAGACCATGTAGAATATTTTGATTTAAAATCAACATCAAGAAATGCTGGCTCAAAAATTCGGGCAGCACCAAGATCTTCAAACTTTTGATTGAAATCTTTAGCAGTCTTGCAAAAATTCACATAGGAAGAATCTCCAAGGCCTAGCACTGAAAAATTAAGTTTAGCTAAGTTTGGAGCTCTTTTACCATGCAAATAATCGTAAAACTCTTTGGCCTCAAAGGGTGGCTCACCCTCACCATGAGTAGAAACGATCAATAATACATTCGTTTCAGATTCAATTTCTCTAGGCTTGTAATTCGATAAATTTTTTAATTTAACAATGATCCCATTGGCACTCGCTTGTTCTGCAATAATTTTTGCAATACTTTCACCATTTCCAGTTCTAGAACCAAACAATATGCTTAATTCAATCGTTTTTGCAGAAATTTGATTCGTTTGTGAAGGAGAAAGATTTTGATTTAATGATCCAGCCAAATAACCTGCAAGCCAGAACAACTGTTTGTCATCGAGGCTATTTCTCAGCTTGTTTAATTGATTGAATTGTTCCTCATTGAGAGGCGTTAATTGAAAACTCATATTAATTATACCTTATATTAAATTTCATACTCAGGACCGTCCTGTTTTACTTTGCCAAATTTTACTTTATTCCATATTCTTTCGTGGAAATAATAGAGTATCATTTTTGTCACAACTTCTACTCCACTTATAGAGAGAGCAAAATGTATTTGTCCAGTAATGAGAAAGGAAATAATGAAAGTATCAATTGTTCCTGTGATTCTCCAGGAAATTGATTTGATAATGCTTCTGTAATTCTTTTCGTGCATACTTTTTTTATGCAAATTTCAGAAGATTTGGACTACAAAAACATACCTCTACCTATGTAATCTAATCACAACGAAAAGGTATTTTTTCTAATCTATTTAGGGTATCTGGTTATTATAAGACAAAAAAAGCCGAATCAAAAAGATTCGGCTTCCGTGAAAAGAATAAACTTAGATTTATTTCAAATTATCCAAAGCCTGTTGTATGTCAGCTTTGATATCTTCAATATTTTCTATACCTACAGAGATTCTCAACATACCAGGAACAACACCTGCTGAAATTTTATCTTCAGGTGACAATTGTTCGTGCGTAGTTGCCGCAGGGTGAATAATTAGTGATTTAGCGTCACCCACATTTGCAAGGTGACTGATCAGTTTTAAATTATCAATCAAACCGTCCGCTTTGTTTGCATCCCCTTTAAGTCTAAAAGTCAAAACACCACCAAAACCACGTTTAAGATATTTCTTAGCCAAATCATGGTATTTACTGCTTTTTAGACCCGGATAGTTTACTGATTCAACTGCAGGATGTTGTTCTAACCACTCAGCCAATGCAAGTGCATTTGAGACATGTCGATCTACACGTAGAGAAAGAGTTTCAATACCTTGAATCAACAAGAAAGAATTGAATGGACTAATCGCATTTCCCCAGTCACGAAGACCTTCCACACGCGCACGTATATTGAATGCAATATTTCCAAAAGGTCCTTTATCACCAAAAACATCCCAGAACACCAAACCGTGATAACCTTCAGAAGGTTCAGTAAAAGCTGGGAATTTTCCATTGCCCCAATTGAATTTACCGCTATCTATAATAACACCTCCGATAGAAGTACCATGACCACCAATCCATTTAGTAGCTGATTCAACTACAACAGAAGCACCATGTTCTAAAGGACGGAAAAGATAACCACCGGCTCCAAAAGTATTATCCACGATCAAAGGTATGTCGTACCGATTAGCAACTTCAGCAATTGCTTCAAAATCAGGGATATTTAAATCTGGATTTCCGATGGTTTCAAGATATATCGCTTTAGTATTGTCATCTATAAGTTTTTCAAATTCAACAGGTTCATCAGTTGGAGTGAATTTTACTTCAACACCCAGTCTTTTAAATTGAACTTTAAACTGGTTGTAAGTACCACCATACAGGTGAGAAGTTGAGACGAAATTATCTCCAGCTTGTAAAAAATTGTTTAGTGCTATAAATTGAGCTGACTGACCAGAAGAAGTTGCTAAAGCAGTTACTCCACCTTCCAATGCAGCAATACGTTTTTCAAATACATCTGTAGTTGGATTCATTAAACGTGTATAAATATTGCCGAATTTGCGTAAAGCAAATAAATCAGCACCATGTTGTGCATCGTCAAATACATAAGATGTGGTTTGGTAAATAGGCACAGCCCTTGAATTTGTGGTTTTATCCACTTCTTGCCCTGCATGAACTTGCAAGGTCTCAAAACTATAATTGCTCATGATTTTTTTCTTTTTAAATTAATTGAAGTTTATTTAAATACTGCATACTTCAAGCCTATTTATTATGTATTGGCTTGAGGCATGCTACCTGTTGCTTTTAAGCCTAATTTTTACTGCTTACAAAGGATACTCTTCGAATGCGTAAAGTAGAGTTGATAAATATCTTTCACCCGTATCAGGAAGTAAGACAACAATATTTTTACCCGCATTTTCAGGACGAAGAGCCAACTGTGTGGCTGCAAATGCAGCTGCACCAGAAGAGATACCAACCAACAAACCTTCTTGTTGTGCTAATTGACGTGCAGTAAGAATTGCCTCATCATTGGAGACAGGAATAACCTCATCAACCACTTCAGGATTATAGTTTTTAGGAATAAATCCTGCACCAATACCTTGAATCTTATGAGGACCCGGTTTACCACCTGAAATCACAGGAGAATCTGCAGGTTCTACCGCAACAATCTGTACATTTGAGTTCTTTGATTTCAAGTAAGCACCAACACCGCTGATAGTACCACCAGTACCCACACCTCCAACAAAAATATCAACTTGACCATCTGTATCATTCCAAATTTCTGGACCAGTTGTTTTGAAGTGGATACTTGGATTTGATGCATTTTCAAATTGTTGAGGTAAGAAGGCACCCGTTTGTTCGGAAATCTCATTTGCTTTTGCAATAGCACCCTTCATACCCTCAGAACCTGGAGTCAACACCAAATTAGCACCTAAAGCTTTCAATAAATTACGACGTTCGACGCTCATGGTTTCAGGCATTGTTAGCGTTAACTTGTAGCCTTTGATAGCAGCAACAAATGCTAAACCAATACCTGTATTTCCACTGGTAGGTTCTACAATTTCAACGCCAGCTTTTAGAATTCCTTTATCCTCTGCATCTTCAATCATAGCCAAAGCAATACGCTCTTTTACACATCCAAGTGGATTATATGCTTCTATTTTAACAATCACATTAGCCTTTAGGTCTTTACCTTCGGCATAGTTTGATAGTTGAAGTAATGGAGTATTACCAACTAATTCTGTAAGTTTTTTTGCAATTTTCGACATACCTTCTTTTATTTTGAATTAAAATTTTCTATTTTAAAATTTACAATGCAAAGATAAGGCTGTCAATAGATTAATACAATCACACCAGGCTAGTATTTTATATACCATAATTAGGGTATTTACAAACATTGGTTGATTTTCGTAATTTACTGAATATATCAGTCTCATAATTCATTTACGCCAGAAAGCAGGAGTAAACAACAAAAGGACAGTAAATAATTCCAAACGACCTACCAACATTATAAACGAAAGAAACCATTTGGAGAATTCGGGGACTTCAGAGAAATTACCTGCAGGACCAACTAATCCTAATCCAGGACCAACACCACCCAGACAAGTAATCAATCCTCCAATAGACTCTTGGAAACCCATACCGGATAAACTGAGCACAAAAACTCCAACAGCAATGGTCATGATATAGAGTAAGACAAAAGCTAATACCTTAGTGATTGTATCTTCAGCGACCAAATGTCCACTATACCTTACAGGTAGAACAGCATTGGGGTGAATCAATCTCTTAAATTCATAATAGGTATATTTGGCCACAATTACAATTCTGACCATTTTTACAGCCCCACTAGTTGATCCTGCCGATGCACCAGTGATCATTGCCAACAATAAAACAATCCAAGTATAGGTTTCCCATTCCATATAATCAGCTGTTCCAAATCCTGTAGTAGTCATCAATGAAGTTACATTGAAGAAAGCTTTTCGGAAAGCAATTTCAATACTTTCAAATGATATTACCTTATCGAAATCAATCAACGAAAATGTGACAATAATTACAAAAAGGGCCAAAGTAATAAGGTAAAATCTTAATTCTTCATTTTTGCGGATTTTCTCCCATTTATTTTTGAAACCGAAATAATACAAACTGAAGTTAACCCCTGAAAGTATCATGAAAATTGCAATCACATAGTGTATATAAGCCGAATCCCAATAACCTACGCTAGCTTGTTTGGTTGAGAAACCACCTGTAGCAACTGTAGCCATGGAATGATTGACTGCATCGAAAAAAGTCATACCCCCTATATAAAGGAATACAGTTTCAGCAACTGTCAGCAACAAATATATAAGGAACAATCGTTTGGCAGTTTCGTTAATTTTGGGATGAATTTTATCTTTAGTTGGCCCAGCAGATTCAGCTGCAAACAGTTGTGAACCACTTACACCAAAAACGGGCATAAGAGCCAATGAAAGGACGATAATACCAAGTCCACCTATCCAATGTGTAAGACTTCGCCAAAACAACATGGAATAGGATAATGATTCAATATTTTTGAGTATGGAAGCACCAGTAGTAGTAAATCCAGAAATAGTTTCAAAGAATGCATCTGTAAACGAAGGTATTGAACCGGAAATCCAATAGGGTAACATACCAAAGAATGAGAAAACGACCCATACGAAGGTAACTAAAAGAGAACCTTCTCTTCTTCCAATAGTAGGTGAGGCATTTTTTCCAACAATCAATCCTAAAGCACCAGCGCCTGCACTTAATAACGAAGTAATTAAGAAATATTTTCCATCAGACTCCTTGTAAATCAAAGCGACCAAATATACCAGTACAAGTGCAATTGATTCAACAAAAAGTAAAGTACCAAATACTCTGGCTATTAAACGAAAATTAATTTCTTTATTCATTTGAACGAAAACTAAATGCTTATCTTTTCCAGAATAAGGGTGTGAATATCAATAATACAGTGAAAATTTCCAAACGTCCTACCAACATAATAAATGAAAGGAACCACTTAGAGAAATCAGGAAGTTCAGAGAAGCTATATGCAGGTCCTATACTACCCAATCCAGGTCCCACATCACTAATACAAGTTATTACACCACTTAAAGACTCCATAAAACCCATTCCTGAAAAAGACAGAATTAAAGCGCCAAAAAGTATTATCAGCAAATACAACATCACAAAAGAAAGTACTTTTGTAATTATTTCATCTCTAACCAAGTGTTGATTGTATTTAACCGGAAACACAGCATTTGGATGAATCATTCTTTTGAATTCATAATATGCATATTTCACAATCAAAAATACACGCACCAATTTGATACCTCCAGCAGTTGAACCAGCAGAAGCACCCATTAACATTAGAACAATTATGATGATCCAAACTACAGGTTGCATAGTCATATAATCGGCTGTAGCATATCCAGTGGTGGTTATTGTAGAACTAACCATAAACAAAGCCTTCCTTACATTTAATTCAATTACGGAAATTGTAGAGGAAGAATCAAATGGAATTATAGTAATAGAGATAAGAATCGTAAACAATATTACCACTGTAAGGTAGAAACGAAATTCATTGTTTTGAGAAAACTTATCCCACTTCCTTTTAAATAAAAAATAAAACAGCGTAAAATTAACCCCTGCTGCAAACATAAAAAAGATTATAATATAATGAATGAATGCCGAATCCCAATAACCCACACTGGCCTGTTTGGTTGAGAATCCACCTGTAGCCATTGTAGTAAATGCATGATTGAGAGAATCAAACCAGCCCATTCCAGCAATTTTCAGCAAAACAATTTCCAATGCGGTTAGTCCTACATATATAGCAAGAAGTCGTTTGGCTGTTTCACTCATCTTCGGATGAATTTTATCTTTTGTTGGACCAGTAGCTTCTGCTGAAAACAATTGAGCTCCGGAAAATCCAAAAATGGGTAATAACGCAAGCGATATTACAATTATACCCAAACCACCTATCCATTGGGTTAGACTTCGCCAATAAAGGATGGAATTTGGATGTGATTCAATATCATTCAAGATAGAAGCACCTGTGGTCGTGAAGCCAGACATGGTTTCAAAAAACGCGTTGGTAATCGATGGAATTGAACCACTGAAAATATAAGGTAGCATTCCAACAAGGGAGAACAATATCCAAATGGATGTAACAATCACTGAGCCTTCCCTTTTTCCAACTACAGTGTCGGCCTTGCGACCTAAATAGACAAAAAGAGATCCAATGAATATTGAAATACCGGCAGAAAACAGAAAGACTGAAGCAATACCTTCAGAGTAAAACAATGATACAAATACAGCGGATAAAAGGAATAGTGATTCAAAAAGAAGCAAGCTACCTAATATCCTCAATATTAAGCCATGATTGAATTTTCCTACCATTAATTAAATAAACTTTCAACTTTCCTGATAGCAGAAGCTACACAGAAAACGATAACTAAATCACCCGGTTGAATAACTGTATCACCAGAAACGATGTAACCTTCACCACTACGAATATAACCACCTATATTCACGTTTATAGGCAATTTCACATCTCTGATTTTGGATTTGGTAATTTTAGAACCTTCCTTGGCAACTAATTCAACCACTTCCGCTTGTGCAGAGGTCAATGCCTTTACTTCCAAGACATTTGCATCCAAAGTCAATTGATAGATATAACTTGCAGCAATCATTTTTTTATTAATGATTGTACCGATATCCATACTTTCAGCCAACATTATATAGTCAATATTTTCAACTTCAGCAATTGTTTTCTTAACACCGAGTCGCTTGGCGGCAAGACAAGCAAGAATATTTGCTTCTGAATTTCCTGTTACAGCAACAAAAGCTTCCATTTCCTGAATTCCTTCTTCCATCAATTTTTCTATATCCCTCGCATCGCAATTGATAATCAATGGGCGTTTACATTTTTCAGCCAATTCATAGCTTCTTTCCTTATCTTTTTCAAGGATTTTTACTTTGATATGATTTGGAAGCATATTGACTGCCTTTTGAGCAATTCGGCTTCCCCCCATCATCATCACATTCTCCACTTTAATTTCCTTTTTACCAGCCTGGGATTTTACAAACTCTAGATTTTCAGAATTTGTAATAAAGTAAACGATATCGTTGGCTTGAATTTCATCACTGCCTGAAGGAATAATTGTTTGCGCATTGCGTTTTATAGCAACAATACGGTATTTTCTGTGATCAAAATATCCAGAACTGAATTTTGTATTTAATATGACAGCATTTGATCTGACTTTAATACCCAAAAGAATTAATTCACCATTACTGAATACAATTTTTTGTCTCAACCAATTGGATTCAATCATAGTCACAATCTCACTAGCAGCAAGCACTTCAGGGTAAATCAAATGATGAACACCTAGATTTTTAAAAAAATCACGGTTTTGAGGTTCAAGGTATTCCTCATTATTAATTCTAGCTAAAGTCTTTTTAGCTCCTAGATTAGTTGCAAGCATACAAGCAGTCATATTTACACTTTCAGAGGGTGTAACCGCTATAAATAAATCAGCTTCTTTTACCCTAATCTCTTTCAAATCATTAACTGATGTTGGCAAACCTTCGTATGTCAGCAAGTCATAATTAGACTCAAGATCTTTCAATTTCTCCTGATCTTCATCCATCAAGGTAATATCGATATTTTCCCTTGCTAGAAGTTTTGCTAAGTGAGTTCCCACTTCACCAGCCCCAACAATAATGATTTTCATTTATTTTATATCTAAAACTGACTTAATCTTTTTCTGAATTCCAACAGCATCCAATTCTATCTTGGCATACAATTGTTCTGGAGTTCCATGTTCAATAAATTGATCCGGAATTCCTAAACGAAGAACTTGACAGTTGTAATTATTGTCCACCAAAAATTCTAATACAGCACTACCAAATCCACCATTTAGCACCCCATCTTCAACTGTAATAATTTTTGTATGCTTTTTAGCCACAAGGTGCATTAGTTCTTCATCCAATGGTTTCAAGAATTTCAAATCGTAATGAGCAATGGTAAATTTACTATTATTTTCTACATTCTCTATGGCTATGGAAGTAGGATTTGCCATAACACCTAAACTTAGAATAGCTAAATCTTCACCTTCTTTTAGAATCTCCCCTTTACCTATTTCCAATTCTTTCATCTCATTTTTCCAATCGACAATAAATCCCTTACCTCTTGGATAACGAATAACGAAGGGCGCATCAGCACCATTTCGAACGGTAAACATTAGATTTCTAAGTTGATGTTCATCCCTGGGAGCAGCAACAATAATATTGGGAATACAACGCATATAGGCTAAATCAAACATTCCATGATGAGTTGCACCGTCTGAACCAACCAATCCTGCTCTATCTAAACACATGATGACTGGAAGTTTTTGTAACGCAACATCATGTATAATGCTATCATAGGCACGTTGCATAAATGAAGAATAGATATTGCAAAATGGCACCATTCCTTCTTTTGCCAGACCAGCAGAAAAAGTTACCGCATGGGCTTCAGCTATTCCCACATCATAAACTCTTTCCGGAATTTCCTTCTGCATAATTGTCATAGAACAACCTGAAGGCATGGCTGGAGTAATAGCTATAATTTTCTCATTACCTTTAGCTAATTCAAGAAGAGTTTCGCCAAAAACATCCTGAAACAAAGGTGGCTGAGGATTGTCTACTACAGCTTTTTTGCGTTTACCCGTGGACACATCAAAAGGACCAGGAGCATGCCATTCAATTACTGAATTTTCAGCAGGTTCATATCCCTTTCCCTTTTTGGTTATACAATGCAATACTTTTGGACCTTTAAAATCTTTAATGTCATTCAGGATTCTAACCATACCTAAAACATCATGTCCGTCGTATGGTCCGAAGTAACGAATATTCAAACCTTCAAAAATATTGTTTTGTTTGGTTAAAGTAGCTTTTAAAGTATTACCTAATCTTAATATTTTATTTTTACCTTTTTCACTAATTAAACCAAGTTTTTTTAATACCCTATATGTACGATAACGCCATTTATTGTAGGTTTGAGAAGTTGTCAAATCCACAAGATATTGAGTAAAGCCACCATGAATAGGATCTATAGCCATTTGATTATCGTTCAAAATAATCAACATATCGTTCTGACCCATAGAAGTATTGTTTAAACCTTCAAAAGCCAAACCCCCAGTCATAGCTCCATCACCAATCACGGCAACTATATGTCTATTGCTTTCTCCTTTATTTTTTGCAGCTACAGACATTCCCAAGGCAGCTGAAATTGAAGTTGATGAGTGACCTACACCAAATGCATCATAATCACTTTCCTCAGGATTAGGAAAGCCACAAATTCCACCCATTTGTCTATTGGTATGAAATTCATCTCTTCTACCCGTCAGTATTTTATGTGCGTATGCTTGATGACCAACATCCCATACAATTCTATCGTAGGGTGTATTAAACACATAATGTATTGCTACTGTTAATTCAACTGCACCAAGATTTGATCCCAAATGTCCAGGATTTTTCGACACTTCATCTATTATAAAAGATCTAACTTCTTCACAAATCTGTGGAAGTTTATCCTTAGGGAGTTTCTTTAAATCATCAGGAGAATCAATTCCTTTAAGATACTTATATATATTGTCAATCATTATTTGAAGAAATCAGCTTGCAAAATTAAATAATATTTTAAAAAATCACTTCTTAGAACAAACCAAATTTAAAAGAAGTTCAATTATAAACTTTGATTCTAAACAAGAATTCATCTATAATAGTAATTTTAAATCTGTATAAAATTATAATTCAATTTTTAATTAGACAAATTAATTACAAATTTAAATTTTTTGACATTTTTTTATTTATAACTATTGGCAATTTCAAGTTTTACCATTATCTTTGCAAGCATTAATTTACAGATGAAAAAATTATTCTCAAATATTGTCGTGGTAACTGTCGTGGAACTTTTGGTCAGCAATCAGAGGTGAGAGATGGTTATGTCAAAAAATATATGAAAATATAAAAGCAAGAAGAACCTTTCTCACCAAAATGAGAAAGGTTTTTTCATTATTAATACAAAAATCTAATGAAAATAGAATTAAGAAGTCAGACAAGTACTGGAGGCCGCAGAATGGCTGGTGCCAGAGCATTATGGAAGGCTAATGGACTTACAAACGAACAATTGGGCAAACCTATCGTAGCGATTGTGAATTCATTTACACAATTTGTCCCAGGACACGTACATTTGCATCAGATTGGTCAGAAAGTAAAAGCTGAAATAGAAAAACTAGGATGTTTTGCTGCTGAATTCAACACCATAGCAATAGATGATGGAATTGCAATGGGACATGATGGTATGTTATATTCTTTACCTTCACGTGATATTATTGCAGACAGTGTTGAATATATGGTGAATGCACACAAAGCAGATGCTATGGTATGCATAAGCAATTGTGACAAAATCACTCCCGGAATGCTTATGGCAGCCATGAGACTGAACATTCCTACTATTTTTGTATCGGGTGGACCTATGGAAGCCGGAGAATTGGACGGTCAATACCTGGATTTGGTTGACGCTATGGTTCAAGCTGCAGATGACAATATCAGCGATGAACAAGTAAAGAAAGTAGAGGATGCAGCCTGCCCGACTTGTGGTTCTTGCTCGGGTATGTTTACAGCAAATTCAATGAATTGTTTGAATGAAGCAATTGGATTAGCCTTACCAGGAAATGGAACTATAGTAGCAACTCATGCCAATCGTGAGAAATTATTCATGGATGCAGCTAAATTAATCGTTGAAAATGCGTGGAAATACTATAGAGATGGAGATGCATCGGTATTACCAAGATCTATTGCTACAAGAGATGCCTTTTTAAATTCAATGGTACTTGACATAGCCATGGGTGGATCTACAAACACTGTTCTACATATTCTAGCAATTGCACATGAGGCTGAGGTTGACTTTACCATGGACGATATTGATGCTTTATCAAAAACAACACCCTGTTTGTGTAAAGTTGCACCTAATCATCCTGTATATCACATTCAAGATGTAAACAGAGCTGGAGGTATTTTAGGAATTCTAGCTGAATTAAATCGTGGGGGATTACTTCGCACCAATGTTCACAGAGTAGATGGTCTAAGCTTGGAACAAGCCCTTGAAAAATATGACATAACTAACCAGCAGATTGATCCATTGGCTGACTCTATCTATCGCAGTGCACCAGCACGTAAATTCAATCTTACTATGGGTTCGCAAAACTCACAATTCAAAGAATTGGATACGGACAGACAAAAAGGCTGTATTCGCGATATGGAACATGCCTACACCAAAGATGGCGGACTAGCAATTTTAAAAGGCAATATAGCTCAAGATGGTTGTGTGATCAAAACAGCCGGCGTGGACGAAAGCATTTGGAAATTCACAGGACCTGCCATTGTATTCACCTCCCAGGATGCAGCATTAAAAGGGATCTTAAGAGGAGATGTCAAAGCAGGTGACGTTGTAGTAATCACGCATGAAGGCCCTAAGGGAGGACCAGGAATGCAGGAGATGCTATACCCAACATCCTATATCAAATCCAGACATTTGGGGAAACTTTGTGCATTGATTACTGATGGTCGTTTTTCTGGGGGAACTTCCGGACTATCT
This sequence comes from uncultured Paludibacter sp., assembly GCA_964655615.1. Lineage (GTDB taxonomy): Bacteria > Bacteroidota > Bacteroidia > Bacteroidales > Paludibacteraceae > Paludibacter. The sequence goes on along the minus strand of CAZZPZ010000018.1, from coordinate 21,877 downwards.
ATAGGTCATATTTCACCTGAAGCTGCTGCCGGAGGTAATATCGGGTTGGTTCAAACAGGAGACATTATTGAAATTGATATTCCAAACAGATCTATCAATGTTCAATTATCGGATGAGGAACTTTTATCACGTAGAAACCTTGAAATTTCACGTGGTAAAGATGCCTTCAAACCAAAAGATAGAGTTAGAGAAGTATCAAAAGCACTAAAAGCCTATGCTTCAATGGTTAGCTCAGCTGACAAAGGTGCTGTAAGATTAATTGATTAATATTTAAAACAAAGAATAATAACACTATGGAACACAAGAAAATATCAGGAGCCAAAGCGCTGATTGAATCGATGTTGAGAGAGGGTGTTGACACTATTTTCGGGTATCCCGGGGGAGCAATCATGCCCGTTTTCGATGCACTTTACGACTACGATCAAAAAGTAAATCACATTCTTACTCGCCATGAACAAGGAGCTGGACATGCAGCACAAGGTTATGCCAGAGTTTCAGGTAAAGTTGGTGTTTGTCTGGTTACTTCAGGACCAGCTGCAACAAATGTAGTGACTGCAATTGGTGATGCAATGCTTGACAGCACTCCTCTGGTTGTTATCACAGGACAAGTAGGTGCCAGCCTTTTGGGAACTGATGCATTTCAGGAAATTGATGTTGTGGGTATTACAACTCCAATCACCAAATGGGCATATCAAGTACGTAAACCTGAAGATATTGCATGGGCAGTAGCAAGAGCATTTTATATTGCTAAAAGTGGAAGACCAGGACCAGTAGTAATTGACATCACCAAGAATTCACAAATTCAAGAAGTTGATTTCAAATACGAAGCTTGTACTTTTATTAGAAGCTATATACCTATTCCTGAAGTCAATATGACGCAAATTGAGGAAGCTGCTCAATTGATCAATTCAGCCAAGAAACCGTTTGCTTTAATCGGTCAAGGAGTAATCTTAGGAAATGCGGAAAAAGAATTGATAGCGTTTCTTGAAAAAGGAGACATTCCTACAGGTTCAACTTTGCTAGGATTATCAGCTATTCCAACTGACTCAAAATACAACAAAGGAATGTTGGGTATGCATGGCAATGTGGCACCTAATATGAAAACGAACGATTGTGATGTATTAATTGCTATCGGTATGCGTTTCGACGACAGGGTAACCGGGGATTTGCAAACATATGCAAAACAAGCTAAGATTATCCACTTTGATATCGACCCAGCTGAATTTAATAAAAACGTTGCAGTTGATGTTACTGTGCTTGGAACGGTTAAAGAAACCCTACCCTTGGTAACTGAAAAAATCAACAAAGCCAACCATAGCGAATGGATCAATTCTTTTGATGTATATATTAAAAAAGAAAACGATGTTGTAATTAAAAAGGAACTTTACCCTGAATCAGGAGAAATGACCATGGGAGAAGTTGTAAATAAAATATCTGAAGCAGCTAATCACAATGCTATTATTGTAACTGACGTAGGTCAAAATCAAATGATGGCAGCAAGATATGCCAAATACCAACAAACTAGAAGTTGGGTAACCTCAGGAGGACTAGGAACCATGGGATTCGGAATACCAGCTGCCATTGGTGCGAAAGTCGGAGCTCCAGATCGAATCGTATGTTCTTTCAATGGAGATGGTGGATTCCAAATGACCATTCAAGAACTAGGCACAATAATGCAAGAAAACCTAGGAGTTAAATTAATTATATTGAACAACGACTTCCTCGGTATGGTAAGACAATGGCAGGAATTGTTCTTCGACGAAAGATATTCTTTCACAGCAATGAAGAATCCAGATTTTATCGCAATTGCAAAAGCATACAATATCAATGGTACAGAAGTTAAAGAACGCAAAGACCTTGATGCAGCAATTGCAGACATGTTAAAGGATGATGCACCATACTTACTTGTTGTAAATGTAGAAACCAAAGGTATGGTATATCCAATGATCCCTGCCGGTGCTAGTGTAACCAATATTATGCTGGGAGAGTAATCCTATTGTTTAAACAGAAATAATTAGAATTATGGAAAACAAATTATATACAATCACTGTATTTTCAGAAAATACTGTAGGTTTGTTGAATCAGATCACTATCATATTTACTCGTCGCGGATTAAATATTGAGACATTATCTGTGTCACCATCTGCCCTACCCGGCATTCACAAATTTACTATCACTATATATTCCGACGAATCAACCATTGAGAAAGTTGTGAAACAAATTGATAGACGAATTGACATACTAAAGGCATTCTATAATACAGATGAAGATTTGGTACATCAAGAGATCGCACTATACAAAATTGCAACTGATAAATTAATGCAATTGGATTCTGTTGAAAATTTGATACGCAATCATGGTGTAAAAGTACTTGACATCAATGAAAACAGTGTCGTATTTGAAAAAACCGGGCACTATCAAGAAACTCAGGACCTATTTGACGAACTTCACAAAAAAATTGGAGTATTGCAATTTATCCGCTCTGGTAGAGTCGCAATTACAAAATCCAAAGTAGAGCGTCTATCTGATTTGCTTGAAGAATTAAGGAAAAAGTACGGTAATCAATTAAAAAATTGATATTTAATTCGTATCTTTGCAAACAATTTGAAATTTTTACAATCTAAAATAAAAAGCTAAAAATGGCACAAATGAATTTTGGCGGGGTAGTTGAGAACGTAGTAACCCGCGAAGAATTTCCATTGGAAAAAGCACGCGAAGTGTTAAAAAATGAAGTTATCGCAATTATTGGTTATGGAGTTCAGGGACCTGGACAATCTTTAAACCTACGCGACAATGGATTCAACGTAATTATCGGTCAACGTAAAGGTGGTAAAACTTGGGAAAAAGCAATCGCAGACGGTTGGGTACCAGGAGAAACTTTATTTGAAATCGAAGAAGCTTGTGAAAAAGCGACTATCATCCAATACCTTTTGTCTGACGCTGCTCAGATTGAAGTATGGCCAAGAATCAAACCTTACCTAACTGCAGGTAAAGCGTTGTATTTCTCTCATGGTTTTGGTATTACTTACAAAGAACGCACAGGCATTGTTCCTCCAGCTGATGTGGATGTAATTCTTGTTGCACCTAAAGGTTCAGGTACTTCATTGCGTCGCATGTTCCTTGAAGGTCGCGGTTTGAACTCTTCATTCGCAATCTTCCAAGATGCAACTGGAAAAGCACATGACCGTGTAGTTGCTTTGGGTATCGGTGTAGGTTCAGGTTATTTGTTTGAAACTACTTTCCAACGTGAGGTTTACTCAGATTTGACTGGTGAGCGTGGTACTTTGATGGGTGCTATCCAAGGTATTCTTTTGGCTCAATACGAAGTATTGCGTGCAAACGGACATACTCCATCAGAAGCCTTCAACGAAACTGTTGAAGAATTGACTCAATCATTGATGCCTTTGTTTGCTGAAAATGGTATGGATTGGATGTATGCAAACTGTTCAACAACTGCACAACGTGGAGCTTTGGACTGGATGGGACCTTTCCACGATGCATCTAAACCAGTTTTCGAAAAACTTTATGCTGAAGTTGCATGTGGAAACGAAGCTCAACGTTCAATCGACACCAACTCTAAACCAGATTATCGTGAAGGTTTGGAAAAAGAATTGCAAGCACTTCGTGAAAGCGAAATGTGGCAAGCTGGTGCAACTGTACGTCAGTTGAGACCTGAAAACAGCAAATAATAATTGCTTAAAATATTAACAGTCTTGTAGAATGATTCTGCAAGGCTGTTTTTTTTTCAAAGACAAGAGAGTATTTGAATGATTTTTATTATTGCATTTTTGCCAACAATTGCTTTACTTTTTCTGATATCAATTTACCTTCGGTTTTCCCAGCCAATTGTTTAGTTGCTACACCCATGACTTTTCCCATTTCCTGAGGACTCTTGGCTCCTACCTGATCGATAATTGCCTGAATGGCTACAGTTAGTTCTTCGTCAGACATCTGAGCAGGTAAATATTTTTCTATTACCACAGCCTGTGCCATTTCTGTTTCCGCCAAGTCCGAACGGTTTTGATTGATAAAAATTTCTGCAGACTCTTTTCTTTGTTTTACCATTTTCTGCAAAATCTTCACAGCAACTTCATCTGAAAGGGTACCATCTCCCCCTTTGGCAGTTTTCGCTTCAAGAAACTCTTTTTTAATACCTCGCAAAGCTTCTAGAGCAACTTTATCTTTAGCTATCATGGCCGGTTTAATGTCGGCACTCACTTGTTCGAATAGTTTTTCCATTTACTATATTATTTTTTTTAATTTCCATAAACTGATCTCCAAATCAGAGATTATGGTTTTTCTACTGTTAATTTTCTCGTACAAAGGTAAAGTAATTCTCTCACTAATTAATTCAAACTTTCTATCTAAAATATTTTTAATAGAATCGAAAGAAGATACAGGTTCACCATCTTTCTTAAATCCACCTGGTCTTTTATTGGCTTCCAGATTTGACCAATCATAATCATTCGCCAACAACAAATATCCATTTTCATTTAATCGCTTATCAATTTCTACTAGAAAAGATAAGGGATCAGTTAATTCCTCAAGAACTCTCACAGCAACAATCAAATCATAGGATGTGTAAATCGACTTCAAGTTATTGGGATTATCCTGCATAAACTGTAAGTTTGATTTTACATGAGCATACTTTGCAGGTAAAACCACATCTTTATATAGAACCAAATCATTCTCGTCCTGGAATTGATATCTAAGAAATCCACTTTTCTGCATATGAATAGGAACTCGAATGAACCGGGCAGAAAAATCAATGCCCAACACTGATTTCGCTTCCAAAGCTAATTCATAAGACAACCTTCCTGTATCACAATTCAAATCAAGGATAGACATCGAAGAAAGCTCACCTATCTTTTCTTTAATAAATTGTGATAGTCTGATTGAAAAATTCAAGCAATCCGAAACTCCCCACATATTTTCGCAAGAACCAGCCACTTCATAATCTTTCTCATACACATCCTGGTGAACTACCAATGGATATTCTGACTCTACCAAGCGAAATCCAGCATGCTGATAAAAATGACGACGAAAAGCATATCTAGCATGATAGGTAGCCTCATTTCCAGTTGATATCCATGATCCACCTTTTATTATATTGTGTTTACCATCAAAAGTAGGTGTAGAAAAATCATCATACATCGGATGAACTTTAAACCCTTGAAATCCAGTGATAGGGGTTTCAGTCCATTGCCACACATTACCTACCACATCATAAAAATCACCTTGTGCAAAATAATTCACTGGACAGGGGGATGAAAAATAAGACAGTTGAATATTTCCAGGTGTTTTTCCCCAACTGTCCACATCGGTCAGACCAGCTTTCTCATACATCAGATACCATTCGGCTTCAGTTGGCAACCGTAAATTCACACCTGTTTGCTCAGACTTCCAATTGGCATAGGCCTTTGCCTCCAAATAATTCACTTCAACTGGCCAACTCCAAGGCATATCTATTATCTCAGCAACCAATCTTAACTTATATCCGTCGGTTGACTTATGCCAGAACAAGGGCATCTTGGCGTTTTTGTATGTTCTCCAATCCCATCCCTCTTCAGTCCAATATTTCTGAATATCATAGGCTCCAGCATCTACAAAACTCAAAAAATCCCTGTTTGAAATCAACATCTGAGAAATTTTGAAATCTTTTACATGCTCTTTGTGAGTACCATATTCATTATCCCAACCATAAAAGAAGTGATTCTCGTTTTTCCCAAGTTTCAACTCCTTTGCATCAATTGCCACAAATGAATTTAAGGGCACCTCAGAATCAATTGAACATATTCTTCCAAATTCTTGCGATCTTACATCCTCAATTGGAAGCTGTCGGATCAAAACAGAAGAAGTTTCAATGTGAATTCTCTCGTGCTCTATCCCCATCATAATAATCCAAAATGGATTTTCCCAATTGATTGGAGTTTGTAACGGAAGATTATCTATTAGATCTAAAATTACTGATTTTACTTTATTTCTGTAGTCCCATACATCATCTAATGGAGGCCAATCATAATTGTTATTATCTAAATCATCCCAACTCATTTCATCCACACCAATAGCAAAAATAGACTCGAAAAATGGATTTATTCTTTTTTCAATTAGTTTGGATAGTATCAATTTATTAATGAAGAATACAGCAGTATGTCCCACATAAAACAAAATGATGTGCCTAAGAGAATCTCCTCTTTTATAAAAAACTGCATCCGAATTCAATTGAGAGTATAACTTCTCATCCAGTTCCCATGTTGCTATAAAATAATTCCTAATTTTTTCTCGCAACTCATTTGGATCTCCATTTACAAGATCAAGAGTTCGGATATCATTTAAAGTGTTCTGCATAAATACCTTTTTTGCATAAAAAACTTAGTACCATCCAATGAATATTTTTCTTGTTTAATGGTACATAAAGCTTCAAAACCATTTTTCTCATATATGTCCAATGCAACTACATTTTCATCCCAAACACGTATCATTGCTTGATTGAAATGAATCACAGACAGATTATAAAACTCATTCAATAAACCTTTCGCTAAACCTTTTTTCCTAAAATTCTCTTCAACCATTAATTCAGCTATATAAATTGTCTTATCAAAATCAATGTCAGGAAATTCACTATATGGAAACAATTCATCAAATTTAAGAGGAAAAGACAAAAGTGCAGCCCTAAGCTCTGAATTAGAAACATCAATTAAAACCAATCCTTTATTATAGCTGAAATCGAGAATATCATTTAAGAAATTTAAGTCTATCTTTTGGGCAGACAATCCATTGGAATAAACCTGTAAATAAAGATCTGAAATCTGGCTTTTGTAGCTTCCTGACTTATCTAATTCTATCATTTCTGTTGTTTTTACAAATATAATAAAAATATGCACCAATTCCCTAAACAATTATTGACACCATTTGTTAGAGGCCTTGTTTGGGAAAGAAAAATATTCACGAAAACTTCATAACCACTTTGTATGAACAGCACTAAAAAGGACATATCTATTTGCTGGTTTAGACGTGACTTACGCATGGATGATCACACCGCATTACACCACGCCTTGAAATCTCCATATCCCGTCCTAGCTCTATTTATTTTTGACTCAAACATACTTGATAAATTAGAAAATAAATTTGACCGAAGAGTCGATTTTATTCATCAAGCACTGACAAAAATCAATGAAAATCTGACTAAAAAAGGATCTCATATTCTCATAAAAATCGGCAATCCATTAGAGATTTTCAACTCTTTAATGAGAGAATACAATATCAAAGAAATTCATTTAAATGAAGACTATGAACCATATGCCATACAAAGAGATAGTATTGTAGAAACTTGGGCAAAAACCCATCACATTGTTTTAAAGAAATACACAGATCAAGTCATTTTTGCTCCAGGAAAAATCTTAAAGTCAGACGATACGCCTTATACTGTATACACCCCATTCTCAAAAAAATGGAAATTAGAGTTAAGCTTGGAATGCTTGATAGAAAAAAGCATTAATAAAACTTCAAATTTCCTTCAAATTTCAAACATAGCTTTTCCAAGTTTGGAAGAAATCGGTTTTAAAAAGACGGGATTAATTTTTTCAACTCCCGACATTCAGAACATCCAACTACAAGCCTATAAAGAAAACAGGGATTATCCCTATCTTGACAGCACTTCGAGAGTAAGCACACATTTAAGATTTGGCACCATAAGCATACGTAAACTGGTTAAATATGCGGTAGAAAATAACGAGTCCTATTTGAATGAATTGATCTGGAGGGAGTTTTTCATGCATATATTGTATTTTTTTCCGAAAGTGGAAAACGAATCTTTTCAAGCGAAATTCAGGAAAGTGGTTTGGAGCACCAATATGAATCATTTCAAACGTTGGTGTGAAGGTAACACAGGTTATCCAATTGTAGATGCAGGCATGCGCGAATTAGCAGCTACAGGATACATGCACAATAGAGTTCGAATGATTACAGCAAATTTTCTGACTAAAATCCTTTTTATTGACTGGAGATTAGGCGAAAAATGGTTTGCAGATAAACTTGATGATTATGACCTAGCTCTAAACAATGGAAATTGGCAATGGGCTGCTGGAAGTGGATGTGATGCTGCACCCTATTTTCGAATTTTCAATCCAACTGAACAAATTAAGAAATTTGATTCTGAATTAAAATACATAAGACAATGGGTACCAGAATTTGAAAGTTTGGAATACTCCCAGCAAGTCGTTGATTATAAAATTGAGCGAGACAAATACCTTAAAGAAATGGCTAAACAGTTAAAAGAATAGGTGATATTTAAATAATACATTCGAGATTTGATTTTTTTACTGTCAAAACCGCTACTGAGGCATCAAAAGCTTTGAAATTGTTTATTTTTTTTTATTTTTGTAGGTGAATCATTTTAAACATTTTATATTCGTTACAAATACATAAAAATTGATTAAATATTGATTTTTAGCATGGTTTTTCTTATGTTTGATTCACTCCAATAATTTTTGCAAATTTTTAACACAATATAGGCGATATGATTTTTGATATTGAAATGGTAAGAGGTGTTTATGCAGCCCTTCCAGAGAAAATTGCAGCCATTAAGGCTGTTTTGGGTCGTCCATTGACCCTAACTGAAAAGATATTATATTCACACTTATCAGAAGGTGAAGCTATTAAATCTTTTGTTAGAGCTGAAGATTATGTAAACTTCTCACCTGACAGAGTAGCAATGCAAGATGCAACAGCTCAAATGGCTTTATTGCAATTAATGAATTCAGGTCGTCAAAAAGTGGCAGTTCCTTCTACCGTACATTGCGATCACTTGATACAAGCACACATAGCAGCTGGTCCAGACTTACAAACTGCAAATATCAACAACAAAGAAGTTTATGATTTCTTAGGAGCAGTTTCCAATAAATTTGGCATTGGTTTTTGGAAACCAGGAGCTGGTATTATCCACCAAGTAGTTTTTGAAAACTATGCATTCCCTGGAGGAATGATGATAGGAACAGATTCTCACACTGTGAATGCTGGAGGTATGGGTATGATCGCCATTGGTGTTGGTGGTGCTGACGCTGTAGATGTTATGGCAGGTATGCCATGGGAGCTAAAAATGCCAAAATTGATTGGTGTTAGATTAACTGGCAAACTATCAGGCTGGGCTTCTCCCAAAGATGTAATTTTAAAATTGGCAGGAATCCTTACTGTCAAAGGTGGCACAAATGCGGTTATAGAATATTTCGGAGAAGGTACTTCCTCTCTTTCTGCTACTGGAAAAGGCACAATTTGTAACATGGGTGCTGAAGTAGGTGCTACTACCTCTATATTTCCGTTTGATCAGAAATCTGCAGATTATTTAAAAGCGACAGGTAGAACAGAAATTGCAGACTTAGCAATGGCCCAAATAAGCAACCTTCAAGCTGATGCTGAAGTACTAGCTAATCCTGAAAACTATTACGATCGTATTATTGATATTAACTTGAGCGAATTGGAACCACATATCAATGGACCATTCACTCCAGACTTAGCATATTCAATTTCTGAATTTGGTCAGGCAGTTAAAGAAAAAGGCTATCCTCAAAAAATGGAAGTAGGTTTGATTGGTTCTTGTACCAATTCATCTTATGAAGATTTAACAAGGGCTGTATCAGTTGTTAAGAGTGCTAAAGATGCAGGATTGAAAGTAAATGCTCAATTCATCATCAACCCAGGTTCTGAACAAGTAAGATATACTGCTCAAAGAGATGGAATTATCAGCGAATTTGAATCTGTTGGTGGAATTGTAATGGCTAATGCTTGTGGTCCTTGTATTGGACAATGGAATCGTGAAATCGATCAAGCGGAAAGACCAAACTCTATTATCACTTCATTCAACAGAAATTTTGCTAAACGTGCAGACGGTAATCCAAACACCCACAATTTCATTGGTTCTCCTGAAATTGTAGCTGCATTGACTATTGCTGGCGATCTTTGCTTCAATCCAATGAAAGATAAATTGATGAATGACAAAGGTGAAGAAATATTATTGCCAGAACCTTCAGGTTTCGAATTACCGATCAAAGGTTACTCAGTTGAAGATCCAGGATATATTGCTCCTGTAGCTGACGGTAGTAATGTAGTAATCAATATCGACGGTGCATCCAAGAGACTTCAAAAACTAGAAGCATTCAAAGCATGGGATGGCAATGATTTGATTGAGCAACCACTTTTAATCAAAGTTCAGGGAAAATGTACAACTGACCATATATCGATGGCAGGTCCTTGGTTAAAGTTCCGCGGACACTTGGATAACATTTCTGACAATATGTTGATTGGTGCAGTGAATACTTTCAATCAAAAAACAAATTCAGTTTTGGATGCATCCACTGGTGAATATCTCGCTGTACCTGCATTAGCACGTAAATACAAAGCTCAAGGAATTGGATCTGTTGTGGTGGCAGAGGAAAATTACGGAGAAGGTTCTTCACGCGAACATGCTGCCATGGAACCTCGTCACTTGAATGTAAAAGCAATCATTGTAAAATCTTTTGCCAGAATTCATGAGACAAACCTAAAAAAACAAGGTATGTTGGCACTAACTTTTGCAGATAAAGACGATTACAACAAAGTTCGTGAAAACGACAAAATCAGTATCAGTGGTTTGACAAACTTTGCACCGGGTAAAAACTTAACTATCACCCTTACCCATAGTGATGGTAATTCTGAGTCTTTTGAAGCAATACACACTTACAATCAAGCACAGATTGATTGGTTTAAAGCTGGTAGTGCTTTAAATGCTATGAAAAAATAAATCTAATAATATATAAACAAATAAAAAATCAACAATAATGGGAAAACAAAAAGACTATCTGATATTTAAATTATCAGAGACAGTGAAGGAAACCAGTCGTATTGACAAGGAATTATTCACTCAAATGGGCGTAAAGAGAGGTTTGCGTAATGAAGATCACTCTGGTGTATTGGTAGGTTTAACTAAAGTAGGTGACGTTCAAGGTTATGAAAAACAACCTGAAGGTGGATTAAAAGCTATTCCTGGTAAATTGTTTTACCGTGGCATCGACTTGGAAGACTTGGTACACGGTCTTGAAAAAGAAAACAGACTGGGTTTTGAAGAAACTGCATTCCTTTTGCTTTCTGGATATTTACCTGATGCAGATGAATTGAAAAACTTCAATAGAATTTTGAATGATTCAATGAGTCTTGAAGCAAAAATGAAATTGAATATCATTGAACTAGAAGGTCAAGACATCATGAACATACTTGCAAGAAGTGTATTGGAACTTTACACTTTCGATGATGCTGCTGATGATATCAGTCGTGAGAATTTGATTCGTCAATCGATTGACCTTATTGCAAAATTCCCAACAATTGTTGCATACGCATACAACATTCTTCGTCACTCTCAACAAGGAAGATCTTTGCATATCCGTCACCCAAGAGAAACTTACAGCTATGCTGAAAACTTCTTGTATATGATGAAAGGTCCTGGTAAATACACTGCATTGGATGTAAAATTACTAGACTTGTGTTTGGTATTACATGCTGAACACGGTGGTGGTAACAACTCAACATTTACAGTTCGTGTAACCAGTTCTTCTCAAACAGACACTTACTCTTCAATTGCAGCTGGTATTGGTTCTTTGAAAGGTCCATTACATGGTGGAGCAAACATTGCTGTTGATCATATGTTTGAACACTTAAAGAAAGCTATCCACAACTGGGAAGATGTAAAAGAAATTGACACATATCTTCAAAAAATGTTAAATAAGGAAGCATACAACAAAAGTGGACTTATTTATGGTATTGGCCACGCTGTATATACAATATCTGACCCACGTTCTATTCTTTTGAAAGAATTGGCACGCGACCTGGCAATTGAAAAAGGATTAGAGAAAGAGTTCAAATTCTTGGAGCTATTGGACGAAAGAGCAGTTAATGCTTTCATGACATTCAAAGGTTCAGGCATCAACAAACAAGTTTGTACCAACGTAGACTTCTACTCTGGATTTGTTTATTCAGCTATGGGTCTTCCACAAGAAGTATACACTCCAATGTTTGCAATGTCTCGTGTAACTGGTTGGTGTGCTCACCGCATTGAAGAGTTGAACTTTACAAGTAAGAGAATTATCCGTCCTGCATACAAAAACGTAGGTCCAAAACAATCATTTGTACCATTAAACAAACGATAATAAGAAATGAGTAAAATCAAAGTTGCGAATCCAGTAGTAGAATTAGATGGTGATGAAATGACAAGAATTATCTGGTCTTTCATTAAAGAACAATTAATTCTACCTTATTTGGATTTAGATATCAAATATTATGATTTAGGTGTAGAAAACCGCGATAAGACAGAAGATCAAGTTACTGTAGATGCTGCTAACGCAATTAAGGAATACAATGTAGGTATTAAATGTGCTACTATTACTCCTGATGAGGCACGTGTAGAGGAATTTGGTTTGAAAAAAATGTGGAAATCTCCAAACGGTACTATCCGTAATATTGTAGGAGGTACAGTATTCCGCGAACCAATTATATGTAACAATGTTCCAAGACTAGTCCCAGGTTGGACTCAACCTATAGTTATTGGTCGTCATGCTTTTGGAGATCAATACAAAGCAACTGATGTTGTTTTGAAAGGAAAAGGAACTCTAAAAATGAGTTTCACCAACGAAGCAGGAGAAACTCAAGAATGGGAAGTATTCAATTTCAAAGGTGATGGTGTTGGTATGACTATGTACAACACTGACGAATCCATTTATGGATTTGCACGTTCTTCTTTTCAATATGCTTTAGATAAAAAATGGCCTTTGTATATGTCTACAAAAAACACCATATTAAAAGCATATGATGGTCGATTCAAAGATATCTTCCAAGAAGTTTATGAAAACGAATTCAAAACTTTATTTGCAGAAGCAGGTATAGTTTACGAACACCGTTTGATTGATGACATGGTTGCTTCAGCAATGAAATGGAATGGTGGATTTGTATGGGCATGTAAAAATTACGATGGAGATGTACAATCCGACACTGTTGCTCAAGGTTTTGGTTCTTTAGGACTTATGTCATCTGTACTTGTTACTCCTGATGGAAAAACAGTGGAAGCAGAAGCTGCGCACGGAACAGTGACTCGTCACTACCGTCAACACCAACAAGGTAAAGAAACATCAACTAATCCAATTGCATCCATTTTTGCTTGGACTCGTGGTTTGTTGCACAGAGGAAAATTGGATAACAATGCTGAATTGATAAAATTCTGTGAAACCCTTGAAAAGGTATGTATAGCTACTGTTGAAGGTGGTGAAATGACTAAAGACTTAGCAATTCTTGTATATGGCAATGATGTTAAATCTGATAGATATCTAAATACTCAAAACTTCCTTGCTGCTATCAAACGTAATTTGGATAAAGAAATGAACTAATCATTCTAAAGATAAATTGAAGGCCTCTGGTGAAATACTTGAGGCTTTTTTTTTCTTTTCTTATCAAATTAACAATTCATTTACAACTGAATTAAATACATTAGTTTTTTTAAAAGAATAATCAAAAAAAGGTTTCACAGCAGTCTAAATCGTTTGCGAAAAAGGGTTTTTATTTATAAATTGCAAGAAATTAAACCAAACTGCAATGAGTTACCTAAGTTTTGACAAAACCCTCTTGATAAATCTTGAAAAATCCCTATCAAAGGAGATGATACGCACCAACAGAGCTGGCGCTTACAATAGTTCGACGCTCATTGATTGCAACACAAGAAAATACCACGGACAATTAGTTATACCTATTCCAGAATTAGATGATGAGAATCACTTAATGCTTTCTTCATTGGACGAAACTGTAATTCAAAGAGGTGCTGCATTCAATCTTGGATTACATAAATACGAAGGAAATAATTACAGTCCAAATGGTCACAAGTATATTCGTGAATTTGATTGTGAGCAAGTATCCAGAACTATCTACAGAGTTGGTGGTGTTGTTTTATCTAAAGAAAGAATGGTAGTATCTTTTGAACCTAGATTATTGATAAAATACACCTTATTAGAAGCCCATTCACCTACAACATTACAATTCAGACCCTTTTTGGGATTTAGAAATGTCAATGAACTAAGTCATCAAAACGATCAAGCAAACACCTCATTCAATGAAGATAAAAATGGTATTTCCATCTGTTTATACCCACAATATCCATGCATGCACATGCAGTTTTCCAAAAAAAATGAATACCATCATGAACCGCATTGGAATAAGAATATTGAATATTACAAAGAACAAGAAAGAGGTTATGACTATAAAGAAGATCTTATTGTTCCAGGATATTTTGAAATGCCAATTAAAAAAGGTGAATCCATCGTATTTTCTGCTGGAATCTCAAGTATCTCACCTACTCAATTAAAAAAATTATGGGACAATGAACTAGAACGTAGACACAAACGTCTAGACATGTTCTCCACCTTAAAAAACTCAGCCCAACAGTTTTACAAACGAGTTGGTGAAAAAACTTATATACTGGCAGGATACCCCTGGTTTAAAGCCAGAGCAAGAGATCAATTCATTTCTCTTCCAGGTTCAACCTTAGTAATTGACCGCTTGGATTATTTTGAAGACATCATGAAGACATCTATAGATGAAATCAAAAAGTTATTATTTGGGAAAACTGAAGGAAATAAATTAGAAGGACTTGATGATCCAGATGCATTGTTATTGTTCATCTGGGACATACAGAAGTATGCAGAATTTGTTGAACTTGATTCAGCTGTTTCAAAATATGGACAGATTTGTAAAGAAATCATGGACTATATCCGAAATCAGCAGCACCAAAGAATTCAAGTACACAGCAATGGCTTGGTTCATGTGGAAGGGACTAATTCACCAGCAAGCTGGATGAATGCAATGGAAGATGGCTTTCCAATTACCCCTAGAACTGGCTATATTGTTGAAATCAATGCATTATGGTACAATGCTTTAAAATTCACTGCAATTGTCTTGGAGAAACTTGGTGACACTCATGCGTCTGAAATGATGAACTACCAAGCTGAAATAATGAAAGATTCATTTGTTGAAACTTTCTGGAATGGAACTTATTTATACGATTATGTGATAAACGAATACAAAGACAAAGAAGTTAGACCCAATATGTTGCATGCCGTCGCACATGATTTTTCACCATTGAACAAGCAGCAACAAAAAGCAGTTTTGGATATTTGTACCAAAGAATTATTAACGCCTAAAGGACTTAGATCATTAAGTCCCAACAGTGGAAGTTATCGTCCGAATTATGTAGGTGGAATGTTAGAAAGAAACAGAAACTACCATAATGGACCAGTATGGCCATCATTGTTTGGAACTTTTGCCAAAGCATATTTGAAAGTTTATCAGCAAAGTGGGGTGTCATTTATTGAAAGAATGCTTTTGGGACTTGAAGCAGAGATGACTGAGTTGTGTGTTGGCACCTTGCCAGAACTGTTCGACGGAAATCCTCCTTACAAAGGACATGGAGGCATGTCGTTTGCAACCAGTGTAGCAGAGACCTTGAGAATTTTACATCACTTAAACAAAATAAAAACTGAACAACTATGAAAGCTTTAATGTTTGGCTGGGAATTTCCTCCCCATATATTGGGAGGATTGGGAACAGCCAGCTATGGTTTAACAAAAGGGATGGCTCAACAAGAAGACCTGGAGCTAAACTTTGTTATCCCCAAACCTCAAGGAGACGAAGACCAAAGTTTTCTGAAAATAATTGGCGCATGCAATGTTCCAATTGTATGGAAAGAAAACTCATGGGAACAGGTCAACAACAAAATTGGAAATTTGATGCATCCGGATGAATACTTTTGGTTGAGAAATGGAATCAAATACAATTTTGAAAGAATCCATACCAATGACTTGGGATGTGTAGACTTTTCAGGCAAATATCCCAGCAATTTACTGGAAGAGATTTCTAATTATGAAGCCGTTGCAAGTGTACTTGCTCATCAAATGGAATTTGACATTATACACTCACACGATTGGCTCACTTATCCTGCAGGTGTATTTGCGAAAAATATAAGTGGAAAGCCACTCGTCATACACGTTCATGCTACTGATTTTGATCGAAGTCGCGGGCAAGTAAATCCTACCGTTTATTCCATAGAAAAAAGAGGAATGGATATGGCTGATCATATTATGACTGTCAGTGATCTAACACGAAAGATTGTGATAGAGAAATACCATCAGGACCCCCGCAAAGTAACTACAGTCCATAATGCTGTTGAACCTTTGGAGAATGCAGAGTCATTTAGTAAAACCGAACGTAAGGATAAAGTAGTCACTTTTTTAGGACGTATAACCATGCAAAAAGGTCCTGAATATTTTGTAGAAGCAGCTCACAAAGTTCTTCAAAAGACAAAAGGCGTACGTTTTGTCATGGCTGGCAGTGGAGATATGATGAATGCTATGATAGATTTAGCAGCCAAAAGAGGGATATCCGATAAATTTCATTTTACAGGATTTTTAAAAGGAAGACAAGTACATGAAATGTTGGCAGAAAGCGATGTTTATATTATGCCATCAGTTTCAGAACCTTTTGGAATTTCCCCTTTAGAGGCTATGCAAGTAGGTACACCATCTATAATTTCTTATCAATCAGGCTGTGCTGAAATTCTCGATCACGCTGTAAAAACAGATTATTGGGATATAGATGCTATGGCAGATGCAATTTATGCTATTGTTAAATACCCAGCCATGTATAGCAGTCTTAGAAATTTAGGGCGTGACGAAGTAAACAACATCAAATGGTACGATGCTGGAATCAAAGTCCGAAATATTTATAATAATGTCATCAACAGTTACAATCGTTAATCCGTAAATAAATAAAGAAATGAAAAAAATTTGTTTATATTTTCAATTACACCAACCCATCCGTTTAAAAAGATATAGATTCTTCCAAATCGGGCAGGATCATTATTATTATGATGATTTCCAAAATGGTGAAAGAATCAGACAGGTTGCAGAACTATCCTATTTACCGGCTAACGAAGCTATTTCAGATATGATCCGCACCTCCGGTGGAAAATTCAAATGTACATTCTCACTTTCCGGAATTGTACTAGAACAACTCGAACAATATGCTCCCGAGGTTATAGATAGTTTCAAAACTTTGGCAAAAACCGGATCAGTTGACTTTTTAGCAGAACCCTATGCACATTCATTGTCTTCTGTATTTGATGCTAATGAATTTGAGATGCAAGTAAAAATGCATGCTTCTAAAATTGAGAGTTTATTTGGAATTAAACCCTTGGCTTTGAGAAATTCAGAATTAATTTATTCTGATGATATTGGATCTTTGGTTGCTCAAATGGGCTATAAAACAATGTTGGTAGATGATGCAAAACATATTATGGGATGGAAAAGTCCAAACTATATCTATGCGCATGCTTGGTTACCAAAATTAAAATTATTGGTTAGAAATTCTAAGCTCAGTAATGACATTGCTCTTAATTTCTCCAACAGATCCTGGGCTGATTATCCTTTGACCGCCGAGAAATTTGTATACTGGATTAATCAACTGCCAGAAGAGGAAAAAGTCATCAACTTATGGATGGGTTACGAGACACTAGGAATGGCACACAAGGCAGACACAGGCATCTTTGAATTCCTAAAAGCACTACCCTACCACTCCTTAGCAAACAACATTGAATTTAGTTTTGCGTCAGAACTAACAAAAAAACAAGAGGCTACCGCCAATTTATCAGTTCCATATCCTATCAGTTGGTATGGCCATGAAAAAGATTTAAGTCCTTGGAATGGGAATGATTTACAACATGAAGCACTGAATAAATTATATTCAGTCGGTGAACGAGTTCGCCTTTGTCAGGACAAACCACTTTTAAGAGATTGGCAAATACTTCAAACCTTGGAAAATTTCAGATTTATGAGTCATAAACACTCTTTCGAATCCAACTTTGAATCTGCCTATGATGCATTTATGAATTACATGAACATTCTCTCTGACTTCTTGGATAGAGTTGACCAACATTATCCAACAACAATTGAGAATGAAGAATTGAATGAATTATTGAAAACCATCAACGAGCAAGACAAAGAAATCGAAACATTGCAAGCTGAAGTAAAGAAATTAAGGTCTAGAAGAGAAAAAATTCATTAAATTTGCACTTTGCAAAAATGAATGAAAGAATACTTAACAGATAAAATATTTCAAATAATCGGTAACTGTGCTGACCAAAACAATCAAGAATGCTTTGTCATTGGAGGATTTGTTAGGGATATATTTCTAAAACGCAGTTCCAAAGATATAGATATTGTTGTTTTAGGCAGTGGCATCCAACTCGCAGAGAAAGTTGCCGCTGCTTTAGGCAAAAACACCCACCTTACCGTTTTTAAAAATTTCGGTACTGCTCAAGTTAAATTCAATGAATATGAAATTGAATTTGTTGGTGCAAGAAAAGAATCCTATCGTAGTGACTCGCGAAAACCAATCGTTGAAGATGGTAGCTTGGAGGATGATCAAAACAGAAGAGATTTCACTATCAATGCTTTGGCTTTGTGCTTAAACAAAGATCGATTTGGTGAATTAGTTGATCCTTTCAATGGATTAACTGATTTAAAAAACTTTGTTTTGCGCACTCCATTGGATCCAGATATTACTTTCTCAGATGACCCTTTGAGAATGATGCGAGGAATTCGATTCTCAACTCAACTAAATTTCTATCTAGAAACAGAAACTTTTGATGCAATAGCCAGAAATAAAGATAGAATAGAAATCATTTCCAAAGAAAGAATAGCGGATGAGTTAAATAAAATCATGCTATCTCCAAAACCCTCTATTGGATTTATTTTGCTTGAGAAAACAGGACTACTTGAAATTATTTTCCCGGAAGTATTGGCACTTAAAGGTGCTGAAACAAAGGATGGTGTAGGACACAAAGACAATTTCTATCACACATTAGCTGTATTGGATAATTTGTGTCAAAACACTGATGAACTGTGGTTAAGATGGTCTGCTTTATTGCACGATATCGGAAAACCACGTACCAAAAGGTATGATTCAAGATTGGGATGGACTTTTCACAACCATAATTTTGTTGGTGAAAAAATGATACCTCATATTTTTAGAAGAATGAAGTTACCCACAAACGACAAAATGAAGTTTGTACAAAAAATGGTTTCTTTACACATGCGCCCTATTGTATTGAGTGAAGACGAAGTAACCGATTCCGCAGTCAGAAGATTACTTTTTGATGCTGGGGATGATATTGACAAACTTATGATGCTTTGTGAAGCTGACATCACCTCGAAAAACCCAGAAAAAGTTAAACGCTATAAAAACAATTTCCTTTTGGTTCGTAAAAAATTGAAAGAAATTGAAGAGAAAGATAAAGTTCGAAATTTTCAACCACCTGTGGATGGCAAGGAAATCATGGATACATTCAACCTACCAGCATGTGCTTTGGTTGGTGATATTAAAGCAAAAATAAAAGATGCAATACTGGATGGAATTATTCCTAACGAGTATGAAGCTGCAAAAAATTATATGTTTGAGATTGCTAAAGAATTTGGTCTAACTAAAATTTAGAAAAAATGAAAAAATTCACAGTCCTATTTATTTTAACTTTATTGACAACAAGCTCATTGATGCAAGCAAAAATTAAATACCCCAAAACATTCAGGGATACAGAGTATGACATATACCACGGAGTAAAAGTGAATGAACCCTACCGTTGGTTAGAAGATGATAGATCAGTTGAAACCGAAGCATGGGTTAAAGAACAAAATCTACTTACAAATTCCTATTTGTCGGCCATTCCATTCCGTAACGAAATCAAAAATCGCCTTACTGAATTGATGGACTATCCTAAATATGGATCACCATCAAAACACAATGGTAAGTATTATTTTTTCAAAAACGATGGTTTACAAAACCAAAGTGTTTTGTTTGAATTAGATCATTTGGATGCTGAACCAAAGGTTCTTCTGGATCCAAATAAATTATCGAACGATGGTACAGTAGCATTATCAGGCCTTTCTATCTCAAATGATGGAAAATATATGGCATACAGTATTTCGAAAAGTGGATCAGATTGGACCGAAATATTCGTCATGGATATTGCAGGTAGAACCATGCTAAGTGATCATATAGAATGGGTAAAATTCTCAGGCATTAGCTGGAGTTCTAATGGTTTCTATTACAGTGCTTATGGAAAACCCGAAGAAGGAAAAGAATATTCAGGTAAAAATGAATTTCATAAAATCTATTTTCATGAACTCGGAAAAAACCAAAACGAAGATAAAATTGTATTCGAAGACAAAGAGCATCCATTAAGAAATTGTGGAGCAAATGTATCAGAGGATGAGAAGTATTTATTTATTACTCAAACTGAGTCTACCTCCGGAAATTCACTTTATCTTAAAGACCTTACAATTGAGAATAGTCCTTTTCAATTAATCGCAGAAGGTTTTGAATATGATTATTCTGTAGTAGAACATTACAAAGGTAAAATCTATGTATTAACAAACAGAAATGCTTCCAATCAACAGCTGATGGCAATTGATCCTTTAAATCCATCTGTAGAGAATTGGACAACAGTAATTCCGGAGAATAAAAATGTACTTGAATCGGTTTCAATAATAGGTGGAAAGTTATATGTAAAATATATGCAGGATGCTTCACATCACTTATATGCCTACTCTTTGGAAGGTAAATTATTGACTGAAATTTCATTACCAACTATTGGAACAGTTGGAATATCAGGCAATATGGATGACAAGGAAGCATTTTACACATTTACTTCTTACACTTATCCTCCAACCATCTATAAATACGATGTAGAAAGCAATCAATCGCAACTCTTCAGAAAATCAGAAGCAAAATTCAATTCAGAGGATTACACAGCTGAACAAGTATTTTACACATCCAAGGATGGCACGAAAGTACCAATGAGTATTATTTACAAAAAGGGAATGAAAAGAGATGGAAAGAATCCATTGATGCTTTATGGATATGGAGGTTTCAATATTAGTCTGAACCCTTCATTCTCAGTTACCCGTATTCCGTTTCTTGAAAAAGGCGGAATTTATGTAATTGCAAATATTCGAGGTGGTGGAGAATACGGTGAGGACTGGCATCAAGCAGGTACAAAATTGAATAAACAGAATGTATTTGATGATTTTATTGCTGCTGCAGAATATCTAATAAAAGAAGGATATACAAATTCAAAAAAACTTGCCATTGATGGGGGTTCTAATGGAGGTTTGCTAATAGGTGCATGTATGACACAGCGACCCGATCTTTTTGCTGTATGTATCCCTGAAGTTGGAGTACTCGACATGTTGAAATATCAGAAATTCACTATAGGCTGGGCATGGGCTACAGATTATGGCACAGTGGATGACAACGAAGAAATGTTCAAATATCTTTTGGGATATTCTCCATTGCACAATTTGAAATCAGGTGTTGAGTACCCTGCCACTATGGTTATGACCGGTGATCATGATGACAGAGTAGTACCTGCACATTCATTTAAATTTGCAGCAACCCTTCAACATGTACAAACTGGAAAAAACCCTACTTTGATTAGAATAGATGTGAAGGCTGGACATGGTGCAGGCAAACCTACAGGAAAAATCATTGAAGCACAGGCTGATATGTGGTCCTTTGTAATGTATCACCTGGGAATGAAATAATAAAACCCGTTAAAATAAAAACCCCAAAAGTTATTTCCTAACTTTTGGGGTTTTATTATATACATTTTTTAAAGTTTCACTGGCATTCCGGTCTGTAAAGATTCTTCCATTGCCTGCAGTAACTTTATAGTACCAATTCCTTCTTTCAAATCTGGATAGGCTGTTTTACCAGTTTCCAAGCAATCTGCAAAATATTCCAGGTAATTTTGATACTCACC
>CAZZPZ010000017.1:10512-51611 GCA_964655615.1 uncultured Paludibacter sp. | reverse complement strand
GCTTTTCGAATACCAATTTCACGTGTTCTTTCTTTTACCGTAACCAACATAATATTGCTTACACCAACGATACCAGCTATCAAGCAAAATATTCCGATAAGACCCACAAACAATGTAATGCCATTAAATATCTTCATGGTTTGCAAATAATCCTTCTGTGAATTTCTAATCCACAAAGCTTGCGTATCTTCCGGATCATAGACCAAAGTTTGTGAAACAACTTTTTTAAGTTTCACGTTGAAATTATCATTTTTGTCCTCGGTGTCCAGTCCATTGACAGTCATTGCTATAGAATAGAATTTTTTATCAGGATTGTAAATCATCTGAGAGGTAGTAAAAGGAATGTATGACTGACTTCCACCCCAACGTTCTTTTTTACCATTCACACCGATAACCTGGCACATCATATTGTCCACTTTCACAAACTTTCCAAGGGGATTTTCCTCTTTAAAAAGGGTTTCTACTATCTTTTGATCCAGAATAATTACTTTTTTCTTCTCTTGGATATCAAAGTCGTTGATAAACCGACCACTGGATATTTCCAGATTAAAAATTTCAGCATAAGCAGGTGTCACCCCATTTACACGATAATTTCCGTATTCATTTCCATAGCTGAAATTCAGATTTTTATCCACGATGGCCGTTTTGTCATCCATTTCAACTACTTCACGGTTCAACTGAACCAACTCTTTCTCAGAGAATTTGAGTTGTCTACCCGATTTATATCCCTTGTAAGGAACCGAAGTACGTCCCGGCCACATTTGCACAGTATTGGTAGCACGTTCGCTGAAATTACTTTCCACTCCGTTTTTCAAGCCATTACCCGCTCCTAGAAGTATGATCAGAATAAATATACCCCAGGATACTGAAAGTCCAGTTAGAATAGTCCGAAGCTTATTGTGCTTCATTCCAGCCCATATTTCTTGAAGTAAATCCATTATTTATTGAATGAAATGTTTTCTATTAAACCATCCTTGATATGAATCACTTTATCTGTTGTATCAGCCACAGATTTTTCATGAGTAACGATTAGAGTTGTTATTCCGGTTTGATTCAACTCAGTAAGGATTTGCATCACCTCTTCCGTAGTTTTACTATCCAGAGCACCTGTAGGTTCATCTGCCAATAAAATTTTAGGGTTGGAAATAATAGCTCTTGCAATTGCAACTCTTTGTTTCTGACCACCAGAAAGTTCAGTAGGCAAATGACTAGCCCAATCTTTAAGCCCCATTTTGTCCAAATACTCCATGGCAATGATATTTCTTTTTTTGCGACTTATTTTTCTATAATATAGTGGAAGAGCAACATTTTCCAAGGCACTTTTGAAGTTCAAAAGATTGAAAGATTGAAAAACAAAACCAATCATTTCATTGCGATAATGAGCCGCTTGTTTCTCATTTAGGTTCTTCATCAACAGATTATTCAAATAATAATCGCCAGTATCGTATTGATCCAGAATACCTAAAATATTCAACAGGGTTGATTTTCCCGAACCAGAAGCACCCATTATAGACACATATTCCCCTTGTTCAATGGTTAAGTCCAAACCTTTGAGTACATGCAATGAAGTAGCATCCGTGTGATAGGTTTTGTTGATATTATTCAATCGAATCATAACTGTATATTTTTGGAATTTATTTACAACCATGCAAACTTATATTTATTTATAGTACTATGCAATACATAGTTCTATGTAAAAATTAAATCCATTACATATTTTGAATTGTAATGGACTATATATATGACTGTTAGACTAAATTAAAAAGATTTAAAGCAACAAATTATTAACTTTAATTAACACTTTGTGCATTTTCCAGCGATTGAAAAGCATGAGTTATGAGATCATTTTGAGTATCATAATCACTGGGAATAAGTTGAGGACAAACAGTAAGAGTTATTTTACCAGGATAGATATAGATTCCCCCTTTCTTTACTCTTTCGAAGCTCCCATTAATTGCAATAGGTAGTAAAGGAAGATTCAAATCCTGAGCAATTTTGAAAGCCCCCTTTTTAAATTTACCCATTCGACCCGTTTTGGTACGAGTACCTTCCGGGAAGATAACCACAGAAACACCATTTTTCAATTGACTCTCCGCTTTATCTAGGCTTAATTTGGCAGCCACCGGGTTTGTACGATCGATAAAAATATGTCCGGCAGCTTCGCAGGCAGGACCAATGGCAGGAACCTTTCGCAGTTCAGCTTTCATTATCCATTTAAAGATCAAAGGAAGCCAACCATAAATGGCCAATATATCAAACATGGATTGGTGGTTAGCAATAACCACATAGGATTGATTTGAATCAATAAGATTTTTATTCACAAATTGTATACGAATCAGAAAGACCCAGCAGACAAATTTACCCCACAAACGTGCAGGAAGATAGGCTATTTTATGATTGGGAAATATTGGAGAAAGGGCAATAGTAAAAACAGCTGTAATAATAGTTGCGATTACAGCAATTGGATAAGCAAAAATCCATTGATAAATAAAATACAAAGTCTTCATTTTGTAAATATTTAAAATTATTTTTGGTACAATTCAATATTCACCAATTCTGGCTATATCTTCGTTATATTCTTCGATTTTTGATTTTGCTTGGATTTGACTAAAAAACAATCCTGCAACTGTAACTCCTATCCCCAACCATTGCATCAGAGTGATTTCAGATTTTAGCACAAACAAAGAAATCAATGCAGTAAAAACAGGTATTAAATTAGCAAACACATTTGTTTTAGCAACTCCTATTTTACGAATAACATAAGCAAACAATATAAACGCAAGTACAGACGCAAATATAGACAACATTAATATAGCCTGCAAGGCTTCAGTAGTAACTACAATATTTTTCCATTTAGAACTATCTACAATAAGGACAGTAGGTATAAAATAAATCAGACCAAAGAAATTTTGATAGAGAATTACATTGAAAATATTGTAATGATCTGAGATTTTACGAATAGTAGCTGTATAAAACACAGCAGCAAAGACAGCAAAAAACATCAAAAAGACACCCAAAGGTTTAGCAGTAAAACCACCACCCGGCTGCCAAATTACAAGAAATACACCCGTAAGTGAAATCAGAATTCCAAGTACGTTAGCCAATCCGACACGTTCTTTTAAAAGAAAAAATGCGAATATCGGAGCAAACAATGGTATAGTTGCAATAATCACAGAAGCCAAAGTTGGATCAACCATAGTTAAGCCATAGGTTTCACCAACAAAATACAGGAATGGTTCGAACAAAGCCAGCAAAAAGAACCATTTGAGATCTTCTCTTCTCACTCTTTGAAATTTTCCCGTAAATAAAACAAAGGAAAACAAAAGAATGGAAGCTATTATTAATCTCCCACTTATTAGAGTCATGGGAGGGAAAACCACAATAGCAATTTTGGTCCAGATAAAAGAAAAGGACCAAAACACCATTGACAGTGAAACGAAAATATAGTGTTTTAGATTATTCAAAATTATGCACTTAGCTTTTTGATATAATTACGAATATCATCCCAAACAGATTCTTCCATTTTGGCACCAATTACTTCCACTACTTTAGACGCTACGTAAGAACCAATTTTTCCACAAATATCATGCGAAAGACCATGAGACAACCCATACAAGAATCCAGTGGCATAGAGATCACCCGCACCAGTTGTATCGATACAGTTAGCCACATAAGCCTCAATTTGATGATCAACTGCACCATTTTTCACAAAGGATCCCTCCTTGCCCACTTTCACAACAGCAATTTCAGCATGTTCCGAAATATGAATCAAAGCATCTTTTGGATCTTTACCCGTAAAAGCGCGAGCTTCATCTTCGTTAGCGAAGACAATATCCACATAGTCACGAATCAACATCTGCAAGAACTCCAGATTAGCTTCCACCACATTATAACTAGCCAGGTCGACAGAAACCAACAGACCTGCCTCTTTAGCCATTTGAATAGCTTTTAGGATAAGGTCGTGGTTTTGCACCAGATAGCCCTCCACATGAAAAATATCGAATTCACTAAAGGTGGTTGCATGCATATCGATAGTATTCAATTCAGTAGCAGCACCCAAGAAAGTACAAAGAGTACGCTCCCCATCCGGGGTTACCAGAACTGTACAATTACCCGAAGGAGTTTTGCTATATTCAAGAAAAGGAATCACACCATTCCGAAGTGTATCGTGCAAAAAGAACTTTCCAATTTCATCATCACAGATTTTACCAATAAAACCCGTTTCCACACCCAGTTTACTAAGGCCATTGATTGTATTAGAAGCAGATCCACCAGCCGCCATCACAGAAGATTTCAGATCAACATGCTTATAAATTTCCTCCAATTTGGCTTTATCAACCAATTGCATACTCCCTTTTGGTAAATTTAATTTTTTCAGCAATGCATCACCTTCGACCTGCAATAAAATGTCAGTCAGGGCATTACCCATTCCAAGAATTTTTTTCATCGGATTATCCTGTTTTTTTTCATCATTTTTTTTGCAAAGATATTGCATAATTCAGAAAAACCTATTACTTTTGCAACGCAATTGAGAAAAAAAGTTGCTAAAAATTCTTCCTTAGCTCAGTCGGTTAGAGCATCTGACTGTTAATCAGAGGGTCCTTGGTTCAAGTCCAAGAGGGAGAGCTTAAAAATCAAACACTTACAGGTCAAAACTTGTAAGTGTTTTTTGTTATACGCCAGGTTTACGCCCCTAGTGCTTTTAAGGCTTCATAGACTAAAAAAGCGGGCCATACCAGAGCTTTTAATATTCCTAAAGCTCCCATCCAAAACCCTGTTGCAGTAGAAATAAAATAAATGGCTGCTCCAAAAATACCTAAACCAAAAACTGCACCACCAGATGCTTTGTTTGTATACGATGGTTTACAACAGTTTTTTTCAATTTCATTCATAATTTTCAATTTTAAGTTAGAATTCAAATTTAAATATAAAATTAAATATTAAGGATAATTCTTATTAATTTAGCACTTCTCTATTTTAGGACATGATTAACAGAATTTTTAATGATTAAAAAATTAGAATTGCATTGGCAAATCGTGATTGCTTTGGGATTGTCTATTCCACTTGGAATCTTTTTTGGTAGAGACGGTGTTATAGATTTGTCAGATTCCTTTAGATTCGTTGGTGATCTGTTTCTGAATTCTCTCAAAATGATAGTTGTACCTCTAATAATAGCTGCAATTATCACGAGTATATCAAACATTCAATCTGAAAGTAGATTCGCCAAAATGGGTTTGAATACTATTTTGTATTATCTAACCACCAGTTTGTTGGCTATACTTACAGGACTCGTGCTCATCAATATATTTCAACCGGGTTATCAAAATGGTGAACCAATTAAAAACTTGCTTGCATTAACTCCTTTAAGTGAGTCACAAACCTTGGCAATTCAAGGTAAGGATCAGTCTGAAATTTGGCAGGTTTTTCTTCGAATGGTTCCACCAAATATTTTTCAAGCAGCTGCTGAAGGTCAAATGCTGGGAGTAATTACCTTCAGTTTATTGTTTGGTTTTTTCATTCGAAAGCTTACTCAAAAGAACAAAGACAATCAACTTCATTTTTGGAATGGGGTGTATGAAGTGATGATCAACATCACCTCTTTCATAATGAAATTCGCTCCCTTGGGAGTGCTGGGATTAGTTTCATTAACAATTAGTGAAACCGGTTTTGCGGCTATTACTCCGCTACTTAAATTCGCAGGAATTGTGGTACTTGCTCTACTGTTTCATGTGTTTGTCACCACCTCAATTTTACTGTATAGTTTGGGAAAAACATCGCCATTGAAATATTTCAATCTGATGTCGAAAGCATTATTGACAGCTTTCTCATCCAGCAGTTCATCTGCAACACTACCCGAAACAATCGAAGGTGCAACAAAAGCGGGTATTTCGAAAAAAGTTTCAGGTTTTGTATTGCCACTAGGTTCAACTATCAATATGGATGGAACTGCTCTCTATGAATGTATGGCCGCAATGTTTATAGCTCAAGCATATGGAATTGAACTAAGTTTTGCAATGCAGTTAACCATAGTTGTCATCGCTTTACTTACATCCATTGGTGTTGCAGGAATTCCATCCGCAAGTTTGGTAGCAATTGTTATCATTCTCAAGGCAGTAGGTCTTCCTGATGTAGCTGTTGGAATAATTTTAGTCGTGGATAGACCTTTGGATATGCTACGCACTGTGGCTAATGTTTGGAGTGACAGCTGTGCAGCGGCTGTCATTGCTCGAAGCGAGGGAGAGGAAATTCAATAAAAACGATTTCTGGTGATATTTTAAAAGAAACCAAACAATTAATCCTTAAATAGAAAATCTCATTATTGGTTATCTCAGGAAAAATCCACTATTATTTCTGCCAGATTTGACATCATCATGTCTGGCAGAAAAATTTAACCTTGTTTTCTATACTAATAAATTTATTATGAACAGAATTTACATATATTTACATCCTTAATTTAAAAAACAATTTATTTCTTTAAATTTGACAATTTTAGCACAAATCATTACCAGATGAACAAGCAAGGAACAACTTTGACAGAAATAGCTAAACAATTAGGAGTATCTCCTTCGACCGTATCCCGTGCCTTGAATGATCATCCTGCAATAAGTAAGGCTACTAAAAATGCGGTTATTAAGTTGGCAAAAAAGCTAAACTACCAACCAAATCTACTGGCATTAAACCTATTAAAGAAAAGAACCAATACCATTGGAGTTATTGTTCCTGAAATCACCAGTTTCTTTTTCTCTTCTATAATCAATGGGATACAGGATTTTATTAAGGAAAAAGGTTACAATATGATTATTGGACTTTCCAATGAGTCATACAAAGAGGAAAAATCAATCGTACAAACATTTTCGGGGATTAGAGTGGATGGTTTTCTGATTTCTCCTGCTATATCCACCAAGGATTATACACACCTTAATTTACTAAAGGAAAACAATATACCGGTAGTGATTTTTGATAGGGACTGTGAGGGTCTGGATGTGGATAAGGTTTTTGTAGATGAATACAAAGGTGCATTTGAAGCTGTTGAATATTTAATTAAATCAGGTTGTACAAAAATTGCTCATATTTCAGGTCCGCTAACACTTTCCACCTCAAAAAAAAGACTAAGAGGTTATATGGATGCTCTTGAAAAACACGGAATTCCCTATAGAGAAGAATTTATAGTTGAAAGCAATGGTTTTATGCCTAAACATGGAATTAAACCAACGAAGAAACTGCTTTCACTTACGCAAACTCCGGATGCAATTTTTGCTGTAAACGACGGAAATGCTATTGGTGCCATGTACTATCTCAAAGATAATGGAATTAAAATTCCAGAAGAGATTTCTGTATTGGGATTTGACGATGAACCTCACTCCTCCTACTTCAAACCTGCCCTTAGTTCAGTTCTACAACCTACTTATGAAATGGGACTGTTATCTGCTAGGATTCTTATGAATAAAATTCAAAATGGAAGCAGTATACACAAAAACCGTGTTGAATCGCTCTTCCCAGAACTTATGTTAAGGGATTCTACACTGAAAATCAAATAAGCTTTCGTTTTTTTTCTTAAATTTCAGGTTTTACTTATGATGGAAATGTTATTTTCTGCACCATTTCTATGCAAACCTTTGCATAAATATTTTGACCAAAAAGTTAGCGACAAGCAAAATAAAAGACTAATTTTCCACTTGAAATAAATTTAGTTTTGAAAATTCACAATGCTTGTAAAATCGGAGATACTCTTTAATAAATGTTATGGACAATTTGCAATAGCTGCCATCAATGTCTGGAGCATGGAACAGATATTCTCTTTATTTCAAGCAGCTGACCGTTCGAAATCTCCATTTATTATTCAAACCACTCCTGTAGCCCGAAACTATGCAAATGAAACCATGCTCATTTCAATGATTTCAGCTGCTGCTCGAATTTTCCCCGATGTAGTGTACACTCTTCATCTTGACCATGGCAATTACGAACATGCTTTTCAATGCATAAACTCCAAAGCTTATACTTCAGTTATGATAGATGGATCTCATTTGTCTTTTGAAGAGAATATATCGCTTACATCACAAATTGTAGAATATGCACATAAAAACAATATCAATGTGGAGGCTGAACTAGGAGTTTTAAGTGGAATAGAAGATGATCTTCAAATAGAGCATAGTCAGTTTACACAACCCAATGATGTGGAAGAATTTGTCAAACGGACTCAATGTGATAGTTTAGCCGTTGCTGTTGGCACAAGTCACGGTGCCTATAAATTTTCAGGCAAACAAGGTCTTCAAATGAATTTATTAAAGAGAATCCAGCAAAAAATGCCAGGTTTTCCGCTGGTGTTGCATGGCGCTTCATCGGTAGATAAAAATGAAATTAGCCGAATAAATTCAGCTGGGGGTAAATTAGGCTCTCAAGCTTCGGGTGTTGCTGATGCTCAAATAGTGGAAGCAATAGCATACGGAGTTTGCAAAGTGAATATTGCCACTGATGCACGATTGATCTGGACAAGGGTACATCGTGAATTTTTCAAAGCTTCACCTGAATTGTTTGACCCAATCATTCCGGGAAAAACCTACAGTTCTGAACTGGAGGATTTCTATCAAAAAAAATTCAAATTACTTAATTCTGTAGGTAAGGCTACAATCTTTTAATCGTATGATCATAGACAAAAAATATCCATTATTAGCCAAATCTGATCCTTCAAATTCTGTATATCAAAGCATACTGAAAGAGGAAACAAAATGGCAATTTTTAAATTTCCAAGCTAGAACATTAAGCAAAGATGCTATTTGGGAAGAAAACACTGGCGAAAACGAGTATGCTATCATACTATTGGGTGGAAATTATTCTGTAAAAACGGATAAAGGAAATTGGGAAACATTGAATGGTCGCAAAGATGTATTTAGTGGTATAGCTCATACACTCTATTTACCAAGGCGGACCCAATTTGCATTAAAGGCTGAAAGTGAGAAACTAGATATAGCTTATGGCTGGTGCGAGACTGATGAAGATCATCCAGTTTATTTCAAAAGACCTGAAGAAGCTGCCATCGAAATAAGAGGAGGAGATAATGCTACACGACAGATCAACAGTCTGATTCAACCAGGATTTGACTGCCATCGCCTTGTTTGTGTGGAAGTGTACACACCGTCTGGAAATTGGAGTTCATTTCCAGCTCACAAACACGACACAAGAAAGTTGGACGAGAATGGTAAACTATTGGAAGCCTGTCTTGAAGAAACCTATTTTTATAAAATTGATAAACCACAAGGCTTTGCCATACAGCAGATTTACAATGACGATAGAAGCCTGAATGAAATAGCTGTTGCACGAAACAATGATGTTGTTTTGATCCCAAGTGGTTATCATCCTGTGGTTGCAGGACATGGATACAATGTGTATTATCTGAATTTTCTGACTGGTAGCGATCAATCTTTAGCAAACACTGATGATCCTGATCATAAATGGATATATAATTCATGGATGGGGAAAGACCCTAGAATTCCAATGGTTACGGTAGAAATGAATAACAAATGACTTAATGAACATTCAAAAAAAAGAAATGAGCACTGATAAAATTTATGATGTAATCACCTATGGAAGGTCATCCATTGATTTATATTCTCAACAAGTGGGAAGTCCATTTGAAGATATTTTAGGATTTCATGCATTTGTAGGGGGGTCTCCCTTGAATATAGCCGTAGGTTGTAGTCGCTTGGGACTCAAATCCTCCCTATTAACAGGTGTTGGAAAAGATAAAGTGGGTGATTTTATTTTAAAATTTCTCAAAAAAGAAGGTGTAATTACAGAGAATATTCAAATCATAGATGGTGCAAGGAGTTCTGCAGTTGTGCTTGGCATTGAACCTCCGGATCGATTTCCATTGGTATATTACCGTGACAACTGTGCGGATTCACAAATCAATATAGATCATGTATTGAATGCTGGAATCGAAAAGTCTCGTCTACTTGAAGTATCTGGTACAGCCTTAAATATGGAACCCACTCGTAGTTCTGCATTCTTGGCAGCTGAGATTGCCAATAAAAACAATGTACCAGTTATGCTGGATTTAGATTTCAGAGCAGATCAATGGCACGATATCCGGGCATTTGGAATAACTGTTAGGGCCTTTATGAGAAATGTCAATATCGTTCTAGGTACTGAAGAAGAAATTCTGGCAGCCTATTTAAGTGAAGCATCTCAACTTTCTATCAGTCATCAACAGATTTCAGCCCCAGAAATCAAAGGAAATATAGAGGAGGCCATTCAAGGAATTCTGAATTTGGGAGTTGATGTCTTGATAGTCAAAACCGGCGCCAGAGGTGCTAAAATATTTCTACCTGATGGTTCAATTACTGAAGTACCTGGATTCCCTGTGGATGTTCTAAATGTTTTAGGTGCAGGAGATGCTTTTGCTGCTGGTTTTATCTATGGATTTTTAAAAGATTGGGATTGGTATAAATGCTGTCGCATGGGTAATGCATGTGGAGCACATGTAGTTACACAGTTGGGTTGTGCCAACTTTACACCCTATGAAACTGAAATTTTGGATTTTATAGATGCTAAAGGTGGATTTTAATCAAATGAAATGGGAACAATAAGACTAACAGTAGCACAGGCTACAATCAAATATCTTCAGAACCAATATTCGAAAAGAGATGGTATTGAGCAAGTTTTTTTTGCTGGATGTTTCGGTATCTTCGGTCACGGTAATTTGGCTGGTTTTGGACAGGCATTGCAGGAATTTCCGGATTTCAAATATTATATGGTGCGCAATGAACAGGCAGCTGTGCACATGGCAGCAGGTTATGCAAAAATGAAAAACAGACTTTCTACTTTTGTATGTACCTCATCTATCGGTCCGGGTGCAACAAATATGATAACTGCAGCAGCAGGTGCAACAATCAATCGATTGCCTGTTTTGCTCTTGCCAGGTGACATTTTTGCTACGCGAAAAGTGGCTCCCGTACTGCAACAATTAGAATCTGCTTTCACTCAAGATATTTCTGTAAATGACTGTTTCAAACCTGTATCCAAATATTGGGATAGAATTTACAGACCCGAACAATTAATCACTTCATTAACTGAAGTGATGAGGGTGCTGACTTCTCCATCCGAAACCGGTGCTGTTACTTTGTGTATTCCACAAGACTTGCAGACTGAAGCTTATGACTTCCCCCTGGAAATGTTTAAGAAAAAAGTCTGGCATATTTCAAGACCTCGACCAGATCTTTCAGCTATAAATAAAGCTTTAGAATGGATAAAAACATCCCAAAAACCTATGATAATTGCAGGTGGTGGTGTTATTTACAGTGAGGCCGAGAATATACTTGAACAATTTGTAAGTCAGACCGGAATACCTGTTGCAGAAACATTTTCAGGTAAAGGCTCACTGGCTTATAACAATCCTCTCAATCTTGGAGCGGCTGGTGCAACAGGTACTGAAGGTGCAAATTATTACAGCAACAATGCTGATTTAGTTATAGGAATCGGGACAAGATACAGTGATTTCACTACGGCTTCTAAAACTGCTTTTCAGAATGAAAATGTGAGATTTATCAATATCAATATTTCAGAATTTGATGCGTATAAGCATGCTGCTTTGGCCCTAACCGGAGATGCAAAAGTAATTCTGGAAGAACTTACTGCTAATCTAAAAGACTTTAAAGTAGACAAATCCTATGAAAGCAATGCGAAGGATTTCAATAAAAATTGGGACTTAAAAGTATCAAAAGCCTACGAACCGCTAGAGAACGAAAAACCAAGTCAAACAGAAGTAATAGGTGCAATAAACACTTTTTCAAATCCGGACGATGTGGTAGTGTGTGCAGCTGGAAGTGCCCCAGGTGATTTGCATAAATTGTGGAGAACACGAAATTCAAAAGGATTTCATCTTGAATATGGATTTTCATGCATGGGTTATGAAATATCAGGTGGTATAGGTGCAAAGATAGCTGCTCCAGAAAGAGAAGTATATATTATCCAAGGTGATGCCGGATATTTGATGATGCCCAGTGAAATTATCACTTCCATTCAAGAAGGATATAAACTTACGATAATTCTGATTGACAATAAAGGATATGCAAGTATAGGTGGACTTTCAAAATCGATAGGTAGTGAAGGGTTTGGAACCAAATATTCCAAAAGAAGCGAACAAACTGGACAATTGGATGGCGAGCCTCTTCCCGTCGACATTGCACTAAATGCACAAAGTCTTGGTGCAATAGTCTTTAAGGCTAATGATATTAAATCATTTTACAATTGCTTGGAATTATCCAAAAAAGAAACCAGTACAACACTGATATATATTGAAACTGTACCAGAACGAAAAATGGCAGGATATGGCCATGCTTGGTGGGATGTGGCAATTTCAGAAGTTTCAAGTTCAGCATCTGTCCAAAAAGCAAGAGTGAATTACGAGGAACAAAAGAAGAAACAGAGATACTTCTTCAATACAGAAAATTAAATAAATCACATATATGAAAATATTAAAAAATTACATCCACGGTAGTTGGGTTGAAAGCAATGAAAAACGAACCATTGATGTAGTCAATCCTGCCAATCAGGACATACTCGCTAAAGTTCCATATGGCGATCTTACTACAAAGGATATAGATCAAGCCGTAATTTCCTCCCTGGATGCGTTCAATGAGTGGAAAGATGTACCTGTGATGAAACGAGTTCAACCGCTTTACAAATTAAAGCAGTTGTTGGAAGAAAATATTGACGAACTGGGTAGATTAATCACTATGGAGTGCGGTAAAAGTTTTGCTGAAGCAAAAGCCGAAATGCAAAGAGCCATAGAGAATGTAGAAACAGCTTGTGGAATGCCCATTTTAATGCAAAGTGAATTCAGTGAAAATATCGCCAGTGGAATCGATGAGTTCATGATCAGACAACCCATTGGAGTTTGTGCCAGCATATCTCCCTTTAATTTCCCTGGTATGATACAGTTTTGGTTTCTGCCCTATGCTATCGCATGTGGCAACAGTTATATAATTAAACCTTCAGAAAAAGTACCATTGACTATGATGAAAGTCATGGAGTTAATAGATCAATTGGATCTTCCTAAAGGACTGATTAATATGGTACATGGAGGCAAGCAAAGCGTGGATCAATTACTGGATCATCCTAAAGTTAGGGCAATAAGTTTTGTAGGCTCATCCAATGTGGCGAGATATATTTATCAGAGAGGAGCTGCCAATGGAAAAAGAGTACAAGCACAAGGAGGTGCAAAAAACCCTTTGGTTATTATGCCGGATGCAGACATTGAAATGACTGCTCAAATTGTGGCTGATAGTGTGTATGGATGTGCAGGTCAAAGATGCTTAGCTGCCTCTAATATTATTACGGTTGGTGACACTAAAGGAATAATGAGAGATGCTTTAATACAAGCTGCCAATTCCAAATCTACTGGTTATGGATTATTGGAAGGTATAGATATGGGACCTGTAATAACTCCTGATAGTAAGGACAGGATAGAAAAACTGATTGCACAAGGAATTCAAGAAGGTGCTAAGTTAGTATTGGATGGAAGAAATACTAAAATTGAAGGATACGAAGGCGGTAATTTTGTAAAACCAACCATACTTGAGAATGTATCCCTGAAGGGTCAAGTGGTTAAAACAGAAATTTTTGGCCCTGTAATGAGTTTATTGCACATGAATACCTTGGATGAAGCTATCCAATTTGTAAATAGCAATAACTATGGAAATATGGCATGTATATTTACATCCAGTGGTTTGAATGCCCGAACTTTCAGAAATCAAGCCAATGCTGGGAATATTGGGGTAAATATTGGAGTTGCAGCTCCAATGGCCCAGTTTCCTTTTAGTGGATGGAACGACAGTTTCTTTGGAGATTTACATGGACAAGGTCGTCATGCTGTTGAATTCTTCACACAAACGAAAGTTGTTATTGAAAGATGGCCTAAAGAATGGTCTCGCAAATTTTAATTTATCATCAAAAGCTTATGATACAAATAGCAAACGCCCCGTGTTCTTGGGGTGCTCTTGAATTTGAATTGGAGGGCAAATCATTAGGATACGAACAAGTTCTATCTGAGATGAATGAAACTGGTTATGCAGGAACCGAATTGGGGGATTGGGGATTTATGCCAACTAGTCCCAGCAAACTACACAACAAACTATCATTGAACAACTTAAAGTTACTTGGTGCATTTGTTCCTGTAGCTTTATCCAATCATGAAGCACATGATCCCGGAGTTGAGTTGGCATTAAAGACTGCTGGACTTATGCATGACGCAGGTTATAAAAATGCATTTATTGTCTTGGCCGATAACAACGGATCAGTTGAAGAAAGGGTTCTGAATGCAGGTAGAATTAAGCCTGAGATGGGTTTATCTGAAGAGAAATGGAGAACTTTTGTTTTAGGTGCCGAAAAAATCGCCCTGGCTGTATTGGAAAAATACGGTATGAGGACAGTGTTCCACCATCATTGTGCGGGCTATATTGAAACTCCTGATGAAATAGACAAGTTAATGAGTTTAACGAATCCAGAACTATTGGGTTTATGTCTTGACATGGGACACTATGCCTATGGAGGAGGCAATCCGGTGGAAGCACTAGAAAAATACTATGACAGAATCTGGCATGTCCATTTCAAAGACTTTGATTCAAAAATTGGACTAGAAGCCAGAACCAAGCATTACGATTATTTTAAATCAGTAGAAAAAGGCGTCTTTTGTGAGCTAGGAAAAGGCGATGTAGATTTTGTATCAATTGCCAATATACTTAAGGAAAAAAATTATAATGGTTGGATAGTTGTTGAACAAGATGTATTGCCGGGCATGGGAAGTCCAAAAAAATGTGCTGACTGGAACAGAAAATACATTGATTCATTAGGATTGTAATTCTTAAAATTAAAACTATACTACATAAAAACATAACATCATGAATAAAAAGAAAATCGCTGTTGCTGGTTTGGGCCGAATTGGAAAGATTCACCTCGAAAATTTATGTCGCAACTTCCAAGAAATAGAAGTTGTTGCAGTAATGGATGTTTCAAAAGAATCAAAAACGATAGTTGATAAATACAATATTCCACATTTTGTAGAGAATTTTGATGAATTAATCAATATTGAAGGTATAGACGCAGTTGTCATATGTTCACCAACCGACACTCATGCTGATTATGTAGTAAAAGCAGCAAAAGCTGGGAAACAGATTTTTTGTGAAAAACCTCTTGATTTATCACTAAGTAGAATTAAGGAGGTTTTAAAAATTGTGGAAGAATGTGGAGTTACGCTTATGTTGGGATTCAACAGAAGGTTCGACCATGAATTCAAGAAAATCAGACAGCTGGTTGCAAATGATGAAATTGGAGATTTACAAATTGTGAAAATCACCAGCCGTGATCCAGGACCACCTCCAATTTCCTATATCAAAGTATCTGGGGGTATGTTTCTGGATATGACTATTCATGATTTTGATATGGCTCGCTACATTTCAGGTAAAGAAGTTGTGGAAGTATATGCAAAAGGAGGAGTAATGGTTGATCCAGAGATTGGAAATGCTGGAGATATAGATACCGCAATTATTACATTGACTTTTGAAGACAACACATTTGCAGTGATCGATAATTCCAGAAAAGCGGTATATGGTTATGATCAAAGACTCGAAGTATTTGGAAGCAAAGGAATGGGTATCGCCGAAAATAATTTTCCCAACAGTCACAAACTGTATTCAGCTTCAGGTGTATCAGGTGAACTTCCCTTGCATTTCTTCCTTGAAAGATACGATGCATCGTACAAACAGGAAATTTCTGAATTTATACAAGCTATAGTAAATGGCAATTCTGTTCCTGTGGATGGTTTTGACGGATTACAAGCAATGAAAATTGCATTAGCAGCCAAAAAATCTGTAGTCGAAGGAAGATCGGTTCAAATTGCCGAAATTTAAAATACTTGTCTAAATTTGTATTTATGGAAATTTACAACATATGTGACTTTGGAGCTATTGGTGATGGCATTTTTGACAATGCTTCCTCTATACAAAAAGCAATCGACACTTGTTCTTTGAATGGAGGTGGAACTGTTCTGGTTCCTCCGGGTAACTATATGGCGGGTCCGTTTAACCTTAAATCAAATATTGAGTTTAAAATCTTATCCAATGCAGTAATAATTGCTAATCCTAACGAAGAGGTTTACACACAGAGTGCATTTAAAGATAATTACGGAGAAGGAAGTATCTGGATTGGAGGAGTAGATGCAACTAATGTTACTCTTTGTGGACAAGGTACTTTGGATGGTAATGGAATTGAGTTTATGGGTCCTGAAGAGAAAAGTGCCTATGTATTGAAAGAGTTTGAGCATTTTGATAGAAGACCACATCTGTTCACACCAATCAATTTCCAAAATTTAATAATAAAAGATCTTACTTTTAAAAATTCCGCATATTGGTGTATCCATTTAGTGGGTTGCAATGATGTAAATATTGAAGGAATTAAAATATACAATAATCTCAAAATTCGAAATTCAGATGGTATAGATCCAGATCATTCTAAAAACGTCCGCATAAGCAATTGTTATATAGAATCCGGAGACGATTGCATATGCCCTAAAACTCGTAGAGAATACGAAGAATTTGGACCTACAGAAAATATTGTAGTAACAAATTGTATACTAAAATCAACTTCGTGCTCAATTAAACTAGGCAGTGAAAATATGGATGCAATTCGGAATGTAGTATTTTCAAATTGCATTATCACAGGTAGTAATCGCGCAATTGGCATTCAAAATAGGGATGAAGGAATTGTAGAAAATATTTTATTTGAGAATATAATCATAGATAGTAGATTTTTTGATGAAGTTTGGTGGGGAAAAGCTGAACCAATATATATTACTGCCTACAAGAGACAACCAGGAAATGCCAGGGATGCCAACTGGAGATTTGCCAAAGGTCAATTATCAGGTAATGTTGGGATGGTAAGAAACATTCAATTTATTAACATCACTGCAGCAAGTGAAAACGGAGTATTTGTTGGAGGTGAACCAAACAAGATTTCTGGAATAAAATTTCTGAATGTTAATCTTGAAATCTCTAAAAAATCCAAATATCCAGGAGGAAAATATGATTTAAGACCTTCTGACACAGTAGGAATCTTAAATACAGATACCTCAGGATTTCATATTGAATATGCAAAGGATATAACTATAAAAGATAGTAGTGTACTCTGGAGTGGGATTATGGAGGATTATTATGGTTCTGCAGTTTTTGCTCAAGAGGTAGATAGCCTAACCATTGATGGATTTAAGGGAGAATCTGCATTTCCCAATGAAAAAGAGACTTTTGTTATCCGAAAATGTGAAAATTTTAAATTAAAGAATTAATTAACATCAATATATATGTTTGGATTAAGTATCATCGATTTATTAATAATTGCTCTCTATTTTGCTGCTATTATATGGATAGGCGTATGGGCAAGTAGAAGAATTAAAAATCAAGAAGATTATTTACTCGGTGGAAGAAAATTTGGAAAAATAATTCAAACATTTGCAAGTTTTGGACAAGCAACTTCAGCTGATGGACCAGTAGGCACAGTAACCACAACTTTCAAAAATGGTGCTGCAGGAATCTGGAGTTCCTTGTTAATGGTATTTTCCACTCCCCTCTTCTGGATTACGTCACCTTGGTTGCGAAGAATGCGAGTTTTCACCTTAGGCGATTTTTTTGAAGAAAGATATGGTTCCAAAAAAATGGCAGCAACTTATGCTATTATAGGAGCTATTGGGATGATGGGGCTCTTATCCGTTGGATATATTGCAATGACCAAAACAATTGAAGCTATAACTCCAAAAATCATAACAGAACTAACTGTAAATGAGAAAGCTGAATACACAAAAGCTATGTATCTTAGTGAATTGGAAACCAAGGATTTCAACACACTGACTGAAAAAGAAATCACCGAGTTAAAACAGCTAAGAATTGAAAAACCTCGTTCTGTATTTTCCCACTTGAACACATCCCTAATCGTTTGGACTGTTTGTTTGGTTATTATTATCTATGCTGTATTTGGTGGTCTTGAGGCCGCATATTATACCGACATTCTACAAGGGGTTTTCATCATAATATTGTCTTTAATCCTCTTGCCATTTGCCTGGGCTAAAATAAAACTGCTCCATGCTGTTGGCTCAGAGGAATCTGCGATGTCTATTTTACATCAGAAACTACCCCAATCATTTTTTGAAATTTTCGGTTCTCCCACTGTAATCGATTTCACATGGTATTTTATTATTGCTTCGTCTTTAATTGCTGGAATAACTGTCATCGTTCAACCCAACCAATTGGTTACGAACGCAGCAGCTAAAGATGAATATTCAGCCAGATTTGGTACCGTAACCGGTGGATTTATTAAACGATTTTGCACTATCATGTGGGGAATGGTGGGACTAGCTGCTGTTTTGTTGTATGCAGGTAAAGTTGACAATCCAGATTTGGTGTGGGGATATGC
The DNA here is from genome assembly GCA_964655615.1 of uncultured Paludibacter sp. Taxonomy (GTDB): domain Bacteria; phylum Bacteroidota; class Bacteroidia; order Bacteroidales; family Paludibacteraceae; genus Paludibacter. The sequence goes on along the minus strand of CAZZPZ010000017.1, from coordinate 33,155 downwards.
TATTCATGATTTATTGGGTCCAATGAAATTAGGATTAGTAGGATTTATGATTGCCTCAATGATGGCTGCCTTAATGTCAACTGCAGCCTCACTGATGCTTACTGTTTCTGGATTATTGCTTCACAATGTATATCGTCCTCTTTTCCCCAAAAAAACCGAGAAACACTACGTGCATGCCGGAAGAATTTTGGGAGCTTCATTTCTTATAGGTGGAGCAATTATTTCAACACAATTTGACAGTATACTCGAAGTTTTAAAATTTATTTGGGAATTCTTCATCATTTTTGCAGGTGCATTTTGGCTGGGATTGAAATGGAGAAGAGCTAACAAGAAAGGAGCATGGGCCTCTATTATTGCAACTTTATTGATTTTTTATATTCTACCTGTTTCACTGACTAACCTTATTCCAAATTTAAAAACAGATGAAAGAATGATGGTTGTTACCGAACCTAGTCCAATCGAAAGAAATTATATAGCAAGAGAAGCCGATGTAACATCAAGGAACGAAGAAATTGCAATGTGGAACAATCTACCAGATGAACTTAAATTCGACAAGTCTCCACAAGCTCTTTCATTGGGTGAAAAATTCACGAAAGTATTTGTACTTCCTTCAAAAGCAATTTTCTGGTCACAGCAACCCAAAATAAACAAATCAGGTAATATTGAAGCTAATGGATATTTTTATCCAGAATTGATTTTTTATCAATCCATCGGATTTGATTTAACAAAAATCCCCTATGCTCTAAATGAAACGATTCGGATGATGACTCGATTAGTATTTCCATTCCTGGTTTTGATATTGATATCATTATTAACCAAGCCGGATAACGATGAACAAACCCACAAATTCTTTCTAAAAATGAGAACAAAAGTGAGGGGTTTAGGTAACGAGATAGATCAAGAAGATCTGGAAAAAGCATATGCAAATCCTTTGAAAACAAAAGAAATACTTCTATTCCCGAATTCTCAGTTTGAGATTTACAAATGGAATAAACAAGATTTCTATGGATTTGGGATTTCAATAATAATTGTATTTATAGTCATTGGAACACTATTTTTCATGGTAAACTTAGGAAATCATTAACTATGAGAATCAATTTTTCACTACTATTGCTTTTAGTTCTGTTTTTGGTAATAAACAATGTGTTGGCTTCTCAAAATGAAATTATTCAAAAAAAATTACCTGTAGATCTTGTTTATCCACATTTGGACACTAAAAATTCAAGATGGTTTTATTTCTCTTCTGCATCTCGTCCCTTTGGAATGGTAAATCTTAGTCCTGACACTCAAACTGGCGGTGCATGGGGGAGCGGTTACAGATACAATACAGACACAATTAAAGGATTTAGTCATATACACGCATGGCAATTGGCTGGAATTTCTGTTATGCCTGTAGTATTCAACGAAAATATTTTCAAAGATCATTACTCAAAATTTAAGCATGAGAATGAAATAATTTTTCCAGGATATCATTCCGTTATTCTGGAAAAATACAATATTAAAGCAGAAATAAGTTCGACAAAAAGAGTGGGTTTTCATAAATACAGATATGAGAATCATAACGCTAAGGCTATACTTTTTAAATTGGATGGACAACTAGGTCCGAGTTTGATGAAAGATGGAGAATTGACTAAATCTGGAAAATTCTCATTGGATGGTAAAACAACAAATGCCCCAACGATCCGCCGTCCTAAAGACTGTACTGTCTACTTTCATGTGAATTTCAATTCACCGATTTCGAAAATTGAAAAAGATCCTGAAACTGGATATTATTTAGTTTATTTTGAAGATTCCCAAAAAGAGGAATTAATGATGAAAGTAGCAATTTCCTACACATCCATTCAAAATGCAAAATTAAATTTGAAAGCTGAATTAGATCATTGGGATTTTAACAAAATAGTTGAAGAATCAAGGGTAGAATGGAACAAAGAACTTTCAAAAATTGAAATTGAAGGGGGTTCAATTGAACAACAAAGAAGATTTTATACGGATTTATGGCATGCTTTACAAGGCAGAAGAGTAATCAGTGATTATTTTGGAACTTATCCCGACAATACTGGTGAGCAATTTAGAATTGGCCAGTTACCCTTGGATAAAAATGGAAAACCATTGTTCAACCATTACAACTCTGACTCCTTTTGGGGAGCTCAATGGACAATAAATACCCTGTGGGGATTGGTTTATCCTGAGATTATGTATGAGATGGTTAATTCTCTTATGCAATATTACAAAGATGGAGGAATGGTTCCTAGAGGGCCTTCAGGAGGGAATTATACCTTTGTCATGACTGGGGCTTCTTCAACACCATTTATAGTTAGCGCTATTCAACAGGGTATTATTAAAGACAATCTTGAAGAAATATATTTTGCTTTAAGAAAAAATCACGAACCAGGTGGTATTATGTCCAAGGCAGGTTACGAGCATAAAACTTCTTTGGGTGGCGACTTAGATAACTATTTGAAATTAGGTTATGTCCCCTACCCTAACCCATGGGGAAATTATGGATATCATCAAGACGGTGCAAGTTTAACTCTAGAATATGCATATCAAGATTGGTGTTTAGCTCAGTTGGCTGATAAATTAAATAATCGGGAGGATTATCAAAAATACACTCAAAGAAGTTTGAATTACAAAAATGTATTTGATGAACAATCAGGATGGATGAGACCTAAAGATGTGAATGGGAAATGGAAAACCGATTATGATCCCTACCTTTATGAAAATGGATTTAATGAATCTAATGGTGCTCAATCCTCTTGGTTTGTACCACATGACTTAAATGGATTGGCCAATTTGATGGGAGGAATTAAGAAGGCCAAAGATAGACTCCAAAAATCATTTGAGAATGCACAAGTTTTAGGTTTCACCACAGCATCTTCGCATGCACACGAACAACACCAGGAGTACTCCAGAATACCGATCAACTATGGGAATCAGCCTTCAATTCATACTGCTTTCATTTTTAATCATTTCAACACACCATGGTTGACTCAGTATTGGACTAGACAGATAGTAGATTCTGTTTATAGTGATTTGAATACTGAATCTGGATACAATGGTGATGAAGATCAGGGATTAATGAGTTCACTTTCTGTGTTGATGAAAATTGGATTATTCTCTATGGATGGTGGCTGTGCCGAGAATCCAATGTATGAAATAGGAAGTCCTATTTTCAGCAAAACTACAATTCAATTGAATCAAAAGTATTACAAGGGTAAATCCATAACCATAAATGCGTTTAACAATTCACAATTCAACAGTTATATTCAATCAGCAAAGTATAATGGAAATTCTATTTCAAGGCCCAAAATAAGTCATAAAGAGATAACTGATGGTGGCATATTGGAACTGAATATGTCGAAGAATCCCACATTCAATGTGATGGATTTTGGGGCAATACCAGATGCTGATACAATTAACACTTTAGCATTTCAAAAAGCGATAGACAAAGCAAGTGAATTAGGTGGTGCACGTGTGCTTGTTCCTAAAGGTAAATTTCTTACCGGTTCTTTAATTTTAAAAAGTAACGTGGAATTGTTTTTAGAAAAAGGTGCTGTCCTTTTAGGAAGTACAAATCCTTTTGACTATTTCAATTCAAACGACAATCTGACTCCAAACACAATAAGAAACACAGATAATTCTATGCTTGGTTTGATAAAAGCTTCGAACGCCCTTAATATCAGCATATTAGGAGAAGGCAAGATAGATGGACAGGGATTAGCCTTAGCCTTGAATGGAGATAGTTTACATCATGCCGGTATATATATAGATAAAAACTACAATTATCGACGCCTGAGACCAAGCGAATTGCTTCGCCCTAAATTGTTTAATATTCAAAACTGCAGCAACATAAATATTAAAAACTTACAACTTCAAAACAGTGCCTCTTGGGGTTTATCCTTCGATTTATGTAAAAACCTCTCGCTTGATAGTCTGACAATACTCAATAGAGCCTATTGGAATAATGATGGTATAGATATTACAGATTGTAAAAATGTAAGAATCACCAATTGTGATGTCAATGCAGCAGATGACGGAATTTGTTTGAAATCCTACCATCCAGAATCTAAAAATGACAGTATTTATATTGCCAATTGCACCGTGAGAAGCAGTGCTAGTGCAGTGAAATTTGGTACCGGATCCTTTGGAGCTTTTACCAATTTGACTATAGATAATATAAAGATCTTTGATACTTTCAGATCAGCAATTGCAATAGAATCAGTTGATGGTGCTAAGATAGAAAACATCAAAGTAAGTAATATTTATGCCAAAAATACTGGAAATGCAATCTTTATCCGATTAGGCCATAGAGATGGAAAAAGTCCCGGATCAATCAAGAATGTTCACATTTCCAATATGAAAGTTCAAATTCCTTTTGACAGACCCGACATTAATTATGATTTAAGAGGTCCGGAAGTTGATTTTTTTCACAATCCTTTCCCCTCCTCCATTACCGGAATACCAGGACATTCAGTTGAGAATATCATTTTGGAAGATATATCAATCACATATCCCGGTCGTGCCACTAAAGGAATGGCATATATACCACTTTCCAATTTGGAAAGAGTGCCCGAACAAATCAATAAATATCCTGAATTTTCAATGTTTGGCGAACTTCCGGCATGGGGATTCTATATTAGACATGCCAAAAACATTCAATTTAAGAATGTGACTTTAAGCTTGGATGACTATGATTTCAGACCGGCTATCGTTACTGATGATGTCGAAAAATTTGAATACGAAAACTTGAATTTTAATGGTCAAGGAAAACACAAACAGCTATTTATAAATCAAAAATGAAAATAATCTCTAAACTCTCTCTTATACTTTTTCTTACAAGTTCGAGCATTCTATTTGCTGAGGAAAATTCCATGAAACTGATTGAGAGAATTATTCCCGAATATGCAAACCAATTTTCTGTTGAAATCTCGAACACAGACACTTTGGACGGGTTTGAAATTGAAACGAAAGACAATATTATTAATCTCCGAGGAAATAACGGAGTATCAATTGCTTCCGCTCTATATTACTATCTAACCGAATATTGTCATTGTCAAATTACTTGGAACGGTACCAATTTAAATTTACCAAAGATATTACCTCCTGTTGAAGAAAAAATTCAGAAAAGAAGTCCCTATACTTACCGTTACTATTTAAATTATTGTACCTTCAATTACAGTATGAGTTGGTGGGATTGGGAACGTTGGGAGAAGGAGATTGATTGGATGGCTTTACATGGAATAAATATGCCACTAGCAATCACTGGTGAAGAATACATTTGGGATATGGTGTATAGATCCTATGGGTTTAAAGACGAGGATTTGGATCCATTTTTTAGTGGACCTGCCTATTTTTCCTGGTTTTGGATGGGTAATCTTGACGGATGGGGAGGACCTCTACCAAATTCATGGAAATTAAGAAGTAGAGATCTCCAAATTAAGATTTTACAACGAGAACGGGAATTAGGGATGAAGCCTGTTCTTCCTGCATTTACAGGTCACGTACCTGCAAGTTTTAAGAAATACTTTCCTCAGGCAAAACTAAAACAAACAAATTGGGGAAATGATTTTGAAGACACTTATATTTTGGATTCAGATGATCCCTTATTTATTGAACTTGGAAGAAAATTTCTTCAAGTACAACAAGAAGTATATGGAACTGATCATCTATACTCATCCGATACTTTTAATGAAAATGAACCACCCTCAGATGATCCTGAATATTTAGGCAAGTTAAGTAAGAAACTATTTGAAGGCATGAAATCTGCAGATCCAGAAGCAATATGGGTTATGCAAGGTTGGTTGTTTTTCAGTCATTCCGATTTTTGGAAGGCTCCTCAAATCAAAGGACTACTCGATTCTATTCCCGATGACCGAATGATAATTCTGGACTTAGCTTCAGAAATCAAACCAATTTGGAAAACTACCGAAGCTTTTTATGGTAAACAATGGATCTGGAATATGTTGCATAATTTCGGTGGTAATGTTAATTTGTTTGGAAGAATAGAAACCATAGCCAATGAACCAGCAATAGCTCTTAACAATCCCAATTCAGGAAAAATTAAAGGGATAGGATTAACGATGGAAGCAATAGAACAAACACCAGTATTGTATGAGTTGATGACAGATAATACATGGAAGGATAGTGCGATTGATTTACAAACCTGGCTAAAGACTTATATCCGGAACCGATATGGAAGAACAAATAAAAACCTTGAAGAGGCTTGGAATATTTTAGTCAATACAGTATATAATGGAGAAGTAATAAGGGATGGTGCAGAATCAATCATTGTAGCTCGTCCAACATTTGACGGTTACAGAAGATGGGCCAGAACTAAACTAAATTACGATGCTTTGGATCTGTTACCCGCATGGGATCTTTTTATACATGAAATTGATCATTCTAAAGACTTTGACGGGTTTGAATACGACCTGGTTGACCTTTCAAGGCAAATTATTGCCAATTATGCTTTACCAGTTCAACAACAGATGGCTATAGCTTATCAAAACAACAATAAAGCAGATTTTATCACATACAGCAATTTATTTTTGGATCTAATTGAAGATATGGACAAATTATTAGCTACACGTCATGATTTCTTACTAGGACCTTGGGTGGATGACGCAAGGGAATGTGGTTATACCGATGATGAAAAAGCGCTGTATGAACAAAATGCAAAAAATCTAATCACCCTATGGGGAGCATCCAATAATAGGTTGCACGAATATAGTAATAGACAATGGAGTGGTTTGATGAATGATTTCTACAAAACAAGATGGGAAAAATTCATTATTGATGTAAAAGAAAATTGGGGTAACTTCGATCAACAACAATTTGATGAACGCATTAAAGAATGGGAATGGAAATGGGTGATCAAGCGACAAGACTATCCTACTAAAACTAAGGGTTCATCTTCAGAAATTGCAAAAAAAATATATAATAAATACAGAACTCAAATTGCTCCCATAACAATGATTCAGCCTAAAATCAAATACGATTATTAAATGGATACATTAATTCAATCAAAACGTTTTCTATCATTGGATATTTTTAGAGGATTGACTATCGCTTTAATGATTTTAGTTAATACACCAGGCACTGGAGCTGAATTTTATGGATTTCTAACTCATGTAGGATGGTTTGGATTTACATTGGCTGATTTAGTTTTCCCTTCCTTTTTATTTGCTGTTGGTAACTCGATGAGTTTTTCTATGGAGAAACTTAAATCAGGTCCTAGTCAGGATTTTTGGATAAAAATTATACGCAGAACGCTCATTATATTTATATTGGGATATTTGATGTATTGGTTTCCATTTTTCAGTATCAATGAAAATGGGATATTCACCTGGAAACCATTTTCAGAAACTAGAATTATGGGAGTTTTGCAAAGAATTGCACTAAGTTATTTTCTGGCATCCATCCTTATCAGATACCTTTCTGAGCGATCTTTGATTATTATCTCCATCTTAATTTTATTGAGTTATTGGGGAATACTTTGCTTGGGCATAGACTCAGTCAACGGACTTACCATGAGCAATAATATAGTATCTAAAATTGACCTTAAGATTCTGGGACTAGGACATATATACAAAAAAGATGCAATTCCATTCGATCCTGAAGGATTATTAAGCACTTTACCATCAATCATTAATGTAATAGGTGGATATTTTGCAGGTGTTTTTATACAAAAAAAAGGTAAAACCTTTGAAAGCATCGCTTTACTATTAATCAGCGGTTTTGCATTATTAATATTAGCCGAATGGTGGAATCTTATTTTCCCAATTTCTAAGAAGCTATGGACTAGTTCCTTTGTACTTTACACTGTAGGTATAGACCTAAGTTTAATGGCTGTTTTAGTTTGGGCCATAGAGTTGAAAAGGATAAAACTTGGATTTTTTGATATATTCGGAAAGAATCCTTTATTTATATACCTCTTTTCTGAATTATTTTACACAATTCTAAGAATGATTCCAGTAACTAAAGAAAATGATGTATTCGAATGGGTGAGCGAACGAATATTTCAGCAAATATTCCCTGGTGCATTTGGAAGCTTAATGACAGCTATTGCCTATTTATTTCTATGTTGGTTTATGGGTTGGTGGCTTAACAAAAAAAGAATATACATCAAAATTTGATCAATTATTCAAATTGCAAGGCTTTCTCATTCAAGATCATTTTTTGATTTTTGACAAGTCTTATGATTTCGGCTCCAGCCATTAAAACTGGACCATAACCATGAGCAGCATACACACTTGTAGGTCTAAAAGCATAAAAAGCAGGGTCAAATCCCATTCCTGTTCCAACACAGACACCTTCCACTTGACCAATATCATTAATTTTGGATGAAACTGCATTCCAGGCAAGAATAACCGAAGGACCAAATTCCTTAGCACCAAGGAATTTTAAATTGATGGCACGAGCAATACAGTAGGTAAAAATAGCTGTAGCTGAGGTTTCATAATAACTATCAAAACGATCCAGTAGCTGATGCCAAAATCCATGTATGGATTGTAGTTTTACAACAGATTGTATATGTGATTGCAGCAAAACTAGAATTTGATCAAATGCACTATGATTTTGGGGAAGATTCTCCAGCAATTCCAATAAAGCTAACATAGCCCAACCATTTGCTCTTCCCCAATAAAATCCTGGATGAAACTTCATCCCTTCAACCCATCCATGTTTATACAATCCACTAGTGGAATCAAGCAATCGATCAGAAAATTGTTTAACTTGATGTACTGCATCCTCATAATAATCAGCATTTGAAGTCATTCTGCCCATTAAAGCCAATGCAGGTATGCTCATAAACATATCGTCTACCCAAAGAGTATTTGGATGAGGTCGGTTTCTAGCTAATGTACCATCTGAAAATCGATATTGTTTTTTTGAGATAAAATCTATAAAATTATCAATCATATGGTTGTAATCTTTGTTATGATTTGCAATTATCATTGAAGCACATATTGCACCAGCATCATCCAAAGCAGAGGGATTAATTACACTATGAAGAGGGGATTTATAACCCTCATGTTCATTTTCCAAAAGTGAGAAAGCCGAAAAAAATTTTTTAATGAAATTTAATCTAGTCAGTGTATAATTTTTAAAATCAATTTCTTCTGTGACTTCATACACTCTCATCATAGCTATATAAGTGACTCCCCATTCATAACTGGTCAATCTAAAATCTCCATCTTTTATTACAGATTTTGTGGACAATTGAGCGAAATCAGCTATCTCTCCCCCATTGGTAGAATCTACTACACTCGAAGGTGTTACTGTATCTAAATAACTTAGAATCTGTTTTAGTTTTTGATTTATTTCTTCTGTAGATGGTATACCATAATAAAATCCATACTCTGGTTGCAATAAATGCAAGGGTGTATTTGTATCTGATAATTTCATTTGATATTGGATTATTTAATTGTCAGAATATGTTTAAATGGTGTAGTTCCAGTGAGATATAGGTGCATTCCCTCCCCTTTTATTGAACCAAAATGAGTGCTATACATTTCACCATCCAAGCTTTGTATATGATTGTGTTGAATCTTTCCAGGTCCAATATGAATAGTATCCTTGCCAAATTTATAAGAAGCTATCTCAGAATTGAACATGTAGTCCTCTGAATTTTCAATTTGTTGAACATTAATCAATTCACCCCCTATTCGAAAACAAAGTTCCAATACAATTTCTACTTGCTCAGCACCATCCACACGAATATCAAAATTAAAATCTCCATTATTTTCATAAACTTCAATATATGTATTCAATGTTTGGATGTTGCTTATTTCTCTGGAATTAAAATCCATTTTACTCCAGAACCTTTTATCTGTAGATTGAGAAAATTCATATTCCCCATCCGGATTTATTTTGTCAGCCGAGAGTGGTTGAAAATAGTACCCTTCCTTCTTTTCTTTCAATATATATTTATCACCAGATTTCTCTAAACCCTCGCTTCTAAAATAACCAGTTCTGAAAAATGATGTTGAAAGTCGAACATAATCCAGAATTGCATCTCCTTTTCTAAATGTGAAGAAAGTCGGATTTGTAGAACGCCCAGAAGCTACAATAATTGGTCTATCATTACCCGCAAACAAAGTAGCAGTGGTATTTCCTCTTTTAAGTCTTACTGTATTGTTAAATGAAAACAACTGGTTATAATCTGAAGGTAATATATATTCGCCAGGCAAATTTTCAAACAAAATTGGTCTTTCCAGAAAATAGATAAGGGATTTATTAAAGATTTTATAATTGAAATTTTCAAGATTCTCGATTTTCCGTGCAACTGCTGCCATAAACTCATTTTGGGTTTGATTGGCTATGTATCTGTATTCAAGGTAAAACCCATAAACAGGGAGAAGAAAATTTTGGTCCTGCCTTCTGGAATCTGTCGTGATTAACTCCCCATTTTCTTCCATAAAATAATAAGTAGATTCAAGATTTTTTGTCACTTTCGCCAAATACTGAGGTCTTTTTAGAATATCAGCTATAGTAATCAATGAACGATCAACAACGACAGCATAATTTCGGCTTCTTTCGGGATACTGGCCATCTGCATCGATATAAATATTTTCTGCCAACCATTGATCTATTCTTTTCACATAGCGCTCATCCCCAAACAAATCATACAATCTTGCCAGGGCAGCAGCAACTACCCATCGATGGTTAGGTGTATGAATTCCACCTATTATCAAAGCTTCACCCGTTTTTAGAAGAAATTTTCTAAGTTTATCATTTAATCCTTTGTTGAGATTTACTTCATTTTCAAATAAAATTTTAGCAGCAGGCCCCAAAGACTCTAACAAAAATGCCATATCGGGTGGTGATGCAATATTTCCACCTGAATTGAATAGTCCATCTTGACCTTGCATGTTTAATAATTTATCAATGGTGGTATTTAAAACATCCAGAACAATCTCGGATTGATAGTACTTGGAATCAGAAGTACAGTAGGATGCACTTAAAACTGCAAAAGAATTTACATCATATCTTGTTCTATTGTATTGTGTGGAATTCTTCATATTACTTTGATTAAGTATTTTATCCACTTCTTGATCATTCACAATAACCAAAGATTTGTACAATGCATTATTATGTAGGTGGCTGGATTTAGTTTCACCATATGCATTTTGAACAATACATACAAGGGAAATAGAAAACACAGTTAGTCGAACCCCAAAATAATTGAAGAGATTTTTCATGATTTTTAAAATTATATGGTATAAAAATAATATTGCATATAGAGTTTAAATAAGCAACTTATTGTATGAATTTACAAGAAAAATTCAGCAAAAATCTATGCAAAGGTTTGCATAAAGTATTTTCCAAATTAATACAATTTTTCAATGATTTTATTTTATAATTGTAGAATTTTATGAAAAAACAAAGGATTTAATTACAATTCAATAGTTTGATCAAGAATTAAAACGCTAACACTTAAATACTATTATTCATGAGAAAGTCAGTCGTATATGTACTAACGATTACATTTTTATTTTTAGGAATTGTCTCAGCCTACGCCCAAGGTTCTGGATTTGTTACAGGTAAAGTTGTAGATAAAGTTACCGGAGAAACACTTCCGGGTGTAAATGTAATTTTGGAAGGTACTAGTATAGGATCAGCAACCGATGTTGAAGGAGAGTATATGATTCGTCAGATTCCTGCTGGTAGTTATAAAATTATCGCTAAATACATTGGATACGAAGATCAGATTGTTCCAATTACAATAGTTTCTAACAAGAAAACTGAATTAAATCTCGAAATGAATTCGGTAGTATCTGAAATCGGTGAGATTACAGTCACAGCTCAAGCTTCAGGTCAATTATCTGCTATAAACCAACAATTATCCGCAAAAACGATTAAAAATATTGTGTCTGCCGACAGGATTCAAGATGTTCCTGATGCAAATGCAGCTGAGTCTGTATCAAGGTTACCAGGTATTTCTTTGGTTAGAAGTGGTGGTGAAGGCCAGAAAGTAGCTATCCGCGGACTATCTCCAAAATACAATGTAATGATGGTAAATGGTGTACGTATGCAATCGACTGACCGTGACGACCGAAGTGTGGATATGAATATGATTGCACCAAACATTTTATCAGGTATTGAGGTTTCTAAAGCATTGACTGCCGACATGGATGCAGATGCAGTTGGTGGAACAGTTAATTTACGAATCGGTAAAGCTCGTGAAGGATTTAAAGGTAATTTCTCAGTACAAGGAGGATATGGATCACAAGCAAATACCTATGGCAACTACAAAGCCAATGGTTTCTTAAGTAATCGTTTTTTCAACAACAAACTAGGAATGCAAATTTCTGGATCAATGGATAAATTCAACCGTAATTCTGACGCTATCAATGTGGGATATGCATTGAATGAAGAATCAGTTCTTGAAAACGGTATGATTCCAATAGATATGACCTCTGTTAGCATTAGTGATAAAGTTACAGAAAGAAAAAGATTGAGTAGTGGGTTAGTGTTGGATTATCAATTACCTTTTGGTACAATTGTAATGAACAACTTCATAAGTAATCTTAAAGAAACACAATTTGAACAACAAAACTCTTTGGGATTGATTGGAAATGGATTTTCAGGTTCGTTTAATGATAATTTCAAAAGCAACACAGTAATTAGTAATGCTATTCAAGGTGAGTTTGATTTTTCATTTTTCAGTATGGATTTCTCATTTTCAAACTCTGTTTCAAAACAATTAACCCCCTGGGAGAAACACCTAGGATTAGGAATTGCTTTTGGAGAATCTGGATTTTCAACTCCGGGTCTTGATGATCCTGCAAATGCAACACCTGCTGAATTACTGGCGTCTACCCAAATCATTTCGGGAATTGATAAGAAAAGGATTAACAACTGGTCAACGCTTGAAAGGGATGTGACCGATTTAGCAAGAGAAGGCGCATTAAATTTTAACGTTCCGTTTAGCCTTGCAGATCAAATTTCGGGTAATGTGAAATTTGGTGGTAAAATGGTAATGAACTCCAGAGTAAATGACGAAACAGTATATGGTTCAACATATGTCGGATATGATGAATTGTTTATTAGACAATTAAAAGATTCACTTTGGACTGATTTAGGAGTAGATGGTATAGATTTTAATCAGGGATTAAGAGCTTTCCTTATTGAAAACCCTGATTATGATTTAGGTGATTTTATGAACGGTGAAGCAGGTATCAATGATTTCTTCTATAAAGTTGATGTAGAGAAATTGCGCAAATTTGAATCTTTAGCAAAAACTTCAAAATATTACCCAGTCAATCCAAGGCCATCTTTCCAATACGATTATGATTACACTAGAGATTTTTGGTCAACCTATGCAATGTTAGAGTTGAATTTTGGTAAATATTTGACTTTAAATCCTGGAATCCGTTACGAACAATACGACATTGATTACAATGCCTATTTCACTGAGACCTATGGTCCTTACAATGAAGATTTCAGAAACGATAAATTGAATGCACAGAACAGCGGTAAAAACTGGTTTCCACAATTACATATTAGAATTAAACCAACAGAATGGCTTGATTTAAGAATTGCTTCTACAAAAAGTATTATCTACCCAGATTACCGTTCGATCTCTCCCTACATGAGTTACAATTCTTGGAGTGCACCTTCTATGGATTTAGGAAATACCAAGCTAACTCCTGCAATTTCTAATAATTTTGATATATATGCATCAGTTTATAAAAACAGTTTTGGACTATTTACTGCTGGTTATTTTTACAAAAAAATTGAGAATTTAATCGTAGCATCTAGCTTTAGATCTAAAGATCCAGCTAGTATCGACAACAGATTTCAATTGACACAAACACAAATGACTAGTATTAATACATGGATAAACCTTGAAGCTGATTCTCATGTTAGAGGATTTGAATTGGATTGGCAGACAAACTTCTGGTATTTACCTTCATTTTTAAAAGGATTGGTTTTGAATATTAACTATACTCATATCACCTCTGAAACAAATTATCCATACCAAACTTCAAGAAAAGTAGGAGTTGGACCATGGGCTAAAACAGTATTCATTGATACTATTCGTTCAGGTAGAATGCCAAATCAACCAGATGATATATTCAATGCAACTTTGGGATATGATATAGGTGGATTTTCTGCACGTCTGTCATTTGTTTATCAAGACAATGTTTTGGTTGGTATCAACCGTACATACAAGGAACTTGATTCATACACAGATGCTTATTATCGTTGGGACTTTACAGCCTACCAAAAATTGAAATGGGTGAAAGGATTGCAGTTATTTTTGAATATAAACAATCTTACCAATACACCAGATAAATCTTACGTAAGCACACTTAAAAAACTATCTTCGGCCAACTACTATGGACAAACCATAGATATTGGCGTTAAATATGAATTCTAATATAAAAACAACTAACTTTAAAAAGTACATTATGAAGAAAAATTTCACTTTTATTTTAGCGTTAGCTTTGGGACTGTTTACAGTTGCAAATGCTCAAACAACACTTGATCCTAATCAATTTGTGAATACACAGATTACAGGTCCTGGAGTCTATAAAGTTGAAGCAGGAAAAGCTTATGCTTTTGATGGTCGTTTGGACTTAGCTTTTGATGTGACCATAGAAGGTCCAGAAGTTTCTTGGATTATGAATGCAACCAATCCTCCTTTATTGGTAAATACTGTAGGAGCTGATATGCTTTCAAGACAATTCTTCGAAATTAAAGCTGGTGGATCACTTACGATGAAAAACCTAGTTATCAGTGGTTCTAACTTCAACAACGAAGTAGTAGGCGTATTTCTTGCAAACACCGGTGGTAGTAAAATCATCATGGATAATGTTGCATTCACAGATTGGAAAGACTTCGCTATCAGAAATCAATTCAAAGGTCAAGAAATTAGTGTTACCAACTGTGTATTTATCAATGGTGTGAGATTGAGTTATTCCCAATGGGGAGGTTTCCCTATGCGTATGGACGTTTCTGCAAACAAAGTAACATGGGAAAACAATACCGTTGTTAACTCTGGTCGTTTGATTACCAATAGTGGTCCATTCTTTAATGCAAACATTCATGAATTGCACAACACTTATTTGAACCAAGCTGTTGCTGGTCACGAACAAAGAGCTAATGAATTCATTACAGCGAACAATATTTTCTGGAATTTCCATTTCATTGGTCGCAAAACAGCTACTCACAGCACTGGAGGTAACAATACATATGACTCATACTTTACAACTTGGAATTACTTTAAAGAAGCAAAAGATTCTTTGAATAAAATTTCTTTGTACCTAGGTCAAAACTTGTTCTACAAACCACAGGAAATGTTAACCTGGTTTTCAACAATAGGAGGCGACTCAATTGCTCCTAGCTTGTTGTGGGAACATGCTGATGTGGATTCTTTCATTGTAGCAGACGACAATTATACCATTGGAACTAACTATTCTCAAATTGACCCTGGCTTTAAAGTAGGGCCTGGTAATGTGAACAAAATTGTAGATTTTGTTAACAATTTACAACGAAATCCTACAGCTGATTGGGTGGATTGGAGAATCACTTCTCCAGTTTCATTCGATGCGAATGGTTTACCTGTGTTGGCTTGGCCTCCAGCATTTGATTTAAACTATACAAATGTAGGTTTACAAACTGCTGGTACAGATGGTTTACCTTTGGGTGACTTAAACTGGTTCCCTGCTAAAAAAGCAGAGTATTTAGCTAAAAAAGAAGCAATTATTACTGCAATTAAAGATTCAATGGTAAATGCTAAGGGTGTATACAATCCTGCAACTATGGATGCAACTCCAATGATTACTAAAATCACAACTTCTGTTCAAAATCCAGTAGTTATGAATCAATTGGATATGAAAGTGTATACAAATGCTGATCGCAGTTCAAGTGTTCAATTCAATTTACCTGAACAAGCAACTGTGACTATGACTGTATATAATGTATATGGTCAGAAGGTATTTGAAACTAGCAAAGCTTCTGTTTCAGGACACAATGTATTCAACTACGATGCATCAAAATTAAGCACTGGTGTTTATATGTATACAATTGATGCAAATACTATCTATGGCAAACGTTATATGGAAACTCAACGTTTGATCAAAAAATAATATATAAACATTTCTATTTTTGGGACTGCCTCAGGATATTCTTGAGGCAGTTTTTATGTATTGCCTTTCCAAGCTGATTCACCTGAAGTTAAATTAAAAAAGTGATCTCTTTCACTTCAAAAAAATCCCACTGTACATACGGCCGGATCTAATTCCATCTCGACGAGCTGAAAAACACAATGTAGAGTTTTTGTAGGTACATATTCCAGAAACTTCTATATTACCTTCTTTTACTCCTGAATCAAGAAGTTGTTTTTTATTTGCTTGCCATAAATCCAAAAACAGATCCTCATTCTTCTGTTGAAAGATCCTCTCAGTCTGCAATCCACTTTCAGTGAATGCAGTGATTAACTCCTCTCCTACTTTATAAATTTCAGGTGAAATAGATGGTCCTATAACAGCATTTATTTCACTCGGCAAACATTCAAATTCGTTTATCATTACTTGAATCGTTTTTTGTACTATTCTTTTACAAGTACCCTTCCAACCCGCATGTGCTATACCTATTATTTGTTTGATAGGATCGTAAACAAACACCGGAACACAGTCGGCGGTGGTCACTCCAATACAAATTCCACGCTGATTGGTTACTAATGCATCTATGCCATCCAATTGTTTGATTTTCGCCTGTTCAGACAAATTGCTAAAAGATGCATCTATTACAAGCACCTTGGATTCATGAGTTTGATAAGGAATTACTATATCATTATCCTTAATTAAAAGCTTTTCTGAAAGAAGCGACTTATTTTTATAGAAATTATCCAAGTCATCACCAGTATAAGGACTTAAATTGAATGAATCGTAATTCCCCACACTAACACCTCCCCTACGGGTTGTAGTAAAACAAAATATCTCAGGATATTTATTATTGATAATATAATCCAACATAAATTAAAATTAAGAACTGCAAATTTCGAATAAAAAATTCATATTTCACCTATACAGGAATTCTTGATTGAATTGTTTATTTTTATTCCTAAACTTACCAATTTGTATACATAATTTTCATATATACGAATTATTTTTGTAAAAAAATTCTTGGTTCATTTTATTCAACTCCAAATGTCAAAAGCACTTACAACCTTAGTCATCGTATTGTTTTTCAATATTAATCTATATTCCATCAATTATTACTTGGCTACCAACGGGAATAATTCGAATGATGGAAAATCAACAGACAAACCCTTCCAAACATTTACTTTTGCTATAACCAAATTAATTGCCGAGGACACCTTGTTTGTGAGTCCTGGGGTTTATACAAATAGTACTACCATAAGTATTAAAAGCAGTGGAAATTCGGATAATAGAATCTGTGTTTTTGCACTAGATAATAATCAAAGACCAGTACTGGATTTTTCAGCTATGGCTTATGGAAGCAGTAACAGAGGAATAAGTCTCTCGGGAAGTTACTGGCATATGAAGGGAATTCGAATAAAAGGAGCTGGTGACAATGGCATGAATATGACCGGTTCAAACAATATTATTGAATTTTGTGACTTTTTCGAAAACCACGACAGTGGATTGCAATTGAATGGAGGTGCACACGACAATAAAATTATCAATTGTGATTCATACAGAAATGCAGATTTCGGATCAGGTATTAGTGACAATGGTGGTGATGCAGATGGATTCTGTCCAAAAATGGATGTGGGTAGCAATAATTATTTCTACGGATGTAGAGCGTGGGAAAACACAGATGATGGATGGGATGGATATTTGAGGGGTACAAATGAAGTAACAACCATTTTGGAGAATTGCTGGACCTGGATGAATGGATATTATTGGATAGACGGATATACAAATTCATCCATGAATGGAAACGGTTTTAAACAAGGAGGAAGTGACACTAAGGATTTAGCACATAATTTTGTGGTAAAAAATTGTTTGGCATTCAACAACAAAGCCAATGGTTTTGATCAAAACAGTAGCACTGGTTCTCAAACAGTGTTCAATTGCACCTCAGTAGCCAATTCAGGAAGAAGTTATTATTTCAACAGCTCAGTTAGCTTACCAACTGAAAAAGTTTTCAATTTCAGCAATTGTATAGCTTATAATAACAGTTCTACTTCATTTAGAACTGGAACCACTTTTAATACAAACAATTTTGCATGTGCTATTAGTCAGTTTGTGAGTGTCGATACAGTTGGAGTAGCTGCTCCGCGCAATTCAAATGGTGATTTACCTGAAATTGAATTTATGCATTTAAAATCCGGAAGCACATTAATAGATGCAGGCACAGAAGTTGGATTACCTTTTGTAGGTATGTCACCTGATTTAGGGTGTTTTGAATATAATTTGTCTACTAAACTGGAATTATTAAGTTCAAAAGAAGAAAAAGAAGTTATATCTTATATAAAGAATGGACATCTGATCTTTAATTATCAAGATTTAAACATAGAAATAGACTCAATTACTTTGTACGACATCCATGGTAAAACTTTAGATCATCTAAGCTTACATCAGACTAAACTTCATAATTTACAAATCGATATTTCCGCCTACAAAAACAAAATTATTCTCTCCAGATTAACAAGTAATAGTGGTCAATTTATTTCTAAAACTATAATCATATAACAGCGTATGAATTACGCTACAAAAATGAAGGGCTTAATTGACATACCTAAGATACAGAAAATAAAAAGACTGCCTCAATTCGATGCTTGAGACAGTCTTTGAAAAATTTTACTATAAACATCAATCGTTTCTTGCCATTTCACCATGGTCGAGCAGGTCAAGACCAATTTCTTGTTCAAAACCTGTAGTTTTTACCGGAGTGAATTTATTTATCAATTTGAAAATCAGCAATGTAAATCCAAATGCATAAACGATAGCTAACAAAATTGCAGCTGTTTCTTTAAATAACAAACTACCATCTCCACCGAAGAAAACACCATTAGGAATGTTCGAATTAATTGAATTTTGGGCAAAGAAACCCATCAAAATGGTACCGATTACTCCACCCATACCGTGTACACCCCAAACATCCAATGCATCATCCCATCCACGAGCATCCTTATAATGCACTGCCAAACGAGTTCCTATAGCGGCAATAACACCAATAATAGCAGATGAACCCACACTTACATAACCTGCAGCAGGGGTGATAGTAGCTAAACCAGCCACAGCTCCAGTCATTAAACCTATAAAAGTCGGTTTTTTATTTCCAGTAGTCCAATCAATCAATAACCAGGTCACAGCAGCAAAAGAAGCCGCAGTATCCGTATTGATAAAAGCAGAAACTGTAACTGAATTTACAGCCAATTCACTTCCAGCATTGAATCCATACCAACCAAACCACAACAAAGCAGTACCAATAGCAACCAGTGGAATATTGTTAGGATGATGTTTTTCGTGTCGGCGACCCACATAGTAAACAGCTGCTAAAGCTGCAAAACCAGCAGTTGCATGCACCACAATACCACCAGCAAAGTCGAACACTCCCCATTCAGCTAGGATACCACCACCCCACACCATGTGTACGAATGGATAGTAAACAAAAATCTGCCATAGAATCAGGAAGAAAATATACGATTTGAATGTAACCCTATTAATGAATGCACCTGTAATTAAAGCAGGTGTAATAATAGCAAACATCATCTGATAAACTATAAATATCATTTCCGGAAACTCATGACCAGCCATGATAGTCGAAGGATCTACTCCTCTGTAGAATACCTTATCTAAATTCCCAAAAATACCAAAGAAATCATTTCCATCAGCCAAAGTACCGCTGAAGCTTAATGAATAACCGAACATATACCACATGACAGAACTGATTCCCATAGAAACGAAGCTCTGCATCATGATGCTAAGTATACTTTTATTACTACCTAGACCACCATAAAAAAAAGCCAAACCTGGTGTCATAAGCATCACCAAACTTGTAGCTAAAATCATAAAAGTTGTTGTACCAACGTCGAACATAGTTTTGCATTTAAAAATTCTGTGCAAAATTACACATTTATTTCAATATAATTATCATTTTATTTTATTATTTTAGAATTACATATCATTTTGACAATTTCTTTGTTCATAATCAATTTTAATTAAAAAAATTTTCATTAAAATTCGAATAAAATTTCATTTTACAATTGAGCTGTTCTAAAAATTAAATATCTTTGTTCTATAAAGTTCGGCAAAATGAAGTACCTATTTATTGTACAAGGAGAAGGAAGGGGTCATTTTATGCAAGCTTTGGCTATGAGTCAACTATTACATAACAATGGACATGAAATAGCTGAAGTACTTGTAGGAAAAAGTCCTATGCGAACCATTCCCGATTTTTTTCTAAACAAAATAAATTGCCAAGTAACTGCGTTTGACAGTCCCAATTTTCTCCCCTCTCAAAACAAGAAAGTACAGATTTTCAAATCGGTAATCTATAATATACGCAATACCAAAGAGTATTTCCACAGTATTCAACTTATCAGAAATAAAGTATTAAAGCACAAACCTGAGGTCGTGGTGAATTTCTACGACTTGATCGCTGGCTTTACTTTTGGGATGTTCAAACCCACATTCAATACTAAATTTGTATGTATAGCCCATCAATATTTATTATTGAATCCAGAGTTTGAGATACCAAACAGATTAAATCCCGAGGTGACTTCTCTCCTTACCTATACCAGATTGACAGCCTTAAATGCAGATAAAATGTTAGGCTTGTCCTTTAGCAAGATGAAATCCTATAAAGCAATGAATATCATCTCTGTACCTCCTATTTTACGTAAAGAGATTTTAAATGCCAAATCCGAAAAAGGAGCATTTATTTTGGGCTATATATTGAATCCTGCCTATGAAGATGAAATTTTAGAATGGCATAGTAAAAACAAAGAGATGAAACTTGATTTCTTTTGGGATAAAAAGAATACTTCTGATGAAGATGTATTCGACGACACCTTGACTATGCATAGAATCAATGATGTGAAATTTATAGAGAAAATGCGTACCTGTTTGGCATATGCCAGTACAGGTGGATTTGAATCTATTTGTGAAGCACTTTACTTAGAAAAACCAGTCGTTATGGTTCCCGCCCATATTGAACAGACAATCAATGTTCATGACGCCCAAAAAGCAGGTGCCGGAATTGGAGCCTCTAGTTTTGATTTGACTGCCTTATTGAATTATTTACCCAAATATAAACCGAATAAAGAATTCAAAGTATGGGTCAAGATGGCTGAAGACATTTTTCTAAGAGAGTTAACCCAGTTTGATTAATACTTTTTATTTTTTTTAAATAATTGAAAAGATTTTAATTAATATTCACAAAATCTAAACTTTTAGTATTAAGTTTGTGTTTACGTGTGACTAAAATTTTAAAAATTAATTAAATCCTATAAATATCTATATTATGAGACGAATTAAATTTTCTGTAAAAGCAGCCATTGGATTGTCAACTGTTGCTATTTCGTCTTTCCTAATTACTTCCTGTATAGACAATACGCTTGACCTGGACAATGGTATTAATATGGAAGCTAGTTTAGGAGGAGACTCGTTGGCAATTCCTATCGGAAAAACCGACACAATGAGACTAGGTGATTTTCTAAGTGATATGGAAGGTGATTTCCTTGAATCTTTGGAGGATGGTGGATATGGTATAACCCAATCCGGTTCTATAGATGAAATCACTTTGGACATTGACAAATCAAGTCTGAAATTAGATGATCAACTTTTCGAACAAAAAGCTACAGTAAATTTTGGAGAAATGAATTTAAGTGATTTTAAAATCCCAGGATTCTTCAAAAAGGACACTATGGATATGAATATTCCCAATGTTGAAATTGGAGACGTAGTTCCTTCTGTAAGCTTGAATCAAGACTTTACAATTAAATTCTCTGATTATCAATTGGACAATGATAAATTATCATTGGAAGATTTAATCCGTGGTTCAGAGAATAATGATATCCTCGCATTTTCTGGCACTCCAACAGTTCACCCTGCATTTGATTTTGGTCCTGAAATTATATCCAAAGAAACTATGGGTGATTTGTCTGTAACTGTCAATTACGACATTTCTGTACCAGAGGGGATTACAAACATTTACCAGATAGATCTAAAACCTGGTGCAATCATGGAAATCACTATGGAATTAGACACAGCTAGTATAGCTTTGGAAAGCGGTAGTTTCGTACCAGATTTTGAAATTGACCCATCCAACTTATTCCAGTTCAATCCACTGACTCCACTAACAAATGGCAAAATTGTATTTAGTGGCGCTGGCGATGCATTAACCAACTTCAACAATTACAAATCAGTTAAGACTTATACATTGGATGGATTTCACAATCTGCCTATGGCAGTGAATGGTAACATAGGTATGAGTCAATTGGTAGCTGTAACTGGTAGTTTGAGCTCTACTGGTCGAGTGAAAGCCAACGGAGTAGAAGATGCAAAACACATTGACTTGAAGGTTAATATTGCAATTAAAAATGTAACCATAGACAATATGGACTTTGATGTTCCATCTTTCTCAACCAACATGAGTGGTTCTTCAAGTTTCAGTATTGAAAACAACAGCATGCCTGAACAGGTAGCAAAAATTAATAC
>CAZZPZ010000017.1:0-10412 GCA_964655615.1 uncultured Paludibacter sp. | reverse complement strand
AGCACAAACAATATCAGTGAAAATCTGTCTGCATTGACTTTACCTATTTCTTTGGATATAGACATTGCGGATCAAATTAAATCACTTGGCAGCATCAACATTAAAGAAGGAGCATTGATTCGTTTGGACTTCACCAAACCGACCATGCCACTACCTTTACAAGCGAATAACTTACAATTAAAGTTCTCTGATCTATTTGAATTCAAACCGAATGCTAATCTTAGCAACAATACCTTTACAATCAATGGTGACATTCCGGATTTCATAGAATTGGAACTTGTGGCGCTACATATCAACAAAGACCTTGAGAACGGAGTGCTTTCATTGGCAGATTCCATTCAAGTACAAGGAGGAGTTGTATTAGTGGGAGGAAATGTAAATTCAAAACAGATTGAGGCATTGAGTGGTGAACAACTAATTTGTAAAGCAACTGTAACAGACATGTACATTGCTTCCACAGATTTGCAGTTAAAAACACTGACTACTACTTATGCAGATTCTACCGTATTGGATTTACCAGCGATTGATGTTCCATCCGAAATTGTAGATCTAGACTCTATCCTTTTGAAATCAGGAGCTGAAATGAGAATGGAGATCTTTATTGACAATATGCCTAATTTGGGATCTAACCCATTGAACACTAATATCAAAATCAAATTCCCTCAGTTGTTACAATTCACTGCAGGCGATGTAGATGCTACAAATACTATGAATCTGACCGGCGCATTTGTGGATGGAAAAATCAGCAAAGTGCTTGGATTACGCGGAATGAAATTTGACGAAAATCTCAAAGATGGCAAATTGACTATCAATGAGAAATTGAATTTTGATGTAGAGGTGAGTGTAGAAGATCCTGAGATTAACAGTGAAGAACTAACAGGGACACCAATTACGGTTGGAGTTAAAGTGACCATTGCGGGTATCGTTTTCGATAAAGTATATGGCATCGTCAATCCAAATATTGATGAGGTGGAATCTGGGTTCAATATTGCAGATCTGATACCAGACATGCTCAAAGGAGATGATGTTGTATTGGATATAGCAAATCCTGTAATCTCCTTGAAAATCAAATCCAATATAGGAATACCTGTCGACGCTGAATTGAATTTGCAACCAATCAAAGACAATGTATTGATCGCTGACAACTTGGTTAGTGCAACTATTTCAATTCCTAAAGTAAACAATGCAGCTGAAATTGCCGAAACGGGATATTGGATAGCTCCGGAATCTGCAGGAATGCCAACAGGATACAATCATATTGAGGCAAATATTTCCAAACTGTTTAAACCAGTTCCTGATTCTTTGGCATTCACTATTAAGCCAAAGATTAATACGAATGTTCAGCATTTTATTGATTTAAATGCTACATATAAACTTTCTGGAGATTATGAAGTGAAAATTCCGTTTACTTTTGGTAAGGATTTAAACATTAAAATTACTCAGGAAATAGACAGTATTGATTCAGGTGTAGGTGATTTATCGGTGAAAGCAGGTCAATTGGAACTCTTTGGAACCATTTTAAATTCGATTCCATTGAATCTGGATGCAACTATCTATTTAATGGATAAAAACAACAGTTTACTTGGAGAACCATTGCAAATGGTATTGAGTGCAGGTGCACCTGATGGATCAGCTACAAGTTCAATTGTATCATTCAAATTGACTGATCTTGATAATCAATTAAAGAATCTTTGGAAGGTTAAACTTGAATTTACAGCAACATCCAATGCTACTGTAGCTGGTACACCTATCAAGAAGGACAATTTCATCATTGCAGATTTGAAAGCCAGAGTACCTGGAGGAATTCAAATTGATTTAGGTGGCTCAAACAATTAAACATTAACCTTTAAAAAGAAGAAAAAATGAAAACGAATAAAATCAAATATCTTTTGGGGTTGACAGTTATAGTTTTAGCAACCCAAATCGCAGTAGCTCAACCGGTTTCCCGTTCAAGTTACTTTATGGACAATTCAACTCACAAACACCTACTCAATCCGGCTTTAACGCCGGTGAGAGGTTACTTTAGCATACCTGCTCTTGGTGCTTTTGATTTGAATCTAGAAACGAATTTAGGATTGAATACGTTCCTATTCGAAGCAAATGATGCAAGTAATGGAGAGCTAAGAACATTCTTACATCCAACTGTGTCAGCGGATGATTTTTTATCAAAATTAAATTCCAACAACTACATAAATCTTAACCAAAGAGCCAGTTTAGTATCTTTGGGATTTTATGCAGGTAGATCATTTTGGACATTCGATGTAGCTGAGCGTATCAATCTGGGAGTTAATTTACCTAAAGACTTGTTTGCATTTATGAAACAAGGTATGTCTTCATCCAATACTGAATACAACATTGACAATTTAAGTGTGAATATGGATCTAATTGCTGAAACATCTTTAGGAACTTCATTTATGATTGGTAAAAAGTTACGTGTTGGTGCTAAAGGAAAGTTTCTAGCTGGCGGAGCCAAAATTAAAGCCGGCATTGAAAGTATGAATATGAAATTAACTACTTCCTCTTGGGATATCAATACAACCGGACTTATGGAAGTTTACGGAGCCGGTTTAGAAATGAATAAAGATGAAAATGGTGTAATTTTATTTGAATCTCCAAATTACACTTTCCCTGGTCCTATGGAAGCTATGGCAGGTATGGGTTATGCTTTCGATTTAGGTTTCAATTGGTCTCCTTTGAAGTTTCTGAATATCTCAGCAGGGGTAATTGACCTTGGTGGAAATATAAAATGGAACAAAGACAATATTATGGTTGCAAAGTCAAATTCATCCGTATCTTATACGGGTATAGAAGGCTTAGCCATATCTGAGAATGAAGACGGAACCGATCCTATGGGTGATTATATCGACAATCTTACCAGTGATCTAATGAAAATTGCCGAATTCAAGGAAGAAGGTTCTGCCAGTGAAGATGTAATTGAAAAATTACCTATGACTGTAAATGCCGGTCTAGAATTGACAATGTTGAAAAATCATGCGAGTATAGGTGTTCTTTACAGTCGTCAATTCAGAGAAATTGAACCATGGGAAGAAATCACTGGATCTTTAAATCTTCGTCCAACACGTTGGTTTAATCTTACTGCAAGTTATTCTCATTACCATGGTAATATGGAATCATTTGGATTTGCATTTGGATTCGTTCCATTGTTGGCTAACATTTACATAGCAGCTGATTATGTACCTTTAAAAGTTACACCGCAGTATATTCCAGTGAATATGCCAACAACCAATATTCACATTGGAGCCAGTTTCCCATTGGGAAGAATGAAAGTTAAGAAAGAAAAAGAAGACTAATCATAGTCTAGAATCATTTAAGAGGCTGTATCCGTTGATACAGCCTCTTTTTTTAAAAGAAAATTAAACACCTTAAAGTAGATTACTTGCCAATTCTGACAGATAGCTCCTCTCCCCTTTCAAGAGATTGACATGAGCAAACAAATCTTGTCCATGCATTTTATCTATCATATAAACCAGTCCATTGGAGAACATATCCAAATAAGGTTGATCAATTTGCATTATATCGCCTGTAAATACAATTTTCGTACCCTCCCCAGCTCTAGTGATAATCGTTTTGATTTCATGAGGAGTCAGATTCTGAGCTTCATCTATTATAAAAATTGTTTCGCTTAAGCTTCGACCACGGATATAAGCAAGCGCTTCGATCACCAATTGATTGTTTTTCTGCATCTCCTCAATCAATCTGATTTCTTTTCCTTGATAAGCAAAGTTATGCTTGATTACATTTAAATTATCAAACAAAGGTTGCATATAGGGAGCAATTTTCTTTTTCTCATCACCAGGCAAGAAACCCAGATCTTTATTAGCCAAAGCCACTATAGGTCGAGCAAGTAGAATTTGCTTGTACTCTTCGTTTTGAGCCAGAGCTGCTGCTAATGCCAACAAAGTCTTACCCGTACCAGATTTACCAGTAAGCGCTACCAATTTGATCTCAGGATCCATCAATACATTGAGTGCAAAAGCCTGTTCAGCATTGCGAGGTTCAATACCAAACACTCTTTCCTTTTTTACTCTTTGTATCACACCAGACTGAGATACAAACCTAGCAAGTACGGATGAACGATTACTTTTAAGCACAAAACAATCCTGGGGTTGTAATTCAAATTGAAAATTAACCAGATTGACAGGAATTTGGCCATCAGATCCATACAATTGATCTATCAGTTCAGAGGATACATTGTCGTAAGTTTCATAAGGCTTCTCTAACACATTCACATTGGTCACTTTGTCATTGATATAATCTTCAGCATCAACTCCTAATGCAAGGGCTTTCATGCGCAGGTTAATATCCTTTGTAACCAATATGGTTTTGGTTGTTTTGGATAATCCTTTTAGCATCAATGTATCCGATAAGATACGATGATCTGAGGTTTTTTCAACGAACAAGTCTTTGATAGTTTCAGAATAATCTGAACCTTTTAAAACAAACAAATGTCCATGACCCTCACCCAACGAAACTCCCTTTTTAAACAAATTCTCATTTGCCAATAAATCCAACTCTCGAGTAAACTCCCTGGCATTGAAATGAATTTGCTCATTTCCTTTTTTAAAATGATCCAGTTCCTCCAGTACAACCAAAGGAAGATACACATCATTTTCCTCAAAATTATGCAAACAACGGTAATCATGTAATATGACATTCGTATCCAAAACAAAATTCTTCTTTTTACTCATAACCACAGAATTTAGAATTTCACAATTCAAACATACAAAAAAAACCTGTCGGAGATACCGACAGGTTTCAGAAAAATATATAATTCTTATGAATTATTTTTTGTATCCATAAACAGCTAGATCACCCAATTCCTCTTCGATACGAAGCAATTGATTGTATTTAGCCATACGGTCAGAACGGCTCAACGAACCAGTTTTGATTTGACCAGAGTTAGTAGCAACAGCGATATCTGCAATTGTAGCATCTTCAGTTTCACCAGAACGGTGAGAAGTTACAGAAGTATAACCAGCACGGTGAGCCATTTCAATTGCATCCAAAGTTTCAGACAAAGAACCAATTTGGTTTACTTTGATTAGAATAGAGTTTGCACAACCTAGTTCAATACCTTTTTTCAAGTATTCAACATTAGTTACAAACAAGTCATCACCTACCAACTGACATTTATCGCCAATTTTGTCTGTAAGCAATTTCCAACCATCCCAGTCACCTTCACCCATACCATCTTCGATTGAATCGATAGGATATTTAGCAACCAATTCAGCAAGATAATCAGCTTGTTCAGCAGATGTGCGTTTAGCTCCGTTTGGACCTTCAAATTTAGAATAGTCATAGATTCCACCTTTGAAGAATTCAGAAGAAGCACAGTCTAGACCAATCATTACGTCTACACCAGGTTTGTAACCTGCCAATTCAATAGCTTTAAGGATAGTTTCCAAAGCATCTTCAGTACCACCAGCCAAGTTAGGAGCAAAACCACCTTCATCACCAACCGCAGTACTTAAATTACGATCGTGTAGCACTTTTTTCAAAGCATGGAAAACTTCAGCACCCATACGAAGACCTTCACGGAAAGAAGGTGCACCCACAGGACGGATCATAAACTCTTGAAATGCTATAGGAGCATCAGAGTGAGAACCACCGTTGATGATATTCATCATAGGAACTGGTAAAGTGAAAGTATTTGTTCCACCGATATAACGATACAAAGGCAAACCAAGATATTCAGCAGCAGCTTTAGCCACAGCCAAAGAAACACCAAGAATTGCGTTAGCACCTAATTTAGATTTAGTTTTAGTACCATCTAAAGCAATCATGATTTTATCGATAGCACGTTGTTGCAATGCACTCATACCTTCTAATGCTGGAGCAATTACATTGTTAACATTTTCAACTGCTTTCAATACACCTTTACCTAAATAACGACCTTTGTCGCCATCACGAAGTTCGATAGCTTCATTTTCACCGGTTGATGCACCTGATGGAACTGCAGCACGTCCTATTACACCTGATTCAAGTATAACATCTACTTCTACTGTAGGATTACCGCGTGAGTCAAGCACTTCGCGGGCAACGATTTTTTCAATTTTCATTTGATGTTGTTTATATTTGTAAGTATTCTAATTTCCATTTTAAATGAAGGTAATAACCTTCTCAAAACGACTGCAAATTTACGAAAAATTTCCGGAATTATATGCTCTATGCCTTATCTAAACTTTTTTTAAATAAATTTGAGCAAAAATCAACTTACTTTGTTGTAAGTAAATAACAGTAACGGTTTTAACACATGAAGCAACTAGCAATTATCCTTTTCACAATATCCATAGCTTTAGTTTTAGTCGGCAGTTTATCTGAAAAAGAAATCACAAATTTCGAGCTAAATCCATTAAACCAATCAATCCACATCAACACTGACACCCGATTAATAATTGAGTTCAATGAAACTCCTGAATTAAACTCCAAAGGGACAGTTAGAGTATACAAAAGCAACAACAATGAATTGGTTGATTTTTTAGATCTAAGCATTCCTGCTGGACCCAATGTCAGAAGGGAATATAATGGAAATAAACCTCCATACTTATCCAAACCCTATGTGTATTATTCAGAAAATAAAACGAATAAAAATACGAAAGCCGGAACGCCATCGTCTATTGCTAAAGCAAATCCAGACAGTTTCCAATTGAATATAATTGGAGGTTTCACGGATGCATTTCATTTCTATCCAGTAATAATTCACCAAAACAAAGCCATTATCAATTTGCACAACAATGTTTTAGAATCAAACACTGAATATTATGTCACCATAGATTCCGGAGTATTCAAATTAAGAAACACTTCGTTCAAAGGAATTGAGAAGGGTGTTTGGCAATTTAAAACCAGAGAAGACTATTTGTGCAAATACAATGATTTAACTGTTTCACAGGATGGAAATGGTTGTTTCAATACTATTCAAGGTGCCATCGACTTTGTTCCGGATTATTCACCCAAAACCATTCGAATTAAAGTAAATCCTGGAAAATACGAAGAAATTGTATATTTTAGAAACAAGAAAAATTTAATAATTGAAGGAACACACCCCGATTCTGTAGAGATATGTTATGCCAACAATGAGATTTTCAACCCTCATCCAGAAAACGTTTCAACGAATGAATGGCCTGGCACATTTCCAAGCAGAAGAGCTGTGTTTATGGCTGACAACTCATACAATATTACACTAAAAAATCTCACTTTTAGAAACCTAACCACAGGACAAGCTGAAGCCCTTTTGCTAATGGGTGAAAAGTTCAGAATTACTAATTGCAAAATACTTGGTTCAGGTGATGCATTGCAAGCAAACGGATCCTGTTACTTCGAAGAATGTTTGATCACTGGGCATGGTGACACCTATTTAGGACGTGGACCATCCTATTTTGATCGATGCACTATTCAATCTACAGCTGTATTTGCCTGGGTTAGAAACACTGACAAGAACCATGGAGTCGTCTTCAGAAACTGCATATTTGAGAAGGATGGACCCGGTGAAACTGAGTTAGCCAGAGCCCCCGACAACAAAGGATACTCTTACCCATATGCAGAAATGGTTTTATTGAATTGCTCACTTAAAGGTATATCAAAGGTAGGTTGGGGACAAGTAGGAAAAGACCACAAAAACATTAAATATTATGAGTTTAACAGCAAAAATCATTACGGAAAACTTATAGACCCAAACGAAAGACATCCTGTATCGCGCACCTTGGCTTATCCACAAGATTCATCTATCATAAACTATTATAACTCACCTCAGAAAATATTAAATTGGTCTGATTTAAAAATTAAATATCAAACTCAACAACAGTGATACCTGCACCTCCAAACTGTACATGTTCGTCACGGTATTTTTTAACGGCATGAACGGTACCAAGGTATTGACGAATCAACTGTCTCAAAGCCCCGGTTCCAGTACCATGTAAAATCTTCACTGTTTCAACACCTACCATAATTGCATCGTCGATAAAATAAGTCACTGCTTGAAGTGCCTCATCAGCTCTCATTCCCCTTATATCAATATCAGCTTTAAAATGCAATTTTCGTTGACGCACCTCGTCGGTCGTTTTTCGACCTAAATTATCATATTTATTACCTTCTTTTTTAAGTTGATTGCGGCTAACTTTCTCCAGATTCTGCAATTTAACTGTAGATTTTAATTGACCGAAAGCAACAACAGCCTGTTTTCCTTGAATTTCCAACAGGTCACCTACTGCGGTTTGATTTTTGATTCTTACCAAATCACCAACTGACAATTCAACCACTTTATCAGCTGGAACTTCTATTGTTTTGGGTTTAATGATTTTCAGTTTAGGCTTAAACTCCGAACCCTCATTCTGTTTCAGTTTCAATTTGAACTCCTCGAGTTCAGTTCGGGTTTGTTTAGTTTTTTCTTTTTCAGCCTGATTTTCACGAATCTCACGGATAGTGTTTTCTATTTTGGCATTGGCTTCAGCCATCAAGTTGCCAGCATCTTGCTTGGCCTTATTCAGAATCTCCTTTTTAGTTTGATTGATATGTTCGATTTCAGATTGGTATTTCAACATAATCTCATCGATTTTCTTTTCTTTCAATCTAACTTGCTGTCGTTTATTTTCCCAATAACGTTTATCACGAACTATATCCTGTAAGTGCTTGTCATAATCAAGATGTTCAGCACCCACCTTTTGGGCAGCATCTTGAATAAGGTCCTCGGGTAATCCAATTTTCCTGGCTATTTCAACAGCGAAAGAAGATCCAGGATTACCAATTTGCAATTGGAATGAAGGTTGAAGGTGTTGTCTATCATAGAGCATAGCGCCATTCACTATCCCTTCTGCATCCTCAGCAAAATGTTTGAGATTAGTGTAGTGTGTAGTAATCACCCCAAAAGCCACTTTTCTATTGAATCTATCAAGTGTTGCTTCAGCAATAGCTCCACCAATCATCGGTTCCGTTCCAGTTCCGAACTCGTCGATCAAAATCAAAGTTTTATTATTAGAATACCTCACAAAATGCTTCATATTCAATAAATGAGAACTGTAAGTTGACAAATCATTTTCAAGGGACTGTTCGTCACCTATGTCGATAAATATATTTTCGAATATTCCACAACGACTATTTTCATGCACAGGTATCAACAAACCACTTTGAAGCATGTATTGAAGCAATACAACCGTTTTAAGACAAACAGATTTTCCACCTGCATTAGGACCAGAAATCAGTAAAATTCTTTGTTTATCATTTAGAACAATGTCTAAAGGAACTATATCTTTTTTCTGCTTTTTCAGATTCAAATACAACAAAGGGTGTTTTGCACTCTCCCATTCCAGTTGACAGAGATTATCCATTCTAGGCCGGATAGCACCGATTTCAGCAGCAAATATAGACTTAGCACGAAGAAAGTCTATCCTTCCGAGAAATTCTTGTGAATTTACAATTTCAGGGACAAATGGGCGCAAAAAATCAGTGATTTGAACTAAAATACGAATGATTTCTCTTCTCTCCTCCCCTTCCAGCTCTCTAATTCTATTGTTTGCCTCTACCACCTGAGAAGGTTCGATAAAAACGGTCTTACCTGATGCAGATTCATCGTGCACAATACCGTTAATTTTCCGTTTAAAGGCAGGTGAAACAGGGATAACCAAACGTCCTTCACGCATGGTTGGTGACACATCCTTATCCACATATCCATCCATCTGTGCTTGTTTTAAAATAGACATCAATGTTCGTGAAACGGAGTTCTGTGCCTGATTCATTTCCTTACGTATTCTAGCTAGTTCACTAGAGGCATTGTCTTTCACTTTACCAAACTTATCTAAAACAGCATCAATCTGTTTAATGAGCTGAGGAAAAACAGAAACATCTTGAATTAAAGCTTTTAAATTTGGATATACATTTTCATCCTGTTTAGCTATAAAATCGACCAATCTGCGAACAGCTTCAAGTGCTCTTCTCAATTCAAACAATTCCTTTTCATCCAAAAACAAACCCTCAACTCTAATTCTGGACAAACCCTGTCGAACATCAAAGAAATCACCTATAGGAAGTGTCTCATCTGTAGATTTCATTAAAAGAATCAATTCCTCCGTTTGATTCAAATTCAATGTAATTTCCTCGTAATCTATAGAGAAATTCAGTTTCTCCACCCACTCTTTTCCCAGGGTAGAAAGACATTTCTCCAAGAGTATTCTACGCACAGACAGAAAGTCTATTTTTTCTTCAAAATTAACCGGATATATCATGCAGCAAAATAACTAACATTTCAATCATTCATGATTTTAATTTTCTCAAAAAGCCAAAAAATCAGTGACATTAAAACACCTGTAACTGCAGCCAAAGCCATTCCTTTCAATTCTACAGAACCTATATTAATCGAAGCACCGCTCACACCTATCACAAAAACAACTGCACCTAGAACC
>CAZZPZ010000016.1:33839-55695 GCA_964655615.1 uncultured Paludibacter sp. | reverse complement strand
AAAACAAGCCCGTATATGCAGAAGGGATAGGTAATATTTTCAGTTCGATAGAATTAGATTTAAGTCAGTATTTCATAGCATTGGTGAAGCCCGACATACACGTATCCACGCCCGAAGCCTATTCGATGGTGAAGCCCGCCAAGCCGGAAATATCCTTATTGGAAATTATCAAACAACCAGTTGAAGAATGGAAAGACCTGATGAAGAACGACTTTGAACCCTCCGTCTTTTCCAGACACCCCTATATCAGCGAAATTAAGCAAAAGCTATACGATTTAGGCGCCCTATACGCCTCCATGTCCGGTTCCGGCTCCTCCGTCTTCGGCCTCTTCCCCAACCCAACACAACTCAAATCACATTTCGCTGACTGCTTCGTTTTCGAAGGAAAACTGTAAAACATAATCATTACTAGTGAGTATATATGCGAAACACTATTGCGCAAATTTGCAAAATACTACTGCGCATTTTTGGAGGGTAAGTCACTCCGAATTTTAAGCAACATATATTTGACAGCATTTTTTAAAGTCTGACTAGTCAGTTCTTGCAGCCAAAATATAGGATGATTCGTCCAGCGTTGCGGATGGGTCGTCATCATGATTTGATTTGGCAGGGTACCATTTTGTGCAGCCCGTATGATATCACTTGTTGCATGATATCTTGTTTTGTGAGGATGATTAGTTCTCACTTTATCGCGCACATTATACATTTCACCATCCCACATTCTGCCCGTATCTGTTAAATAGAAAACCTCATCAAAGTTTACATCAAAATAAGGTTCACCCAACACACCCTCCTCCTTGTAATTGTATGATTTCCAAATATCTCTGTTATCATATTTTGATTCCGGACTACCGTGCATACAAATGGTTTTCACCGGATAAAACTGACGAAAATAATCCAGCTGACTCCGGAAATGAAGCAAGGCCTCCTCTGCCCTACCATTACACAAAGCCAAATCTTCGTAATGATAACCTATTTCATGTCCCAAATCAGCAATTTGTTTGATTATTTCAGGTTTATTACTTTGAGGTACTACCCTAAAGAAAAAAGACGCATTGACACCCAAACTATTCTCCACCACAGCAGTATCCACTGAACAATTAGCCCTTAAATCTACATCGTGCCTGAGGACAATCATTTTGTCAGCTCTTTTGCCCTGCATGTATTCTTCGAAGGTAATGAATTGATAATTAGCATGCTGCAATTCAACCAATAGTTTGCGGTAAATATCGAGGGTAAAGTCTTTCATATTGTTATAAGGATTCAATTAATTGAACAATTCTTTTTGCTGTTAAACCATCCCAGTATTTTGGAATTTTTCCTTTTTTTCCCTGTCCATTTAAAATCAAGTTTACTTCTAAAATAATATCATTGATTTTAATTAATTTATTACTACCTTCCCAAACTGTCACAGGACGTTCTGTTGTAGGTCGAACTGTCAGACATGGTATGTTCAAATAAGTGGTTTCCTCCTGAATACCACCAGAATCAGTCAACACAAATAAACTTTTACTAACCAAATTTATAAAATGCAGGTATCCAAGTGGTTCAATAAAATACAATTGAGGGTAAGAATCAATCATGTCCTGTAAACCAAAATTATAAATGTTTTTAAAGGTTCTGGGATGAACCGGAAAAATTAGTGGAATTTCTTTTGACACATTGCCCCAAATTTGTATTAATGATCTCAAACTATCAGGATTATCCACATTTCCTGGTCGATGGAAAGTCATGACACCAAAATGATTTGAAAAGAAATCTTTGTCTAACTTAATATTTTTTTCTTTATTTAGTAATTTAAAGTGTAATGAAGTTGCAAGTGCTTTAGGAAATTGTTCCACTAAAGAATCTATCATTAAATTACCTAGCATAAAAACCTTCTCTTCAGGAATATTTTCTTTGATGAGATTTGCATTTGCATCAATGCTTGTGGTTATGAAAATATCACTTATAGCATCAGTTACCAAACGATTGATTTCTTCAGGCATTGAGCGATCGTTACTTCTTAATCCTGCTTCATAATGAATGACTTTCACTCCCATTTTCGAAGCGACCAATGAACAAGCAACAGTTGAATTTACATCTCCAACCACCAAAATCAGATCCGGCTTAACATCCATACAAGCTTTTTCAAAACCCTCCATTATCCTTGCAGTTTGGACGGCATGCGATGCTGATCCTATCTCCATATTGATTTGGGGATGAGGGATATTGAGTTCTTCAAAAAATCGGCCCGACATTGACACATCATAATGTTGACCAGTATGAACAAGAATAGTTTCAATAAATGAATGACCATCAAGGGCATGTATCAAAGGTGCAATTTTCATAAAGTTCGGACGTGCACCAGCTACCAGGATTAATTTGATTTTCTTCATTTAAAATTATATTGAAAATCCGGATTGTGTTTCATAATTTGTACACTTTGAGGATAGTTTTCGATGAACCAAACATAAAATGCTGTTACATCAATTTTATCATTTAGCAATAGCTTTCTCTTTGTCTGCCAAATTTCTTTTAAATTCTGCATTGATAAAAGTTCATTGATTTTATCAAACATTTGAATTGAATTTTCTGGCAGAAAGCCATAAGTCAAACCAAATTTATGCTCCTCTTCTTCCAAATATGAAATTCTACCAACAAAAGTATTACATCTGATTGCAGGTGTTCCCAGAACAGCTGCTTCAGAGGTCATTGTTTGACTATCACCAACAAGCATAGTTGCCAAACCTATCAATGAGAGAACTTTTTCAGGAGATAATATCAACTGATATTTTTTAAATTCAACATCAATATTTCTTTCAGTGGTAATAAAGACTTTACCGTAATTTTCAAGAAGATGAATTAATTTTCTTTTATTTTCTATTGAAAGTCCTTGAACACCAACATCGTGATGAGCTTTAAATGCGTTAAATCTCAATACAAAAAAAGGCTCACCTGATTTAAGTCCAATTTCTGTTAAAACAGAATTATCAATTTTAAATCTATTTGGATGTAAATAGGCCAATTCGTGATAACCAGCGTATGACACTAGGTGCATCACTGACCTTTGGGTACAGTCCGGACTTAAAACAACATTAGCAAAAGGATGTGCGTATTTCACAAATAATGGTTCAACCTCATCATCATCATCATCAAGGATGATGGATTTCATTTTACTCAATCTTGAAACATGTGTCAAACTTAATGATGACCCAAATCCAAGTTCTATATTATTTACCCAAACCAAATATAAAAGTTTTACATTAAAAATTACTTGCGAAAAGGCTTTGCCCCACAATGAATCATTTTTCTTTCCTAAATAAATAAATGGAATATTGAATTTCTCCAGCAATTGAATTGCAGACGGGATGTCTTTAACAGTCACAAATACTTTATTTCCCTTTTGAACAAGAATTTTGTATGTATTACGGGTAAGATGCACATGAGCTGGATGGGCTATATCAATTAAAATATTCATTTTTTGTTTTTTAAATATTTAATCATTGATTTTCCCAAATAAAATAAAGCTGAATTATTAACATGTAAAAAACGACCATGTTCCACTAATTCACCACCAAATTTCGATTTAAAATTACGAACGCCATATCCTTCTTCAGGTTTACCGGCACCCATCATATCAAATCGTTTATAACCGTATTGTGCAGCATATTCTATGCAAGCCCAGGTAGCCAATGTTGAAGGGAATATGCCCTTAAATTGTCCGTCAAGTCCACATACAAACCATTCAAATATGGTTTGACCAGGTAATCTCACACAAACACTTCCTCCAATTATTTCTCCATTATATTTTACTAAAAGAAATAAGCCCTTCTCAGTTTTAAATAAATTGACAAAGAACTCATAAGGGAATAAAGGTGTTTTAATTTTTGTTTTATACAGATTTTCCAGAAGATCAAAAAATGATTTTATTTCAGATTCATTTGATGCAATGATAACTTCTGCACCATTTTTAAAACTTGTTTTGATATCTCGTTGTTTGGATGCTGTTAGGTTCTTATATGCGTTTTCAAAACTTGAAGTATTTACATGAAAATTCAAATGTGGCTGATATATAAAACCTGAATGCTCAAATGCCTTTTTAAAAGGAGTAAAATCATTGTAATTCCTGAATTCCGCATAAATGGTTTTCCAATATAGAAATTTATTTAACTCATTTAATAAAATCTCTACAGCGTTTTGATCAGCTTTGATATGAATTAACATTCCACCTGGAATTATAGCTCTGCGACTAAAAAACTTTTTGATAAAATTTCCATCAGCGATGACATAACCCACCACCAATGCCAACAACTTCCGTTCATCAATAATGGCAAAAACAAATGGTTTAAGAAAACTCAAAGTTGCATAAAAATCATAACAAGCTTTCGTCTGAAAAAATGAAGCTGTTTCAGAACTTTGAATGAGATTTTCCCACAGATTGGGATTTATATCTTCTATTTTACTTAGTACTTGCATTTACAACTTGATTATATATGTTTAATAATAGAGTTGCTATATTTTGAAGTAAAAGTCCTTGCTGGCTAATAATTTCATTTCCATTAGACCTTTTATTTGCTTTTAAAACCTTCATGATTGCGTCCTTTATTTCTTCAGGATATTTGGTTGTCACATAAGAATTAGTGACTCCATTAAGCCGCTCTTTTACATCCCCTACATCCACAGTTACAACCGGGCAATTACAAGCCATTGCTTCTTTGATAAATTGGGGAGAACCTTCGTTTTGACTCGTCATCAAACAGCAATCAACAGCATTCATCAACATTGCTACTTGTTCTCGAGAATAAGCTTTAAGTTCAATTAAATCTACATTTTGGATATCAATCAGAGCTTTATTGGCTAAATCCACATTTTTTACTTTATTATCAAATGCACTTGAAAATAAAATATAATTTTTGTTTAATGCTAAGCCTAAGCTCTCTCTGGATATTTGTTTATCCATCGGTTTGAATATAGACACATCCACTCCACAGGGAATTACAATAGATGTTTTTGCACATCCTGATTTTTCCAAAAGCATTTTAGAAACAAAAATATTTTGTTTTGATAGTAAAATTGAAATTTTTGAAAATAAAACCACCCATTTTTGATTAATATCACTTCCATGATAAGTAGTTATAACTGGAACTTTAGATTGCAAATTTGCAAGCAAACCCGACAAACCATAATGGGCATGAATTAAATCAGGTTTGAAATCAATAATTTTCTTTTTTAGGTACTTCAAATTCGAAATATATCCTTTCAAGGAATGACCATTAATTAAAAAGTATTCCACTAAACATCCATTTTTTGAAATGGAATCAACCTGTTCCGCAATAAACGGGGCAATATGATTATGGTTGCCGCTACATACAACTAAAACTCTCACACCAACCCCCTTCCAGCAAGTTTAAACCAAGACCATGCAATAATAGCCACTGCAATAAAAATCAAATAATAAGTATAAAATCTCTTGTATTTATTGGTCATTTGGGTAATACCATAAGCAGCAAACATCAATTCAAAAGGAAGGGCGGGTTGGTGAAATCGTTCTGACTGTGCAAATGAACTCAGTCCTAAAATCACCAAATAAGCACCCATAAACGATAAAGGCAAAATAAATCTCCTCCATTCTTTATTTTTAATAATTATAAAAATAGAGAAAATCACAAAAAATGCTAGTATATTTTTCACAAAATATCCGCCATGCAACAACAACTGATTTTCCTGTCCAAACACTTCAACAATGGTTGGAAAAGGTATTACGAATATCAAAGGTATAAAAATAGCGGAAGAAGCATATTTTGCAAAAGCATTTCCACCTTCTCTCAATGAACGCCACTCCATCGATTGTTGCTGATTTGTTAATCTAGAACTCCATAGTTCCTCTATTTCATTCGAAATACCACCCAAAACAAGTGCCAAGATACCAATAAAAATCCATATCCCTGTAATTAAACGTTTATCAATCTTTAATACTCTATTCTCAGCCAAAAGTACAGAAGAAATAAATGCAAAAAGAGCTGAAACTCCGGCCACTGTTCTAAATAGAAAAAGTAATCCGGCAATAACAATTGGAACTAAAATATGAGATAAATTTATTCGAGGCATTCGCATTAAGAAATCCACTCTTTCAATAAATAAAACTATTAAGAAAATCATCTCCGTTTCTTTCAAATGCAAACCTGTATAATAAATCAGATTCGGCATCAACATTGCGAACACAGAAGAAATCAAAGCAGTTTCCTTGTTGAAAGTTCTTTCTGACAATTTATATATCAAAATAACAGTGAAAGAACTTAAAAGCGCTTTAACAAGTCTGGCTATCAATATGCTGCCATCGGTTAAAATGTATTCAAGTGCTAGATAAAATGGATAGCCCATATCAGAATATCGAGTTTTGATATAATCAAAATATGGTTGAATATTTCCATTAAGTATCATTCCCTTTAACCATATTGATTCATTGTGATAACCTATAGCATCTCCAGTACTAAATTCAAAGGGTTGTCCTGTCATCCATATATAGAAATTGTAACTAAATAATACCCAAACTAACCTTATGATTATCGAAACCACAAATAACTCACGTAGCAAAATTTTCGTAGAGTATCTTTGCCAAACAACAGTCAATCTTGAAGAAAAATAAAAAAACGCCAAAACCTCTACCACTCCGAAAACCGCCCATACAAAAGGAATTAACTGTGTAAAGAAATACACATTCACCACAATAAGCAAAAAAAGATACACAAGAATTGCCTTATTGGTAAAATATTTATGGAAGTTTGTCAGCACAGTTTTTAAAGTTTTGAATAAAGCGTACTTATTTTATTTGAAATTAGATTCCAATCATAATGTTTGGAATCAACAATATTTTGATTTCTAATTTGAATCAACAAATTTTCATTTTGTAATAGATTTATAATTTCTTCCGCAAACAAATTTACATCGGTAAAAGTAGTTAAAAAACCATTAATATTATCTTTTATGACATAAGGAATACCTCCTACTTTTGTTGAAACTACTGGAAGTCCAGAAGCCAAAGCTTGACAAAAAACAATTCCTTGAGATTCCTCTTCGCTATGTAAAATAAAAATTTTAGACTTTGAATAATAATCAAAAATAACTTGATTATCAACGTTTGGTAATAGTTCCACAAAATTGTGAAGATTATATTCTGAAATTAATTTTTCAAGATAAATAAAATAATTAGAGTCACTTTTTACACCAATTATTTTTAATTGAAATTCGAAGTTTCTTTCTTTTATTAATTTTGCAGTTTCAATCAAAAAATGGTGTCCCTTTCGAGGAATAAATGCTCCTATTGAGAGTAAAATATTCTTTTGATTAATATTGACTATTTTGAAAAAAGAGTCATCTATACCCTGTGGTATTATATATAATTTTGGCAAATGCAATATTTTTTTGTTTAGATAATATTGATTTATTTTATCAGCTACATACTGAGTATCGACAATTACATGTTTTGTAATTGAAAGTATAAGAAATTCAGAAATACTAAAACTTAAGTATTTCACATATGATTTAATATTTACACTTTTCAAATATACATTTCGTTTCTCTTCATGTGTTAATCCATGAACAGTTAAAATATATTTATAAGTCAATACCTTAACAACTAGTATTAAAAGTAAATTAAAATAACTTGTACCATGAATATGAAGAATATTTGGATGTTTCTTTTTTAATTCTTCAATAATTCTTGGAATTCTTAAAATCGACGTAAAATTCGAATTTCCATTTTTATAAAATCTTAAAACTTTAATATCATTGATAACGTCTTCAAAATCTGTATTATAATTTGAGTTTGGAAAATCAAAAACAGTCACTTCATTATTTAATGATAAAGCTTTTGATAATCCATAGACTGATGCTTCAACACCACCTTTTATCAAATTAATATTTTCCGGGAATGGGCCAATTTGAACAATTTTCATCAAATGCTATTTTTAATTTTTGATCCAAATCTCATTAATTTCATCCATATCTTTAGAACAAATCTTGGACAAATTTGATAAATTAATTTATATTTAAATGGCTGTATATTTAAATCAATTTTAGAAATTATTTCTTTTATTTCAATGAAATTTTTACCATAAATGTAATAAGGTTGCATACTATACAAAAACAGTTTTTCAAATAATATTTTATAATTACTGTCATTCATCAACTCACCAAAATCTTGAAATAACACATGTTCCTGGGGAGAATAGAATTTCAATCCAATAGCACGTGATTGTAGATCAACATCCTGATTGTAATTAGACAAGTTTTGATTTAAGAATACAAATTCAGTAATTTGCGACAATCTAATCCACAAATCAAAATCTTCCCCTAATTTAAGATTTGGCTTAAATCCTTTCAATTGTTGAAACAAAGATTTTTTGATTATGGTCGCCCCAGTCCAAACAGGCATTTTATCTGACTTGGCATATGTTTTAAAATATTCAAATGGTCCATCGATAAATCCAACGGGTAAATAAATACTAGTTTTTTTTATCGTATCATTTTTAACAATATTATAATTGCATGACCAAACACCTGCCTCAGGATATTTTTCAATTAATTTAACCATATTCAACAAATAACCAGACTCCCACCAATCATCTGCATCTAAAAAAGCAATATATTCATATTTAGATAATTGAACTCCGTTGTTTCGTGCATTAGATACTCCAGCATTTTTTTGATTAATAATTTTGTAGTCAAGATTTTGAAAATTGAAATTATTTAATATTTCAAGTGAATTATCAGTTGAACCATCATTAATGATTATTAATTCAAAATTTCTATTATTTTGAATTAATAATGAATTTAAAGATTTACTCAAAAAATTCCCTTTGTTATATATTGGAACAATAATTGAAATCACATTGTCAATTTTATTAGAAAATCATTAATACTTTATCTATAAATTTAATGAATATATTTTCTTTATACCTATTTGTATAGTTTAAATATTTGTGAATAATTTTTGTATAAAATGATCTCTTGTCTTTTATTTTATATTTAATTAAGAAATTTGCATCCCAAATATTTAATTTATTAAATTGATTCGTCTTTATTATTTTATTCAAAACAAATTCATCATACCAAAATGTATCAAGATTAAAATCAATTTCCTTAAGAATATCAAAATCATAGGAATCAATAGAAAACATCATTTCTGCAATAATTTTTTTTTTTCTTAAATTGCTTTCATTTGAAAAATAATAATTTCTATCTAATCGGATAAAATGTCTATTATTCAGTTCAAAATCAATCAATTTATAAAATCTTGTTTTAGAATAAATCTTTTGGGGGATTGTAAAACCAAAATGTAAAACATAAAAATCATTTACATAGTACATTTGTTTTTCATCTATTGGATATGGAATTCTCATACTATGCATTTTCCTTACATAATTTTCATGTGGCTCCGTACCATTATCATGAAATAACCAAGGAAAATAAGTTTCTGATTCCCAAAATTCGTTTAGGGAACTCGAAACATTAGCCCATTTAAACCAAAAAACATCTCCAGGTATTGATTCAAGAATTTTTTTCCAATCATTAGAATGAATAAAATTAGCCGATAATATTTCGTCTGCATCTAAACCAAACAAAATTTTATCACCTTCAATTTGTCTTGCACTATTAATTAACAATGATTGTCTTTCCGATTCATTAAAATATTCATTATTATTTTCTAACAAAATAACTTTTGAATACTGTTTTGCAATTTCACGACTTCCATCTGTAGAATTTTGATCAGCAATAATTATATAATCAGCCCAAATAGAAGTTGCTTTCAAAAAAGCGTGTAATATCCATGCTTCATTTTTGACTGGTGTTAAACAAACTAATAGTGGCATAAAGTTTAATTATTAATTACATTATTTAGTTTATTCTCCAATTGGGTAAAATATTGATGTATAGTTAAATAAGCATCTGGTTTAAATTTTCTTTGTTCAATAAATTTTTGATATAAATCAGCATTTGAATTTAAACGTGCAATCAGGTTTAATGCTTCTGTATTATCGGAGTTTGGATTTAAAAAGATAATTGCATTCGAGTTTATAATATCTGGCTCAGGATTGTTATTACACCCCCAATATATTGGAATGCAACCCGCCTCAAATGATTCAAATAGTTTTTCTGTACAATAGCCAGGATAATCAGAATTTTCCGGACACAAATTAAATTTATAATTTGATAAGTATTTTATTTTATCATCGTTATATTTTGTTTTTAATTCATTATTATTATTTAACAATAAGCTATCACAATCAATTTTATCTATATTAGATAGTTGATTATAAAACAATCTTCTTATTCCATTTCTATCTGTTCTGGCTAATAATGAACAAAACTTATTTCTATTTTCTAAATTTGTGATGTGATTTATTTTATCACATTTACTTTTAATATCATTTATTGTAGCGTTTGAATCAAAGACATACATCATCCATAACGGAAATCTTATATATTTATCATTTTCAATATAATCAAAACCAATTGATAAATTAATTTTTCTTGATTTCAACATATTATCTGTATATTTTCCTGAGAATGAGAACTCTTTAGCATGAACATTTTCACCTGTGTAGAAAATCTTAATTAATGATTTATCAAGAAAAATATTATACCTATATCCAAAAACTGAAAAGATACTAATTGATTTTTTCTTATTATTAATTTTTCTAAAATATATAAATTTCAATAACCAGAAATCAGGTTCCCTTTTATACCAATTATAAAATTTTATTTCATATTCTCTAAAAAAACGAATATCCTTTAAATGTTTAGTAGAATTGTAATTAATTCTATAAAGAAATCTTTTTAATTTTAAAATCAATTCGTTCATTATAAGATAAAATTAGATTTTACTTTCAATTTTAGCAATAACTCTTTCAATTATGTAAATTAGACAACTTAAAATTCTTTTTTTTTTAACACGTAAATATTGCTCAATCGGAAATGAATACATCTGATAATCTTGAATTATTTTATCAGGTAATAGTGAATTTAAAACCTGACTTCTTTCTTCTGATTCAAGTTTTTTATTCATATTACTAATACCATTCATGTCAAAAACAGTAACATTTAAATCGATGTACTGAATATTTATATTCTTGAAAACAATTATATTCAAATACCATTTCCAATCTGAAACAATTTTCAAAGATTCATCATAGTTTCCATAAACATCAAATAGTGATTTTTTGATATATGCAGGTGAATGATTTAAGGTACCTCTATAGAAATCAAGCATAGTAGGTTGTCGGTCTGCAAAACCACGATCAACTTTTAGTTTATTTTTGATTGGTTTAAGCATGTTGCCGTACACTATTTGATTTGAATTATTCAAATAATTTAATGCATTATTAATGACGTCATCATCTGCCAAAACATCTCCGGAGTTTAGAAACTGCAAATATTCTCCTTTCGCTAATGCAATGCCTTTGTTCATCGCATGATATATTCCATTATCCGGTTCAGAAATCCATTTATAGTTTAAAACAGTTTGAATACGCTCAAATTCGTGAATAACAGAAAGACTATCATCATTACTTTTACCATCAATGACAATGTATTCAATATCCAAAAAGGATTGATTAAAAACACTGTGCATTGTTTTACTTAAACCAATAGCATTGTTAAGATTAATAGTTATGATGGTTAATATCACTTTTGTCTTTTTATTTGAAAAGTTAGAACCTTATTATACATATTGATTAATTTTAAAAAATATACTAATATAGGTGTAAAAACAACATATGTAATTAATAATTTAATTGGCCCCAACCAA
Source organism: uncultured Paludibacter sp. (assembly GCA_964655615.1). Lineage (GTDB taxonomy): Bacteria > Bacteroidota > Bacteroidia > Bacteroidales > Paludibacteraceae > Paludibacter. The sequence goes on along the minus strand of CAZZPZ010000016.1, from coordinate 43,904 downwards.
TAATTCAGAATTGAAATAATAATAATAAATGAATAAATTATCACAATAAATAATTGTAATAGATTTAACTTTTGTTTTATCAATATTTTCTTTGATGCGAAATAATATACGAGAAAGATTATTATAAAATATAAAAACAAATTTAATAGATTTAAAATTGCAATAAAATATGAGGAAATTAATATTCCTTTTTTATTCAAAAATTTGGTTAATAGATTTTGGTTAATTTGTTGATTGTTTTGAATTTTATTTATGAAAATCTTTCTTTTATATAATTCTTTAAAAGTATAGACTCCCACATTCTTATTAGATTTAATTACTTTAAGAGTTTTTGAAAGTTCATTAATCGATTTTGAATTTAAGAAATTATATTTGTGTAACATCACAACAATTACGCCTCCAAATATTTGATTACTATTTACAACAACATTAAGTTGATTAATATTATCTATTGTCATTGGGTAAAATATAGATTCTCCCCATACATCATAGACCGAAGATGATACAATGAAAATGTCATTTAATTTTAAAGCTTTGACAGTGTTTAAATCATGTGCATTCCATGGTGGTATAAATGTTACAATTTCAACTTTTAAAATCGAGTCTAAAATGTGTTTCCCTTTATTAATTCGCCTATTCTGCTCTTCAAAACTTAAACCTTTAAATTCACCAAAAGGAGTCATTTTACTATGTGTTAATCCATGCAATGCAATTTCAATATTATGTTCTTTTATATTATAAATTAAAAAATCTAAATAAGATTTATTGATATTATTTATAATTTTCTCATTTTTCATACAAGGTATTATTCCGAGTACAATAGGTATATCATTTCCTACAAATTTATTTATTATATTCTCATTTATTTTATCATTCTCCAAAAAATAATCATCATATCTAAATACGACTTTAAATTTTGGTGATCCATTAATAGAATCATACATAAAAAAAAAACACAAAAAGAGCAAATAGATTTTTTTAATGTTAATCATATTTAATCACTTTTACATTTATTGAAGAACAAATGATATTTATCAAAAGTATTTCGCGAAAAATTATTATTTATTTTCAAAATAGAATTTTCAGATAGTTCTTTGCTCTTTTTATCTTGAATACACCACAATATCCCAATTTCAAAATCTTTTATATCAAAAGGAATTGCTAAATAGCCATTTATTTTATGATCAATAATATCACTATTGCCACCGACATTAAATGCGACAACAGGAGAGCCACAAGACATGCTCTCTAAAATTGTATTCGACAGATTTTCGGATCTTGATGGGACTACTACAACATCTGCCGCGTTATAAACGTTGGACATTTGCATTTCATCATTAATATAACCCAAATATATTGTTTTTATTCCTGAAAGATTTTTTTCAGGCCCTTTGTTTCCATAAACAACTAATTCCAATAAATTTTTAACTTCTACATCAATTAATTCTAAACTTTTAAGTAGTAGATCAAATCCCTTATTCAAGTCACTTGTTGAATTAACAGCACCAAAAACTATATGTTTTTTATTGATATTAAGCTTAAGAGTTTTTTTTGCATTTATTTTATTTGAAATTTTAAATACTTCGAAATTAATAAGATTGGGTATTACTTCTATAGTTTTATATTTTAATAAACTACTTTTTTTAGCCTGTAAAGCCAACCAATTACTAGGAGATATTATTTTTATATCAATTTGATTATAAATTTCATTTTTAATTCTCCAGATTTTATTTGTAAAATCCTTGTAATTATTCGATTCTAACATTGGACATTTTCCACAACTCTTTTCATAATTTTCACAATCATAAGTAAAATGACAAATTCCAGTAAATGCCCAACTGTCATGCAATGTCCAAACTATAGGCTTTTTAATAAGTATCAACTCATTTAAATCTAAAAAACGATTGGAAATAAAATGCAAATTTAAAACATCAAAATCAAATTTATGAATATATTCAATTAAAGAAACAGAATTTAAATCATTTAAAAACACATTTTTTCTATTTGGATAATCATTCCATTTCTGTTTACGAATTCTATTTTTTATTTTCCAAATAATTTTTCGAAAATAAAAATAAATATTCTTTGTCTCAAAATCGAGATATGAATAGACATTGGGATGATTTGTTTTTTTGTCACGAACTAACATATTAACTTCGTAATTATTTTCCAACAATACCAACATCAATCTAAATGCAGCCTTAGCAGCACCACCATGATTATCAGAATTATTTAAAATTAAAATACGAGGTTTCATATTACGCGTAAATTTTCTTTTTAATAACAAATACATTTTTACCTCCCATCATACGGGACAACCTATTGATTATTTTTTTCCAAATTGGTCTCTTTTTGGAACAAAATGCATTGTAAAATGCATTAATAATTCTACTATCTTCATAAATCACATCCAATAATCGAGGATTTTTTAAAGATTTATTTAGATCAAAACGTAAATTTGTGTTATTGTCCAAATGATGTGTACCACTTCCATCTCCTCCAATGTTATCTACATATGAAAACCTGGGTATAATTGAAACTGCATGATATTTAAATTGATTTAAAGTAAACTGAACATCCCATGCATCACTTCTACCTTCAATCTCATCCCATAGCATAGGAATAAGATCATCTCCTCCTCTTGCATATGATTTTGAAATTATTTTATCTTTAAATAATTTTTTCACATTATCAAGATTCCAATCAATCAAACTCCATCTGTCTCTCCATGTACCCCAACCAGAATTCAATTGTCTTAATGAGACATATACATCATAATTATAATCTTTGGGGATACTGATTTTATTTTCAGGTAGATTAAGAGCACTTATGGAAAAAACGGATTTGAAATTTATGTAATAATTTAAACACAAATTCATATAATTTAGAAATTCCGGGGAGGTTACGATATCATCCTCTAATATTATAACGGCTTCGTGATGATTCAACACTTCAGAGATACCATTAATTATTGAATTTCTACAACCTATATTTTTATTAGAAATATGAAATATGACTTCTTTACACCATTTTTCCTTTACTACTATTTTTCTTACTTCTTCAATCTTTTGAATATTATCAACAGTCGAATTTTCCTTAGGTCCATCTACATAAATGTATAAAGTAGATTGATCTGCAAGTTCATTTACCTGAAGTGCTTGAAGAACTTTCAAAGTATGTTCAGGTCGATTGTAACAAAATAAAACAATTGGATATTTCATAATTATACTAAATCCATGAAGAATCAATTTTAATATTCTGATTTCGGCTAACCATAATTTTTTTTTTCATTTTCATGACAAAAAGAAACATTTTTAAATAATACAATAAACTCTTAAAATTAAATTTTAAGAATTTATTTATAAATTTAACTAAATAAGAAAATAATAATTCATTAAAATTAATTTTTGAATTTATATCAGCTAATTTTACTAATAAAACAGTTTTATCGGTATTATCAATGAAATTCTTTTTTATAATTCTTCTTTCAGTATCATGACAGATTCTTACTTTAGGACAAATTCCAATTTTAAGCCCATGATAAATTGCACGATGTAAATAATTATCATCTTCACCATAATGAAAAAAAACAGGGTCAAAACCACCTAATATTTTGATGGTTTGAATTGGTAATAACCATGCTGCGGCATTGATATATTTTGACTCATATATATTTTCTAATTTATCAAAATAAAGATCGTTGATTAATTGGCTTGAAGTAATTCTATAATCTGCAATATAATGCATTAAACCAGATTCAATTTCATTTTTTTTACTATTTAAATGCATTGGACTTAAAATTCCAAAATTAAAATTTTTAATATGTATATCAATCAAATCACTAATAGTATTAGACTCTATCCATGCATCTTGATTTAACAAAAAAATATAATCAGCATTATTATCTAATGCATATCTTATTCCAAGATTATTTCCTTGACCAAAACCTAAATTCTTTTTTAGTTCAATAATTTTGAATTGATTAAAGTAAGATTTAATATAATTTACAGAATCATCATTTGATGCATTATCAATTACGACAACATTTACTGGAACTTTAGAATTAAGCAAACTGCTAAAACATTTATCATACCAAGTTTTACCATTGTATGTTACAACTATAACGAATATTTTTAATTCCATTCAACATTATTTTTTTTAATTCTAGCAGGATTTCCGGCAACTAATGTTTTGGTGGGAACATCATCAACTACAACAGATCCAGCTGCTATAATAGCTCCATCACCAATTTTTACACCTTTAAGAATAATTGAATTTTTACCAATCCAAACGTTATTTCCAATGATGATTGGTTTTGATATATCTTTCTGAATTCCATTTTCATAAATGATATGATTGTCAGAATCTTGAATTCTTACATCATCAGAAATCAATGTAAAATTCCCAATTTCAATTAAATTAAAACAGTTAATTATTGTACGACTATTTATAAATGAATTTGAACCTAAAATTAAAGTTGCATTTTCTGCAACAAAAATAGAAGCTCCATGATACATAGAAAAATTGCCATTTACTATTAAAGTAGAATTTTTACAGAGAACTAATTCAGAAATATCTTTTCTCTTTTTCCAATTAAACCATGTGTCATTTACTTTTAGATATCCATTATTAATATAAATATTTGATGAATTATCAATTTTAAAATTAACCTTGGTTCCAATTAAAATATTGCACTTTCTAAAATATTTTAACTTTAAAGACCTTAAAATATCAAAATTTGAATATAGGTTAATTTTAGAAATGATTTTTTCTTTTAAAAATTTAAATTTTGTACGCTTATATATTTTTCTTAGTATGCTTTTTATAAATGTAAAAAAAAATATTGAATCGTTACTTTTAATGTTTAAATTTTGATGTATATAATTTTTCTCATTATAGATTATAATTTCATTTTCAGGTAAATTGCTAATACCATTTGGTTCTACAATTGCAATTATATCATTAATTCTTTTTGCGTTAACACCATTTTTGATTAGTAATAAATTAAAAAAAAAGTCTGAAAGTATTTTTAAATTCTCATCATATTTACCAAATCTAAAAAACAATTCTCTTTTAATAAATTCTGCTTGATGAGGTGTGTTTATATTTTTAAAATATTTTAAATTAAATCTTTTATTTGCATTTCTGATTAATATATTATTCTTAGAAAATTCAATAACAGAACCGAGTATTACATCATATTTATATAAATATTTTGAAATTCTTTCCAAAATAAAAATATCATGAAGTTGATCTCCTGAATTTAAAAACAATAAATATTCACCATTTGAAACATCTATACCTTTATTCATTGCAGAATAAATTCCATTATCATTTTCACTAACCCAGTAGTATATGTATTTACTATATTTTTTAATAACTTCTACACTATTATCATTACTTGCACCATCAATAATAACAAATTCAAAATCTTTATAAGTTTGATTAACAACACTTATAATTGTTGATTCTAGTCCACATGAATTATTTAAATTTATTGAGATAATTGACAATTTCATTTTCTGACAATCTTTTTTATCATGGTAAAAAAATACCAATTTTTGTTTCCTATTAATCTTTTAATATAAGATTTTATTTTTATATTTAGTTTTATCTTGGGCAAATCCCTTAATCTTGTAGCTAAAATTGCAGAATTTGACAAATTTGATTCAGAGGTTTCTAATACAAAGAATATTTTTTGATAATTTTTATAATAACTTGCTAAAATTCCTAGTAGTGCTTGATCATGCCTATTTTCGACAAAATCTTCATCTTGTTGTAAAATCTCATTACCAAAAACATCCATAATTAATTCGGGAAAGAAAATTGAAATTTTGAACCATTCAGAAATCAAAATATTTTCATTCTTACCTTTACAAATTAAAATTGAACCTGACCATATCTTACTTTCATTTTTCCATTCATCATTTTTAAACATAAATTGAAAATAATTCTCTAAACTTTTTTTAATCCAATTTTTTGATTTAACAATGGCATTTGAACCAAACGAATTTTTCCATTCATAATCGTAATCTTCTCTATATTTAAATAAAATAGTAGAATCAGGAATAAGTAAATTAAAATATTGATTCCACTCTGTAGTATTTTGCAAGCTACATCCAGAATCAGCATATACGATAATATCACCGTATTTACATTTTTGAAATGTATGATAAATTATATATGATTTCCACAAAGCATATCCACCTAATCTTTGAAAAGCAAACAATGGAGATGATAATATGTATAATGGTAAATCAGTTTTTGAATAAATAATTATTTCATCAAAAATATTTAGTTTTTTTGCCTCTTTTTTTATTCGATTTGATGATTTTTTAAAATTTTCATCACTATAAGTAATAAAATATTTTTTCATTATTATTTTAAAAATAAAAATCCATCTCCAATATCATAATTAAATACATGACCAGTCATAGTAGGAAAACCCTCAAGTTGTAAGAATATATTTTTTTCAATTGATAAATGATAAGAGATACCAGGATCAGTTAAATGTAAACTACAAATGAAACAACCTTTATTAAGTTGTTGTGGTAATTCAATGATTTCATTAAATTTAAATTCACCTACATTAAATAACGGAGTATAACCTTTAAAATGAATAGGACTATAAAAAGCTAAAGCATTATCATTATAATCAAATATCTTAAATTCAAGTGCTATTCTTTGAGAATTTTTGAGATATCCATTTATTAAAATTTCAATTTTATTATTGTATTTGTTTAAAATAATTGGATTATGTACTTTGTTATTAATTTTAATTTGATAAACTGCTAAATTTGGTGACTTAAATGTCAAATTATTTTTAAATTCGCAAATATTAAGTGATTTATCCTCTGTATAATTTGATATTACTTCATTAATGTTTCCAGATTTAGCTACAAAGCCATTCTCTAACAAAATACCTTTATTACACAACATTTTCATACTCGCCATATTATGACTCACAAACAACACTGTTCGGCCTTGGCCGCGGGATACGTCCTGCATCTTGCCAATAGCTTTTTTTTGAAATTCGGCGTCGCCTACGGCCAGGACTTCGTCCACTACGAGTATTTCGGGTTCGAGATGTGCGGCAATGGCGAATCCTAGGCGTACGGTCATTCCACTGGAATAACGCTTGACTGGGGTGTCTAAATAGCGTTCTACACCTGAGAAATCTACTATTTCGTCCAACTTCCGGGTGATCTCTGATTTGGTCATACCCATGATGGCTCCGTTCATGTAAATGTTCTCTCTGCCTGTCATTTCGGGATGGAAGCCTGTGCCGACTTCTAATAAGGAGGCTATTCTGCCTTTGGCTTTGATGGTGCCTGTGGTGGGGGCTGTAACTTTGGAGAGAATCTTCAATAGAGTGGATTTCCCAGCTCCGTTTTTTCCAATTATTCCTAATACATCGCCTTGCTCTACTTCAAAATTGATATCCTTTAAAGCCCAAACATAATCGCTGTTGCCTTTGTGGGCTCGGTCATTTACTTCGCCGATCTTTAGATATGGATCTTCTTTGCCTAAAATATTCATCTTCCACCATCGGTTCATGTCATGACTTAAAGTGTGGGTCGATACCAATCCTAGTCTATATTGCTTGGAGATATTTTCAAACTTTATCGCTGTGCTCATTAATTCTTCTCTTGCTTGCTTAGGTCTTTTCTGTTTTGAATTACAGACCAAATTTTCATTAAAGTTTATACGCAAATATATGCATTAAAAGCGATATATCAACTTAAAAATGTAACTTTACAGGGCCTATTTCTTTACAAATTGTTCCAGATTTTAAAAACAACAACAATTTTGTATATATTTCAATAAAATTGCACTGTGAATATGAATGAATTTCCATTTTCAAATATAAAAACAGAATGAATCAAGTAAATATCGCTCTCCAAATTCTTCCTAGTTCTAAAACCGTTCACCCCTACGATATAGTAGACAAAGCAATCGAGATCATTGCTGAATCTGGACTAAGCTATATGGTTACTCCATTCGAAACTGTGATGGAAGGAGAATATGCCAAAATCATGGAGGTTATTGAAAAAGCACAATTGGCTTGCTATGAGGCTGGTGCTGATAGCCTGATGACTTATGTAAAAATTCAAACCAATGGCTCTAAAGACGTATCAATCAATGATAAGATGCAAAAATATCAATGATTTCAGATTTAAACCTGCAAATTTAATCATCATAAAACTTCAACGTTTGATTATTGAGCTAAAAAGATAATAATCAATTTTATAACTTCAACGTTTGATTAGTTGAGTACGCAAATATGTCAAATCTAAATGTTTCCATAGTTATCTATAACCATCCCTATTCTTTTGTCCAGGATTTGGTTGGGGCACTTGTTCAATGTGATCAGATTGCGAATATTTACATTGTAGATAACAGCAAAACACATTCGCAAGAATATGCTGCATTGGACATACCTAAATTACATTACATACACAATAACAAAAACATTGGATACGGTGCTGGAAATAATGTTGCGATAAGAAAGTCGATAGATCAACAAACTGAATATCATTTGGTTATCAACCCTGACATTGAATTGGAAGTAAAGGTAATGGATTCAATGCTAAATTTTATGGATCAACATCCAGAAATTGGACACTTGATGCCTAAAATTCTTAATCCTGATGGTAGCATTCAGTATCTGTGCAAACAGCTTCCTACTCCTTTTGATTTAATTATTCGTAGATTTTTATCTCAAAACTGGTTCAAAAAAAGACGGGATTGGTTTGAAATGCGTCACTCGGGATATAATAAAATTATGGATGTACCTTATCTGTCTGGTTCGTTTATGTTTCTTCGTGTTGATGCACTTAAGCAGGTAGGTTTGTTCGACGAGCGATTTTTCATGTATCCCGAGGACATAGACTTAACCCGACGCATCGGAGAGAAATACCGCACCGTTTTTTATCCTGAAGTCAGTGTAATCCACCACCACGAGAAAGCTTCATTCAAAAGTTTCAAAATGCTATTTATCCATGTCTGGAATATTTCAAAATATTTCATGAAATGGGGATGGAAATAATGCTACAGGCTACAAGCCACTAGCTTCAGGCTAATACAAAATTTAAAGATAAGTGTTTACGGAATTTGGCATGAAGCTTGAGGCATGCGGCATGATGCATGTAGCATGAAGCTTGAGGCCTTTAGCTTGAAGCTACAACAAATGCCCTAAATTGGTGGTAAACAGTTTCACAGCAATAGCTAGCAAAATGATACCAAAGAATTTACGAATAATATAAATACCTCCTTCACCAAAGATTTTTTCAATTCGTGATGTTGATCTAATAACTAAATATACAAAGGCTATATTTAATACCAATGCTATTATAATATTCTCAGTTGCATACTCAGCCCTTAGGGATAGTAAGGTTGTAAAAGATCCTGGTCCTGCTATCAATGGAAAAGCCAATGGAACATAAGATGATGTTCCTTCTGGGCCTAAGTTTCTGAAAATCTCTACATCCAATATCATCTCAATAGCAAATATAAAGATAATCAATGATCCTGCGACTGCAAAACTTTCAATATCAACATTAAAAAGCTTTAAAACTCCTTCACCTGTAAAAAGGAATAATATAAGAATGCCTAAAGCAACTAAACTTGCTGGCAATGCCTTCAAATCTTGATTCTTACGTTTGATATTCATGATTATTGGAATGGCTCCCAAAATATCAATAATCGCAAACAATACCATAAAGGCACTGGTAATTTGTAGTATATCAAGTCTCATAGGTGTGGAACTTTATAGTATTTCATTAAAGACAAAAATAGCTGTATATTTATTGCACAAATATACAGCTATTCAATTAATTTTACAAATCCACTTTCTACCTAAACAAGCAAACGACAGGCAGTAGACTTGCTGCTTGAGGCTTGAGGCCAGCGGCCTGCGGCCTGAAGCCTGAAGCTTGAGGCATGAGTCCTGCAGCATGAGACTTGTGGCTTGAGGCCAGCGGCCTGCGGCTTGTGGCTTGAAGCTTGCAGCTTGAGGCCTGAAGCCTGTAGCATTCAACTAATACTCAAATCGTCCAAATGGAG
>CAZZPZ010000016.1:17398-33739 GCA_964655615.1 uncultured Paludibacter sp. | reverse complement strand
GCTTGAGGCCTGAAGCCTGTAGCATTCAACTAATACTCAAATCGTCCAAATGGAGATTCTATAACCAATTCCTTCTTGCTGGAAGCTTCACAATATCCTACGATTTGTGCATCAATTCCAAAGGATTCTGAAATGGCAATTACCTGAGCCGCATATTCTGCTGGTAAATAGACTTCCAATCTATGTCCCATGTTAAATACTTTGTACATTTCTTTCCAATCTGTTCCGGATTCTTTTTGAATTATCTCAAACAAAGGTGGAACTGGAAATAAATTGTTCTTCACGACTTTCAACTGATCTACAAAATGCAAAATCTTGGTTTGTGCTCCACCTGAACAGTGTACCATACCATTGATCTTGCCTTTCAATTCTTCTAGTAATTTCTTTACTACGGGTGCATAGGTTCTGGTGGGTGACAACACCAACTTTCCTGCATCCACGCCTACCGAATCGATCATGTCGGTTAGTTTCAAACTTCCTGAATAGGCAAGTTCCTGTGGTATCTCTGGATTATAACTTTCTGGGTATTTAACTGCCAAATAATTTGCAAATACATCGTGACGGGCTGAGGTTAATCCATTGGATCCCATTCCTCCGTTGTATTCTTTTTCGTAGGTCGCCTGACCTGAGGATGATAAACCTACAATCACATCGCCTGCTTTGATATTGGCATTGTCTATCACATCTGCTCTCTTCATTCTGCAAGTTACTGTACTGTCAACTATAATCGTACGCACAATATCACCCACATCTGCAGTTTCACCTCCTGTAGGATATATATTAACACCCATCGTGGCTAATTCTTCTACTAAATCATTGGTTCCGTTGATAATTGCTGAAATCACTTCTCCTGGAATCAGGTTCTTATTGCGACCAATGGTGGATGACAATAAAATATTATCGGTTGCTCCTACACACAACAAATCATCAATATTCATGATCAATGCATCTTGGGCAATACCTTTCCAAACAGACAAGTCGCCGGTTTCTTTCCAATACAAATAAGCCAAGGATGATTTGGTTCCTGCTCCATCGGCATGCATGATATTGCAATATTCGGGATCATTTCCTAAAAAATCGGGTATAATTTTGCAAAATGCCTGGGGATACAATCCTTTGTCTATATTCTTGATTGCATTGTGTACGTCTTCTTTGGATGCTGATACACCTCTTAAATTGTATCTTTCTGATTTATTGCTTTGTTCCATCGTTTATATTCCGGATCTTCCGGGAACTAATTTTATTGATTACTTATTAATACAATAGATAATTTCATCTCCTACCAGATTCTATTATCATTGATTTTAATTGTTCATTGAATTCTTCTTGCTTCAACAAATCTTCTAAATTGAGATGCATGCGATAACACCAAAAATTTCGGGGATTGCTGGGTACATTTATTCGCTCTGCATTCGGATCGGCAAATCTCAACTTGTCATCCATTGCCAACCAATCCTGCATTGGCAATATTACTAACATAGCTGGAGATTCCAAATGCTGTCTTACTATGCGCTCGGCTATCCAAGACTCACATTTTTCAGGAGCTGGTCCTTGAATACCCAAAGCTCTATTGTAAAACCTTTGGGTCAAATGCTTGTCTTCTTCCCACCATGCCCTGATGGGATTCATGTCGTGTGTTGAACTAGTACATACTGATAAATAGGGTGCTTCTGCTGGCATGGCAAACTCATAACTTGGCTTTTTAGGCATGCGCTGAATTTCCAAACTAAGAATTTCCAATCCATTCATTACCTCTGGCACTGAATCGGGTACCATTCCTAAATCTTCTCCACAAACCAACATATTGGTGGATGCAATCATAGCTGGTAATTTCTGCATGGCTTGATCTTTCCAAAACTCATTGTGCCTGTGATAATAATAATCGACATAAATGCGATCCAATATTCTTCTTTGCTCATCCGACAAATCCCTGAACGTAGCGGAACTGTGTACTGATATGCGTGGGTGGAATTTACTCGGTTGACGTGCATCGCGGATAAACAAAACTTCACAATGCAACATGTATAATCCATCACGTATCACAACTTCCTTGCTGCCAAAATTATATCCTAGGGATGCAAAATGCTTTTCAATCTTCTTCTGACTATCAAATTCTGGCTTGAATTTGTAATTCTGCCATCCATCCATATCCAAATAGACTCTGCATACTTCATTGGTATATTGTCCGAAAATTGACTGAATTACATGTTCCTTCAAATAAGGTTTAACCATTCGGTCTTCATCCCACCACAATCCTCTTTCTCTGATTTCATCTGCAGTAAATGGCAATGAAGGATTAAAACTACCCGTAAGTCCCCAAACATCATTTTCAGGTATCTCCCAAATACGGAAGAATCCTAAAATATGATCGATACGGTATGCATCAAAATATTGTTGAAGTTTTTGAAAACGTTTTTTCCACCATGAATACTGATCTTCTGCCATTAATTCCCAATTGTATGTTGGAAATCCCCAATTTTGTCCTGTTACTGAAAAATCATCTGGTGGCGCCCCAGCTTGCATATGTGTATTAAACAATTCGGGTTCTGTCCATGCATCCACACTCCTAGGACTAACTCCAATAGGAATATCACCCTTAATAGCAACACCACTGCGCTTGGCGTATTCATGAACTTCACTTAGCTGTAAGTGAAGATGGTATTGTAAAAAGTAAAACAATGCAATCTGGTGATATGCTGGATTATTGCTTGATGTTAATTCCAGAATTTCTTCTGATTTATACACATTAAATTCTGGCCATTTGCCAAATTCGGGGGTGCCAAACTTGTCTCTTAAAAATGAAAATGCTGCATAGGGTACCAACCAGGATTTATTCTCATTGAAGAAAGCCTTGAAATTAGCCGAATCCAAGGTTTTTTCTCCATCTTGTGCATAGATCTCTTTAAAAAACTCCCATTTTGCATTCATCACATTCTGATAGTCAGAAAAACTTTTGGCATTTAACTCCTTTTTTCTGGCGTCAAAATAATTTCTACGTTCCTTGTCCTTCAATTTACCCATTCCATCCAAGTTTAGATAAACTGGATGCAGTGCAAATACAGACACAGCATTGTATGGATATGAATCGTAATTGGAATGATTTAATATGGTATCGTTGATTGGCAATGTTTGTATAAAGTTCTGACCTGTGGCTACAGCCCAATCTATCATATAGCGTAAATCAAAAAACTCTCCTATGCCAAAACTTTTCTTTGAACGAAGTGAAAATATTGGAATTGCTACTCCTGCTCCTCTCCACGAAGGAATCGTACGAATAAAATTCTCATCAGTAACAATATTGACTGCTGAATTTTTAATTTTTTCAACAATTCTATTTGGACCACCACCCCATGCTAACACCTCGTCAGTGGCTGTCTCTACTAATAAATACTTGTATTCTAAGGGAAATTTGATATCTGAAATATTTAAGGAAACACTCCAAATCGGAAAGTCTGACTCTTTAAGCTTTACTTTTTTACTTACTTCCCAATTTCCCAAACAGGCTTGATTTCCAACAATTGCCAAATGATATTGGGGCTCCACTTGGTATGAACGTATGCGTAATTCCAAATCTCCTTTGGTTTCCTTCTCTTCTATCTCCTGTCGTATAAAGAAAATATCTTTAAACACAGTTGATTTGAATGACTCTTCCCCTGAATTCCAACGCCAGGAATCATACAGTGAAAGGTCTTTGTTTGTATCTTTTATTTCAACTACCCTTTCCTCTCCAATTTCAGTAACACAAACACCTTTATCTGAACAGATTTGATACTGATAATACAAAACCACAGAATTGTCTAAACTTAATGTTCCTTTCCAAACCAGACTCGAATCTACCTTCAAATCAATGATTTGTACTGAATTATTAATTCGCACAACAACCTGAAGTTTCTCGCCCCAAGCAGTTTTATAATGTATATTAAACTGTACTTTCATTAACTTGGCTTTTAGCTAGGCAAAAGTACAAAAAAAAGCTGTCATTTGAAATATCAAATGACAGCTTCGAAGAGGTACTTGGCGGATTCGAACCGCCGTAGACGGTTTTGCAGACCGGTGCCTAACCACTCGGCCAAAGTACCGTTGTTTTCGGTGTGCAAAGGTAATAAATAAAAGTGATTACACAATACTACTTTTATTTCTTTTGCCTTGGTTTACTCATTAATTCGCGGGTGAAATTACGATCAGCTTTCATAAATCTGAAGATAGTTTCTGCTGAGGTTACTTTCTTTAATTTTAGATAAAATTCTTTCTGATAGTTTGCTTTTTGAATTTCAAAATTCACCAATGCTTCGTTAATCTTTTCGAAATCAGCAGCTTTCTTATCTTTACCCTTCATCTGTCTGAATGCATCTCGATTAGCTTGCAACACTTTCCATACCTTTTGCTCATAGTCATCAAAAAGTGGACGTATTAACTTTTCTTCCTCAGCATTTAACTTAGCATTTTCTTTCAAAACTCCCCATTTATGATCTCTTAAATCTTGCATTTTAGGATATTTTTCTGGGTGAGCCTGGTTGTTTTGAGCTAAAATCTCATTATGATTCTGTGTATCCTGAGCAAATGAGTAATTCAATGCTATTAAAAACACGATCATTAATAGTTTTATTTTCATTTCAATTAATTTTAAATTCTAATCTTCGGATAAATAATAATCTGCCAAAACCGTAGGGTCCATTTGTGCACTTAAATATTGGTCATAGGATATAGCGTCAGATTGTTCTGCTCCATTTACATTCAATAGAATATTGGTAATTACCAAAAGACCAACAAACATTGCAGCCAAATAAATCCAAGGTCTAGATAGCGCCTTAATAGTAAAAGTTTTGTTATCCACTTTGGTCATCACTTCCATCTTTTTAGCAAAATCTTCAAAATAGTTTTCCGGAACCGTAAATGGCACCCTATTTCCAATTTCTTCCAATGTTTTTTTCTCTGATCTCATAACTTTCATATATCGTTGTTTAGACAACTTATTTATAAAATGGTTTAACTATTCAGCTATTGACTCTATTTCCTTCTTCAACAGGTTTGACGTAGAAAACTCATTTTCAACCAAATACTTCTGAATTTTTTTCACTGCATGATGAAAGGAGGCTTTCAATGCACCTACTGATGTTTCCAGAATATCCTGCATTTGCTCATAAGTCAACTCATCGAAATACTTCATATTGAAAACCAATCGTTGTTTTTCTGGTAGGGTCGAAATGGCTTGTTGTAATTTATATTCAGCTTCATCTCCATCAAAATTCACATCTGCCTGTAAACCATTCATGATGTAAGAATCTATTTCATCCAAACTTGAAGTCGACTTGAGCCTTTTAGAATTGAGAAAAGTAATCGTTTCATTAGTTGCTATTCTATACAGCCAGGTAAGCATTTTAGAATCACCCCTGAAAGAATCTAAATTATTCCATGCCTTCATAAAAGTGTTTTGCAGAATATCATTGGCATCGTCATGCAAAACAACCATTTTACGAATATGAAAATATAATCTTTCCTGGTAAAGCAAAACCAATTCAGTGAAGCCATGACTTCTCCTGAAAGGATTATTCAACATTTTAAGAATTTTCTCTTCTTCCAAACTAAAATAAATTTCGGTTCATTTGACTAACAATATTCAAAAAGGTTTAATACATGATATCATACGATTATTACCAAAAATATCTTTTCTTAGTTCAACTTGGGTATAAGCCATATTTTCAAGCAATTGAACACATTCAACACCAAAATCTCTATGTATTTCAAAGAAAATTCTTCCACCTTTTTTCAGAAGAATTGTACCTGCTTCTGCAATTTTTCTATAAAAAAGCAAAGGATCATTATCTGGCACAAACAAAGCAGAATGAGGTTCGTAGTTTTTTACATTTTCATGGATTTTATCCAATTCTGATCTAGGAATATAGGGAGGATTACTCACAATGACATCCAACTTGTTCGCAAAATGTGAAATAAATTCTTGATTTAAATGCAATGCATCCTCTTGATAAAACTCAATTTCAACTTCATTAAGCATGGCATTATCAGTAGCAACTTCCAAAGCTTTATCCGAAAAGTCAAGAGCTATTACTAATGATTTTGGCAAATTATGTTTAAGAGCAACGGCAATGCATGCACTTCCAGTACCTACATCCAAAATGTTTAATTTTTGACCATTAGAATCTTTCAGCACCCACTCCACCAATTCTTCTGTTTCAGGTCGAGGTATCAACACTCCTGAATTCACATTAAATGGCAGTCCATAAAACTCAGTTTCTCCCAAAACATATTGTATAGGTTCATTTTTCTTCAAACCTTCTAGATAGAAATCCAATTCAATCTTTTGTTTTTCAGAAAAAATTGTATTTTTGCTTAGGATTAATTGGGTATAATTTAGCCCGCTAATCTTTGAGAGAAGTAATCGAACAATAGAGTTTAACTCATTTTCTGAATATATCTCTTTGAGACTACTGATTATTTTCGATTTCGCATTTTCCATTAACGCAAAGATACAAAAAAAGCGATAGTATGTCCGTAAAAAATGAAGCCGAACTTTATATGAAAAGATGTCTACAATTGGCATCTACAGCATTAGGAAATGTTGCTCCCAACCCATTGGTAGGATCTGTCATAGTTCATGATGGCAAAATCATAGGCGAAGGTTTTCACCGCAAATTCGGTGAAGCTCATGCGGAACCCAATGCTATCAATTCGGTTGAAGACAAATCATTGCTTTCAAAAAGCACTATGTATGTCAGTTTGGAACCTTGCTCTCATTTTGGACATACACCACCCTGTGCCAATCTTATTGTAAGTTCAAAAATTCCCAAAGTAATTATTGGTACACTAGACCCCAACCCAAAAGTTGCAGGTAGAGGTGTTCGCATATTAGAGGAAGCGGGAATAGAAGTATCAGTTGGCGTATTAATAGAAGAGTGCAGAGAACTAAACAAGAGATTCTTTACTTTTCAGGAAAAACACAGACCCTATATCATTTTAAAATGGGCACAAACTTCAGATGGTTTTCTGGACAAACACCGCATAGACAATGAAGAACTACCACTTAAAATTTCCAATGCCTTGACTACTCAGTTAACGCATAAAATGAGGGCAGAAAATCAGTCTATCTTAGTTAGTACAAATACAGTTGTGTTGGACAATCCCTCTTTGACTGTGCGTAATTGGCCAGGCAAGTCACCAATTAGAATAGCATTGGATAGAACAGGAAGAATTCCTACCAACTATACTATCTTAAACAATCAAAGCCGAACACTTATATTTACTGAAGTCAATCAAGAAAGCACAGATAAAACAGAATTTATAAACATAGATTTTGAGAAAGACGGATTATCTAAAATTGTAGAAGAAGTTTATAAAAGGAATATCAATTCAATACTTGTTGAAGGAGGTGCTAAACTACACGATAGTTTTATAAGTTTAGGATTGTGGGATGAAGCCCATATTGAAATATCCAAACAAAAAATTGGTTCTGGTATCCAAGCACCCTTTATTGGAGGCATTTTGAAATCACATGATGTATTTGACGACCACGATGTAATAACCTACCTGAACACCAAAACTTAAAACTATGGATGAGTTTATCTTTGTTTTACTTATCATATTATACGTTTATACGTTATTCAGCATTATATCCATCATTTTATTGGAGAATCGCAACCCAGTTCGTTCTTTGGCATGGATGATGGTTCTAATCCTAATTCCAATAATCGGTATTCTCTTGTATTTTCTATTGGGACAAAATTACCGCAAGCAAAAATTAATCACTAAGAAAAGACTCAAATTCGCACACGAAAGACATATTTTTGAATTTGACCCAGAGGGTGAAACCATTAATGAATTAAAACCAGAACACAAAAGGTTAGTTAAACTTCTACATCAGAACAATGAATCTATTGGCTTCTCTGACAACAACATAGAGATTTTATCCGAAGGCGAACAAACCTTTGATTCTATGTTTGATGCTATCAGAAATGCAAAACAACATATACATTTAGAATTCTTTATTTTTGGCAATGATAAAATTTCCAATCAGTTGCGAGAACTACTAATTCAGAAAGCAAAAGAAGGCATTCGCATCCGTATGATTTACGATTATTTCGGAAGTTTTGTACTGTCAAGCAAATACTTACTTAGTTTAAAGGAAGCAGGGATCTATGTAAAACCATTTCTACCCCTTAGGTTGAGATTTAATCGAAGTAAGATCAACTTTCGAAATCACCGAAAATTATTGATTGTAGATGGGAAATATGGGTTTACTGGAGGAATCAACGTAGCAGACAGATATATTTTTGGCAATAATTTAGGAAAATGGAGAGATACCTTTATTAAATTTGAAGGTACAGTTGTGCATGGTTTACAGTTGCAATTTTTAGCAGATTGGTATTTTGTGGCAAAAAAACTCATCGTTGATCCCAAATACTATCCACCAGCAGATAAATTCAAAAAAAACCTGGTACAAATTGTAAGTAGCGGACCAGACAACGAATGGGAGGCTATTATGCAAGGGATAGCCTATGCAGTTTCCACTTCAACAAAATACATCTACATACATACCCCCTATTTCGTACCCAACGAAGTGGTCATGCATAATTTACAAATTGCAGCATTGAGTGGTATAGATGTAAGATTGATGATTCCCAAAAAATCAGATTCAAGACTTTCTGACGCCTGTACCTTCAGTTATTTAGGTGAAGCATTGGAAGCAGGAATTAAAATCTACATCTACCAGAAAGGGTTTTTACACAGCAAAGCAATAGTAATTGATGATTTTATCTCGATAGTTGGTTCTGCCAATCTAGATGAAAGAAGCTTCAATTTGAATTTCGAAACCAATGCCTTTATTTATGAGAAAAAAACTGCACAAGCTTTGAGGCAGTTATTTGTGAATGATATGCAAAATTCAGTTGAACTTAGCTTGAAGGATTGGCAAAACCGTAGAAGAAGACAAAAACTGAAAGAATCATTGGCTCGACTTTTCAGTCCAATTATCTAATTTTAACAATTCTAGTCTGTTACAGTTAAATAAAATGCTACTTTTGTATTTTATTTACCTAATGAAGCAATTGTTGTTGAAATTATCAGAAAAGCATCCTCTTCCATTTTACATCATTAAATGGATGATCATCAGCACGATTATTGGAATCCTTGTGGGAGGTGCATCTGCCGGGTTTTTAATTTCATTGAATATGGCTACTGATTTTCGAGAAGAAAATCTTTGGTTGATTGCCTTGCTTCCTATTGCAGGATTTATTATTGGCTGGATATATCATCGATACGGAAAAGAGGTAGAAGCAGGAAATAACATCATTATTGACACTATACACGACCCAAGCAAAGTCATTCCTTTTAAAATGGCACCCTTGGTTTATGCCGGAACGATTATAACTCACCTTTTTGGAGGTTCAGCTGGTCGAGAAGGAACAGCCATACAAATGGCAGGGGCTATTTCCAACACACTAACAAAACCTTTTGGATTAAACTCAGAAGAAAGAAAAATATTATTGATTTCAGCAATAGCAGCAGGCTTTGGATCTGTTTTCGGGACACCACTTGCCGGAGCTATTTTTGGACTAGAAGTCTTTCTCATAGGTAAAATCCATTATAAAGCAATCTTCCCTGCATTTGCAGCGTCTATTCTGGCTGATTCATTTGCCAAATTATTCAATGCACCCCACACGCATTATGGAGTTGAAAATATACCAGATGTCAGTTTCATACCTATCTTATACAGTATAGCTGCAGGTATAATTTTTGGATTTACTGCTATGATTTTCAGCAAATCACTACATGGTGCTAATCGAATTTTTAAAAGTAAAATCAAATATCCACCACTGAGACCCTTTATAGGTGGAGTAATCATTGCTGCTTCCGTATATTTTATCGGAACAAGCAAATTTATTGGATTAGGAATTCCTACGATTGTAGAAGCATTCAACCATCCACTTCCAGCGTCAGATTTTGCAATTAAAATACTCTTTACAGTTATAACTTTAGGGGCTGGATTTAAAGGAGGTGAAGTGACGCCATTGTTTTTCATTGGGGCAGTTTTAGGCAATGCATTGGCATACATATTACCTTTACCCTTGGCACTTCTTGCTGGAATGGGATTTGTATCCGTTTTTGCTGGTGCTACAAATACACCCTTAGCATGTACAATTATGGCTATCGAGCTCTTCGGCAATGAGATAGGAGTCTTTGTTGCTGTATCAGCAATCGTTTCATATTTATTTTCCGGAAATACAAGTATCTACAAAAACCAAGTGATAGGTACAGCAAAACACCCAGCAAGAAAGAATCTTGAAGGCAAAAAAATTGGTGAAACAAAAAACACATAGTAATGAGCATTTTGTGCACTTCAAATAAGAAAAAAGTGTCTGCAAGTACTTATTTTTTTTGTAACTTTGTATCAAAATATTCAATTTAATTTATGCAACAAAGTATCGTTAGAGCAACAATGACAAATGGATTGATTTTGGGTGCTCTTTTTTCTGCTAATTTTCTAATTTCACTTTCCAAAACATTTATAGGCAGTATTCTTTCTTTAGCAATTTTTGTGTATATACTTGTTTATACCTACAAAACTTCAATCAAAAACAGAGAAAGAAATTTGGGTGGAGAAGCCACCTATATTCAAGCAGTTCTATTTATAGTGCTTTCGTTTTTCTATGCAGGCATTATTTCATCCATAGTTAAATTTGTATATTTTCAGTTTATCAATCCTGAATATCTCACGCTAATTTTGGATGAAGGATTAAGAATTATGGAACAAATGAAGTTTCCAGTTGACCCAGAAGCATACGATCAAATTAAAGATTTATTGAAACCAGCTTCTTTTTCTCTCCAATATATTTGGATGAACACCATCTTAGGTATTTTCACTGGATCAATAATGGCAATTTTCGTAAAAAAGGATAAAAACATCTTTGAATCTTAAAAAACACATTTATGGATATATCAGTAATTATTCCACTTTATAACGAAGAAGAATCCTTGCCGAAGCTACACGATTGGATAGCAGAAGTAATGAACAAACACAATTTAAGTTATGAGATCATTTTCATTAATGATGGTAGCACTGATAGTTCATGGAAAATAATCGAAGATTTAAAACAAAAATCAACATCAGTTAAAGGTATAAAATTCAGAAACAATTACGGAAAATCACCCGCTTTATTCTGTGGTTTTAAAGCTGCTGAAGGAGATGTAGTCATCACCATGGATGCTGACTTGCAAGACAGTCCTGATGAAATTCCAGAACTTTTCAGAATGATTACTGAAGATGGCTATGATTTGGTATCTGGTTGGAAGAAAGTAAGACACGATTCTAAATTAGCAAAGAATATACCTTCTAAAATATACAATGCTACAGCAAGAAAGGTAACAGGTTTGAAATTGCACGATATGAATTGTGGACTTAAAGCCTATAAAAAAGATGTGATAAAAAACATTGAAGTTTTTGGTGAGATGCATCGTTACATACCCTATCTTGCAAAAAATGCAGGATTCACCAAAATTGGCGAGAAAGTAGTTGAGCACAGAAAAAGAGAATTTGGAACAAGTAAATTTGGATTAAGTCGTTTTGTGAATGGCTATCTGGATTTAATGACCTTGTATTTTTTATCCAAATTCGGCAAAAAACCCATGCATTTCTTTGGGTTGTATGGTAGTTTAATGTTTTTGCTTGGATTTCTATCAGTTATAGCAGTTGGAGTAAACAAACTCATTGCATTAATGAATCATCAAGTTGCCTCATTGGTTACCGATTCACCCTATTTTTATCTTGCTCTGGTTTTAATGTTATTGGGAACTCAAATGTTTCTAACAGGCTTCTTGGGTGAGATAGTTACTCGCAATTCATCTGAGAGAAATAATTATTTAATTGAAAAAGAAATTTAGTGAAGTTTACAAAACTCATATTTTTCATCCTATTGATTGTGTTTGTAAGTTCTTGTTCTGATGATGAATGTAGAACAGAAACTGATGTTCATCTTTATGCTTCACTTTCAATAAAAGCAGACAGCATCTGGGTTAAAGCAACAGACTCTGATTCAATCCTTTACAACAATAAAAAATCGGTTCAAACCACTCAAATTCCATTAAAGAAATTTGGATCCGAGAGTGTTTTTATCTATAGAATCAACACTTTGTCTGACACTATACACATTTATCACAGCAATTATGATTATTTAATTGATTATTCTTGTGGATGTCAGGTGTTCCATACGATAGATTCAATCAGGCATACAAATCACCAGATTGAGAAAATTGAAATAATTAATTCATCAGTTACAAATGCTAACGAAGAAAACATTAAAATCTATTTTTAGTATTTTCTTAATCAGCATGATAACGATTAATGTATCGGCTGAGAGAAAAGACAGTTTGAATTTACCTTTGTTTCGAGACTTTTCGATAGAAGGGGATATATCTTCCATTTATACTATGATATTTGAAAATGATGATTACAAAGAATTTTCATTGAGTTCAAGAGTTAATCTGAATGGCAAGTATTTTCCAACTTTTGAAGCAGGTTATGCATATGCGAATACTTTGACACCCTCAACTATCGTTTTTGAGACTGCTTCGCCATTTTACAAAGTGGGAATATCGACCAATATTCTAAAAAACTCGAAAAAGAGAGGTTTTCAGAATTTATTTCTAATTGGAATTCATACTGGTATGAGTAGTTTTGAATACAATATTCAAGATATATATATTCAGGATGATTATTGGAATGAGTCTATCACTTTTGACAAACACATCCACAATACCCGGTTTTGGTGGGAGATTTCAGCTGGAATGCGAGTGATGTTGAATGAGTTTATTTATTCAGGATGGACTATACGAAACATGCATTTATTGGGAAGCGATACTCCTGGCAGTTTCAAACCCCTATTTATTCCAGGATATGGAGAGAATGAATCTAAAAACTGGAAATTCAATTATTTAATAGGTATAAGATTTTAAGCAAACATAAATAAAAAACAATTACAATGAATTCAGTAGAAACATTAAATCGTGCGGCCGACAATATTCGTATATTGGCAGCTTCAATGGTTGAGAAAGCAAAATCGGGACACCCTGGTGGAGCAATGGGTGGATCAGATTTTATTAACGTTTTGTATTCCGAATTTTTGGAGTATGACCCGCAAAATCCAGGATGGGAAGGTAGAGACCGTTTCTTCTTAGATCCAGGTCACATGTCACCAATGCTTTATTCAGTTTTAGCATGCACAGGCAAATACACATTGGATGAATTATCACAATTCCGTCAATGGGAAAGTCCAACTCCAGGTCACCCGGAAGTAGATGTACAAAGAGGAGTTGAAAACACTTCAGGACCATTGGGACAAGGACACGTTTACGGTGTTGGTGCTGCAATTGCTGCTAAATTCTTAAAAGCAAGATTTGGTGCTGTAATGGGACAAACCATTTATGCATTTATTTCAGACGGTGGTATCCAAGAAGAAATTTCTCAAGGTGCTGGTCGTATTGCTGGTCACTTGGGATTGGACAACTTTATTATGTTCTATGATTCAAACGACATACAATTATCTACTGAAACCAAAGATGTAACAAGTGAGAATGTAGCACAGAAATATCAAGCTTGGGGATGGAATGTAATCACTATCAATGGTAATGATGCAGCTGAAATCCGTAAAGCTTTAACTTCAGCAAAAGCTGAATCTGAAAGACCTACCCTTATCATTGGTAAAACCATTATGGGTAAAGGAGCACGCAAAGCTGATGGTTCAAGTTTTGAAAATCAATGTGCAACACACGGTATGCCACTAGGTGAAGCTGGTGCTTCATTCGAAGAATCAATCAAAGCCTTGGGTGGAAATCCTGAATCACCATTTGTTTTGTTTGAAGAAACCAAAGCATTGTATGCTAAACGTGCAGAAGAATTAAAAATAATTGCTGCTGAAAAACAAGCAGCAAAAGCTATATGGGCTAAAGAAAATCAGGAATTAGCTTCAAAACTGGAATTATTCTTTTCAGGTAAAACCAATGTAAATTGGGAAGCTATCGCACAAAAACCAGGTCAATCTACTCGTGCTGCATCAGCAACAGTATTAGCTGAATTAGCTCAACAAGTGGAAAACATGGTTGTAGCAAGTGCTGACCTTTCCAACTCAGACAAAACGGATGGATTTTTGAAAAAGACTACTGCCTTCAAAAAAGGTGATTTTTCCGGATCATTCCTACAAGCCGGTGTTGCTGAATTAACAATGGCCTGTCTAAGCATTGGTATGAGTCTACATGGTGGAGTTATTCCAGCCTGTGCAACTTTCTTTGTATTCTCGGATTATATGAAACCAGCGATCCGTATGGCTGCTTTGATGGAAGTGCCAGTAAAATTCGTATGGACACACGATGCATTCCGTGTGGGTGAAGATGGCCCTACTCACGAACCTGTAGAGCAAGAAGCACAAATCCGTTTGATGGAAAAATTGAAAAACCACAAAGGACATAACTCAATGTTGGTATTACGTCCTGCTGATGTTGAAGAAACAACAATTGCTTGGAAAATGGCAATGGAAAACAATTCAACTCCAACTGGTTTGATTTTGTCTCGTCAGAATATTGCGGATCTGCCTTCAACTTCAACTCGTAAGGAAGAAGCTAAACAAGCCAATCAAGGTGCATATATTGTAAGTTGTGATGGAAATCCTGATGTAATATTGGTAGCTTCAGGATCTGAAGTATCAACTTTAGAAGAAGGAGCTGTTCTTTTACGTGCTGAAGGAATAAAAGTAAGACTGGTATCAGTACCATCTGAAGGATTATTCCGTAGTCAATCAGCTGAATACCAAGAATCAGTATTACCGAAAGGATCTAAAATCTTTGGATTAACAGCCGGTCTACCTGTTAACTTAGAAGGATTGGTTGGTGCAAATGGTAAAGTATTTGGCTTGGAATCATTTGGTTTCTCTGCCCCATACAAAGTATTGGACGAGAAACTAGGATTCACTGCTAAAAATGTGTATGCACAAGTTAAATCATTGCTTGCATAATATATTCAACCTACACAGAAACTTTTCTGTGTAGGTTATTTTCTCTAACAGTAATTACTGTACATTTTATTGCCCTAAATAGGCATTCAATAACAATAGGTATAAATGAAAAAGATTGTTTCAGGATTTATCCTGAGTTTGGTATTTACATCAGTAATAGCTGATGATAATTTACCAACATTAAAATTGTACGGATTCGTACGCAGTGATATTTATGTCAACTCACGTGTCAATGAAGAGTCTACAGATGGACTGTACAATTTCTTCCCAAAACCAAGCAACATAGTAAATGGTACTGATTTAAATGAAGTGCCAAATTCTGAAATGCTTAGTGCATACACCAGATTAGGACTAGACTTGAACGGTGAAGAAATTAATGGAATTAAAATCAGTGCCAAAATAGAGACAGATTTTGCCGGTACTTCTTCCAATTACTATCTAATGAGAATCAGACAAGCCTATATAAATCTGGCTTGGGAAAAATCTCAACTTTTAATTGGCCAAACCTGGCATCCCCTATTTTCTTCATTGATTCCTTCTATGGTTTCGATTAATACGGGAACACCATTTCAACCCTTCAACAGAAGTCCACAAATTAGTTTAACTCATAAACTAAACAAAAACTGGACATGGAAATCCTCAGCAATATATCAGAATCAATATACGAGTACAGGTCCTATTGGATTTAGCAGTTCATACCTCAAGAATTCAATTATACCCAATCTTTTTTCAAGCATCGAATATAGAGAAAACACTGGACTCATTGGATTTGGTATAGATTATAAGAGAATTAAGCCCTTGGATAGCTATTTGAATTCTGCATCCCTAATATTGTATGGTGCATTGGCAAAAGGTAAAATGCAATTTAAAACCAAGAGCATATTGGGTCAGAATCTTTCTGATCAGATTATGATAGGTGGTTATGCTCTTGCAAAAGATGCTCCTGATGGAATTTCTCAATTCACAAACTTAAACACCCTGCATCAATGGTTCAACTTTACCTATGGACAAAAAGTGCAGGTGGGTGTTTTTGCTGGGAGTTCTTTGCATCTTGGCAGCAACAAGGAATTAAACCCACAAGTATTTGCTTATGGAAGAGGATATTATTCAAATGGAGATGAAATGATTTCGCATTTATGGAGAGTTGCCCCATTTATCATCAAAAACATGGGAAACTTAAAAATTGGTGCTGAATACAATTTCACAAGCGCAAACTATGGACAATTACAGGCTACTGGAAAAATTTCAGATAAATACAATGTGGATAATCACCGTTTGATAGGTGTAATCATGTATCAATTTTAGTTACAGGCAGCAGGAAAATACA
>CAZZPZ010000016.1:0-17298 GCA_964655615.1 uncultured Paludibacter sp. | reverse complement strand
GGGGCTTTTTTTATATCTCTTCATCAATCATTTGAATTTTCTGTTCTATTAGTTTAGCTTCCTCACGCAATGATTCAATTTTTCTTTCCAGTTCTTTAATCAAACCACTACCTTTTTTGGAAGAGGTCGTTAAAAATCCCATATTATTTTCATATACAGCAATTTCAGATTTTAAATGATCATAGGAACGCATCAGTCGATCTCTTTCTTTATAGACTTTGTTATCACCTTTGGATGAAATATCTTTTAGGTTAGCTTTGAAGTTTTCCAAACGATTCTTATTTGCATCCACTTGAAGAATTTCAAATTTTGCATCAATCACTTTGCGATATTCCTTATAAATTTTATCTTTTTCTTTAAATGGAACATGTCCTATAGTATTCCATTCAGCAATTTTCTCCCTGATTTTTGATAGAACTTCCTCATTATTTGTACCATTAATTACAAGTTCATTGATAAAAGTGATTAATTCTTTCTTCTTTTGTAGATTTTGAATTTCAACCGATTTCTGATCATTTGAATTTTTAGCTTTTTGATCAAAGAAATAATCACAAGCAGCTATAAATCTCTTCCATATTTCATCTGAATATTTTTTAGCTACAGGACCAACGGTTTTCCATTCCTTCTGCAATTCAATCATTTTATCGGTAGTGGCTTTCCAATCAGAACTATCTTTCAAAGCCTCTGCTTGTTCGCAAAGCTGTTTCTTTTTATCTAAATTCTCAGTCAAAGTACTTTTAGCTTCTTTATAGTACAATGCTTTAGCTTCAAAAAATGCATCACAAGCAGCACGGTAACGTTCGAAAATTTTATGATTGCTTTTTTTAGGAGCAAAACCAATAGTTCTCCATTCTTCCTGGAAGTCCATCACCAACTTGGTAGCATCATCCCATGATTTGTAGGTATTCAAATCTTCAACCTTAACCGCCTCTATTTTTTCACAAATAGCAGTTTTAGCAGTTAAATTATCTTCTTCAAGCGAACGGATTTCGTCAAAATGACCTTGATGCTTTTTATTAATTATTGTAGTTGCAGCCTTGAATCGTTGCCATATATCTTCGCGGAATTCCCTGGCAACAGGGCCAATTTCATGCCAATCTTCATGAAATTTCTGAAGTTGATGGAATGCAGATATTACATCTACTTCTTCATCCAACTTTTCTGCAAGTTCACAAAGATGAGTTTTAGCTTCGAGATTTTTCTTGAAATCATACTCCCTCAACTCGTTATTGATTTTAATTAGATCCCAGAATGATTCTTGAAGTACAGAATAATGTTTCCACAATTCAGTCACGGCAGTCTGAGGCACTAATCCAATCTCTTTCCATTGTTTCTGCAATTCTCTAAATTCATTGATATGAACCGAAACATCATCACTACTATCAACCAGAACTTTCATTCGATCAAGTATGTGTTGTTTAAGCAGAAGATTTTTCTCTTTCTCAGCCTCTTGTTTAGCAAAAAAAGCAGCCTTTCGGGTTTTGAAATTATTTAAAAGTGATTTCAGCTCCTCTTCATTTTCATCTTTAGGATAAATAAAGCTAGCGTCTTCACCCCCATTCTCTATCCACTGTTTTTTTAATTCTTCAATTTGAAGCTTGTGTTTTTTATAAAAAACCTGTTTAATTTGATCCACCTGAGATTTTACTTCATCAATCTCTTTATCTACCAAACTTTTTAGCAAATCAACCAATTCCAATTCAGATAAAGCATTTAAATCAGAATTTTGCGACAAATCTTCCTTGTTTATTTCAAGTGGGTCCATTTCAGTCATTTTTTATATTTTTTTCACTTATTACACAAAAGTATAAATTTTTTCAACGTAATTGAATACCAATAAGAATTATTTTTCTTGTTTAGGATATTTCAAATCATGTCCCATTCTGGTTTTCTTCGTATGCATATAGAATTCATTGTGAGGATTTGGTTTGATTTCTAGGGCCACATTCTCAACAATAGATAAATTATATGCCTCCAATCCAATTCTCTTCACCGGATTATTAGACATCAATTTAATCTTTGTAACCCCCAAGTATCTAAGAATCTGAGCACCTACTCCATAATCTCTTTCATCGGCATTGAATCCTAAATGAAGATTTGCATCCACAGTATCCATGCCCTCTTCTTGTAATTTATAGGCTTTAATCTTATTCATCAATCCAATACCACGTCCTTCTTGATTCATATAAACGATCACCCCTTTACCCTCGTTTTCGATGAGTTCCATTGCTTTATGCAATTGATCACCACATTCACATCGCATTGATCCAAAAATATCACCAGTCATACAAGAAGAATGTACACGAACCAACACAGGTTCATCTTGATCCCATTGACCTTTAATCAATGCAATATGTTCCATACCATTCGAAACTTGTCTAAAAGGAATTAATCTAAAATTGCCAAAAGCAGTAGGCATACTTACTTCAACCCCCATTTCAACTATAGATTCAGAACGCAAGCGATAGGCAATCAAATCTTGAATACTGATTATTTTCAAATCAAACATATGTGCAACTTCAAGCAACTGAGGCAAACGAGCCATAGTTCCATCCGCATTCATAATTTCAATCAACACACCTGCTGGATATAATCCTGCCATACGTGCTAAATCAACAGCAGCTTCTGTGTGACCGGCTCGTCGCAATACACCTTTTGTTCGTGCTTTTAATGGAAAAATATGACCCGGTCTACCAAAATCCTCCGGTTTGGTATTCGGATTAGTCAATGCTTTAATTGTAGCCGCTCTATCTGATGCAGACACACCTGTATCACATCCTTCGATCAGATCGATTGATTCAGTAAATGGAGTTGAATGCACAGAAGTATTCTTACTTACTTGCATTTTCAAATCGAGTTCAGCACAACGCTCTTCCGTGATAGGAGCGCAAAGAACACCTCTACCATTAATTAGCATAAAATTAATAATTTCAGGCGTTATGAGCTCTGCAGCACAAATAAAATCACCTTCATTTTCACGATCTTCATCATCAACAACAATAATTACTTTACCGTTTTTGATATCCTCAACGGCTTCATCAATGGTATTCAACAACTTAGTCATAATATATTTATTTAGCTTCGGAGTTAGCCGAAGAATTTTTAATCTTTTTTGAAATAATTAGATTCACTTTTTTAAAGAAAATAGTATATGCCTCCGGATTAAACAAAGTTGCATCGACAGCAGCTTTGTAAGTGAGAAAAATCCCAATAGGCAATAATACGGATGAACTCAACCACATGCCCTGATACGCATCCCATAGTCCCTCTCTAGCCATTTTATAACCCGTATTGTCAATTATATAATAGACAATAAACATCAGCACCGAAATTACTACCGGAGCACCAAATCCACCCTTTCGAATGATAGAACCAAGAGGAGCACCAATAAAGAAAAAAATCAAACAGGCGAAAGACAATGTAAATTTACGGTGCCATTCACTTTGGTGACGGTTCACATATTTAATTTCAGAACCAAGCATGATATTTTGATAATCCACTTGATCCATCATGTTTCTGGCTTTTTGCACAGCAGTAGCCAAACTTGTTTTTTTATCGATAGACTCTAAAGAAGCATATACACTATCATAATTATATTTTGAATCAGCAGTTGCGTTTATACTATCAATTTTTATATTCGTTGAATCTGATTTTAATATTTCAGTTAAATTCATTTCTGGAAATTTTTCTCTTCCAAGATAATGAAAATTCAACAACTCCCTTGAATGAGTTATTGATCTGGCGGAAATTATTTTGCTTACCGAGTCTATGGATTGACCTAATTGGATTATATTTTTACTAACATGCTGATCTTCCAATATAGTTTCATCAAAACGATTGAAATTTGAATCAAACTCAAACAATATTTCCTTCACACCAAAAGTCTCACGTCGATAAGGTATATTACTCAACATTGCACTTTGTCGCTGACTTTTTAAATTCTCAAAACTTTCACCGTCATATAAAGTCAACATCAAGTATTTTTTATCAGCCGAGATCTTAATTCTTCCTGAATCTGCAACCAACACTACAGCATTTGAGAAACCTGATGAGAAATCATATATCATCATGTTTTTCAGAAGATCTCCTTCTTTGTCTCTGACATAAAGATTAACACCATCTATACCTTTATAAAATTCACCGACAGGAATATCCAATTCAGGAGATTTTTGCTTAAGTGAAATAACCAAGGTCCAAAGTTTTGTTTGAGCAATTGGCAAAACAGTATTTGAGAAGAAGAAGGCAGCAATACTTACCGATGCAATAAAAAATGCAAGTGGTCGCATAATGCGAAACAAGGAAATTCCCGACGATTTCATTGCATTCAATTCAAAATTTTCTCCAAGATTCCCGAATGTCATCAACGATGCAAGCAGCAATGCCAAAGGTAATGCCAAAGGAATAAGGGTAACAGAAGCAAAACCAAAGAATTCAGCAACGACACCCCAACCTACTCCCTTTCCTGCAAGGTCAGCAAAATGTTTCCACAAAAACTGCATGAGAAGGATAAAGATGACTATCAGGAAAGTCATCATAAAAAGGACAAGAAACCTCTTTAAAAGATAAAGATCAATTTTTTTTATCAGAATCATTCGATCTGTCAGCGTTAAATGCCAAGATTACGTTTCATTTTTTCAATTTGCTGATTCCACAGTAAAACAGTATCCTCTTTATCTGATGGTTCGCAAAAATCAGTAACAAATAAAGTCCAAGTCTTTGTCAATTCGCTTGAAACTAATTTGAATTCAAAGAAGTACTCACTACCTCTGTCATCCTCCCATTGAAAACGCACATGAGAGTTAGCTTTGTAATGTAGAATCTCAGCTGTTTGAGGAAATTTATTCCATACAAAAGTAAATTCAGAACCGCTCTCTTCCACCTCATCTGCAAACCATTCTTTTAGTCCATGTGAAGTGGCCACAGCATTCCACACAGCGTTAGGTGAAGTAGCATTTAGAGGAAATTCCAATTTGAATTTTTGTTTTTTCATTCAAAAACGAGATAAAAATTAAAGTCCCGCAAGTTACGAATTTTTTCTCAATTTTTGTAACTTTGCAAGCCTTAATATAGTAGTAACTTTATAATTATTAGATATGTCTGACGATAAGAAAATTATCTTCTCAATGGTTGGGGTAAGTAAAACTTTCCCCCCTCAAAAAAAAGTATTGAACAATATTTATCTATCCTTTTTTTATGGGGCTAAGATAGGTATTATTGGTTTAAATGGTTCAGGTAAATCTACCTTGCTAAAGATTATAGCTGGTGAAGAAAAAACCTATGATGGCGAAGTTGTTTTCTCACCTGGATATTCTGTAGGTTATTTAGAACAAGAACCTAAATTGGACCCGAGCAAAACTGTCAAAGAAATCGTACAAGAAGGTGTGCAAGAAGTAATGGATTTACTGAAGGAATATGACCAAATCAATGAAAAATTCACTGATCCTGATGCTGATTTCGACAAACTAATTGCCAGACAGGGTGAATTACAAGAATTGCTTGATCATCTGGATGCCTGGAATATAGACAACAAATTGGAAAGAGCAATGGATGCACTTCGTTGTCCTCCTGAAGATGCAAAAATTGAATACTTGTCAGGTGGTGAAAAAAGACGTGTTGCATTGTGCAGATTATTGCTTCGTCAACCCGACATTTTATTATTGGACGAACCTACAAACCACTTGGATGCTGAGTCTGTAGAATGGCTGGAACATCATCTTCAACAGTATGCAGGAACAGTTATAGCTATCACCCACGACAGATATTTCCTTGACAATGTAGCAGGCTGGATATTAGAATTGGATCGTGGGGAAGGTATACCTTGGAAAGGAAATTATTCATCCTGGTTGGAACAAAAAACAGCACGAATGGCCATGGAAGAGAAACAGGCAAGCAAACGTCGCAAAACTCTTGAACGTGAGTTAGAATGGGTACGTATGGCTCCTAAGGCTAGACATGCGAAAGGAAAAGCTCGTTTGGAAGCCTATGACAAATTATTGAACGAAGACCAGAAAGAACGTGAAGATAAATTGGAATTATTTATCCCCAATGGTCCACGTTTAGGTAACAAAGTACTTGAAGCCAACAAAGTTGCAAAAGCTTTTGGTGAAAAATTACTTTTTGACAATCTGGACTTTGTTTTACCACCCAATGGTATAGTTGGTATTATCGGTCCTAATGGTGCTGGTAAAACCACACTATTTAAAATGATGATGGGTATGGAAACGGCTGATAAAGGCGATTTTGAGATTGGAGAGACTGTTAAACTTGGATATGCTGATCAAAGTCATGAAGATATTGATCCAAATAAAACTGTTTATCAAGTAGTATCTGGAGGCACCGAATTCATTCGTGTAGGTGGAAAAGAAATCAACACAAGAGCATATTTATCCAGATTCAATTTTACTGGTGGTGATCAGGAAAAACTTTGTGGTGTACTTTCTGGTGGTGAAAGAAACAGGCTTCATCTTGCTATCACTCTCAAATCAGAAGCAAATGTTTTATTACTTGATGAACCAACCAATGATATAGATGTAAACACACTTCGCGCTTTGGAAGAAGGTCTTGAAAACTTTGCAGGTTGTGCGGTTGTAATTTCTCACGACCGATGGTTCCTTGACCGTATATGTACCCATATCATTGCTTTTGAAGGTAATTCTGAAGTTTTTGTTTTTGAGGGCACTTATTCAGAATACGAAGAAAACAAAAAACGCCGTTTGGGAGATGAAGGTCCTAAACGTATCAGATACAAAAAGCTAATGGCATAAAATGCTTCAAGCTTCAGGCAGCAGGCTTCAAGTTAAATACAGCTACAGGCTACATGCTGCAGGCAGAATTAAGGCTTGAAGCATGAGGCTTGAAGCATGAAGCTTGTGGCTTTGAGCTAGCAGCTTACAATATTTCCGTAGCGGTGATATTCAGTACTGACGCTTTGTTCTTTCAGATAGTGTAACAATTCTAATCTACCCTCAATTACAGGTGAATTATATGCAATATACAATCCTGTGGTTGAGGCTTCTGTTAATATATCGACAGTATCCGTATTGCAACAAAGCCTAACCCTATCATAATCGTTCATATGCCCATAAAATTGTATTTCCTTTTCTTCATAAACCTTGTATCTGGACTTTAAAGTATCAATCAATGGTAATAATTTGTTTTGAGGATCAAGGCTTATTTCAATTGGGGTTTTACATATATCAGCAGCAGCTAAGATTAAAGCAGCATCTACAAAATTATCTCCTCTTTTCAACCTTAAAACCATCTTTTTAAGAGGTAGATAGCGAAATACATTGTATTCTCCCAATATAGCATGAATGTCCTTTTCCCTAGAGAATTCAACCTGATAGTTTAATGTATAACTCTGAATGGCTTGAGAAAACCTTACTTTATCATGTGCATTCAATAAATCACTCAAATAAGTGAATTCAAGCAACTCCTTCGGATGGTGATTACGTTTCATTTCTTTGTATTCAAAGAAACAACTTACATAATTAGGACTGCCAGCTTTTATTCCACCACCATAAGCTGATTTTTTCATTCCTCCAAAAGGTTGCCTACTTACAATTGCGCCTGTAATACCCCTGTTTATATATAAATTACCAGCCTCTATTGAATTTTTCCATATTTCTTGCTCTTTTTCATCTAAACTTTGTAAACCGGCTGTCAAACCATATTCAGAAGAATTTGCTAATTCTATACCATGTGCTAAGTCGTCCATGCAAACTACAGCTAACAATGGTCCAAAAAGTTCTGTTTTAAAAGTATAGCTTCCTGGTTTTACGCCCCATTTTACTGTAGGTTTTAGTATGTATTTCAAGGGGTCCACAAAGACGGGTGGAACCAACCAAGATTCACCTTCTTCCAAATAATCTATAGCATATAATAATTTATCATTTTGATTTGTTATCATCGGTCCAACATAATTTGCTGGATCCCAAGCAGATCCTACATGTAGACTAGTAACTGCATCGATTAACTTAGCTTTAAATACCTCATCAGTATATAATTCCTTATCTAAAATCAATAAGGAACAAGCTGAACATTTTTGACCAGCATTGCTGAAAGCGGAAGTTACAATATTTGTGATTGCATGATCTCTATCACAAGCATTTGTTAAAATTATTGCATTCTTACCACCTGTTTCAGCAGAAATTGGACAAGTTGGGTTGATTTTCAATATATTAAGCGCGGTATCAGTTCCACCTGTAAGGATGATATGTTTGATGGCTTTATGTGTTGTTAAAGCAGTTAATGCATCTCTTCCATCAGCACAAACAAGCTGAAATGCATCTTTTGGCACTCCTGCATCCCAAAAACACTGAGCAAATTCCCATGCTATAGGATATGCAACTGTTGCAGGCTTAAGTATAACTGAATTTCCACTTGCCAATGCTGCAGCAACACCACCAACTGGAATAGCCAATGGAAAGTTCCATGGGGATATAACCATTACAACTCCCTTAGGAGAAATATCAACTGTATCTAAAGCAATAAATCTTTCCATCGAAATTGGATAGAAACGACAGAAATCGATTGCTTCTGAGACTTCGACATCACCTTCAACCATGGTTTTACCGGTGATGGAAGTCATACAAGCTATGAGATCCCCCCTTTTGTTTGCTAAATTCAATGCAGTATGGTGGAGTATTTCCTTCCTTTGAGAATATGTTGAAGATCTCCAGGATGAATTGTCTTTAATTGCCAAGTTAATCATCTCATTAACTTGACTGTAATTACTTAAACTTAACTCACAAACAAGGACATTATCATTTTGAGAACGATCGAAGTATTTTTTTGTATTTTGTGAAGTAAACTGGTTTTCACCAATTTGTACTGGAATTTTATATTGATTTACAGTGTCAATATTTTTATACCATTTAGTTCTGTAGTATTCAGCCCACAATCGGTTCTGTGGCAAATCAAAGTTTGTATCTGGTTCATTAATAAATTCAATTTCCGGACCTTTAAATTCAAATATAACATTTCTATCTTGTGTCCGTTTGGGTGTATTTGAAATGGATGATTTCAATTCAAAAGCTTGTTTGAATTGCTCTTTTAAAAAATTCCAAGCATTAGTTTCCAGTTTAAGATTGAACGAATAACTTAGAAAATTATCCTTTCCAGTATTTTCATCCAGACGTCTTACCAAGTATGAAACAGCATTTAAAAAGTTCACATTGGATACCACCGGGGTATATAAAATAATTTGTTTATCTAACTTTCTCAAAGTACGTGGGAGATGATTTGCCATCCCCTCCAACATCTCAAAAGTCAATGCATCTTCCACATTGTTCTTTTGGCTTAACAACAATGCATAACCAATTGTAAAAAAATTATGTGAAGCTATACCAATCTTGGCAACTTTTGCATTTTCGGGTTTCAAAGCCCTGTCAAGTATTTTCAAATAATTAGCATCCACTTCAACTTTTGAATCATAGATAGGTATCTCCCATCCTTTTAAGGATGACAAAACTGACTCCATTTGAAGATTAGCCCCCTTGACCAATCTAATTTTAATGGAGGCACCACCACTAGCAACTCTTATGTGTGCAAAATCGAGTAATTTAGTTTGGAAGTCCCAGGCATCTGGCAAATAAGCCTGTATTACAATTCCAGCACTGAAATTTAAAAACTCCGGTTTGTTGAGAACCTCCATAAACACATCTAAAGTCAACAGACAATCTTTATATTCTTCCATATCAAGATTGACAAACTTTTGTTTTGTCAAACCATCTTGATCAATATAGGTATTGGATTGTGCTTTTGCATAGATCGCAGATAATCGTTCACATAGATCCTCTTTATTCTTTTGGTAATTTAAGGCAGTTATTTGAGCATAAATTCCAGAAATCTTAACTGAAATATAATTAATTCGTGGATCTTCCAGTGCTTCAAGATAATGCAAATACCTTTTGTCAGCCTCTGCGTCACCTATTACAACTTCACCCAGTAGATTTACATTCTGACCAATTTGGTCTGAATTTCTGGAATCAATATGTTTAGTAAGAATTGAATTCTTTTCATTTATAATAACCTTAGAAGTATCACTGTGTAGACGATATTTAAAAATTGGAATAGCGATTGGATAAATTAACTTATAAGTTCTGCGATAGATTTTAAGCAATAAACTATCAAAGGGTGAAAAGAATGAAGGAATGCCATATAGATCAATTAATTCTTTGATACGGACTGCCAATCTTTTGTTGTTACGAATTTGAGATGATTCATCCAACAAACGAGTCAACATAGCTTTATCCTTTGGATTTTGGATTAGATCAGCATATTTTAACTGTTCTTTTAATTCATAACTGGTAATTTCAGATTCGGACTTAACAAGAAAGTCCATAGCCCACTCTATAACATCAGTATCTCTTATAGTTTCCATAGAATTAATTTTGGGTTGAATTTAAATATAATTCCACAAAAAAAAAGAATATTTTCGGTAAAAATATTCTTTTTTATTAAAAGATAATAAGGTTTACTATATTATAAAGGTTATTATTTGTTTAAAATATCCAAACCAGCATTAATCCAAGTTTCAACATCAAGAGTGTGATTCTGTTCTATATTAAACACTTTACTTCTTTTGTGGCCAAGTCGCACAATTACTGCATCAAGTTCCGGTACTGCAAATACGTACTGACCTAAGATACCTCTATAAAATGGAATTTGCATATCATGATAATTAGCAATCCACATTTGATAACCATAGAAGGTATTAGGCCTTGGTTTGTACACTATATCACCTGAAGGTTTTGGAATATATGTTAGATAAGAAGCAGGCGTAATAGTCTCTTCAAGATAGACAGAATCAATTAATTGAACATTATTCCATTTTCCTTTATTGAGCAGCAACTGTCCCAAACGTGCAAAGTCACGAGCATTGGAATGATAACAACAATAGGCCTTTTCCATTCCGTCCTTTTTATCTGTCGACCACCATGCATCTTCTTCTGCACCCATAGGGGTCCACAATTTCACAGAGGCATATTCCGAAATAGATTTACCTGTAGCTTTTTGTAAAAGAAAAGCAATCATCATAGAAACACCACTTTGGTAATTAAAAACTACCCCAGGTTTTTCAATCAATTTTTCGGTTTGAGTTAAACCCCACAAATCTTTACCATAATAGGCTTGAGTGGTTTTTGAAAATAACGAACTATAAGATTCATCCCAATCAACACCTGCACTCATTGTAAGTAAATGTTTAATTTTCAGAGTATCTCCTTGAAAGTCTGTCCATTCAGGCAAGAAATCCTGAACAGCTTGGTCAACACTTTTGATATAACCATCTTGAATAGCAGCTCCAACCAATAAAGAAAGAACACCTTTGGCCATAGAGAATGAATTGGTACGACTTTGTTGATCGAAATCATCCCAATACTGTTCAAAAACAATTTGATTGTGTTGTATGACTACAAAAGCTATAGTTCCTAATTCTTCAAATTCCTCAAGATACTTTTCAGGTATAGTTACTTTGTTGAAATTTTCAGAGAACTTCCAAGGTTGTGGATTGGAAGCTTTAACAACTCTGTGTTCAAAAATTTCTCCATTATCTATTTTAGGGAAAAGATTGAGAAGAGCTTTATGGATATAATAATTCTGAGGAAGTAATAGATAAATAAGAATGGCTATAAAAAGCACAAGGGCAGAATATTTTATAATTCTTCCTGATTTTTTTTTCACTTCCATAAGCAGATGATTTAAGGTGAATATTAAACCAACTGATTCAGTACCTGTCTTATTTTTTCGTAAGTTTTTATAGTATTAGGAACCAGTGGTAATCTCAATTGATTTCGAATTAATCCCATGACAGCAAGCATGCTTTTCACTCCAGCAGGATTTCCCTCAACGAACAAGAGTTCAATTAACTCAGTAAAACGATGATGAATTGTTCTTGCACTATTATAATCTCCCTCTAATGCAAGCCGAACCATACGACTGAATTCTTTAGGAAATGCATTTCCAATTACTGAAATAACCCCAACTGCCCCTAGAGTAATTAATGGGAAAGTAATGCCATCATCACCAGAAATCACTAAAAAGTCTTTCGGTTTATTTTTAATAATTTCATCTATTTGAGAAAAATTTCCTGATGCTTCTTTAATTGCACATATATTGCTGAATTCATGGGCTAGTCTTAAAGTTGTTTGGGAAGACATGTTCACACCGGTTCTCCCAGGCACATTATACAATACCACAGGTACGGGTGAAGCAGTAGCAATAGCAGAATAATGTTGATATAATCCTTCTTGAGAAGGTTTATTATAATACGGTGTAACTGAAAGGACAGCATCAATTCCAGTAAAATCCATAGATTTCAGCTTGTTTACCAGAGATCTGGTGTTATTTCCACCCACACCTAAAACAATTGGTAATCTACCTGCATTTACTTGAAGTATAAAACGAGTAACATCCTCTTTCTCTTCTTCAGTCAATGTTGGAGTTTCAGCAGTAGTACCAAGAACCACTAAATAGTCGGTACCATTTTTAATTTGGTGTTCAACTACTTTGGCTAATGCCTCAAAGTCTACAGATTCATCATCTTTAAAGGGAGTGATTAAGGCCACCCCCATCCCCGTCAGTTTACTTTTTATCATTGTGAGAAATTAAATCTTATAATTTTTACAAATTTAGTGATTAATCGTTAGTTTTTATATTTTTCAAATAAAAAATAAGTTGATTATATAAAAAAGTTGCATCAATTTCCAGAATCTCCTCATTTTCAGACTGTGAATTAACAATAGAACTTAAATCAATCGAAAAATCATATTGTTGATCTATTGATTTCTTAAGTCCAACTTTACATGACGCATTTACATATTCCAGAATATAAGCCATTGGATATAATTCATTTACAGTTAAATCTAGAACAAGATCAAATCGAAGATTATGTATGTAATTCAAAGCCTCAGACTTAGGTTTACCATACCAGAAGAAATCTTGATGATGGAATATACGGTAATGAGGTAAGACTGCAGAATCAGTTTGTTTTTTATCTACAAAACCCAAAAGAGTAACTTTCTTTTTATCTTCTTTCAGTAATTGTTGTATATATCTGATTTCCGGATTCTTCTCAGTAAAATTACTTTCAAACAATATTAAGATTGTTTGAGCAGAATCATAATTCACAAATCGCTTATCTCTTGATTCATCATCCAATGAATTCTTTTTTAGATATTTATATAATAATTGTTTAATTTTTTCAATCATTGTATTTAAAATAATGAAGTTTGGAATCCCTCTTTTGTAGAATGGTTATCAACTGTAATATTATTTTCACTTTGAGTAAGAAATTGTCCCTGATCAGTCTCCACTTTAGCACTTTCATTTATAAGAACAAGAAACTCATCTTCGGAAAGAAGTTTAATCTTGAGTTTTTCAGCTTTTTTCAACTTCTCGGGTCCCATATTTGCACCAGCCAAAATAAAACTCGACTTGGAAGTTACGCTACTTGAAACCTTGCCCCCATTTTTCTCAATCATCTTCTTATATTCATCTCTGGAGTGTTTATCAAAAGTTCCACTGATAACTATCGTTTTATTTTCAAAAACTGTTGAATCAAGAGTAATTGAATCCCCATCAATTTCCATTTTAAGGCCCAATGAACTCAATTTAGCTACTAAATCTATATGTCGTTGATCCGAAAAATAATTGATGATACTTAAAGCGATTTTGTTTCCGATTTCATCAATTTGGATTAATTCCTCATAACTAGCAGTGATGATATTTTCCATTGATTTCAATCCAAAGGCTAGTTTCTTTGCTACAGTTTCTCCAACAAAGCGGATTCCCAATGCAAACAATACTCTTTCAAAAGGTACATTTTTAGAATCATCACAGGATTTCACAATATTGAGTGCAGATTTCTCGCCTAATCTTTCTAAACCAGCAATTTGACTTACAGATAATTCGTAAATATCTGCAACATTCTGTATCAAATTTTCTGAATAGAGAAGATGTATAGTTTCAGAACCTAAACCATCAATATTCATTGCTTTGCGTCCCACAAAATGTTCAATTTTACCCTTTATTTGAGGAGGACAACTAAGATCATTCGGACAATAATGAGCAGCTTCACCTTCAATTCTAATCAATTTAGAATTACATTCTGGACACAAATCTAGAAATTCAACTTTAGCACTTTGTGAATTTCTTGAATTTAGTTCCACAGCGGTTATTTTTGGAATTATTTCACCACCTTTTTCAACATAAACCATATCATCCAAATGGAGGTCAAATGACTCAATAATATCAGCATTATGCAATGAAGCCCTTCTCACAGTAGTTCCTGAAAGCAGTACAGGCTCTAGATTGGCAACAGGAGTAACAGCTCCAGTTCTACCTACCTGGTAGGAAACGGACAGCAGTTTAGTCAAAGCCTTCTCTGCTTGATATTTATAAGCAATTGCCCATCGAGGTGATTTTGCTGTTAAGCCAAGTTCATTCTGTTGATCTAGGTCATTTACTTTGATAACGATACCATCAGTTGCAACAGGTAGGTTTTTTCTTTCAATATCCCAATAATGAATAAAGTCCATAACTTCCTCGAAGTTGGCACATTTTTTCATTGCATCAGATATTTTAAAACCCCAGGATTTCGCTTTTTGTAAATTAGTATAATGAAAAGTGCTAGGTAGATGCTCGCCCAATAAACTATACAAATAGGCATCCAATGAACGAGAAGCAACTTCAGCAGAATTCTGTAGTTTTACCGTACCAGATCCTGCATTGCGTGGATTAGCAAAAAGAGCTTCACCCTTTGCTTCTCTTTCTTCATTCAAACGATTGAAAACAACCCAAGGCATAAGAATTTCTCCACGTATTTCAAAAAAAGATGGAAAGTCACCTCTTAATTTCAATGGGATAGACTTAATCGTTTTAACATTGGAAGTAACATCATCTCCTTTCACACCATCACCACGAGTTACAGCTCTAATGAGTAAACCATTTTCATAAATCAATGAAATGGAAGTACCATCGTATTTTAATTCACAAACTAATTCAAAGGGTCTATCCAATGCTTTAGCAACTTTATCATAAAACTCTTTCACTTCAGATTCAGAATATGTATTACCCAAGGAAAGCATAGGAAAAATGTGAGGAACCTGTACAAAAGAATTGTCAATATCACTACCCACCCTCTGAGAAGGCGAATTTGGGTCGTAAAATTCTGGATTTGAATTTTCTAAAACTATGAGTTCACGTAAAAGAGCGTCAAATTCAAAGTCAGATATTAAGGGCTTATTCAACACATAATAATTATAATTAAGTTGATGAATTTTTTCTCTGAGTTGCTCTATTTGCTCTTTAATCATTGAATCAGATATTTTTATACAAAGATAAAAAATAATTGGTATTTGATTCGGAGTAAATCCTTGATTATTTTGAAATCATGCATTGAGATACAAGCTTGAGGCTAATAAAGCTACAGGCCTCAGGCTAATACAGCTAAATGCTTCAGGCCTCAAGCCAATACAAAACACTAACTTGGGGCTTGGGGCTCGGGGCCTTAGGCTGGAGGCTGGTGGCTTAGGCTTGCGACATGCTGCTTTTGCCATTAAGATATCACCAAAAAAAGGTATTTTTAATTTATATAATTACAAAATTTACCTTTTGCAATAATAATTTTAAAAGTATAAACATTTGCAGTAAGATTTGTACATTATGCAAAGTTAAACCCCTCACTTTTGTACGAATTGCAATCATAAATTGTGTGTTTCTAAATAACTTTGTAATGTATCCGATAGGAGTATTTGATACTAAATTTCTAAATGTAGATTGTCTAAACCTAACCTTAACTTCTTTTTGTTTTACGAGTGTATGGGGCTGTATCTTCGGAACAGTCCCATATTTATTTATTCTTTATGACTTCTATTCAAACTCTCTGCAAAGCAATTTAAAGAATTGAATATCTCATTTAGGAATACACAGTTAGATTAATTGATTCTCCAATCCTGAGGGGTTTTACCTGTAATATCTTTAAAACTTGAATAGAAATTTGAATTTGACTTAAAACCACTCATTAACCCTATACCTTCAAATGAAATAGAAATATTATTCTTTTCAAGTAATGATAAAGCATGATAAATTCTAAATTCCTTTTTTAAATTTGAAAAACTAATATTAAGGACATTATTTATGCAATATTGTATTTGATATTTGGGTAAATTAAACACATCTGACAAATCGTCAATTTTAAAATTGACATTCAGATAAGGTTTACTATTTATAAAATAATTCACAATTTCATAACTTAATTTTATATTTGGGTCAGTTATGTTATTAGATTTATGGGAAATTTCAGACAAGCGATAATTCAATCTAGCAATAATATCTTTAGGCGAAGAATTATTTCTATCATTATCATTATTAATACGAGAATTCTCTGAAAATGATTTTGACTTTAAAATTGAAAAAGTCAAACCATAAAGAAGTTGTGGAAAAGCTATAAATATAAAAGGCAATAATATAAAAAAGGATTTCCCGATTGAATAAAACATTTCAATAATTGAACGATAAGTTGTATATTTTATACCTAAGTAATGGAATGCAAGAATTGAAAAGAAGCTAACTGAAACTGTAATAAATAAAAAAGAAGTGAGTAAGTATAACCATTTACGAGTGATTATGAAACTTGTATTCAGTTTACAATTTTTAAAAGTAGTATTTTTATAAAAACTGCGAATTATCCATACAGAAATACTTAAATACACTATTAATTGAAGGTTTCTAAAGAGTAATTCATAAGTCACTGGAATGTAGGACAGAAAATCAACTGTAAATGCAATTTCGTAATTTAATAAAACAGACAAGGCGATTTGCTTATTGTATTCATAATTAGTTAACAGATAAGGAAAAACATCAATTAGTTTATAAATAAAAGGAATAAAGTGAAGGTAATCAAACCATTTAAATTTGAACTTTGAGTAGAGTACACTTTTAACAAAAAACAAAAATAGTGGAGCTTTTAAAACAAATAAGGGAGAAAAATTATAATAAAAAATTGGTAAAAATCTACGATTTATTCCAAAAACCAAATAAAGTTGCAATAACTCTTCAAAAAGGTAGATAGCAAAAAAAAGAAATTAAAAACCAAATACCATTGAAGTGCTTCCAATTATTATATGCCATTACTGCAAGGATAACAAAAACGAGTAAAAAAACATATTCCAGATAAGCAGACAACATAGGCGATTATTTGATTAAAATCAAATTATAAGAAATTAATGCAATTATATAACAAATACAGAATTACAAGCGTATAAATACAGAGAAAAGATTAAAAAAAATACAGCT
>CAZZPZ010000015.1:43149-63114 GCA_964655615.1 uncultured Paludibacter sp. | reverse complement strand
ATGCCGAGAAAGTAGTCAACAAGTATATTGAAAAAAATACAATGTTGTACAGTAAAGAGTTGGCTTCTGAAGAAATAAAAGTATTGGTCGCATTTCAAATTGCAGTAACCTTAGTCAAACAGCTGATGA
Source organism: uncultured Paludibacter sp. (assembly GCA_964655615.1). Classification (GTDB taxonomy): domain Bacteria; phylum Bacteroidota; class Bacteroidia; order Bacteroidales; family Paludibacteraceae; genus Paludibacter. Next base: position 62,985 of record CAZZPZ010000015.1, on the reverse strand, counting down.
ATAAAGATTTATCACCAATGGAGCTAAAAATAAAGGAACTTGATATCGAATTAGACGCATTACTCAAACAAGTATAAATTTTTCCAACATTATTCACCCGCATTTCACTTTCACCTGTGAAACTGCGGTTTTTTTTTGATTTTAATTTACACAACATAAACAAAACAGATATAAGATGACAGAAATAATAATTACCGGAATTATATCTCTTTTCGTTGGCGCAGCAGTGGTATACACTGTTTTCCGTTCACTGAACAAGAAGCTTAAACAAGACGCTTTGACAGAGGCTGAACTTTGGAAAAAAGACCAAATGATAGAGATTAAGGAAAAGTTTATCGGTTTGAAAACCGAACACGAACAACAAGTTCAGGAAAGAAACAGCAAGGTTCAGGAGAAAGAAGTCAAATTGCAACAAAGAGAAATGCAATTGAATCAACGTCAAGGAGAAATTCAACGGAAATCAAATGAATTGGATGTCCTTAGAGAAACTCATGAGCAACAGCTTACCATAGTTGAGAATAAAAAGAAAGATCTCGACCATTTGGTAAAACAAGCACAAGATCAATTGGAAATCACTTCGGGTTTGTCGGCAGAACAAGCGAAAGAGAAATTAATTGAATCATTGAAAGACGAAGCCAAGACCAATGCAATGTCTTATGTAAACGACATTATGGAAGAGGCTAAGATGACTGCCAATAAAGAAGCAAAGAAAGTAATTATCAACACTATACAAAGGGTAGCAACTGAAACTGCAATTGAAAATTCAGTAACAGTATTCCATATCGATTCCGACGAAATCAAAGGAAGGATTATTGGTCGCGAAGGACGAAACATTCGTGCTTTGGAAGCAGCAACTGGCGTTGAGATTATTGTAGACGATACCCCAGAAGCGATTGTACTTTCAGCCTTCGATCCAGTACGTCGGGAGATTGCAAGACTTTCCTTGCATCAGTTAGTAACAGATGGTCGTATACACCCAGCTCGAATCGAAGAAGTAGTAAACAAAGTACGCAAACAAGTAGAAGAAGAAATCATAGAAGTAGGTAAACGTACCACTATCGATCTTGGAATTCATGGATTGCATCCTGAATTAATTCGCATGGTTGGTAAAATGAAATACCGTTCTTCTTACGGACAAAATCTTTTACAGCACTCCCGTGAGGTTGCCAACCTATGTGCGACCATGGCTTCTGAACTAGGATTGAATGCTAAGAAAGCAAAAAGAGCCGGACTTTTACATGACATAGGTAAGGTACCAGACGATGAACCGGAATTACCACACGCTTTGTTGGGTATGCGTTTGGCAGAGAAATACAAAGAGAAACCAGACATCTGCAACGCAATTGGTGCACACCACGACGAAGTAGAGATGGAAACATTGATAGCACCTATCGTACAGGTTTGTGATGCCATTTCAGGCGCTCGTCCAGGTGCACGAAGAGAAATTGTAGAAGCTTATATCAAACGCTTGAATGATTTGGAAAATCTGGCAGCCTCCTACCCTGGAGTAATGAAGACCTATGCTATCCAAGCAGGTAGAGAGTTGAGGGTTATAGTCGGTGCTGACAAAATTGACGATAAGGAAACAGAATTACTATCGTTTGATATAGCAAAGAAAATACAGGATGAGATGACTTATCCAGGACAAGTAAAAATCACTGTTATCAGAGAGACGAGAGCAGTAAGTTTTGCAAAATAATTTAAACAAAGCTGCATGCAGCTTTGTTTAAAGATACAATTCAGAAATGAATTTAATTTAATTCTCAGGGGCTGTTTGGTTTTGACAGCGGGTAGAGGAAATAGGTAAGCACGTCGAGCGGGGTGAAAACGGCTCGTTAATCACGGTTCACACAATTATAACTGGCGAAAACAATTACGCTCTTGCTGCTTAATCGAATCATAGTAGATCTAGCTTAATCCCGATACAAGGTATTGGGACGAGACATTCTCCAAAGGCCGTCGCTCCGAGGCCAATGAATTGAGAGTGCAGCTAATTCGGGGATAGTTTCATCCGGCCTCGCAGATGAAATGAAACAAAGAGGATAAGGTAAGAATCGGTGGCTCAGGTCTTGTTCTTACTCGAAAACCGAAGGCTGAGATAAACGTGTAGAAAGCTTGTTTTTTCCTTGTTTGGACGAGGGTTCGACTCCCTCCAGCTCCACAGAAAATAAACGAAACGACTGTAATTATTCAATTATGGTCGTTTTTTGTTTTACATTGTCAAAATTTCATTCAATATTTGTATTTTTGTGATAATGACTGTACCTAAATCATACATTAGCTTTTAAAATGTATGCATATGGAGTTAGTCTATTTTGTTCTACTTGATTTAAATCTAATTTTCAAACCCTATTGTTCTGTTTAAATGCTGTCAATTTTAAGACTTAAAGTTCCTTTAAAACTATTTGGACTACTTTCCTTCATTTTATTTTCAGGCAATGTAAAATCTGAACATCTGCTGATTAACGCACACACACACTACCTTACTTTCTCCATAAATGATTATTATTATATAGCCAATAAAGATTCTATTTATATAACCAAAGATGAACTCAATTGGATTAGAATTAAAAATCCCGTGGAGGTTGATAATTTTGACAAAATCAATTTTATAGGCAATAACAATTTCGGATACCTTTATTTTCAGTCGGGTGGAAGTGTCTATTTGGTAAAAGATAGTTCGATTACTAAACTGAGTCGAGATTTTGAATTTCAAACACACTACGGCTCTTCATCCTTTCTAAACGGTGATGAACTGAATATTTTTGGTGGTTATGGATACTTTGAATATAGAAATGACATTCTTTATTTCGATAAAATAAAAGGTGGCTGGGAGAAAAAGATTACACTGGATAGAGACATAGACTTACCCTCCAGAAGATACAATCACTTCCATATTGCTGACAGTTTGGGATTATACCTTTTTGGGGGAGAAACCATAAATCCCAAAGTAAAATCATCCTATTTACATTCTGTGACTTCCAAGGACGCCTGGAGATATAGTAATGTAAAAAACCATTGGATTTATCTGGGCATAATGAAAAACGAATACAGTCACCTTGATTATGACTTTATAGTTCACAATGATGATATTTTATTGATACCATCTTCGAAAACATCGATATCAAACAATTCAAATTTGATTTTTATCAATCTGAAAACAAATCTTGAAAAACATTATACTCAGAAAAATATCGCTTTTATGTCTGACATACCTAACAATACAGGTAAATCATTCAATTACAACAGCAATTCCAAAAAATTCTTCTTTTTAATCAATAAACACGAAAATTTGTGTTCTCCTGTTTTTATGTCTGATGAAGATTTTTTGGGAGATCTGGTCTACGAAAGTAGTGCTTACACTCCTGCTTATTACAAAACTGTCGTCATTTGGACTATTCTATCCATTCTACTATTATCGGGTGGCTTGGTATATTTCAAGAATAGAACGAAACAAAACAATATAGGTATTATTGAGAAAATCAATCAATTGAATGGCAATTTAAGTCAGTTGCTATCGGAAGAAGAAAATAGAATTTTTCAAACCATATTATCCATGCATCCCGAACCAGCCCCCTACCCTAACCTTTTGGCTTGTTTCGAGCAAACCTATGGTTATGAGTCTCAAATCAAAAGACTCAGGTCATCAATCACTAACATCAATACTCAACTTCAGATAACACTAAAAATAAGAAAAACGGTGTTAGTACAACAGAAGAATGTATTAGACAAACGTATCAAAGAAATAATTATCAACCCTGATTTAAAGAAATAAATATATATATTATGACTATCAACGAAATTTTTCAGTTAAAAGCCAAATACGTAGTTCAGGAAATGGATGGAGACTTAATCCTAGTCCCTCTTACCAGTCAAGTTGCACGAATGAATCAAATGTTCGTTCTGAATGAATTCCACGCAAATTTACCCATAATCACTAATATGTTGCAACTTATCACGTTCAAGAATTGTGATTTTTTTTCATTTTTTAGAATCTAGAAATTGAATTGATCCATTTTGATTTGGAGATCTCCTTTGGCATCAACAACAACTCGTATAGCACCAGGAACCAACTGAACACTTTCAACAGAAAGCTCCTTCACATTGCCTATTGCCTTCACCCCAGGATACAATTCATAGCTCTTGAGGTTTTTATTCGTTTCAAGTTTCAATTTATCCAACTCAGATTTGATTGAGAAAGTCAAATATGGTTTTATCTTATTCAGAATCGTACCGTGCATTAACCAGTCAGCTGATTTTAGCAATGCATTTTTAGTATTTACATCGAAAGCAGGTTCTTGAATTGAAATTACACTTTGAGCAGGATCAAAAGCCAGATTTCCGGTAAAATAGACTGAACCCTTCACTGAACCTGTCAAATCCGTTTTACATACCAGTTTACCTTCACTTCCATACAAATGTAGATCCTTGATTGTTATTGTTCGTTTACCATCGCTAAATGACTTATTCAATAATTGTTCCCTTGCAATTTTATTTATTTCAGCCATAGTCATATCGGCTGACAACTGAATTTTGAATTCATTCGATGTCACCGTACTGTTTTTATATGCGGGAAGTTTTAAAGACTTTGTTGTTGCTGGCTTCTCTCCTACTACAGTTTGAAACATAGCTGTAAATACCACCCCTAATTCCATTATATTGCCCCTGGATCTGAATGGTGTCAAACTCAAATCAACTGGAGTCACTTTCAACCATACTTTATTGTCAGGATAAACCAATATTGGATTTTGCATATAATTCCAGGTATCCGAAATGTATTTCCTTACATCTACCCAAGCTGCTACATTATTGTCAATTTCTTTCGAAATAAGTTCATTTCCACTTTTCAAAGCGTAAGACATTACATTTGTAACAGGAAGTTTAACACCTGCAACCTTCAATCTTGGTTCCTTTAACCATTTGAATCCTGTAGAATTGGTTTTGGTCACCAACTTCCAATTATTATCAATCTGGAAGTTTGTTTTGTATGACAACTCAATACTTCCTTCAGCCTCATAGTGATCTCCCAGTTCCACACCAAAGGTATTCACTTTCCAACCATAATTAACCCATACCCGCAATGGAATTTTATAATCAATACTTTGGCCATTTACAGTGAAAGTAACAGGACCTGCTTTCCAAACCTTCACTGCAAGATCCATATTGTTTAATTTTTCAGCTTCAAAAAGCTGTCCACTTAATTGTCTATTGATCGCATTTTCAAGTTGTTTCATATCCAATGAAATTTTAATCGGAATTTCCGATTTCATGGGTTTAAAATCAACTGGAACATAAGACTCTACAGGGGCTTGAGGTTGGATTGTTTTACAGGACACAAAATAAGCAGTCAACAGAATTACTGAGACAAGCTTTAGGTATTTCATAATTTCTAATTAAGTAATTATTAATAATAGAAAATTTATCGCAAAAATTCTTGCAAAGGTATGAAAACTGCACAGAATTTTAACAACCCAAAATGGCCGAAAAACAAATTAATTTTTCGACCATTTATTCTAATGACTGACTAAATCCAATTACTTGGATTTAAAGTTCATACACATGCCTATCTTTACATATACACCGAGATTGAAATTACTTGACCAAGTTGGTTCCTCCATAACAAAGTAACGTATTCCTGTTTCTACAAATGAACTTTTAAACAAGGAATTACCATAACTTAATTCCCATAAAGTAATTGTAGAAAAACTACTTAAACATCTGAGTTGGAAACTTGAATTCTCTGCAGCCAAATAACTCGCAGAAAGTGAAAATGCAGACTTATTTTGATAGTGCTCACCTTCGGTTTGATACAAAAACAAGCCATCAAGACCCACGGATGTCGTAATCTTCTCACTTGTCCGAAATTTCAGTGCAATTCCACTGTTTTTCAAACCAACACTTCCTTGAGTTAGTGGAAAACTTAAAAAATCGGAATGCAAATTGATGGACCAATTACTTATTTTTGTTTGAGCATTCATTTCCAGAATGAACATACTGAATAATAAACCAATTAAAATTTTCATACTGTTTCCTTTTACCATCCAACCATTTTAGCAGCCATATACGACAATAATGCAGCACTGACCATCACACCTGAAGGTCCTGCTGGCACATATACTGTTTGTCCTTGAATAATTATAAAACCCCCAAGAAACCATCCGACTACACCTCCCACTGCATCGGCTGCAGCTACAAATCCAAGTTTCTTCCAGAATGACCAAGATTTCAAACCCGAAGCATACATCATTCCATTGGTTTGATTTACTTTATTTGAAGTGTTCCAGATATCCAAAGAGCCTTTCAAAATTTCAGTACCATTCATAAAATCTTCTATATCATTCAAACTTGCTTTCGAATCGTTTTGAATTGATTGTTGAAGTACTTTAATTCCTTCTTGAATTTGTACTATACCCATTGTTGAATCTTTGAGTAAAAGATCTACTTTAGACAAATATTCGACGGTAATGGCTGAACGACCATACGCACCCAAATTCAGCTCATCATTATCTAAATTTACTTGCGGCAACACATTCTCCAAACCTACTCGCATCATTGCAATTTGTGAGTTTGTAACCACATAGGGTCTTACTCCAACCACTTTTTCAATGATATCAAAACTATTTTCAAGATTGAAGTTGGACTCAGTTTGTTGTTCGGAACTGACTAAAGACGGATTCAATGTATCTTCTTTGAGCAAAAGATGCAGTAAAGAATCGTGAACTTGCGAAATCATATTGGCTTTCAAACTGATTTCTTGCAATTGTTTCTGTTTTTGATCTACTTGATCGTCTGCTTTTTCGCATGAAAAAACAAGTATTGCCACCAAAGGCAACAGGAAATAAACTTTCTTCATAAAATTCATTGTTTAGGTTAATAGTAGTAAATCAAACCCTTAGTTTAGGGCAAGAGTAAAAAATTCTCAGTCGAGATTCAATACCTCCTTTCTTCGTACGACTGCGTAGGTTTATAAACTAATTTATCGTTGTCAAGTTATCAATAAATAAATGAAGAAAATCTTGCCTATTAAACTTTTAACTTTATTTATTTTTCAACTCTTTTTTACTTAAATTTGTAAGATAATTAAACCTACTATTTTTGTTTACCATGTTTACCCTTCAACAACTAAGAACAATAGTTGCTCTATTTTTAGGGATGCTTCTGGCATCCTGTAGTTTAACTTATGACGCAACTGGTTATATTTCGGGAAAACCTGTTCATTTTCAAGTAGACTCAAGATTGGCTCAGTTAATGATAGAGGACAGCACACACATTGCAGTTCAGAAGTTATACCAGAAATACAAAAACTACGAACTTAACACCCAAACTCTGACTGAAATTGCGGAAAAATATTCGATCGATGTTTCAGCTTTGTATTTTCTGTATCGTATTTACAAGGATACTTCCAACAAAACTGCCTTCGATCAGTTCAATCAAATTGTCTACCACAGTACTCCAAGCAGCGTCGAACAACGCATGCAAAAACTCCAAAAGTTTCACTTCGTTTTCATTCCAGGATTTTTCTATAAAACTTTCCCATTTTCTGGAGCAGATTTTAAAACACAGAGAAATCTTTTCGATAGTCATGGCGTAAGTTATGATTTTATTGAAACCGGCGAGAAAGACCCTGTGGACATGAATGCTTCATATATTCACTCAAAATTATTGGAAATACAAAAAAACCATACCAATTTAATTGTAGTCAGTGCAAGCAAGGGAGGCTTGGAAGCGGCCAATGTCCTTGGGAAATACAATGATCTAAATTCAGTAAAAGCCTGGGTAAGTGTCTGTGGAATCTTGAGGGGTTGTCCTATCACAGATATTTTCAACTCCTTTCCAAATTATATAGTAGGTCCAATCATGTTTCGAATCAAACATATAAATCCTGAGCCCTACAAGAATTTTGATTCAGATCGGAGAAAGTTTGAATACAATTCACTGAACCTGCCTAAGGATTTATTAATACTGCATTATTTGGGGGTTCCGATGGCTAGTAATGTCAACGATAAAATAAAATTCAGATATAACTTGATGAAAAAATATGGTGCAAATGATGGTTCATGTCCTGTAACCGAACAACTTACTGACCAAGGCATCGTAATTGCCGATCCTGGATTAGATCATTACTTGAAAGACATTAAAATCATAGAAAAAACAATCGCATTATTTGAAATAACAGTGGATATGATTGATCAGAAATCTACCGTTCTTATGACAGAGAATTATTAATCCTGACTTACCAAAACGCCAAATTCATTTCTGCCACTTTGACTTGATGGGCATTTATTTAGAGATTCAAATCCTAATTCTCTGGAACATCTATGACCTTGATTTCGGTTGTATCCCCCTTTGAGATAGTTACACCTGTAGAGAAATCTGCAAGAGAAAAATGGAAGACCAAACAAGCAAAATACAACTACTTTGAAGGATTAAATACCAACAAATCAGAATCTAACGAAAAATAATTGCAAATCACAAGCATCAAAACTCAAAAAAAAATAAAATCTATTTTGTTATAATCTTAAAAAGAGTTACTTTTGCATTCGCTTAACAGAAATGTTAGCCGGGCCTATAGCTCAGTTGGTTAGTAGCACCTGACTCATAATCAGGGGGTCACTGGTTCAAGCCCAGTTGGGCCCACCCAATTAAAACTTGAATTTAAGACACTTACACTTCATTGTGTGGGTGTCTTTTTTTGTGGTTAAAAGTTTTTATCATTTTGGAGCATAAAATTTAAACTATGTTTACCTGTTACAACTTATTAGCGAGAAGCTTAAAATATTTTATATCGGAGTAAATCACAATTCAGTTGAAAATATAATTCAAAGCCACATCTCTAAAAAACATGAAATACCAATTTACCTTTTTGGATGATGATTTGAATATTTATCCAATGATAGATACCTTTATGAATCCCTAAACATTTTAAATTCTGTATATATATATATATATATATATAAAATATGGAAACTAATATTTAAAATTATTTTATATATTTACGAAATTTAATACACCGATTTATGACTTTTAAGAACCTGATTTTAGTTTTAGTTTTACTTCAATTTACCATTACTTATTCTTATTCTGAAGATTCTATTCCCCTACCAATTTACCCTTCAGGATATACAAAAATAAAAATAGCTTCTTCCTCTGCTAGTGAATATAGAAATCAAGGAACATCCACAAAATATTCACCTGAAAAAAGTTACGACAACAACTTAGACACTGAGTATCATAGCATTAAAGACAACACAACTTTTCCTCTAACACTTATATATAATTTTGAGAAGGCTTCAAGTATAGATAAAATTGATTATTATCCTAGAACAGATGTTATCGACATTGACGGCCATTGGATTGAACTTGAGATAAAAGTACATTATGAAAACAACAGCTCTGAGATTGTTTTTAATAATTTTGGAAACGGATTCACAGAATTTAATAGGGCTTATTCACCGGAAGAAAAATTTTATCACACTATTGAGCTTAGTAAAACTTATCATGATGTAAAAGGCATTGAATTTGTTTTTTATTCAGGCCAAAAAAACATGATTACAGTTTCGGAAATAGTATTTTGGGAACCAAGTGAATCAAAGTTTGATCCTTCAACTTTTTTTTCTGACGAATTTTACTTAAATTTAAGAGATGATGTTAGCTTGGATAAAATAAATGCAATAAATGACAATGACTATTTTAAAACGTATGCATTAGACCTTTTCTACAAAAGATATAACAAAGAATTTAGATTTCAAAAATTTAAGCCTTATCCAAAACCATCAAATATTTCTAATAATTTACGTATATACACCCAAAGTATTTGCAGTAATGTAACTGGTATTTATTTAGAAAAAGGAGATGAAATATTTGTTGTTTCTGATCAAGAAGTTCAATTATTACAGATTGACTATTGGCCACATGATAAAGATAATATAAATCTTTTTGATGCATCTGTTAATCCTCATCAAGAGCAACGAACTTTTTATTCCCTTAAGAAAGGCATTAATTTAATCAAAGCTGAGCAGAATGGACTTTTCTATGTTCAATATTGGTCTGACCAATATCTTACAGATCCTGAACTAGGTTTACATTTTATGTATGGCAAAATAAATGGCTACTTCGATGGCAGAACCAAATCAAGGGAAGATTGGTCGAAGTTGTTAAATCTAGCAAAATATCCATATTATGATGTGATTGGCCAATATGTTCAAATAACATTTCCTCTAATTGGTTTCAAAGAAATTACTGATAATGGAAAAGATCTTATAGACTTATATGATGAATTGAATTATTCAGCACGATTTATTCAGGGTCACATTAATATACCAGGAAGCGAAATCCCAAATCACAGTCATGTAATAGGTGTCTATAAAAAATATAAATACGCCGGACCTGAGGGAGTTTTTTATAATATATCTGACATAAATAACAGTTGGGAAAACAAACCTACACTAGAGAAAAATTTCAATTATTCATTATTGAAAGATGATTTTTATGGTACAGTTCACGAGTGGGGGCATACATTTCAAATTAGACAAGAATTAAATTGGGGAAATTTAACTGAAGTAACATGTAATATCGCATCCGATTATGTTTGGGTTGAAAGATTAGGACATCAGAAAAGTAAATTATTAAATCCAACAAATGGATTTAATACCCAATATGAGAACTCTTGGAATACCTTTATGGTTCAAAATCAATCATTTGCAGATTTAACATCTGGAAAAGGAGTCCTTTTCTGGCAATTGTATTTATATGTTACAAAAGTGTTAGGAAATTTAGATTTCTATCCACAATTGCATGAACTTGCGCGTAGAAACAATCCAAAATTAAAAAATGAAGATGCCATGCTAAATTTCACATTTTTAGCTGCTCAGAGTTCAAAATTAAATTTGAATCGTTATTTTGAAAAGTGGAATTTTTACAAAGAAGGTAGTTTTATTTCCGGGGATTATTATGGTCTAGACACTTTTAACATTACAAATGATAAAATTAAGCATTATAAAACTAAAGTGACAAATTTAGGATTTGATGAAATAAATGATGCAGTTGAGTATATTACTGACTCTAATTTCGAACTTTTCAAAAATAAAACTAAAATTGAAGAGGGAAACATCGAAGTTACAACTGAAAATATTACCCTTACAAACTGGAAAGGTGTAGTGGTATTTGAAAATTATTTGAATGGTATTTTGACAAATATTTATTTAGACCCAATTAAAATACCTAAAGCTACAAATGACACTCAACAAACCATATATGCAGTACAATTTGATGGATATAGAAAAATGGTGTATACTAATGTTGAAAATCAAGAGTGTAATCAATGTTATTGTGGACCCGAATTGGTGATAACTAACAATAAAGTTTTAGATGATTACAAATCAAACCCACTAAACAACTCGTTACCAATACCAAACAGTCTAATCAACAGGAATTGGATTGGAACAACAACTACTGCATCAATAGAAGATATCGAATATAATTTCTCCCAAGCAAGGATTTCGGATCCATCTGTTTATAATCAATTTAAAACTTTTGCATTTTTAAACGAATTCAAAGTTGAAAATTGTCCAATTGGAATTGATTCTTGTGATGCAATTGATAAAACTCACAAATGGTTTTCTTTGAATAGTCAACAAAAAGCCTTGTATATTTTAAATTCCGAAAGAGTTGCAAGGGGGCTACCACCTTTTGAAGGCATATCGACCGAAGTGGCAAAAATTGCTCAATTGTATTCAGATTATTTAGCACAATTAAATAATGGATTAAATCACAATTTAACTTTAAACATAAATAACAAATTGACTACTAATCCATGGGAAAGATTAAACAGTTTATCTGAAATACAAAATAACACTGAATTTTATGGTTTTGCAGAGAATTTAGCATACTTGGCGAATAAACCAAACAAATGCAATATCCCTATTGAACTTGCAATCTATAATTGGATTTACAATGATAGTGGTTCTAATTGGGGACATCGAAATTTCATATTTTCTTTATTAAATGACAATTCTGGGAATGAATACAAAGAAGGATTAGTAGGTTTTGGCATATCCAACATAATAGAAAATGATGGTTGGATTAAGTTTTACATAGTGATGAACGCAGTAGATCCAGTAAATACTTTCGATTTCAATGCTACAATAATTAATTGCAATTCAAATTCAATTACCTTAGATTACAATCAAATTGTAAATGACAAAGAAAAGGTGATATTAAACCCATTAACAAATATAATTTATTTTGGAACCACCGATGCTGTAGAAGTTGAAATATACAATATCAATGGTTCTCTAATATATCATTCCATAATCCAAAATGGAATACTTACGACTGAAAAACTGAATCCTGGATATTTCATACTCAGATTAAAAAATAATGGTAAATATTCCATATTCAAATTAATAAAAACGTCTTAGTTCACAATATTTAAAATTGTCATGAATCTTAATTTCAACTAAATAGTATATTCGACAATAATTCAAATTTTTAAAATACAAATATCTTGAATTTAAAAATGAAATTCAATTCAAGTGGGTAGAAGGAAATTTGAGTTAAAAATCAAATGGATCAGTTCTTCCTTTCACTTTAAATATTTTCAATCCCAATGGAATAAAAATCCTATCCAAAATAATTTCAGACAATGAATATTACATAAATTTATCTTCTAGCCCAAAAGGCGTTTATTTTGTATGTATAAATTCTAAAAACGGGTTTTTTTTTCAAAACTCATCTTCAATTAAATTCTTTTAGCTTTGATTTGGATTGACCTGAAGCCTGAAGCTTGAGATCTGAAGCAAAAAGCCTGTAGCTTGAGGCTTGCAGCTTGTGGCATTTTTAAATATCTTTGCCAACAATTAAACAAGAACCACTCTTCGCTGTTATATGCAAAGTAAAAATTAAATCCTTTGAAGAAAAATAGACCTCCCCAAAAATCGCCCTCCATATTTGAAGTATTGAAACCCTACAAATCACAGGTAGTGATTCTGGTTTTATTAGCCCTTGTAAGTAATGGGGTTAATCTTGTGATACCTAAAATTATTTCATCGGCTATAGACCGAGTGGGCAGTCCCGACTTCTCTATGAAATGGGTCGTAATTTATTTCCTAATAGCAGCTGCGGGTATATTTGTTTTCCAACTCCTGCAAGGATTTGTGCAAACTTTGGTTTCTGAAAAAGTAGCTAGAAATATCCGTACTGAGCTAAATTCCAAAATATCTAAACAGAGCTATAGTTTTGTGATGAAAATAGACCCATCGAAATTGCTTACAAATTTGACTGCTGATGTGGATGCATTAAAGAACTTTGTGGCTGTGGGTATAGTTTCTATCCTTTCTTCCTTGTTTGTAATTGTTGGTGCTGGAGCTTTACTGATTAGTATCGATTGGAAACTTGCCTTAAATGTATTGGCTATCATACCCGTAATAGTGGGTGCATTTGGTTTCGTATTCAGCAAATTAAGAGTATTGTTTAAGAAAAACCGGGAAGTGATTGACCGATTAAATAAAATCATCAATGAAAATATACTCGGTGCTGCTTTAATACGAGTGTTGAGTTCTCAAACCTTGGAATACAATAAATTTGTAGTATCCAACGAACAAGCTCGTACATTGGGCATGTCCATCTTGAGATATTTCGCCACTTTAATTCCTATTGTAATTTTTGTTGGCAATATGGCTTCATTAGCCATCCTTGTGTTGGGTGGCCATTATGTAATCGACGGTGATATGTCATTGGGTGATTTTGCTGCCTTCAATTCCTATTTATCATTATTGGTATTTCCTATCATGGTCATTGGCTTTATAGGCACTTCGATTGCTCAAGCATCTGTTTCTTATCGACGCATCAGGGAAGTTCTTGACGCTGAGGAACAAGTGGATAAAGGAACTAAAGAACTTCAGTTGACAGGTTCCGTAGAATTGAAAAATCTGAATCTAAAAATTGGAGATAAGGAAGTTCTGAAAAACATCAGTTTTCATTTGAATCCTGGAAAAAAAACAGCCATCATCGGTCCTACGGCTGCGGGAAAAACACAGTTGCTTTATGTTTTGACTGGTTTGATAGAACCCTCCGATGGGAAAGTTTTATATGATGGTGTTGATATGAGTGAAATTCACAAATCAAGCTTCAGACATCAGATTGGTCTGGTGTTCCAGGACAGTATCATATTCAATCTTAGTCTTCGCGAAAACATTGCATTCAACACCATTGTTGACGACAAGATGATGAAAAAAGCAATCCAAGCAGCTGAGTTAGGAGATTTTATAGACACACTCCCAGAGGGACTGGAAACAATCATTAGCGAAAGAGGATCTAATCTATCTGGAGGTCAAAAACAAAGAATCATGCTTGCCAGAGCATTGGCATTAGACCCTAAAATCCTACTTCTTGATGATTTCACAGCTAGAGTTGATACCGTAACTGAAAAGAAGATTCTGGAAAATATTGAACGTGAATATCCTGACACAACTTTATTGTCTGTTACACAGAAAATAGCTCCTCTTATGCATTATGATAAAATTTTACTGATTGAAGAAGGAGAATTGATTGCGACTGGAACACATGCTGAACTTTTGGAAAAAAGTACGGAATATGTGCAAATTTATAACTCACAAAGAAGCACGAATCATTATGAAGTATAATTTACTATTCGACAAGGTTGAAAACAACAAAATGTCAACCCAGGAAATGTTTCAAAAATTGCTTCAATTGGTAGGCACTGAGAAGACAAGCCTGGTTATAGCCTTGTTTGTTATCCTCGTAAATTCCCTGCTCAATCTGGTCGCTCCTTTTATTATCGGTTCTGCAGTAGACAAATTTGTAGTCACTCAACAATACGATGGTGTAATTCGATACGCTATCCTTTTACTAGTGGTATTTCTGGTAGTTTCAGGCACTGGCTATCTTCAGACCCAGCTCATGGGTAAAGTTGGACAAAGAATGTTGTTTAATCTTCGAAATGCCGTCTTTACAAAATTACAGGAATTACCATTTGCATTTTTCAATCAGAACAAATCAGGGGATTTAATTTCAAGGATCAATAACGACACAGACAAAATCAATCAATTCTTTTCACACTCACTCATTCAATTTACGGGTAGCATCGTATCCATGATTGGTGCTGCCGGTTTCCTTTTAAGCATCAATTTTAAATTAGGTTTAGCAGCTTTAATACCTGGTGCTGTGCTCTGGATATTTACGCGCTCTGTATCACCCTTGGTTAAGAAAAAGAATGCGGTCAGTTTAAAAACTGGCGGTCAGTTGAGTGCAGAAATTCAGGAAAGTTTGTCCAATTTTAAAGTTGTGGTTGCTTTCAACCGCCGCGATTATTTTCGGGATAAATTTGAGCAAGCTAACGGCGAAAACTTTAAAAAAGCAGTCATTGCTGGATATTTCAACACCTCTCTTGCACCTGTATATAGTCTTCTTGCTAATATTGGCTTGTTGGTGGTGCTTGCTTTTGGTATATTCCTGATTCATTCGGGTGAATTCAGCATAGGACTTTTGATCAGCTTTTTATCTTATATCGTACTGTTTTACAACCCATTAAGACAAATCGCAGCACTTTGGGCCAACTTCCAAGTTGCTCTGGCTTGTTGGGATCGTATTTCCATGATACTTCACCTGGAAAATGACATGCCTCATTTAGATGACAATACTCAATCAAAAAATGATTCCATACTTAGCTTTGAAAATGTAAGTTTTGCCTATGTGGAAGGTAAAGATATTTTAACTAATATCAATCTGCGATTGGAAAAAGGTAAAACCTATGCTTTTGTAGGTCCTACCGGAGGCGGTAAAACAACCACTGCCTCCTTAATATCCCGTTTGTTTGATCCTCAGTCAGGCAGCGTACTTCTCAAAGGAAAGGACATTCGATCCTATACGGATGAAGATCGTGCAAAAAGCATAGGATTTATCCTACAGGAACCCATTCTGTTTACAGGCACATTAATGGATAATATAATCTATGGTCATCCGCAATTTCAATCATACAATGAGGCTGAATTATCGGCTTTCATCGACTCTGAAGGTTTAACCGAACTTTTAAACCGTTTTAGCGGTGGTTTGAAAATGGAAATCAATGCTTCGGGAGATGGTGTCAGTTTAGGACAACGACAGTTGATTGCATTTATTAGAGCCGTACTCAGAAAACCAGACATTCTCATTCTGGATGAAGCAACTGCAAACATTGATACGGTCACTGAACAGTTATTAGCGTCTGTTCTGGCTAAACTACCTGGTGACACTACTCGTATCATTATTGCCCACAGATTAAACACCATAGAAAATGCAGATGAAATCTATTTTGTAAATTCAGGTAGATTGATAAAGGCAGGTTCTATGCAACAAGCTGTTGATCTGTTGTTGCATGGTAAACGTGAAAGTTGATTGAATAGCAAACATATACTATCTTTGCATTTCACTTTTAAAAGGTTTCGTATTTATGTCTATTGAAAATCCCAGACCATCTGCGCACAATACTATTTCCCATCTTATTTTTGATTTAGGAGGTGTAATCGTAAACTTGGATCTCCCCCTATGCATCGAAAACTTTAAAAAATTAGGTGTTGAAAACATAGACCATTTACTGACCAATTTTGGTCAGTCGGGATTTTTTCTCGATTGGGAAAAGGGTAATTTATCCCTGGAAGATTTTCGTAAAGAAATACGAAAACTGGCAACAAAAGAAATCAGCGACAATCAGATAGATACTGCCTGGGCCTCATTTCTGCTGGATATACCTGAAGAAAGAATTGAATTACTCCGTAAATTGAAAAATAAGTTTCACCTTTCTTTACTAAGCAACACCAATCCTATACATGCAGAGTTAAATACTGTAAACGAACTAAACAAACATGGCGAGAGTCTGGAAAGCCTCTTTGATCATCTTTTCTTTTCCTACAAAATGGGGCTTACAAAACCACATTCCGAAATTTACAAGCAAGTGATTGAAGAATTGAATGTCGAACCCGCAAATTGTCTTTTTCTCGACGACGGGCAAAAAAATATCGTTTCAGCCAGAAGTTTTGGTATTCCATCCTATTTGGTTAAACCTGGAGAAAATCTCGATTTTCTTCTTGATGATCATTTTCAGAATATCGATTTATTTGATGCTCCGGCCTATACTGCTACTATCGGTTTTTTTGATGGAGTACATGCAGGCCATCAATTTCTGATTAATGAATTGAAAGAAGAAGCAAAAAAACGCAATCAAAAATCTTTGCTTATCACTTTTGACCATCATCCCCGCAAAATTCTACATTCTACCTTTCTGCCAAAATTAATTACAAGCCAGGAGGAAAAAATCAATTTCTTGGAAAAAACCGGTGCCGATAAGATAGTGGTATTGCCTTTTAACGAGGAATTCTCTAAATTAAGTGCAGAAGATTTTATGACACAAATATTAAATCACAGATACAATGTAAAAACATTGTTGATTGGACACGACCACAGATTTGGACATAACAGGAACTTAGGATTTGATGATTATGTAGAGATTGGCAAACAAAAAGACATTGAAATCATTCAGGCTCAAAAATTCAGCACAATCGAAACACCACATATCAGCTCATCCGACATTCGAATTGCATTGGAAGAAGGAAAAGTAGAAAAGGCAAACATCCTTTTAGGAAGGCCTTACAGTATGAAAGGGATTGTAACTCGAGGTTATAGTGTGGGACGCAAAATAGGCTTTCCTACAGCCAACCTAGACATATCCAATTCTGACAAACTGGTGCCAGGATTGGGAGTGTATGCGGTAAAAGTCAATATTAACGAAAAATCATTTTGGGGAATGTTGAATATTGGTTACAGACCGACACTTGAAAACGGGTCTCATACAACCATAGAAGTACACATTTTAGATTTCGATGAAGATATATACAATAAGAATATTGAAATAATTTTTATTCAAAAGATACGAGAGGAAAGAAAATTTGAAAACATTGAAGCTTTGATTCAACAATTACTTTTGGACAAGAAGACTGTTGTCTCCTTAAAAAATTAATATTCATTGCATTTTTATTCTACAAATTTTTATCTTTGCACCATTAAATAACAGCAAAGAATTATGAAAAAACAATTAATCGCACTTATGACTGCAGCAGTTTTAGTGGGTTGTGCTGAAAAGAATCCATTCTTTGAAGCATATACCAATCCTTATGGAGCACCTCCATTTGAGAAAGTTAAAAATGAACATTATATCCCGGCCTTCGAAGAGGGCATTAAAAAACACCAGGAGGAAATCGATGCTATTGCAAACAATGCAGAAGCACCAACTTTTGAAAACACCATAGCAGCTCTTGAGTTTAGTGGTGAGTTACTTCAAAAAGTAAGTTCTGTATTTTTCAATCTATATTCGGCAGAAACAAATGAGGGTATGGAGGATATTGCAAATGAAATCTCACCCAAACTTACTGAACATTCAGACAATTTATATTTGAATGATAAAATATTTGACAAAGTGAAAACTTTGTTTGATAGTCGTGAGTCTTTGGGGTTAAACTCCGAACAACTACGTGTTTTGGAAAAATATTACAAAAATTTTGTCCGGAGTGGAGCAAATCTGGATGAAGCAAGCAAAAATAGATTAAGAGAAATCAACAAAGAATTGGGATTAGCTGAATTGGCTTTTGGTCAAAACGTTTTAGCCGAAACAAATTCTTTCACAAAAGTTGTTGAAAATAAAGCGGATTTGGCAGGTCTTCCTGAAAGTATCATTCAGGCTGCAGCAGAGACAGCCAAAGAAAAAGGCATGGAAGGAAAGTGGATATTTACTACACAAAAATCAAGTTTCATCCCTGTTCTCCAATATGGCCTTAACAGAGAATTAAGAAAAGAACTATTGCTTGCATATACTCAGCGTGCCAATCAGGGCAACGATAAAGACAACAATGCAAACATTGTAAAAATCACTAATTTAAGGATAGAGAAAGCAAAACTGATGGGCTTTGACTCTCCTTCAGCATTTATCCTTGACAATACTATGGCCAAAACGCCAGAAAATGTCATGAATTTCCTTGAAAAAGTTTGGAAACCTTCAGTTGCAAAAGCAAAAGCCGAAGCTGCTGAATTACAAGCAATGATGGATAAAGAAGGAAAAGGTGAGAAGTTGGAGGCTTGGGATTGGTGGTTTTATTCAGAAAAACTTCGAAAAGAGAAGTTCGATTTGGATGAGGAAGAACTTCGTCCCTATTTTAAACTCGAAAATGTACGTAAAGGAGTTTTTGACTTAGCAACTCAACTGTGGGGTTTACAATTTAAAGCTCTTGAAAACATGCCTAAATACCACACAGATGTGGAAGCTTTTGAAGTTCAAAATGCGGATGGATCACTTATCGGTGTTTTATACACTGATTATTTCCCAAGAGCAGGCAAAAGAGCTGGTGCTTGGATGAACAATATCACGGAGCAATATCAGAAAGATGGAGTGAATCACAGACCTATTATAGTAAATGTGGGTAACTTCACTAAACCCAGTGCAGACAAACCCTCACTGCTCAACATGGATGAAGTTGAAACCATGTTCCATGAATTTGGACATGCTTTGCATGGATTGTTATCCCAAACCAACTATCTGAGTGTTAGCGGAACTAATGTTCGTCGTGATTTTGTTGAACTACCTTCACAAATCATGGAAAACTGGTGTTTTGAACCTCAAGTAATGAAAACTTATGCTACGCATTATCAAACAGGTGAAGTTATCCCTGATGCGCTGATAGAGAAGATTCAGAAAGCAGGTACATTCAATCAAGGATTCACCATGACTGAATTGCTTTCGGCTGCCTTGTTGGACATGTACTACCACAACAGAAATACGATTGAAGATTTCAA
>CAZZPZ010000015.1:24356-43049 GCA_964655615.1 uncultured Paludibacter sp. | reverse complement strand
CGGCTGCCTTGTTGGACATGTACTACCACAACAGAAATACGATTGAAGATTTCAACCCAAATGAATTCGAAAAAGAAGTAATGACACAAATCGGAATGATTCCAGAAATTATCGTTCGATATAGAAGTTCATTTTTTAATCATATTTTCACAGGCGGGTATTCAGCTGGTTATTACAGTTATACTTGGGCTGAAGTTCTGGATGCAGATGCATACCAGGCTTTTGTAGAAACGGGAAATATCTACGATCAAGCAACTGCAAAAGCTTACAGAACATATATTTTGGAAAAAGGAGATTCTGAAGACCCTATGAAATTGTACTTACAATTCCGTGGCAAAGAACCTAATCCCGATGCATTACTTATTAAAAGAGGTTTAATAAACTAAATCAATTATCAATGACTTTCTCGCTGAAGAAAATTATCGTCCCTGAATACGGCACTAAATTCTTATTTTATTTTTTGGCATTTGTCCTGTGGGTGATGATTTACTTCAGCGAGAAATCTTTGTATGAAAAGGATTTCAATTCAACAGAATTGTTTTCTTTAAACTATATTACCGTAAATATTCTTAACTTGGCATTCACAGGGATCAATGCCTTCTTTCTTTATTTGTTTCTGAAAAATTTCACTATTATCAGAACAAAATCCTTTATTCCTATTTTTACATTTTTAATTGTCATCACTACCTGGTCTAATACTCATCAGACATATTATCCACACTTAACTTTGACCTTGATAGTACTGGCCATTCATAATCTCTTCAAATCATACAAAGACAAAAACGAGAGTCACAGAGTTTTTATTGGCAGCTTGTTTATCAGTGTTAGCAGTTTGATAAATCCAGTTCTATTGTTCTTATTTCCATTTGTTATTTTTGGAATTCATATCCTGAAAAGTCTTTCCGTAAGAACATTCATTGCATCCACAATTGGATTCATCACGCCGTGGATACTATATATAAGTTATTTGATTTATTTTAATCCAGACAGTCTTGAGAGATTGTTTCTAACAAAATCAGAGCCTAAATTCTTATTTTACGGGATAGATCTAGTTGAAATTATTTACAATGGCATAAATCTACTCCTTTTAATCATTGGCATTATAGGTTTAATTCAGGGTTTAAGTAAAGATTCCATCCAGACACGTAATTACATTTACTTCATTTTGATGATCATAGGGGTTTCTACACTGATTATTTTGTTTTTTGCAAGTTCACAGGCATATCTCTTACCCCTTTTAGCCTTTTTATCTGCTATAATTGTTGGCCATCCCATTTCATTGAGCAATAATACAATCTGGTATTGGTACTTCCTAATATTTATGTTAACCAATATTACATATGTTTGCTATAATTTTATTGTACAATGACAGAATTAATTGAATTGGGATATTGGGGACTATTCATTGCCTCATTTCTGGCAGCGACTGTGCTACCATTAAGTTCTGAAGTGGTTTTTTCTGCATTGGTTTTTAGCGGAGGTGATCCATGGACAAGCGTTTGGGTAGCTACACTTGGAAATTGGTTGGGTGGAATGAGTTGCTATTATTTAGGAACCCTTGGCAAACTGGACTGGTTGGAGCAGTATTTCAAAATAAAGAAAAGCAGCATTGAAAAATTTGCGGTTAAAATTCACAAATGGGGTGATTGGTTCGCTTTTTTTTCATTTCTCCCTGGTATAGGTGATGCAATTGCTGTTGCTTCCGGATTTTTCCGTTGTCGATGGTGGATAGTAGCATTCTCTATGTTGGCTGGGAAATTTGTACGATATGTTGCTTGGTTATACCTTCACAACCTGATTCTTTGAAAATAAAAGCTTATATTTGAGTTCTAAAATTCATATAAGTTGAGACTCTATATATACTTCCTGTTTTTCCTTTTATGGTTCACAACAACCACTCAGATAGTTGCCCAGGAATCACTAAAAAATCAAATAATTGATTCTCTAAAATCAATAGTTGGGGATTATTGCACTGTGGAAAAAATAAGCAATCTTTCTCTAACTGTCAATAAAAAGACCTCTAAAATCACTGTTAATTGTGCACAAGGACTTTCTGAAATGCCATTTAGGCCACACAATGTGAAACGGATATACAATGCCTTAGACACCATATTAAGAGCAAGTTATCCAAATCATTCTATTACTTGTCTGGCAGACAAAAAGCCTATTGAATTTTTCATTCCAAACTATTACCGAACCGAAAAGAAAGACAGTTCACGTATTTTTAAAAATTTCATACCATCATCACCCTTTGTTACTCAAACCAATAAAATTTATAAAACACCCTCAGGGTTGGAAGGTAAATACTTGGCTCTTTGGCCTAGTCATGGCAACTATTATGATATAGCCGGACACAATTGGAAATGGCAAAGACCAGTTATTTTCAGAACTGTTGAAGATTTACTCTCTTACTCCATAGTGATACCCTATTTGGCACCTATGCTTGAAAATGCAGGAGCTCAGATTTTCATTCCACGGGAAAGAGATTTTCAGCACAATGAACTTATTATTGACCATGACAAAAGTTCCCAAGGCTCGCGCTTTCAAACTTTCAATGATAGATATCAATGGACAAAGGCATTGGGTGGATTTGCCCATTTAAAACCCTCCTACCAATTTGGAGAGAATCCGTTTACCATGGGAAGTTTTGATTTTATCCGTAGTACAACCGACAGTATGGAGACCAGTAGAATAGAATGGGTACCTAATTTTCAGGAAAGTGGAAATTATGCTGTCTATATATCCTATCATTCATTTCCAAACAGCGTGGAAGATGCAAGATACGAAATCCAATTTGCGGGGGGAAAAAGTGAATACCTTGTAAATCAAACAATGGGAGGAGGCACATGGATTTACTTAGGCAATTATTATTTCGAAGCAGGAAAACATAAAAATCAGAAAATTATTTTGAGCAATTTAAGCACTGTAGCTGATCGTGTTGTCACTGCAGATGCACTGAAAATTGGGGGTGGAATGGGTAATATTTCGCGTGGTCCCGATAGTAGTAGAATTGAAGCAAATGGATTAACAAATGAATTTTCAACAAGTGGCAAGGCTCGTTATAGAGAGGGTTCAAGATACTGGCTTCAATGGGCAGGTATGCCAGACTCCATCTATTCAAAAACGAAAAATCAGAATGATTATTTGGACGATTTTCAATCTCGTGGATTTTGGGTAAACTACTTACGGAACGAACTGAATATCCCTTTGGATCTTGCCTTTGCTTTGCATACGGATGCTGGCACCAACAAAGCTGACACCATCATCGGTACTTTGGGAATTTGTACAGCTTCAAGCAATCAAAAGTCAGAAGTCTTTCCCAATGGGTCATCGCGTTGGGCATCCAGAGATCTAACCGACTTGATTCAGTCTGAGATTGTGAATGTGATTCGAAAGGATTTCTATCCTGAATGGACAAGGAGAGGGATATGGAATAAATCATATAGTGAATCTCGAGAACCGGATGTACCGACCATGTTACTAGAGTTACTTTCACATCAAAATTATGGTGACATGCAATTTGCACACGATCCCAGATTTCGATTTACTGTGGCAAGGGCTATATACAAAGGTATGATCAATTATTTTGAATCACAGGACAATAAGAAATACAAATTAACACCCTTGTCTGTTACTAATTTTCAAGCAAATCTTTCTAGAAATGGCATATTGAATTTAAATTGGGATGCAGTGGAAGAAGACAATGAGCCTAGATCCAAGGCTGACCGCTTTATAGTATATACCAGTAACGATGGGAAAATATTTGATCAAGGCAGAATCACAAATTTGAATTCAGCAGAATTCAAACTGAAAGCAGGACAAAGTTATTATTTTAAGGTGAGTGCATTGAATGATGGTGGTATAAGTTTCCCTTCAGAAACGCTTAGTGCTTATTACAAAGGTTCACATAGTCCTCAAATTTTGATAGTGAATGGATACGATCAAATAAGTGGCCCTGATAGTTTTAGGAAAGACACTTTGGAAGGTGGATTCAACACAGAACTAGATTATGGTTCTCCACACATTTCAGATCTTCATATACTTGGAAATCAAATAGATTACAATAAAAACTCCAAATATGTCAATATGGAAATTCCAGGACATGGAGAAACGGATAGACATTTTGAAGACAAGCTACTTCCGGGCAACACTTTTGATTATATTCAAATACATGCCAGAAATTTCAAGAAACTAGGTTATTCCTACTGTTCAAGCACACGAAGTGCATTTGAGAATAAAAAAATAGATCCAACAAACTATGATGCCGTTGATCTGATTTTGGGAAATCAAAAGAAGGTCATTGAAGGTTTGGAATCAAAAATGCCCGAATATAAAACTTTTACACTAGCTTTGCAGTTGGTAATCAAAGACTATCTTGAAAAAGGAGGTAATTTAATTCTCAGTGGTGCAAATATTGCTTCTGATTTGGGAAATTCAGGAAACCCAGAAGACCAAAACTTCATGAGACAGGTACTGAAATTCAAAGGTCATAAATCCAACAACGACAGTCTGACAACTAGTCAATGGAGAAAAAGCAATAAAGCAGTAATCTATTCCAACAAAGCAGAATTTGGTACAGGAAAGGATTTAACATTTTACAAATACAGGCCCGACGAATTGGAAATTGCATCAAACGAAGCATCCATTTTGGCAAGATATGAAAATAAAAAACCTGCAGCCCTATTTTATGATGGCAATTATAAAATATGTTCGGTTGGTTTTCCGTTAGAAAGTATAAAGGACGAAGATGAAAGTTTGGAAATCTTTTCGACTATTCTAAAACTAATTTTTAAAACAAATTAAACCAATGAAAAAATTAACATTTGGTGTAATCATCACCTTGCTAGTGAGTGCGTGTGGAAAATCCACTTTATCATTACCCTCAGTGAATGGTTCTAAATATGAAATCCTGATTGTGATGAATGATTCCAGTTGGGAAGCAAGCCCCGGAAGAAGCTTGGTTTCCTTATTCAACCAAGACATGGAAGCTATTCCACAGTCTGAACCAGTAATGAGTATAATTCATGTGAATAGGACAGAGTTTACCGATTTTCTAAAACCATCGCGCAACATCTTGATCGCAGAAACAGGTTCCAATTACAAACAACCCAAAATTGTTTATACAAAAAACACTTGGGCACAACCACAAAGTTTGGTAAAGGTTACTGCTCCAAATCAGCAGTTATTAGAATCGACTATAACTAAATATGGAGATAAAATTCTAACATATTTCCTTGACAGTGAAAGAGACAGAACCATACACTATGGCAAAGAATATGTCAACCAGAATCTAAAAAAAGAAGTTGAGGAACAATTGGGTATTCAGATTGACATACCGTCAGAACTTAGTAAGATAGTGAAAACTAATGATTTCATTTGGATCACCAATGACAATCCCAGCATACGAAAAGATCTCGTAATTTACACTTATCCCTACACAGACAAACAAATGTTCAGTAAGGATTGGTTGTTGAATAAAAGAGATTCAGTGATGAAAAAAGGGATTCCTGGTGAATTTGAGGGCTCATACATGGGCACAGAAAAAGTGCATGCTGAGCCCATAATGAATGAGATCTGGGTAAATGGAGAATATTGTGCAGAACTAAAAGGCTTGTGGAGAATGTACAATGGAGCATCTATGGGTGGTCCATTCTATAGTCACAGTCGTTTGGACGCAGTAAATAATAGAATTATCACAGTAGAAGCTTTTATATTTGCACCTGGCGTCAAAAAACGCAATCACATCCGTGATATGGAGGCGGTAATTTACACAATGAAATTACCACAGGAAATAAATGAGCTTAAAGAAGTAAACGTAGTAGCAGATAAAGAATAGATTAAATGGAGTCAAAAGTTGTAGTTGGAATCAGCCATGGGGATATCAATAGTATTTCGTACGAAGTAATTTTAAAAACACTTATCGAACCAAAGATATTTGAGAATATAATACCTATAATTTATGGTTCATCGAAAGTAGCCGCCTTTTATAGAAAAAACTTGAATATTCAAGGGTTGAATATCAACCAAATCAATGAAGCTAAGGATGCTCATCCAAAAAAAATCAATTTAATTAATTGCGTAGATGATGAGATCAAAGTGGAAATGGGTAAATCAACCCCTGAGGCTGGAGTTTCCTCATTCAAGGCATTGGAAGCAGCAACAGCAGATTTAGCTGCAGGAATGATCGATGTATTGGTAACAGCACCAATCAATAAGGAAAATGTGCAAAATGACCAATTCAAGTTCCCTGGACATACCGAATATTTGGAAGAAAAACTAGGCAATGGAGACAAAGCCCTTATGTTGATGGTAGATGAACAGTTAAAAGTGGCTGTAGTTACGGGCCATATAGCTGTAAACCAGATAGCTCAAAAAGTTACGAAAGAAAATATCTTAGAGAAGCTTGAACTCTTAAACAATTCATTGAGGCGCGACTTTACAATAGTCAGACCTAGAATTGCAATTTTGGGAATAAATCCGCATGCAGGCGACAATGGAGTCATTGGTAATGAAGAGAATGAAATAGTTATTCCAGCAATAAAAGAAGCAGGGGAAAAAGGAATCTTGGCTTTTGGTCCTTATGCTGCAGATGGTTTTTTTGGCTCACAAAGTTATCAGAAATTCGATGGAGTGCTTGCAATGTATCACGACCAGGGACTGATACCCTTCAAAACCTTGGCAAGAGGTGGAGGCGTGAATTATACAGCAGGTTTGCCCTTTGTTAGAACCTCCCCCGCTCATGGTACAGCATACGAACTCGTTGGACAAGACAAAGCTGATGAAAAATCGTTCAGAGATGCTTTGTTTATGGCTGCTGATATTTATTTACAAAGAAAAATGAATGATGAGATTTCTGCCAACCCGTTGAAGACTGAAAAAAGAAACGAAAGATCAAACAATAGAATAGCCTAAGATGGTCAGGTATTTTAGAAGATGAGAAAAGCTTCATGAAGCAAAAAGCGATTCAGCAGCATGTGTAGTTTAAAAAGACATTCTGCTTGATACAAAAAAAAATGAGGTGGCTAATAAGCCGCCTCAAATTGTTTTAAAAACCTTAAATCGTTTTCGGAAAACATTCGTAAATCCTTTACCTGATATTTTAAATTGGTGATTCGTTCAACCCCCATACCAAAAGCATAACCTGAATATTCATTTGGATCGATACCACAGTTTTTCAACACATTAGGATCCACCATACCACATCCCAAAATTTCTACCCATCCGGTGTGCTTGCAGAATTGACAGCCTTCACCACCACAAAGGTTACAACTGATATCCATTTCCGCACTTGGTTCGGTAAAAGGGAAATAGGAAGGACGCAAGCGAATCTGAGTATTGGCACCAAACATTTCTTTAGCGAAATACATCAATGCTTGTTTCAAGTCAGCAAAAGAAACATTCTTATCAATGTACAAACCTTCAACCTGATGAAAGAAACAATGGGCACGGTAAGAAATAGCCTCGTTTCGATATACCCTACCTGGGAAAAGCATACGAATCGGAGGTTTGCGGCTCGACATAATATGGGTCTGCACCGAAGAAGTATGCGTACGGAGTACTACATCTGGTTTCTGTTCGATAAAAAAAGTATCTTGCATATCGCGGGCTGGATGTTCTGGTGGAAAATTCAAAGCACCAAACACATGCCAATCATCTTCTATTTCTGGTCCTTCAGCTATGGTGAACCCAATTTTAGCAAATGTATCCACAATCTTGTTTTTAACCAAAGACAATGGATGACGGGTTCCAAGATTCATAGGTTCGGCAGTACGTGTCAAATCAGACTTTTCCTGAGCAGGACCGTTGTTCTGAAGATTTTCTCTAAGAGTATTGATGGTATCTTGGGCAAAATTTTTCAAATCATTTAGCAGCACTCCCACTTCTCTCTTTTCTTCAGCAGCAACATTCCTAAAATCATTGAAAAGTGTAGATATTTCACCCTTTTTGCTTAAATATTTAATTCTTATAGTTTCAATTTCGTCGATGTGATTTACTTTCAATTCACGAATTTCAGACAAAAGTTGTTCGATTCTTTGCTTCATTTCTATATGCTTATTCTTAAAAATCATCCAAAAGAATGTGGATTTATTCCTGAAAATCAGGAATACAAAGTTAATGAAATTTTCCCAAATGAGTTTACATAAGATTTTTTTTGTCAGGTTGTGGGATAATATATCAAATTTAAACTATTTTTGTGTTATTGATACTAAATTATAAGCAATGAGCATCTCAAACATCCTGCAATACTTATCCGATCTGGCTGAAAACAATAATCGGGAATGGTTTGCTGAGCATAAAGATCGTTTTGATGTATGTAGAAAAGATTTCGAACAAATTGGAAAAGGATTAATCTTGTCAATTTCACAATTTGATGAAGAAATTAAAGGACTAGAAGCTAAGGATTGTATATTCAGAATCTATCGTGATACAAGGTTCTCTCACAACAAAACACCATACAAGGATCACTTTGGAATTTTCATCGCATCTAAAGGTGGACGAAAAAGCGAAAGAGGTGGTTATTATTTTCATCTTCAGCCAGGGAATTGTTTTGTAGCAACTGGCGTATGGTGTCCACCTCCACCACTTCTCAAAACACTCAGAAAAGCAGTGTATGATAATTTTGACGAATTTTCTGAAATTATAGAGGAAGATATTTTCAAAAAAAATTTCAAACTTTACGAAGGCGACAAATTAAAAAAAGTTCCACGTGAGTTTCCAGCAGAGTTTGAAGGTGGAGATTACTTGAAATTGAAACATTACATGGCAGAACATTATTTCTCTAATGAGGATATTTGCACTGATAATGGTATTGAAAAAGTAGTATCCTTATTCGAAGCATGTTATCAATTTAATCGATTTTTAAATTATACAGTAGATGAATTTCTCAACACTTAATATATAAACAATGATTTTAGACTCAATCAATAACTGGCAAAAGTACGCTTCCGTACACCCATTATTCTCAAAAGCGTTCGAATTTCTGGTTCAGAATGATTTAAATACTTTAGAAAAAGGAAAAATAAAATTAGATGGTGATGATTTGGTAATCAATATAGTTGATATCACTGGAAAAGATGAAAGCAATGCCAAAATGGAGTCGCACCGTAAATTCATCGACATTCAAATTCCAGTTGGCAACTCAGAAAAAATGGGCTGGAAAGCATTGAAAGATGCTAAGGAAATCAGCATGGAATATGACAATGATAAAGATTTGATTTTTTACAACGACAAAGCTACTAGCTTTCTAAATGTACAAGCTATGGAATTCGCCATTTTCTTCCCTGAAGACTGCCATCAACCTGGCATTTCTGAAGGAACTTACAGAAAAGTTATTGTAAAAATCCGCAAATAATAATCCGAAACCTTATGGAAGTTTTACCAATTGTCAAATCAGACCCATATTTGGAGCCTTTTGCTATAGCAATACAAGGCAGACACGATTATGCGATGCAAGTGGAAAAAAAACTTATCGCTGAAAATCGTTCATTATCAGACTTTGCAACTGGATATCTGTATTTTGGTTTACACAGACTCACTGATGGTTGGGTCTTTAGAGAATGGGCTCCAAATGCCACTGCTATTTATTTAATCGGTGATTTTAATAATTGGCAGAAACACAATGAATATGCATTAAAGAAAACAGCCAATGGTATCTGGGAGATTCGTCTTCCTGAATATGCCATGGCTCACACACAATTATATAAACTTTTAATTGAATGGGAAGGAGGAAGTGGTGAAAGAATACCAGCATGGGCAAGAAGAGTTGTTCAGGATGAACAAACAAAGATTTTCAGTGCACAAGTATGGAACCCTATCCGACCCTACTCTTTCAAAATCAAGAATTTTGTAGCCACCAAAGAACCATTATTGATCTATGAATGTCATATAGGCATGTCGGGACCTGATGAAAAAGTGACTTCCTATGAAGAATTTCGAATAAATGTTCTACCTAGGATAAAAAAAGCGGGCTATAATTGTATTCAGATTATGGCCATTCAAGAACACCCCTATTATGGATCATTTGGCTATCATGTTTCTAGTTTCTTTGCCGCATCCTCACGTTTTGGCACTCCAGACGAGTTGAAGCAATTGATAGACGATGCTCATGAAATGGGAATCGCAGTTATTATGGACATAGTACATTCCCATGCTGTCAAAAACGAAGTGGAAGGATTGGGACGTTTTGATGGAACACCCTATCAATATTTTCATGGTGGCAGTCGTAGAGAACATCCAGCTTGGGATTCACTTTGTTTTGATTATGCTAAACCTAATGTACTGCATTTCTTACTTTCAAATTGTAAATATTGGTTGGAAGAATTCAAATTCGATGGTTTTAGATTTGATGGGGTCACCTCTATGTTGTATAGAAGTCATGGATTAGGAGAAGACTTTGGCGAATATGCCTCTTATTACAATTTGAATCAAGATGGTGATGCCATCTGTTATTTAACATTGGCGAATAAATTAATTCACCAGGTTAATCCAAATGCCATCACTATAGCAGAAGAAGTAAGTGGGATGCCTGGATTGGCTATAGAAGTTGAAAAGGGCGGAATTGGTTTTGACTTTAGAATGGCCATGGGAATTCCAGACTTTTGGATCAAATACATCAAAGAAGTCAGAGATGAAGACTGGAAAGCAGGTCATATTTTTTGGGAATTAACCAACAGAAGAGCAGATGAAAAAACCATTAGCTATGCTGAAAGTCATGACCAGGCACTAGTAGGTGATAAAACCATTATCTTCCGATTGATAGATGCTGAAATGTATTGGCATATGCAGAAAGGAGATCAAACTTTGATGGTTGACAGAGGAATTGCATTACATAAAATCATTCGATTGATTACATCAAGTACCATCAATGGAGGATATCTAAATTTCATGGGAAATGAATTTGGTCATCCTGAATGGATCGATTTTCCGAGAGAAGGTAATGGATGGTCGTACAAATATGCTCGTCGTCAATGGGATTTAGTAGATAATGATAAATTCCTTTATCACGACTTGGGTCAGTTTGATCAATATATGATTGAGTTAATCAAATCCATTCCCCAATTTAATCAATCAGCCATTGAGAAACTTTGGGACAATGAAGGAGATCAGATGGTAGCCTTCCGCAGATCCGATTTGGTATTTATTTTTAATTTCAATGGAAATAAATCCTTTTCAGACTATGGCATATTGGCTGAGAAAGGGATTTATGAAATTGTACTAAATACCGACAACAAGAATTTTGGAGGTTTTGGATTGATTGATGAGGACATCAAACACAGGACAATCAAAGAACCATTGCACGAAAGTGGCAGAGAATGGTTAAAATTATATATTCCAGCCAGAAGCGCTCTAGTACTTCGTAAAATCAACTAATATGACCATCTTCAGTAAAATTGTTTCAGGTGAGATTCCTTGTTATAAAATAGCAGAGAACGAGAATTACTTCGCTTTTCTTGACATTAGTCCCATGACTAAAGGGCACACCCTGGTAATTCCTAAAGTTGAAGTTGACTCTGTTTTTGATTTAGATGAAGAAACTTACAATGGACTTATGTCGTTTGCCCGTAAAGTTGCAAAGGGAATAGAAGCAGCCATAGCCTGTAAAAGAATAGGAGTTGCTGTATTGGGAATGGAAGTTCCTCATGCACACATTCACTTAATACCTTTGCAAAAGGAATCCGATTTGAATTTTAAAAATCCCAAGCTTTCGCTTGGGATTGAAGAAATGCAGTCAATAGCTGCAACTATTGCAGAAAAAATCGAATTATAAAGATATCTCTTCGATTGTAAATTCCATTAATCCAGAAGGCACTTGCACCTGTGCCACATCCCCCACCTTTTTACCAAGTAAGCCTTTGGCAATGGGTGTGGTAACTGATAGTTTTCCTTCACGTAAATTAGCCTCACTTTCAGACACTATAGTGTAAACCATTACCTGATTTGTTTTATTATTTTTGATAGTCACCTTGTTCAGAATCTGAACAACATCCGTATTGATTTTGCTTTCATCAATTATTCTCGCTTGAGCTATGGTTTCCTTTAATTGAGAGATCTTCATCTCCAATAAGCCTTGAGCCTCTTTAGCTGCGTCATACTCCGCATTTTCAGACAAGTCTCCCTTGTCGCGAGCTTCAGCAATTTGTTTAGAAATTGCAGGTCTTTGTACACCTTCGAGTTCATTCAGCTCCTCCATTAATCTCTTGTAGCCCTCAGCGGTCATATAAATTACTGCCATAATTTAGTCTCCTTCAATTTTTAGATAGTAAATAAAAAAAGAAATTCCGACAACTAAGTCGGAACTTCAATTATCATGATTTGTAATGCAAATATACAGGGATTTTATTGATTTTAAAAATATTTTATGTGTTTAATAACACAATTTTATGATCAATATTTCCTGTTGAAAACTTCAGAATAAACAAAAGCCGTTTTAGCTTCATCCACATCATTTAGATTAAGAACGATAGACTCAGCTATCTCTTTTTCCTCTAGATTCTCGTCCACTTCAGTGGTGTCAAATTGAATATTACTGATTTTTTGTTTACGAACTTTGATTTCCTCGTATTTGGAAGTGCTTTCATAGCCCATCAAATTATCACGAGTCGAATAGGAAGGTGTTGAACTGACTGGTACAACAACAGGTTGAGCCTTAGGCTCAATGGGTTTGTTAGATTCATTCCACCAATCCTCCTCTTCTTCCAAAACTTGTTCATAAACTGTTGGTTGTGACTCTTCTTGAACCTCTTTTGCTTTTTTGCGCTTTTTAAGTAAGGAGCTAAGTCCGGCAATAGCAAATACAATTAAATACAGATAATCTCCTAATTCTTCCATAATGCTAAATTAATGAAATTAATAGAAAAAACAATGGGTAACTTCACAGCCACCCATTGCACATTTTAACCTAAACCTTAACTATGAAAAATTTATCTGTTTGTTTACTCTGCAAAGATGAATAAATTTTTAATACCAACCAAACATTTTCATAAAAAAATCAAAAAAAAATCAGATTTTAACATTTAAAAACAATAAAACACAGATAACACTCAATATATCAACAACTTACTTATTTGAGATTATTACAAACACAAAATAAACACCTTTCTTTTTGTACAAATTGATAGAATTACATGTACTATTTAGATAGTTTTCGCCTGTTTTGTTTGACAATTTGCAATCTTTGTGTCAGCTTTACACGTTATTATTTCAGTAAAAATGTCCACAATACACTTATCATCACAGCAATCCTATTATTTTGCTATCATTCGTAAAATGAAACAATATTTTGTAAATTTGCATAAATATTTTTTAAAGCGTTAAATTAATGAATCAACAAGAATCAATTCAAGTTTCGGCGGACTCTAAATCCGTTTCAACTGACAAGAAACTATTTATTGAGACCTACGGTTGCCAAATGAATGTGGCCGACAGTGAAGTAGTTGCGTCCATCATGGAAATGGATGGATATAAACTAACCGAAGATCTCAACGAGGCAGATGCCGTTTTTATGAACACCTGTTCTGTGCGCGACAATGCAGAACAAAGGGTGATCAACAGACTACAATACTTCAATGCCCTAAAAAAGAAAAAGAAAAAGGGTAGCTTTATTGTTGGAGTAATTGGTTGTATGGCTGAAAGGGCCAAAGATGAATTAATCACTGACCATGGTGTAGACATGGTTGTAGGTCCTGATGCCTACCTGGATCTCCCAAATTTAATTGGATCCGTTGAAACTGGAGAAAAAGCCATCAATGTAGAACTTTCCAAAACTGAAACATACAAAGATGTATTGCCAACACGAATAGGCGCCTCTATTTCTGGTTTTGTTTCCATCATGAGAGGTTGTGATAAGTTTTGCACCTATTGCATCGTACCCTATACTCGAGGCCGGGAAAGAAGTCGTGATGTGGAAAGCATATTGAACGAAATCCTCGATTTACAAAAAAAGAATTATAAGGAAGTCACCTTGCTTGGTCAAACCGTAAACTCGTACAAATACGAGAACGAAGGTAAAACGGTATTATTCCCTGAATTATTGCAAATAATTGCCGAAGCTGTTCCGGGCATGCGTATACGATTTACCTCACCCTATCCTACCGACATGACTGATGATACTATTGCAGTAATGGCCAAATATCCGAACATTTGCAAATTCATCCACATGCCTGTACAATCTGGCAGCAATAAAATCCTAAAAAGAATGAATCGCCGTTACGACCGTGAGTGGTACTTGGAAAGAGTGGAAGCAATCCGCAAAGTCATTCCAGATATTGCTATTGGAACTGATGTGTTTTGCGGATACAGCGATGAAACTGAAGAAGACCATCAAGATACCTTGGATTTGATGCGCCAGGCCAAATTTGATCAAGCTTTCATGTTCAAATACTCTGAACGCCCTGGAACTGTTGCCGCTAAACGGCACGAAGACAATGTTCCAGAAGAAGTGAAAATCGAGAGACTAAACCAAATCATAGCTGTTCAAAATGAGCTTTCTCTTGCCAGTAATAAAAATGATGTAGGCAAAACATTCGAAGTTTTGGTTGAAGGCTATTCAAAACGCTCAAAAGAGCAAATGTTTGGTCGCACTTCGCAAAACAAAGTAGCAGTATTTCCACGAGAAGGCAGACATATTGGAGAATTCGTGAAAATAAAAGTTATTTCTGCCAGTTCTGCCACGCTTATGGCTGAAATTGTGGAATAATGAGTTCTACTTTTGGGTCAAAAATTTTTAATCAATCAGCAGAAGGTTTTTACTAACTATTCTATAAGTTTGATATAGAACACCATAACTAACAGAATAAATTTCCTTATTTAGCAATCTTCTAAAATAAGGAAATTTTTCTTTATTTGAAGTTTTAGTGTTATTTTTGCACAAAAATCAAGAACTCTACAATTGAATTCATATCTTATTGATTATTACACCATTCAGTCAATTTACGGCTTGTATTTTTGAATTCTAAATTGTATTTTTGTCATCTGGTCAAAAAAACCGAAGTAAAAATCCAAAAACAACTAAAAAAATAATCTTAAAAGTAAACTTATGTGGTTAATTGATTCCTCTATTGGGAGAAAGTTCATTATGAGTATTTCGGGAGTAATGCTCGTTCTATTCTTACTGTTTCACAGTATTATGAATTTTGTAGTAGTAATAAATGCGGATGCTTACGATGCAATCAGTGCATTTTTGGGCGCAAATTGGTATGCATTGATTGCAACTATGGGCCTTGGTATTGGCTTTATAGTGCATATACTTTATGCATTGTACTTATCGTTTCAAAACAGACGTGCTCGTGGTGCTCAAGCTTACGCTGTGAATGCTCGACAAGAAGGTGTAAGTTGGGCATCTCAAAACATGCTAGCATTAGGTGTAGTAATCCTGGGCTTTTTAATCCTTCACTTGTACCAATTCTGGAGTAAAATGCAACTTGTAGAATTGATGCATATGAGTGGAGCACATTTAGAGCCATTTACTCACGAAGGTATCACTTACAATCCAGCTGATTTAGCTGCCAAAGGTTCGTTCTGGGTTGAATATTGGTTCAACCAACCTTTAATTTCTGTTTTATATATTGTTTGGCTAGGTGCACTTTGGTATCACCTTACACATGGTGTATGGAGTTCACTGCAATCCTTAGGTCTTAACAATAAAATCTGGTTACCACGTGTAAAGAACATTGCAAACGTGGTTTCTACTATCATCATCCTATTGTTCATGGCAGTTCCACTTTACTATCTAATTGCCAAAGGATAAATCAAATAATCAATTCGTAAATAAGGAAAAATAGTATATTATGTCCAGAAAACAAGAAAACACTGAAATAGCTGACCAAATCGTCACAGCAAAGATACCTGAAGGTCCATTAGCTGAAAAATGGTCTAAATACAAAGCGACCCAAAAGTTGGTTAATCCCGCCAACAAACGTCGTTTGGATATTATAGTAGTCGGAACCGGCCTAGCTGGCGCCTCAGCAGCAGCCTCATTGGCAGAACTAGGTTTCAACGTTAAAAACTTCTGTATTCAAGATTCACCTCGCCGTGCGCATTCAATTGCTGCACAGGGGGGTATAAATGCTTCGAAAAACTATCAAAACGATGGCGACTCTGTTTATCGTCTTTTTTATGATACTATCAAGGGAGGCGACTATCGTGCTCGCGAAGCCAACGTACACCGTCTAGCAGAAGTATCAGGTAACATTATTGACCAATGCGTTGCACAAGGCGTTCCATTCGCCCGTGAATACGGTGGCCTTTTAGACAACCGCTCATTTGGTGGTGCTCAAGTTTCCCGTACATTTTATGCAAAAGGTCAGACTGGACAACAATTACTACTAGGAGCATATTCAGCACTAAGCCGCCAGGTTGGTAAAGGTCAGGTAAAATTATATGCTCGTCATGAAATGCTTGACTTGGTTATGATAGATGGTCGTGCCCGTGGTATTATTGCACGCAATTTAATCTCTGGTAAAATAGAAAGATTTTCAGCTCACGCCGTAGTAGTTGCATCAGGTGGATATGGAAACACTTTCTTCTTATCAACAAATGCAATGGGTTCTAATGGCTCAGCAGCTATTCAAATATACAAGAAAGGAGCTTATTTCTCCAATCCTTCCTATGCTCAGATTCACCCTACTTGCATTCCTGTACATGGTGAATATCAATCAAAACTGACTCTTATGTCAGAATCACTTCGTAACGATGGTCGTATATGGGTACCTAAACGCAAGGAGGATGCTGAAGCAATACGCGCAGGCAAATTGAAACCTACAGACTTGAAAGAAGAAGACAGAGATTATTATTTGGAAAGAAGATATCCTGCATTCGGAAACCTTGTTCCTCGTGACGTTGCATCTCGAGCAGCCAAAGAACGTTGTGATGCCGGTTATGGAGTAGGTAATACAGGCCTTGCAGTATACCTTGATTTTGCGTCAGCTATTGATCGACTTGGTGAGAATGTAATCCGTGCCCGTTATGGAAACCTCTTCCAAATGTATGACAAAATTGTTGATGATAATCCATACAAAACGCCAATGATGATTTATCCAGCAATTCACTACACCATGGGTGGCGTTTGGGTTGATTATGAATTACAAACATCAATACCTGGATTATTTTGTATAGGTGAAGCTAATTTCTCAGATCACGGAGCAAACCGTCTTGGAGCTTCTGCATTAATGCAAGGGTTGGCTGATGGGTATTTCATTTTACCATATACTATCCAAAACTATTTAGCAGATCAAATCCAGGTTCCTAAATTCTCTACAGATCTTCCTGAATTTGCTGAAGCAGAACAATCTATCAATGAAAAAATCCAGAAAATAATGTCTATCCAAGGCAATCGTTCTGTTGACTCATTGCACAGAGAACTAGGACTAGTTATGTGGGATTTTGTGGGTATGGGTAGAAACAAAGAAGGTTTAGAACATGCAATTCAAAGAATCAAAGAAATCCGTAATGAATTCTGGACCAATGTATATGTACCAGGAAAAGCTGAAGATTTGAATCCTGAATTGGAAAAAGCACTTCGCGTAGCTGACTTTATAGAAATTGGCAATTTGATGGCTCGTGATGCTTTGATGAGAGAAGAATCTTGTGGTGGTCATTTCCGTGAAGAATACCAAACAGAAGAAGGTGAAGCACTTCGAAACGACGAAGAATTCTCATTTGCTTCTTGCTGGAAATTCAATGGTGACAATGAAGACCCTATTTTACTAAAAGAGCCACTAGAATATGAATTCGTGAAACGTCAACAACGTAATTACAAATCCTAATCTCTAATCAAATCGACAAAATGGAAAAAAGTATAAATATAACGCTTAAAGTTTGGCGTCAAGCCTCAGCTAAAGCTGCGGGCAAATTTGAAACCTACAAAATGGATAATGTCTCTACTGACAGCTCTTTTCTTGAGATGTTGGATGTATTGAATGAGAAACTTGTCTCAGAGAGAAAAGAAACGATAGCATTTGATCACGATTGTCGTGAGGGTATCTGCGGGATGTGCAGTTTGTATATAAACGGTCATCCCCATGGCCTTGATCCTGAAACTACTACTTGCCAGTTGCATATGCGTAGATTTAAAGATGGTGAAATCATTACCATAGAACCATGGCGCTCTGCAGCATTTCCTGTCATCAAGGATTTGATGGTTGATCGAAGCGCTTACGACAAAATAATTCAAGCAGGTGGCTATGTGTCTGTCAACACTGGTGGTGTTCCTGACGGTAATGCAATTCCAATTCCAAAACCAGATGCTGATGAAGCTATGGATGCTGCTTCTTGTATTGGATGTGGTGCATGTGCCGCAGCTTGTAAAAATGGCTCTGCCATGCTGTTCGTCGCTGCAAAGGTAAGCCAATTGGCACTTCTTCCTCAAGGTCGTGTTGAAGCTGCCTCTAGAGCCAAGAACATGGTTCATAAAATGGACGAGCTTGGTTTCGGCAACTGTACAAACACCGGTGCTTGTGAAGCTGAATGCCCTAAAGCAATTTCAATTTCACACATCGCTCGATTGAATCGGGAATACCTTTCTGCAAAATTCAATGACTAAAAAAAGCTTCCTTCGGGAAGCTTTTTTTTGCTACAAGCACCAAGCTTCAAGCAGCAGGCAAATACAGCTTCAGGCAGCAGGCAAATACAGCTTCAGGCCTCAGGCAAATACAGCTTCAGGCAGCAGGCTACAGGCCAATACAAAATTCAAGGCTT
>CAZZPZ010000015.1:21039-24256 GCA_964655615.1 uncultured Paludibacter sp. | reverse complement strand
CAGGCAAATACAGCTTCAGGCAGCAGGCTACAGGCCAATACAAAATTCAAGGCTTGAGGCTTGAGGCTTGAAGCTTGAAGCTTTTAAGCTAATTGAACAATTCCGCAAACAAATCGTTATAGTGTCTTGTATCAGACAAATTGCCACCTCCCTATCGTTAGAAAATGAAATTTATTAAAGTAATATATATAGTTTTAGGTACTATCTCCTTAATTGTTGGAATAATTGGAATTGTTGTTCCTGGATTACCTACTACACCTTTCGTATTATTGACTGCCTGGCTTTATTTGAAAGGGTCAAGTAAATTGCATGCCAAGCTTTTAGCAAACAAACATCTAGGGAAATACATCGAGAACTTTGATAAAAACAAGGGCATGACCTTAAGATCCAAGAGAACAGCTATCCTGATGATGTGGATAATGATTGGCATATCGTGCATATTCTTTCTTGAATCAACACTTATACGATGGATAGTAGCTGGATCTGGTTTAATTGGAACTTCTGTCATTGTATTTTTTCTAAAAACAGTAAAACCAGACAAGTCTCTTTAAAAGCAAAAATCCCAAATGTTTATTGACATTTGGGATTTTCTTTATTATGTACAAATGATTATTTCAATTCATCAGATGTGTAGGATTTAGGAAGCTTCCTCAAATTGTATTGAGATGCCATAATCTCACCATAAGCACCTGCAGAACGCAATGCAATTAGATCACCGCGTTTGGTTTGATTCATAGAATAATCTTTAGCAAACACATCAGAAGATTCACAAATTGGTCCTACTACATCGTAATCCTGCTCTGCTCCTTCAGAACTGATATTCTCTATTCTATGATAAGCTTGGTACAAAGCTGGACGGATCAATTCGGTGAAACCTGCATCCAATATTGCAAATTTCTTTGCTGTTCCTTCCTTCACATACAAAACTTTGGATACCAATGTGCCACATTGAGCAACCACTGAGCGACCTAGTTCAAAATGCAACCTTTGTCCGGGACGTAAATTCAAATGATCTTTGAAGGATTTG
Source organism: uncultured Paludibacter sp. (assembly GCA_964655615.1). Lineage (GTDB taxonomy): Bacteria > Bacteroidota > Bacteroidia > Bacteroidales > Paludibacteraceae > Paludibacter. The sequence goes on along the minus strand of CAZZPZ010000015.1, from coordinate 23,229 downwards.
AAATATGCTTCAAATTCTGGAATAGGAAAATGATTTGGATGTTCATAATTGATACCCAAACCTCCTCCAACATTTACATTTTCCAATTTGAATCCGTGTGCTTCAAAATGATCTTGCAATTCATTGATTTTTACGCACAAATCATGGAATGGTGTCAAATCAGTAATCTGTGAGCCAATATGAAAATGCAAACCTATCAATTCTACATTAGGTAGTGCTTTTACAATTTCAGTCACTTTATCCATTTCAGACAGATTGATGCCGAATTTATTTTCATTAAGACCTGTTGTAATATAGTGATGGGTGTTAGCACTTACATTTGGATTGATTCTCAGAGCAACACGAGCAATTTTATTTTTCAATCCAGCAAGTTCATCTATCACTTCCAATTCAGCTATAGACTCTACGTTGAAACAGAAGATATTATTGTCAAGTCCCAAATTGATCTCCCAATCCGCCTTTCCTACACCAGCAAAAACCACCTTAGATGGTGAAATACCAGCACTCAAAGCAGCTTGCACTTCTCCTCCACTCACACAATCAGCACCTAAACCAGCTTCCTTGATTGTTTTTAAAACTTGAGGATTCACATTCGCTTTCAATGCATAATGAACATCAAAAGGATAACCTGCAGTTTGTTTATTAATTTCATTCAAAGTATTTCTCAACACATCCAGATCATAATAATAGAACGGAGTTTCAATACTTTTAAATTTATCTATTGGATATTTTCCTTTTATCATATATTAATTAAATAAATCAGCACTTAATGCTTTCAAAGCAGCTTTTTTATCTTCTGCTTTGATTAGAAATGAAACATTATAAGCACTACCTCCATAAGAAATCATGCGTACTGGTATATCACGCAAAGCACTAACAGCTTTTGATTGATAACCTACATTTTCAGGTTGTAAATCACCTACAACACATATAATTACCATATCAGAATCCACAGTTACTGTTCCTAATTTCTTAAGGTTGGCAACTATTTCATCCAGATGCTTGGTTTTATCTATAGTCACCGATACACCAACTTCAGAAGTAGTTACCATATCAATTGGAGTTTGATAAGATTCAAAAATTTCAAAAACTTTTCTTAAAAACCCATAGGCCAACAACATACGACCAGATTTGATTTTGATTGCAGTGATGCCATCTTTGGCAGCGACTGCTTGGATTGCTCCAGCATTGCTTTGCAATGAAATCAAGGTCCCAAAAGCTTTAGGTTCCATTGTATTCAACAAGCGCACAGGAATATTATTCAATTTTGCAGGAAGAATACAGGTAGGATGCAAAATTTTTGCTCCAAAATAAGCCAACTCAGCAGCTTCTTCAAAGTTCAAATAGGGTACTGGTTTAGTGCCATCAACAAAGCGAGGATCATTGTTATGCATTCCATCTATGTCAGTCCAAATCTGAATTTCTTCAGCACTAACGGCTGCACCAATCAACGAAGCAGTATAATCGCTACCTCCTCTTTGAAGATTATCTATTTCACCGTAAAAATTACGACAAATATATCCTTGAGTTATATAGTAAGTAAAACCTGGATTTTGATCCAATTGTTTTGCTAAATTATCAGCAATATAAGCAGTATCTGGCTCAGAATTTTTATCGATGCGCATGTATTCCAATGCTGGCAACAATACACTACTTTGGCCGATCTCCTGCAAGTGCAATTGAAACAAGTTGGTTGACAACAATTCTCCTTGCGCCAAAATAGCCTTTTCTTCAAAAATAGTAAACACCGATTTTGAAAAAGAACGAAGATATTCAAAATAGGTCTTCATGATGTCCTTAGCCTGCTTCTTGAAGTCTACCGTCGTGTACAATTCATCGATTACTTGATCATACTTCAATTGCAAAGCATTGATCTTTTCCATTGCACCTGAGCTATTACTTTTGTGGTAATAGTCCGAAATCTCTACAAGGCTGTTTGTCGTGCCTGACATTGCAGATAATACAACAATTTTCTGATCTCCATCGCAAATTAATTTTGCAACTTCTTTCATGCGGGCAGCAGAACCTACGGATGTTCCACCAAATTTTAGAACCTTCATTTCTGTTATTTAATTGATTTTATTTGTTTTGGACTACAAAAATACAATATTTATTTGAAATAGTTGGCAATGATTTAGCTAAATCCTTATTGCTGCAGGCTGCAAGCAAATACAGCAACAAGCTTCAGGC
>CAZZPZ010000015.1:0-20939 GCA_964655615.1 uncultured Paludibacter sp. | reverse complement strand
AGCAAAAAAAGCTGTCCGAAGACAGCTTTGAGTGGGTGGAAAACGGGGCTCGAACCCGCGACCTTCGGAACCACAATCCGACGCTCTAACCAACTGAGCTATAACCACCATTTTAATCGGGTGCAAAGATAACACTCCTTTTCAGACTATGCAATAGTTTATCCAGATTTTATTAACTACTTTTGCCTAAGTTTCACTTTTTATTTAAATCCGATGAATCTTCTATTTACAAATCAAGAATTAGACGAACAAATCAAACAAGTAAAAAAATACATTCGTTTATCTATGAATGGCGTCACTGCTGATTCAATGTCTGAAAATGGAATCAACTACAAGTCAAATCTTGGCGTAACAATCCCTAGAATAAAAGAAATAGCAGGTTATTTTAATGCCAATGCAGATCTTTCTCGTAGATTATGGCTGCTTGGCGGTAGAGAAACTATGATAGTGGCACTTTTACTTTTCCCACAACATAAATTCGACATCAAAGAAGCGGAGTACTTCATCAAGGGCATTACCAATATTGATATTGCAGAACAAACAGCAATGTTGCTATTCTCAAAATCTGAGAACGCAATTGACATTGCAATGAAATGTCTTTCTTCAGAGAACGAATTCGTAATCGTTTGCGGTTTATTGTGTTTGAGTCGAATTTACAACAATATCTCTTCCGAGAATATAAATAGAGTGACTAATAAAATTTTCGAACAACTTCCAACCGAAAATTTTCACATCTACAAGTCTGCTGCAACAGCCTTAAGTCGATTTTGCCGTATTTCTCAAGAAACAGCGAAAGAAATTAGACTGAGAATAAATAACATACTTTCTAGCAATGACGACAAAAGTCTTCATTTTACGAGAGATATAATTGATCAAGAAATCATTTTTTTGAATTATTCCATCTGAAAATTACTTTTTTTTGACTATCTTTGTCTGTCTTTGATTTAGAAATGAAAGAAGAAAATAGCACCCAAATAGTCAAAAATATTTTTACGGAATACCTCATCAAAAACAAACACCGTAAAACCCCTGAAAGATATGCTATATTAGATAAAATATATGCAATTGAGGGGCACTTTGACGCAGAAGAACTTTTCGAATTAATGCAAGATGAATATAGAGTCAGCCTTGCCACTGTATACAACACTCTTGAACTATTATATGACGTTGGTTTGGTCATCAAACACCAATTCGACAACCAATCAGCTAAGTTCGAAAAAGCACTAGGCGCCTCCGTGCATCACCATTTGGTATGCAGTGAGTGTGGAAAAGTAAAAGAATTTACCGATAAAAAAATCAGAACTGCCATTCAGGCAAAAGAGTTTGCTACATTCACCCCTACTCATTACAGTTTGTATATCTATGGGTACTGCAGCAAATGCAAACAAAAAAAATAAATCAATTTTTCACCGGCTTTGGTCGGTCAACAACAATGAAAGTAGATGTGTTATTAGGCCTCCAATGGGGCGATGAAGGTAAGGGTAAAGTCGTAGACGTACTAACCCCTAACTATGATTTAGTTACAAGATTTCAAGGTGGTCCCAATGCCGGCCACACTCTTGAGTTTGAAGGACAAAAATTTGTTTTGCGTTCAATTCCTTCAGGAATTTTTCAGGGAGACAAAATCAATATCATCGGTAACGGTGTAGTTCTTGACCCGGCATTATTCAAGGCCGAAGTCGATGCCCTAGCTGTATCAGGTCACCCATTAACTGAAAGATTGAAAATCTCTAAAAAAGCGCACCTTATCCTTCCCACACACCGTCTACTTGATCAAGCTTACGAACAAGCTAAAGGCAGTGGTAAAATCGGAACAACCGGTAAAGGAATCGGTCCAACCTATACTGACAAAATAAGCCGTAATGGTCTTCGTGTTGGCGACATCCTATTAAATTTTGAAGAAAAATATAAAAATGCAATTCAACGTCATCTAGATATTCTTGCTAGATACGAATTGACATATGACTTGGAAAGTCTAGAGAAAGAATGGTTTGCTGGAATTGACACAATCAAATCTTTTGAATTAATTGATAGTGAACATGTGATCAATCATGCTATTAAATCTGAAAAACGTGTTCTTGCAGAAGGAGCTCAAGGAACAATGCTTGATATTGACTTCGGTTCTTACCCATTTGTTACATCATCCAACACTATATGTGCAGGTGCATGTACAGGACTTGGAATCGCTCCAGGTAAAATTGGTGAAGTATATGGTATATTCAAAGCATATTGCACCCGTGTAGGTAGTGGTCCATTCCCTACTGAACTGGAAAATGAAGTGGGTGATCAGATGCGCAAATTTGGTAATGAGTTTGGATCTGTCACCGGCCGTCCTCGTCGTTGCGGATGGATCGACCTGGTTGCACTTCGCTATGCAATCATGGTTAACGGAGTTACGCAATTGATCATGATGAAAAGCGATGTAATGGACACATTTGAAGTAATCAATGCTTGTACTGCCTACAATATCAATGGAGAAACTACAAGAGACTTCCCTTATTCAATAGAGGAAAAAATTGATCCAGTATATGAAACTTTAAACGGATGGCAAATTGATATGACCAAAATGCAAAGTGAAAGTGAATTTCCTAAAGCATTTAACGAATACCTTAGCTTCCTTGAAAAAGAATTGGAGGTACCAATCAAAATAGTTTCTGTTGGTCCTGATAGGGCACAAACTATCATTAGATAAAAAATATTGGGACGCACTAATGTGTCCCTTTTTTATACTTTATGAATTTTACAAACGGTGATATATTCCCTTCAATCGGACTTGGCACATGGAGAGCTAATCCAAACGAAGTTTATGATGCTGTAGTTCACGCTTTAAAAACTGGCTACAAACACATTGATTGTGCTTTTGTATATGGCAACGAAGTTGAAATTGGAAATGCCCTTCAATTTTGTTTCAATAATAATATTGTAACCCGTGATGAACTTTTCATCACTTCAAAGCTTTGGAATCACAGTCACTTCCCAGAAGATGTATTACCTGCAATTCAGAAAACCTTAGCTGATCTACAATTGGATTATCTTGATCTTTATTTAATACATTGGCCAATAGCTCAGAAGAAAGACAAATTATTTCCGGAGCAAGCTTCCGACATGATTTGTATTTCTGAAATCCCATTGGAGAAAACTTGGAACGAAATGATTCGCCTCAAGAAACTTGGTTTAACCAGGCATATTGGCACATCAAACTTCAGCATTCCCAAGATGAATTCACTTTTTGAGCATTCTGGTTTGTACCCTGAATTAAATCAAGTAGAAATACATCCATACTTTCAACAGAATGAAATGCTGGCATTTTGTAAAGCTAATAAGATCCTGCTTACAGCTTATTGTCCTTTAGGTTCATCAAAATTGATGAATACTGAAAACAGCTTGATTGATGATGTTGTAATTACTGAAATCGCAAAGTCTCACAACTCAAGTCCGGCTCAAATTATTTTAGCTTGGGGCATTCAAAGAGGTACAGCCGTAATACCAAAATCGGTTAAACCACACAGAATAGAAGAAAACTTAAAATCAATTCAAATCATTCTTAGCCAAAGTGAAATGATTTTAATGAACAAAAGAGATAAAAATCTAAGAACCTCAATGGCCCTGTACAGCGTATATGATGGTGGCCCTTATACTGTTGAAAATATTTTCGACCTTTAACAAACAGTTTATGAATTTCGACGAATTAAATTTATGTAATGAAGTTATGGATGGCCTTAATGCCATGAATTTCAAAAATGCTACTCCTGTACAAGAACAAACTATACCTCTTATCCTGGAGAAAAAAGACATTATAGCTTGCGCTCAAACAGGTACTGGTAAAACCGCTGCATTTATTCTACCTTTACTGCATAATCTTCAGTCGGAATTCCATGAACCAAATAAAATCAATGCAATTATCATGGCTCCGACCAGAGAGCTGGCACAACAAATTGACCAACAAATGGAAGGATTCTCTTACTTTACCTCCTTTTCTTCTGTGGCAGTGTATGGAGGAAACGATGGTCAAGCATGGGACACACAAAAGAAAGGACTGTCTCAAGGTGCTGATGTAGTAATTGCGACACCTGGTAGACTCCTTTCACACATTAATCTGTATAACATTGATTTCTCAGGGGTTAAATATTTCATTTTGGATGAAGCAGATAGAATGCTGGACATGGGATTCTTTGATGATATAATGTCGGTTGTTAAACGATTACCTGCCAACAGGCAAACTATATTGTTTTCTGCAACCATGCCTCCGAAAATCAAAATATTGGCAAAACAAATATTAAACAATCCTTCAGAAATACAAATTGCAGTTTCCAGACCTCCTGAAGCAATTGAACAGAAAGCATTCGTTTGTTACGAAGCACAAAAAACTGGATTAATAAAGGCACTATTCAAAGGCAAGGATGTTAAAAAAGTAATCATATTTTCCAGTTCCAAACTAAAAGTAAAAGAACTCACAAAGGTATTCAGACAAATCGGACTTTCAGCCGCAGAGATGCACTCCGATTTGGATCAGGCCCAACGCAATCATGTATTGCATGAGTTTAAACACAACAGGATTGGGATTCTTGTCGCAACCGATATTTTATCCAGAGGAATTGATATTGAAGACATTGCTTTGGTCGTGAATTATGATGTACCTCACGATGTAGAAGATTATGTGCATCGCATTGGAAGAACTGCCAGGGCAAGCGCTAAGGGAAGTTCCATCACCTTTGTATCCGAGGAAGATCAATTTAGGTTTTGGAAAATAGAAAAATTCCTTGAGAAGGAAATTGAGAAACTGATAATTCCAGTGGATCTTGGCGAAGCTCCCGAATATGATCCTCAGTCACATTCACACCGACATACCAAATTCAAGAAAAAGAAAGGTAGTTTTCATCGTAACAGAAAGTCAAGCACGAATAAAGGTCCTGGACCTAAGGGAGCAAATTCAAGTTCGAATTAACAAGCATTTTATAAAATGAAAGGAACATTTGAAACATTGATTAATGACAATAGGCCTGTAATAGTTGATTTTCATGCGATATGGTGTGGACCTTGTAAAACACAGTCACCTATTCTAAAGCAAATTGCAGACGAATTCGGAGAAAAAATCCGCATCATCAAAATCGATGTGGATGCTAATCAACAAGTGGCATTAAAATACAATATCCGTTCTGTACCTACCTTGATGATATTTAAATCCGGTCAGATTCGTCACAGCCAAGCTGGAGTTCATAGCCGAGAGCAACTTAAATCTTTAATTTTGGGATTAATTTAATTAATCTCAGAAAAAATCTATATTCTTTCCTCTCAATATTAATTTTATAAATATACATATCGACACATTCTGTTTGCATAGATGGTACAGCAGATTGTATATTTGCATCATCAAATTGAATTTATGTCAAAATAACAATATTTATAAATTTTAAAATTAACAACTATGTCACAAATTGGAAAAGAAATCGTAGATTTCAAAGTTCAAGCTTACGTAAACGACGGATTTAAAGAAGTAAGCAAATCAGATGTTTTAGGTAAATGGTCAGTATTCTTCTTCTATCCTGCGGACTTTACTTTTGTATGTCCAACAGAATTGGAAGATTTGGCTAATTTGTACAGTGATTTCCAAGCAGCTGGTTGCGAGATATATGCAGTATCTACAGACACTCACTTTGTACACAAAGCATGGCATGATGCTTCAGCAACTATCAAAAAAATCAAATATCCTATGTTGGCAGATCCAACAGGTGTTTTGTCAAGAGGTTTTGATGTGATGATCGAAGCAGTTGGTTTGGCAGATCGTGGAACTTTCATCGTAAATCCAGAAGGTCAAATCGTAGCTTTAGAAGTTGTTGCTGGAAACATCGGTCGTAACGCTGAAGAATTACTACGTCGTCTAAAAGCACTACAATTCGTTGCATCTCATGATGGTGAAGTTTGTCCTGCAAAATGGAAAGAAGGAGCTGAAACTCTTAAACCAAGCATCGACCTAGTAGGTAAAATCTAATTCATATCGAATTATAAATATTTTAGGGAGATGATTTTCATCTCCCTATTTTATAAAACACAATTGATTTCATACACATTTGATACTTAAAAAAACAAGACTATGCTAGACCAATTACTAAAAGATCAATTGATCTCAATATTCGGAAGTTTAAAATCAAACTACGAATTCAACATTCAAGGTAATCCCAATCATACTGCTTACAATGAAATGCTTGCCTTGCTTACAGATGTTGCCAGTTGTTCCGATAAATTATCCATTTCAATCACTGATTCCTCAGATTTGTCATTTACAATCTCTAAGGACAATGTGAAATCTTCCGTTGTTTTCAGAGCAGTGCCTAATGGTCATGAATTTACAAGCTTGTTGATGGCTATTTTAAATCTGGATGGTTTAGGCAAAAACATGCCCGACGAGGCTGTAACTGCTAAAATAAAAGCACTTAAAGGAGATATTAAAATCAAAAGTTATATTTCTTTAACTTGTACCAACTGTCCGGATGTTGTTCAAGCAATCAATATCTTCGCCTTCTTAAACCCATCCATCGAGCATGAAATCATTGATGGCGGAATCAACAAAGAAGTAGTAGAAAAACTAAACATACAAGCTGTACCATCAGTTTACCTGAATGACGAATTATTTCACGTGGGTAGATCATCTTTAGGTGAATTACTTGCAAAATTGGAGGAAAAAGTTGGAATTGAAACTACTACTGAGAAAATCATCAAAAACTATGATGCAGTGGTTGTCGGGGGAGGTCCAGCAGGTGTTTCTGCAGCTATCTACCTTGCCCGCAAAGGTATGAATGTTGCGATTGCAGCAGACCATATTGGAGGACAAGTTTCTGAGACTGTTGGAATCGAAAATTTAATTTCAATACCGAGCACTACAGGTACTAAACTAGCCGGTAATCTCAAAGTACATTTAGGTGAATATCCTGTTGATGTACTAGAAAACAGAAAAGTCACTTCGATGGAACTATTTGATGGCATGAAACACATACACACTTCCTTTAATGAAACATTGGTAGCCCCTGCCCTTATTATTGCTACCGGCGCGAGTTGGAGAAGATTAAATGTACCTGGTGAAACCGAGCATATAGGTTCAGGAGTTGCTTTTTGCGCACACTGTGATGGTCCCTTCTACAAAGATAAGAAGGTTGCAGTAGTAGGTGGTGGCAACTCGGGATTGGAAGCAGCAATCGATTTATCTGCTATTGCCTCGAATGTAACTGTCCTTGAATTCTTACCAGAATTGAAAGGAGATCAAGTCTTACAAGACAAAATTAAAGGCATAAGCAATATCCAAATAATGACTAATATGCAAACTCTGTCTGTAAATGGAGATGGCACTAAAGTAAATGGCCTTACATACAAAAACAGGTCTACTGAGGTTGAGCACCAATTGGATATTGATGGAGTTTTTGTACAGATTGGTTTAAAGCCCAACAGTCAGGAATTCAGCAGTCACATTGAGACCTCGCGCTTCGGCGAAATAGTTATTGATGCGCATTGCCGCACGAACATACCTGGCATTTATGCGGCTGGTGATGTGACCACTGTTCCATTCAAGCAAATTGTAATTGCGATGGGTGAAGGGGCAAAAGCTGCACTATCTGCATTCGAAGACAAAATTAAAGATAAACTTTTGGGGTGAGGCATCATGAAAAAACAGCTACAGGCAGCAGGCTTCAGGCTTCAAGCTTTTGGATTGGCCTGAGGCTTGAGGCTTGAAGCTTGGGGCTTGCTGCTTGAAGCTTTTTGCTTACTGAACCGCTGTCACAAAGGAGTGTGGATCCAAAGTAAGATTTAAGAATTTTCCTAAAATTGCTATCGTTATTGCTTTCTGATTATCATTCAAGTTAGCTGCAACTACTATCAATTTGTTTTCTGCAGTTTTAGCAATCAGAACTGGAGTCTTTTCATTAGCTGATGGAATATATGCAATAATTTTGGAACCGGGTCTCACAAAATGACTGTAATGTTTCACAGCATAATATTCTGGAGTATACACTGCTGTTCCCTTGGATGAGTCTACTCGTATCAAAGCATTCTGCTTCCAACCCCAGGTACTTACTCCATCGTCAGACAGAATTGCATTCCAAAATGTATATTCTTCAGTTCCATTTCCTAAATAATGGTTGATCAAACTAAAGGTATGTTCTGCTCCCTTCCAATCAAAACTGCCCCAACCACATTCACTTTCAGTCTGAATCATTCTTAATTCAGGATATTTAGCCCTAATTTTAGGCAATATCTGTCCTCCTTCCCACTGGAAACCAACCCCTGTGATACTTGACCTCAAGGATGAATCGGATAATATTTGGTCGATATAATCAAAGCGGTTGGTATTGATTGTGCCCAAAACCAACTCTACCTCAGGATAGCTGCTTTTCAATGCTGGCCCTAAATATTCAGAATTGAATCGAATCGTCCCTTCGGCAGTCCATGCACAACCAGGGTAAGGTGTATAACTATATGCTTCATTCTGATACATCACCATATTGATAGGAATTCCTTGCTCTTTGTATGCGTCAATAAATTTCACAAAATAATTCGCATAGGCTTTCAAATATCTGGGATCTTGAATAAAATAATCATTTGCAGCAAGTGTTTGTGGAAACACTCCATTGTCTTTAATGGCATTACCTTCATAAAGCATAATATCCGAAGCTGGCAACATTTTATTGAATCTATCACTACGACAGGAATAATAGTGATTCACTTTCATCCAACTAGGCGGACTCCATGGAGAAATCCAGAATTTTAGGTCTGGGTTTTGAAATTGTGCTGATTTTATATAAGGAATCAATACTTGTTTATCACGGGCAATAGAGAAATTTACCAATTGGAAATCTCCGGGTATTTCGTTGCAACTATACCAATCACGGGCATAATCACTGGCATTCATTGGAATACGTCCAATGGTGAATCCAAGATCATTTCCTTTACCAAAAAGTTTAGAAAGAATTTCTTCTTTAGCAGTGCCGGGTAAATAATTCAATGCATCCCAACCCAATTCATTGAAACAGGTACCCCATGCTTTGAAGGTTGTTCCAACACTTTCCTTGTTTACTTGTATTAATGGATTTTGCAATGGTTTAACTTGCAATTTGGTTTGCGAACTCTGCCAAACTTTGCCCTCAACTGAACTGAAGGTCTTAAAAGTTTGAGCAGTAACTGTGGCTACACTAGCCACAAAAAATAGAAATGTTAACTTAAACAACTTAATCTTCATATACCGTAAATTATCTTTTTATTTATTGAATTTATAGGTGTTATCACCTTCTTTTAGAATAAAAACTCCTTTATAGAGGGTATTCAATTGTATGATTTTAGATTTACCTTCTAAAAGTTTTCTCCCTATTGAATCAAAAACCTGATAATGAACCACATCATTAAGAATAATCTGTTCATTTCGTCTATCAAGTTTAATCTTGGAATTCACAGAAATATTCTTTATAGTCTGTAAGTCAGATGAAATCAAAGCATCAACTCCTTTGGTAGTCATTATAATTGGCTTATAATCACCATTCTCATCATATTCCAGTTTATCTATACACAGACTTCTGCTAAAACTGCCACCATCTGTTTGAATTCCTCCATTGTGATACACAAAATACCATTGTCCCTTGTATTCCAATATCGCCTGATGATTTGTATTGCTGTTTCCTGCAATTTCATTTAATATACCTTTGTATTGATACGGTCCTTCAGCTTTGTCCGAGATTGCATATTCTATTCTTTCCGGAAAACCAGCAGCATAAGAAAGATAATATTTCCCACCCTTTTTGTGAATCCAAGGTGCCTCTGTGAATGGGAAATCCATAGTTCCATTAATTGCAATCATCTTCACACCATAGCTTGCATCTATCGAAATCATGTCGCTATTCAATTTGGCAACCCAACATGCTCCATTCCCCCAATACAACCAAGCCTGACCATCATCATCAATCATCACCGAAGGGTCTATAGTCCTCCAGCTGTGCCACATCCCAGGGCTATTTTCGTTGGTCAACAAAGCCCGCCCCAAAGCATCTTTGTAAGGACCTTCTGGTCTATTGGAAACCGCAACGCCTATTCCTGTAGTATTGCTACTTGTATACCAGTAAAATTTACCATCGCGCTCTATAACTTGACCTGCCCAAGCTGCATTTTGAGTTGCCCATGAAAAATCACTGGCTCTTAGGGGTGTAGCAAACTCAACATAATTTTTCATATCGGTGGTCGCAAATACACACCAATTTGGAATATTATAATAGGCTTGTCCACCTGCCGCATCTTGACCTGTAAAAATAAAAAGTGTATCATTATATACCAAGGCGGCTGGATCGGCTGTATATTTATGGGTAACAACTGGATTCCCTTTTGCCTCCCAGGTATAAATAATTTTGGAGTCCAGCGATTCACTTGTGGTCGTCGAAATTGTACTTGTATTTTGATAAACAGTTGCTATTTCAGTGGATGTCAGTGCAGAATTATATATTTTGAAATTATCAATAAAAGTGTTTTTCATTAACAAATCACCAGAGAATGGAGACTTTCCAAAGTAGTTTGATTTCAAATTTCCTGCAAACAAATAGGGCAATGTACTCATCGAACTTGTTGACTTGAGTTTGCCATCCAAATATATCATATTCAACAAACCATATTGTACAACAGTAATGTTATGCCAAGTATTTTCAGAAATTCCAGTATTGGTTTTGGTATTCAATGTGGATGTATGTTTGACTTCATAATACCAATTTGAATTACCTGGGGTATTAATCAAACCTAAATATTGATTTGTACCATTTGCAAATGCATACAACCAAGAAAATGCGGACAAGTTATTTTCAGAACGAACACAAAAATCTACTGAAATTGTATAGTTGCCGTTCAAATTCGAGAAAATATCAGTTCCCACTTTTTCTCCTAAGTCCAAATAGCCAGAAGCAGTAAACAACACTTTATTTCCATCATCCAAGGTAATAACTCTAGAATTACCTTTGAAACTGCCTTGGTAATTTCCACCGTCGTCTACTGCTGCTCCTTGATCAAATGAATAGGATATGATAGGTGAAACAGCACTCATCTGAATTTGGACACTCAACAAAAGTAATAGCAATATTTTTTTCATTCTTTTTTATTTTATTCGATTACAACTTTTTGAATATTTGACTGTAAAGCCCCAATGGTTTTAATTACATAAACACCAGCCTTTAGTTGCTTGACGATGTCTTTTAATTCCTGTCCATCATTTAGACTCGAACTTAGAATTAATCGACCTTGAATATCAAAAATCTGCACCGACTGGAAATCTGTCATTCTAACAGGAGTAACATTATCAATCAATGATCCAGCCAGACGAGCAACTTCATCGGATGAAAGCGCATAATTATACACTCTGAAGTCATCAATATAGCCTTTTAACAAAGGATCTGCATATTGACTTTTTCCTATGTAATTCAATACAGGTTTAAAATCGTTTGGTCGAATTGTTATATCTGCTGATTCATCAACCTTAACTCCATTGACGTACATAGCCGCACCTGATTTACCAAGTGTTACAGCTACATGTGTCCACTTCACCAATGACAATGCTGTAGAGTTCAGACTTTGTTCAACTCCGCCATTTTTAATTGCAAAACGCAATTGAGAATTATTGGAACGAGGAGTCAAATACATATTTTGATCTGGTCCATTACCAAAATCAAAAATCCGCATCCAATTGGCAAATCCCATCAAGTACACCCAGGTTGAGACGGTGATTTCATCTTGATTGGCAATCACAGGTGAAAGTTGCACAAAGGAATTTATTCCGTTCAATGAAAGGGATGAATTTCCAGACTTACCGGTTGAATAAGCAATTGTACCACTTGCACTTGAATGATTTAGGTTGATGGTTGTATCTCTCAATGTTTTTTCGAATTCCAATCTAGTCAGGACATCTTTTACACCGGAAGCTGAAGCAGAGATCACATCTGAATATTCTGATCGGTTTAATGATTTGTCTAAGGCACGTAATTTATAAAAATAAGTTTTTCCTGCTTCAATTTTATTATCCACAAAAGATGTCACTTGAACATCTCTTGCGATAGTTTCATATTTCCCATTTAAAGAATCAGATCTATAGATAGTATAGGCTTTCAAATCTGATTCGGCATTCAAATTCCAATTCAACAAAATGGATTGTGCATTAGAAATAGCAGATAAACCAGCAGGAGCAGCTGGGGCTGTAAACTCAACGGATGCACCCACTGGGATGAATCTCCATTGTTGATTTAAGTCCCCGTCTATATCGTATTGCTGAATTTTCGCGCCATCAATAACCAGTCCATTTGCCACTTCAAGACATTTTGCACTGTGGCGACTGCGGATATAAAACCAACCATCTTCTATATAATCCAAATAAAATTGTTGATTCCCACTTTTCACATCATCCCAAACGATAATACCTGCTGCATTTGACAACGAATAATTCAACAAATCGAAGGATTTCCCACTGTGAGCAGCAGTAAAGGTAAAATACGAAAAATCGCCTCCTACTCTAGAATCCACAGGTTTTACATTCCAATGTTGGTATTCAGCACCTATATATGTACGTTGCCACACATTAGCCCCAGTACCGGTTGCCCCATATGGCACTTCAATAACCTTCTTACTTTTCCTATTTACCAAAACATATTTACCATCGATTACAGGCTGTATATCATCTCCCCAAGTGATGTTTACAACTCTTTCGGCATTGGTTTGTCCTACTTGATAACCTGTCCCTCCAGGCATTGTCATTGAATATTCACGCTGCGGTCCGTACCCATCGAAATAGACATCCCTGTCTTTGGATACAAAACGATAGGAAGTGGTTGCTGACTGTCTCTCTGATGTACCCCCAAAAGCTTGAACTTTACCTGCGGGTGAACGATACACAGAAGCAGCAGTCCAATTCGGACGATGTTCTGAATATGCCAGTTCCTCTCCACCAGGTCGGGCAGTCTGGCAAAACTCACCCCGCGCAAGCTCGGCTGTTCCCCACCATATACCGGTGTTCATACCATAATGTGCACCGACCATTGCTTCCATCACGTTGTGCATCTCATCTTGAGTAAGATGGCGACCATCATTGACTACAGTTTGCAAGAAAGTGACAAATGTATCAAAATTACCAGCCAATTGATGTGTATTACCTTCCTCCAAATAGTCTTTCAAATAATTGTACCAATACAAAGCCTGGTCATTATTAAGGGTATTACCCCCTGAAACTCTTATGGAATCAAAATAGGAACGTTTTTGAAGCTCAATACAAATACGTTTGAAATCGTCAATAGTTCCTTGTCCGGTTACAGAATAATCAGGTTCATTAAAGGGCGAAACAGTTTGAATTTTCCTGCCTGTTTTACTCACATGAAGCTTTGCAGTAGATTCTATTAAGTCTGACCAATTGGTAGCATTACCTACAAAGTACGCATCCACTGAAGGATGGTCACTGTTTAATGCTATTTTAGTATCAAGATTGGTATGCAAATTGATTATACGTGCTCTCTCATTGATTGCATTGATTTGACTGGAATTAGTAACCTGACCTCCAACCAAAGGATAAGTAGGTTGAAAAGAGGAACGGATAACACTAACATTTTCTTTGCCCATGAATGCAACTCCACGAGCAACATTTGCTTCACTTAACCAAGCCAAATCCAAACCCCACTCAACAGAACGTGGTGTACCCGGTTTACTTGTACTAAAAATAAGATCACGATCATGTATTGGAAGAGAAAATAGATAATCACTTGCACTTTTAGTTGTGTTTACTTGAGAAATTGAAAATTGAAAAGTCAACACAGTGACAATAATAAGGATGTGTTTTTTTTGCATTAGCATTTATTGAAAATTTACCACAAAAATACTTTTAATACCACAAACTTCAAGTCACTAAATCATTATTTAATGTGCAAAAATTCGTCATAACACCTACAAGACCAATTTGTACATTTCTTTTATCAAAAATAAAGATAAAAAGACTAGAAATTAAGTACAACTTAATAAATTAATTATTAATTTTGCAGTCTGATCTTTCTCAACCAAAAAATCAGGCAAAAAGCCTACATTTGAAATTGGAATAATTTAAAACACTATACATTATGGATGCTCAAGCGTCAGGATTAAATCAAATCATTCAACAGGTAAACCCTTCGGTTTATGAAATGTTGTCGGAAAGAGGAAAAAACATCTTTTTCCCAAAATTAGGAATTTTAGCACAAGCTGGTCAGGCAAGAGGAAAAAAAATCAACGCAACCATAGGTGAAGCAGTTGAGGATGATGGTACATCCATGCACTTACCTGAATTTGACTCATTGGTGAACATGCCAATATCCACTATCTTCCCTTATGCTCCAAGTTTTGGTAAACCTGATTTCCGAAATATCTGGAAAGAATCGATTTACCGTAAAAACCCATCATTAGGCGATACATTGATTAGCAACCCAGTTGCAACCAATGGCTTAACTCATGGTATCAGTATGGCTGGTTATTTGTTTACCGACGAAGGCGACACCGTTTTATTGTCTAATCACTATTGGGAAAACTACAATCTAATTTTCGAGAATAATTACGGCGCTGAAGTTAAAACCTTTGAATTGTTTGCCAATGGTGGCTTTAATGTAGAAGATTTCGCAAAACAAATGGGAGCAATCGAAAGTAATAAAATTGTGACCCTTTTGAATTTCCCGAACAATCCTGCAGGTTATACTCCATTGGTTTCAGAAATTGAAGCAATTGTGAAAGTAATCAAAGACTTGGCAGACAAAGGCAAAAAAATTGTTGTTTTAATTGATGATGCTTACTTTGGTTTGGTTTATGAAGAAGGTGTATTCACCGAATCAATTTTCACCAAACTAGCAAATCTTTCAGAAAATGTATTGGCAGTTAAATTGGATGGACCTACCAAAGAAGATTATGTATGGGGATTCCGTGTGGGACTAATAAGCTATGCTATAAAAGGTGGAACTGCTGAATTATACGAAGCTTTGGAGAACAAAACTGCAGGAGCTGTTCGCGGTAACATCTCAAATATCAGCAATTTATCTCAATCATTGCTACATAAAGTTTACTCTTCACCTACATACGAAGAGTCCAAAAAAGCTAAATACGACATCCTTAAAGCCAGATACGACGTATTGAAAGTGGAATTGGCTAAACCTGCCTATGCGGAATATTTCAAGCCACTTCCTTTCAACTCAGGATATTTCATGTGCGTTGAACCTTTGAAAGGTTTGAATGCCGAAGAACTTCGCAAACACTTGTTGGAAAAATACGAAACTGGAGTTATTGTGTTGGGCAATGTAGTACGTTTGGCTTTCTCAGCTGTTCCAAAAGCTGTACTACCTGAACTTGTCGAAAACATCTACAAAGCGTGCGTAGATTTAGATAAAAAATGATTTAATTTCGATTTATAAAAGCTAAAAACTGTCCTACAGATATTTCTGATAGGACAGTTTTTTTTTACAATCAATTACTTTTTCATAAATTCGCATGAAATAAACACTGCTATTATGCTTAAATTCAATACTACTCTATTTCTTATAGTTTTCCATTTTACATCTATCCTTTCTAAGGATTACAATTTTATTATCGGAACATACACACGCAACACTGAGAGTAAGGGAATATACAGCATTCAAATAAATCCCGAAAAACAAACCAGTCGTTTAATTTCAATTGCTGAGGGAATAGAGAACCCTAGTTTCATCACATTAAGTTCAAATCGTCAATTTGTGTATTCCGTCTCTGAAGACGGATCCAACAGTGTAGTAGCTGCATATCACTTTCAAAAAGGAAAATTCAAATTCTTAAATTCGAGTAAAATGAAAGGTGAAGGTAGTTGTTATATCGATGAATGCAAGGGTGTTGTCAGCATTGCAAATTATAGAAGTGGTAATTTAGTCTATTTCAAACTAAACAATAACCATTCCATTCCATCAGAATTGAACTATATGAATTTCGAAGGAAGCAGCATTCAAAAAGATAGACAAGAAAAATCACATCTTCACCAATCCATTTATTCTCCTGACCGAAATTACTTATTCACTAATAATCTGGGGACGGATTATACTCATATGTTTAGATTTGATGCTGAAAATAAAAACAGTTTAGAACCTTTGGACAGCATTAAAGCAATATTGGGTGGTGGACCTAGACATTTAGCCTTTAATCCCAAATTAAAGTTAATTTATGTTCTCTATGAATTATCTGGTCAAATTGCCACTATTTCGTACGACAATGACCAATTAAGCTTAATTGACACTGTTTCAATAATAAAACATTACAAAGGAAAAGCTGGCGCTGCTGACATACACATCACCCATGATGGAAAATATCTGTACGCCACAAATAGAGAAGCCTACAATTCAATCAGCTCTTTCCGAATTTCTAAAAATGGCAAACTAACATTATTGTGTGAAATTAGTACCGAAGGTAATTGGCCAAGAAATTTCGCAATAAGCAAGGATGATAAATATGTCTTTATTGCACACCAAAAAAGCAATGATATATGTGTATTTGAAAGAGACAAAAAAACCGGAAAACTCAAATTCACTGACTTTAAAATTCAACTTCCTTCTCCAGTTTGTATGGTTGAATATTAAAAAAAAGCATTCGTGTATTTAACTCGAATGCTTTTTTTAATTCTCTGGATAAGATTATTTTGTAAGTTTAATCTTATAAATTGATCCGTGTGATTTGCTCGAAGAATAACTTTCGTCATGATCTTCTGCTCCATTGGAATAATCACCCTTCTCTTGTTTCACTTCCTGACTTTTTCCCAATGTCTGAACTTCGATCTCAGTACGTCTGTTTTGTCTATGCTCAGCTGAAGTGCATTCATCTTCTTTACAGTTTACTACAGGTTGTGATTCACCATATCCTTTGGCCTCAATCCTGTTTGCATCTATACCTTTAGCAACCAAATACAACTTCGCCGATTCAGCACGTAATTGAGATAATTTCAAATTGTATTTATCCGTACCACGTGTGTCGGTGTGAGATCCCAATATGACATTCAGTTTTGGATTTGCACTCAAGAACTCAACAACTAAATCCAATTCAGTTTCAGATTCTGGAAGAATATCCCATTTGTCGAAATCATAATAGATATTGCGTAGTACGATTTTCTTTGACATAGTCAAATACAAGGTATCTTTAATTGAAGGTGTATGACGTCTGATCAAAGGCACATTGATATTTTTAATCTCAGAGGGTTCATACCCCATGGCATTTGCCTTCAATGTATATACACCTGTTTTTAAATCAAAATTGGTTTTACCAGCTTTATCTGATTGCTTTGCCAATTCGTTCATCAACACATTTGCTTTTGCAATAGGTGAATTGTCTGCTTTATTCAACACAGTAATTTCACAATCTAATGTATTTAGATAATCTGGCTTATTATCTACAAATGAATAAATATCATCGTCCCCTTTACCTTCCGATCTATTTGAAGTAAAATAGCCCTTGGTAAGTTCACTGTTTGCTACCAAGGCAAAATCATCGTCCTTACTGTTGATTGGAGCACCAACATTGTAAGCTGATTCATATTTACCATTTGCGAACAACTTACTTTCAAACACATCCAAACCTCCAAGTCCGAAGTGACCATTTGAAGCGAAATAAAGTGTTTGTTGAGATTCTACCCATGTAGGAAATAATTCATTTGCTTCCGTATTTATTTCAGGGCCTAACAATTCAGCTTTACCCCAACTTCCGTTAGCTGCTTTTCTGATGATATAAATATCGGTTCCACCTATTCCTCCTGGCATATTCGATGCAAAATACATTGTTTTACCGTCGTTGGTCAATGATGGATGACCTACTGAATACTCTTTATTATTCAAAGGAAAAGATTGGAAATTCGTCCATTTACCTTCTACTTTCTCAGCAAAAATTATATTTAAATTTACTTCACCATTAGTTGATTTCTCGATATAATTGTCTTGCGTAAAAGCCATTTTGTTTCCATTATCATAGAATGAAACAGAAGATTCATGCCATTTCTTATTTTCAGCAATTTTATATTTAGTTGGTGTCTTATCTTCATCTGAAGAAACAGTATACAAATTAAGATAGGGTTTGTGATTCCAATTGTAATTTTGTTTTCTGAATAAACACTTTTTTCTGGTGGATGCAAAAATCAATTCATTTCCGAACATAGCTGTTCCAAAATCCATATCTTCACTGTTGAACTCTAAATTAGCTACATTAATATTTGGATCGTTCTCTTTGATCTGATTGTAATAGGGTTTATTCAAATTGAAACTCGCAGATCTAAGATCGTTTCCAAATTCATTGGCATACAAACTTGATCTTTCCAAGGCTTGTTTGTCTTGACCCACACTTTTAAGGGCTTGTATCAATTCAAATTTTTCGTCTTGTTTGAGCATACGTTTTGATTCCAATTTCTGATAGGCTTCAATTGCATTTTCAAAATCCCGGACTGCCACATAAGATCTTGCCAAATTTAATAATCCATCGTTTGACAATTCTTTGGCTTTATTATATAACTCAATAGCTTTTTGAAAATCATAGATTTCAAATTTAGCATTGGCACTCAATTCTTTTTGTGAAACTTGCGCATTCGTCACTACTAGAGTTATAACTAGTAATAGCACTGTATTTATGATTCTTTTCATTTTTAAAACTATTTATACATTAGAAGTAACGAGGAGATCTGATTTTAAATTTATCCACAAATTCCAGATCATATCTTAACATAATTTCATGACTGCCTTTGTTGGCATAACTGGTTGGATTTGCTATTGAAAAATCATAGGAATATCCAATGTGCATATTCTGATTTACATTCATTCCTACTATTGCTCCGAATCCATCTCCTGTTTTCAACAACTGTGTTACATTCAAATCAGTTCTGTAAAATACGCCAAAATCGAACTTTTCTTGATAAACCATTTCAGCAGTTAAATCCCACTGAATTGGTGAGCCATTGGTGACTTTGATTAATGTCGTTGGTTTGATATCCCAATCTTCATTTAAATTAATCATAGCTCCACTTATAAAGAAATAGTGTCTTTTCAAAATCGCTTCTTCAGTCCCTCCTTGTTCGTCAACTATATAAGCACTTTCAAGTAGTTTTGGAACAGAGACACCCGCATAAAATCGATCAGTTGAATAATATGCGCCAACACCAAAATTAGGCAAGAAACTAGTGGGTGAATTTGCAAATGTGGGGTCACCTGCTTGGTTCAACTCAAACCCATTGAAATTCACATGTATAGAATTGAAACCAGCATTTAAACCTAAAGCAAGTTTACTTTTTTCAGTCAATTTAAATCGATAAGCATAACTTGCTGTAATAGATGTTGTATTGACTGGACCAATTTGATCATTGTAAATGGACAAACCTAAATTCACTCCTCTTTGTACAGGTGAATGAATGGTCGCAGACAGTGTTTTGGGTGCTCCTGGAAAATCTACCCATTGGTTTCTGTGCAACAGTGTAGCTGTCAAGGCATCACGACTACCTGCATAGGCTGGGTTTACAGTCAGCGTATTGTACATATAATGGGTGAACATTGGATCTTGCTGAGCTTTTAAAGCTCCAGCAAGAACAATGGTTACTAAAATTAATATTATTTTTCTCATTTTATTTTTCTTAATCGTTGTACTTTTTAAACTCAAATCCAATTATCGATTCAAATACAAATAATCTTTCATTATAGTACCGTTACCTAAATCAAGTAGGAAGAAGTAAGTTGAAGCTGGTAGTTCATCACCAACTGTTACTCCTACATTCGCAGTACCATCCCAATCGTTTTGATAATTTTTAGTTTCGAAAACCACATTACCCCAACGGTTAAGTATCCTTAACTGATTGTTTGGATATCTTTTTAATCCTCTGATATAGAAAGTATCATTGATGCCATCGTTGTTTGGACTAAATCCATCTGGCACAAACAACTCTTCAAGTGCAATATTGATTGTAATATTTGCTGTGGCTTCAGCTCCTGCAATATCTTTAATTGTATAATTAATCAACAATTGTGTTTCAAGAGTCAACGGATCTGGAACAAATGTGATATCACCATCTTCATCAATGGTTACTGTACCAAAACCTTCAATCTCGTTTTCAGTTCCAGCCAAATATTCTTTTCCATCAATTACATATTTAACTACAACTATCTCTTGACCGTCCGGATCTGAATCATTAATAAGAATATTATCCATCAATGTTTCATCATCTCTGATGTCATATACATCATCAACAGCTACTGGAGGAGTATTTGTTACGACTATCTCCAAATCAGCACTGTAGAATTTACCTTGATCATCTGTTGCATGATAGGAAATTGTTGGTACAGTTCCAGTAAATCCATTTTCAGGGGTGAAAGTGAACGAACCGTCAGTCTCTACTTTAATTACACCCACATTTGGAATTTCTACTTCCTGAGTAATAGGATAGTATTTACCATTCACCGCAATTGAATCAATTACGGCATTTTGAATCGAGTCATTATCCAAAATATTTCCACTTACTGGAGTATTGGCCAATGTTTGTTTCTCATCGTTCTTCACTGGAGCTTCCGGTGCATCCACAAGATTTACAGTTATATATAAATCTGCAGTTAATGTCAAGCCATTCTCCCAAGGAACCTCATAAGTGATTACTGGAACCTCACCTGACATGGTAGATTCTGGTGTAAATACAAAGTCACCATTTGCTTTAAGTACTAGCACTCCAACTCCTGGCAAGATTACTGTTGACCCTGAAGTATAACTTTGGTTATTGATTACAAATTTACTGATAGGATATGTACCGTCTTTTTTGATTGGATCATTTGCTATTACATTTCCATAAACGGGTGTTGTGGAGAAAGTAAAGGCATAATCATTCTTCAAGATTAAGACTACTGTACTGTCGTTGTTGTTTTCCGCGGTACCTGAAGTATCTTTTACAGTTACATTGC
>CAZZPZ010000014.1:55278-65407 GCA_964655615.1 uncultured Paludibacter sp. | reverse complement strand
ACTGCTCCTGCAGCACCTACGGTGACTAGTCAAACTACTTCCAATTCTACTCCGACTATTGCCGGAACAGCTACGGTTGGTGCGAATGATAAATTGACAGTGGTGGTAAACGGTGTGACTTATGTAGAAGGGGATGGTAATTTAACCCTTAATCGTACAAACAATACATGGTCGTTGGTGATACCTACTGCGAACGCTTTGTCTGCAGCAACCTATAGTGTAACGGCAACTGTTTCTGACTTGGCTGGAAATGCTGCAACTGATACAAGTTCGAGCGAATTGGTAATTTCAGCTAAAGTGAGTCAGGCCGATGGTAACTGGGGAACTGGTGGTAGTTGGAATAATTCTGAGACTCCTCTAAATACATCACCAGTACAGATTCAACATAATATTACTATTCCTAGTGGAACTGTGGATGCGAATAATATATTGTTGACTAGTGCTGGTAAGTTGATCAACAATGGTACCTTGACTATTAACGGAAATATAGTTTTCTCTGTGGATGAAAATTCAATTAGTTCACAGTTTAACAATACAGGAACTGTGGTGAACAATGGAAAAATTGTTATCCGTAAGAAATTTACTAAAAACAAATGGTACTATATGAGTTTCCCATTTGATGTGCCATCCAATCAAATCTTAAGAACCGGTACGACTGACACAGTCAGTTGGGGTAATCACGATGATGTTACAGATTCGCAAATTTACATTGCAGAATACGATGGAGCTGCGCGTGCATCCAGTGGTACGGTCCAATCCAGTAGTTCAAACTGGAAGAGAGTAACTCCCAAAACCCTGAAAGCACGTCATGGCTATTTTATAGCGATGGATACCAATAGTCCTTTTGACGAAGTGGATTTCGTGTCGGTAGCTGGTCTTAGCGCACCACTCAACAATGAATATACGGCTTCTGAAGTATATAAAAACTCCAGTCCTACCCACGGTTCTTTACACGAGAGTTGGAACTTGGTGGGATTGCCTTATTTGTCTTCTTTCCAGTTGTCGAATGGACAGTCTTTCAAACCCTATTATATTTACAATAATTCAAACTTTGTTACTGTTGCTGATGGTGATAGTCGTTTGGTTTACCCATTCACTGCATTTTATTTGCAAGCCTATGGAGCAACCAATTCGTTGAGCTTTGCTTCAGCGGGTCGTTCTATTCAGTCTGCTCCAGCTGTGAGTCAGGTGGATGAATTTAAATTGTCATTGACTTATGCTGATATGACTGATGAGACTAGAATCAGATTGAAAGAGGAGGGAACTGTAGAATATCAATTGGGTGTAGATGCTACTAAAATGTTGAGTCCTGTAAGTTTGTATCCTCAGATTTACTCAACGACCAACAATATCAATTATAGTTTGAATTCGTTGCCATTGGAGACCCAACAGACTCAATTGAAATTACGCTCTGGTGCTGCAGGTGATTATAAAATCAAGCTTGAAAATTTTGCTGAAATTCAGGCCTATAAGGTTGTTTTAACGGATCAATTGTTGAATCAGGAAATTGATCTTGCTGCGAATCCAGAATACAGTTTTACTATTGCTCAAAAAGGAACAACCGATCGATTTGTTGTCAACTTCTTGAGCAAAGTGGTTAGTGGCTTGGTTCAGCCTGCAACTGAAATTGGAATATCTGTAGTTGACAGAGTTATTAATATTTCTCAATTACATGAAAATTCACAGATATCCATTTTTGATATGTCTGGCAAATTAATTCAGGTCGTGCAATCAAATGGCACTACTGCCCATTTAAAAGTACAACAACCAGGAATCTATGTGTTGCAAATTCAATCTCAAAAAGAAAATAAACCTTACAAAATAGCTGTTCAATAAAAATTCTCCTTTCGATGAAATCAAATCAATCCAATATTTTTCTTTCCTTGGTTGCTGTGGTGGTTACCTTGGGTTTTCTATATCTCGCTATCCAACTTTTGAGGGACCCGGATGATAAAAATCGTCCTATGTTTTCTAATGGAGTATGGAACAGTGACTTTGAATATTCAGCAACTCGAAATACTGGGTCAACTGCCAAAAGTTCTACTAATTCGGCATTGCCTAATCATGCAAGTAAGAGTGTGAAATCAATCAACCATTCATCAGAAAAGGCTTCTTTTTTGTTGAATAGTTCATCAAATTCAAGTGCTGTGGCTCAGTTGGATTTGAATGGTGAAGAACAGTTCTTTACTCAGTATATGAATTTAGGAGACGGACCGACTAATACATATCAAAGAACTAACCGCAAAAGACAATCAGTTTCAGATTTTTCTCAAAACATTGCTATGTCCGATTATAAATTGAATTTGTTGGACATATCCAAGAAAAGAGTGGAGAAAGCATCAGGTTCATCGATGTTGAATAACTCCGATGTTTTAGGAAATCACGATGGTATGGTTAAAGTTGCACCTCCAACTGAAGCCGACCCTGGCGAAGTTCCACTTGGTAATGGATACTTGTTTTTCGGTTTCTTATTGATTATTTACTCTGGAATAAAAGTAAGAAAATACTATTTGGCTTATGCGAAATAAAACAAAAAAGGATGATTCACTGAATCATCCTTTTTTGTTGCAATAAATACAGGAGTTTACTTATACAATGGACCGTAAGTTTGACATGCTCGGTAGTCTGATCCTTCAGCATCCATACCATAAGCTGCCCATGCACTTGGTCTGAAGATCTTATCTTCGTCGACATTGTGCATACACACAGGAATGCGAAGCATAGAAGCTAGAGTGATTAAGTCAGCACCAATATGTCCATAACTGAATGCTCCATGGTTGGCTCCCCAGTTGTTCATTACTGAATATACGTCTTTGAAGTTTCTGTCTTCGGTTAAACGTGGCACAAACCAGGTAGTAGGCCAGGTTTTGTTGGTGCGGTCATCCAATTGCTTGTGTACATCGGCTGGTAGGTCAATAGTCCATCCTTCAGCTAATTGCAAAACAGGTCCTAGACCTTTCACCAGATTGATTCTTGCCATTGTCACAGGCATATTTCCTTTGCTCAAGAAGTTGGAAGAAAATCCACCACCTCTGAAATAACCTAAATCAGCAGGGTACCAAGTAGTTGCATTCAAACAGGCATCAGCTTCTGCTTCTGAAATATCCCAGAAAGGTTTCATTGCAGGTTGGCCGTCGATGTTTTGTTGACCGGTACCATCCAAAGCAGCAGAACCTGAATTTATCAAATGTATAAATCCATGGGCTGCAATTCCTTCGGGTTTGTATCCTGTTACTCTTTCTACAGAATCAGCACTCCAGTAGGTTCTTACATCTGCGAAAATCTGAGCGGAATTTGTCAACAATTTCCCAAACAACATAGTAACGCCATTCAAAGCATCATTTTCAGTTGCTACAACAAAGGATTCACGTATTCCATTCCAGTCAAATGAAGAATTCAGAATTGCTTCAGAGAAGTCACCGTTCGGTAAGAAGTCTGTCCACTGACGTTGACCTTGGAACCCGCCGGCAATAGCATTGTGACCTAAAGATTCTTCTGCATATCCCAATTCTTTTAATTTAGGATTACCTATCATCAGATCTCGCATGATTATGGTCATCTTAACTACAAATTCCCATTCCTTGTTTAATTCTTCTCTGGATTTTTTCTTGTTATCATCGTTGAAATCCGTTCCTTCATTCGATTTGCAGAATTTTTCAGTCCATTGCATCGCTTTCTCAAATTCTTGAGGATCGTAAATGCCCAACTGGATTCTACGTAGAATCTCAGTCATATCCACATACTCGTTGCGCATTCCCAAAAATTCCTGGAAGAAATCAGCATCTACAATCGAACCTGCGATACCCATAGAAACTGATCCCATGGATAAATATGATTTTCCTTTCAATTCAGCAACTGTCAAACCAGCACGTGTGAATCGTAGTAATTTCTCTTTTACGTCTTCAGGTATTGTTTTGTCGGTATTGTCTTGCACGTCTCTGCCATATATGCCAAAAGCTGGAAGTCCTTTTTGTGTATGACCTGCCAATGCTGCAGCCAAGTATACTGCTCCTGGTCTTTCGGTTCCATTGAATCCCCATATTGCTTTGGGTATGCTTGCGTCATAATCGATAGTTTCACTTCCGTAGCACCAGCATGGAGTTACTGTGATTGACAAACCGACTCCTGCTTTTTTGAATTTCTCAGCACAGGCTGCCGCTTCATCTACACGACCAATCGTTGTGTCTGCAATCACGCATTCTACGGGTGTGCCATCAGAATATTTCAATTCAGCACTGATCAAATCAGCCACTCTTTGTGCCATACCCATTGTTTGGGCCTCGAGCGATTCGCGCACACCTCCTTGACGACCGTCGATGGTTGGACGAATGCCCACTTTAGGATGTTGACCTTGTAGGCGTCCTGTTTTCTCTGTTACTTTTAGGGAACCTAAAACGAAATCTTCATTACTGTTTCCTGCTTTCATTCTATTTTTGATTTATTTTTGTAATTATCGGTCTTTAATGACGTAATTTAAAATGCTTTGTACTATTTGTTAAAAGTCATGTTGGTACTTGAAATTGGTTCAAATATACTCAATATTGTGTTACCTTTGCATCAAAATTTGTTCATTATGGAAAGGAAAAAGCTCATTGGCCACTTGTCGTTGTTGTTTGCCAATATGATTTTTGGAACCAACAATCCAGTTTCTCGTATGTTGATGCCTGAGATTATTCATCCTTTCGCCTTGACTTATTTAAGAATGGCCGGTGGTATGGTACTTTTTTGGTTGGCTTCTCTTTTAATAAAAAAAGAGAAAGTTCCGGCTAAAGATTTATTGATGTTGTTTTTTGCTTCCTTGTTTGCATTGAATTTCAATCAAATCCCATTTTTCACCGGACTTTCAATGACTTCGCCCATAGATGCATCCATAGTTGTAACTACTATGCCAATAGTAACTATGATTTTGTCGGCAATCATTTTAAAAGAACCCATTACACAGTTGAAAGCTGTAGGTGTTTTGGTTGGAGCATCCGGGGCTTTGGTTATTGTTTTAAATCAAAATCATGCGATAGGTGATGGTACTATGGCGGGTAATCTTATCGTTTTTGCGGCAGTAACTTCTTTCTCACTGTATCTCACCTTGTTTAAAAATGTGATTGTAAAGTATTCACCGATTACCGTGATGAAATGGATGTTTTTGTTTGCATCCATTACTTCTTTTCCCTTTGTTGCTACCGAATTGAAATCTACACCATTTACTGATTTCTCTGCTCAATCATGGTGGCTAATTGCATTTGTAGTATTGCTTACAACTTTTATTGGATATTTGTTGATACCTATTGGTCAGAAAGTATTGAGACCGACTACCCTAAGTATGTACAACTATGTGCAGCCTGTCATGGCTTCATTGGTTGCAATCCTTGTTGGTATCGATACTTTTGGTTTTTCTCAGGCAATAGCCGCTGTTCTTGTGTTCTCTGGAGTGTATATCGTTACTCAAAGTAAATCGAGAGCTCAATTGGAAGCTGAAAAAGCAGCGAAGTTAAACAAAGATTAATCCCTGCTATTCACCATCCATTGGGAAAATACCTCTAAATAATTCCAATAGGAAATTATTAAAGATTCATCAATTTCAAGTTTGCCAAGTACCTCTCGGTAACATTCCAACCATACCTTACGGGCAGAAGGAGTGATGGTGAACGGACTATGACGAGCAGCCATCATCGGTTTACCTCTGCTTTGATTGAAATAATCAGGACCACCCAAATACTGAATAAAAAAATCAGCAGAGTGTTGTTTTGCTTTCTCCACGCCTTCGGCAGTAGGAGGGAAAAGGCCTTTGATTCCACTTTCAATCAATAGGTCGTAGTGGTCACTCACCATTTTACGAATGCCTTCTTCTCCCAAAACAGTTAAAATCTCGGGATTTGGACGTGTAACCTCAGGTCTAGTGCCGAGTGTATATTCTTTGATTTCTAAGTTCATTGTGTTTTTTATCAATTAAACCAATTTTCAATTAAAAAGTTTAAAAAAAAGCCAATTCAAAGGTGAAGTGGCTTTTTAAGAGATATAGATCTGTTAGATCTTAATTTTAAATGTTTTATTTCCAGATTTAATTATATAAATTCCTTTTTGACTTAGTGTGAATTCTGATGAACCAGATTTTATTATTTGTGAATTTACTAATTTTCCAATGGAGTTGTAAATTGTAAAATCAAATTGTTCAGTTGAGATTGATTCAACTAATAACTTACAATTGTTTATTGTAAATTTAAATCTCTCATTCTGTCTAAAATAATTTATTCCTGTTGTTGTTTCATTGTTGAAATATTCAAATGCACCAACATCAATTAGGTTGTCTGAACGTTGAATATTTAGATAGTCATTATTTACAATATATAGATAGCTTGAATTTCCGGAATTAATAGCTGGAGAATTTGAATTCAATTCAAAATCACCATTCTCATAGTCTTTAAAATGCAAATCAGTAACTTCGGTAAATCCAGAAGCAATAATTTGATTTTCAGAGTCAGTTGCTCTAAGTTGAAATCCAAAGCCTCCTGAAAACATATTTGAAGACGTAAATCCATTAGGACTTATAAAGTCGGATGTGGCATCTAATGCATTAAGCCTCATGTCAGATATGTAAATAAGATTATTTATTAGTTTAATGTCCTCTCCACCTCCAATTCTAACTCCACCAGCCGTTGCATGCCATTCTGTGTTTTTTGGGTCCACCAGTCCAGCGTCAATAAGCTTGTTGATATGACCACAGTCAACTAAGGTGTTATTTATGAAATCAATTCTTTTTGCATTATTAACTGTTAATCCTGCATTACCAGTTCTCCAAATTACATTGTTTCTCACTAATACTCTACCATTATTAAATCCCCCAAAATCTTGGAAATGAATCCCCTTTCCTTCGTCAAGATGCATTGAAACAGGATCTGTTTTTATTAAAGACCAAGAAATTAAATAGTTCCAGAAGTTTTTGATTAAATTTCGTTCAATAATTATTTTATAGCCATCATTTTGATCGCTACTTTCAACTCCTTTGAATGAAATTGAATGATTTCCTGAAGGAGTGTACCATCCATTATCATGCATGTAATTGTCATTTATGGTTACATAATCAGCACCATTCATGACTGAGATTGCATGGCCAGGAGATTCATAAATTTCATTTTTTGAGATAGTTATATGATTAGAATTTCCATTTAGTGTTATTGCGTTTGAAGAGTAATATACTGGAGTCCAAGCGCCAAATTCAGCAAGGGGGTTAGTCAAGCTTGCAAATGGATCTCTAGTAAATATCTCATCAGAGCCTTCTATCTTGTATTTAAATTGGTAGTTTAAAGCATCTTGCAATGTTATTCTTAAATTAGGTCCCTTTGTTTTAAATCCTTCTATTTTTATATGTTGAGAACTAGCAATTCGTATTGCTCCATTACCATCGTATTCGAATATAACTTCGTCATTCATGTATGGTCTGAATACTATTGGATTCTCTTTTGTTCCAATTTTATCTTTAACCAATAGTACTACATCTGTACCAATCGGCTTCCAAACATCACCATCTCCAAAACTTGAGTTGTTATATATTCCCGTATGTATAAAAATTGTATCTCCTGCAAGAATATTCAGATTGTTTACTTTAAGGATATGAATAGGATCTGAAATTGTGCCTAAGCCTTTTGATGAACCTGTTGTTGATACATGGTAATTTGTAGCATTAGTATGTACAATAGCACAGAAAATAACCCAAAAGAGAATGTTTATTTTTAATTTGAAATTCATTTGAATGTAGTCTGTTTATTAGATAGTTGAAATTATTGATATTTTGTGGGTGAATTTATACTTAGTGTATCCTTAGAAAAAATCAATTCAGGATTTATTATTTATTTTCATTTTTGTAATGTTCTAAAAGAGTCCATTTTTTAAGTTGTTACTATCTAACCAATAAGGGATAAAATTGTTTAAATCTAGTTCGAATTTGTACTTATTTTATGAACTATGAATTGTTTTATAGTCAATCTTAATTAGTTTTGATAAATTTGAGAATATTTTTAGACAAGAATGAATCCTACTTTTGCGCCTTTTGCGAAACCTATGTATGTGATGTTGAAACCTGTGGGTTCAACTTGTAATCTGAATTGTGAATATTGCTATTATCTTGAAAAGGAGAATCTTTACCCTCAGGAGAAAAGGCAAATGATGAGTGAAGTCTTGCTCGAGCGTTTTATAGAGCAATATATCAACTCTCAAACTCAAAACGAAATCATGTTTACTTGGCATGGGGGTGAAGCTTTGCTTCGGCCTGTGAGTTTCTATAAAAAGGCTTTGGAACTTCAGAAAAAATATGGTCAGGGTAAACATATAGAAAATACCTTGCAAACCAATGGTACTCTTTTGAATGATGCTTGGTGTGAGTTCTTCAAGGAAAATAATTTCCTGATTGGTATTTCTTTGGATGGTCCTCAGGAATTTCACGATGAGTATCGTCGCAATAAGGGTGGTCAACCAACCTTTGTAAAGGTTATCAAGGCAATCCGGATGCTTCAGAAACACCAAGTGGAATTTAATATCCTTGCGGTGGTGAATGATTATAATGCGGATTATCCGGTTGAGTTTTATCAATTCTTTAAACAACTGGGTGTTCAATACATTCAATTCTCACCTATCGTTGAGCGATTGTTGCCTCAGGCTAATGGCTTGAAACTAACTACTCCTCAAGAGCATGCTTCCCTTGCTGATTTCTCTGTCAAACCTGTCCAATGGGGAAGGTTCCTTTGTGGTCTGTTTGATGAGTGGATCAAAGAGGATGTGGGTAAAATCTATATTCAATTGTTTGATTCTACTTTGGCAAACTGGATTGGCGAACAGCCTGGTGTGTGTACGCTTGCTCGTCATTGTGGTCATGCGGGTGTCATGGAGTTTAATGGTGATGTATATTCCTGCGATCACTTCGTTTTTCCAGAATACAAACTTGGAAATATTTTGAGTGATTCGCTTGCGGGAATGATGTATTCCGAGAGACAATTGAAATTTGGAACTGATAAGTACGATACCTTGCCAAGACAATGCAAAGAGTGTGAATTCCTTTTTGCTTGTCATGGAGAATGTCCGAAAAATAGGTTCGCGAAAACCAAAGATGGGGAACCGGGTCTTAATTACCTATGTGCTGGTTGGAAAATGTTTTATTCGCATGTGGCACCCTACATGGATTTTATGAAAAAGGAATTGCTAAACCAAAGACCTCCTGCCAATGTGATGGAATGGGCCAGAAATAAAAAATAGCTTCTCACCTGTAAGGGAGAAGCTATTCATGTGTATGCAGTAGAATTTAAATCTTAATCAGTTTTGAGAAAAATTGGATCTTCTCCTGATCAATTTGTATGAAATAAGTTCCCTGAGAAAGTTTTGCTCCTAATTGACTGCCATTCTCACCTTTCCCTATCTCTATGATTTTACCTAATTGATCATAGATTTGGTAATTGAAAGTTTTCTGACTGTCTACCTGAAAGCATGTATTGCTTGGATTTGGGTATATCTTGATGTCCTCGTTCTTAAAATTCTCTGGCAATAAAGTTACCTGGTCAAATTTATAGGATGGAATCAGAATTCTTCCATTGTTTTCGCTCGATGGAAAGGCAAATTGTAGAATATTGTAGTTCAACAACATTTCTCGATCGATCTGTCCTTCACTGATTGCTTTGGTGCTTCCACTCAAATCTACTGCCTTCCAGGTTTTCCAACCTTCACTTGCTTTTGCAGTATAAACCCGGTAATTCGGTGCTACTACATATAAGTTGTTGCTGCCATCCACTGCAATCTGAGATCTGTTGATGTTTGAAAGATCTATCTGATCTTTTTGCCATACTCCATTTTCATCTTTATAGATATGGCGCATATACGCTTTTTGACGGGATAATAACCAGTTGGTCGTACTTGCTTCGGAATCCAGCATATAGGATTGAAGAATGTGTATCTTACCGTTTTTATCTACTGCCTGTGATTCTTGATTGATCAAACCTCGGTTTTCTCCAACACTTAAAATCTTCAAACTTGTTTTATCGTAATGCAATGGATCTGTCCCTGTTGTAGCTACTTTTGTACCTGCATCATTAAACCAAGTTCTTCCGTTGTCATCGCTGTATGCGTAATATACTTCGTGGTTGGATGGTGC
>CAZZPZ010000014.1:51737-55178 GCA_964655615.1 uncultured Paludibacter sp. | reverse complement strand
AAGTTCTTCCGTTGTCATCGCTGTATGCGTAATATACTTCGTGGTTGGATGGTGCAGATGGTGTTTCTCGCCAAACAAAGGAAGTGTGTAGCCTTGTTCCTCCTGGTGTGTAATGCAGTCCGTTGATGTATCCACATTTGGATGTATAACCTGCACTTGTACCGGTTCTTCCATGCATGTATTCTCCAATATATTGCCATTTGTGAGTGCTTCCATCGTATTCCCAAAGATGAGAATTTCCATCACCGCTAATTCCAGAGCGTGACTCATAAAGTAAATTGCCTTGAGGAGTAGAAATAAATCTTGGATAAGTAAGATTGTCAGCAAAACTTACCAATACCCCCTCTCCCAAACTATTGGTGTGAGGTCCAAAGGATTCTGCTGTCCATGGAATTGTACTGTCGTTTGCTAAACCTGCTACTGAAACTCTATATCTGAGTGGATCATTGTGGTGATCGTAGGATAAATGAATCGTTCCATCATTCTCACAAATTCCCATTGAGATATTGTAGTGATTATCATCCACTCTGGTTTGATTGACAGTATATCCAGGAAGTTCAATTTCATCCCACTTGCCACTGTAAATGGATCTACGTGCAATAGCAACTTTGAAAGCATTGTTCCAATAAGTAATGTATTGGTAACCTTTGTATGTCATCATTGCATTTTGTTGAAAAGCTACAAAGTTGGCACCGATATTTCCGGTAAACTTCGCTGCTTCTGTGGTTACTGTGCTGATATGGCTTTCTGTTTCTACAGTGATTTTTCCAGCAGGTGCTGTTATGCTAGGTGATATGGTAATTGTGGTGTCATTGCTTGCTAATTCAAAGCTCAAGCATTCTGCATCCAATTGATTGTTGTTTGCAATATTTTCATTCAACTCATATACCACGTGGAAATAATTGCTTCCAGCTTTAAGCGCTTGATTGCAATCCAATGTGAATTCTGAACCGGGCAATGAGGTGGTTTCAGCTACACTTAGTTTATTTGTGAATTTTAAATCTGTTCCTGTGTAGTAAATCCTTGCCTTTTCAATGGCATTCTGATTTGTACTTCCGTTGGTTGAAATTTTTAATTTAGTTAATTTCAATGGGTTTGATTCGTTCTTTGTGTCAATTTTGACTGACATCACAATTATATCAGCCGTTTTTGGATCAACTGTCAAACTACGTTGTATAGTTGTAGATGCTTGGTATTCCATCGGATCGAGCAGTGTAGAAGGCACATAAACTCCGCCTTTAATTATTCCATGTTTTGCATTTGTAGTCAAATCAGTGGCATTATTCGCTTTGTCATTGAAATTCCAATAACCTACCAATCCATTCTCGGTTCCAGTTAAAGTATTGTATTTGTTTGATTCAATTTCATCAGCTGTTCTAGCGATGCTCCAAACTCTAACTTCGTCGATTTGTCCTTTGAATGCTCTGGCTGTTCCTGCACTGTCATATCCAAGATAGGTATTGCCCAAAGACCAATCTATAGCTTGAAAACTAGCAGATTCAGTTTTTGCTATTCCATTCAAATAAACTGTTCTCGAACTCTCCGTCATTACAACTGCAATGTGGTTCCATTTGTCTGGTGCAACTGCATCGATGGTTGTGGGAACTGCGTATTGATCACCTCCCTTAGCCATAAAGCGAATGGAATTTGCAGGTGAGTACCAACTGGAAGCATATTGGAAACCTACATTCGAACTGGTATTAAAGATCAAACCGGCATTGTATGTTTGGGTGCCTTCGGGTTTGATCCACATTTCCAAAGTGAAAGGTAGAGTTTTAAGGTTCAAGCCTGAGATATTTACTTGACTGTTTGTCCCATTAACTCCAGGAAGATACAATGCGTTTTCGGTTTTTTCAATGATTACTTGATCACATGCATCCCCGATTCCATCCAGATCAGCATCTGCCTGGTCTGGGTTTGCAGTGGTTGGACAATTGTCTAGAAATGCTGGAATACCGTCATTATCTTCATCTGAATTATCAAAACCCTGCACATAACTTGCTCCACTAATGATTCCATTTCTACCGTTTGAGCTTAAATCGGTGGCTTGTGAAGCTTGATCGTTGAAATTCCAATATCCCAACAGTCCAACTTCAGATCCTGTAAGTGTTTTGTATTTATTGGATTCTATTTCGTCAGTAGTTCGAGCTGAATTCCAAATGCGAACTTCGTCAATCAATCCCTTAAAAGTGCGATCTGCAACTGCATTGTCCCAACCTAAATAAGTGATTCCATCCATCGGATAGTTGGTAAATGTTCCGTTTTCGGTTTGAGCTACGCCATTCAGATACATCGTTTTGGTAGTACTTGTGATAACTACTGCCAAATGGTTCCATTGTCCAGCTATCGGTTTGTTTGGATGCAAGGCTGTGGGTTGTGTATTTGCCCATACTAATTTTACTTTTGTTGCATCCGTCCATCTGTCGTATTGTAAACCAGCATTACTGGATGCATTTCTGTTGTACAATAATGTTGAATAGTACGATTGAGTTGCTTCTGGCATAAACCAAAGTTCGATAGTAACAGGAAGAGCTGCAATGCTAAGGGCTGGAATAGCCACATTGCTTGCACTTCCAGCAGTTCCGCCAGGAAAACTCAAGGCAAAATTTGAATTAGCTTTAGTTGAAAATATCGAACAAACTAATAAGATAAGAATAAGACTTTTGGTGAATTTCATAGTAATTCCTTAAATATGTTTTCTGCAAATATAGGTAGATAATCTGAGCACTCTGCGCTTTTTTATGTCAATAAGGTGTAGTCTTTATTATTTAATTAGTTTTTTCAGTTTCTTCAATTCCTTTCTAGTGATTTGAATTACTGAAGGGTGTTTGGGCTCAGTGAAATTTGTAGTTTTCATAACACCTTCATTAAAGTGCCCCAAATTCGTGTAATTCTTGAAATCGCTGGTTTCTACAAATCCGAAATTATGCGGTTTGATGCTGTAAATATCATACACCATCACCCATTTGTCTTCTCCTATTCTTTTGAATACATTCGGAGCCTCACAACCTCTTGGTTCTGGATCTACATATTCATCTTCGTACACATAACCGCTTGTTAATGAGTCGGAGGCTGCATGTTTTATACCTGCAGTACCATCATGTGGTACATAAAACATGTGGTATTTATTGCCAACTTTGGTAATGTCTGCGTCTATATAGTTCACATCCTTAGGGTAAGTGAAAATCGATTTCGGTAGGGTCTCCATTTTAGTGAATTCCTTGTTCATATAAGTATACACCACAGTGTTTTTTCCATTTCCAAAACGGATAGTAAAATACATCATGATCTGATTCTTCTGTTCATCCCAAATCAATTCGGGTGCCCATGCACATCCAATATCCTCCAGTTCAGGGAAAGCTTGGTCTATCCTTAGTGATTGATGTGACCAGTGAATAAGATCTTTCGATTTCATCAGCACAATTGCTCTGTTATTTCCCC
>CAZZPZ010000014.1:0-51637 GCA_964655615.1 uncultured Paludibacter sp. | reverse complement strand
GACCAGTGAATAAGATCTTTCGATTTCATCAGCACAATTGCTCTGTTATTTCCCCAGGCATATTTTTTTCCATCTCTTTGCCATTCAGTATCCCTCAAGCCTTCACGTTGTGCGAAAATATGAAGGTCTGTTAAGGCCATATAAAACAACCCGTCTTTACCACGCATAATGTATGGATCGCGGATGCCTTTTTGTTCAGCAATTGTGTCACCTGCGATTATTGATTCGCCGCCATTTAAAGAAGTAAAAGTATATCCATCTTCACTGATTGCCATGTACAGGTCATGGCTTGCATCTTTAAAGTAGACCATTAAATATCCACCCATTTGTTTCTCAGAGGGAAATTTTTTCGCATTCACACTCAGTGAAATTATAATTGCCATTGCAATTAAAGTCAGATTTTTCATTTTATAATTGTATTTTAATTTTATCACCATTATCATCTACTTTGAACAAATGAGGAATCCGGATTGTACGGTCGTTGGTTTTTTCGTGACTATGAACAGACATCCATAAAGTTCCGTTGAAATCGCGAAAAAGCATTCCATGTCCGAAATTTGGAGGAGTTATAGGCTCCTTTTCTTGTGTCCAGGGTCCATCCAATGTGCCTGATTCAGAATAGGCAACCCCTTGCGTATATACATCATAAATCCAGCTGGTCCAGAGCATTCCTAATTTGCCGGTTTTGGTTTTGAAAAGGAAAGGGCCATCAGTTACTTTGTTGGGTATTATTTCTCCTTTCTCGTTTTTATCCCTGCTCCAAGGTGAATCAAAGGCTCTGAAAAGAATTGTCGATTCACCAATACTTCCGCTGAGGTCCGACTTTAATTCTATTTTTTCCATAGTGCCATTCCCATTCTGAAGCCATTCATGGCAAAAAATCATATAGGGTTTATTGTTTGTGTCTACCCAAAAAGTTCCATCCAATGTCGGTTTGTTTGCAGGAAGATATATTGAATCCTTCATAGTTGTATATGGTCCTTCGGGTGATTTGCTGATCAGAATATGACTTGCTCGTCTTTCTATCGGAATTTGGTTGACTGTGTCGATAAAAACAGACCTGTTGGTAAATGTTGCAAAATTGTAGTATTTATCTTTGTATTTGTGTAACTCTGCTGC
Organism: uncultured Paludibacter sp.; assembly: GCA_964655615.1. Taxonomy (GTDB): domain Bacteria; phylum Bacteroidota; class Bacteroidia; order Bacteroidales; family Paludibacteraceae; genus Paludibacter. The sequence continues at coordinate 50,518 of CAZZPZ010000014.1, read as the reverse complement.
CCAAACCATAGGATTGGGTCCCATCCATGAGTCTGGGTCAGTTTGAATTACCTTGGTAGGTCCATCCCAACTTTTTAAATCCTTACTTTTCCACATCAAACCTCCTGTTCCTGTCAAATAATAGGTATTAGTAGCTGAATCAGCCAAGATAAAAGGATCACTCAAACGAATCGAATCCAGTGGAATATTAGTGTTGAATTTATATCGATTTTGAGCTGTAACTGAATTTAAAATGAAAATCAAGAGTAAGGTATGTATAACTTTTTTCAAAATTGGAAGATGTGTTATGATTTTAAATTTATTGTTTCAATCTCAACAAAAATACTGTTTTCAATAAAAAGTAAAAAGGCTCCCAATGAATTGAAAGCCTTTTGTACACCTAAAAGAATATTTTGTACTATACTTTTATACTAAATTTGGAATCTGAACCATTTCATTGGTATCAGCTTGATAGTCTATGCTGTCGAAATTAAACCCAAATAAATTGTAAAAGTCATTTGTGTATCCATCCAAATCTCCAAGTTCACCAATGTTTTCTGTGGTTACTTTATTGAATAATCCATCTACGATTTCTTGAACATCATCTCTCATTTCCCAATCATCAATGCGGATACGACCTTCTGCATCTGTTGGAACTTCTCCTCCATTGAATAATCTTTGTTCGTATAGTCTCTGGATTTGTTCAATCGTACCTTCATGGATACCTTTCTCTTTCATTGTTTTAAAAAGAACGGAGATGTAAAGTGGCACCACAGGGATAGCCGAACTAGCTTGTGTAACCAGGGCCTTATTTACAGATACAAAAGCTTTACCACCTTTGTTTGAAAGTTTGTTGGTAATGGTTTTTGCTGTAGCTTCTAAATGGTCTTTTGCGCTACCAATAGTTCCTTTGCGGTAAACTGCCTCTGTAACTTTAGGGCCAATATATGAGTAAGCAACTGTCATTGCATTATCCGCTAGTACTCCAGCTGCTTGTAATGCATCCATCCACATTTCCCAATCTTCACCACCCATTACGGCAACAGTATTATCAATGTCTTCCTGGTTGGCAGGTTCGATGGTTACTTCCGATACTACACCTGTATGAAAATCTACTGTTTTGCTGGTATAAGCTCCACCAATGGGTTTCAGTGTAGAGCGATGAGTAATTCCAGTATTCGGATTGGTTCTTACCGGTGATGCCAAACTGTAAATCACCAAATCCACCTGACCTAGGTCTGATTTGATTAGTTCTATCGTTTTTGCTTTTACTTCATTGGAGAATGCATCGCCATTGATATTTTTAGCATACAGACCTTCAGCAGTTGCTGCGTTTGTGAATGCTGCACTGTTGTACCAACCTGGTGATGCTGTTTTTCCAGCTTGTGGCTCTTTTTCAAAAAAGATACCAATTGTTGCCGCATCATTTGCAAAAGCACTCGTAATTCTGGATGCTAATCCGAAACCGGTAGATGCACCGATAACTAACACTTTTTTGGGGCCATCAAATTTTCCTTTTGATTTTACGTAATTGATTTGATTGATTACATTCTTTTCGCAGCCAACTGGATGCGCTGTCAGGCTGATAAAGCCTCTCATTCTGGATTGAATAATCATTTTATGTCTACTTTAATTAAAGTTTTTCTGCACATTTTGTGTTTGAATGTGCAAAAATAAAGTTTTTATTTTGAATATTAATTCAAAGATAGATTATTTTTTAATTTCTCCGATTTTTGAGGCGAATATTATAGCTCCTGTGGTTTTCTCGCTGATAATAAAAGCAAAGGGTCGATTGATCAATACTACTGGGTAATTGGGGATGGATGTGTTTTCAAATTCTATAATGGTTACTGCTGCAGCCTCCGTGCCTTCTTCATTCACTTCGCAATAAGTGCTATGGATGATTCTTGAAATGAATAACTGATAATCGCTGATTTTAGAAAAATCGGCTAAATTTGTGAATGCTGTATTCATGCCCATGTTTCTCATTGCCTCTTTCAGTTCAAATTTGCATTCTACTTTAAATTTGGGTAAAAATAATTTTAACTCTTGCGAAGTTAAATTGGATTGGATATTTTTCCATTTTTCCGTGTTTAAATCTTTTATTACAGATTTCACAGTAGTGTTTTCTTCAGGAAGTAGAATGGTCATGTTGTATGACCCATTTCCATAAGGTAGTCGAACATATTGAGTGTTTGTGTCTTCAAAATACTCAAAACTATCTTTGATCTGCATCATGTCCATTGGGTAGTATATTCCGTCTTCATTTTTAAAGAAAGAAGTATAGGTTGACTCGGGGTCAAATGGGTTAGCCCATGATCCTTTGAAATAAATGGCATTGATAAGATTCATTACAGCATCAGCTGAAATCTCATTCAATGGTTCTTTAATCAAATCATTGGTTTTTTCTGCACACCAATCATTAATTATATTTACTGAATTTGGATCGTCAAAATTCAATTCATCAATTTCGGCATCGAAATACTCCGCATTAACTTTTAGAAAATCATTTTTAATGGGAAAGCCTTCTTTGTACCAGATGGAATTTGCCAGATTGATTTTGGTACTGTAGTCAACCTTGGGTAATCCTTTTAATAAAATTTTGTAATACTCGTTAATTTGATCGTTAGTAAGTTCGTCGAGAAAGAGTGCTTTGTCGATTTCAGACAATGTTGAGCCTGCTGCTCCGTTGCGTGCCATTCCTAAAGCAATACTAACACTTAAAGGTGAAATGAAAATGTTTTTTTCAGTTTCATTAGTGGCAATTACCTGGCGTAAAAGTTCGAAACTGAATTGGTTGTCTTGTTCAATCTTAACCTCCATCCCCGCTTTAAGTTCCAATGGTTCTGAGTTGTTGATGATAATTTCTGCATTTTCACAAGAAATCAGTGTGAGAACTATTAAAAGTAGCAATGAGAGTGTTTTCATAATGTTGTTTTTTATCGGTCTTAAAACAAAGATGAACTTTAGGGTGAATATATTGCTTTTTTTCTATAAAATCGTAGAAATTAGGGTACAATTTTGATTCTTAAACGTAATATATAATTAAACTTACAAAATCAATCAATTAATGAAACCAACTATATCGAACAAGGTTGCTCGATTTAAAAAAACTAAATCTCCAGTAAGAGAAATTATGGATTTAGCGAATCCTCAATTCTTCAAGCAAGTCGGACTTGATCCAGCTCAGGTGATTTCATTTTCAGGTGGCTGGGTGAATCACGAAGCACCTAACGATATGCGCGATGCATATGCTCAAATTATAGCTGATTCTTCTCGTTTTCATGCCAGTGGTGCATATCCTCCAACGCTAGGGATGCCTGAATGTAGATTGGCTTTGGTTGAGTTTGAAAAACACATCTATGGTGAGCATATGGATTTAAAATCGGAAAACATTGCCATTGGTTGTAATTCATCGCAAATGACTACCAATTTAATGCAGATTGTTTTGGATCCGGGTGATAAGTTGTGTTTGTTAGATCCGTCTTACAGCAATTATCCATCTCAGATGACGAATCTGGATGGTGTAGAGTTGATACGTTTTTCGGTTTTAGATAATGATAGTTGGGAATATGTTGCAGATCAAAAAGTGGCAGAATTTGAGAATTTCATTCTGACACAAAAACCAAAAATGGTTCTGCTTTGTGCTCCAGATAATCCGACTTCTCAAGTGCTTTCAAATGAGTTTGTTACTGCGACTTTGAATGCATTGAAACAGGTTGGTGGCTTTTTGGTGATAGATTTTGCCTACAAGGAATTGGTTTGGCAGGAAGTGTTGCCAGACTATTTCTCCTGGGGACCCAATGAAAATTTTGTTTCGATTCATTCCAATTCAAAATGGTGCCGTGGACTGGGTCGTAGGTTGGGTTGGATAGAAGCTCCTGTTGAAATAGTAGAGGCTTTTGAAGCAGTTCAAAGTTCTAGTATATTGTGCCCAGATACTTTGCACCAAATGGCGCTAACAGATTATATACGTAAGGGTATAGCTCAAAATAACATTAAACCCTATATCAAACAAACGGCTGAGATGTATAGAATAGCAGGTGCAAGAACTGTCGAAGCTATAAATAAATACTTAAAAATGCCTTGTTTGACCCCCAAGGGTGGATTGTACACCGTTGTTCGTACAGACGAAGAAAGTTCTGCTTTTGTGCGCAGGGTTATGGAGCATACAGGAGTAATTGTTGTTCCAGGTTGGGGCTTTGGTCCATCCTTGGAGAAGGCAGTGCGCTTGTCGTTTGGACCCCTGGTACATAGTTTGGATAAAATTGATGAAGCTATGGAAAGAATAGGGAAATACTTGGAAAAGAAATAATGGAAAAAATAAATAAATTAATTGAAACTGCCACTCAACTTAGACGAGATGTGGTGAATGCAGTATATTACGGGGGTGATGGTCATCCTGGCCCTTCTATGTCTATCATAGATATACTTACCCCTTTGTATTTTGATATACTTCGAATGAAACCTGAAGATCCTAAATGGTTGAATAGAGACCGATTCATACTTTCGAAGGGACATGCATGTCCAGCTCTTTATGCTGCTCTTGCTCGTAGAGGATATTTTGCGCCTGTAGAATTGAAGAAATTACGACAGCTTGATTCTATAGTTCAGGGCCATCCTGTGCCTAAAGATACTCCAGGAGTTGAGGTAACTGCCGGTAGTTTGGGGCATGGACTCCCACAGGCTTGTGGTATGGCTTTAGCTGCTCGTAAACGGAAAGATGATAATGTAATTTTCGTTTTGACAGGTGATGGTGAATTGAATGAAGGTATCGTTTGGGAATCTGCAATGACAGTTGCAAAATACAAGTTGACGAATATAGTTGCGGTTGTCGATTACAATGGAATACAAAGTGGGGGCAAGGTTGCGGATATCAGCGGTCTGGTTAATCTCAAAGAAAAGTGGGCTGCTTTTGGTTGGTTTGCCGTGGAGATTGATGGACACGATATGGAGTTGTTGCATACTGTTTTTGAGAATGCAGCCAAACGCGGACGACTGGCATCAGAACAGAGAGAAGGGTTTGTTGTGGTTCCTGGTATGGAGGCTCCCAACCCAGATCAACCCATTGTATTTATAGCTAAGACTATCAAAGGTAAAGGTTTGCCTTTTATGGAAGGTAATAATGCCTGGCACAAAAAAGTTCCTACAGTTGAGGAACATCAATTAGCAATGTCAATTTTAGGAGGAAAAGATCTTGAGTAGAATAGAAAGTACCCGTGTGGGTTTCATGCAGGGATTGGATGCCCTTGCTGAAAAAGATGAAAGAATAATGTTGGTGTGTGCTGACAGTTTGTTGGCTATGCGTGCGACTGATTTTGTGGCAAAATTTCCGGATAGATATGTAGAAGTGGGTATAGCAGAACAAAATGCTGCGGCAACTTCAGCGGGTTTGGCTTTGGATGGATTGATTCCTTTCTTTGCTACCTATGCAGGTTTTATAACCATGCGTGCCTGTGAACAGTTGAGGTCATTTATAGCCTACCCAAATCTGAATGTGAAACTAGCTGGTGTAAATGGAGGAATTGCAGGTGGTGAAAGAGAGGGTGTGACTCACCAATTCTTTGAAGATATTGGAATCCTTCGTACCATCGCAAATTTCACGATTTTGGTTCCTGCAGATGCTTTTCAAGCCCGACAAGCAGCGATTGCTGCTGCATCAATTCCCGGGCCGGTTTATATACGTTTAGGAAGTGGCCGTGATCCTGTGGTGTTTGAAGAATCTCAACCCTTTGTCCCCTTTAAAATCAATGTGATTAGCGATAAAGGAAATGATGTAGCTCTGTTTGGTAATGGTGTTTTATTGCCTCGATTGTTTAAAGCGGCCGAGATTCTCGAATCCAAAGGAATTGGTGTTACTTTGGTAGAAGTTCACACGGTGAAACCTTTGGATGTGGATGGCGTTACCAGTGTGCTCAGAAGTTGCGGTGCTGCTGTAACTGCTGAAGACCATAATATTATAGGTGGTTTGGGTAGTGCAATTATGGAGACTGCTGCTGAAAATTATCCTGTGCCTGTGGAACGAATTGGCTTAAGAGATACTTTCTCTCGTTCTGGTCTTCCGGATGAGTTGCTGGATTTCTATCAAATGTCGGTGAATGATATCGTTTTGGCTGCAGAAAAGGCTATTTCCCGTAAGAAATAAATTCTATTTTGCTCTATTCTATTATTAATCTATGAAGGACCTAGAGAGCGCAGCGAACGTGGCTCCGGAATAGATTAATAATAGAATAAGTAAAAGTAATAGAGAGCGCAGTGAACGTGGCTCCGGAATAGATTAATAATAATTAAATATCTTCTTCTGTAATCAACGGACGCGAAGCATCAATTCGAAGGAACAATAACGCCGAAATGATAAGCATCCCTGAAATGACAAACAAAGGGAAATTGTAATTACCAGTTGCTTTAACCAAATATCCAAAAAGACTCGCACTGACAAATCCTCCCAAATTACCAGCTGTATTCATAGCTCCCGAGATAGCGCCGCTAAACTTTCTCCCTACATCCATACAAACGGCCCATGCACTTGGGAGCATTAAGTCTATTACGCCAAATGCTAAGGATAGAAAGATAAATACTTGAATTTTGCCTGGAATAAAACCTGCAAGGAACATAAATACGGCAGAAATAGCTAATCCTCCAACTCCCAATACTCGTCTGCCGATTTTTATCCCAAATCGTTTTGATAAGTTGTCGGATAAATATCCTCCGGCTATATTGCCTATCATACTCATTAAAAAAGGAACTGCGATTGCCCAATTTAGTTCTTTTATCTCGAAACCACGTCCTTTCTCCATAAATGTGGGAAACCAGGAAAAGAAAAACCAAGATGCCCATGCATAAAACCAATACATCATCATAATTATCCAAAACTGAGGATTGCGTGTGATTTTCTTCCATGGAACTGCTACTTTAGTTTTCACAGCTTCTAATACTCCTATTTCAGCTAACTCTTTTTCAGAAATCCCTTTTTTCTGGGATGGGAAGTCTCTGTACCAGAAATACCAGAGTATTACCCATACAAAACCTGCGGCTCCCAGTATATAAAATGCTTCTCGCCAACCAAGATTCAAAATTACTGGAATCACAATGAATGGTGTCAATGCTCCACCGAGTCGACTGGCTGCCCAAACATAACCTTGGGCTTTTCCTGTTTCTGTTTTAGGAAACCACTTTCCAATTGAACTTGTAATATTTGGATAGGCACCCGCTTCTCCAATCCCAAAAGCAAATCTAATTAGAATTAATGAAACAAAACCTCCGGAAAATCCGGTCAGTACAGTAAATAAGGACCACCAAACTACTATCCAAGTGAGTGTTTTACGTTGTCCAAATTTGTCTCCCAACACTCCCAAGGGGATTTGTAATAGTCCATAAGAGGCGATAAATGCGCTTAATACCCAACCCCATTGCTCTAAACTTAAACCCAGATCGTCCATTATCATTGAACCTGCCATCGTAATGTTGATGCGATCCAAAAAGGTGATGACGCTGACTATACTGAGTAAAAGGAGTAAAATATTTCTTTTGCGCATTGATCTGGAAATTTAGAAATTTTCTGAAATGTATTTTTTAACTCCTAAAGTGCCTGATAATGGACTGGAAAGAACGGTTTTTCCAGTTAGTTCTTCCAACTGTGCTTGCATTCTTCCCATAGATCCCTGTGCCAAAACAATTAAATCTACTTTGGAAGATACCTGCTCAGATGCTTTCAAAATTAATTGATCGTGTGTGTCTCTATCCCCTGACATCATTGCTTGAAAGGCTCCTTCAGCCAGACCTTCTACTACCTCAATCTTTTTGCCCTGTTGGGTTGCCATGTTTTGCAACAATCTCACTGTGGGTGCAAGGGTAGTAGGTAAAGTGGCTAATACGCCGATGCGACTTGCTTTGCTTACAGCATCCTGTGCCATTGGGTCGTCGATTTTTAGTATGGGAATTTTGACCATATTTCTGGCCATTTGTGCTATGTCACCAATGGATGAACAGGTGTTGAAAATGATATCTGCACCTGCATCAACTGCTGTATGATAGCAATTCACAAGTCGTTTAGCTACCGCAGGTGTTACTGTGTTGTTTGCTATAACTTCTTGGATTAAACTGTCGTCAACTATATGATTTAACTTAACTTCAGGTAAGTGTTCTTTGAATAATTGAGTCACAGGCTCTACCATTGCCAGTGCTGTATGAACTGCAAAAACTTTAATCATTTATTTGTGTTTTCATGAATTTACTTCTCTTCGGACGAGAAAAAGAACTTTTTGTACCGACTATTTAGTGTTTAATTCTTGAACTGCTGATTTTAAACCATCCACTTTGGCTGTGATTTTCACCTCTCCTGAATTTTTGTTGGATCTTAGTACTGCTAAAGCATATCCCTTGTGAAGTTTGCGTTTATTACTTCCAAACAATTCATCACTGTAATGATCACCATTGTCTACTGCGATTAATTTGGCATTCCCACTTACTGAAAATTCCACATCTCCAGTGCAGGTATAAACTCTTCGACCTTTGCTATCAACTGCATATACTTTTACATATTGTAAATCCATGCCGTCTGCTTTCCAATTATTGTTTTCTGCTTCAAAAATGAGCTTAACGGCCTTTCCTGTAGTCTCTAATTTGTGTCTAGCCACAACTTTCCCTTTGTTGTACGCGATAGCTTCTATGTTTCCTGCTTCAAAAGGGATATTTTTCCAAAGAATCATATTCCTTGTCTCGATTTTATCGTTGTTTTCCAGAAAACCTTTGCTCTTACCATTAATTATTAGTTCAACCTTTTCCGCATTGGAGTAGGTATATAGATTATAGTTTTTTCCTTTCTCCCTGTTCCAATGCGAAGATAAATTTGCAGTGCCTGTGGTTTGGTCATTCCAATCAATCTTTTCTGTTTCGGTATCCACTACACCAATGTGAACCATAGGCTCTTCAGTGAATATGCTTTTAATCAAATAAGCCTGTGGGAATGCTTGCATGCTGTGGTCGAAAAATGAATAATTCCATCCTTTTTTTGGCCATCCGTTGGACTCACCCCAATATTCAATGGCTCCCCAATAAGCTAAGCCTACCATTTTGTCCCTGTCCATACCGAAAAAAGGTGCTACAAGTTCATTTGTAGTAGCTTCACTTTGATAGACTATCATGTGGGGTGCGTGTTTCAAATATTCCTGGTAACTATTCCATCGATAATTAAAACTTGAAATTTCAGTTGCGGTGGCTAATTCTGGAGCTACTAAATGAGTGTTGAAATCGGGTTGGTCTTTTGTTAAAGCTCCTTCACGGGCTGGGAACATAGCCACAGTGGTTTTGCGTGTGTCGTCGTACCGCTTTGCCATCACATTCAAAATATTGTATGTGGTTATGCCCCAATCGCTGGTTTTAAAACCTATCCAATCTTCTGTGATTTGCAGTTCATTACCAAAGCTCCACATAATTACTGAAGGGTGATTGCGGTCTCTCTTGATCCATTCTGGGACTGCTTTGTACCACAATTCTGTGAATGGAACACGAGCAGGCCAAAAATTACCCTCATTCCACTTGTCAAACAACTCATCTACGATTAAAATTCCCTTTTCATCGGCAATTCTTAGAAATGCTTTCGAATATGGATTGTGAGAAGTGCGTATATGATTGAAACCAAATGCTTTCAATTGATCCATTTGTCTGGCTATGGCTGTTTCGTATGCAGCAGCGCCCACTGGACCTAAGTCGTGGTGATTGCTTATACCTTTCAAGAATACTTTTTTTCCATTCAATTTGAATCCAAAATCCTTCGAGAATTCCAACGTACGTATGCCGAATCGGTCATCCACTTTATCTAAAACAACTCCATCTGAAATCAAAGTGATTTCTGTTTTGTACAAATTGGGTGTCTCGCATGACCATAACTGAGGGTTTCTTATACTAACAAGTGGTAGCTTGATTTCATTGAATTCTTTTTTTGAATCTGTTGGACTTTGTGTTTTTGTTTCAGCAACTAACTTGCCGTCTGGTCCAAAAACTTGTGCTAGTATGAGATAGGATTCTTTTTTACGTTTAATTCCTTCTAACTCAACTTGTATTTGTACTGATGCTGAGTCCTTGGAAATTGTTGGAGTGGTAATGTACAGTCCATTGCGTGCAACTGATATTTTGTTTTTGATAACTAAATGTACATCTCTAAATAAACCTCCACCTGTGTACCAACGGGAACTACCCTTTTCGCCAGTGGATGCTCTGACTGCTAGGATATTGTTGCCCTCATAATTGATACTGTTTGAAATGTCAGCTTCGAACCCTAAATAACCATAATCGGTTCCTCCGATTAATTTTCCATTGAGGTATGCGTCTCCATGTAGCATGATTCCTTCAAAATCCAAAAGTACCTTTTGACCAATCCATGCGCTGTCTGCTTTGAAACTTTTACGGTACCATCCAATTCCCATTGATTTGAAACCCCTGGCGCCGCCCGCTGACTTATCCCACTCTTGGTCGAATTGAAAATCGTGGGGGATGTCAAGTTTTCGCCATTGACTATCGTCGAAATTCAATGCTTCAGCATTTTGAATGTCACCCGCTTGAAATTTCCAATCAAAATTGAAGAGAATTTCAGATCTGTCTTTTTTTGCTTGTGAATAAACAGCCAAAAAGCTGAAAAATAAAAGGAACAGTATGCTTTGTTTTTTGAACATAATAAAGTGTGTTTTTCGTTTGTATGCAAATTTAATATTCATATTGCCACATTTTATGTAAATCTGTGCCTTTCAATGTATTTTTATACCATCTCGGATGAAAACGATTCATATTTCAGCAGATTTTATACATTTGCAGAAACTTATTCTAATATTTAAATTTGAAATCACTAGCTTTTGCCCTTTTTATACTATTGGGTCTTTTTACTTCTGCATATTCCCAAGTGATCAGTTTCAGTCACAAAGGTGGATTCTTTAATTCGACTTTTCAGTTGCAAATGGTTGCTCCGGTTGGGGCCTCTATTTATTTTACAACCGATTGTTCTACACCCACTGCCAGTCATGGAACAGTATATCGAAATCCAATAACTATATCTACAACTACCATTGTCAGGGCAATTGCAGTGTCAAATTCTGTAGTCCTTGGTCAATCTCAGACACAGTCTTACCTGTTTCCAAACGATATCATCAAGCAAAACAATTCACCATCGGGCTATCCTACTCAATGGGGACCCTATACTGCAATTGCTGGAAACGCCAAAGCGGATTATGAGATGGATCAGGATGTTTTGTCTGACCTTGCAGTTGCCAATGAAGTAAAGAAGAGCTTTTTAGAATCTCCCTCAGTCTCTTTGGTGACAGATATTGATAATTTGTTCTCATCTAAAATCGATTCCGTTTTGGGTGGGATTTATATGTATACAGGAGCTCCAATTACAAACTTTACTTATGCCAATGGCCGTGGATGGGAACGTCCAGCGTCCGTTGAGTTTTTTGAGAATGATACCAGTTTTCAATTGAATTGTGGTATAAGATTGCAAGGTGGACATAGTCGAAGACCTGAGAAAAACCCCAAACATTCATTCCTTTTGGAATTTGATTCTGAATATGGTCCATCAAAATTAAATTTTCCCTATTTTGGCATAAATGCGGATTCAACCATAGAGAATTTTATACTTAAATCTGGTTTCGGTAATACATGGATACATCATGATAATACACAGCGTATTCGTTCTACTTATCAAGAAGATGTGTGGGCCAAAGATACACAGCGTGCTATGGGACACCCATCAGCAAGTACTCGATATGTGCATTTGTTTTTGAATGGAATTTATTGGGGTATGTATCTTCCCTCTGAACGTATGGATAAGGAATTTGGGGAACATTATTTCGGTGGTGATGAGGATGATTACGATGTGATCAAGGATTATGCAGAGGTTTCTGACGGAACTATCGATGCTTGGAATAAAATGATGGATATGGCAAATGCTGGGTTAGAATCCAATCAGGCGTATTTGGCTATTCAGGGGAAAAAGGCTGATGGAAGTCCGGATTATAACAATGAAAGCTTAGTGGACCTAATTAGCTTAGCGGATTATATGCTGATCAACTTCTATGGCGGTAATTCCGATTGGGATCATCACAATTGGGCAGCCATGAGAAACAGGACTAATCCTGGCAATGGATTTAAATTTTTAAGTTGGGATGCGGAAATGATTTTTAGTACAGTGAATGTGAATGTCTTGTCCGAGAATAATGCTAATTGTCCTTCCCGTGTGTATCAACAATTGATTAAAAATGAATCATTTAAAAGACTGTTTGCGGATCGAATTCAGAAACATTGTTTTAATGATGGAGTTTTTACTGCAGATTCGGCTGCTTCCCGTTGGCAAAAAAGAAAAGATCAGATTTTTAATATGGTGTTGGCTGAATCAGCCAGGTGGGGTGATTATCGAAGAGATGTACATTCTTATCAGTCCGCTGGACCTTTTGATCTCTATACAAGGGATAATCATTGGGTTAGCAGACAGAATTTTATTCAGCAAACCTTTTTTCCGCAGCGTTTGAGTCAGTTCTTGAGTCAACTGCGAACTGCTGGTCTTTTTCCGACAGTTGATGCACCCGGATTCAAAATCAACAATAAAGTTCAATTTCAGAAAGAAATAGTTTATGGTGATCAACTTTCATTAGCATCATCTCAAGGTACTGTTTATTACAGTTTAAATGGTGCAGATCCTGTTGATTTGGCAACTAATCAACCCAGTGCTGAAGCAGTCATATATAAAAATCCAATCAACTTGAGTGGTTCTTGTCTATTGGTGGCGCGTACGTTTCTAAATGGGAAATGGAGCGCTGCATTAAGAAGAAGTTTTGTTTTGCCACAAGATTACACAAATCTTAAGCTAACTGAAATCAATTATAAACCCATTGCTGATTTAGGTCAGGATAAAGAGGATTTTGAATTTTTGGAATTAAAGAATGTGGGCCAAACAATCTTGGACTTAAGTAGTCTCAAATTTACAGATGGGGTCGATTATCAATTTAAAGAAGAATCTGTACTGAATCCTGGTGAATTTGTTGTGCTAGCTTCCAATAGTAATCAATTTTTATCCAGATATGGGTTTCGACCTTGGGATGAATACAATGGAAAGTTGAACAATGCTGGTGAGTTATTGCAATTGATGACAGAAAGTGGTCAAAGTATATTTGATATCGCGTATAGTAGTGTTTTGGAATGGCCTCAGGAGGCTGATGGACAAGGATATTCGCTAGTGCCCCTTTCGCAAAATCCAAGTGGAAATCAGAATGATCCTAAAGATTGGAGAGCATCAAGTAAAATGGGAGGTTCCCCGGGTGAAGATGATCTAAACTCTGTAACCAGAGTGCTTGAAAATTTTGTATCCTACAAACCTGTGGTGCATACTTATCCTTTACCTTTTAAGGATTTAGTCTACTTTGATATTTTACTAAATCAAGAGTCTGAAGTGAGAATAGAAATTTACAATCTGTCTGGACAAAAAGTGAAACGTATTCAAACCGGAAGGTTGGCCTCTGGTTTAAATCAACTGACCTGGGATGGGTCAAGTGAAAATAATGACTTGCTTACAGAAGGAGTGTATTTGTATAAAGTTTACACCAATTCTGCAAGAAATAATGAAATCTATTCCGGGAAGCTGATTAAATCGTATTAATATACACATTTGATTACTTAAAAATCAAAATGAATAGTCCTTGTGTCAAATAGTACACTAGCTTAAACGGAAATTTCTGCTTTATTGCACTCTCAAATCTAATACTAATCATTTAATCATTTTTTTATGAAGAAAACATTACATTTTTTCCTTGCAGCAGCCTTGGTGCTTGCTATGTCTGTTTCTGTGAATGCACAGAAAAAAAAGGTGGCTTATTGCTCCTATTTTAAAACGATGGATGCAACTGCTTCCATTCCTGCAGAAGATCCCATTATCAAATTATTACAAGCTGATCCAAATTTGGAATTAACTGTTGTTTCTACTGCGGCTGCTAACGAAGCAATAACTACCGATTTGTCTGCTTTTGATGTAATCGTTGTTCAAGAAAGTTTTGGCTCATCTGATGCTGTGTTAAAACCAGGTGGCCCATTGGCTTTAGCTACTATGTCAAAACCATTTATCATCAACAAAACGTATACCTTTAAACAAGGTAGAGGCATCACTACTACTGCTGCTGCTGGTGGTAAAGAAGCTAATGCTACTTTAAGCATAACTGTAGATGCTGCTGCATTGTCTCACGACTTGTTCAAAGCTTGTACTCTTGGTGCAAACAACGAAATTGTACTTTTCAATACCTTGACTAATGACTTAGGTGTAGTTGCTGGTGGAACTAAAGCAATCAATTATTCAACTGGAAATGTAATCTCTGGTTCTTCCACACTATTGGCAAGTCCTTCAGTTTTAAGTACAACGAACGATCCTGTTGCAATTTGTGTTAACGATATACCTGCAGGTTCTACTATCGATTCTGAGACTACTAAAGTAAGAGCGATTACTTTTGGTTTCAACTTCGGTGCAATGTCAGCTAACATGGGATCTAATATCACTATTGATGGTTTGACTTTGTGGAGAAATGCAGTCTATATTCAAGCTGGTTTGCCAGTGCCAAACACTAAAGTATCATTGACTACTGATGTGGTGGCTCCTGAGGCTTCTGCTCGTTTGATCTCTGAAAAATATTTCACTATCAGTGGAATGTCAGTTCGTGATCCACAAGCTGGTGTTTATATCAAAAAAGCATATTATGAAAATGGTGTAGTGAAAGCTGAAAAAGTAGTTTTTACTCAACCATTGAATAGATAATCTACATTTTTGTATATACTTAAAGGTCTGCTTCGGTAGACCTTTTTTTATGCTTGATTTTTGGAGTCTTTCTTTTTTTACCAATTCTTTTGACGATCTGGCTGTGGTTTTTTTGAATCGATTACCAACTTTTTAACCCTTTGTGTCAAAACGACTACATATTATTACCCCCCAATAATCTATTTTTGTGTTAATAATACATTTTCATAAAAACAAAAAAACAATGAAAAACACCCTTCTAATTTTACTTTTGCTTTTCAATTTCGGAATTTTCATTCAAGCCGATGAAGTGGAAAAACAGGCTTGGGAAGTTGAATATCCAGCGATTTTGAAAAGTATCACAGAACCTGTATTTCCAAACAAAAGCTTTTATATCGATGATTTCGGAGCAAAAGCAGGTGACAAGGAGTTCCTAAATACTTTTTTTATCAATGCAGCTATCGATAAGTGTAATGCAGAGGGTGGTGGAAAAGTAATAGTTCGGTCTGGTGTATGGCATACTGGTCCAATTACCCTAAAAAGCAATGTCAATCTACATCTCGAAGAAGGGGCAGTTCTGCACTTTACAGACGATAAAAGTCAATATCCTTTGGTGATAACCCGTTGGGAAGGAATGGATTGTTACAACTATCAACCCATGGTTTATGCCTACAAACAGCAGAATATTGCAGTAACCGGAAAGGGTACTATTGATGGGGGTGCAAACAATGATAATTGGTGGAAGATGTGTGGCGCTGCTCATTATGGTTGGAAAGAAGGTGTAATTTCTCAACGGATAGGTCGCCCTATTCTTGGAAGATACAACAATGAGGAGGTTCCGGTTGAAAAAAGAATTATGGGTGACGGATATGGAATGAGAACTCAATTGATCAATTTTTATAAATGCAAAACCGTATTGATGGACGGCCTAACTTTGTTGCGCTCTCCTTTTTGGGTGGTACATCCATTGCTTTCAGAAAATTTGATTTTTAGAAATCTGCATATTGAAAATGATGGTCCGAATGGGGATGGTATTGACCCTGAATCCTGTAAAAACGTATTGATTGAAAATTGTTATTTCGACACTGGAGATGATTGTATCGCAATCAAATCGGGACGAAATGAAGATGGTCGCCGTTGGAATGTGCCTAGCGAAAATATAATTGTTCGCAATTCTAAAATGAAAAATGGCCACGGTGGTGTTGTTGTCGGAAGTGAAATCTCGGGTGGATATAAAAATCTATTTGTGGAGAATTGCGACATGGATAGTCCGGAACTTGATAGGGTAATCCGCATCAAAACCAGTAATTGCCGCGGTGGACTGATTGAAAATATATATGTACGAAATGTAAATGTGGGAGTTTGTAATGAATGTGTATTACGTATTGAGATGACTTACGAGGCTCGTGAGGTATGTAATCGTAATTTCTCTCCCTTGGTTCGTAATGTCTATCTTGATAATGTGAGAAGCAACAAGAGTCGATATGGTGTTTTTATAACAGGCATGGGTGACTTTGAAAATGTGTATAACATTAACGTAAGTAACTCTCAATTCAATGGAGTCAAAGAGGGTAACTCAATGACAGGTTTATTCAAGGATGTGAAATTTACCAATCTTCTTATCAATGGGGAATTGGTTAACTACTCAAAATAGAAATTTGACTATCTTCGGATCTGATTTGCTGTTTAACCTGCAGAAATAAAATCCTTTCTCATAAGAAACTACATTCAACGGAATCTGGTATTTGATGCCAGGTTCTGCTTTTATTTGGAATATTGACTGTAAGATCATTCCTTGAAGGTTGTATAAATCGATACTGATATCTTCAGTTTGCATAACTGAGAATTGAACTACAATTTCAGAATCGGATACCGGTAGGATCTTCAATTCCTGTTTTTTGTCGGTCGACATCAATAACTGAATGCCGGTTTTTATTTCACCTTCTTCAAGCTCATAGGGACCTATGTCTCTAGAAAGCCCATAAATAGTTTGGTAAATAAATGGATATTCGCTGGTGAAAGGTGGATTTAAATCTAAACCTTTGTCAATTAAAATACTTCCACTTTTCAGTCGTCCAAATTTCTTTGGTAAACTTCCATCTATCGCTCTCGGTGCCTTAGCATCTTCCTCACTTAAACTTGCAAAATCTGAATATCCAAAACCACGAACTACGTTGGACCATGCTTTGTTGGATGTGGACAGCATGGCATTGTTGCTTTCGGTGCTACCGGCTCCAATTTCTATATTGCCCATGCAAATGTTGTTGTAATATTCGCGTCCTGAATTTGAGTTTTCAAACATGAAATCATATCCATTCCCAAAGGCCAAGCAATTAACAATTTTCTCCCCGTCACTATGGCTGTTTTGATCAAAACCTTTTACTGAACCCGTTTTGTTGCAATTGAATGCGATGCAATTCCATGCCTCGTGTTTTCCTTTTGATGATCCACCTGTGCCATTTCCACCCAACTTAATGGCATTCCCATTTCCTTGAAAGGAGCCTGTGGCTTCCACCCAACCAAAATTGGATGCTCTTCCTGATCCCCATGCCCAACATTCAATTAAATATACAGGGAAATCTGTTTCAAACAAATCCCATGCATCATCTGCATTGTCCCACGCACGACAACGAATGAATCGATTCCCCTTTCCATTGTGCATTTTACAGGCAAAACCGTCAGCATCACTTCCAAAATTATCGGCGTCACAGTTTAAATAGGCATCGCAATCGATAACTGAATTGTAGCTGCAGAATGAACCATCATTGCTCGATATACCGGGGTGAGTATCCGAGAACGAATGTCCAAATCCCAATTGCAATCCTGTATCGTCGTTGTAACTGAAAGTACATCTTTCAATAAGGTTGTGATTGCCTTCCAACTTGATGCCATTGTCTCCTGCTTGGGTGATGTGAAGCCCGTAAATATGCCACCAATCTCCGTCCAACTGAATTCCTCTGACACTTGCCTTCTTGGGTTGATCTTTGAAATTAAGTACAGGCCACTCATTTGGAAAGTTTTTTATTGTTATTTTTTTTTCAGCTGTGCCAGATGCTGTTAGTCTAACTGTTGTTTTTGATCCGTCTTTTTTCATAGAAGGATAATAGGTTCCCCCTCTCACCAGAATGGTATCCCCTGGGGATACTGCATCCACTGCTTTTTGAAGGTTGTACCAGGGTGAATCAAAACTCCCATCTCCATTGTCATTTCCTTCTGGAGCAATATAGTAGGTTTTTGCATCTGTATTTGACCCTATCCCATTGAGACTTAGTATTGCTTGTGTTTCACCTGCATTTGCAGTTAAATCAAATGTGTATTCCTTAAGTTCAAGAGGGCTAAACTGGATATAAATATTCGTAGCGTTTAGGGTGCCTGAAATATTCTCAAATAAGATTGAATCGGAATATCCATTTCCAGAATTAGTAGAAACTGAGAAATGCTCACTTGATTTCACTTTAATGGTGGATAGTTCTACGGGTAAATATTTCGCTGAGATTTGAACAATCCTTTTTACTTTTGTCCCTGTTTTCACTTTGCCAAAATGAAGAGTGGACGGAGAAATCGTGATTGTTGGTACTTCCAGTGTTTTCTGAATGAAAGTTCCAGGTGTATTGTTTAGATAGTTTGTATTTTCATTTGTTCCATTGTACTCAAATACTTGAAAATAATAATTACTTCCAGCTTCTAAAGCGTCTATACGACAGTCACTAAAATTACCAGAATATACTCCAACAATATTTTCATCCAAGGATCGAGGAAGATTTGTATAAGTTACGCCATCCTGTGGTTGCCAAGAAATGATAGAATCCTTGGAATAAATCAATAACCGTCCCTCCCCATTCCCAGGTATTGTATGCAATTCAATTTGATTTCCGGCAACTGATTTTAGGTTTAAACTTGCTTGTACACTAGGTTCATCTACCATTTGTGAAGATACTATTTGAAGATCATCTAAATAGATCGTTGCTGAATTGCAAGTGAATCGTAAAAGTACATTTTTAGTCCCTGCTTCACCAACGGATAATGAAGTTTGGGCATAGGTGGAGGATGAACTCACCGTGGCAGAACCTATGGAAGTCCAGTTAATACCATCGTCTGTTGATTTTTCTACAGAAACGATTTTTCCGCTTCCACTGCCCCTGTGAAAAAATGAAATTGAAATCGGTTTGCTTAAAGGCGGACTGATTGCATAGGCGGATGTGTTCATTGCTAATCGGTTGCTGCCATTGTCCGATTTCATATATGCGCCTTTGATTTTCCAACTACCCGAACTTAAATTGTAAGTTGTTTCTGTACTTGGAGCAGAACTTGGTAGACCGGTTTCAAATTTCTCATTTATGGTGTTTTGTGAAAAAACATTCACAATAGTCCATATAAATATAAAAACAAATGCAAACCGTTTCATTTCTGTTGTTTGAATTTCAATGATTTAAGGAGAGAAATACAAATGTAAACTGTTTTTATTTGTCAAAATGTGATAATTTGATTTAAAATGTACAAAAATTGATTTTAACTGTAATTGTTATTTCAATAAACCTTTGTGAAATAGATTTTTATCAATAGATTTGTATTTAGTACAATTAGTTAAAAACCAATAAATCTAGTTATAATGAAATTCGATCAAACGAGAGAAATGTATTTTCCCGGAGAAGATGTCATTTCCCAAGCAAATGTGAAGGATTACGCCAGCCTTCATAAATATTCCATAGAAAACAGAGATGCATTCTGGGAAGAACAAGCCAATTACTTGTCATGGTATAAAAAATGGGATAAAGTTTTAGACGAATCAAACCGTCCTTTCTTCAAATGGTTCGTCGGAGGAAAAATCAATATAGTTCACAATGCTATAGATCGTCATTTGCTGACGGCCAATAGGAATAAAATCGCCCTAATTTGGGAAGGTGAGAACGGTGATGTACATACTTTTTCTTTCCATGCACTCAATCGTGAGGTGTCAAAATTTGCCAACATACTTAAAAGTATGGGGGTGAAAAAGGGGGATATTGTAACTATCTATATGCCTCAGATACCCGAACAGATCTTTGCAATGCTTGCCTGTGCGAAAATTGGAGCTGCGCATAGTGTTGTTTACGGAGGATTTAGTCAAGAGGCATTGTCTGAAAGAATTAAGGATGCAGAGAGTCGCGTTGTTATCACTGCTGATGGTGGATACCGTCGTGGTAAAATTGCTGATCTGAAAAGTATAGTCAATGATGCTGTGGTGCTTTGTCCTACAGTGGAAGTGGTTATTACTGTAAAACGTACGGGTCATGAGGTGTACATGGAAAACGACCGCGATTATTGGTATCATGACTTGGAAAATCTACCTATAGCTTCACCCGTTTGTGAAACCGAACAAACCGATGCCAACGATATGCTGTTCCTGCTATATACTTCAGGATCAACAGGTAAACCAAAGGGATTGATGCATACTCATGGTGGTTACAGTGTCTATACTTCCACTACCCATCGAATGATTTTTGATATAAAACCTGAAGACCGTTATTGGTGTGCTGCGGATCCAGGATGGATTACCGGACATAGCTATTTGGTTTATTCTCCGTTAATAAATGGTTCAACTGTGTTTATTTACGAAGGTGCACCCAACCATCCTTATCCAAACCGTTGGTGGCGTATGGTGGAGAAATATGGAATAAACATTCTGTATACTTCTCCAACTGCTATTCGTGGTTTGATGCGTTATGGTGATTCTTGGGTGAAACGTCATGATTTAAGCTCATTGCGTTTACTTGGGTCTGTGGGTGAACCCATTAACCCTGAAGCATGGAAATGGTATTTCAATGTGGTGGGAGAGGGTAGATGTCCAATTATGGATACTTGGTGGCAAACAGAAACCGGAGGTGTAATGATATCACCTATACCTTCTTTGCCTTTGAAACCCGGATCTGCATCAAAACCTTTCTTTGGAAATGAAATTGGTGTTGTAGATGAAAATCACAAGGATGTTCCTGCCGGTGAAGAGGGTTCTTTGGTTATAAAAAATGTATGGCCTGGATTAGCATCGGGTATTTATAAAGATCCACAAAAATTCATTGACACCTATTGGAAAAAATTTGAAAAAGAGGGCTGGTATCATCCTGGTGATTCAGCTAAAATAGATAAGGATGGTTATGTATGGGTCATTGGCCGTAGCGATGATGTAATCAAGGTTAGTGGCTACAGACTGGGTACCGCTGAAATTGAAAGTGCATTGGTTAGTCACCCAGCGGTTACTGAAGCTGCGGTTATTCCACTTCCACACAAACTGAAGGGTAATGCAATCCATGCTTTTGTAATTCTTAAAGCGGGTTTGACCGGGGACAGAGAATTGGAAAATGACCTGAAAAATCATGTGGCCAAAGTGATGGGACCTATAGCTAAACCAGAAGAAGTGATCTTCTCAGATTCTTTACCTAAAACACGAAGTGGTAAAATTATGCGCCGTGTACTTAAAGCCCGCGCCCTTGGTGAGAACGAAGGTGACTTGTCTACATTGGAAGAATAAAAGCATAAAAAAACTGTTAAATGACACTCCATGGAATGTAAATTCATATCCAATGGAGTGTTTTTTTGTTATTGTAAATTTGTAAAACCAAGAAAATCAGTTATATTGCATTGATTTTAACTTATTACAATGATTTTAAATTGGTAAATATGAAGAAGTTTTTTTTGATTTTGTTTTTATTCCCCTCACTGGTCTTTGGACAGAATTTCTTTGAGACAGGTCAGTCTGCAGACTTGATGCTATCTGGTATTGGTTTCAATCAAACGGGTGGATCTATGATGTTCAATCACCCGAATGGATTGGCTTCCAATGGTACTAACTTGATTATGTGCGATCGTTTCAACAACAGAGTACTCGTTTGGAATACTGCTCCCACAACTTGGAATCAAGCTCCTGACTTAGTGCTGGGTCAGGATAATTTCAATACAAATTATGAAGGTCGAGCCAAGAATCAAATGAATTGGCCGGGCAATGTTTCTGTAAGTGCTGATGGAAAATTGGCTGTTGCGGATACACATAATGATCGTATACTAATTTGGAATACTTTTCCTACTCAGAATGGACAAGCTGCTGATATAGAAGTTGATCTGAGTAAAATTGCTAATCCGGGATTAATGCAGCGATGGACTTGGCCTTGGGGTGTATGGACGGATGGTACAAAGTTGGCTGTTGCGGCTACTCAAGGTAGCACTTTGCTTTTTTGGAACAATTTACCATCTGTGGACAATGTAGTACCTGATTATACAATAACGCATGAACATTTTGGTACCCCTAGAAATATTTCAACCGATGGTTCGAGTTATTTCTTTGTAGGTGATCATAATGCAAAAGTCAATATGAGAGCAGGTACTTTCTATTGGAATTCCTATCCAACTTCAAAAAATCAAGCCTATGATTTCTATAAGGAGGATTGGGTGAAAGGTACTAAATTGGCTGATGGTAAATTATTGACTGCTGGTTTAATGAATTTATATGTATGGAATACTATTCCTCGTCAGGCTTCCACTATGCCAAATCAAATGTTACGTCCTGGTCCTTATAACAATGGCGATGGTGTGGATGTGGTTTTTGCCAACAATAAATACTATGTATGCAATTACAATGGCAACAATGTTTTAGTTTACAATAATCTCCCAAGTGAGAATAATCCTGATCCTGATTTCGCATTGGGAGTTTCCAATATTTATCACAACACGTTGGATTCAATTGGTTATATACAAAACCCTGCCTTTACAACTGATGGAACAAAAATGATCGTGACTTCTGATTTTGATAACAAAATCTATGTTTTTAATCAAATTCCTACCCAGTCGGGAGCTATGGCTGATCAAATTATCTCTACTAAATCTTTCGAATTTGCTCCTTGGGATAATGTGTTGTACAACAATACTTTTGTTGCCGCAGGAAAAAACAAGGTGTGTGTCTGGAATAATGGAAATGCCTTAAGCAATCTACCAAGTACTACTTTTACCGATAAAATTGGTTCTGCCAGTTTCAGTGACTTAAAAGGTGTGGCTTTAGACCAGCATTTTTTCTATTTGACTGATTTTAATGGTAATCTTTTTATTTGGGAGGGTATTCCAGCTAACAATACGGTGAATCCAAAATATACCATCAACTTCCCAAACGCCCAATTGGCAAGATTAAATTCTGACGGAACTTATTTGTCAGTTACTAAACAATCACCAAGTGAAGTGGTCATATATAAAGTAGCTGATCTCGTTCTTGGAAATACGTCCCCTTTTAAAACGATATCTGGAGTAGGATTCTTGAATCTGCCTACGGAAACAATCACCTTTAATGGTTCGCTGGCTATAGTCAATAATAGTTTTCACGATGTATTGCTTTGGAAAGATATTCACGATGCACCAGACCCGACGAAAATGGTTGTATTGGGCAACACAGTCAATGGGAATACGAATATTCCTTCAATAAAGGCTGATGGTTTGTTTATGCCTGGTGGAATTCTCTACGAAAACAACCATCTGTGGGTGGGTGAATTTAAATTTTCGTCTAGAATAGTGAGGTATAGTATTCCTGGAACTACAACCTCTATCGAAACAAATTCTTTGAATGGTATTAAAATTCTTTATTCGGAAGACTTTAATACGTTGAAATTGTATCCGAAAATGAATGAAGAGTTGAGTTTACGGATATGTTCAATATCAGGTAAAATTGTCAAGGAACAAACTTTTCATGGTGTAGTTGATGTTGACTTAACAAGTTTATACAAAGGAGTATATGTGTTGTATGTCTATAATGAAAATAAAATTGTCTATCAACACAAATTAATCAGGTAATTCATGTTGTTGTATTTTTGTGTGGTGATCGACGTATAAATGTGTGGTCGAAAAATTGTGAGCAAAATTGGTTTAGGCTAATTTTGCTCAACTTTAAATTAACGATACACATACTATGTTTAAATACTTGTTTTCTATTATCGCGGCATCTCTGCTTTCAGTGACAATCAATGCTCAAATCGTAAAATTAGGTGATGCAAGTTATACTACTTCATTTCCAGGTACGGATGCTGCTGGTAGAAATTCCTATCCGAGTGGTTCGCCTCAACTTAGCGGAAACGCATTAAATAAGCCCGTACCTACCAATGATTGGTGGTCCAAACTGGTCAAGGAAAACTTTGCTGATAATTTGTTCAATTATCCTTTTACTATGAAAACTGTAGCAAATGGTTTAATTGTGAGTTATATCAAAAGAGGTGTAATTGACGATATGCTTCCTGTTGTTGTGGGTGTGAATGGTTTGAATACTACTAAAACCACTGTCTCTGATTTCTCTGATTGGTTGGTGACTATGAATTGGAATGATGGTTCCCATTTTTTTGAAGCTAGTTCTGGTATTGCTATGCCTTTTCTGTATTTTAAAAAGGGAAGTCAGGATCTAGCTACAGTTACCATAAATTCAGGCATTGTTACGGTCAAAGGGGAAATGATTCTTATAAAAGATGCGAAAAACGGTGCTGATTTTGCTATTTATGCTCCTCAAGGAAGTACCTGGAATGTTAGTGGAAAGGTATATAGTTCAAATCTTAATGGAAAAAATTACTGGTCTCTTGGTTTGCTTCCATACGATGTTTCAAACTTGGATCAAACTGCTGAGGAATTCAAGAAATATGCGTATGTTTTTCCCAAAAATACAACAAGTTCTTTTTCTTATGATGAATCTAATTCCACCTTGACAACTCAATTCAATGTTGTTCCTGAGCTAATGGAGGGCGAAAATACCAAAATGCTTCTTGGACTTCTTCCTCATCAGTGGAATAATTTGTCTACAAATGTTACTTCCAACTATTCTTATCCTTCGATTCGTGGGGAAATCAAAGTCATTGAAGCGAACGATTTTCAAACAGAATACAAATTTCGGGGAATTCTGCCAACTCTTCCATATGTAAATAATTATAGCGATGGCTTTAATCCTGTCTTGCTGAATCAAAAAATACAGGATATAGAGAATGATCAGTTGGCCCTCTGGACTGATTCCTACAATGAAGGACAGGTGATGAATCGATTAATTCAAACGGCAAGAATTGCCAATGAAATGGGAAATTTTATTGCTAGAGATAAAATTATACAAACCATAAAAACAAGACTGGAGGATTGGTTAACTTTCGAATCTGGCGAAAAAGCTTTCTTGTTTTATTACAATTCTACCTGGTCTGCTATGCTTGGTTATCCAGCTGGTCATGGTCAAGATTCTAATCTAAATGATCATCATTTTCATTGGGGTTACTTTATTCACGCTGCTGCTTTTGTTCAGCAGTTCGAACCTGCTTGGTCGCTGAAATTTGGTGAGATGGTTAATCTATTAATCCGAGATGCTGCATCAACCGACCGCTCAGATCCGCTTTTCCCTTATTTACGTAATTTTAGTCCATATGCTGGTCATTGTTGGGCCAATGGTTTTGCTACTTTCCCTCAGGGTAATGATCAGGAATCTACTTCTGAAAGTATGCAGTTCAACTCTTCTCTAATTCATTGGGGCCAAGTTACGGGAAATAAAAATATCAGAGATTTGGGTATTTATCTGTATGTAACAGAACAGGCAGCAATTCAAGAATATTGGTTTGATGTGAATGATCGTAACTTTCCAAACACTCAAAATTTCAGTTTGGTTTCTCGGGTGTGGGGAAATGATTTTGATAATGGTACTTTCTGGACTAGCGATATCGCTGCATCCTATGGAATTGAGTTGTATCCAATTCACGGTGGATCTTTGTACTTGGCTCACAACAGGTCCTATCTGTCAAAATTGTGGACGGAAATTAAAGCCAATACGGGCATACTTTCCAATCAAGCGAATGTGAATTTGTGGCATGATGTAATGTGGTCTTTGGCGGCTTTAAATAATCCTTCAGAGGCTATTGATTTATATAATTCTTATCCAGACCGTTCTTTGAAATTTGGCATATCCGACGCTCAAACCTATCAATGGATACATGCATTGAACGTGTTGGGACAACCTTCGGTTGATGTGACGGCTGATTATCCTATCGCTGTTTGTTTTGATAAAGAGGGAGTTAAAAATTATGCTGCTCACAATTATTCTTCTTCCGATATAAATGTAACATTCTCCGATGGCTATGTCTTGAAAGTGCCTGCTGGAAAAATGGTTACAAATAAACAAATTTTAGTGGCCGGTACTATTAATGCTTCGTTTAATCTTAGCAGCCCTGGCGGTAGTGTACAATTGCAAGTGGATGTAACTGAAGGAGTCGTTGATAAGGTGGAACTCTATAATAACAATCAATTGATTTCTACCGCTACAAGTTCTCCTTATACTTTTATAGCTGAATCTCTACAGCCTGGTGTAAGTTCTTTCTATGCAAAATTGTATCAAGGTGAGAATTTCAATGTGACTAACCTTTTGAGTGTGCAGGTTGGTGAACAATATCCCTATAACAAGCAAATAAATCTTATTCCTGGAATTATTGAACCGGGTAAATTCGACCAGTTTGACGGAGCTTCTGCTTCAGGTATTTCTTATCTGGATTTATCTAAAGAAAATTTGGGTGATTTTAGGTTGAATGAATCGGTGGATGTAGCCAATCATACAACTGAAGGTGCTACCGTGGGGTGGATTGATGCTGGTGAATGGCTGGAATATACAGTGAATGTGCAACAGTCTGGAGTTTATGATTTTAGTTTTAGATATGCTTCTGGTAACTCAGCGGGTGGTGGACCCTTTTTGTTGGAAATGGATCATGTGACCATAAGCTCTGAAATTCCTGTCCCTACTACTTCCAATTGGAATGTCTGGGCTACAAAAACGGTGAAGGGTCTTAATTTAATTCAGGGTGAACATGTGTTGAGATTCAAATTTATCAGTGGTGAGTTTAATCTTGGAAAATGTACCTTTACCAGAACTGCTGACTTGTCATTTAGCCATCCAATTGCAGTGGCTGGAAATGATGCCAAGATTGTTCTTCCTGTTCGTGAGTTTTTATTGGATGGTTCTGCTTCTACTGAAACGGCCAGTAAAAATCTGACTTACCAATGGTCACAGGTCTTTGGTCCTTCGCATTTGGACCTTCGCAATGCTAATACTGCAAAATATCAATTGAATAATTTGCTCGAAGGAATGTATAAGTTTAGATTGGAAGTTAGTAACAATGAATCTGTGAAGGATTTTGACGATATTATTTTGATGGTTACTCAAATCGAAAATATTCCTCCGATTGTTAATATAAGTAATCCTGTAAATAACCAATCTTACAAAGAGGGTGATGAAATTGTTCTTTCTGCAAATGCTTCTGACTTTGAAAATGAGTTGTCATCTGTCGAGTTTTATGCGAACGAGAAATTAATCGGAGTAGATGACCAAGCTCCTTATTCTGTGACTTGGAAACCTGAAATTGGAGGGTATCAACTCATTGCTAAGGCTTATGATAAACAAGGTGGTCTAGGACAATCTGAAGCCATTGCAATTACTGTTGCTGAAGTAAAATCCTGCCTTCTGCAATCCAAAGAGGCTAGTCAGGGTAGCTTTGATCTGGGTTTTATCAATACCTATGAGACTGTAAATAAAGATGTAACCATCACGTGGGAACTTCTGGATAATAAGTCGGGTGTCGTTGCTTATTTATGGTCATTGAATCCTTTTACAGAAAAACCTTTGACGCAGATTGGTCCTAAAAAGTTTGAAATATCATTGGCTAACCAAGAAATTGGTTCGACACTTAACTTTGCTTGTAAGTTTGCATTTGCCGGTGGCATGTCGGTGACAAAGTATATTAGCTACAAAGTGGGTCAAGATTGCTCAACTACAGCAACCGATGACATAGATTTTGAACTTCAAGATTTTAACTTGGATCAAAGTAATCAAACAATTAGTTCAAACAGAAACAAGGATGCAAAAATAACTGTGTTTGATTATACAGGGAAGATGATTCTAAGTGCAAAACTTGAATCTTATCAGGTTTTTGATTTAAAAGTTCTTTCAACAGGATTTTATTTAATTACCATTGAATCAGAAAATTCAATACTTTCCAGGATCAAATTCTATAGAAATTAAGAGCTGATTGGAGCAGGTTAAATTTAAAGGGCAGAAACATTCAGTTGTATCTGCCCTTGATTTTTTAAAGTTGATCGTATACTTCCGAAGCAAAATATTCCAGACTTGGATCTCTGGCTCCCATCAGTAAAAGTACAGTGCCAGGTTCAAAGTGATTCTGCACAGCACTTACCAGTTTTGTTCTGTTTTCAACAAAATAGGCTGACTTCCCTTTCTGCTTGATATCTTCAATCAGATCGTTTGCCGAAATATCTTTCACGGCAGTTCCTCCTGCATAAAAAATCTCACTCATCCATATTTCATCTTCCGGTCTTAATACAGCAGCGATTTCTTCTACAAAGTCATTGCGTAGAAATCGAGTGGGTCCGTATCCATGAGGTTGGAACCAGGCTATCACTTTTTTTCCTATGGGTTGACAGGCTGCTATGGATGCAGCACATTTGGCAGGATTATGAGCATAATCGTCGATAAGAATGATTCCATTTTTTTCTCCGATGATCTGATGTCTTCTATAAATTCCCTCGTATTGTGAAATTGCTTTAGCTGCTATATCTAAATCGACTCCTATTCGATTGCAAACAGTCACTGCTGCCAAGGCATTCTCCATGCTGTGACGTCCTACTGTGTTGAGTTTGAATTTCTGGTCATTGATGCTAAACTCAATAGTCATTCCGTTTTGCTTGAAATCGGTGGAAATATAACCGGCTAGACTAGGAGTCGCAGCGGAAAAATCGTTCTGTATATTGCTGGATATCTTTGCTGCTAATTTATTGCTTTGATTGGTGATAAATATATCTTTGGTATTATCTCTAAAGGTGCTGAACAATTGCATCAATTCATCGATTTCCTGATGGTCTTTATCAATGTTCAATAATAACCCGATTTCAGGATGATATTGTACGATGGAACCGTCACTTTCGTCTGCTTCAATGACCAACCATTCGCCGTTTCCTACACTTGCATTTCCTATTTTGCCTTGTTTGATCAAGTTAGTCAATCCAGCACCACTGATAATACTGGGATTCATTCCCGCATAAGTCAATATGTCGAATATCATTGCTGAGGTTGTGCTTTTGCCTGAAGTTCCTCCAACAGCGATGGTTCTCTTGCTTTCAGCTATCATGGCCAAAACTTGAGATCGGCGTAAAATGGTGATACCTTTTTCTTTAGCCAACTTTACTTCAAAAACTGTATCTTCTATGGCTGTTGATGCTACGATCAAATCAGTGTTGTCTGTAATTCCGCTTCCATCTTGTGGAAAGCATAAAATACCCTCAGCTTCTAGTTTCTGCTGGGTGTCATTGGCCTTACCTACTTCAAAATATCGATCACTTCCGCTGACTTCTTTGCCAATTCCTTTAAGGTATTGTGCCAATGCACTCATACCTGTTCCAGCCACTCCAATAAAAAATATATGATTGAATTCTTGAATGTTCATAAAGGTCTATATTTTACCAATTTCATTTCTGTTTACTTAAAACAAAAGTAATCATATTTTACTATCAAAAATGGAATGATCCGAAATAATATTTTAGTAAATTTCAAAATTATGTTTTAATGAGATTTCATAATTGCGGGGTAATCCAGGATAATAATATCTGGGTGCACGATTCGTGAAACTTGGAGCGTTAATGAGGATCATTGAAGGATATAACGTGTTAGTAAGATTGTGTATCCAAGTGCTGATTTCCCAGTTACCCGTATTCTTAATTCTGAAATTAGAGGATAATTTAAAATCGATGGTACTCCAGGGAGCAATAAAAACTGAATTTGCATCATTGGCATATTGATTTCCTACAAATCTGTAATAGATAAAGCTATCCAATTTCTTGTGCAATTTAGTGTTTAGAAACAAATTAAATTGTGCCTTTGGTATACCAGGTAATATCTTTCCACTGTAATTTTGTTCGTCATGGACAAAATTCACAAACTTATTTTCTGATAAACTGCCATTGATACCAGTGGAGATCCTAGTACTTGGATTGTATCTTAAATTAAACTCAACTCCTTTTAAATTGCTTTCACCTGCATTTATTCCATAAAATACATCTTCGCTAGGTCTTCTGGTTACCAGTAAATTATCCAACCAAAGATGATAAAAGTTGATTTCTGAATTGATTTTTTTTGATGGACTGGTGTATCTAACCCCTAGATCTAGGTTCCAGGCTGTTTCAGGTTTCAGACAAGTATTCAACTCTCCATCCCAATTGATACTTTCTTCCATCGTCGGATTTGAAAATCCTTTTCCTGTGCTTAAGAAAATTACTGAATTTGCAGCTAAATTGTATTTTAAATTCAATGTAGGTGCAAAGATCCATGTGTTGTTTGAATTGTTTTTGTAACTGTAATTGTTGTGATGTATATTTATTCCTGTATTTAGGTAAATACCTTTTCCAATACTTATATAGTGATTTAGAAATAAATTGTTTTGTTTCCTGAATTCTTCACCATTTGATGTGTTTATAAATTGATGATTTAAAATAACCCAATCATATCTTTCTATACTGGATTCTATTCCCACCGTATATTCAGAATGTGTATGCTTCCATTTCAATTGATCCCTAAAGTGTACATTTAGAGCTTTGTCGTCAAGAATATTGAATGGGCGCATTTCGTATTGATCATACATAGATCCCGAAATCGTGAGTTGATTTTGAATGTTCTCTTTAATGGTTGAATGATAGGTCACACCAGCTAAAATCCGGTTGTATTTCTTGTATCCAGCATAAGCCAACCAGTTAGCTGCAGCTGCCGAAGGATTTGTGACATAAGTCAGGGAGTCAATGGAACTTGGTGTATATGCCAATACATCGGAATAGCTGAAAATAAAATCTATATTTTCAGATTTACCATGCAATAAAATATTCTTTTTGTTTTGTGTGCTGTTTTGCCTATACCCTTCACTGCCATTTTTACCTGCATAAAGACGCCAGGAAAAATCTTTTGATTTTATTCCTGTGCTAAGTTGTAGTCTGTGCATACCCCAACTACCGGTGGAAAGCAACAAACTGGATTCTAATTTTGAATTTAGGCCTTCACTTAAATTAAAACGTACACTCCCTCCAAGTCCGGATCCATACAGGTTGGCTTGAGAGCCTTTGAAAACCTCTATATTATCGATATAAAACAATTCTAAATCATCGAATATAGAGCTCCCATCACCACTGGATAGTGGAATGTCGTTTAAATAGCTTTTGATTCTGTTGGTACTGTACTGACTGCGTGATCCTATACCCCGGATGGTTAGTTTGGTTGTTTGTTGTGTTCCCGATTGAAAATAAACCCCAGAAACGGAGTTTAATACAGGTGAAACCTCTCCCCCTCTAAATTCTTTTATTGTTTTATTGCTTATCTGATCAATGGATATCCCTAATTGTTTTTTCTGAGTATTCAGTCCAAATGACTTTACTACAATTTCGTTTAATTCAATGTTTTTAATCTCAATGCTGTCTTGTGACTTTGATTTGAGTAAACCAACATGCAAGATGATAAGTAAACAAAGAACTTTTTGTGTCATGGATCAAATGTATGGAACTTACTTTATAGGAATGATTTGGTAAATCTTCCCGGGATTTTCCACACTGAAATAAATACTTCCATCTGGACTTTGTGTGACTTGTCTGATGCGTCCGATTTTTTCCAAAAGTTTCTCTCGGCCTATTACTCTGTTGTTTCTCATAATAGTTCTTTCCAAATACTCAAAACTCAATGACCCTGTTAGAAAATCACCTTGCCATCCTGGATAATTCGTCCCTTTTACTTGTGTCAATGAGCTAGGACCTATTGAAGGAATCCAATAGTGTTCTGGCAAAGTGGTGCCTGGAACTAGCGTGTCGTTGGAAATAATTTTGCCATTATAGTCAATCCCAAAAGTAGCTATAGGCCAACCATAGTTTTTACCTTTATGTATGATATTTAATTCATCTCCACCTTTTGGACCGTGTTCGTTTTCCCAAAGAATTCCAGTTTTCTGGTCAAAATACAAACCTTGTGGGTTGCGGTGACCATAACTCCAGATACTTTTTATTGCACCTTCTCGGTCGTAAAACGGATTGTCCTTAGGGATAGTTCCATCATCATAAATCCGATGAATCTTTCCTGTGTAATTGTCCAGAAGCTGTGCATTGTGCATTACACCTCTTTCACCAATACTGAAATACAAATATCCATCTTTATCAAAAACCATCCTACATCCAAAATGATGACCACGATTGGATAGTGGAAGGGCTTGGACGATTTTGGTTACATGGCTTAATTTCCCATTCTTTAGTTCTGCTCTCACGATTGCTGTGTTCACTGCATTGGGACCATCACCATCTACATAGGATAGATAGATCCAATTGTTTTTCTTGAATTGTGGATGTACAGCCACATCCATCAGTCCTCCTTGTCCCTTCACAAAGGTTTTGGGTGTCCCTTCAATTTCAATTGTTTTATTTGAACTTTTCTGGAAAAATCTGCCTGTTTTGTCGGTGTACAATATGCTGCCGTCTGGTAAAAAAGCAATTCCCCATGGAATACTCAGGTTGTCACTTGCAACTTCCTTCAGAATAAATGTCAGATCCAGTGAATATATGGTGTCGTTGGGGTTGAATTTACGTATTGGCTTTTCAGGAACTTGTGCAACTTTTTCTATCGTAAATTTTGCTAGTGTTTCAATCTCCGTATCGGTCATTGCATCTCCAAATCCTGGCATCCCAATGGGAGGTCTACCATTTCTGATGGTTGAACTTACATCGCCAACCGAATTCCCATATACCCATTTACGTGCGGCAAATCGATCGAAATTGGTACCGTGACAACTAGCACAATATTGTTTGTATAATTCTTCGGCATTTCTATCTATTGAGGGAACTGAACTCTTATCTTCAAAAGAATAGATGATAAACAATAAGAAAAGGATGGATACAACGGTAAGAAATGATTTTCTCATATTTTTATTTTTTGTACACTGAATTAACAGATTTCAATTAGCCAAAGTTCGCAAAAAAAAAGGAGGAAACAATTTTCCTCCTTCATAAATTTTCATTGTTTTTATTTTATTATTATTTAGGATACCGACATTGGAACTTCCATCAATAGGATTTTGCTATTTGCGTTGATATTAAGTGTGATATTTTCAACTGAACTTATTCCCAATCCATCTCGTCTTTGAAGCTCATTCTCACCTACTACAGCAGATCCTTCTATAACAAAGACATAGAGTCCTGAATTTTTTCCTTTCATATGATAATTGATTTCTTTATCCTGAGTAAATTCACCCAAATGAAACCAAGCTTGTTGATGAATCCAAATTCCTTCGTCGTCAGGATCTGGGGATAATATTTGATAAAATTCATTTGTTTTCTGTATACTTGCTAATGAAACCTGATTGTAACGAGGAGTTACATTCTTTTTATTAGGAAAAACCCAGATTTGAAACAATTCCAATGCTTTGTCTTTGTTGTGATTGAATTCACTGTGAAAAATACCGGTACCAGCACTCATCACCTGTATTTCTCCAGCTTCAATAGTACCATGGTTACCCATGCTGTCTTTATGCTTCACTGTTCCATAGATAGGTATAGTTATGATTTCCATATTGTCGTGGGGGTGAGAGCCAAATCCCTGACCAGCTGCAATCCAATCATCATTCAAAACTCTTAATGCACCAAAATGAATTCTGCTAGGGTCGTAATAGTTTGCGAAACTAAATGTATGGTGAGTGTTTAACCAACCGTGATTTGCATGACCACGAGTGGATGCTTGATGTAATATTGTTTTCATCGTTCTTTTGTAGATATATCAGAGATACTTATAACTGTTTTATTTAAATCGTTTGCTTTTTTTTAAATAAAATTCAGAAAGTTATCTACACTTTCTGAAAATTTATAGGTCTTTACTTCACTATGCGCCATCTTTTGAATTATTACAGTTTCAAACTTACAAAATAAAAATGAGACATGTATTGTGAAGGATCATAGCGACTAAAGTGTTAAATTAAATTAATTGCCAAATCAACCCAATGCTTTCCCAAATGGGAATAATCTACACCTAGACTATAAGCTAGAATTAAGG
Source organism: uncultured Paludibacter sp. (assembly GCA_964655615.1). Taxonomy (GTDB): domain Bacteria; phylum Bacteroidota; class Bacteroidia; order Bacteroidales; family Paludibacteraceae; genus Paludibacter. Next base: position 16,685 of record CAZZPZ010000014.1, on the reverse strand, counting down.
CTATGCTAAATGCATTTGAGGATGTAGTGCTGTATTCAATATTGTTCTGTATCTGATTCAGCTTTTCTTGAATTTGAGTTTGAATATACATCGCATGTTTCTCAGCAAATTGAATTGAACTTTCAGAATACTCAATTTGTGGTGAAATCAACCATTTCAACCACTCTTTGTCTGTAGAATCAATCAGTTTTTGAATAGTATATCCGTTCAATGTATTCCAATTCGATAGTGTTGCTTCTTGTTCAGAACTGCTTAAATCGGTCTCAAGAAGGATAGTGAACGCTATGTCTGCAATGCTTTGGGTGATCTCTAAATAAGAGTCTTGAGCAACTTCAAATTCTTTTGCTTTTTGATCGGTTAGATATTCATCTACACTCATATAAGGTAGTTTCTCTACTTCTGAACAATCTTCAAGACAGGGAAATGAATTTCCTTCATAAACATACACTACTTCCTTGTTTTGTGTTTGTTTGCCCAATGGGTATAACCTACAAGCCAATGGTCGGCCCTTGTGTAAACTGCATCCAAAATTGTCCAGGTATAAACTGCAGGAATTGTAATTTTTGAATCTGGTGCTTCCATTGAAGATTAGTTTAGTACCTCCATTCTCACAATACTCAGCAATAAATGCTTCAATAGTATATCCTTTGGTATAGGCTAAAGTTGCTAGTTCCCAAGGGTTAATCAATACATTTTTTCCGAAACAACAACTGCCCTTCCTCGAACAAGTTAAGGGTAGGTTATCATTCAATGATAAGTATGTTTTAATCATTTGTTTTTTGTGGAATATAATTGATAGAAGCAGTAAAGAGATAATCTATCAAATGAATTACCTGAAATAAAATTGTTTTGATACCGTGCTTCTACTTTTAATTTGCCAAAGTCAATTCCAGTTCCAACTAAAATCCCAAATGAATTTATGGAACTTCTTTCTACTGATCGATAACTTTCTATGTCACTATAAAACTGATAGTAGTAGTCATGGGTTGTTTTTCCGGAAAGATTGATAAGTGAATTTAATCCCGAATTAAGGTAAACATCCTTATTGAATAATTGAAAAGGGAACTGCATATAATAGTTCCAGTTAATCACATCGTTGTACGTTTGATAGAAGTGTTCTGTTATAAAATAGTTTTCTTTATATATGGTATTTACATATGTAAACTCTCTGATGTCGCCTAGATAAACCAATTCAGAGACAAAACTGTGTTTTTTGTTTTTGGGTTTATATTGAAGGTAAGCGCCGCCTACAATTAAACTTTCCTCATTGATCAGTGATATGTGGTTTGTTGTACTGAAATTATGATATTGAGCCTTATTTACGCCTCCAATTAACCCAAACTCTAAATTACTCTTCCTTTTTTGGGCTATGTAACTTGGTTTTTGATCTGATTGTGAATAGCAGTCAGCATATAATCCTTTGAAGAAATCCAAATTGTAATCAGATTTTGGTGCTTGTTTGTATTTTAGATCACAACCTAGGTTCTCATTCAATTGTTGTTTGTAAGTTAAATTCTCTAACTTAAATACTTTCTTCCCTTTTTCTTTTGTGTAAAATTTCTGAATATATAACTTCAATTCACCCTCTGGGTTCTTGTAGTAATAGAAATAACGCTTTTTCTCACTTATATAAAGATACAGTGATTTATCACCTTCCAATAGAATCTCGAGAAATAATTTTTCACTTTTTAAAATAGGTTCTGAATTCTTATCTAAAGTAGATGTATTGTCGGAGCTGACTTCAATTTCAACATCTGCGCAGATAAATCGCTCGTTTCCACATGAAAATCCAGCTATGTCATTGCTTGTGAAACTTTTGTATTCTCCGAATTCATTTTCTGAGAATTTGATACTTTTGGGTGTATATTTGTAATGATAAAATTTTATATATCCGTCAATTTTCTGTCCTTCTTTGGTTGTTATGCTTCCTTTTTGATGCAAAGGTGACGAGAATGCAGAAATACAAAATATTACTAGTATTAGGGGGGTAAGCAGCATTTTTATCATTAGTGAAAATTTTAGTTAATGGGCTTACAATATTACGACTATTATTTTGAAATGAAGAATAATTATTGTGTTTAATTACAGACTTTCCAAAGATTCGTCTTCCAATTAACTTGTTAATCTTAAAATTATGCGAATCATATTTATTTTGATATTTGGAATAATCTTATCTATTGCAAAAGAAGGTATTGCACAAACTCCAGCTTTTCCTACTGCTGAAGGATATGGCAAATGGGCAACGGGTGGTAGAGGTGGTAAAATCGTAGAAGTTACTACCGTGGAAGATGACGGAGTTGGTAATTTGGTTGGTAGCTTGCGTTGGGCTGTGAAACAACATTCTGGTGAACCGATTACAATTGTGTTTAAAGTTTCTGGGATAATTGATTTGAAAGGGGTGGAGTTTCGATCTAAACGGAACAATGTGACTTATGCTGGTCAAACAGCTCCTGGTGATGGAATTTGTATCAAAGGTGAGTCTTTCAATCTAGGTGGAAGTTTCAATGTCATCGTTCGTAACCTTCGCTTCCGTACGGGTGCTTATACACCCACAGGTGCTGAAGTTAATGCTGCAAGCTTTATTTTGGAAAATGGTGGAAACTTCATTATTGATCATTGCTCTTTTTCCTGGTCTTCCGAGGAGTTGTGTGATTTGGCAGATGATATAAACTGGACGGCTCAATATTGTATTTTCTCAGAGGGATTGTATAGTTCTATCAATGGAAAGGGTGCTCGTGGTTATGGTCCTGTGATTATTGGACAAGGTGCAAGTTTTCATCACAACCTGCTGGCAAGCAATGTGAGTCGTTCACCACGTTTTGGAGTATCTACCGATGTAACCCGTCATGTGCTGACCGAATATGTAAACAATGTGAATTACAATTATGGTAAAAGTAATTCCTGTTATGGCGGTGAAAATGAGAAAGGTAAATTTGGAAGTGTGAAAATTAATTTTGTAAATAATTATTACAAACAAGGACCTGCATATCCCAATACCAGTACCTCCAAATTTATTCGTGCTTCATATGAAATCGGATTACAAGATACTTTCTATACCAAATGGCATATGAGTGGTAATTTTATCGAAGGATCCGTTAATGCGAAACTAAATTCAGATAACTATGCCGGACTTGATTTCCAGGATTATACGGCACAACTACCAGCATGTTCCATCGGGAATCTCAAGTCAAATCGGCATATAACAACTGATACGGTTGTGACCCATTTACCTGCGGAGGCATTCGATATCGTGGTGCAAAATTCGGGTGCTCTGCCATTTGATACTATCGATCGTAGAATTCATCGAGAAACAAGGGAGGGAGTGGTTACTTTTCATGGGATTTTTAATAACAATAAACTAACAGGGATTATCGATAAACCGGAAGATGCGGAGGGATGGCCTGAATACAAAACCTACAATCAGATAGAGGATCTAGACCATGATGGTATGAGTGATGAATGGGAACTGAAAAATGGATTGAATCCAAACGATGCTTCTGATAGAAATTTAGTTACATTTTCGGGCTATACGGCTCTTGAAGTGTATCTGAATGGTTTGATGGGTGAATCTATTGAATTGAAATTTAATACAGATCTAAGTTCAACCTTTAATCCATTGGGTTTTTCTTTTGATGGAAATTCTTTACGTGTGAATCAAGCTGATCTGCTAAAATCCGTAACTCTTGTGGATATGTACGGTCATAAGATGGATAACTACAAATTCAATGATTTAAATTCGATGAATGTTTCTAATCTAAAACAAGGTATCTACATCCTTCATTTAATAAATTCGAATGGTTTGACTGAGTCTAAAAAATTTTTCAAACTTTAAACCGCATTTCGTTCTATTGATACAAATGAAACAGCCCTTGAAAATAAAATCAAGGGCTGTTTTTGTGTTTAGTTGTTATTCAACTATTCTTGTTTAAAGTCATAACCATTGGTAAATCCTCCGGTCGAGATAATGTTAGGAGTATAAGGCCACAAGTGAATTGGGGCTTTTACGTAATCATAATCATAGAATAAATAGGTGTAATATTCATCATATGCTGCAGCTAATTTTGATCCCCAATCTGTTTTTACATAGCCATCTGCTACCAATGCAGCTGCTGCATCACTCGCTGGGTCAATATAACTGAACAATCCTTGAATAGCCAAATTGGTTTTTGTATTTGCATAGGTAAATGTCAAACCATTCTGAGTAGCTACACCTTCCCAATCGTCATGTTGTCCTCTCCATCCAGGATACAAAACAGGGTCAGTTTCTGATCCTGCAGGACATTGAGTAGTCAAACGGTAACCGTAGGTTGCTTTTGCATCCACAAGTTTAGTATAAATAAAGCTTGAAATCGTATTCCCATTGGCAAAAGTGTAATAACCATTTGTTTTCAAACCTTGCATCATATCATAAGTCATCGTTTTGATGTTTTGAATTGCTTCTGGCAATAAACCTGTACGGATCAAAGTCCAACGTCGGTCACCCTCTCCTGCAAATTCAAAACCTCTTTCATTTACAATGGCTTTGAATAAACTTCCTTGCGCTGCTATATATGCATCTACGTTCGATTCGCCAGCTGGAAACGCACGGTCACGAATCAATGAAAGATAGGTTTTCGCTGGTCCAACTTCGTTAGTCACAGCACAAGCTTCTGCATAGGCAAGATAAATCTCAGACATACGCATGTATGGTCCATTGATACCTGATGTACGTTGTTTCAATACATACGGATTCGCCATTCTGTTTTCATCCCATTTGTTGAATGTCAAACCACCTCCCTCAGCTTTTGAGTTTGGAGTAAATGGAATCAATTTCTCTACACCTTTTCCATCACTACCAGTCACACTGGTACTTACATCACGTCTTTTGTCTTTGGGGTCAAAAACTCCGTAATAATACGCTGGATTAATACGTCCCTGGCCATAGGCCTTACATGGATAAGCTTTGCTGCTACCACCACTCGATACACGACCGAAAGAATAAGGACGGGCATCATTACCTGTACCCTGTGTCATTTGATATTCGTAAATGGATTCATCAGCAAAGACCAAATCATTCATCTGTTGGAAGAAGTATTGGTGCGGATTGTCAAATTTCTGACCTTTACTGCCATTGTTACGTGGATCAGTGGTGTGGAACTGCGCTGATCCAGGTTCGTCGATACAAGCTTTCAAATAGGTTTTTGCAGTATTGTATAGATCAAGATAGTCAGATCGTCTTTCATACAATGCATTGTTGTTGGCACTTCCCTTAGTTTCAAAAGTCAATACATTTCCTTGACCATCTTTGTAGAAGTCAGATCCCAAATCAGTACGGCGTGTTTGATAACCTGCAGCATCCAAACACATGCGACCAATTAAACCTTGTACAAAGTTACGTGAAAAGATGTTCTTGGTCATGCTTGCATTTGCACCTACACGATACATCAAAGGTTCAACTTTAATCAAGTCAGCAATACAGTTGTCATAGATAGAGTCTCTTGGTGCTAATCCTTTGGCTGCGATTCCGTTTTTAACTGCATAAGGAACGTCACCATAGTTGCGAATTAATTCGCGGTAAGAAACAGCACGCAATGCGATTGCTTCTCCATACAACTGACTCAAATCTGATGGTTCTGTTTGACTCATCATAGCTTCGTAATTGGAAGAACCTTCCATAGCATTGATGATGGCATTTGCTTTTGCTATACAACTAAACAATGAAGTGTAAGCATTTGATTCCGTTTGATAAGTCAATAAGCCATATGATGCTGCATAAGATCCGTTCTGATAGAATGTTTCAGGATAATGACGGCCTGGTTGATTGGTAAATGCTTCTGGATGTCTTTCGATATCCGAACCTGTGACATCTGCCCCATAAAATAGTCCGTCACCAAAAACATAGTTTTGTGCTGTGTTTCTCCACGATTCATAAGCTCCATCCATGGCTGCACGGGCAGTTTCGATATTGGAGAATACAAATTCTGCATCTATCACAGAAGGAGAGCTTGTTTCTAAGAAGTCACTACAAGATGCCGCTGTAGAAATACCGGCTATCAAGAGTAATTTATATACTGTTTTTTTCATTTTCATTTTCTCCTTTCTAAATTAAAAAGTTAAGTTAAGACCAAAAGTATAGGTTCTAGCCTTTGGATACGCATTGTAATCATAGTTTGGAGTAGGAAAACCATCCACACCGTCAGTATCAGTATTGACATCTGGATCCAAACCTGAATAATTAGATAGACAGAATAAATTGCTTCCTGTGAAATATACACGGAAGTTTTTAATTCCGATATTGTTCAACCATTTTTTAGGTAAGGTATAACCCAAAGTTAGATTTTGCAATCTTAAATATGATGCATCTTCAATAAATTGAGAAGAAGCAATACCATATTCTGAATAATTCAAAGCATATTTTGCATTAGCATTCAATGCATCCAATGCAGTTGGATCTGTTACCAATTGTAAATCACCATTTTCGTTTACATCATACACTTTGTAAGTGCTGGAAATAAATCCTAAACGGTTTTCACCTAAACTGTTGTCTTTGTTACCCATCATTGCATACATTGCATTTGCATTGTAGATATTACCTCCAATTTGATAAGTAAAGCCTGCACTGAAATCCAATTGTTTGTATGAACCGTTAAGCCCAAATCCACCGGTGTGTTTTGGCATAGTATAACCAATAGTTGTTGCATCGTCTGCATTTACAACGCCATCACCGTTTACATCTTCAAATTTAACAGCTCCAGGAAATGCAGTTTGACCTGCAGCTTTTTTGAACCCATTGTTAATGCTAGATGGATAGTTAATGATGTTTTTAATATCGGCTACTCCTTCGTTCAAAGTATAAACACCTGTGGCTGCATCGTATGCGAAATCGCTTGTAGTATAGTATCCCGCAGATTTAAATCCTTGGATTGCACCTACTGGTTGACCTTGACGGATGATATAGTCGTAATAGGGAAGTCTCATACTTGAACCCCAACCTGTATGAGTATCAGCCAATGCATCTTCATTCAACTGATCAATATTGTTGTTGTTGTAATTGATGGTTGTTGATAAATTTAAATTGAAATCTTTTGTTCTTATCAAATCAAAATTCAAAGCTAACTCAACTCCTTTGTTGGATGTTTGACCTACATTTTGGAATTGGTAAGAATAACCTGCAGATGGATCAACGGGTACTTTCATTAAGATGTTGCTGGTTGTATTCCAATAGAAATCCAAAGTACCATTGATGCGGCTGTTTAAGAATCCAAAGTCAAGTCCGGCATTTCTGGATATAGTGTTTTCCCATTTCAAATCTGGGTTTGACAACATGGATCCAGGTACATAAGTAGTGATAGTGTTAGTTCCCACGGTGATTTGTTGAGTTGTCCAAGTTTCTCTCCAAAGTGAAGGACTGATATTGTCAGAACCTGATGAACCATAAGATAAACGTAGTTTTAAATTATCCAAATAGGTTTTTGAGTTTTCCATAAATCCCTCATCAGAAACTCTCCAAGCTGCTGCAGCTGCTGGGAAATATCCCCATTGGTTATTTGGTGCAAATTTCGAAGAACCGTCTGCACGGAAAGTTGCAGTCAATAAATATTTGCCATACAATGAGTAATTTACACGTCCGAAGTATGACTGAGTATGAGATGGTACTCCAATTACATTGCTAAACTGATCTTTACCAAATGATCCAGTTACATTGGTCATGTTGATCATTCCAAAAGCATCTTCCATTGCAAACCCACTTGGATAACCTGCTCCCTGTATAAAAGTAGAAGTTGATTTGGAAGCCAAAACTTCATTACCCAATAAGAAGTTAAGGTTTTGAGCTTCACCCAATCCTTGTACTTCATAGTTCAATGTAGAAGCCCAACGTAAACCGTCTCCTTGTCTGCGAGTTAATTGAGCCATCTTATATCCTGTTTCCATTCCATTGTCCCAATGTTGAGTATCACCCCAACTACGGTTCAATGAAAGTTCAGTTCTTGCTGTCAATCCTTTGAATACTTTCCAGTTTAATGCACTACGACTGCTTATAGAGTAGTTTTTAGAAATGTGTTCATAATTATTGATAATGTCTACGACATTGTAATCTTCAGAAACACTAGGCTCTCCTTGTCCTAAACCGGTGGTGAAGGTTGGATCTCCAAGTGGATTATCAATAGGTCTATATCTGTAAGCAGAGGTTGCAATATCAAAATTGGTACCTGTAGTAGTGTTTTCTGAATATCTCAAGTCAGAATTAAAGCTAAGGTTGTTTGAAATCTTTTGATCAATTTTGAAGTTGGCATTCCAACGAGAATATCCAGAATTGATACGGATACCTTGGTCGTCCATATAATTCAAGGTTGCATAGATTTTTGTGTCTTCTGTACCTGATGACAAGGTTAAATCGTGGTTTTGAGTGTATGCTGTACGCATCACATCGTTGATGTAGTTGTGTGCAGTCACATTTTTGTACTCTTCCAAGTGATTTCCAAATCCAGATCCCAAACCAAAGTATTTAGCTACACCATTTCCGTATGAACTTCCATAGGCAGTCGCATATGACCAGTTCCATAGTACATAATCATAAGCATCCATTACTTCAAGTGTGTTAGGATTGCTTTTGATTTGAGTATAGACATTGTAATTAACCGTAGTTTTGCCTGCTTTTGCACTTTTAGTGGTCACCAAAATTACACCGTTCGCACCACGTGCTCCATAAATAGCGGTTGATGCCGCATCTTTTAATACATCCATGCTTTCAATATTGTCTGCTGGAATGTCTGAGATACTTCCCACTTGTACTCCATCAACTACATACAATGGTTCGTTCGATTGAGTGATGGATCCACCTCCACGGATGCGTACCGACATGGTTGCACCTGGACGTCCGTCCTGTGAGATTACGTTTACACCAGATAATTTACCCTGCATGGCCTGAACCACATTGGAAACTGGGTTGGCAGCTAGTTTATCTCCAGAAACTGAAGATACTGATCCAGTCAAGTCGCGTTTCTTAACTGCACCATAACCAATTACTACCAACTCTTCAAGATCTTTTGTGTCTTCCAACAATACAACCTGAAGATTGGAACGTCCACCCACAGAAACATCCTGACTGGTGTAACCTACAAAACTTACTGTTAAAACGGCATCTTTTTTTGCGGAAATTGAGAATTTTCCGTTCAAATCGGTAATTGTTCCTAGGTCGGAACCTTTGACGATTACAGATGCTCCAATGATTGGCTCGCCACTAATGTCAGCAATTGTTCCTGTCACAATTCCTGAATTTTGTCCATACGTCAGTGTACTGAACAGCAAAGCCAAGACCATTAAAAATGGTTTGAATTTCTTCATAAAATTAAATTTAAAATTAGACTTTTAAGTTACGATTCTTTTTTAGGGAATTTCGCGAACCAAAAATAGAAAATGTGAAATTTTGTAAAGTGTGTTAAATTGTTTTTTTTAGGTGGTCAGATTGATTTGTGGGATTTTATTGTCTACTCAGGATCAATAAAATTACAAATAATAAACATTCGTCCACCTTTGGTGTTAAACTGTAAATAATTTTTAGCCCAATGAAACAAATTGTCTTTATTACTGGAGCTTCCTCTGGAATTGGAATGGAAACAGCCCGTTTTTTGAATACTAAAGGATATAAAGTATATGCGGGTACACGTAAGTTAGAACCTATGGTTGAATTGATGAGCATGGGAGTGGAGGTAGTTTATGTGGATATTACCAAGGATGAAGAAATGATAGCTGCAGTGAATCACATAATTTCTCGTGAAGGTAAAATCGATGTGTTAATCAATAATGCGGCATTTGGATTGTATGGTGCATTGGAAGATGTGCCCTTGGAACAGGCTAGATACCAAATGGACGTGAATGTTTTTGGGGTGGCAAGACTTGTACAGTTGGTACTGCCTCACATGCGTGCTCAAAAATCCGGTAGGATAATCAATGTGAGTTCAGTTGCTGGAAAAGTAGTAGCTCCCTATGGAAGCTGGTATCATTCTTCCAAATTTGCAATTGAAGCTTTGAGTGATTCTTTAAGAAATGAAGTAAGACAGTTTGGTGTTAAAATTGTAGTTGTCGAGCCAGGTGTAATTAAAACAGCCTTTGGGGATTCTGCGAAAGATAATTTATTGAAATACTCTCAAAATTCAGTTTATAGAGAAGGAGTATTATCTACAGCTAAATCATTTGATGCAATGAACAGGCAGGGTGCAAAACCAGAAGTAATCTCGAAATTGATTTTTAAAGCGATTAAATCGAGGAATCCCAAAGTTCGTTATCATGCAGGATATATGGCCGGACCATCCCTTTTTGCCAGAAAGATTCTTTCAGATAAACTGTTTGATAAATTAATACAATTGCAGTTTAGGAATTGAAATTTAATTACTTGTAATTATTTCAAATATTTCTCCATACTGGATTCATCGCCATTTAATGTCAATCTACAATCTTGGTCACCTGGAATGAATATGTATAAAATCAGTCACAATTCAACAGCGATAAAATACGATCTGTTTTTACTATAAAATTAGATTGAATTATCTAAATTAATTACCTTTAGTTCAATTTTAATATTGTATGTTATGCGAAATCATTTCTTTCTCACAGTATTTTTTCTCTTCGCTGTGAATATTCTTATTAGTTCTATAAATTTCAAATCATCAAAAGACTGGAAAATAATTCAGAAAGAATCTTCAAAATTGCCACTTGCAGAATTTAAGAACAATCAACTCTTTATAAATAATGGAACGTCCGGGTATGTAAGAACTTCTCAAAAGGTTTCGGAATTTGATCTAAGTGTTGAATGGAAATGGGTAAATAAATTGGGTAATAGTGGTGTCCTAATTCATATACAAGATGTGGATGCAGTATGGCCTGCCTGTTTTCAGTCTCAACTGAAAGCCGATGCTGCAGGTGATATAATCTGTATGAATGGAGTGAATGCCATTGAATGCCAGGATACTTTGAAATTTACTATCCCCAAAATAAGGATATCCAACGAATTGGGCTTAGGTGAGTGGAATCATATGAGGATTCTTTGCAAAAATAAGATTATGGAAGTATTTGTAAATGGGGTTTTACAAAATAAAATAACAGGAATGACTGTAAACCAAGGCTATATTGGTTTCCAGGCTGAAGGTCAAGCTGTTATATTCCGAAAATTAAAACTCAAAAAATAATTCAAGATGGAAACTGTGCAATACAAAGTTTATCCTTTTAGGATAGTGATTTTAATAGCTTATATGTTATTGATTGCTGTGAATCAAATGTTGTGGATTAGCTTCGCACCAATTACACAGACTGCGGTGGATTTTTATGATGTTAGTGAACTGCAAATAGGGCTTCTATCAATGTCTTTTATGATTGTTTTTGTGTTCGTTTCTGTTCCTGCTTCATGGGTTATCGATAGCTTTGGTATTCGTGTGGGTGTGGGAATCGGGGCTGTTTTTACAGGAGTTTTTGGTTATACTCGTGGAATATCTCACTCATATGATTTGGTTCTACTTTCTCAAATAGGAATTGCAATCGGGCAACCCTTTATTTTGAATGCAATGACCAAATTTGCATCCAGATGGTTTAGAATAGAAGAAAGGGCTACGGCAGCGGGTTTGGGTACACTTTCTATGTATTTAGGTATATTCTTAGGCTTGATATTAACTCCATTAATGACACAAAAATACGGAATTAATCAAATGTTGTTTCTCTATGGTTGCGTTTCAATCGCAGTAGCAATTTTATTTTTGATTCTTTCAAAGGAGAGGCCGAAAACTCCTCCTTGTGATCCGTCAATGGAAGAAAGGTCCTTGGTTTATGATGGTTTAAAAAATGCATTTTCAAACAAAAATTTTTACATTTTATTGCTCGTTTTCTTTATTGGATTAGGTATATTTAACAGTGTAACCACCTGGATTGAACAAATACTAGTTCCCCGTGGATTCAATGCAGAAGAGGCTGGATGGTCTGGAGGAATGATGATAATTGGTGGGATTATAGGTGCATTGATTTTACCAGTGCTGTCTGACAGATATCAAAACCGCAAGCTTTTTATTCAGATTGCACTAATCGGGGCATCTATTGGCTTGATTGGTGTGACTTTTGTTATAAATTATTCGCTATTGTTAATGTTTAGTTCTGTTCTGGGATTCTTTCTCTTGAGTGCAGGTCCGATAGGATTTCAGTATGGTGCAGAAATTACTTATCCTACTTCAGAAGGTACTTCCAATGGCTTGTTGATTTTAGTAGGTCAAATTTCGGGTATACTGTTTGTTTTTGGAATGGACTTTTTCAAATCGAATGAAAATGGTTCTATGGATCTACCCTTGCAACTAATGATTCTATTGTTGGTTCTTTGTACTTTGATCAGTTTTAAACTAAAAGAATCACCTTTTATGAAAAGCTTAAAATAATACTCCGAAGTTAGATTGTGAAATAATAGGAGAATCTACTTATCTTCCTTTTTTAAATAGTAAAATTAAGGAGCAGATATTTTGGATGTGCACAATTTCCTTGGATTAATAACTTAAATTCAAATGAAACCATTACAATTAGTTGGACCAACCCTCGTGTTGATGAACGTTGGATTTCTAAGCTTTTTGAAAGCATCTGAAAAGAAATCTCTTCCAAATATAATCTATATACTTGCGGATGATTTGGGTTATGGGGATTTGAGTGTCTATGGTCAACAAAAGTTCAAAACACCTCATATTGATCAATTGGCAAAACAGGGCATGTTGTTTACCCAACATTATTCGGGTTCAACTGTCAGCGCTCCTTCTCGTGCCTGCTTAATGACTGGTTTGCATACTAAACATACTCCAATCAAAGGGAATGTAGGTGTTGATCCGGAAGGACAAATGCCCTTACCTTCTCATTTTCTTACTATTGCTGAATCTTTAAAGGCCGTTGGATATTCTACTGGTGCATTTGGAAAATGGGGACTAGGTGCTCCTGGCTCAGAGGGTGACCCGATCAACCAAGGGTTCGATGTTTTTTTTGGATATAACTGTCAAACTTTAGCTCATAATTATTACCCTGATCATTTGTGGGATAATACACACAAAGTCGTACTTGCTGAAAACAATAATGGTCAGTGCAGAAGCTATGCGCCGGATTTAATTCTGAAAAAGTCCCTCCAATTTATAGATGAACACAAAGAGAAACCATTCTTCATGTATTATTCCACAAACTTACCACATGCTGAATTGGTTGTTCCTAAAGAGAAATTGGAATTGTTTAAAGGTAAATTTTTTCCAGAAAATTCGTATATGGGTGTTGACTTTGGGCAAGAGGGCTTCAGGCAAGGACCTTATGCTTCACAACCTGAATCCCATGCAGCTTTTGCTGCTATGGTTGCGATTTTAGATGAGCAGGTGGGTGCTCTGATGGAAAAATTGCAATCTTTAAGACTTGAAAATGAAACCCTGATCGTATTTACATCTGACAATGGCCCTCATCGGGAAGGTGGAGGTGATCCAGATTTTTTTGACAGCAATGGCATGTACAGAGGATACAAAAGAGATTTGTATGAAGGTGGAATAAGAGTGCCTATGATAGTCATATGGCCTGAAAAAGTGAAGGCTGGAACTGTCAATAATCATGTCTCTGCATTCTGGGATGTGTTCCCAACTTTTGCTGAAATTACTCATTCTGCTGTTCCTCAAAACACAGATGGTTTATCCTTTTTACCTTCCTTACTAAACAAAAAAGGTCAGAAAGAACATGAGTTTCTATATTGGGAGTTTCACGAACAAGGGGGTAAAAAAGCAATCAGAAAAGGTGACTGGAAATTAATTTTGTTGAATGCAAATGAACCTTCCATTTCAATGGTGGAGTTGTACAATTTGGAAAAAGATCCAAGTGAACAGGTGAATTTGTCTAACCAATATCCAGAACTTATTGAAACGTTGATCAAACATCTGAAATGAAATATATATTCAACTTTATTTTACTTAGTTGTTTAATAGCTAACTTTGTTTTAGCGACAGAAAATGAAAAAAATAAATGGTCTAATTCAAATAAGTCAATGATTTCACAAAAGATAATAAGTGTACACAAGTTGGGTCCTCAGTGGACAATGGATAATCCCTTTTTATTTGGTGCACATCACAAAGATAATTATCCTGTAGGAGATTTTCAGCAAGGAACTGATATGTCGTGGGTTGGTCGTAATAAAGGAAGCGATTTCTCAGGCAAGGATGGATTTAGTTTTTATCATGGAGATCATGTTCCTGGCTTCCCTGCTCACCCTCATCGTGGTTTCGAGACTGTGACTATTGTATTAAATGGGATGGTGGATCACTTCGATTCAAAGGGTGCTGCTGGTAGGTATGGAAATGGTGATGTACAGTGGCTTACTACCGGAAAGGGATGTCAACATTCTGAAATGTTTCCTTTGGTATATCAAGACAAGCCAAATCCGACTGAATTGTTTCAACTGTGGTTGAATTTACCGGCTAAAAGCAAATTTGCAGAACCTGATTACCAAATGTTTTGGTCGGAAGACATTCCTGTTTTTGATGAAGTTGATGCTCGCAATCTTAAAACAAATATTCGTTTAATTGCTGGAACATGGGGTGAGCGGGTTGCCCTGAAGCCCAATCCGGATTCTTGGGCTAATAATCCAGACAATAAGGTGCGAATTATCCTTCTCACGATGGACCCCCATGCAAGTATTATATTGCCCAAAGTGTCTGCGTCGATCAATAGAAATTTATATTTTTATCAAGGTGAAGGTTTGATGGAGATTGAAAGTCAAACCATTGCTAGTTCAAATAGAATTAAATTGAATGGAAATGAACAAATTCAACTGGTCAATGGGTCAGCAGTTGCTTATTTGGCTTTGTTAGAAGGTGAACCGATCAACGAGCCAGTGTTTCAATACGGTCCTTTTGTGATGAATACGGAAGCAGAAATCCGTCAGACCTTTATGGATTATCAACAAACTCAGTTTGGAGGTTGGCCCTTTGAAAGACAAGATCCTGTCAATGAAATCAATAGTGGTCGCTTTGCAAGATATCCCAATGGTAAAGTTGAGAAAAGGGATAAATAAGTTTGTTTATGATATTTAAGTTAGAAATACACTTGAAGATTGAAGTTTATTTTTCAGTACCTTTCAATATTGGTAAACTGATTTGATATTTCACTGCTAAGAAACGAACGAAAATTACTGAAAGTGCTGATATAATTTGGGTGTATATCGTCGGAATAGGGGTCAAGGTACAGATGTAAAAAACCATTCCACCGATAATACATGCAATTGCATAAATTTCTTTTCTGAAAATTAGTGGTACTTCGTTGATGAGAATATCCCTGATTATTCCACCCACAGAACCTGTGATCATACCCATGATTATTGCCACCCAAAAAGGAAATCCAGTTTCGAGGGTTCTTTCTATGCCCACTACTACAAAAAGTCCGAGTCCTATGGAGTCAAAAATGAAAAAAGTATTTTTTAGGTGAATCAAATATTTTCCAAAAATGATTACTGAAAAAAGGGCCAATGCCGTAGCGATGAGATAGGAGGGTTGTAACATCCAGAAAGGAGTCGTGTTCAACAGTAGATCGCGGGTTGTCCCACCACCAATTGCAGTAACTAATCCTATTACATAGGCACCGAAAAGATCAAACTTTTTGGCGGATGCTAGTCGAATGCCACTGACAGCAAAGGCATAGGATCCAATAAAATCAATGATGTAAATAAAATCCATGAAAATTCAATTCAAACTTTTTGCAAAGATAGTTAGAATCTGAATGATAGGAAATTATAATTTGATACTTAGAATGTTTATATTTGAACAGAATTTTCAAAAACAAGGAATCATTAATGTCAGAACTTACATTTTCTGCTTGGTTGATCAGTATAATCAGCGCACTGTTTATTGGTATGGCCAAAACGGGTATCAATGGATTGGGTACTATTATTGTACCAATCATGGCTCTGCAATTCGGTGGGATGTATTCAACTGGTCTGGTGCTTCCTTTGTTGATCATGGCAGATGTTTTCGCTGTCATCTATTATCATAGACATGCACATTTCAGAACTCTTGTTGCAATTATGCCCTGGGCGTTGGTAGGTATTGGAGTAGGTCTGTGGATAGGGAAGTTAGTATCACCCACACAGTTTAGACAATTGATTGGAATAGTATTGCTTTTCGGCCTTTTGGTCATGCTTCTAAAAAAGTTCCTGTGGGAGACTGATCTTTTTTCGACTAAAAATAAGTTTTTAGCCAGTGTGTTTGGACTGTTTGGAGGATTTTCCACTATGATCGGAAATGCAGCAGGTCCGGTGATGAGTGTTTATTTGCTTTTGAAAAATTTGCCAAAGAATGAATTTATTGGTACGGCAGCCTGGTTCTTTTTGATTGTCAATGTAATCAAACTGCCCCTACAGATTTGGGTTTGGGACAATATAACATTGGAAACTCTCTATTTCGACTTTAAATTATTGCCTTTCATTGCCCTCGGAGCGTGGTTAGGCATAAAATTAGTCAAGCTAGTATCGGAAAGAGTGTATCGATGGTTCATTATCCTTGGAACAATAGCCTCGTCAATAGCATTGTTTATTTAGAAAGAAAATCCGATTGAATATAGAACTCATTTTTCCGGAGAGGAATAAACTTAAAAGTACTTTCTTGCGCACTCAAAACGCCAGAAGATAAAGCAATCGCTACAATAATTAGTGAAAATTTTTGATGCATGAT
>CAZZPZ010000013.1:50270-67367 GCA_964655615.1 uncultured Paludibacter sp. | reverse complement strand
GTTACTGCAATATTAGTTAATGTTACATCACCTGTATTTTTTACAACTAAATTATAATTTAGGACACTTCCAACAGTGGAGGGAATTGGACTATTAGTAACAGTCTTCACCAAAGAAATCCTTGGAGTTGAAGGCAAAACACTATTTAATGCTGCATCAACTCTGTCAGAAGAAGATCCGATTGTTTTGAGAGGATTTGCTGTAAAAGCTAAATTATCAAAAGTAGGTTGATCAACAACCAAGATGAACCCAAAATTATCAACGGGATTTGAGTCACCGTCAGCGTTATTGTCTATTTGAGCATCCGCGAATGATGTCCAATCAGAATCCGACCAGAAATAAAACGCTTTTACTACACCTCCAACTTTAATTGGACGACTCACCCAACCATAATAATTAACTCCGCTTATGGTTAGAGTTACGCAAATGTCGTTGCCGCTAAACTCTCTTACACTTGTAGCATCTTGAATAGTACCTGCACCATAGGGGGAGCTGTAATCAAAATCATGCACATTACTTTCTTTATCAGCTACGTGACCAAGATCTTGAACGACTTCATACACTTGCGTAAACGTAAGTGAAGCAGAAAACATTTTCAATGTCACAACCAATAATAATGCAAATAAGGAAAACCTTTTACTCATAATTATTCATTTAAATTTATTTTTCAAAACCGGAAACTTGACTTTTGTCAAAAACAATGCGTAGATTTTACGCACATCCCTCCCGCAAACATTTGAAAATAAATTCAAACGAGTAAAAGAGGGGAATTAGCTTTATTACAATTTGTTAAAATTCCTGCAAAAATACTACATTATATGTAATTGTAGAATGATTTTAAATAGCACTTTTAAAAAGAGGAGAAAAAAAGCTATATTTTCAGCAGAAAAACACTCAAAAGAGGTATCAAAACAGCGAAATAAAGAAATTTCTCCACAAATGACCCCTATTTTTCATTGTAAATAAAAATACAGATATTAAGTATAATTCAGAAGAGAAAGCACATCAAACAACAATTGCCCATGTTCATCAGCTTTACGTTTAAGATATTCAGTATCACTTTCTATACCAGAAATATTTACCATGCTATAACTAATCAAAGGCTCCAGAAATTCAGTGCCAATTAAATTAGACATTTGCTTCAATGGGCTTAAAAGTTCTATAATTTCATAATTATTTCTACCGTGAGCATGATAAGCATTTTCCGGTCCTCCAGTTGTTAATGAAAGCAGCAATTTCTTCCCATGAAGTTTAGTACCGGTTTTACCATAAGCGAAACCATAAGTTAAAACCATATCAATCCAAAGTTTTAATAAAGCTGGCACACTGTACCAGTAAAATGGGAACTGTAATATGATAAGTTGAGCATCTAGCAAAAAACCTTGTTCTTCCTTAATATTTATCTTATAATCTGGGTACAAGATATTTAAATTCCGAATTTGCACTTCATCATTCAATCCATTTTTAGAAGTTAACGAACTGAAAGTCTCAATTATTCGTGAGTTAGACACTGAATTTTGAAAATCTGGATGACCATTAATTAGTAAAATTTTACTCATAATTTATTGATTACTTCTTCTAAACTAGACCAATGTTCAGGAAAATCAGCCTCAAGCTTTAAAATTTCCTTTGTTTCCGGGTGTTGAAACACCATTGAATCAGCATGCAAAAACATTTGTGGAATGTTCAGTTTCTCCGTAAAAATTCTATTCTGTTTTCCATCCCCATGCACTCTATCATTGACAATATAATGACGCATCTGTCCAAGATGTTGTCTAATTTGGTGCCAGCGACCAGTTTTAGGCAAAGCACGTACGATACTATAGCGTGCAGTAGAATAACGATCTGTTGGTATAGGAAGTTCAATCAATTGAATAGGTTTGAAGGAAGTTTCAGCATCTTTAAGTTTTCCCTTGTCATTTTTCACTTGCCTTGAGTTAACAAAGGGTTCATTCAACCACCCCCTCACAAGTGCAGTATATTGCTTTTGGCAATTCGGGCCTTTGAATTCTTCCTGTAATTTCTGTACCATATCAGAACTGTGTGCGAAAACCAGTACACCAGTAGTAGGCCTATCGAGCCGGTGCACTGGATAAACTATGCGGCCCATTTGCTCTTTGAGAATTTGTAACACTACTGGCGAATCATCATCTGCTATAGAAGTCTTATGTACAAGTATGCCATAAGGTTTATTAATTACAGTAAGATATTCATCCGAAACAAGCACTTCGAGCATAGGTATATACTTTTAAACAATGTGAGAAAATTTAAGATTCTGTTTGCAAATTTTGTTGTACAAATATAATTTGACGGAATTGAAAAATAAAAATTATGATTAGAAAAATGTCTACTTTTGAAGTTAACTAAAAATGGGAAGCCTACAACAGACTGGCTGGACACATCAAACCCTCTCGGCTGTTTTGAAATATAAATTTGACTGAAATTGTATATCATTAATTATCAATATCATAAAGGGTTCATCTTTTGCAGTCTAAAGGGTAAGAAAATAAAAGTCTGGAGGGTAAAAACGACCAGCCGATACACTTCAGAATCCAATCTTTCTTATTTCCTTTTTCTTAGTTTTGTTCTGCAATTGTAATTCCGCTATTGATTCATTTATTAATTCAATTTGCACTCGTGTATCTTCATTTATATCATTGAAATCAGTAAAAACATCTTCGATATATTCTTTAAGTTTGTTTATTTCTAAACCAATTTTAGTCTCAACGATAGTATTTATTGAATTAAGTGAACTCCTCATTTGTACAAATGCACGCATAATACCGATGTTAATTTGAATTGCAGTTGGAGATTTTAATACACTGCTTAACATTGCTACACCCATCTCTGTAAATACCATTGGAGATCTTCTATTTCCACCCCAACTTGACATCACAAATTGTGATGTCAAGTTTTGCATTTCTTCATCACTTAATTGAAACATAAAATCAATTGGGAATCTATCAATGTTACGTTTTACTGCCTGTTTAAGTGCTCTTGTTTCAACTCCATACATTTCAGCCAAGTCTTTATCTAATAAAACAGGCTGATTTCTGATTACAATGATTTTATTCTGGATTAGTTTAATTTCCATAGTTGTAGTATTAGGTTTAAGTTACTCTAAAGATAACGAAAGTTTGGTAATGAGAAAGTATATCTTTCTATATAATTCCATATATTTCTATACAAAAACTGCGTGCAATTTGTGTGCTGAGGGAAAATCCTATGAAATTTAGGGAGGAGACTGAAGAGCTATAAGTTGACCACGGTCAGAATTATTCGCTCCGATTTCTCGGAGCTCATGATCCTGTACGGTGGCAAAATTCCGAAAACAAAGATCATTTGGCTATCGCCAAATTACCTTTTCTTATTTCTACGTCCCTTGAAGCAAGCTTCAGGTCCATATAAAATAAGAAAAGACCATTTCTTTCGAAATGATCTTTGTTCTCTTGTGACCACGATAGGATTCTAACCTATAACCTTCTGATCCGTAGTCAGATGCTCTATACAGTTGAGCTACGTAGCCATTTTGCTTATTTGCGAGTGCAAAGATAGTATAATATTTGATTCTTTGCAAGACTTAATTGCATTTATTACGAAAATGTTTCTTTTAATTTGCAATCACAATCGCAAATACTACTGATTACTAATCCTGAATGCTTCAGAATCTCAAATTCTCTTCGGAATTGTTCACTGAATATCCCGGATCCCATATTTTCTTCTATCTGATTGATTGTCCACCACTTCTGATGTTTAATCTTTCCTTCCTCAATAATTTTATCTTCTAAATCTGAACCAATAAACAAATTGACAAATTGATATTCCTGCGCCTCTTCTATCATATAGTTTGTAAGAAAAACAATATTAGCATCTGCCGGACTTATTTCTGGCTTAATTACACGATATATTGCTTCTTCCGGACTCTCACCCACCCTTAGATGAGTGAAAATGGGCAAATCCCAATCACTATTAAACATACTGGTCCTTACCTTCTGCTGGAGGAATATTCTGTTACCCTCCAACAACACTACCCTTACCACGGGGTGAATATACTTTCTCTCGTCCCATAAACTTGCATGTTGCTGAATTGTACCTATTTGAGCTCCTGATTCATTTACAATTGGCCACCACTCCTCTTTTATCAACTGCGAGCGCACAAAATGCACTCTAACGTATTCATAACTTAAGATGCTGATTAAAAGCAATAAATAGATAGTTGGAATTAGTTTCAATAGACTTGGAGTCGGATTTTCATAAATACTTACTACACCTATGTATATATCTACATATAAAAACAACAAAACAGATAGCACAATCAACAATCGTTCAAACTCATATAAATTATTTTTCATAGAAAGTTTCCTACTTGAATTCTTGATTATTATCTGCTCTACTTGGTGCTTGAATAATATGGAGATTAAAAAGAAAACAGCTGCCACAAATTCGCCAAACACAAACCGATACTGGTATTGTATCTCAAACAAATAGCTTAAACTTACTACCGCACCTATTAGAAACCACATCAAGGCTGAATACAACTGCCAGAAAAAAATAGAATTATAAAAGGTCTTTGAATAGACCAATAAACCCAAAGTAACTAGAAGAGATAATCCCCACGCTGGAAATATCCCTACAAAATCCTCTAACACCAACAAAGTGACAACTGGTAAAATATGCAGTATAGGATTGTAAAACGACTCTTCTATATACTTCTTTAACATAATAAAAAAACGTGTGTCATTATACTAACAACACACGCCTGTTTATGTTTTACTTGAATTGAAAAACTAATCTCGATTCATCATCCGGCTTACATATTTGCCTATTATATCAAACTCAAGATTTACTGTTGTACCTTTCTTTATTTGATGAAAATTAGTATGTTCGAATGTATATGGAATGATTGCTACTTGAAAACTGTTCTCTGTAGGGTTACACACTGTTAAACTAACTCCATTCACAGTTACTGATCCTTTATCTACAGTCAAATAACCTTTCTTGGCCATCTCTGCATCATACAAATATTCAAAAGTGAAATACCAACTGCCTTCTGCCTCATCGACATTGGTACAAAGGGCTGTTTGATCTACATGACCTTGTACGATGTGACCATCCAATCGGCCATTCATCATCATACTTCGCTCTAAATTGACTTTACTGCCAATCTTCAACTGACCTAAGTTGGTTCTTTTCAGCGTCTCCTGAATAGCTGTTACTGTATATGTATCTTCAGTCAACTCTACTACCGTTAAACACACCCCATTGTGTGCTACACTTTGATCTATTTTCAATTCGTTCACAAATCCACAACTTAATGTGAGATGCAAATTATCTTTTTCTTTATTTAAAGCCTTAACAACCGCAGCTTCTTCGATTATCCCTGAAAACATATCAATCCTTGTTACTTATTAATAATTGCCTAAACTCTGCATACTCCTTCGACATTGGAATGATTTGCTTACTACCCTTCATAAATTCTTTCAATTTCTCAGGTATTTCAAGCCTTTCTTCCAGACTTCGTTCAACAGTTTCTAAAAATTTTGCAGGATGAGCTGTTTCTAGAAAAACTCCAACCTCACCATCGTTTAGCCCATCTACTAAGGCTTGATAACCACATGCTCCATGTGGATCCAAAATATATCCAGTTGTGGTGCGACACTCCCTCATTGTTGCTGAAATCTGCTCGTCACTGTAGCTCACCCCTGAAATCTCATCACAGATATCATTGTGTGAATGTCCATACAAATCCAATATCCTGACAAAATTACTTGGATCTCCAACATCCATAGCATTAGCAATAGTCGCCACCGAGGGACGAGGATTGTACTTGCCTGTCTGAAGATACTCCAGAAAAATATCGTTTTTGTTGTTTGCCGCTACAAATCGTTTAATAGGCAAACCCATTCTTTTGGCTATCAAACCGGCTGTGATATTGCCAAAATTGCCACTTGGCACGCATACAACCATATTATCAGCTGCAGCAGGAGACAACTTCTTTAGTTGTGCATATGCATAGAAATAATAAAATGCTTGAGGAAGGAACCTTGCAACATTAATGGAATTTGCAGAACTCAATTTCATTTGCTCATTCAATTCCTTATCCAGAAATGCCGTTTTCACTAATCGCTGACAATCATCAAATGTTCCGTCGACCTCTATAGCTGTAATATTCTGGCCCAAAGTGGTAAACTGACATTCCTGAATTGGACTAACCAGACCTTTCGGATAAAGTACATACACATGTATTCCTTCAACTCCCAAGAAGCCATTGGCAACAGCACTTCCGGTATCGCCAGACGTGGCTACCAATACATTTACTTTCAAATGCTTATCCTCTTCCCTTTGGATAAAATAACTCAACATTCTAGACATGAATCTAGCCCCTACATCTTTAAAAGCCAATGTTGGTCCATGAAACAATTCCAAACTATAGATTTTCTCTGTAACCTTAACAAGCGGAACATCAAAATTCAAAGTTTCATTCACTATCATCTTTAACACATTGGCATGTACATCTTCTCCAAACATCATGTATGCCGCTGTATAAGCCATATCTGTAAATGATTGCTTGTCGATATTCTCATAATATGCATCTGGTAAAGGCATAATATGATCAGGCATGAACAATCCGTTATCATTTGCTAAACCTTTGATAACTGCCTCTGACAATGAAACTTGATTGTCTTTGTTTTTAGTGCTGTAATATTTCATTCTGTATGAGCTGATATAGTTAATTTCAGATCTATTATTTTATTAAATTCTGCATAAATTCCATTTGCTTCAACAAACCATATGAACCTTTCTCACAAGCGAATTCATCGTAGGTTTTTACATCATCTGCTGTTTCTCCTGGACGATACACTATAAATGGCACAGGCTTTCTGGTATGTGTTTTCAATGCACAAGGTGTTGGATGATCTGGTAATAGCGCTATAGTCACCGGCTCGTCCCAATTAGCTATTTCCGCCATAACTGGACCCACTACTCTGTAATCCAAATATTCAATGGTTTTAATCTTCAAGTCCACATCACCTTCGTGTCCAGCCTCATCACTTGCTTCTATGTGTAGAAACACAAAATCATCGGTTTTAAGCGCCTCTAAAGCAGCATTTGCTTTCCCTTCATAGTTCGTATCATACAAACCAGTTGCTCCTTCCACATTGATAACTTTCAAACCTGCATAAACTCCAATTCCTTTGATTAGATCGACTGCAGAAATCACAGATCCACTTCTCAATCCATACAAATCCATTAATGTTTTCATTGCGGGTCTATATCCCGGGGACCATAGCCATATACTATTTGCCTTGTCTTTACCTTTTGCTGCACGAGCAAGATTTATTGGATGATTCTCTAATAGTTCTTGGGATTTTAATGTCAAAGCATTCAAATAATCTGCAGTCTGTTTGGACGATTCATCATTGGCTTTAATCATCACCTTTAAGAAATCTGTACCTGGCACATCATGAGGCGCAGTACACTTGATATTTTTGTTGCCATTTTTAATTTTCACCAAGTGACGGTAGGATACACCCGGATAAAAACGGATGATTTCATCTGCCAAATTTTCATTCAAATATTGAATTAAAACCTCAGCTTCTTCATTACTGATATGTCCTGCAGAATGATTCTTGATTTTACCCTCTTGAACACAGATAAGATTGCATCGCATTGCCATTTCATCATCCTCGATTTCCACTCCCATACTGGCAGCTTCCAAAGAACCTCGTCCTTCAAAAACTTTGGGAACATCATACCCCAACACACTCATGTTTGCAATTTCACTTCCAGGTGCATAGCCCGGGGGAATGGTATCCAACATACCGGCTCTTCCCATTGTTGCAAGTTTATCTATTGCAGGAGTATTTGCAGCCTGCAGTGGAGTACGGTTCCCTATTGATTCTATTGGCTCATCTGCCATCCCGTCTCCTAAAATAATTAAGTATTTCATTTGTTTTTTGTTGTAATATCTTTTGACCTCAGAATTAATCTTCTAAAAAGGCCTTGTATTCAGGAAGTGCTTCTTCAAATTTACGAATAGCCTCTTCCAAAGTGGTGTAGGACTCTCCACCTGCAGCATTTAAGTGCCCACCGCCATTAAACACTTGTGCTGAGAATTTGTTTGCAGGAAATGTCCCCTGCGAACGAAGGGACACTTTGATTTTCTCAGGATCTTCTCTCAAGAATACAGAAAAGTCAACATTGTGTATTGACAAAGGGATATTCACAAATCCTTCGGCATCTCCATTTCTAAAATTGAATTGATTCATTTCCTCTTGAGATAAGGTAATCAGAGCAGCTCTATATTCAGGATATAATTTCATTTTATTGTAAATACAATAACCCATCAAGCGCAATCTGTCTTCAGAGTAAGTATTAAAAACCCTTCTGTATATGGCATCCTTATCTACTCCAAGCTTAATCAATTCGCTTATGATAGTGTAAATTTCATGTTTGTTGGAATTATATGTAAAACCACCTGTATCGGTCATCATCCCTGTGTAAAGACATTCAGCTCCAGCCAGATTGATTTTTGAGAAATCGCCTAGCCTACAAATCAATCTAAAAACCAATTCACTTGTAGATGAGATTTCAGGATAGGATATGGTCACATCAGCAAAATCACCTGGATGCAAGTGGTGATCAATCAAAACTTTATAAGCTGATGATTTTTCTACCGCACCAGCAAGTTTACCCATGCGATGTAGTACATTAAAATCCTGAGCAAATATCAAATCTGCTTCAGCTACCAACTTCTCTGTATACTCCACATTTTCTTCGTGAACCAAGACACAATCAACACCAGGCATCCAGTTGTAAAATTCAGGATGTCGGGATGGAACTATCACTACTGGTTCTTTTCCCAAGGCCATCTGATAATGCCACATACCCAAACACGATCCCATTGCATCGCCATCTGGACCAACATGCGGTATAATCACAACCTTTTCAGCAGTGCTTAGAGCCTTATCTACCTTGCGAACAAGGTCTTCACTTATAATTTTTGATATCATTCCGATTTTTTAAATGACTACAAAATTACTAAAAATTTTCTGAATAAAAGCTCCGTCATTTCTGCAGTTATGGGTCTTGATATGCAGAGTTTTACATTTATTTTCAATTTCCCTTACAAGCCAAATTGGTATTGAACTTTCAATCACACATATTTTAGGTTTTGAAAACTCTAGAAAACACACACTACTATAATCTATTCCTTTGGCAAACACGAGTAATTCTATCTCAATTGGCTTCATCAAATTGAATTCAGATTTACTTGCTTGTTGATTTGTTTTGTTAAAATTAGATCTACTTTTTTGCAACCGACACCCTGATTTATTTGACTCTCTTAGAATTACAATACGCTTGCTTCCAAAGTTCAAAAATTGGTTCTCACTCACAGTATCATACTGAAATTTAGTGACTAAATTATCTTGATGCCTCTTGAAAACATCGCCGACAGGAACATTAGATACAAAAATCCGGGAACATCCATTGTTAACAAATTCAATCGTAGAATTTCTGAAATCAGAATAAACGATGAATTGATTCGAATCATATTCTTTCTCCAACCTATACAAATCAACACAGAAAAACAAGACAATACAGATTAATCCAATGACCAATGCATTATATGTCCTTTTGGCAACCCAGAAGGAAACAACTAAAACGATTAAGAACATCAAAAAACTTTGTATTCCCAGGGTTTTATAATGTATGACTGCATATGGAAAATGACTAACACTTTGAACTGCATCCAACATTAAATCCAAGGTTTTATTCAGAATCAGCCCTAAAAAATGAGTGATTCCGGGTATGGAAGATAAAAACAACAATGCAAAACTTAAATACAACACGAACGTGGTTAACGGAATAACCATAAAATTTGTCAATAAAAAATAAACCGGAAACTGACCAAAATAATACAAGCTAAATGGCAATGTTCCAATCTGAGCAGCAACTGACACTATCACCAGCTCCCACATCCACTTGTAAATTTTAGTTGTTGGTTCGTATGTTTTTTTTAATAATGGCTGAAAATAGACTATTCCAATAACCGCAGCAAAACTTAACTGAAAACCCACATCATAGAGCACTTTGGGGTTGAAAAAGAGCAACACAAAGGAGGTTAAGGAAAGTGTATTGTAAATTTGGGTTTTCTGAGAAAATACAGATCCTATTGCAACCAAACTACACATGGTGGAAGCCCTATTCACCGATGGAGACAAGCCTGTTATAAAAGCATACATCCAAAGCATCAAC
Source organism: uncultured Paludibacter sp. (assembly GCA_964655615.1). Lineage (GTDB taxonomy): Bacteria > Bacteroidota > Bacteroidia > Bacteroidales > Paludibacteraceae > Paludibacter. Next base: position 57,107 of record CAZZPZ010000013.1, on the reverse strand, counting down.
ACTACCATCAAGGCCTTTAACCACGCCAAACTCTTGTTTTTCAGGAGCACTCCAATTAATCCTGAAAAAATCAAATAGATAACACCTACATGAAGACCACTTACAGCTAACACATGCATGGCACCTGCTGCACTGAAATCACTTCTAATACTGTAATCAAGTGCAGATTTCTGTCCCAAACTCAATGCCGTCAACACTGCCAGATTTTGATCTTTAATCCCCGACTCTGAATACTTTCCTATCAAAATCGACCTGAACTTTCCAGCTATTTTATTTAAATTTGAATTGCTTTCGCTCAACTTCCGCAATTCAGCCTTTTTGATGTCGGCCTTTAAATAAACCCCTTTCCTATACAGATACTTACGTTCATCAAAAGAGGATGGATTCACTTTTGCTGGCGGCTGCTTTAACTGTGCCCTAAAAAGCACCAAATCACCTGCATGTAATTTTAATTGTTCAGAAACACTATCAGGGGGCAATATCAAAAGGACTTTCTGCTTTGCTTTTTCAAAACAAACCAAAGCAACAAATTTAAGTTGACGATCTGTTTTTATCGGCTCATCTATAATTTCGGCCACATACACCTTGATATCAGTTGGATGAGTCAGTTTTTTGGCCATGGTAAAAAACGAACTAAACCATGCCAAAACAAAAATGAGTATATGAACAAAAAAGCCAAACTCCCATCTCCTATTGAAATCAGAAGCAATGCCTGTAAACCAGGAATGGAAACGCCATATCAACAGTAGAATTGCCATCAGAAAAACTGCAACCATCAAAAAAAGACACTGAGGCAAATACTCAAAACAGATTTGACCGAGCACCCAAGGTATAAGCAGTCTAAGAAATGGGTTTCTTACTAAAAATTTCATCGTTTTCAGGTTAAACCCTGAATAACGTGAATTTAAACTTAAGTTTTAATGCAAAAGGTAAAAAGAATATTGCAAAAAGTAAAAAACAAGAACCAAACTATCTAATCTCTTTAAGATTCTGAATGGTTAGCAACGGATCTGCAGAATTAAAAACGGTACTACCTGCCACAAGCACATCAACACCATGGGCATATAATTTGGCTGCATTTTGCATGGAAACACCTCCATCAACTTGAATCATGCACTTTGGATTGTATTTTTCCACCAAGGCTTTTAATATATCAAGTCTTTGATAGCTATCATCTATAAATTTTTGGCCTCCATAACCAGCAAATACAGTCATCAACAGAATCATGTCAACTGATGAGATAAAAGGCTCCAGACTCTCAACAGGAATATCAGGATTGATAGTCAAGCCAACCTTAACACCCTGCGCACGAATTAAATTAATCACCTCAAATGGATTTTCAGCTGCTTCCAAATGAAATGTAATCATCCCGGCTCCTGCTTGCGCAAAACGTTCTACATATTTTTCAGGATGCACAATCATTATATGAACATCAAGCATTTTGGTACAATGTTTCTGCACAGCTTCAATCACAGGGAAACCAAAAGAAATATTAGGGACAAACACTCCATCCATTACATCGATATGAATCCAGTCGGCTACACTTTGGTTTACCATTTCGCAAGCCGAACGCAAATCACTGAAATCAGCCGCAAGTATTGAAGGGGAAATTATTTTATCCATGGGTACAATTTTGTGCAAAAATACAAAAAAAGCCTCAAAATCGAGGCTTAATTTTAATTCATCATTAAATTGATGTATGTGTTTTCGGTAATTTTCTGAGTTCTGAAAGCGGCAGCAAACTGCATAATATTATTCAAAGTTTTTTGAGATGGTCCCATTTCATCGTCCGCATTTCTAATTTCAGTAATCTTTTTAAAAGGAGTAGTTTTTTGCATAGGCAAACGCTTAATTTAGTATGTTTTAATTAAAACGATTACTTATTGAAAAAATTGTATCCAAGGTGAAATTATTTCATTTGAAGGGAAAGATCTCTTTCTTCAACAATTTTACGAAGGTTCATCAAAGCATATCGCATTCTGCCTAGTGAAGTATTGATACTCACATTTGTTTTATCAGCGATTTCCTTAAAACTTAGGTCTTCGAAGAAGCGCATTTGAACTACTTCACGCTGTGAATCCGGAAGGAATTGGACCAATTTAGCCACATCCGCCATAACCTGTTCATTCCACCAAATATCTTCTATGCTAAGTTCGGACAGGTCGCCAGCATTATCGAACAAATAAGTCTGATCATCTACGGCAATAACCGCCTCATTCTTTTCTCTTCTGAAATTGTCTATGATTAAATTATGTGCAATTCTGTTGATCCAAGAAATAAATTTTCCTGAATCATAATATTTATCCTGTTGGATCGTAATTATTGCTTTATAGAATGTTTCTTGGAATATATCCTCGGTGAGTTCCCGGGACTTTACAATCTGGTATATGTAGGCATACACCCTCGATTTGTACTTATTCAATAAAACTTCAAAAGCCTTGCTTTCACCTGATTTAAACAATTGAACCAGTTGTTCATCGTTCAGTTCACTCAGTTTTTTCATTACTGCTAAATTTTTGGTGTTTAGAGTAATTGTATGCTATAGGCAGTTTAATTTTATGATTAATAATGATGTTATGCTTGCAAATATAGTTATATTTTCAAAAAAACAAAGAATTATTCAACAAAAAGCACCAATCCTTTCAAATATTCACCTTCAGGATGATAAATATTCACAGGATGATCTGCCGGTTGTGACAATTGATGAAGTATACGCACATTTCTACCCGATTCAGCCGCAGCACTAAAAACAGCCAATCTGAACTGGTCTTTACTTACAACTTGCGAGCAAGAGAAGGTAAATAAAATACCTCCCTTTTTAATTTTTTCTATGCCCTTGGCATTCAATCGTTGATAACCTTTCAAAGCATTTCGAAGTGCATCTCTATGTTTTGCAAAAGCAGGTGGATCCAATACAATTACATCGTATTTTTGATCATTGGAATTCAAAAATTTGAATGCATCTTCGGTAAAAGCCTCGTGACGATTATTCGAAGGAAAATTTAACTCCACATTCTTATTCGTCAATTCTATAGCTTTCGCTGAACTATCCACCGAATGCACCAGAGAAGCAGCACCTCTCATAGCATACACTGAGAATCCACCAGTATAACAAAACATATTCAACACTGACTTTCCTTTTACATATCGCTCCAGAAGAGCTCTATTCTCTCTTTGATCAACGAAAAATCCAGTTTTTTGTCCTCTAAGCCAATCAACATTGAACTTTAAACTATTTTCAAGACCCACATAATGACCTGTATCAGCACCAATTAGGTAACCATCCATAGGCTCAAGTTGCGCTTTGTAGGGCAAAGTTGTTTCAGATTTATAGAATACATTCTTGACTTCAGGAACTGAATCCACAAGAGCATTTGCTATCCACTCACGATGAAAATGCATCCCTACCGAGTGAGCTTGCATTACTGCAGTGTCGCCGTACACATCTACTATCAAGCCTGGCAAGCTATCGCCTTCCCCATGAACCAAACGATAGGTATTATTGGAATTCGAAACAAGGCCGATTGAAAAACGCAACTGATATGCGAACTCCATTCGTTCTTTATAATAGTTGAAGTTGATTTCTTTTTGCACAAAAGACAGTATTCTTACCGAGATAGATCCAACCTGATAATGACCTACTGCCAGAAAATCTCCATCAGCACTCACAATCTCTACGACATCACCTTCTTTTGGATTTCCTTTTACTTTTGCTATTGCACCAGAAAAAACCCAGGGATGAAAACGTTGCAAACTTGCTTCTTTTTTGGGCTTTAGTACTACTGTAACCATTATTCGATGGGGGGATTTGTATTAACAGGCTGAAAGGATTCAACCAATGCCTGGTATTGTTTTTCAGTAATTTTCTTTGATTGCATCAATTGAAGATAAATTTGGAGTACTGCCCAAGCATCTGTTGATGCATAAATCTTCTGTTGCTCAGTAAGATCGTGATTTTCCCAGTTGGTCAGCCTCTGGCTTTTAGATACCTTCTGTCCGAAAACGATCGCATACATTTTTTGAAGTCCGAGTTCTAATATTCCATATTTCCCAGCAATAGACTGTAAATCAACTACATTTTTAGGCACAAAACGGTGATGCTTGTTTAACCCAGCAAAATCATCTCTAAGTGCTAATCCAACTTTCATCACCGAATTGTCAGATAGAATATCTGCTAACTCACCAGGGAAAGTTATTTTATTTAATCTAAACAAGAAACAATGATCAGGAACACACAATTGCACTAAAGCAATTTTATGATGCAAACCTTTGGTAAATGAGGGTTTTGTTTCCGTGTCTATGCCTACGATTTGATGACGTCTTAATTCAGCTATAGCTTCATGCACCTTCTCATCATTATCTACAACAGTGATTCGACCTGCAAAACTAACCACAGGCAAAGCATTTACTTCCTCTTTACTTATTTTCGGTTTAAACATAGTTTTAAAAAATCTCGTCTACATCTTCATCGCGAAGAAAATTCACGAAATTGTTTCTATCCAACTTCTGGGAAGGCTTCTCCTCTTGTTCTTCAACACCAAAATCATCGCTATACCTAAGGTGATGCAATGCTTTCAAAGCATTCAGCAATTTACGACCCCAATGTTCTTTAAACGTATCCAAGCAGATAGCCATAGCTTCTTCCATGACTTCTACATCGGCAGATTGATAATTTGAAGCAAAATCCTTCAACTCTTGATAACAATCAGCCAAATCTTCAGAGATAAATGCAGCTACAGGAGTATCTGACAATGCCATGTCAGGATGAAAAGTCTCCAAATAAGAATCTTTTTCGCCCAACAGCACTTCTATCTGCTCCTTTACATACAGATAATCTTCCTCGGTCACAAATCGTTCCACAAGGTCAAAGTCTGCTTCCGTCTTTTGTAACATTGATGTTTTCAAGTACAGAAGCGGTAAAATTTTAACAGATTGATCAATAAATTCAGCATTGGACTTCTCGGTTGCTCTTTCCAACAACAAACAAGTTTCTGCAACAACTGTAACAAATTCAATTACTGCCGGTGAATATATAGGATGATTTGGTAATTGATCCATCATAAAATTTGAATTGAAACGCAAATTTAAAAAATATTGTCTGTACAGGAAACTTTTAGAAGATTTCATTTGTTTGAATTTTAAAGAAACTTCCTATTTTTAACCAATTAAATCTACTTATATGGACGACAAGGTAGTAATTCTGAAAAATTACGATTCAATGGCTGAGGCCCTTCTGGATCATGAAATCCTCTCAAAAAACAAAATCATGAGCACTATAAATAGTGAGGATGCTACAGACATCTTACCTATGTTAAATGAAATTAATGAGGGATTAAAAATTATGGTTTTTGAGAAAGATTTGACTAATGCCTCTAAAATTCTAAGTGATTTTCATTCCGCAGACGCTTCATAGATTTCCGAAAGGGGTAATTTCACGAAATCTCTTTCACCAATCCGTGGATGAGGTATTATTAAATCTGGTTCATTCATCTGTAAACTATCATACATTAGAATATCAATATCAATAACTCTATCTGAATACTCATGGGCAGTCTTTGTAAGTCTGCCCATTCTTTTTTCAATTAGCTGCGTCTTAATCAATAATTCTCTTGGACTCAGACTGCTTTCAATCAGTATCACTTGATTCACAAAATCATTCAGAGAGACAAAACCCTGAGCTTTGGAATAAAAATAAGAGGACAATTTCTTGACAGACCCAAGTGTAGACATAAACTCTACAGCTAATTTTAAGTTTTTTTCTTTCTTACCAAGATTAGACCCAAGTCCTAAATACACTCTTGCCATATATTAAGATTGAAGTTCACTTAATTCCAACCAGCGCATGGTTAATTCATCAATTTCTTCACTTAATGCAGAAAACCTATCAGAAGCAACCATAATCTTGTCTACTGATAAGGTTCCGGAAGACATTTCACCTTCTAAATTTGTCTTCTCTAACTCTAAATGAGGCAGACGACTCTCTATATCCTCTAGTTCGCGTTGTTCTTTGTAACTCAGTTTCTTCTTTGAAGCAACGTTCGATGAAATAGTTGCTGATTTTGAAACGCTTTTCTTCTCCATCAATTTCTTTTCTTCACGTTCCTCTTCTTCTTTCAGCTCTGTCCATTCTCTATAATCGGTGTAATTTCCCGGAAAATCCTTCAATTCTGCATCCCCTTTGAAAACCATTAAGTGATCTACAACCTTATCCATAAAATATCTATCGTGACTAACTACAATCACACAACCCTTGAATGATTGAAGATATTCTTCCAAAATATTCAAGGTAACTATATCCAAATCATTGGTTGGTTCATCAAGTACCAGAAAATTTGGATTTCTCATCAACACAGTACAAAGATGCAAACGCCTTTTCTCTCCTCCACTTAATTTGTATACGTAATTGTGTTGAGTTTCTGGTGTAAACAGAAAATAATTCAAGAATTGAGAAACTGACATTTTCTTCCCGTTTCCCAGGTGAACCTCTTCTGCAATTTCCCTAACCACATCGATCACCTTCATTTGCTCATTGAATTGGAGTCCATCCTGACTGTAATAACCAAACACAACTGTTTCACCCACATCAACTGAACCAGAATCAGGCTGCACTTCACCCAATAAAATCTTCAGGAAGGTAGATTTCCCTGTTCCATTCTTCCCCACAATTCCCATCTTTTCGTATCTGCTAAAATTGTAGTAGAAATTATCCAGAATTTTCAGGTCATCATAGGATTTTGAAATGTATTTTGCTTCGAAAATTTTAGAGCCCAAATAACTTGCTTTTACATCCAACCGCACATTGTCCTGATTTCTTCGTTCTTTCGCTCTTTTTTCTAT
>CAZZPZ010000013.1:39464-50170 GCA_964655615.1 uncultured Paludibacter sp. | reverse complement strand
TTACATCCAACCGCACATTGTCCTGATTTCTTCGTTCTTTCGCTCTTTTTTCTATATCGTAAAATCGTTCAATTCGTGACTTTGCTTTAGTGGCACGGGCTTGTGGTTGTCTTCTCATCCAGTCCAATTCTTTTCTGTAAAGATTATTAGCCTTTTCAGATTCTGCATTGAAATTCTCCATTCGTTCCTGGCGTTTTTCTAAATAGTAACTGTAATTTCCAGTATATTGAAACAGGAGCTGATGATCAATTTCTATAATATCAGTACAAACTCTGTCTAAAAAATAACGGTCGTGAGTAACCATAAGTAAGGACATTGAGGAACGTTTGAGGAAATCCTCCAACCATTCCACCATTTCTAAATCCAAATGGTTGGTTGGTTCATCCAAAATCAACAATTCAGGTTCACTTATCAGGACATTTGCCAAGGCTACTCTTTTTAACTGTCCACCCGATAATTCTCCTATTTTCTGTTCAAGACGTGTAATTTTTAGTTTCCCTAGAATTTGTTTGAATCTGGTTTCATAATCCCATGCATTCAACACATCCATTTGGTTGATCAAAGATCCAAGATCATCTTGTTTATCAGACATTAAACAGTGTTCGTATGCAGAAATCACTTTCACAATCTCATTATCTGACTGCAAACAAGCATCCAATACAGACAAATGGGCTGGAAACTCCGGGGATTGCTCCAAATAACCTATACGTAAATCCCTTTTGAAAGAAATCATTCCCGAATCATAATCTTCCCTACCGGCCAATATATTTAAAAGAGTAGTCTTTCCAGTCCCATTCTTGGCAATAAGTGCCACTCTTTGGTTATCTGACAACCCGAATGAGATGTTCTCAAACAACAAATTATCACCAAATGATTTTGTAAGATTCTCTACTTGTAAATAGCTTATCATGTTATGTAAAATGCTTCTAAATTTCACACAAAGATACAACGAATTCATTGTTTTGAGCTAAATTTGAGAAACAAAATAACCAAACTCACACTATTATGGCAAGTTTAAAAGGTACAAAAACAGAACAGAACCTATTGATTTCGTTTGCAGGTGAAAGTCAGGCACGTCAACGTTACACTATGTTTGCATCCAAGGCAAAGAAATAAGGATTTAAGGCAATTGCCGCAGCCTTCAGAAAAATTGCAAAAGTTGAAGCAGAACATGAAGCACGATACTTGAAACTTCTGGAAAATGTGGAGAAAAATCAAGTATTCGAAAAAGAGGAAGAAATTGAATGGCAGTGCAGAAATTGTGGATTTGTTCACAAAGGTAAAAAAGCTCCCAATAGCTGCCCAGCCTGTTTACACGACCAAGCTTATTTCGAAGAAAAGAAATCCAATTTTTTACCAATCAAATAAAATTCAACTCATTAAATTACACCCTGCAAGATTATTGCAGGGTGTTTTATTATCTTTGAGTCAAATTTTAATTCAATGGAGATTATTACGACTGAGGATGGTTCCAATTCAATCTATCTGCCTGAAATAGACGAAACCTATCATTCGTCACACGGAGCTATTCAGGAATCACAACATATTTTCATCAATTTAGGATTATTCGAAACAACTAAATCCAAAATTAAAATTCTGGAAGTTGGGTTTGGAACTGGTTTAAATGCATACCTTACCGCAATTCAATCATCCAATCACATCGAATACACTACATTCGAACTCTTTCCCTTGAAATTTGAAACAATTAAAACACTAAACTACGATCTAAGATTAAAGGCATCCAAAGAATTGTTCTTGAACCTACATCAAGCCAGTTGGGGAAACACTTGTTCAATCAATTCCAAGTTTGAGCTATTAAAAATGCAAGCAGATTTCAGCAAGTATAACTTAAACAATCTTACAAATTTAAATCCAGATGGTGTAGGTGATGAAGAATTATTCGATTTAGTGTACTTTGATGCATTTTCTCCTGAAAAACAACCGGAACTATGGACTCTTGAAATTTTCAGTAAAATATACAACCAGTGCAGTGATGGAGCTATTTTAACTACTTATTGTGCAAAGGGACAAGTACGACGAAACCTGCAAAATGCAGGCTTCAAAGTAGAACGATTGCCTGGTCCTCCAGGCAAAAGAGAAGTATTACGGGCAAGAAAGATTTAATTTAATTCCGAGATCAATTCATCAAGACTTTTCAATGATTGAGTACCAGTTTTCATGTCTTTCAACATAACTTTATGAGCTTCCATTTCGGTTTCTCCAACGATGGCAACGAAAGGAATTTTTTTATTATCCGCATACGACATTTGTTTCTTCATCTTAGCAGGTTCCGGGTAAATCTCCGCATTAACGCCAACTCTTCTCAATGCCAACAACCATGGCAGGCAGTAATTCAACTCCTTTTCACCAAAGCTTACAAATAAAATCTTGGTTTGTTCTTCAGAAGTCTCCGGATATAATTCCAATTGATTAAGAACATCATAAATACGGTCTGCCCCAAAAGAAATACCAACCCCAGACACACCTTCTAGTCCAAATACTCCTGTAAGGTTATCATATCTACCGCCACCGGTTATACTACCAATCTGCACATCCAAAGCTTTCACTTCAAATATTGCTCCTGTGTAATAGTTTAAACCACGTGCCAAAGTCAGGTCGAGTTCAATTTCGGTTTCAACACCCATTTGGTTGCAATATCCGAAAATAGTTTCCAATTCAGCAACACCTTTCAATCCAACTTCAGACCCTGCCAGAACAGACTTCAACTGTGTAAGTTTATCGTTATTGTTTCCCGACAACATTAATATTGGTTGAAGTTTTGCTATAGCTTCACTGGAAATACCTTTTGAAGCAATTTCCTCGTTTACTTTCTCGAGTCCAATTTTATCCAGTTTATCAATAGCAACGGTGATATCGGTGATTTTATCTGATTCTCCAATTATTTCAGCAATTCCAGATAAAATTTTACGGTTATTGAGTTTAATAACAACCCGTATTTTCAGCCGTCTATATACTTCGTCAACAATTTGAATCAATTCCAATTCATTCAACAAGGAATCACTACCAACCACATCTACATCACATTGATAAAATTCACGATATCTACCCTTCTGAGGTCGATCCGCTCTCCAAACAGGTTGAATTTGATATCGTTTAAATGGGAAAGATATTTTGTCCCTGTTTTGAACTACAAAACGAGCAAATGGAACAGTTAAATCATATCGTAAACCCTTTTCTGATATTTTATTCGTCAGTTTTGCATGATTTCTTTCCTGCAAATCAGCATCGCTTACACCATTCGTAAATTCACCTGAATTCAATATTTTAAACAACAACTTATCACCCTCTTCGCCATATTTACCCATCAAAGTTGACAAGTTTTCCATTGCAGGAGTTTCTATTTGTTGAAATCCATATAATCTAAAAACATCTTTAATCGTATTGAAAATATAATTACGATTAGCCATTTCGTTTGGAGTAAAATCACGAGTACCCTTGGGTATGGATGGTTTTTGCATATTCTTAATGTCTATTTAATTCCTTTAAAATCTTTTCAGTTGCTCCTGTATTTTGTTTTGTATAACGACCAGCATTCTGGCCATATTCATTAGACTCTTTTAATTTCTGTTCAATTGATAATAACTCATTTGCATTTTTCACTGAGAAACCTCCCTCACAAGCGATCAACTCCCTAGCTTCTCTAAACTGCATAAAATTAGGACCAAAAACTACTGCTTTACCAAACACAGCAGCTTCCAATGTATTGTGAATTCCTACACCAAATCCTCCTCCTATATACGCCCACTTAGCATATTGATATATGGAGGACAATAGTCCGATGGAATCAACAATCAAACAGTTTGCAAGCTTTAGATCGATTTCAGTAGCAACCGATAGTCGGACACATTTCTCTTTATGAAAGATATTCTCAATCTCTAAAAGATGAGAGTCAGCTATCTCGTGTGGCACAACTATCAATTTCTGTTTAGATAAATCGAGATGCGATAAAAGTTGTTCATCCGCAGGCCAAGTACTACCCGCCACAACAACCAAATCACCATTAGCAAAACACTCAATATCATCCAACTTTTTGACTGTATTACTAATTTCCACAACCCTATCAAAGCGTGTATCACCTGCAATTTCGGAATTAGTAATTCCAAAAGTCTTTAATAAATTCAAAGATTCATTATCCTGAACAAAAATCTTGCTAAACTTTGTAAGCAAATTTAAGTAAAAACTCCCATAAGCTTTAAAAAACAATTGATTCGGTCTAAAAATAGCAGAAATCAAGTACACAGGGACTTTATTCTTGGATAGTTCTAACAAATAATTTGGCCAAAATTCGTATTTAACAAACACAGCGGCTACAGGCTCTACCAATGCCAAAAAATCATTCACATTCCTTCTATTATCTGATGGTAAATAGCAAACGATATCTGCTCCTTGATAATTCTTACGAACTTCATAGCCAGATGGCGAGAAGAAAGTCAGAACTATCCCTAATTCCGGATTTTGTTTCTTCAGTCCTTCAATCACTGGACGACCTTGTTCGAACTCACCCAGAGAAGCTGCATGTACCCATAGATAGTTTTTGGAAGAGTCCAACTTCTCATCAAGCAAAGCAAAGGTTTTTTTTCGCCCCTCCCGCATCAATCTGACTTTCTCCTTCCTAAAAGAAGCCAGTAGAATCAGGACATCAAACAAACGAATACCCAAATTATATATCCAACGTATCATAGTGTAATGAATTGAATAAAAAAGGCATCTCATTGCTGAAATGCCTTTGAATGAGCTTTGTATCGAAATTACTTTCTGATACCTAGTTCCTTGATGATTGCACGGTAACGCATAATGTCATTTTTGATTAAATAATCCAAAAGACGACGACGTTTACCTACCAACATAACCAAGGCACGTTCTGTACTATAATCTTTTTTGTTTGACTTCAAGTGTTGAGTCAAATGGTTGATACGGTATGAGAACAATGCTATCTGAGCTTCTGGAGAACCAGTATCAGTGTTAGACTTTCCGTATTTACCGAAGATTTCTTGCTTCTTTTCAGCAGTTAAATACATAATTATAAAATTATTTTGTTAATAAATAGAATTTGAGCCTAAACTCTCCTTCATTCTTTGGGGTGCAAAGATACAGAAACTTTTTTAATTCCCCAAGAGTCAACTCTTTAATCGCATCAACAATTCATCTGATAAAATTGGCATAGCACCGGATTGTGTACATACAAAAGCCGAAACATCAACAGCCAACTGATGCGCATACTCAAGTTCTTTGCCTTTCAAGATAGCCGAAACGAAAGCAGAAGTGAAAGAATCCCCAGCCCCAACCGTATCACTCACTATTACTAAAGGAGTTGGCTTGTATATCTCAGCAGTTTTTGAAATGACTACACTACCCTTAACTCCTTTGGTCAACACAAGATATTCTAAATCAAAATCATTGAATAATTTATGACAAATACCCAATTCATCTAAATCTGAATATTCGAAAAGACGACCCACCAACTCTAGTTCTTCGTCATTTATTTTTAACACATTACACACAGAAAGTGACTCAATCAAAATCTCCCTGCTATAGAAATGTTGACGTATATTGATATCAAAGATTTTTAAAGCGGATGCAGATAGAGTCTTTATAAAACTCAATATTGTATTTCTTGAAACTGAATTTCGTTGGGCTAAGGAACCAAAGCATACTGCTCGAGTATCGACAGCAATTGACTTTAAATCCTGATTAAAAGGTATAAAATCCCATGCAACGTTTTCACAAATTTCATACGTAGGAACACCCATCTCGTCTAAATCCACCTTTACTGTCCCAGTGGGCAGATCTAATTCCGTCATTAACACTTTTAATCTACGAGAAGTCAATTCATGTTTTATCTCCTCGCCAAGAGCATCTTTCCCTATTGCACTAACTGCTAAAGCATCAAGTCCAAATTGACTCACATGAAAAGCAAAGTTAGCGGGTGCTCCGCCCAACACTTTTCCTCCGGGCAGCATATCCCACAAAATTTCTCCGATTCCAACGACTTTCATTTTAGATATATCCATTTTCTATTCTGATTTAAATAATTCTTTCTCAATTTGCTCCAAGCTCTTACCCTTGGTTTCAGGCAACGAAACTTTAACAAACCAAAAGGCTAGCAAACTAAACACACCGAAAATAGCAAAGAGATAATGTAAACCCAATGAACCTTGAATGACAGGTGCAAAATAGACCGTCAGGAATGTACAAAGCCAACTTACAGCAGTAGAAAATGACATTGCAACACCTTTGATTCTACTTGGGTAAATTTCTGAAATTATCACCCACATAACTGGGGCAAAAGAAGCTGCAAAAAACGAAATATAAAGAAGCAGTGCAATCAACACACCCAATCCACTTGGCACTGGCTGTGCAAAAACAAAACTCAAATAAACCAATGAAACCACCATACCTCCAGCGCCCCAAAGTAACAATGTTTTACGACCCTTTTTATCTACTAACCAAAGAGCAACTATAGTCATTAAAAAATTCACCAAACCTACTACCATGGACTGCATCATAGAATCCAATTGAGCTGAACCAGCCGCCTGAAATATATCTGGAGCAAACATAATCACTGCATTTACTCCAGTTATTTGTTGCAGAGCTGCCAATAATGTACCAATAAACACCACCTTACCTACTCTTCCCTTAAATATCTCAGCAAATCCAACCTTTTCATCCTCACCCTTCAATGATGACTGCATATCCAAAATCTCTTCTTCTGGTCTTCCAAAGGGTTTCAATTTCTTCAAAACAAGCAGTGCTTCCTTGTTTCTGCCTTTCATTAAAAGCCAACGGGGACTTTTGGGAAATGATGTCAATAACAAAATAAGATATATCAATCCAACAACCCCAGGAACAGCCAACATTAATCTCCAACTATAACTTCCGAAGTCTACAAGAAAATAATTAATGAGATAGGCCAAAACAATACCGATAGTAATTGCAAATTGATTTAAAGAGACTAACTTACCTCGATTGTGAGCAGGTGAAATTTCAGAAATATACATCGGAGCGACCACAGAGGTGGCACCTACAGCTAAACCGGATAAAACCCGAAAAAAAGTGAGCACAAAAGCTGAATCCGAAATTGCGCAACCAAAAGCAGAAGTTATATACAACACAGAAGTGGTAATCATGACATTCTTACGACCATATTTATCTGCAAAAAAGCCAGTAAAAAGCGCTCCAATCAGCGCACCTGCTGTCAACAATGCAGCCACAGTACCTAACCCGCTGTCTGTCAATGAAAATTCTTCTTTAATCATTCCAACAGCACCAGATATGCCAGCCATATTCAAACCAAAAAGAAGTCCACCATTTATGGCAACAAATGTGGACCAATACAAAAACTTATTCGACATTGAATTTTATTTTAGGGGATTTGTGATATAGAAATATTATTAATTTCAATTTCTTTGTTAGTATAGAACTCCAGTTCCGAATAATTTTCTTTAGGGAAAACCAGTGAACTAATAACTCTTTCACCTTCGTTAAGAAAAAATTCTACAGAACTCCGATCAACTAATATTGTAATATCGTAATTTGACATCAATTCAATAGGAGCTCCGGCACCCTGCTGAAACTTCCGGCTGAAATCAATAATTCCGCTATTTTCCCTATCTACAAAAATACTTTGGGTCTGCATATCAAACTTAAAATCGACATCTTCTTTGTTTCTATTCTGCAGTTTAAATCCAAAAATGCTCGATTTCATTGGAGAAATTTCAAAGTTCACCAAAAACGCTCCCTCATAAACAGGAATTGGAAGAGTCACTTTGTTTTTGATTTTCAAATTTGATTCCGTTAAAACTGGCTGAGCTAAATTTAAAACTTCTCTTACCGGATAAGATCGAAGTAAATATTTATTTTGTGATTTGTGAAGCCTTAATTCTCTAGGGATGGTCATCGAGTTTCTAAATAGTTTTGTGGGGACATCATTTGCATACTCCCAATTTGACATCCAACCTAAGAACACCGTACGATTCTGAATCTTGGGCAAATTAGACCATGTCACACCCGCATAATTATCTCGACCATAATCTACCCATTGTGGGTATATCATTGGATTAGCGGTGAATCTTTCCCCATCAAAATCACCGATAAAATACTGAGTTGCAGATCCACCATTTATTCCACCTGGATTTATACTGACCAACAATATCCACTTGGTATCACCATTTAATGTCAATGGAAATAAATCTGGACACTCCCAAACCCCACCATGAGCACCCAATGATTCACCAAAAGAACTTAATTTGAACCATTCCTTAAGGTTTTTGGACTTATAGAACGAAATTGACTGACCTGTCGCCAAAGACATTATCCATGAACTTGTTTCATCGTGCCAAAACACTTTAGGGTCTCTAAAATCGATAATTCCAGGATTGGATAAAATAGGATTACCTTGATATTTAGTGAAGGTTTTACCTTTATCCAGGCTATAAGCCAAACCTTGGGCCTGCGATTTTCCATCAATAGTATAAATCGCGATCATTGCTCCTTCACCAAAACCAGCAGAATTTTGCACATCTATCACCGAACTACCTGAAAAAATAGAGCCCATCGTGTCAACTGCAATTGCGTCTTCGAGATCAGTCCAATAAATTAAATCATTCGTAACTGCATGTCCCCAATGCATATTCCCCCATTTATTTCCAAATGGATTATGTTGATAAAACAAATGATACTTGCCATCCAAATAGACCATCCCATTTGGATCATTCATCCATCCCAAATTGGGAGAGAAATGTATCTTAGGTCTATACTTTTCATGAAGAGATTGCACTAAAGTATCTGCTATATACATTTTAGAAATTGCATAATCGCTAACATCATCACCTTTCAATTGAAATTCCACTCTATGTCCTTTTAGATGAGACACTTTCATTTTCACCCAAAAATCAACAGAATCGACTGCAAGTTTGACCCAGGTTTTATGCGATTCTTGATTATTGAATGAATAGCTAACAATAACCTCTTTTGCACTTTCCTGAACTGGAAGAATCAGATAGTCACCATTAACCTCCAAGGTCATGGAAGTGTTAATTTTGTCATTTCCACAGCCGAAAAGAGAACTTATCAGTAAGAGAGTTAAATAAAAAAATTTGGTATGCATTTTAACTAGTTATTTACGTAAAAATAAATTAATAATAAAAACCAATTGAATCTTTCGTTTTAAATCAACATAAAACAAATATCAAACGTTGTAGATTTTAAATTTTAAAAGATAAATTATCATGAAAATATAATTTATCAAATCAAAAACTTATTTTTGTAGAATCAACGATTTAGAAATGGACAAAAAAATCCCAGCGTTTTTATTGAACAGAAGCAATACCACTAGCATGATATTGTTTACTGCGCTATTTGCCTTGCTCTTTATCAATTTATTTCAACCATTCAGCTCAAAAGATTGGTATCCAAATATATCTGACTTCAAGTATTTCTTTTTCTCAAGTCTAATCATTTTAACAGGTATGTTGGTGGTGGTTGTAAGTCGATTGTTTATTGGAGTATATTCCAGAAAGAACGAAATCACCTACATGAAATACATCATATGGGTCACTATCGAGATTTTATCGATGTCATTATTCTATGCAATCTTCTCCTATTATGTCTCTCAAACAGGTCATGAACGTGATTTCTATGAGATCTTCCAGAAGTCTGTTATTAACACCAGCTTGGTGATCCTACTACCTTATTCTATGGCTTGGTTATACTTCTCATGGAAAGAAAAAACAAGAGAGCTTGAATCCTTACAAAAGAGCGACCCAACCTCAGATACAGAATCTCCCAAAAAAGGGACTATTGCATTTCATGATGAAAAAGGAGAACTAAAAATCTCCATTATGCTAGAGAATTTATTGTATTTAGAATCTTCAGACAATTACATAACCATACATTATCTCAACAAAGAGAAAATAATCCATTTCATCGTACGTAATACATTAAAATGGATGGACGAGAATTTATCCTCCGACCTACCTTTGGTCCGTTGTCACCGTTCCTACATGGTAAACCTCGATAGAGTGAAAGTCATGAAAAAGGGCAAGGAAGGCATAATCTTGGAGTTAGATGCAATGAACACTCCCGACTTACCCGTTTCGAAGACCTATTATGAAAAAGTGATGCGGAAATTTTCCGCATATTCCTTATAATTTACTATTAGCTCAGATACTTTCTCCCTTCTCAAACGTTTTATCTTAAAAGTTCAAATATGGACAAAAAGTATAAAATAGGTTTAGCCCTAAGCGGTGGTGGAATCAGAGGTTTAGCTCATGCTGGTGCTCTGAAAGCTTTAAACGAGTTGGAAATTAATCCAGATATTATTGCAGGTGTGAGTGCAGGTGCTATCGTGGGTGCATTATATGCAGACGGCTACACACCTATGGAAATCAGGAAGATGTTTCACAAGATGGATGTGCGAAAAATGACCAACTTACACATACCCAATGGAAGTTTATTTGGCATGGAGAATTTCGAGAACTATTTATCCACCAAACTTAGAGCTAAAACTTTTGCAGAGCTACAAATTCCACTAAAAATACTCGCAACTGATTTTGACAAGGGTAAAATTCATACTTTCAGTAAGGGAAATTTATTAGATGCCATCCTTGCCTCTTGTAGTATTCCTATTCTTTTTACACCTCGACGTATTAGGGATACAAATTATGTGGATGGTGGACTGTTACAGA
>CAZZPZ010000013.1:0-39364 GCA_964655615.1 uncultured Paludibacter sp. | reverse complement strand
TTTACACCTCGACGTATTAGGGATACAAATTATGTGGATGGTGGACTGTTACAGAACTTTCCTGTTTCGACATTAAAAAAAGATTGCCAAACTGTAATTGGAATCAATGTTAGTCCTCTTGCACCTACACAATACACCATGCACATCAAGGATATTGCAGAACGCACTTTTCATTTTCTAATGCGTTCAAACACTTTGAACGACCGTCAATTATGTGATCATTACATTGAGCCGCTCGACTCTCATCACTATGGCATGTTCGAAGTCGATAAATCTGCGGAGATTTATGAGTTGGGTTACAAAACCACCAAAGACCATTTTCTACTATCAAACAAAATTATCACCGATGAAATCGAGGAATAAAAAATAAAACCAATATTTTTACCTTTTGCAAACTCATATTCCACTTTTTTCCATACATTTATTTGTCTAATTAATCACACACAAATACTAGGAATATGAAACCACTATTTTCCTTCATTCTTTTGTTAGTAAGTCTAACTATTTTCAGCAAAGGTGAGCCCATGAAATATGGTAAAATTACTCAATAAGAAATAGATATGATTACTTATCCTATCGACTCATCTGCACCAGCTGTTGTATTATGCAATTATGGTTATAAGGCAAATTTCCGAAGGAAGATTACAATTTCTATCGTGAATTTCTCTTACAAGTGCAAGACAACGGCAACACCTTGATTGAGATTATTCCCCAGCAAGTTTCAAGTCTTTGAAATCCTGAGGAAACCAAACTTTCATATCAGTTGCACCACGATTATTCCATACAGCATATGGGATAGCTGTGAATTGCACCGGAGTTGAACTGATAAATGGCATTTTGATAGGACCTCCAACTTTATATATTGGATTTTTAACCTCCAAAGCAACTGCTTCACCTTTTATCACAACCACATCTTTTAACAAGTTTTCATCACGTATTACTTGCATTTTTGAGACAACAGGGATAATGATATTGTTTACACCTACCTTATTGTCTACACTTTCCATACAATACAAAATAGGCCCTCTCTCAATGGCAATTAATCCTTGATTGCTTTTAACTGCTGGGTGAGAGACTACTTTCTTAATTTCCATAGGTAAATGCAAGTTAACCACATCGCCCTTTTTCCATTTTCTTGTGATAAAAGCATATCCATCCTTTTGGACTATTGGGAGCTCTACACCATTCACTTTCAACACAGGTTTAGAATCAGATTCATGTTGGTATGAATATAGATTGCTTGGCACAGGTGAATCTTGGGCCCATCCGGGTATTCTCAATTTTAGTGTAAATTCAGTTTTCCTTTTTGGATTAATTTTGAGTACCACATCACCATTCCAAGGATAATCACTGGATTGAGACAATAGTACATTTGTTTGATTTACTGTCAGCTCAGAAGTGCTAGCAATATATAGATTAACAAATATTTCATTTGATTTTTGAGCATAGATATAACCACTTACAGAAGAAATAAAACGAGTTAGGTTTGTCGGACAACAAGAACAATCAAACCATGGTTTACGGTTATAGGTAGTATCTGCAGCCAAAGGATTTGGGTAAAAAAATCTCATTCCATCCAAAGAAACTCCAGAAATCACATTGTTATATAAACTACGTTCAAGCACATCGATGTATTGGGCATGACCATGCAATTCAAACATTCTGAAATTCCAATACACATTGGCAATAGCAGCACATGTTTCATTGTAGGCAGATTTATTTGGAAGTTCGTAGTTATCTCCAAAAGCCTCCCCATGGTGGCGAGCACCAATCCCACCATTGATATAAAACTTTTTATATACCACATTATTCCAGATACTATCAATCGCATTAAGATAGGCAGTATCACCTGTTAGCGCAGCAACATCAGCCATACCTGAATAAAAGTAAGCAGCACGAACGGCATGACCTACAGCCTCTCTTTGTTCTACAGCAGGAATATGGTCTTGTGAATAGGAACGGATTCTGTCTTTATTTCTTCCTCTTGTTTCTATAAAAAATTTAGCAAGATCAAGGTATTGTTTTTTCCCAGTGACTCTATACAATCGAACCAATCCCATTTCAACAATTTGATGACCGGGAGGATCATTTCGTTTATTAGGTCCAAAAGTACGGACCAACAAATCAGCATTTTTTATAGCAATATCAAGGAAATTACGTTTGGAAGTAGCAAGATAATGAGCAACAGCAGCTTCAAAAAGGTGACCTGAATTATACAGCTCATGACTCAGCTCCCACTCCTTTACCCAACGTTGCTTCCCAGCCCAATCGTGAGGATGTTCGGGGTCGATAGTACGAGCAGTATACAAATATCCATCCTTTTCTTGAGCAGCGGCCACTAGATTAATAAGACTGTCTATATATAGGTCAAGTAACTTATCAGGATGAACTGACATAGAAAAAGAGGCACCTTCTATGGTTTTATATATATCAGTATCATCAAAAGTATAAACAGTCAGGAATTTACCCATTTTATTAGCAGCATTGCTAAAGTTCTGCACTCTACCTGTAGTTTCACATTTGTCAAAAGCAAAAGGTATGGTATGTAAACGGTTTGTTTCCACTCTGGACAACCAAAACTTATCTTCTAATTTGACTTTATTGAAAGGAACACCTTGATAAGGATAATCCAAAGTCTGAGAATAAGAAACAGAAGTAATAAAAAGGACAAGTAATGCCAGCAGATTTTTGTACATGGGAATGAATTTAATGTTCATAGGCAAAAATAAACAAAAATTCAATAAAGGACAGAGCAATAACTATTCAATTTAGTGTAATAGGAGTAATAAGCACAGGCTTCAGGCAGCAGGAAAATACAAATTACAAGTTTGGAGCATGAGGCTTCATGCTTGAGGCTTCATGCTTGATGCTTGATGCTTGATACAAAAAAAAGCTGTTCTCTTTCGAGACAGCTTTTTTTTACAATATTGAAAAATTATTCAGCAGCTTTTTCTTCTGAAGCAGGAGCTTCAGCAACTGAAGTCTCTTCAACTTTAGCTTCAGCTGCAACAGGAGCTTCAGCTTTTTTAGCAGCAGTTGAACGACGAGTACGAGTAGCTTTTTTAGCAGCTTTCTCTTTCAACATATTTTCGTTATAGTCAACCAATTCGATGATAGCCATTTCAGCATTATCACCCAAACGGAAACCAGTACGAAGGATACGAGTATAACCACCTGGACGGTTAGCAATTTTTTGTGAAATGTTTTGGAACAATTCAGTAACCGCTTCTTTGTTTTGCAAGTAACTGAATACCACACGACGAGAGTTAGTAGTATCATCTTTTGATTTAGTCAAAAGAGGTTCCACGTATACACGAAGTGCTTTCGCTTTTGCCAAAGTAGTTGAGATTCTTTTGTGTTGAATCAATGAGATAGCCATATTGGCCAACATTGATTTTCTATGAGCCGTTTTACGGCCTAAATGATTAAATTTCTTATTATGTCTCATTTCGTTTAGTCTTTATCTAATTTATACTTGGCGATATCTGTACCGAAAGACAAGTTGAGGCTTTCCAATTTTTCTTCAAGTTCGGTAAGAGATTTTTTACCGAAATTACGGAATTTCAACAAGTCATGGCGGTGATAACCAGCCAATTGACCCAAAGTTTCAACATCAGCAGCTTTCAGACAATTAAGAGCACGAACTGACAATTCAAGGTCAGTAAGTTTAGTCTTAAGCAATTGACGCATGTGTAGATACTCTTCATCGAATTCATCACTTGATTCAGTTTCAACAACTTCCAAGGAGATTTTCTCATCAGAAAATAGCATGAAATGGTGGATCAAGATTTTAGCAGCTTCTTTCAAAGCATCTTTAGGATGAATAGAACCATCAGTATGTATATCAAGAACTAACTTTTCGTAGTCAGTCACCTGTTCTACACGATAGTTTTCGATAGCATATTTCACATTTTTAATCGGAGTGAAAATAGCATCAATAGGAATAACACCTAGTTCGCCATTCGCCTTAAATTCTTCAGCAGGCACATATCCACGACCCTTATTAACAGTGATATCGATTTGGAAACTAGCTTTCTCATCCAACTCACAGATAATATGATTTGGGTTCAACACTTCAAAACCATTGAAGTATTTACCTATATCACCTGCAGTGAACATAGTAGTGCCAGAAACATTGATAGTAACTTTTTCAGTCTCTATATCTTCAACAATTTGTTTGAAACGAACTTGTTTAAGATTCAAGATAATATTGGTTACATCATCGATAACACCTGGGATAGTTGAATATTCGTGATCAACACCATCAATTTTGATAGAAGTGATTGCGAAACCTTCAAGTGAAGATAAAAGAATACGGCGCAAAGCATTACCTATAGTAATACCGTAACCGGGTTCAAGCGGACGAAATTCAAACTTACCACGAAAAGCGTCAGCTTCCAACATGATTACCTTATCAGGTTTTTGAAATGCTAATATAGCCATAATCAATTCTTATTTAGAGTACAACTCAACGATTAACTGTTCTTTGATATTTTCCGGAATATCTTCACGTTCTGGAACATGTAGGAAAGTAGCAGCTTTAGCTGATTCATTCCATTCGATCCATGGATATTTTGAGTGATTGAATCCGCTCAAAGAATCATTGATCACTTCCATTGATTTATCTTTCTCACGAACTGAAATTACTTGAGAAGGACGAACGTGATAAGAAGCAATGTTTACCACTTTACCATCTACACAGATGTGTTTGTGGTTAACCAACTGACGAGCACCAGCACGAGTAGGTGCAAGACCAGCGCGGAATACGATATTATCTAAACGAGACTCAAGAAGTTGAAGAAGGATAACCCCTGTAATACCTTTGTGACGTTTAGCCTTAACATACAAACCACGGAATTGTTTTTCAAGAACACCGTAAGTATATTTAGCTTTTTGTTTCTCACGCAACTGAATACCATATTCAGATGTTTTTTTACGACGATTGTTACCGTGTTGTCCAGGAGGATAATTCTTCTTTGATAAAACTTTATCAGGGCCGAAGATAGCTTCTCCGAATTTACGCGCTATTTTTGATTTTGGTCCAATATATTTTGCCATTATTTCCAGTTTTTAAGTGTTTATACCCTTCTACGTTTTGGAGGACGACAACCATTGTGTGGAAGTGGAGTCACGTCAACGATTTCTGTTACTTCAATACCTGCACCATGTACAGTTCTGATAGCAGATTCACGTCCGTTACCCGGACCTTTCACATACGCTTTTACTTTGCGCAATCCCAAATCAAATGCTACTTTAGCACAATCCTGTGCGGCCATTTGGGCTGCATATGGAGTATTCTTTTTAGAACCACGGAATCCCATTTTACCGGCCGACGACCAAGAGATTACCTGTCCTTCGCCATTTGTAAGAGTTACAATTACGTTGTTGAATGAGGAGTGCACATGCAACTGACCTACGCCATCAACTTTAACAACTCTTTTCTTGGCTGCAACTGTTTTCTTTGCCATATTAATTTATAATTTTTTAGCTTTTCTAAAATTCGCTACAGTTAAACCTTATTTAGTTGCTTTTTTCTTGTTTGCAACTGTTTTCTTTTTACCTTTACGAGTACGAGCGTTATTCTTAGTACTCTGTCCTCTCAATGGGAGGCCAATACGATGACGTATTCCACGATAACAACCAATGTCCATCAAACGTTTGATGTTCAGTTGCACTTCTGAGCGGAGGTCACCTTCTACTTTGTAGCCGGCACCAATGATCTCACGAATTTTAGCTGCTTGGTCGTCTGTCCAGTCCTTTACTTTCAGGTTGATATCTACACCAGCCTCTTCAAGGATTTTCTTTGCACTACTACGACCTATTCCGTAGATATAAGTCAATCCAACTTCCCCACGTTTGTTTTGGGGTAAATCTACTCCGACAATTCTTATAGCCATAAACTATTCCTTTTGTATAATAAAATTACTTAACCTTGACGTTGTTTAAACTTAGGGTTCTTTTTGTTAATAACATACAAGCGTCCTTTTCTGCGTACGATTTTACAATCGTCGCTACGCTTTTTAATTGAAGCTCTTACTTTCATCTTTTTATTTTATTTGTATCTGAATGATATTCTTCCTTTCGACAAATCGTAAGGTGACATTTCAACCTTTACTTTATCTCCTGGCAAAATCTTGATATAATGCATACGCATTTTACCAGATATATGCGCTGTAATAACATGTCCGTTTTCTAATTCCACTCGGAACATTGCATTCGACAATGCTTCGATAATAGTTCCATCTTGCTCTATTGCTTGCTGCTTTGCCATAATCTTATATTATTCCTATTACTTGTTCTATGTATTCAAAAGTTGATAAAATATCAGCTTGTCCTTTTCTTACTGCTACGGAATGCTCAAAATGAGCAGAAGGTTTTCCATCAATGGTTCGGGTAGTCCATCCGTCTTTTTCAAAAATCAACTGACGTTTTCCCAAATTGATCATGGGTTCTATTGCCAAAACCATACCTGATTTTAACATGACACCATTCCCTTTTCTTCCATAATTAGGGATTTGCGGTTCTTCGTGTAGATTTTTGCCCACACCATGCCCTATCATTTCCCTTACAACGCTATAACCTTTGGCTTCACAATGGTTTTGAACTGCAAAACCAATATCTCCAATTCGTTTACCCTCTACAGCCTGCTCTATACCTAAGTACAAAGACTCTTTGGTTGTACGAAGCAAATCGAGTACTTCTGGTTTAACATTACCTACAGGAAATGTATACGCAGAATCTCCGTGAAAACCGTTGATATATGCACCACAGTCAACTGAAATAATATCACCATCCTCGAGAAAAACTTTCTTACTTGGGATACAATGTACAACTTGGTCATTGACGGATGTACAAAGTGAAGCAGGAAAACCGGAGTATCCCAGAAATCCTGGAACAGCCCCGTTATCTCTAATGAATTCTTCAGCTATTTTATCAAGTTCAGCTGTTGTTACACCTGGTTTAACAAGTTTGGCAACTTCTGCTAACGTTTTAGCAACAATCTGATTACTTATTCTTAGTAATTCTATTTCTTCGTCTGATTTTAAATAAATCATTCTTGAAATTTTGGATTAATAAGCAGAAACACTACCGGTACGACCTTTGATACGACCAGATTTCAACAAGCCATCATAATGACGCATCAAAAGATGACTTTCTACCTGTTGCAAAGTATCAAGAACCACACCTACAAGAATCAACAAAGAAGTACCACCGAAAAACTGAGCAAACTGTTGATTGATTCCCAACAAAGAAGCAAATGCAGGAAGAATAGCTACAATCGCAAGGAAGATAGATCCAGGCAATGTAATTCTAGACATTACTTCATCTAAGAACTCAACTGTTTGTTTACCCGGTTTACAACCAGGGATAAATCCATTGTTTCTTTTCAAGTCATCAGCCATTTGTGTAGGATTGATAGTTATCGCAGTATAGAAATACGTAAACACGATAATTAACAAAGCAAACACAAGGTTATACCAAAAACCATTGTTATTCATGAAAGCACCCACAAAGCTATTCACAGATTCAGACTGTGAAAAACCAGCAAGAGTTACAGGGATAAACATGATCGCTTGAGCAAAGATAATTGGCATTACTCCAGCAGCATTGATTTTTAAAGGTATATATTGGCGAACGCCACCATATTGTTTATTACCAACTACTCTTTTAGCATATTGTACTGTAATTTTACGAGTACCTTGAACCAACAGAATAGAAGCAGCAATAACCAAAAGAAGGAAAACGATTTCAGCGATAAACATTACCAAACCACCACCAGCATCTGTCAAACGAGAAGCGAATTCCTGAATAACAGATTGAGGGAAACGAGCAATGATACCGATAAGGATAATGAAAGAAATACCATTACCTATACCTTTATCAGTGATACGCTCACCTAACCACATAACAAACATAGAGCCCGCAGTTAGGATAATGGTTGATGTAGCAGCAAACATAAATCCACCAGGCATAGCAGAACCAGCTTGTTGGAGTTGACTACTTAAGTTTATCAAATAAGAAGGACCTTGCAGTAGCAAAATTGCTACTGTAAGGTATCTTGTTATTTGGTTCATTTTTCTTCTTCCCGACTCCCCTTCACGTTGCATTTTCTGGAAATAAGGAACCAGAATAGTTAAAAGTTGCACCGCAATTGAAGCAGAGATATAGGGCATAATACCCAGAGCAAATATAGAAGCATTAGCGAAAGCACCTCCTGAGAACATATTTAATAGTGCAAGCAAACCTGTACTGGTTTGAGCTTTCAGCGCAGTCAAGGCTGCCGGATCTATACCCGGAAGAACTATAAAGGATCCGAAACGATAGATAAGCACGAATAAAAACGTAGTTAATAAACGGCTGCGTAAATCTTCAATCTTCCAGATATTTTTAATTGTCTCTATGAGTTGTTTCATATTGCTTTAATATTAGATTTTTGTTACTGTACCACCAGCAGCAGTGATTGCTGCTTCAGCAGTTTTAGAGAAAGCGTTAGCTTCTACTTCCAACTTAGCTGTCAACTGACCTTTACCAAGGATTTTAACCAATTGTGTTTTTGAAATAAAACCGTTTTCACGTAATTCATTCAAACCAATTTTAGTTACACCTGATTGAGCCAAGGTTTCCAAAGTATCAAGGTTAATTGCTTTGTAATCAACACGGTTGATGTTTTTGAAACCAAATTTTGGAAGACGACGTTGGATTGGCATTTGACCACCCTCGAAACCTACTTTACGTGAGTAACCAGCGCGTGATTTTTGACCTTTATGCCCCTTAGTTGAAGTTCCACCCAAACCAGAACCAGTACCACGACCAATTCTTTTTCTAGTTTTGATTGAACCTGCTGCAGGAGTTAAATTATTTAATTCCATATCTTTTCTTTTATAGATTACAGATTATTGTTCAATTACTTTTACCAAGTGTTTCACTTTAGCTACCATTCCAAGAATAGAAGGAGTAGCTTCGTGTTCAACAACGGCATTCATTTTTTTCAAACCCAATGCTTCCAAAGTCAATTTTTGAACTTTTGGAGATTTGATTTTACTTCTTACTTGTTGTATTTTAATTGTTGCCATTTTGATAAAAATTAACCGTTAAACACTTTATCTAATGAAACACCACGGTTTTGAGCCACGGTATAAGCATCTCTTAATTCACCCAAAGCCACAATAGTAGCTTTTACTAAGTTGTGTGGATTTGACGATCCTTTTGATTTAGCCAAAACGTCAGTAATACCAACACTTTCGAGTACTGCACGCATCGCACCACCAGCTTTAACCCCGGTACCACTTGATGCTGGTTGCAAATAAACTCTAGCGCCACCAAATTTTGCAAGTTGTTCGTGAGGAATAGTTCCGTTCAACACAGGAACTTTGATAAGATTTTTCTTAGCTGCTTCAGTACCTTTAGCAATTGCTGCAGTAACCTCACCGGCTTTACCTAGGCCCCAGCCTACGATTCCATCTTCATTTCCTACTACCACGATGGCAGAAAAG
Organism: uncultured Paludibacter sp.; assembly: GCA_964655615.1. Taxonomy (GTDB): domain Bacteria; phylum Bacteroidota; class Bacteroidia; order Bacteroidales; family Paludibacteraceae; genus Paludibacter. Next base: position 29,870 of record CAZZPZ010000013.1, on the reverse strand, counting down.
CTGAAAGTACGTCCCCCTTTTGTAACTTTAGTTACACGGTTAACAGCTACCAATCTGTCTTTAAGTTCAAGATCATTGGTTGTTTTTACTTTATTCATATCTTTTACTTACCTGATTAAAATTTAAGACCAGCTTCGCGGGCAGCTTCGGCCAATTGTTTAACTCTTCCGTGATACAAATAACCGTTACGGTCGAAAACGACTTCGGTAACACCAGCTTCCTGGGCAGCTTTAGCAACTAAAGCACCTACTTTAGACGCAAGTTCGGTTTTTGTCATTTTATCTTTAATACCCAATGAAGATGCAGAAGCTAAAGTTTTACCAGCTACATCATCAATTACCTGAGCATAGATTTGCGTATTGCTACGAAATACTGACAGGCGAGGTTTTTGAGCAGTACCAGAAATCGTGTTTCTGATATGCGCTTTTATTCTAAGTCTTCTATCTGTTTTTGACATTGTTCTTACAAGTTTACGATTTATACTTATTTACCCTTACCCGCAGATTTACCTGCTTTACGACGAATTACTTCACCCTGGAATTTCACACCTTTACCTTTGTAAGGTTCTGGTTTACGGAAAGAACGGATTTTTGCGCAAACTTGACCGATCAATTGTTTGTCGGCACATTCAAGAATGATCAATGGGTTTTGGTTACGTTCAGTTTTAGTTTCTACTTTAATTTCAGCAGGAAGACCTAAAAAGATATTGTGAGTATAACCCAATGCAAGTTCAAGAACTTGACCTTGGTTAGAAACACGGTAACCTACCCCTACTAGTTCTAAAGTTTTTTTGTAACCTTCAGAAACACCTATAACCATATTTTGGATCAAAGCACGGTAAAGTCCATGCATTGAACGATTTTGTTTTTCATCGTCAGGACGAGTAACCAGACATTGGTCTCCTTCTACAGTTACACTGATATTAGGATTCACATCCTGAGTCAATGTACCTTTAGGACCTTTTACAGTTACAACACCATCTTGTTGCAATACACTTACTCCCGTTGGAAGAGCGATTGGTAATTTTCCAATTCTTGACATTATACTTTCCTCCTAGAATTAATATACGTAACAAAGTACTTCGCCACCTACCTTCAAAGAGGAAGCTTCTTTGTCTGTCATCACACCTTTGGAAGTTGAGATGATAGCAATACCTAAACCGTTAAGTACGCGAGGCATTTCTTTGTAGCCTACATACTGACGAATACCCGGAGTAGAAATACGTACCAATTTCTTGATAGAGTTTACTTTGTTAACCGGGTCATACTTCAAGGCGATTTTAATACTACCTTGAGGACCATCTTCTACGAATTTGTAGTTAAGGATATAGCCCTTTTCGTGCAATATCCTGGTCATTTCCTTTTTCAAATTTGAAGCAGGAACTTCTACAACGCGGTGGTTTGCCTTGATGGCATTACGCAACCGTGTTAAATAATCTGCTATTGGATCTGTCATAAAAAATTGTTTTAAATTGATCCCGACATCCGGGACAATATTTATTAACTAGAAAAATTTCTATTTAAATTTGGGATAAACCCTAGATTACCAGCTTGCTTTTTTCACTCCTGGGATAAGGCCTTTAGCAGCCATTTCGCGGAACTGGATACGTGAAATTCCGAACTGACGCATATATCCTTTTGGACGACCGGTGATTTTACAACGGTTGTGTAAGCGGATTGGCGATGAGTTACGAGGCAAAGCTTGAAGAGCGTCATAATTTCCGTCTTTCAAGATTTGTTCACGTTTAGCAGCATATTTAGCGATAAGCTTAGCTCTTTTAACCTCACGGGCTTTCATTGATTCTTTTGCCAAATCTCAATCTCTTAGTAATTCAAAAATGGTAATCCAAATTCTCTTAATAAAGCGTAACCTTCTTCGTCAGTTTGAGCAGTAGTCACAAAAGTGATATTCATACCCAACAAACGGTTAATGTTATCAATATTGATTTCAGGGAAAATGATTTGTTCATCGATACCCATAGTATAGTTACCACGACCATCCAATTTATTTTCAATTCCTTTGAAGTCACGTACACGAGGAAGAGCTACACGGATCAAACGCTCAAGGAATTCGTACATATTATTACCACGTAGAGTTACACGAACACCAACTGGCATTTTCTTACGAAGTTTGAAGTTTGAGATATCTTTTTTAGAAAGTGTAGCTACTGCTTTTTGACCAGTAATAGCTGTCATTTCATTGATAGCAACTTCGATAATTTTCTTATCAGCAACAGCAATACCCAACCCTTGGTTAAGAACGATCTTCTCAAGTTTAGGAGCCTGCATTACTGATTTATATGAAAATTCTTTCATTAACACAGGAACGATACGTTCTCTGTATTCATTTCTTAAACTAGCTGTATTCATTTGTTAGATTTCCTCCCCAGTTTTTTTAGAAACACGAACCAATTTGCCATCTTTATTCAATTTACGTCCAACACGCACAGGCACGCCGTTTTCAACTGGGTTAAGATTTGAAATGTGGATAGAAGCTTCTTGTTTAACAATACCACCTTGAGGACTTTTCGCATTAGGTTTGGTATGCTTGGATACCATATTTATACCTTCAACAACAGCACGTTGTTTTTCTACGATAACTTCCAACACACGACCAGTTTTACCCTTGTCGATGCCAGTATTTACGTAAACGGTATCACCTTTCTTAATATGTAATTTACTCATCACGATTAATTTTACAAAGATTAAAGCACTTCAGGTGCAAGTGAAATGATTTTCATATTTCTTGCACGCAATTCACGGGCTACAGGGCCGAAGATACGGCTACCGCGAATTTCACCTGCATTATTCAATAGTACGCAAGCGTTATCGTCGAAACGGATATAAGATCCATCTGGACGACGCACTTCTTTTTTGGTGCGAACGATAACAGCTTTAGACACAGCTCCTTTTTTGATGTCAGATGCAGGGATTGTACTTTTAATCGCCACAACGATAACATCACCAAGGCTAGCATATCTTTTGCCAGTTCCACCTAATACGCGAATACAAAGAGCTTCTTTAGCTCCCGAATTATCCGCAACAGTGAGTCTTGATTCTTGTTGTATCATAATTACTTAACTCTTTCGATAATTTCAACTAATCTCCATCTTTTTAATTTGCTCAGCGGACGAGTTTCCATTATACGTACTGTATCACCAATGTTACAGTCGTTTTTTTCGTCATGTGCATGGTATTTTTTTGTCTTATTTACGAATTTACCGTAAATAGGGTGTTTTTCCTTCCATTTAACAGCCACTGTAATGGTTTTTACCATTTTGTTACTGGTAACGACACCCGTTCTTTCTTTTCTTAAATTTCTTTCCATCAGGGTAAATTTTATTGATTAATTTGACGCTGACGTTGCTCGGTCGCAAGACGTGCGATAGTACGACGTACTTCCTTAATCTGCGCCGGATTGTCGAGCGGAGAAATGGCATGATTCAATTTCAAACGAACTAGTTGTTCGGTAGTCGCATCAAGGCGTTCTTGAATCTCCTGATTGTTTAGTTCTCTGATTTCGCTAATTTTCATATTCCTTACGCATTTTGAGTTAGATCATAATCTCGTCTTACCACGAAGCGAGTAGTAACTGGCAACTTCTGAGCTGCAAGGCGAAGAGCCTCTTTTGCAATCTCAAAAGGCACCCCTTCCACTTCAAGTATCATTCTACCTGGAGTAACAGGCGCAACGAATCCCTCTGGAGATCCTTTACCTTTACCCATACGCACCTCAGCAGGCTTTTTAGTAATCGGTTTATCTGGAAACACACGGATCCAAATTTGACCTTGACGTTGCATATAACGAGTCACAGCAATACGGGCGGCTTCAATCTGACGACCAGTTAGCCATTTAGATTGCAATGATTTGATTCCAAAAGAACCATATGCTAGTTGGTTACCTCTCTGCGCATTTCCTTTCATGCGCCCCTTCTGCTGTCTTCTGAATTTTGTTTTTTTAGGTTGTAACATAATTTTCCTACAAAAATTTCATTAATAACAGTTTACTTTCTTCTCTTTTTGAATCCTTTTCCACCACGGTCGTTGTTGAAACGATCGTTAGAATGAGATTCTTTAGAATTATTAAAGGCTGGAGCCAAGTCGGTTTTACCATAGATTTCTCCACGGCAGATCCAAACTTTTACACCAATTATACCTACCTTAGTCAAAGCTTCGGCATGAGCATAATCGATATCGGCTCTGAAGGTATGCAGCGGGGTTCTACCATCTTTATACATTTCAGAGCGTGCCATCTCGGCACCATTCAAACGACCAGACACCAATACTTTGATACCTTCTGCGCCTATACGCATAGTTGATGCAATTGCCATTTTCACTGCACGACGGTAAGCAATCTTACCTTCGATTTGACGTGCAACATTGTTAGCAACGATAACAGCATCAAGTTCAGGACGTTTGATTTCGAAAATATTGATTTGAACATCTTTATCAGTGATCTTTTTCAATTCTTCTTTTAATTTATCAACTTCCTGTCCACCTTTACCGATGATAATACCCGGACGGGCAGTACATACAGTAATGGTCACTAGTTTCAAAGTACGCTCGATAACGATACGGGAAACACTAGCTTTAGCAAGACGAGCATTTAGATAAGTTCTAAGTTTGCTGTCCTCCAAGATGGTATCTCCATAATTCTTACCACCATACCAGTTTGAATCCCAACCACGGATAATTCCTAAACGGTTACTTATTGGATTAGTTTTTTGTCCCATCGAGTATTAATTTTCGTTATCGTTAGTAATCTTGGTATCTACAAAAAGTGTAACGTGATTTGAGCGTTTGCGGATACGGTAACCACGACCTTGAGGAGCGGTACGTAAACGTTTCAACATAGTCGCTGAATCAACGTAAATTTTGCTTACAATTAAATTGGCACTATCGGCTTTCTGTTCTGTTTTTTGTTCCCAGTTAGCAATAGCCGATTTCAACAATTTTTCTAATCTTCCAGAGGCTTCTTTAGATGAGAACTTCAATACGTTTAATGCTTGATTAACTTCCATACCACGGATTAGGTCGGCCATTAATCGCATTTTGCGAGGAGAAGTCGGAACATCATTGAGCTTGGCAAAGTAAAGAGTCTTATTTGCTTCTTTTCTTTTTTCGGCTGATATTTTTTTTCTTGCACCCATTTTGTGAAATTTCTATTTTTTTTATTATTTCAATGGATTATTTCTTCTTACCACCGTGACCGCGGAAATTGCGGGTTGGTGAGAACTCACCTAGTTTATGTCCAACCATATTTTCGGTAACATAAACTGGAATGAATTTATTTCCATTGTGTACTGCTATTGTATGACCTACGAAATCAGGTGAGATCATTGTAGCTCTTGACCATGTTTTAACGACAGTTTTTTTACTTGTCTCATTCATAGCGAGAATTTTCTTCTCAAGCTTCAAATTGATAAAAGGTCCTTTTTTAAGTGAACGGCTCATATTATTTACTTTCTTTTATCTGTTATTTTTTCTTTCTTTCAATAATATACTGGCTTGACTTATTCTTTGGATGACGAGTTTTATAACCCTTAGCCAATAAGCCTTTGCGTGAACGTGGATGACCCCCTGAAGCACGACCTTCACCACCACCCATCGGGTGATCTACTGGGTTCATAGCCACACCTCTAACGCGTGGACGACGACCTAGCCAGCGTGAGCGACCTGCTTTACCTGAAATCTCAAGTGCGTGATCAGAGTTTCCTACTGCTCCGATAGTAGCTTTACATGAAGCCAAAACCTTACGCAATTCCCCTGAAGGCAACTTGATAATAGCATATTTATCTTCTCTTGAGTTTAATTGTGCAAACGTTCCTGCAGAACGAACCATCGCAGCTCCCTGTCCAGGACGCAACTCAATATTGTGGATAATTGTACCAAGTGGTATATTTTGCATTGGAATTGAATTTCCAACTTCTGGTGCAGCATCAGGACCAGACACAACTGTCTGTCCTACTTGCAAACCATTTGGTGCAAGAATATATCTCTTTTCCCCGTCAGCATAAAACAACAAAGCAATACGCGCCGAACGATTCGGATCGTATTCGATGGTCTTAACTGTCGCAGGAACACCGTCTTTGTTACGTTTAAAGTCAATTACTCTATATTTTCTCTTGTGTCCGCCACCAATGTAGCGCATGGTCATCTTACCGTCGCCATTACGACCTCCGGATTTACCGTAACCATATACAAGAGATTTTTCTGGCGCACTCGCAGTAACTGTGTCGAATGTACCAATAATCTTGTGTCTTTGCCCCGGTGTTGTGGGCTTTAGTTTACGTACAGCCATTTTCTATTAAATATTGCTATAAAAATCAATTTCTTCTCCTTCTTTCAAAGTAACGATAGCTTTTTTGTAAGCAGATGTTTTTCCATTTACTACGCCGCCTTTTGTATAACGACTTTTTCTTTTTGGAGCAACGATCAATGTATTTACATCAAGCACTGTTACATTATATAAAGCTTCTACAGCTTTCTTAATCTCAATTTTGTTGGCGTCTTTCTGAACTTGAAAGCCATAGCGGTTCAGCTTCTCACCCAACATAGTCATCTTTTCAGTGACAATCGGTTTTACTATAATTCCCATTATTTAACCTCCTATGCTTTTAAAATTTGTTCTACTGCAGCAACAGCCTCTTCAGTTAAAACAAGAGTTTTGGCATTAAGCACTTCGTAAGTGTTTAATTCCGAAACAGTTATAACTTTAGCCTTAGGCAAGTTACGAGCCGACAAATATACGTTATTATTTGCAGATGCTAAAATAATTAACGGTTTTTTGTCCATTACTTGTAAACTTTTTGCCAATGCAACAAAATCCTTAGTCTTTGGAGCTGCAAAATCAAGAGTTTCTACAACTGTGATTGAATTTTGCTGTGCTTTGTAAGACAATGCAGATCTACGAGCTAATGCTTTTACTTTTTTGTTCAGTTTGAAACTGTAGTCACGTGGCACTGGACCAAACATGCGACCTCCACCTACACGAACTGGAGATTTGATGTCACCCGGACGAGCTCCACCACCGCCTTTTTGACGACCTAATTTACGTGTACTACCAGCGATTTCACTACGACCTTTAGCCTTGTGAGTTCCCTGACGTTTATTAGCCAAATGTTGTTTCACATCTAAATAAATAGCATGGTCATTTGGCTCAATAGCAAAGACTGAATCATTCAGCGACACTTTTCTTCCTGTGTCTTCTCCTTTAATATTATATACGCTTAATTCCATATTATTTATTGATGATTACAATTGAACCTTTAGCTCCTGGCACTGAACCTTTGATCAACAATAGGTTGTGTTCAGGAATAACTTTTAAAATTACAAGGTTTTGTATAGTAACTTGATCGCCACCAGTACGCCCTGCCATACGCATTCCCTTGAATACTCTTGAAGGGAAAGAAGATGCACCTAACGAACCTGGAGCACGAAGACGGTTGTGCTGACCGTGAGTTGCTTGTCCAACCCCGCCAAAACCATGTCTTTTTACTACACCTTGATGTCCTTTACCTTTTGAAGTTCCGATTACATCTACAAATGAATCTGCTTCAAAGATTTGATCTACGGTGATCACATCACCCAACTTGAATTCTGAAGTATTGAATTCTTTGAACTCAACCAAGTGTCTCTGTGGCGCTACTCCTGCAGCTTTGAAGTGACCTGATTCAGCTTTGGTAGTGTGTTTTTCCTTTTTTTCCTGGAAACCTACCTGTAAAGCTGTATATCCGTCAGTCTCTACTGTTTTAATTTGAGTAACCACACAAGGACCTGCTTCGATAACAGTGCATGGTACATTTTTACCATCGGCACTGAAAACGGATGTCATTCCGATTTTTTTTCCTAATAATCCTGGCATTTCAAATTTTTATTAATAATTATCAAACTTTAATTTCTACTTCTACACCACTTGGCAATTCCAATTTCATTAACGCATCTACAGTCTTTGCAGTTGAATTATGAATATCTATCAAACGTTTGTATGATGACAATTCAAACTGCTCACGTGATTTTTTGTTAACGAAAGTTGAACGGTTCACTGTGAAGATTCTTTTGTGAGTTGGCAATGGAATAGGACCACTTACCAATGCACCAGTAGCTTTTACTGTTTTTACGATCTTTTCTGCTGATTTATCAACTAGATTGTGATCGTAAGATTTTAATTTAATTCTAATTTTTTGACTCATAGTCGTATTTAAAAATATTAAAAGTGATGTTCCGGTAAAGAGTCATTCGCTTACCGGAACATATAATTTATTACAATAATTCAACTTTTCCTTTTGCTTCAGCTACTACTTCTTTAGCAATTGAAGTGGAAACTACTTCGTAGTGTGAGAACTCCATAGATGAAGTTGCACGGCCTGAACTGATCGTACGCAATGCAGTTACATATCCGAAAGTTTCTGCCAATGGCACTTTAGCTTTCACAATACGCGCACCTGTACGGCTCGATTCCATTCCTTCAACCTGACCACGACGCTTGTTCAAGTCACCAATTACATCACCCATGTTTTCTTCTGGAGTTACAACCTCCATTTTCATGATTGGCTCAAGTAATACTGGTTTTGCTTTAGCACAAGCTGTTTTGAATGCCAATTGAGCACAAATCTCAAATGACAACTGGTCAGAGTCGACTGCATGGAAAGATCCATCAGAAAGTGTAACTTTCAATTTATCCAATGGGAAACCAGCCAATACACCATTTTTCATAGCTGCTTGGAAACCTTTTTGGATAGATGGGATAAATTCTTTAGGAATATTACCACCTTTAACCACATCTACAAATTGTAAAGCTCCATCAAAATCAGCATCTGCTGGTTCAACTTTCACGATAATATCAGCGAATTTACCACGACCACCGGATTGTTTCTTGTAAACCTCACGAATTTCTACAGCTTGAGAAATAGCTTCTTTATAAGTTACCTGTGGACGACCTTGGTTACATTCAACTTTAAACTCACGTTTCAAACGATCAACAATGATTTCAAGGTGAAGTTCACCCATACCAGAAATAATTGTCTGTCCTGTTTGCTCGTTTGTATGTACTGTAAAGGTTGGATCCTCTTCTGCAAGTTTTGCAAGTCCCATACCCAATTTATCCATATCCTTTTGAGTTTTAGGCTCAATAGAAATACCGATTACAGGAGCAGGGAAATCCATAGATTCTAAAGTGATTTTGTTGTTTTCATCACACAAGGTATCACCAGTACGAATATCTTTGAAACCAACACCAGCACCAATATCACCAGCATTAATTACTTCTACAGGGTTTTGCTTGTTTGAGTGCATCTGGAAGATGCGTGAAATACGTTCTTTTTTATCTGAACGAGTGTTGTATACATATGAACCTGCATCCAATTTACCAGAATATACACGGAAGAAACAAAGACGTCCTACATAAGGGTCAGTTGCAATCTTAAATGCAAGAGCAGTCAAAGGTTCAGCAACGTCTGGATGACGTACTATTTGTACCTCAGCATCTCTTGGATCTGTTCCGATAATTTCTGGAGTATCCAATGGAGATGGCAAATACGCACAAACAGCATCCAACATCGTCTGAACACCTTTGTTTTTGAAAGAAGAACCACAAATCATAGGGTTGATCTCCATAGAGATAGTCGCTTTACGAACTGCCACATTGATTTCATCTTCAGTGATAGTAGAAGGATCGTCAAAATACTTTTCCATAAGTACTTCATCGTATTCTGCTATCGTTTCCAACATTTTATCTCTCCACTCTTCAGCTTCAGCCAATAGGTCAGAAGGAATTTCTTCTACTGAATATTCAGCACCCATTGTCTCATCATGCCAAAGAATTGCTTTCATCTTTATCAAATCCACAACGCCTTTGAACTTTTCTTCAGCGCCAATTGGAATTTGAATTGGACATGGACGAGCTCCTAGCACGTCTTTGACCTGACGAACAACTTCATAGAAGTCAGCACCAGAACGGTCCATTTTATTTACATAACCGATACGAGGAACATTGTATTTGTCAGCCTGACGCCAAACTGTTTCAGATTGAGGCTCTACACCACCAACCGCACAGAAGGTAGCAACAGCACCATCAAGAATACGCAATGAACGCTCTACCTCTACAGTAAAGTCAACGTGTCCCGGAGTGTCTATCAAATTGATTTTATATTTATCATTCAGATAATTCCAAAACGTAGTAGTTGCAGCAGAAGTAATGGTAATACCACGCTCTTGCTCCTGCTCCATCCAGTCCATAGTTGCAGCACCATCGTGCACCTCACCAATTTTGTGAGTCAAACCAGTATAGAACAAGATACGCTCAGATGTTGTCGTTTTACCGGCATCAATGTGAGCCATAATACCGATATTCCTGTTGTAACTTAAATCTCCTTTAGCCATTTGATTTTTCGTTTTTTTAGTTTGTTACTTAAAATCTAAATTGAGCAAATGCACGGTTAGCCTCAGCCATACGATGCATATCTTCCTTACGTTTGAATGCACCACCCTGGTTGTTGTAAGCATCAACGATTTCTGCAGCCAATTTATCAGCCATAGAGCGTCCGCCACGTTTACGGGCATATAAAATTAGATTTTTCATTGAGATGGATTCCTTCCTTTCAGGACGGATCTCAGTAGGCACCTGGAATGTTGCACCACCCACACGACGTGATTTAACCTCTACTAGAGGAGTGATGTTTTCTAAAGCTTTTTTCCAGATTTCAAGAGGAGTCTTTTCATCGTTTGGTAATTTGTTTTTCACAACTTCCAAAGATGAGTAAAAGATGTCATAAGAAGTAGACTTCTTACCATCGTACATCAAATGGTTTACAAATTTAGTAACCACTGATTCATTAAAAACGGGATCCGGAAGAATCACGCGTTTTTTTGGTTTCGCTTTTCTCATTTTTTTAATACTTTGTGTCTTGGTTGCTCTTAGTCATACTTCAATGATTCCTCTGAATCATTTACTCAACCTTCATCTGCTACCTAAACAAGTTTTAAACTTGACTTAAATCTTTTTGTTTGAAAAGAAAGAATTACTTCTTCTTGCCTTTTGTTGGCGCAGCTGCTACTTGTCCTGGTTTTGGACGTTTAGCACCATATTTTGAACGACGTTGTTTACGTCCATTCACACCAGCTGTATCCAATGTTCCACGAACAATGTGATAACGTACTCCTGGAAGGTCTTTAACACGACCACCACGCACCATTACGATTGAGTGCTCTTGCAAGTTGTGACCTTCTCCTGGAATGTAAGCATTCACTTCTTTTTGATTGGTCAAACGAACACGGGCAACCTTACGCATTGCTGAGTTTGGTTTCTTAGGAGTAGTAGTGTAAACACGTACGCAAACGCCACGACGCTGTGGACAAGAATCCAATGCTGGAGACTTGCTTTTGTCGATCAATTCTGCTCTTCCTTTTCTAACTAATTGTTGAATTGTAGGCATTTTAATTTGTTTAGAATATTAACTACTTAATTTACATACACTTTGGACTTTAGCCAAAATGGGTTGCAAAGGTACAAAAAAAATATCTCAAAAACAAAATATTATAAAAAAATTTGACTAAGCAATTCAAATACAGCTTCAAGCTTCAGGCAGATTCAGCTGCAGGCTTCAAGCTGCAGGCTGCAGGCAAATACAAATACAGCTTGAGGCTTGGGGCTTGGGGCTTGGGGCATAAGGCTAAATTAAGTTAAACCAGAGAGCATGTTTACACAATTTTAACACTCAAATGTTAATTTATTGACTTTAAATACATATTTTTGTTCCGAAATATGCGTTTTTAAGTAAAAACTAGCTAAAAAATCAGGATTTTAACTAAAAATGAAGAAAAACACGATATACATACTCGTAATTTCAATGGCTCTTGCTTTCATTGGACTTACTATCGTACAATTCAAATATGTACGCGAAAATGCAATAATGATCGAAAATCAGTTTAACGAGACTGTGCAACGAAGTTTATTCCAGACAGTACTTTTGGTTGAAGAAAATGAGGCGTTACAATACCTTGAAGAGACACTTGAGGCTAATGGAATTTCTACCAATTCAAGCTCTGTCAATCCAAACACTATCTCGGGAAACTCATCAAGTCCTTCTTCGCTTCAGAAAGAATTGGAAAAAAAGAGGGGGGAGATAAATCTTGAGAATGAGAAATTTGCAAGACCACAAATTAGTCTCTCCACCCGTCATGGGAAAGCTACAATAGAAGAAACTTCACGATATCTCCAACAAAAATTCAGGGAAAACTTTTCCAGATCCAAAACCATACTTGACCAGGCTGTTTTTCGCTGGCTAAGAGAAACAGGCAAAAAGGAAGTTAGTGAACGAGTTGACTTTGATGGACTTGACGAAATACTCAGTAAAATACTTAAAAACAACGGCATCGAACTACCATTCTACTATAGTATCGTTGATCGTTCAGGTAAAATTATTTATGAATGTCACAAAGACATACACAAACCCATCAATCCTAAAGACAACAACCTATATACTCAACGATTTTTCCCAATGGAAGACAACAACAAGGAAGCCTTCCTTCAAGTCACCTTCCCTACAAAGAAAAACTACATTCTGAGTTCAATGAATCTCACCTCTCCTTCCATTATCCTGGATGTACTGATATTGTTGATATTTATCGTGGCACTTACAGTTATTTTCAAGCAGAAACAACTGAACAACATCAAAAACGATTTTGTGAACAATATGACTCACGAATTAAAGACACCTATTTCGAGTATTTCGTTGGCATCCCAAATGCTGCAAGATCCAGCCATAGGAAAAACTCCGGAAACTCTCAAGCATATTTCAAATGTAATTCGAGACGAAACTAAACGTTTGAGTTTTATGGTTGAAAAAGTGCTTCAAATGGCAATATTCGAAAAAGAAAAAGCGACTTTTAATTTGAGAGAAAAAAGTATAAACCCTTTAATACAGGAAATAACCAATAATTTCTCTTTAAAGGTAACTAACAGAGGTGGACAAATCACAACCTTAACAAATGCTGAAAATGATTACGCCCTAATAGATGAAGTGCATTTTACAAATGTGATTTACAATCTGATGGACAATGCTTTGAAATATTCGGATAAAAACCCATTACTTACTATTGAAACTCATAATGAAAAGGATAAGATTATCATTAGCATTGAAGATAATGGAATTGGAATTCACAAAGATGATCACAAAAAGATATTCGAAAAATTCTACAGAGTATCTACTGGAAATTTACACAATGTAAAGGGCTTTGGATTGGGACTGGCATATGTCAAGAAAATCATACAGGATTTAGGTGGCTCTATTAAAGTAGAAAGCGAACTAAACATAGGAACAAAGTTTATTATTTCAATTCCTTTAATCGACACAAATTAATTAAAATATTAGACTTAAGAATTTCAAACATCCAATACGCTGTATTAATTCAGAATTACAAGAAAGAAATTAGAATACTACGAAACAACATCAAAATTCATTCTTCAAGAATTATATTAATAAACATATTAAAACAACCTTTTAAAAATTAAAATTATGAACGACGAGAAAATTAAAATCCTATTGTGCGAGGATGACGAAAACCTCGGAATGTTATTACGTGAATATCTTCAATCGAAAGGATATGAAGCTGACCTACAAGCTGATGGAGAAGCTGGATTTAAAGCTTTCAACCGATCAAAATATGACCTGTGCGTACTTGACGTAATGATGCCTAAAAAAGATGGATTTGCTTTAGCTTCAGACATTCGTGCTGTAAATTCTGAAGTTCCAATTATCTTTCTCACTGCCAAATCTATGAAAGAGGATATTCTGCAAGGTTTCAAACTGGGTGCAGACGACTATTTATCAAAACCTTTCAGCATGGAAGAACTTTTATACCGCATAGAATCTATTTTGAGAAGGGTAAGGGGTAAGAAAATCAAAGATGTAGCTGTGTTTACTATTGGAAAATTTATTTTTGACACACAAAAACAAGTTCTTTCCAACGAAGGTGACCATAAAAAACTAACGACGAAAGAATCTGAATTGTTAAGTCTATTAGCATCCAATGCCAACAGTATACTAGAAAGAAATTATGCTTTAAAATCAATTTGGGTTGACGACAATTATTTCAACGCTCGAAGCATGGATGTGTATATTACTAAGCTGAGAAAATTATTGAAAGATGATCCAAATGTAGCTATCATCAATATACACGGCAAAGGCTATAAACTGATTACACCTGAAACGACAGGAGAGTAATTTATTTTACTGGCTACAGGCCTCATGCTACATGCTTCAAGCAAATACAAAATACAAACTTGAGGCTTGAGGCTTGGGGCTCACAGCTTGAGGCCTAAAGCTTACAACCTATTCTGAATTTCATCTATAGTAAGAATATTCATAATTTGTTTGCCAGTAGGAGTATGATTATGCTCTTTACTGGCAAATAATTTTTGCATCAAATCCGACATTTCATCTTTTGTCATTTTCTGTCCAGTCTGTATAGCCGATGCCTCCGCTAAGGATAAGGCTATCTGATGATGAACACTTTCAGCAACTTTACCGGATTCCTGCATAACTGCGTGAAAAATTTCATGCAACAATGCATGCAGATTTGCTGATGATTTTAACTGTGCCGGCATTCCTTTAATTTCCAATTCTACACCATCAACCAAAACAAGGTCAAATCCTACCAATTTCAGATCCTCTTCAATCTGAGGGTAAAATAGTTGCTCTTCTGCAGACAAAGGCATAATATCTGTAAACAGCAATTGCTGAGTAAAACCTTGACGACTTACAATTTCTGAGATATACAAATCATACAAGATTCGCAGATGAGCTCTTCTTTGATCCACAATCAACATCCCAGACTTAACAGAGGTGATTATATATTTGTTTTTAAGCTGAAAATAATCCCCTTCAGAACTCTGTTCTTCTGTTATCAGCATTTGATGAGAATGACTCTCAACCGAAATTACCCTTTCCATCTCTACTGATTTACCTTCAGGGAAAGAGCCATTAAAACCAGACTCAAAACCACCATATAATTTTTCCCAATCCATGGGAGGTCGTTTATAGGAATTCGAAGAAGACCCACTAAATGGATTGTATGAAGGATTGAAACTTGTCTGCGGAGGCTCTATATTTACCATCTTGGTGTTCATTGGAATGTCAGGCTTACCTTCCACATCAAAATCTATAGAGGGAACGACATTAAATTTACCCAAGGACTCTTTTATAGCTGCAGAGAGTATAGACCATATAGCCTGTTCGTGCTCAAACTTGATTTCTGTTTTTGTGGGATGTATATTCACATCTATAGTCTGAGGATCCACATCAAAATAAATAAAGTAGAATGGATTATCCCCTTGTGGGATCAATTGATTATAAGCTAAACTAATGGCTTTATGAAAATAAGGATGACGCATATACCTATCATTCACAAAAAAATACTGATGTGCAGATTTCTGTGCGAACTCTGGTCGTCCAATATAACCACGAATTGAAACCAATCCATTTTCTGTTTCAATGGAAAGGAGCTGCTCACTCATTTTCTTTCTTGCATTTCCAAATACTTGTTCTATCCTAAACTTGACATTGGCTGGATGCAATTTAAACACCTCTTCCTCCCCATCATACAGTGAAAACTCTATGTCAGGATGTACAAGTACTATACGATAGAATTCATTCAATAGATGAGTTTTCTCTACATTATCACTTTTGAGGAAACGACGACGAGCAGGAACATTATAAAAAAGATTCTTGACTATTATCGTAGTTCCCTTATTGCACGAAACTGGATTTTGTGATAAAACTTTGCTGCCTGATATTTCAATATGAACCCCAAGTTCATCTATTTCCCTTTTCGTTTTTAATTCAACTTGTGCCACAGAAGCGATTGAAGCCAAAGCTTCCCCCCTGAAGCCCATAGTACGCAAGCTAAACAAATCATCTGCTGAAGAAATCTTGGAGGTAGCATGACGCTCGAAAGCCATTCTGGCATCAGTTTCACTCATACCTTTTCCATTATCCGAAACCTGCAAAAGATTTCTACCAGCTTCTCTAAAAATAATTTGAATAGAATTCGCACCAGCGTCAATAGAATTTTCAACCAGCTCTTTCAATATTGAGGCTGGACGTTGAATTACCTCTCCAGCTGCAATTTGATTTGCAACTGAATCTGGAAGTAAATGAATAATATCACTCATTAATAATTTTCAAAAAAAGAATTGAATCGAAATTGAAGCTCAAACTTCACTAAGATTACATTAAAATAAAATACATCAAAACAAGAAGGAAAACGATGATTAGTATCAATCGGATATTGGAGTTGCGAATCTGACTTTTCATATCCACCTTATTTTTATCTGCCATCTCCCTAAAGGTTCCACGTTTGATAGTAGGTCGATATTCTCCTTCCGATTTTTTCTCCTCAGCAAGTCTTTTGTCTCTTTCCTTTTGAGCCTCCTTCTTCGGATCATAATAAATATACCTGTATTTATATTCTTTTGGCTTATATAACTTGAAGAATCCCATAAAAATTAATTATAATTTCCATCAAATGCAACATTGGCATCATTCACCATTTGTCTGATTTTAGCCTCCTCGTCTTTCTTGCAAATCAAAAGCACATTATCAGACTCAGCAATCAAATAGTCTTCCAACCCATCGACCACGACCAATTTATTTTCAGGCATAGTTACCATATTATTTTTGGAGTTGTAAAACAATGTATTGCATTTTAGTTTTGCATTTCCACTCTCATCTTTATCCGAAAGTTCATACAAGGAGCTCCAGGTACCAAGATCTGTCCAACCGAAATCAGAACAAAGCACATACACATTGGGAGACTTTTCCATTATACCATAATCGATAGATATATTGGGACATGAAGGATAGATTTCATTAATGAATGCTTGCTCCTTATCAGTATTAAAGAATGATAATCCGGGTAAAAATTTGTTATTTACATCAGGCAAATACTGCTCAAAAGCTTTTTGAATGGATTTAAGACTCCATAGAAATATACCTGCGTTCCAAAAAAACTCACCGGTTTCAATAAACACTTTAGCCAGTTCCAAATTAGGTTTTTCAGTAAAGGTTTTCACTTTACGAAGATTTGTAGTACCCTCTTCTATTTGTATATAGCCATAACCAGTCTCAGGTCTACTCGGTTTGATTCCCAGGGTGAGTAAACTATCATTTTCTTCTACGAAATGTAAACCTGCCTTAAGGGCATCAATAAAATCATTTTCTTTAAGAATCAAATGATCAGATGGTGCAACAATTATGTTTGCATTCTCAGTAATAGCCGCTATACGATACATTGCATAAGCAATACATGGTGCAGTATTTCTTCTATGAGGCTCCAGCAGAACCTGACTTTCTTTTAATTCAGGTAATTGTTCCAGGATTAAATCTTTGTAGATTACGTTCGATACTATAAAAATATTTTCCGCAGGCATTAACTGACGAAATCGATCAAAGGTCATTTGAATCAAAGAGCGACCTGTACCAAAAAAATCGAGAAATTGTTTAGGTTTATTATTTCTACTAATTGGCCAGAATCGGCTGCCTACTCCACCAGCCATAATAATACAATAGTTGTTATTCATTGCTTACTGATAAATTTTAGATTGCACTAAGTTAAGGATATTTTTAATGCTGTCAAAATAAAAGCGGGGATGTTCCAATTGGAAATCCCCGCTTCAATATTAATTAAATTGATTAATCATTTTCTTGCATTTCGATAACGTTGCGACGAGCATCGTTTTTCTTTTCATATTCCTCTTTAGAGTATACTACCAATTTATCGAAATCACGTTGACCAGTACCAGCAGGTATCAAATGACCACAAATTACATTTTCTTTCAAACCTTCCAAACGATCCACTTTACCATTGATAGCAGCATCATTAAGCACTTTGGTTGTTTCCTGGAAGGAAGCAGCCGACATAAAGCTACTTGTTTGAAGTGCTGCACGGGTAATACCTTGCAAAATCTGGTTTGAAGTTGCAGGAACAGCTTCACGAGTTTGAACTTCACGCAAGTCACGACGTTTCAAGGCACTGTTCTCATCTCTTAGTTTACGAGGAGTAATAATCTGACCTGCTTTCAAGGTTGTAGAATCTCCAGCATCAACAATAACTTTCTTACCCCAGATACGATCGTTTTCCTCCATGAAATCGTTTTTGTCAACTACTTGCTTTTCAAGGAAACGAGTATCACCTTGATCCAAGATCTCAACTTTACGCATCATTTGACGAACGATAACCTCAAAGTGTTTGTCATTGATTTTCACACCCTGTAGGCGGTAAACATCCTGTACTTCATTCACGATATAATCTTGAACAGCAGTAGGACCTTTAATCAGCAAGATATCTGTTGGAGTGATAGCACCATCTGAAAGTGGAGTACCTGCTCTCACATAGTCATTTTCCTGAACAAGGATTTGTTTTGACAATGGGATAAGGTATTTCTTTTGTTCACCAGTTTTAGATGTGATAGACAACTCACGGTTACCTCTTTTGATTTTCTGGCTAAAGTTAACCTCACCATCAATTTCGGCAACAACTGCTGGATTGGATGGGTTACGAGCCTCGAACAATTCAGTAACACGAGGTAGACCCCCGGTAATGTCACCTGTTTTACCAACAGCTCTAGGTATTTTAACCAAGGTTTGACCTTGTTTGATAGTATCACCATCGTTTAGCACCAAGTGGGCACCTACTGGAAGGTTATACGTTTTCAAAGTCTCGCCATTTTTATCAACGATATGAGCACTAGGAACTTTATTACGTTCTTTGGATTCAACAATAATTTTCTCTTTCAAACCTGTAGCCTCATCAGTTTCAGTTTTGTAAGTTAAATTCTCAAGTACATCCTCAAATTGGATTTTACCCTCGATTTCAGAAATAATTACAGCGTTGAATGGGTCCCACTCACAAACTGTCTGACCTTTAGCTCCCATGTCGCCGTTTTTAGCATACAATTTAGAACCGTAAGGAACATTCTGAGTTGTTAGAGCGATACCTGTATTGACATCGATCACACGCATTTCAGCAAGACGACTGGTAACTACTTGGAAAGTATTGTTATTTTCGTCGATTGCATCTACAGTACGTAATTCATCGAATTCAAGACGACCTTCGTATTTAAGAATAATTTTATTTTCAGCAGCGATATTTGAAGCGATACCCCCAACGTGGAAAGTACGAAGTGTAAGCTGAGTACCTGGTTCACCGATTGACTGAGCAGCGATAACACCCACAGCTTCACCGATATGAACCATTTTACCTGTAGCCAGGTTACGTCCGTAACATTTAGCACAAACACCTTTTTTAGATTCGCAAGTCAACACCGAACGAATTTCAACGCGTTCGATTGGTGAATTTTGAATTTTCTTCGCTAAAGATTCAGTAATTTGGTCACCAGAAGCAACAATCAATTCACCGGTTAATGGATGATAGATATCGTGTACAGAAACACGGCCAAGGATACGCTCATACAATGTTGAAATAACATCTTCATTGTTTTTCACCTCAGTTGCTTCCAAACCACGCAAAGTACCACAATCATCTTCAGAGATAATTACATCCTGTGAAACGTCAACCAAACGACGAGTCAGATATCCAGCATCAGCTGTTTTCAAAGCCGTATCCGCAAGACCTTTACGAGCACCGTGAGTAGAGATAAAATACTCCAACACTGAAAGGCCCTCTTTAAAGTTTGACAAGATAGGGTTTTCGATAATCTGACCACCTTCAGAACCGGATTTTTGAGGTTTTGCCATCAAACCACGCATACCTGAAAGCTGACGAATCTGTTCTTTAGAACCACGAGCACCAGAGTCAAGCATCATGTAAACTGAGTTGAAACCTTGGTTATCAGAAGCCAATTGTTTCATCAGGATATTTGACAATTTAGAGTTTACGTGAGTCCAAGTATCAATAATCTGATTGTAACGCTCGTTGTTGGTAATGAAACCTTGGTTATAAAGATTCAAAATTTCTTCCACTTCAGCATTACCTTCAGCAACTAGTTGTTCTTTTTCAGCGGGGATAATCACATCATTCAAGTTGAACGAAAGACCCCCTTTA
The DNA here is from genome assembly GCA_964655615.1 of uncultured Paludibacter sp. GTDB lineage: Bacteria > Bacteroidota > Bacteroidia > Bacteroidales > Paludibacteraceae > Paludibacter. The sequence goes on along the minus strand of CAZZPZ010000013.1, from coordinate 9,811 downwards.
AATGCCATATAATAACCTAAATCTTTGATATCATCCAAGAATTTAGCTGTACGGGCGACTCCACATTTCTCGATAACAGTACCGATAATATCGCGAAGAGATTTTTTAGATAGAAGTTCATTGATATAACCAACTTCAGAAGGAACACTCTTGTTGAACAAGATACGACCAACCGTAGTTTCAATCAGTTTCTCAATTGGATCTCCATCTTCATCCACATCATAGGTTCTTACTTTAATCCAAGAGTGCAATGCAACTCTTTTTTCATTGTAAGCGATTTCAGCTTCTTCTGGAGAATAGAACACCAAACCTTCACCCAAAGCACCAGTACGAGGTTTTGTAATATAATACAAACCAAGCACCATGTCTTGTGAAGGAACCGTAATAGGTGCACCATTCGCAGGGTTAAGGATATTGTGAGATGCAAGCATCAACATTTGAGCTTCCAAAACCGCCTCATTTCCAAGTGGCAAGTGAACTGCCATCTGGTCACCATCGAAGTCAGCGTTGAACGCAGTACAAGAAAGTGGGTGAAGTTGGATAGCCTTACCTTCAATCATTTTAGGCTGGAAAGCTTGAATACCCAAGCGGTGAAGAGTTGGGGCACGGTTAAGTAGCACCGGATGACCTTTCATCACATATTCCAGGATATCCCAGATTACAGGATCTTTACGATCTATAATTTTCTTAGCTGATTTAACTGTTTTAACAATACCACGTTCGATCAACTTACGGATAACAAATGGTTTGAATAATTCAGCAGCCATATCTTTAGGAAGACCACATTCATGCATTTTCAGTTCAGGACCAACGACGATTACCGAACGAGCAGAATAGTCAACACGTTTACCTAGCAAGTTTTGACGGAAACGACCTTGTTTACCTTTCAAACTATCCGATAAAGATTTAAGGGGACGGTTAGCATCCGTTTTAACAGCGCTTGATTTTCTTGAGTTATCGAACAATGAGTCCACTGCTTCTTGAAGCATACGTTTCTCATTACGAAGAATAACTTCAGGAGCTTTGATTTCGATCAATTTTTTCAAACGGTTGTTACGAATGATTACCCTACGGTAAAGATCGTTCAAGTCAGATGTCGCGAAACGACCACCATCTAGTGGCACCAAAGGACGAAGTTCTGGTGGAATTACAGGAACCACTTTTACGATCATCCATTCAGGTTTGTTTCTATGACGGGAAGCACGGAAAGACTCAACAATTTGTAATCTTTTCAAAGCTTCATTTTTTCTTTGTTGAGAAGTATCAGAATTAGCTCTGTCACGTAGTTCATACGAAATTGTATCCAAATCAAGATTTTGAAGCAAATCGTAGATTGCTTCAGCACCCATTTTAGCTACGAATTTATTTGGATCATGATCATCAAGCATTTGATTTTCTCTTGGTAGAGCATCCAATGCATCCAAATATTGCTCTTCAGTAATCAAATTACCTGTAATGATATTTTCGCCGTCTTCAGCAGCACCTGCTTGAATAACAACATATTTTTCGTAATAGATAATTTGATCCAAAGTTTTGGTAGGCATACCCAACAAATAACCAATTTTATTTGGCAATGAACGGAAGTACCATATATGAGCTACCGGAACCACCAATTGGATATGTCCCATACGTTCACGACGAACTTTCTTTTCAGTAACCTCTACTCCACAACGGTCGCAGACGATACCTTTATAACGGATTCTCTTGTACTTACCGCAGTGGCATTCGAAATCCTTGGTAGGACCGAAGATACGCTCACAGAACAAACCATCACGTTCAGGTTTGTATGTACGGTAGTTGATGGTTTCAGGTTTGAGTACCTCACCACTTGATAATTTCAAAATCTCCTCTGGCGACGCAAGTCCGATAGAGATCTTGTTGAAATTGGTTTTAATCTTATTATCTGATTTAAAAGCCATAACTTTTCTGTGATTTACAATTGCTTATTCTAAATTGATACTCAAGCCCAAACCGCGAAGTTCGTGCAATAACACATTCAAGGATTCAGGGATACCAGCAGCTGGCATAGGATCACCTTTCACGATTGCTTCGTAAGTACGAGCACGACCCATCACATCATCCGATTTCACGGTCAGAATTTCTTGCAAGATATGAGCAGCACCGAAAGCTTCGAGAGCCCAAACCTCCATTTCCCCGAAACGTTGACCACCAAACTGAGCTTTACCACCCAATGGTTGTTGTGTAATCAAGGAATAAGGACCGATAGAACGAGCATGCATTTTATCTTCCACCATGTGACCTAGTTTCAACATATAGATAATACCTACAGTAGCAGCCTGGTCAAATTTCTCACCGGTACCACCATCATACAAGTAAGTTTTACCGTATTGAGGTACACCAGCCTTGTCAGTCCATTCATTCAAGTCATCCAAAGAAGCACCGTCGAAGATAGGAGTTGCAAATTTCAATCCCAATTCTTTTCCAGCCCATCCAAGAACAGTTTCAAAGATCTGTCCAAGGTTCATACGTGAAGGCACACCCAGCGGGTTAAGAACTATATCAACCGGAGTACCATCAGCTAGGAATGGCATATCTTCTTGACGAACGATACGGGAAACAATACCTTTGTTACCGTGACGACCAGCCATTTTATCACCCACACGGATTTTACGTTTTTTAGCGATATATACTTTTGCTACTTGGATAATACCTGTAGGAAGTTCATCTCCGATAGTGATATTGAATTTCTGACGTTTAATTTGGGCATCCAACTCTTTGAATTTTTTCAAATAGTTTAGAATAAGCTGACGAATCAATCCATTCTTATGCTCATTATTGGTCCATGAATTCAATTGTACTGTAGTAAAATCAACATCGCGAAGGCGATCTTCAGTAAATTCATTTTTAGCTGGGATAAGATCCACACCTAAATAATCTTTCACACCTGTAGAGACTTCACCTTTAGCAATGGTAAGCAATTTACTTACTAAAGTATTTTTCAGCTCAGCACTTTGCATTTCAAACTCTTCATCAAGACGAGGAAGAACTGCTTTATCTGCTAATTTTGATTTTCTATTTTTTTGTGCTTTAGAATACAGACGTTTTCCAATAACCACCCCAGAAAGAGATGGAGTTGCTTTAAGAGAAGCATCTTTCACATCACCCGCTTTATCACCAAAGATAGCACGAAGCAATTTTTCTTCAGGAGAAGGATCAGATTCACCTTTAGGAGTAATTTTACCAATAATAATATCACCAGGTTCGATACGTGCACCGACACGGATAATACCGTTTTCATCCAAATCACGAGTTGCATCCTCGCTCACATTTGGAATATCATTTGTAAATTCTTCAACTCCACGTTTTGTTTCTCTAACTTCAAGTAATTGTTCAACTACATGAACAGATGTAAAGATATCCTCACGAACTACGCGCTCATTGATAACGATAGCATCCTCGAAGTTATAACCTTTCCAAGGCATGAAAGCAACTTTCAAGTTTTTACCTATAGCAAGTTCACCCTGTTGAGTAGAATAACCTTCGGTAAGGATCATACCTTTACTAACTTTCTGACCAACTCTTACAAGTGGGCGAAGGTCGATAGTCGTATTTTGATTGGTTTTTTGGAATTTCGGAAGTTTATATTCTTTTACAGAAGATTCGAAACTTACAAAGTCCTCGTCATCTGTACGATTGTATTTTATTTTGATCACATCAGCATCCACATATTCAACAACCCCTTCGCCTTCAGCAGTAATCTGAGTACGTGAATCGCGAATAAGTTGACCTTCGATACCAGTACCTACAATTGGAGACTCGCAACGAAGAAGTGGTACAGCCTGACGCATCATGTTTGAACCCATCAATGCACGGTTCGCATCATCATGTTCAAGGAAAGGAATCAATGCCGCAGCAATAGAAGCGATTTGGGATGGAGCAACATCCATCAAATTCACCTCTGAAGGTGTTACCACTGGGAAGTCAGCACCCAAACGAGATTTGACTCTTGGACGGATGAAAGAACCATCTTCTTTCAAAGGAGCATTTCCTTGAGCGATAATTTTATCTTCTTCCTCTTCAGCAGTAAAATATTTCAGACCATTTTCAGAGATATCCACTTTAGCATTTTCAACGATGCGGTATGGAGTTTCAATGAAACCAAGATCATTGATTTTAGCATAAATACACAAAGAAGAAATCAGACCGATGTTTGGACCCTCAGGAGTTTCGATAGGACAAAGACGACCATAATGTGTATAGTGTACGTCACGAACCTCGAAACCAGCACGTTCACGAGAAAGACCACCAGGACCAAGGGCAGACATACGACGTTTGTGTGTAATTTCAGCCAATGGATTTTGTTGATCCATAAATTGTGAAAGAGCATTTGTACCAAAGAAAGAATTGATCACCGAAGAAATACTCTTGGCATTGATCAAATCAGTTGGAGTAAACACCTCATTATCGCGAACATTCATACGTTCACGAATTGTACGAGCCATACGAGAAAGACCCACACCGAATTGATTGAAAAGTTGTTCGCCAACAGTTCTAACACGACGGTTGCTTAAGTGGTCGATATCATCCACTTCAGCTTTAGAATTGATCAACTCAATCAGATATTTGATGATCTCAATAATATCTTCTTTAGTAAGAACCTTAGTATCAGGGTCTATAGAAAGATTAAGCTTACGGTTGATACGGAAACGACCTACATCACCCAAATCATAACGTTTCTCTGAGAAGAACAAGTTATTAATAACTTCTCTTGCAGTAGAATCATCTGCAGGCAAAGCATTACGAAGCACACGATAAATATGTACTACAGCCTCCTTTTCCGAGTTAGAAGGGTCTTTTTGTAGAGTATTATAGATAATAGCATAGTCACTCTGATTAGCTTCCTTTTTGTGCAAAAGAATAGTTGCTGCACCAGAATCAACAATGCTGTCAATGTGATGATCTTCAAGAACGGTTTCACGTTCTATGATAATTTCATTACGGTCGATACTTACCACCTCACCAGTTTCTGAGTCCACATAGTCCTCAATCCATGTTTTAAGCACACGGGCAGCAAGTTTAGTACCTACAGCTTTTTTTAAGTTAGCCTTAGTCACCTTTACTTCTTCAGCAAGATCAAAGATTTCAAGGATATCCTTGTCACGTTCAAAACCGATAGCACGAAGCAAAGTAGTAACAGGTAATTTCTTTTTACGGTCGATATAGGCATACATCACATTATTGATGTCAGTAGCGAATTCGATCCATGATCCGCGAAACGGGATAATACGAGCGGAATACAATTTTGTACCGTTAGCGTGCATACTTTGACCGAAGAAAACACCCGGTGAACGATGCAGCTGAGAAACGATAACACGTTCAGCCCCATTTATAACAAAAGTACCTTTAGGGGTCATATAAGGAATAGGACCCAAGTAAACTTCCTGTATTACTGTATCAAAATCCTCGTGGTCGGGATCTGTACAATAAAGTTTTAGTTTAGCCTTTAGTGGAACACTGTAAGTCAGACCACGATCGACACATTCGTCGATAGTATATCTTGGGGGATCCACATAATAATCGAGAAACTCGAGAATAAAGTTATTACGTGTGTCGGCTATTGGAAAGTTTTCCTGGAAAACTTTGTATAGACCCTCAGTTTTTCTTTTTTCAGGAGAAGTATCCATTTGAAAGAAATCCTGAAAAGATTTTAATTGCACTTCTAGAAAATCTGGATATTCGAATTGATTTTCGATTGAAGCAAAATTGATTCTTTGATCTTTAATAATTGAAGACATTTTCAAAGAGATTAAATGGTGCAGAGAACTTAATAGTTGATATAGACGTGAAAAGGTTTAGAATCTCCCCACAAGGAGAGAATCTAAACCAAATACCTGATAATCAGGTTAAATTATTTAAGTTCTACTTCAGCGCCACCTTCTGTAAGTGCTTTCTGAAGAGCATCAGCTTCGTCTTTAGATACGCCTTCTTTGATTACTGAAGGAGCAGCATCAACGATATCTTTAGCATCTTTAAGACCTAGACCAGTAAGTTCTTTAACTAATTTAACGATAGCTAGTTTATTAGCACCAGCGCTTTTCAACACTACATCGAAAGAAGTTTTTTCTTCAGCTGCAGCAGCTTCGCCACCAGCAGCAGGACCAGCAGCAACAGCTACAGCTGCAGCAGCGGGTTCGATACCATATTCATCTTTCAAAATTTGAGCTAACTCATTAACTTCTTTAACTGTCAAGTTAACCAATTGTTCAGCAAAAGCTTTCAAATCTGCCATTGTATTGTAAATTTATTGATTTCTAAAATTTGTTTATTGATAATTATCTTTCTCCTAGCGTTTTCAACACGCCATGGATAGTATTTCCTCCTGATTGGAGTGCGGACACAACGTTCTTGGCAGGAGACTGCAATAGTCCGATAAGTTCGCCAAGAAGTTCTTTCTTACCTTTCACAGCAACCAAAGCATCCAATTGGTTTTCACCAATAAAGAATGTCTCTTCAACGTACGCCGCTTTTAGAACCGGTTTTTTACTTTTACTAGTTTTGCTAAAATCTTTGATCAATTTAGCAGGAGCATTTCCCACATTTGATAGAAGCAAAGAAGTTTCACCTTTCAAAGAGCCATAGATTTCACTATAGTCTACAGGAGAATTTTCCAATGCCTTTTTAAGCAAAGTATTTTTAACTACTACAAGTTTAATGTCACTTTTGTAACAAGTTTTACGAAGTTCACTTGTTTCAGCAGCATTAAGACCACCGATATCTGCAAGATATAAATGTGCGTAACCTTGAATGGTTGACTCGATATTTGATATAATATTGCTTTTATCTTCCTTTTTCATAAATCATTCCTTTTTTAATTATTCAGCTGATTTTGGGTCTACTTTAACACCCGCACTCATAGTGCTTGAAAGATAAATGCTCTTTACATAAGTACCTTTAGCAGCAGTAGGTTTAAGTTTCATCAAGGTAGCTAAAAATTCTTTAGCATTTTCAGTAATTTTATCCGCAGAGAATGAAACTTTGCCGATAGAAGTATGAACGATACCAAATTTATCAACTTTAAAGTCGATTTTACCTTGTTTAACTTCTTTAACTGCCTTACCTACTTCATTTGTAACGGTACCACTTTTAGGATTAGGCATTAATCCGCGAGGACCAAGCACACGACCTAAAGCACCTAATTTACCCATGATAGCAGGTTGGGTAATGATCACATCCACGTCAGTCCAGCCACCCTTGATTTTATCAATGAATTCATCAAGGCCGACATAATCAGCACCAGCTTCTTTGGCTGCTGCTTCCTGATCGGGAGTACACAATGCAAGAACCCTAATTTCTTTACCAGTTCCATTTGGCAGTGATACAACACCACGAACCATTTGGTTAGCTTTACGAGGGTCAACACCTAAGCGTACATCGATATCTACAGAAGCATCAAATTTTGTAGTAGTGATTTCTTTTACTAATTCAGCTGCTTCCTGTAAAGTATAGGCTTTTCCAGCTTCAATTTTAGCTGCTGCCAATTTTTGATTTTTTGTCAGTTTACTCATTATTGAAGATGATTATTAATTAACATTAGGAAATTCACCTTTAACAGTGATACCCATACTTCTCGCTGTACCTGCAACCATTCTCATAGCTGCAGCAATCTCGAAACAATTCAAGTCGGTCATTTTGTCTTGAGCGATTTGCTGTACTTGTTCCCAAGTAATTTCAGCAACCTTTTTACGGTTAGGCTCAGCAGATCCACCTTTTAATTTAGAAACTTCCATTAACTGGATAGCAACTGGTGGAGTCTTAACAACGAAATCGAATGATTTGTCAGAGTAATAAGTGATAACAACCGGCAAAACTTTACCAGCTTTGTCCTGAGTTCTGGCATTAAACTGTTTGCAAAACTCCATAATGTTGATCCCTTTAGAACCCAAAGCAGGTCCTACAGGTGGAGAAGGATTTGCTGCCCCTCCTTTAATCTGCAATTTAATAAGTCCAGCAATTTCTTTAGCCATAATTTACTCTTTGTTTATATTGATTGTTAAACTAGGAATAATCGTAGTAATACGATGACTATTCCCTTTCTACTTGGTTGAAAGAAAGCTCGAGCGGTGTCTTTCTTCCGAAGACCATTACCATTACCTTTAGCTTTTTCTTTTCAGCATGAACCTCTTCGATAGTACCGGTAAAACCAGTAAACGGTCCATTGTTGACTTTAACAAATTCTCCTACAATATAAGGGCTTAGCAATTCTGCTTCGCTCTCTTGCATTTCGTCTACCACACCTAGAATACGATTCACTTCGGATGGACGAACTGGAGTAGGGATATTGCCTTTTTCTTCAAGGAAACCGAAAACACCAGGAATCTGGCGCACACGATGAGATACTTCGCCTACAAGATTAGCTTCAATAAGGACATAACCTGGCATCAGGTTGATTTCCTTAGTGAAGTTCTTACCTTTACGGTTGATGATCTTTTTTTCCATAGGAATAACCACCTGAGCAACAAAATCACCAAGATCAGAATTTCTCATTTCCGCCTCGATGTATTCTTTTACTTTACTTTCTTTTCCGCTGAAAGCACGTAAAACGTACCATTTTAATCCTGTTGATTCAGACATTTATTTCCTCCAAAAAAAATTACAACAACTTATCGTAAACGAAAGTCATAATGGTTTCAAAACTCAAGTCCATAACCCAAACGATCAAGGCAATAATGATGGAAGCTATCAAAACCACGACCGCACTGTTTGCTAGTTCTGACCTAGTTGGCCAAGACACTTTATGAACGAGTTCTGAATAGGACTCTTTGAAATAGTTGATGATCTTCATATTACAAATAGAATTTGCACGGGCAGAGAGACTCGAACTCCCGACACCTGGTTTTGGAGACCAGTGCTCTACCAACTGAGCTACGCCCGTGTGTAAGCCGTACCAAAAAAGGTACGGCTAGTTTTATGTATATTCCTTACGGAATCTCTTCTTAGTCTAGAAGTTCAGTAATCTGACCTGAACCTACAGTACGACCACCTTCGCGGATAGCGAAACGAAGACCGATGTTACAAGCTACAGGGTAGATCAAAGTAACTGTCAATTCCAAGTTGTCACCTGGCATTACCATCTCAACTCCATCTGGAAGTGAAATTTCACCAGTTACGTCCAATGTACGGATATAGAACTGAGGACGGTATTTGTTGTGGAATGGAGTGTGACGACCACCTTCTTCTTTTTTCAAGATATAAGCTGCTGCTTTGAAAGTAGTGTGAGGAGTTACTTTACCTGGGTGAGTGATAACCATACCACGTTTGATTTCCTCTTTATCGATACCACGTAGAAGCAAACCTACGTTGTCACCAGCTTGACCTTCGTCAAGAATTTTGCGGAACATTTCCACACCTGTTACAACTGATTTTTTAGCTTCGCTACCAAGACCAATAATTTGAACCTCTTCACCAGTTTTGATGATACCAGTTTCGATACGACCAGTTGCTACAGTACCACGACCAGTGATAGAGAACACGTCTTCAACAGGCATCAAGAATGGTTTATCAACATCACGCTGTGGCAACTCAATCCAAGTATCTACAGCATTCATCAATTCCATAATTTTATCTTCCCACTCAGTTACACCGTTCAATCCACCAAGAGCAGAACCACGGATAATAGGAGTGTTATCACCATCAAATTCATAGAATGAAAGCAATTCACGCATTTCCATTTCTACCAATTCTAGCATTTCTTCATCATCAACCGAGTCACATTTGTTCATGAAAACAACCAACTTCGGAACGTTTACCTGACGAGCCAACAAGATGTGCTCACGAGTTTGAGGCATAGGAC
>CAZZPZ010000012.1:0-87683 GCA_964655615.1 uncultured Paludibacter sp. | reverse complement strand
CAGAGCATCTGCCTTACAAGCAGAGGGTCGGCGGTTCGAATCCGTCAACGCCCACCGAAAGACAACCACATTTGCAATATAAGCAGATGTGGTTTTTTTGTAATATTTCGCGATTATTTCGTATTTTTGCTTTTTATTCGAAAATTTAAAAATGAAAGAAATTAGAGTTCGCTTTGCTCCCAGTCCCACTGGCCCACTGCATATTGGTGGAGTTCGTACCGCTTTGTATAATTACCTCTTTGCCCGTAAACTGAATGGTAAAATGATTCTTCGTATTGAAGATACAGATTCTGCTCGTTTTGTTCCTGGTGCTGAAGATTACATTGTTGAATCATTGAAATGGTTAGGCATAGAAATCGATGAGGGTGTTGGTGCAGAAATTGAGGGAAGTTATGCTCCCTATAGACAAAGCGAACGAAAAGCGATTTATAAACAATATGTCGATCAATTGCTGGATTCAGGATTGGCATATATAGCCTTTGATACACCGGAACAACTGGAAGCTAAACGTTCTGAAATTCCTAACTTTCAATACGATGCTTCAACAAGAGAACTGATGACAAACTCTCTGACTCTGTCCTCAGAAGAAGTCAATTCTAGAATTGCAAAGGGTGATCAACATGTTGTTAGAATTAAAATGCAACCTAATGTCGAAATTTTGGTGAATGACTTGATTCGTGGTGAAGTTGTTTTTAATTCCAGTATTATTGACGATAAAGTGTTGTTTAAATCATCTGATTTGTTACCTACTTACCATATGGCTAATGTTGTGGATGATTATCTGATGCAAATCTCACATGTTATACGAGGTGAAGAATGGTTGCCTTCGGCTCCTTTACATGTTACTTTGTACAATTATTTGGGATGGTCGGATTCAATGCCTGCCTTTGCTCATCTTCCTTTGTTGTTGAAACCGGATGGAAATGGAAAGTTAAGCAAAAGGGATGGAGATAGACTTGGATTTCCCGTGTTTCCATTGAATTGGTTGGATCCAAAATCCGGTGAAACTTCATCTGGATATCGTGAAGCTGGTTATTTCCCTGAAGCTGTTGTTAATTTTCTCGCACTTTTGGGTTGGAATTCAGGTACTGAACAGGAAATCTTCTCTATGTCTGAGTTGATTGATTTGTTCTCTTTGGATAGAGTAAGTAAAAGTGGGGCTAAATTTGATTATGAAAAGGGTAAATGGTTCAACCATCAATACATTCAGTCTAAATCTTTGGATGAACTTACGGATTTGTATCAACATATTTTAGTAGATAAGGAAATAATTGAAGATTCTGAAAAAGTACAGAATATTGTTGGCCTTGTCCGAGAACGAGCCAATTTTGTCAAAGATTTGTGGGAACAGTCTTCCTTCTTTTTTGTGGCTCCTGATACTTATGATGAAACAGCAGTTAAAAAACGTTGGAAGGCAGATACAGCCAATCAGATGTCTCAGTTAATTGATGTATTGGTGAATATTGATGATTTTTCAGCACATTCACAAGAGGATATAGTTAAATCCTGGATAGAACAGAATGCTATGGGTATGGGTGCAGTGATGAATGCTTTTCGACTTTCAATAGTTGGAGCTTCAAAAGGTCCACATATGTTTGACATTACTGAAATTATTGGTAAAGAAGAAACGATTGCTCGTTTGAAAAAGGCTATTGACGTTTTGGCTTAAATTATGAAGAAAGTACTCATCATTACCTATTATTGGCCTCCTTCAGGAGGAGCTGGTGTGCAAAGATGGGTTAAATTCACAAAATATTTGCGCAGCTTTGATTGTGAACCGATAATTTATGCTCCTGAAAACCCGGAATATCCATCACTTGATAATTCCTTCCTAAAAGATATTCCCGATGGAATAAGGATAGTGAAACGTAAGATATGGGAACCGTATTCTATTTACCGTAATCTTTTCGGAAAGAAAGGGGAGGCTATACAGGCTGGATTTATTTCAGAAAACAAGAAGTCTGGTTGGAAAGAAAAACTTTCAATCGCAATCAGAGGTAATTTCTTGATTCCTGATCCTCGTAGGTTTTGGATTAAACCATCGATAGCATATTTAGCTAAGATGGCGAAAGAGTCCCAAGTGGATACTGTTATAACTACTGGTCCTCCACATTCTATGCATTTGATAGGATTGGGGTTGAAAAAGAAAATGCCAAATCTCAAATGGATAGCTGATTTTAGAGATCCTTGGACCAACATTGACTTCTATAAAGATTTACAATTGAGCTCTTGGGCTGATAAAATACATCATTATTTGGAAAAAAAAGTGATTACTGCAGCTGATGAATTGATTGTTGTTTCTAAAAATATGGTGGATGAGTTTTCCTTACTCAATCCTAAATCGATTACGCTTATTCCAAACGGTTTCGATTCTGAGGATATGCCTAAGGTGCAACCTACAGTAGATGATAAATTCACAATTTCACATATTGGCACATTGAATGCTGCTAGAAATCCACGAAATCTATGGATTGCTTGTAGTGAATTGGTTGAAGATTACGAGGATTTTGCGAATGATCTGCAGATTCAATTGATAGGAAAGGTTGATTTTTCGGTTATTGAACAGGTAAAGAATTCTGGACTTGAAAAACAGCTGGTAAAAATCGATTATTTGCCTCATCAAGAAGCAATCATCAAACAACAATCTTCTCAATTGCTGTTGCTGTTAATCAATAATTCGAACAATGCTAAAGGTATTCTTACTGGAAAATTTTTCGAATACCTTGCTTCTGGTAGACCAATTCTTGGTATAGGTCCTTCAGATGGTGATGCTGCTGAAATTTTGGCATCAACTGGAGCAGGTGAAATGTTTGATTATACTGATGTGATTCAGTTGAAAATTAAGATATTAAATTGGTATAATTTGTACAAACAAGATAAATTAAAAATCTCAGTATCTTCGGTGGAGAAATATAGTCGTAAGTCTCTTACGGCTCAACTTGCTGAGATTATCCATAAATAAAATGAAAAACATAATTACCATAGTTGGTGCCCGCCCTCAATTTGTAAAAGCAGCGACTCTTAGTCGGCAGTTTCATAATTTGGGTATAAATGAAAAAATAATACATACTGGACAACATTACGATGCCAATATGTCGGATGTGTTTTTTAAGGAAATGGAAATTCCAAAACCTGCCTTTCAATTGGATATACATGGCGTATCTCATGGCGCAATGACTGGTCGTATGTTGGAGGGAATTGAAAATATACTATTGAATGAAAAACCCGAAGGTGTTTTGGTCTATGGGGATACAAATTCAACTTTGGCTGGTGCTTTGGCTGCATCCAAACTGCATATTCCAGTTATTCATGTGGAAGCAGGATTAAGATCATTTAATATGCAAATGCCTGAGGAAATAAATCGCATACTAACCGATAGAATCTCGTCCTATCTATTCTGTCCAACAGATACGGCCATAGAAAACTTGAGAAAAGAGGGTTTTGATAATTTCACCATTGAAATTATTAAAAATGGAGATGTAATGCAGGATGCTGCCTTGTTTTATGCAAATCGAGCAGAAGAAATATCAACAGTGCTAACCAAATTAAGTGAGGCTCCATTTGTCCTTGCAACTATACATCGCCAAGAAAATACAGATGACCCGATTAAACTGAAAAATATAGTTGAAGGATTAAATCAAATTAATAAATCAACTCAAGTTGTGGTTCCGCTTCATCCCAGAACGGCTAATATTTTGAAAAACTTAGGTTTAAAGGTTGATTTCAAAGTGATAGAACCAGTTGGCTATTTTGATATGATCATGCTTCTGAAAAGCTGTGAGATGGTGGTGACAGACAGTGGGGGTGTACAGAAAGAAGCTTTCTTTTTTGGTAAACATTGCATAACCCTACGTGAACAAACCGAATGGGTTGAATTGGTTACTAATGGTTTTAATAAATTAGTAGGTTCAGACCCTAAAGCTTTGCAAACTGCGTTTGCTGCATTCCTGGAGAAGGAATCAGATTTCACTTTGGATTTATATGGCAAAGGTAAAGCAGCAGAAATGGCTGCTCTAAAGATTTTAGAAATTAAATAGTATTATTGTGGATATTTTAAGTTTGATTGGTCGTACTGAGGCTCTTTTTCAGAAAGATTTATTAAAATATGAAGATGAACTTGCCAAGTTAGTTTCTAGTTCAACATTTTTGGTCATTGGTGGGGCTGGTTCAATAGGACAAGCTGTTACCAAGGAAATTTTCAAAAGAAATCCTTTGAAATTACATGTTGTTGACATCAGTGAAAATAATCTGGTAGAACTTGTACGTGATATCCGTAGTAGTATGGGTTATATATCTGGTGATTTCCAAGCTTTTGCGTTGGATATTCATTCGTCTGAATATGATGCGTTTATTCGTTGGGATGGAAAATATGATTATGTGTTGAATTTGTCAGCTCTTAAGCATGTGAGAAGTGAGAAAGACCCATTTACTTTAATGAGAATGGTGCAGGTAAACGTGTTTAATACAGTTAAAACCATTGAACAATCAGTACAGAATGGAACCAAAAAGTATTTTTGTGTTTCTACTGATAAGGCTGCTAACCCTGCAAATCTGATGGGTGCTTCAAAACGAATTATGGAGTTCTATCTGATGAAATACAGTGAGCAAATTCCTATATCTACTGCTCGATTTGCAAATGTTGCATTTTCTGATGGTTCATTGTTGCATGGTTTTAATCAACGAATACTTAAAAAACAACCAATTGTCGCCCCAAACGATGTGAAAAGATATTTTGTTACTCCTCAAGAATCTGGGTTGTTATGTTTAATGTCTTGTCTTTTGGGTGAAAATCGTGATGTGTTCTTTCCTAAACTGAGTGAAGAACTTCATTTAATAACTTTTTCAGAGATAGCCGTAAAATATCTTGAACAATTAGGCTATGAACCTTATTTGTGTTCTTCTGAAGATGAGGCTAGGGAATTAGTGGAAACTCTTCCACAGCAAGGTAAGTGGCCCTGCCTTTTCACCCCTAGCAATACCACTGGTGAGAAAGATTTCGAAGAGTTCTATATGAACGATGAAATCTTGGATATGGATAAATTCCAGAACTTGGGTGTGATTAAAAATAAGGAAGGATTTGATGATTCGAAAATCAATTATTTTACTCAAACTATCACAGGTTTCCAAAATAAAGGCAATTGGAGTAGAGAGGATCTTATTGAATTGTTTTTCGAAATGATTCCTGATTTTGATTATAAAGAAAAAGGTAAATTCTTAGATAGTAAAATGTAATTAGATGAACTACGATCACATATTAAAATTTATTAGAGATATATATTCAAAACCTGAAGAGTTTATTGCATTGCATGAACCTCAATTCAATGGGAATGAAAAAAAATATCTTAATGATGCAATTGATTCTACTTTCGTTTCAAGTGTAGGTAAATATGTTGACCAGTTTGAACTGAAAATTGCTGAATTTACAGGTGCTAAGAAGGCAGTTGCTTGTGTTAATGGGACCAATGCTTTGCATTTGGCTCTTGTGCTCTCTGGAGTGGAATCAGGAGATGAAGTAATTACACAGGATCTAACTTTTATTGCTACAGCTAATGCTATCAGCTATTGTGGTGCTGTTCCAATTTTTCTGGATGTGGATAAAGAGCATCCAGGTTTATCACCTGAAGCATTGGAAAATTGGCTGAAAAGCAATTCGGAAATTAAATCATACAGGAATTCTGCTGGATGTTTCAATAAACAAACCGGTAAACGAATATCAGCTTGTGTCCCTATGCATACCTTTGGGCATCCCTGTCGTATGGATGAAATTATGTCTGTATGTAAGGAATACCATATTTCTGTTGTGGAGGATGCTGCTGAAAGTTTAGGTAGTTACTACAAAGCAAAACACACTGGTACTATTGCTCCAATTGGTGTTTTGAGTTTCAATGGAAATAAAATTATTACTACGGGTGGTGGTGGTATGTTGTTGTTTGAGAATGAAGAATTGGCAATCAAAGCAAAACACCTTAGCACTCAAGCTAAATTAGCTCATCAATGGGAGTTTAGACATGATCAAATCGGTTTCAATTATCGAATGCCGAATTTGAATGCAGCAGTTGGATTAGCACAACTTGAACAAATTTCAGAATATTTGATAAAAAAACGTAATTTAGCAAATAAATATCAGCTATTTTTTAAAAATATGGGAATTCAATTCTTGAAAGAACCAAACTATGCACAGTCAAATTATTGGTTGAATGCTTTGGTGTTTAACAATAGGGCTGAAAGGGATGGGTTCCTGAAATTCACCAATGAAAATAAGGTTATGACTCGCCCTGTTTGGGAATTGATGCATGATCTACCAATGTTCTCGCATTGTCAACACGATGATTTGATCAATGCCAAATCCTGGGCTGATAAACTAGTAAATATTCCAAGTTCAGTGGTTTGATGAAAAAACAAAAACTAATATTGTTGGGGGGGGGTGGTCATTGCATTTCTTGCATTGATGTGATTTTATCAACTGATTTGTTTGAAATAGTTGGTATCCTTGATCCAGAATCAACTCCTGGTTCAAAAGTCTCTGATTTTCCTGTTTTGGGTTCAGATGAGATGATAAAGGATTTGGTTGAAAAAGAATGTCAATTTGTGATAACAGTTGGTCAAATTAAAAATGCTAGTGTTAGAGAAATATTATACCAAAAAGTTAAAAGTTTGGGTGGCCTTCTTCCTGTCATTGTTAGTGCCAACTCAATAGTTAGTCCATCAGCAGTTCTGGGAGAAGGTACTATTGTGATGCATAATGCAGTAATTAATGCCCAAGCTGAATTAGGTAAATGCGCAATTGTCAATACAGGTTCTATTATTGAGCACGAAACAAAAGTTGGTCATTTCTGCCATATTTCAACTGCTGCCACTTTAAATGGACAGGTGAAAATTGGGAATCATTGTATGATAGGAAGCAATACCGTAATAAACAATAACTTGAAAATAACCTCAGGTGTAGTGCTTGGATCAGCAACTGTAGTCATTAAGGATATAACTGAACCAGGTATATATGTAGGTCAACCCGCTGTAAAGAAATCATAAAATGTATAAAAATAGAACCATAGATTTAAATGATAGTATACTCAATGCATTGAAAAAAATGGATGCATTGGATAAGAAACTTCTTGTAGTTTTAAATGAGAATGGTTTTGCTGGATTACTTAGTGCAGGTGATATTCAGAGAGCTATTATTCAGAATAAAGACTTGAATACAAAGATTTCTCAAGTCTTAAGAAGGAATATTCGGATTGCTAGTCCTGAAGATAGTTTGGAAACTGTCAAACAAATGATGTTTGACTATAGAATGGAGTTGTGTCCGGTTGTAAATGAGAGAAATGAAATTGTTGAGGTTTATTTTTGGGAAAATATCTTTGGGGAAGATGCATTCGAACCGCAAAATAAATTCAATCTACCTGTGGTTATTATGGCTGGGGGTATGGGGACAAGACTTAAACCGCTAACAAATGTGCTACCTAAGGCTCTTGTGCCTGTTGGTGAGAATACGATAGTAGAAGAGATTATGAATAGATTTCATAAACATGGAAGCAATAATTTCTTTTTATCAGTAAATCATAAATCAGAATTAATCGAATATTACTTAAATGCTAAAGGTTTACCTTACAGCCTCAGCTTCTTTAAGGAAGAATGGCCTATGGGTACAGCTGGAAGCCTCTCTTTGCTCAAGGGTAGAATTAAGGAAACATTTTTTGTCAGTAATTGCGATATAGTTATTGAGCAAGATTATTCTCAAATATTGGAATATCATAAAAACAATTCAAATAAAATTACAGTTGTTGCAGCTTTAAAACATTACAATATACCTTATGGCACAATAGAGAGTGCTGAAAATGGTCAATTGGTTGATTTGGTAGAGAAACCAGAATTAACTTACAAAATCAATAGTGGCATGTATATTCTTGAACCTGAAATGCTGCAATTTCTCGATGGTGATTTTATGCACATTACTCATTTGATTGAAAGGGTTAAATCTATGGGTGAAAAAGTGGGTGTATTCCCTGTAAGTGAAAAATCTTGGAAGGATATAGGTGAGTGGGATGAATATTTAAAAAACTATGTCTGGAAATAAAACAAAAGTTCTTTTGGTTGGTGATGCCAATAATATATTTCTTTTCAATTATGCTAAGTGGCTTCGTGTTGAAAAGACTGATTTAATTGTTGACGTATTATCTACCTCTGGTGTAAATGATGATAAACTTCCCTTTTATAATCAGATCATAGATTTGTCTAAATTAAAGGGTTTTGCATTTATTGATAAAATGAAGGGTTTACGCCGTGTCTTCTTGATTTTCCTTTACTTGAGAATTTTATCACAATTAAAAGATTATGACTTTGTTCACTTTCATTTTATTAGTCCCCTACGATATAGCTTGATAAGTATAATCAGACATTTTACAAAATCAAAAGTTATTTTGTCTGTGTGGGGTAGTGATATGTATCGATTGAATCTGTTCGATAAATTTGGGTTTAAATCCGCTTGTAGAAAAGCTGATTTGATTAGTTTTGGTAATCCAGATTCTATCCGGTTTTTTATCCAAAATTATAAATGGAAAAAGCAAAATTTGATGCATTGTCGTTTTGGTTTAGCACCTTTGGATAGCTTGGCGGACTTGTCCAAAACAAAAGAACAGTGTAAATCAGAATTGGGATGGGATCACAATAAATTGTCAATTGCATTAGGGTATAACCTGTCGATTGGTCAACAGCATTTGAAAATAATAGAACAGTTTAAATCACCAGAATTATTGAGTTTGTGTGATAAAATAGAGCTTATTTTACCTATCAGTTATGGCGGCAATCAAAGCTACAAAGATCATTTGTTAAAAGAATTGAATTCTTTGCCGTATAAATTTTTTGTTTATGACCAGTATTTGTATGATATGGAAATTGCTCGATTGCGAATGGCTTGTGATGTGATGATACAAGTTCAGACTACAGATCAATTCTCAGGATCTATGCAGGAGCATATTTATGCTGATAATGTTGTAATCACTGGTGCATGGCTGCCTTATGGGAGTATGAAGGAAAAAGGAATCTATTTTGAAGAATTAAATGATATTTCAGAATTGAAGAAATTACTTCCTCACATTATTGAAAATTATCCTGAATATTCTTCCAAAACAGTAAATAATAAAACTCAGATAGCTAATATGAGTTTGTGGAGAAATACCATTCAAGCATGGACCAAATTATATAATTAATTTTATTCCTGCCAATAAGGATATAACCTGTAGTTTTTCGTTTGTATTTCCTTCATTGAAAAGTTTGCGACTGTCTTTCTGTAGTTCTTTAGGTAGTAAGTCAATGTGTTGATTGAAATAATTCTGGATAGTATGTCCTAAATCGGGATTCTGCTGAAACCAGTAATCAAAAGGATTCATTCCTGATCGCGTTTTTCCACTGATTTTATCAAAAAACTTCAAGCTCATTCTTCTATAATAACCAGTGGCAAAATATTTTTTGTAATTGGTGGAGTTCAATGGTTTTACTCCTGTCTTTTCCCACGGATATTTGTTTATTTCCGGATGCTTTGATGCTATCCATTCAAGGTAGATTCTTTGTTTGTATTTGTATTCTTCTGGGATGGAATAACAAAAGCTCAGGAAATCGACATCTAAAAAGGGGGATATAGCCTGAGATACTAAATCGAAAGTATAATTTCCATTCATGGCTCCCAGAAAGCCTCTGCTGTAGAATTTGTATAATTCTTCGGTTTCGTAATTTTCTAAGACTTTTACTAAGTCTTTTTCAATTCTCTTGTATAATTTTTTGGAATACATGCCATCTGTTACTGATGGTTTTATCTTCTCAGCTTTGCTTAGAAAAGATCCAATGACTGCATCGCCAATTAATCCTGTGTGAATCAAACCGTACTGATCAAAATTCATATTCAAGACAGAATCCAGCACGTGAGCTGCTCCAGAGTATAGAATCAAACCATCATTTAAATAGACTGCTTCGTCGATTTGTTTTAAATAACTGCCACCATCCAATGATTGAAATAGAAAGTGATGACCATGGTCGGTCGCAATATTCTTGGCTATTTGTTCGTCTAAATAATTGGCCTGTGAGAAAGTAAAATTCAATTGATCAGTATATCCTAATTTGCGAGCAATCAAAACGGTCATCCTTGAATCCAGCCCACCACTTAAGGTAACTATATGTTTGTAGCCGTAATTTTTATCTTTTTCAAATTGAAGTCGAATCGCATTTTTAAACAAACTATCCATCCTATCAATGATTTCTGATTTGCTTAATGTGCTAGTTGGTATATTCTTAAGGTGAAAATAGTTGTGAATTTGTATTTGATTGTTCTTGAATGTTAAATGACATCCCGGACCTAGTCTTTTCACTTCTTCAATAAGTGTGTGATCTTCCAGCATAAAACCATTGGTCAGAATTAGATAAGCGGCAGTTTTGTTGACGGTCTTGATTTTTCCTAATTGACCAAGGATGTGAGTAATCTCTTTCAAATCACTAGAAAATAAGAAGTGCTCTTCATCTTCATAATGAAATACTCTTTTGGATCCGGTTTGATTAGTATATACAAACCATTCAGCAGTTCTTTTGTCATAAACTACGCCAGAAAAATCCCCCCTCAATTGCTGGATAAAATCTAAACCGAATTCCAGATATAAGGCTTTCAAACATTCAAAAATGGTATCAGTGTTGGTTTTTGTAAAATGAAATGATAAATTCAATATCACTCCTTCAGTCAGAATCAATAGCTCAGCATCTTGCTCAAGTACTTTTTCCTTAGCAAATTTATTGTTCGTAAATTGTTCTAATCTATAAGTAGAATGGATTTCAAAACGGTGAATGAAATTGTTGAGATTACCGTATCTGCTTTTGTCTGCAAAATGTAATGATTCGGGTAGGGGAGAGCTTTTGCTGATTATACCTGTAAATCCTGCCATCTGTGTTTTTCTGGATATTAATTATTTGCTTTTGATGATATCAAAACCTTCACCATATACTCCAATGGCGGATGATTGTGATATAAAAGCATTGGGATCTTCTTCCTTGACTATTCTGAATATTTTAATTGATTCGTTTTTACGGGCTACCACTGTAATGACTTTTACAGATTCTTTTGAATACCAACCTGTGCCATCTAAAATTGTGACTCCACGATTCACTTCTGTGTTTATTCTGCTAGCTATGCTTTCATATTTGCGCGAGAAAATGAAAAATTGAACAGATTGTCTGACCCCGTTTATTACCATATCTACTGCAATAGTGGATATGGCAAGGGTGGTTAAACCATAGACGATTTTCTCTATACTTCCTGATTTTAAAAAGTAAGATGAACCAATGATCAAAACGTCTGTATATAATAATGCTCTGCCTAAAGTTATGTTCCTGTATTTGTTAACAACTTTTGCGATGATGTCTGTTCCCCCCGAACTGCCATTGGCAAGAAATATGAATCCTATCCCTGCACCAGAAATTAAACCACCCAAAACACAGGCCATAAAACCTTCAGAAGATTTAATAAATGTGCCTTGAGGGAATTGTGGTATGATAGTAAAAAAAAAGGTAAGTATAAAAACCCCATAAACTGTTCGTATGCTAAATTGCCAACCAACAATCTTAACAGATATAATCAGTAAAATAATGTTGATTATAAAATAAGTAGCTGATACAGGAAATCCAGTTGCATAATAAATTAAAGCTCCAATACCGGTAACTCCTCCTCCTGTGATTACATGTGGTAAAAGAAACCCTTTCCATGCAAATGCATACATCAACAATCCAATCGTGATTATTATATATTCACGGATATTGATGGTGTTATTTACTCTGGAAAGTATTTGGTTCATTAAAGTACTATGTTTACAATTTTTCCAGGAACAACAATTACCTTCTTAATGCTTGCTCCCTGAAGATGTTTGATGGTGTTTTCATCACTAAGTGCAATTTTCTCCACTTCTTCTTTCCCAAGACTGGCTGGTAGTTCCAATGTAAATCTAACTTTTCCATTGAAAGAAATTGGATATTTCACAGAGGATTCCACTAAATAGTCTTCATTGTGAATTGGGAATTTAGCATCGCAAACAGAACCTGAATTTCCTAATAAATGATACATTTCTTCTGCTATGTGTGGTGCAAAAGGTGCTAGCAATACAGTAAGTTCATTCAAAATGGATTTCTTACTGCATTTTTGTGTGTATAGTTCATTTACACAAATCATAAATGCAGATACTGAGGTGTTGTACGAGAAATTCTCTATGTCGAATGTTATCTTCTTTATAGTCTTGTGCAAGGTCTTTAACTCTTCAGCATTAGGACTTTCGTCGTTCAAAACAAGTTGTCCATCTCTATAGAACAATGACCAAAGGCGTTTTAGAAATCTATGGACCCCATCTATACCGTTGGTGTCCCAAGGTTTTGATTGTTCCAAAGGACCCAAAAACATTTCGTACAATCGAAGTGTGTCAGCACCGTATTTCTCAACTATATCATCTGGATTTACTACATTGAACATGGATTTAGACATCTTTTCAACTGCCCAACCACAGATGTATTTGCCGTCTTCAAGAATAAATTCAGCATTCTTGTATTCTGGATTCCAGTTTTTAAATGCTTCAGTGTCAAGTTGATCGTTTGAAACTATGTTTACATCCACATGAATTTGAGTCGTTTCATACTGGTCTTTTAAATTCAAAGATACAAAAGTGTTGGTCCCAGTAATTCTGTATACAAAATTACTTCTTCCTTGTATCATGCCTTGATTAATTAATTTCTTGAAAGGTTCATCTTCACATACAATTCCCAAATCGAATAAAAATTTATTCCAGAATCGACTGTATATCAAATGGCCGGTGGCATGTTCAGTTCCCCCTATATATAAATCCACATTTCTCCAATATCCATTGGCTTCTGAACCTACAAGTTCCTTGTTGTTTTGTGGATCCATATAGCGTAAATAATAGGCAGAAGATCCTGCAAAACCTGGCATGGTATTTAATTCCAGGGAATATCCCTCTTCTGTTTTCCAGTTTTGTGCTCTTCCCAAGGGTGGTTCGCCTTTTTCTGTAGGCAAATATTTGTCTATCTCAGGCAATTCCAAAGGTAACTTGCTTTCATCCAACATATATGGCATGCCATCTTTATAGTAAACTGGGAAGGGTTCACCCCAATAGCGTTGGCGACTGAAAATCGCATCTCTCAAACGATAGTTGACTTTGACTTTGCCGAGGTTTTTTTCTGAAATATAAGCTTTGGCTTTTTGAATAGCATCTTTGACAGTAAGTCCATTCAGAAAACCTGAATTTGTCATGATCCCTTCTTTGGCATCAAAACTTTCTTCGCTGATATCACATCCTTCTATCAGTGGAATGATGGGTAAATTAAAATATGTAGCAAAAGCATAATCACGTGAGTCATGAGCAGGTACAGCCATGATTGCTCCAGTTCCATAACCCGCAAGTACATAATCAGAAATCCAAATTGGAATTTCAGTGCCACTCACAGGATTTATTGCATAGGAACCTGTAAATACACCGCTAATTCTTTTATCCGCGATTCTCTCTCTCTCAGTTCTCTTTTTTGTCAATAGAAGATATTCTTCCACTGCTTGTTTTTGTTCGGCAGTAGTAGCAACATGAACAAGCTCACTTTCTGGTGCAAGTACCATAAAGGTTACACCATATATGGTGTCAGCTCTGGTTGTAAATATATCAAATGAAATGTCACTTTCTTTAAGGTGAAATTTCATTTCAGCTCCCTCACTTCTCCCTATCCAATTTCGTTGTGTCTCTTTCAAAGAATCTGTCCAGTCCAATTTATCAAGACCTTCAAGCAATCTTTGTGCATAAGCAGAAACTCTTAAACTCCATTGACGCATTACCTTTTGCTCTACTGGATGACCTCCTCTGATAGAAAGACCCTCACTAACTTCATCATTAGCTAAAACAGTTCCTAAGGCTGGGCACCAGTTTACTTTTAAATCAGCTAGATAAGCTATCCTGTAGTTGAGTAGAATTTCTTGTTGTTCCTGTTCAGTTTTGGATTTCCACTCTAGAGCATTAAAAGTTAAGTCAACAGTACATTCTACATTTAAATCCGAACTACCTTTAGTTTCAAAATGTTTAACAAGTTCTGCTATGTTTTCAGCTTTCTGACTGTTATTATTATAGTAGTGGTTAAACATTTGAATAAAAGCCCATTGTGTCCAATGATAATAGTCTGGTTCACAAGTTCTAATTTCTCGGTCCCAATCATAACTAAAACCAATTTTATCCAATTGTTCCCTGTATCTTGCAATGTTTTTTGTTGTAGTTGTTGCTGGATGCTGCCCAGTTTGAATAGCATACTGTTCTGCAGGCAATCCATAAGCATCATATCCCATTGGATGGAGCACATTATAGCCTTGAAGTCGCTTGTATCTACTGAAAATATCAGAAGCAATATATCCAAGAGGATGACCTACATGTAATCCAGCTCCGGAAGGATATGGAAACATATCTAAAACATAAAATTTAGGTCTGTTTTTATCTATTTCTGTCTTATAAGTCTGATTTTCTTTCCAGTAACTTTGCCACTTTTGTTCAATCTCTCTAAAATTGTACTCCATAAACTTTTTAAATTTTAAAGCGCAAATTTACATAAATTTTTATGAAAGATAGTCCTAATTATTGGAAATCAATGCTCGAAATCAATGCGATTGCTGAAAAAAATAATTATATTTGCAATTATATAAAATTAAATGTTCACTAATTAGTTACATATATGTCTGATACGCCATTATTTCATGTTCCGGAGCCAACTTTACGTCGGTTGCCGTGGTATTTAGCCTATGCTAAACTAGTAATGCAAGCTGGAGATCAGTATTTGTCATCCACCCAGATAGCTAAAAACATAGCAGTAGATGCCTCTATGGTTGCAAAAGATCTCTCCTATGTGCAGATAGCTGGTCGTACAAGGGTTGGTTATGATGTAAAAGAATTGGTTGGAATCCTAGAGCAATTTTTAGGATTTACGTCTTCACACAAGGCTTTTTTGTTTGGCGTTGGTAGTTTAGGAGGTGCCCTGCTGCACGATAATGGTTTGGAGCAGTTTGGATTGGAAATTGTCGCTGGATTGGATGTGAAATATGAATTGGCAGGAACTAGTATCAATCATGTGCCTATACATCATATGGATAGATTTAAGGAGTTGCAGAAACAAACCAATGTGAATATTGGTGTGTTGACTGTTCCTGTGGATAAAGCCCAGGCTGTTGCTGAACTGATGGTTGAAGGGGGTATTCAGGCAATTTGGAATTTTACACCATTTCGAATTAAGGTGCCTGATAATGTGATTGTTCAAAACACATCGATATATGCACATTTAGCAGTTATGTTCAATCGTTTGAATGCTATTAATGCAGACCAAGACTGTAAAAAATGTAATTGATAAAAGGTATGAAGATATTTTGTATAGGCCAAAATTATGTGGAGCATAACAAGGAGTTAAACAGTAAAAACCCTACTCAACCTGTGGTTTTTATGAAACCCGACACGGCTGCATTGAGAAATAATAAACCCTTCTACTTACCCGATTTTACTGAAGACTTACAATACGAAACAGAATTGATTTTCAAATTCAATCGTATCGGTAAAAATATTTCCCCGAAATATGCGGATAGGTATTATGCTGAAATTGGCTTGGGGGTGGATTTCACTGCTCGTGACTTGCAATGGAAATTGAAAGAGAGTGGTAAGCCTTGGGAGATTTGTAAAGCTTTTGATAATTCAGCTGTGATTGGAAGTTTTGTTTCATCCGTAGAATTTGCTGATGTGCAGAATATAGAATTCAGATTGGATTTAAATGGTGATACTGTTCAAAAAGGGAATTCAAAAGATATGATATTTCCAGTAAGTGAATTGATTTCCTATGTATCTCAATTTTTTACGATTAAAATTGGTGATATTCTATTTACTGGTACTCCTGTTGGTGTGGGTAGAGTGAAAGTTGGAGATAGACTTGAGGGTTACATTTTTGATAAGAAAATGTTTGATTTTAAAATTAAATAGGGTTAATTTTTCTAAATTTAACACAACAATTCTGGGTGTATCTCCGTTTATCTGGAAAATAGAAATTTGATGAATATTATACATATTTTCAATAAAAGTAAGACTTTCCTGATTGGGAAAGTTTTTCTTGTCCTAATAATGCTGGCCTTAACTAAAGCCGTTTATGCAGGATTGCATAGCTATGCTTCTTCATCAGTACTTAACTCAGGTAAGTTTGTTAAAATAAAAATTAAAGATTCAGGAATATATAGAATTAGTTATGATGATTTGGTGTCCTATGGTTTAAATCCAGCCAAAATTAGTGTGTTTGGATTTGGAGGTGCCCTGCTCGAACAAAATTTTGCACTTTCCAGACCTGATGATCTGCCTGAAATTGCAGTGTACGAGAATAAGGGTTCTGATGGAATTTTCAATTCTGGTGATCATATCCTTTTTTATGCTCAAGGAGTAAATTCATGGAAGTATGATAGTTATAGAGCTATGTTCACGCATCAAGTAAACTATTATTCTAACTACGGATATTATTTTTTAAGTTCTGATGCAGGTTCTCAAAAGAGAATTGAAACAGCTCAGATTGATGTGCCACAAAATGCTACTGTTTACAATTCAGAAGAGTTCATTGGCTACGAATTACACGAACGGGATTTGCAAAACCTCGCTCGATCAGGAAAGGAATTTTACGGTGAAACATTCAATGACGTGCTTACACTTCCATTGAATTTTACTGTGCCAAATTTGGTAATTAAAGAGAACTCAGTCAAAGTAAGATTGGATGTTGCTGCTAATTCACCACAAATCTCTAATTTCTCATTAAGTCTTGCTGGCTCCTCAAATTCGGTGTTATATGTTTCATCTAAATCCGAAACAGATCACTATGAAAAAGCAAAATCAGCATCCGGTGTTTTTACATTCACCCCTACAAACTCTGCAGTAAATTTCACTCTATCCTATACCAAGTCCTCTACTATTTCTGTCGGTTATCTGAATTTTCTTGAACTGAATGCCCGTCGCTCCCTGACTATGAATGGAGCTTCAATGCAATTTAGAAATGTGGATTACCTTGGAAGCGATACTTATACAAAGTTTAAACTTTCTGGATCGAATGAACAGGTCTTGATCCTTGATTTGACAGACAAAATAAATGTAACGAAGTTAAATTCTGCTTACAGTACTTCTGCTACTGAGTTTACAGTGCCAAATAAAACACTTAAGGAATATGTGGCAATTGATTTGACCAAAGTAGGTTCACTGCCCAAGCCTGAACTGGTTGGCGCTGTTCAAAACCAAAATCTTCATGGATTGGCCCAAGTAGATATGCTTATTATTTCGTATCCCGATTTTGTTGATCAGGCTCAAAAATTAGCTGATGCACATCATGAAAAAGATGATTTAACTGTTGCAGTTGTTACAACAGAGCAAGTTTATAATGAGTTTTCATCAGGTACTCCAGATGCAACAGCTTACCGTTGGGTGATGAAAATGCTTTATGATAGAGCCAAAGAATCGGAAAATCTGGATGATTATCCACGTTATTTGCTTTTGTTTGGTAGAGGTTCTTTTGATAACAGACATTTATTGAGTAGTTCTTCTGAAAGTTATATCTTAACTTATCAAGCTGAAAACTCGCTGGTCGAAACTCTTTCTTATGTAACCGACGATTATTTTGGTTTCCTTGAAGATAACGAAGGCACTCAAGTTCCGGCCCATACGCTTGAAATTGGTATTGGTCGTATCCCAGCTATGACTAAACAACATGCGTCAGATGTGGTAAATAAGTTGGTTTCCTATATGAACAATGACAGAAAAGGAAATTGGAAAAATCAGTTGTGTTATTTGGCTGATGATGGTGACTTGGCTTTGCATATGCGTCAGGCCGACAGTATTGCTTCTTTGATAGGAAGAACTTACCCTCAGTTTCAAGTGAACAAAATTTATTTGGATGCCTATCAACAAGTTATCACTGCCAGTGGCGAATCCTATCCAGTGGCAAGAAGTCAGTTCCACAACCTGCTCCATGCAGGAATGCTGCTTCTGGATTATACGGGTCATGCAGGTCCTACGGGTTGGACAAATGAACAAATACTTTCAGTGAATGATGTGAAAGCTTTGTCTAATGTCAATTTGCCATTGTGGATTGGTGCTACTTGTGACTTTTTGCAATTTGATATACCGTCAATTTCAGCTGGTGAACATGTGTTGTTGAATCCACTTGGCGGGGGTGTAGGGATAATTTCTGCTGCTAGACCGGTGTATGCTTCTCAAAATTATCCGATCAATTTGATGCTGAACCAATTTCTTTTCCAAAAGGATGCCAACGGAGAGCATATGAGAGTTGGTGATGCACTCAAAAAAGCTAAAAATGCCATTGGAACAGAGATTAATAAGCTTTCTTATGTGTATATGGGTGATCCTGCACTTCGACTGAATTATCCAACTCAATATCAGATTATTACAACTTCAGTTAATGAGAATCAAATACTTGGTACTGATACATTGAAAGCGCTATCTGAAGCTGTAGTTGGGGGATATGTTGCAGATCAACAAGGAAATAAAATCGAAGATTTTAATGGTGTGCTTCATGCGGTTATTTATGATAAACTTCAAAAAATCATCACCTTAAATAATGATCAAAGTGGTAGTTTGACTTATTACGACCGGACCAATAAACTGTTTTCAGGCAAGGCGGAAGTTGTAAATGGTAATTTCAATTTGTCATTTATGCTTCCTAAGGATATCAAATACAACTATGGTACAGGTCGCATCAATTATTATGCAAACGATACTATCTATGGAGAAGAAGCTCAAGGTTATTTTGAGAAATTTATGATAGGTGGCTCTAATCCTGATATCATCAATGAAATAAATGGACCTGATGCTCTAATGTATTTAAATAGTTCTAATTTCGAAAGTGGGGAGCAGGTAAATGAAACACCTTTGTTCTATGCTTATGTGGAAGATGATAATGGTATCAATAGAGTAGGAAGTGGTATAGGTCACGATATGCTTTTGGTTGTAGACGAAGATCCAGGTCAAACCTATGTGCTCAATGATTATTTTGAATCTTCGTTCAATTCTTACAAGTCGGGTTGGGTAAAATACAAGTTACCTGAACTAAAATCTGGTAAACATACCTTGAGCTTCCGGGTGTGGGATTTAATGAATAATTCCACTACTAAAACGCTTGATTTTGAAGTTGTTAAAGGATTGAATCCAACTATATTTAATGTGTTTAATTATCCAAATCCTGTAGTAGAAGATACAAGGATAGTTGTAGAACACGATAGGCCTGAAACTATTCTTAAAACTACAGTGGATATATTTGATATGGCTGGCCGTAGAATTTGGTCTTTTACTCAATCTAGCGCGGATGAAATTTATTGGGATTTAGTTGGAGCAAATAGTCAAAAAGTGTCTAGAGGTCTATATATGTTCAGGGTCACCATTCAAAATGATGATTCAACCATTCAATCCAAAATTGCTAAAATGATTGTTAGGTAGGTCAAAGTGGTTAAAAAAATGAAATTCAATAAAACCACTACAATAAAAAACTGTATTTTCGTTAATGTAAAGTAGCTGTTTAATAATAGCAAATCATGAATTTTAAACTTGAATAAACTTAAATTTATATACTTTTGTATTTGAAAAAAAAGAAATAATGAATAAACTGAAATTTTTGCTGATTCTATTCGTTTTAAGTCCCGTGTTGATTTTTGCTCAGGATCCTGAAAACAATCCAATTATAACTTCTGTTCCAACACTAAGCATTACTCCTGATGCCCGTTCATCGGGTATGGGTGACGTTGGTGCTGCTACTTCGCCGGATGTGAATTCTATGTTCTATAATCCTGCAAAATATGCATTTATTGATGGGAATGCTGGATTATCTTTTACTTTTACTCCATGGCTGTCTAAGCTTGTTTCGGATATTAATCTATCATACTTGGCTGGTTTTTACAAACTGGATGACAGAAGAACCATTAGTTCATCTTTGAGATATTTTTCATTAGGAGAAATACAAATGTTTAGTCCTCAGGGAGATGAACAAGGTACAGTGCAACCCAATGAATTGGCATTTGATTTGGGTTATTCTCAAAAACTTTCTGAAAATTTCTCTGCTTCAGCAGCATTAAGATTAATCTATTCTGATCTAAACAATGGGATTAATTTTAATGGTGGTGCTGAAATTTATCCGGGAGTAGCTGTTGCTGCTGATATATCAGCTTATTATCGTCAACCTATAGCGATGAGTACTGGTGATGGTGCTTTCTCTATGGGTTTGAATTTAAGTAATATCGGTTCTAAAATTTCATACGATGAAGAATATAGTTATTTTATACCTACTAATCTTCGTTTAGGTGCAAGTTTGGATTATCCAATAGATGAATACCAAAAAATTTCATTCAGTGCAGATGTGAATAAGTTAATGGTTCCAACTCCTGATGGAACTGATCAAACTACAATATCGCCACTTGCTGGTATTTTTCAGTCATTTACTGATGCTCCAGGGGGTATGGATGAAGAATTGCGTGAAATTTATTGGTCTGCTGGTGCAGAATATGCATACAATAATCAATTCTTTGTACGTGGTGGTTATTTCCATGAAAATGAATATAAGGGTAACCGTAAGTATTTCACTGCTGGAGCTGGTTTCAAATTGAATGTTTTCCAACTTGATTTTTCATATATAATTTCTACGATTCAAACAAATCCTTTGGATGGAACTATGCGTTTCTCTCTTTCATTTGATATGAATGGACTTCAAAACTTAATGCGATAATTTTTAATACTATGATTCTTCCTCGTATCGGTTTTGGTTATGATGTTCATCAATATGCATCCAATCGTGAGTTCTGGATGGGTGGTATCAAAATAGATTATGAACTTGGTCTGTTGGGACATTCTGATGCCGATGTGCTTATTCATGCTTTGTGCGATGCTTTGTTGGGTGCAGCTAACTTGAGAGATATTGGCTTCCATTTTCCAGACACTGATCCACAGTTCAAGGGTGTAGATAGTAAAATCCTTTTGAAAGAAACAATGTTATTGCTTCGAACTAAAGGATTTGAATTCGGGAATGCAGATTGTACTATTTGTGCCGAAATGCCCAAAATGAATCCACACATTCCTGCTATGCAAAAATGTTTGGCTGAGGTAATGGGTACTTTAGAAAACAATATTTCAATCAAAGCAACAACCTCTGAAAAAATGGGTTTTGTTGGTCGTAAAGAGGGTGTTGCTGTATATGCAAGTGCCTTGATTTATCCACTTAAGTAAATTCGTAAATTTATAAAGTAAGGTGCAGTTTCATTCAATTGAAATTGCACTTTTTTGTTTACAAGTGCATGATGAATTTTTACCTTTTGCAATGTTTTTTTTACCATTTGCAAGATGTTTATTAGATTATGCCTTTATCTTTACTTTAAGAATTTAATTTAATATTAATAATCCTATGGCGAAATATGATCTAAATAGCATTTTAACTTTGTCTTATTTAATCCAGATTAATCCAATCCAATCCAAACCAAATTAACCTAATCTAACCTAACCTAACCTAACCTAACCTAACCTAACCTAACCTAACCTAACCTAACCTAATGAATTTATGAATCCAAATCCCAATGAATCAGAATTTACTCACTCAGCAGAACCAAAACGCGAAAATGAGTTCGAATACGAGTCAATTGAACATACAAGAACAGAAGTGAGAGTCAACGAGGAATTCAGTATTATTAAAACCTATTCTGCTTTTTTGCAAGGAGTGAATGCACAACTAACTACATTGGAGGTTTGTATGTCCAGCGGTATTCGATTTTTAATTGTGGGTCTTCCTGCTGCATCGGTCAAAGAAAGTTATGAACGGATTTCATCTGCATTTAAGGTTTCAAAACTGCATTTTCCTCACAAGCAATATGTAGTCAATCTTGCTCCTGCTGACATAAAAAAAGAAGGTTCAGCATTTGATCTCCCATTGGCGGTTGCTATACTTGCTGTATCCCATCAAATAAAACGAGAAAGAATTCCTAATTTTATGATTATAGGTGAATTGTCTCTTGATGGAACTCTTTTACCAATCAAAGGGGCTTTGCCAATAGCTATCAATGCTTTGGAATTAGGGTTTGAAGGGTTGATATTGCCATATGAAAATAGGTCAGAAGCCTCGGTTGTAACTGGACTAGATGTGTATGGCTTGAAAAATATTCATGAAGTGGTTGCATTTTTCAACAACAAACAAGATTTTCAACCAGCTACAACCAATTTATTAGATGAAATAAAGAACTTAAATGTAATAAATGAATTTGATTTTTCCGATGTGAAAGGTCAGGAATCAGTAGTTCGTGCATTGGAAGTTGCATCTGCAGGAGGCCATAATATTCTTTTAATCGGTCCTCCCGGAGTAGGAAAATCCATGTTGGCCAAACGTATTCCTACTATATTACCTCCTTTGACTTTGAATGAATCGCTTGAAACAACCAAGATTCATTCCGTAGCTGGAAGTGTAAGCCATACTTCTTCTTTAATTTTAATGCGCCCATTTCGTTGTCCTCATCATTCGATAAGCAATATTGCTATGGTGGGAGGGGGACAGTATCCACAACCAGGTGAAATTTCATTGGCACATAACGGTGTGCTTTTCCTGGACGAATTGCCAGAGTTTAATCGAACTGTCTTAGAAGTGTTACGTCAACCTTTGGAAGAAAGAAAAATTTGTATTTCAAGAGCTAAATTTACTGTTGAATTTCCTGCTAATTTTATGTTGATTGCTTCTATGAATCCTTGTCCATGCGGATACTACAATCATCCTGAACGTGAATGTATTTGTGCACCGGGTGTTGTTAGTAGATATTTGAATAGGGTTTCCGGACCTTTGTTGGATAGGATAGATATTCAAATTGAGATGGTTCCTGTCTCATTTGATAAATTATCTACAGTTGAATGCTCTGAAAAAAGTGAGGTGATTCGAAATAGGGTAATTCATGCTAGAAATATTCAGGAAGATCGTTTTAAAAACATTGAAGGTGTTTATTCTAACTCTCAAATGACACCAAACTTAATCCGTAAGTTTGCTCCAATTGATACAAAAGGAGCTGAGCTATTGAAAGTAGCTATGAAAAAATTAAAATTATCTGCCAGAGCCTATGAACGAATCATTAAGCTGGCCAGAACAATCGCGGATCTTGAACAAGTTGAACATATTCTGTCTCATCATCTTGCCGAAGCCATTCAATACCGAAGTCTTGACAGAGAAAGTTGGGCAGGTTAGAATTTTAGAAGTCGTATTTGAAATTTGCAATTATACCTCTGGGTATATTGAGTGACATTGCATTTCTATTTTTTGCAATGGGATCAAATACATATTCTGTTAATTCTGTTCCAAAATCATAAATATTATAACACATCAATTGAACCTGATAATTCTTACTACCGATTTGATTTTTATAATTCAATCGAAAATCAAAATTAAAGAAGGCATCTTTTCGGGTTCCGAATTCTAGATTGAAGGGATGGATTCCTTTTGTGCTTGTACTCCAAATAGCAATTTGTGTATTGTTGTCTTGATTGTTTAAACTGTAATCAAAACTTGAAAATGGTTGACCGTCCTTGAATTTTCCAGAAACGGATATACTCCAATTCTCATTGTAAATGTACGAAAATAACATTCGGGCAACATATGCTCGGTCTTGGTCTGTTCTGCCAATCAATTTTCTGAAAACATTGGGATTTGCTGTTGATTCGGAGTATACACCTACATTGTTATGCAATGGGCCATTTCCCAAACCAGATAATCCAGACATTAAATATTGACAAAATGCAAATGAAAAGAAAATGTGCTTTGATGTATAATCCCATTTAACATTGTTTGAGAGATAAAATGGTGAATTGGTGATGAAATTAGAGATATAATCTGATTTCATAAGTTCAGTTGATTGGTTTTGTACAATATATTCAATTCTTTGATTGTTCAGGAAGAAATTTTGATTATTGTCATAAAATCCGTAATATGAAGCATCTTTGTCATATACAGTCCACCAATTATTATTGTATTTTCTTAATGTGTTCATTATTGAAACTCTATTTTTTCCAAACTGAAAATACAAAGGAATGTCTAATGTAAAAACTGTTGCTTGTTTTAAGTCTGTGGCTGCCTGATGAAAACTACCTCCAGTGTTGGTGTAAAAATCTGATTTTTCATTGGATGTATACTTCAGGTCTTTGTTGGTGTCTTTCCAATAATAAACTTCTCCATTTAAATAATCATCAGAAAAATATTTAATATCATCGTAATTATAAGACATACGTGACTGGTCAATGTTTATTTCCATGGAGAACCAATTGTTTGGATGATAATGAAAAGCCATTCTACCTTGTAAATTGGGACTAATAAGTGATTTTTGACCTATTAAAATCCCATCAAGGGTGATTTCTGCACTTGTAGATAAATCCCAATTGTTTGACAGAGTCTTGTTATAATGTAAACCCAATGAATTTTCAAGTAATCCTGAAGTGAATTTCTGAGTATTCCAATCATAAATATACAATGATGTAGCATCTTCTCCTATATTCTGTGCATAGACTGTATTGTAAAAACTACTTTCACCCGGCATAAAACTCAACACAGAATTGTAGGTCTCCAATTTAACTTTTAAATTAGGTCCAATCTCTTTCGTAAGGTTGAGAAAGTGACTGAAGTCCAGTGTTATGCCATTGGGGTACCAAGGTTCAAATGCTTCTCCATCCTGATCCACTAAATTTCTTGTGAAATTCAATTGGTAATGATTAATCTGATTGTTTGAATAACTAAATCCTATGATATAACTCCATTCTTCAATTTTTTTCTTGCCATAAACAGATAAACTTGAATGGGAGTTTTTTGCACTTTCGTTCTTTGAGTAATACAATTCAGTGTATAAATGATCTCTGAGTGAAATATTTCCTATATAAGAAATCTGATCAAATATTGCATTGGTATCAATTGGCAATTGACCTTCTGCTTGGAATTTAGTGAAAGTTTCTGGATAGTAGTCATTTATTCCATTTTGATTGAATCCAACTTGGTAACGACTACCTCTATCTGCTGACAGTTGTTGAAGATAAATGCTATTTTTGGTAGGGATGTTGAAGTTAAGTTTCAAACTAACTGCACCAGACATTTTACTCCTGTCATTAATGGGTTGATACATTCTATCAGTAGCAGTTTGGTGAAACCAATGCACCATGTCTTCAGTGAATGGTGATATTCCACCAATACCACCAGTATTGTATGATAAACTGATGGATTGATCTACTTTTGTTAAGCTGTTGAACTTTAGTTCTGACCGGTAATAGTCTAGATCCAATGAGTGTGTAAATAAATCTGGTTGGAAATAGCTGGAACCACTAAATGATCTGCTGTCTACTCTAAATCCATTCAGATAGTATTTATTGGATTTGTATGAATTTCCAGAAACGGAGAAAAGATAAAGGTCGGGTAAATTGAAATTTCCGGTGGTTTCTGATTGATAAGTTACAAAATCATTTAAATTATCCAAATAATTTGATAAATTGTCAAACTGGAATACTTCTTTAAAGAAATACTGATCTTTGAAGTCATGACCAGTGCGAGGTAAAGAATCCTTGGAAATCTCTATTCTTTTTGATTGCTCCAGATTCTGTGCTTCAATATTCTCGAACAATCCAAAAATACTCGTGATTGTAAATGTAATTAATAACTTGGCTGTATTCATTCTGATAATTTTCAGCAAAATTAATGAATTTTTAAAAATTACTTAAGTGTTCTCTCATTTTATTTAAATTTGCATATCAAAAATAAATGAATGAAATATTTTATCGTTTCCGGTGAAGCATCTGGTGATTTGCATTCAGCAAATCTGATGAAAGAGATTAAAAAGAAGGATGATCTGGCTGAGTTTTTTTTTATGGGAGGGGACAAAATGACTGAAGTTGGTGGAGTTATTCTTCGCCATTTCAAATATATGGCTTTCATGGGCTTTTGGTCTGTTTTGATAAATTATAAAAAAATAGCAGAGAACTTTAAAATAGCTCATGAGGCAATTTTAAAGATCAAGCCTGACTTGATTATACTGGTGGATTATCCTGGGTTTAATTTACGTATTGCAAAATTTGTGAAGAAATATACCCAGATACCTGTATTGTATTATATTGCTCCTAAACTTTGGGCTTGGAAGAGTTATAGGATAAAGGACATAAAAAAATATGTGGATCAATTGATTACCATTTTTCCATTTGAAACCCAGTT
Source organism: uncultured Paludibacter sp. (assembly GCA_964655615.1). Classification (GTDB taxonomy): domain Bacteria; phylum Bacteroidota; class Bacteroidia; order Bacteroidales; family Paludibacteraceae; genus Paludibacter. Next base: position 61,403 of record CAZZPZ010000012.1, on the reverse strand, counting down.
TTTTGGGAAATATAACTATCCTGTGTTTTATGCAGGTAATCCATCTGTAGATTCAGTTGCGGAAGGATTGAAAAATGTGGATTCTGAAATGGAATTTAGATTGAGAAATCAGTTAAATCAGAAACCAATTATTGCTTTACTTCCTGGTAGTAGAAAACAGGAAATTAATGCTTGTTTGCCAAAAATGATTCAAGCAGCAAGAGAATTCAAGACACATCAGATTGTAATCGCGGCTTCTGAAAGCATCCCAGATTTATTCTATGAATCAATAGGAAAAGAGTCAAATATTAAACTAGTGAATTCTCAGACTTATGCGCTTCTTACTTATTCAGACATCGCAGTAGTGAATTCTGGAACTGCAACATTAGAGACCGCTTTAATCCAAACTCCCCAAGTTGTAGTTTACGATATCATGCTTGGACGGTTAGGTTTTTTGATAAAAGATTTAGTGATTAAAACCAAATATGTTTCATTGGTAAATATTATTGCAGGAAAAGAGGTGGTGAAAGAATTGCTAGGTTATCAATTTACCTCCGAAAGTTTATATGAGGAAATGACAAATTTAAGCTCTAATCTCGATTACAGAAAAAAGATGCTTGATGGATATGCAGAAATTGCAAATAAATTAGGACCTAAAGGTAGCTCTGAAAGAGCAGCAGATATTATGATAGATTTTTTGAAAAAATCAACTGAATAAACAGGCTAAGGCAATGCTGTTGAATTTGGATGTCGAACTGTCGCTTCTTGATGTTAAAATGACAGGCTTTTTTGTTCCAAACAACATACCACCCATTTGTGCCCCGCCAAAGGTCATTGCTGATTTGTAAAAAACGTTTCCGGATTCTATAGACGGGAAAATTAATACATCAGCATCACCCAAAATGGGTGTCTTCACTTCTTTGATTTCACCCATGTCCTTATTAATGGCAATATAAAGGTCCATAGGCCCATCCAAAATTGCATCTCCAAAGGGTTGATTCTCATGCATTAATTGTAAATCTACATATTCTTGCATCCCTTTTAGTTTTAGATTTTTCTTTTCGGTGGCATGGATTAATGCGATCTTGGGAGTTTTGATTCCAAAATTATGACAAAATCCGATGCTGTATTTAATCATCTCTTGAAATTGACGCAGATTGGGACTGGGTATTACTGCTGGGTCACAAACAAATAAAAGTTTGTGATAGGCCGGAATTTCTATGGCGGCAATAAAGCTAATTACATTCCCAAAGGGAACTATACCGGTATCTTTGTTTAAAACCGAACTTAAAATAATATCCGTGTTAATCAAACCCTTCATCAATCCATCTGCTTTGTCTTCCCTTACTAATTGAACTGCATAGTCAGCAGCTTGGTTTGGACTAGTGATTTCGGTGATTTCCCAATTAATTTGTGAAAATTGTATGTTTTTTTCAAATTTCAAATAAACTTCTTGAATCTTTGATTTCTCACCAATCAAAATAGCCTCAATGATGTTTTTTTCTATCGCAAGTAAAATAGCTTTCAAGCTTTGTTCGTCATAGGGGTGAACAAAAACAAATCTTTTTTTAAATTCTATCGAACTTAGAAATTGATATAACTCGCGAAAATTTTGAATAGCTTCCATGATTTTTGGCAATGCCTACAAATGTAATAATTTTTATAAGTCATTTATGAATTTTTATAGCTTTTATTGTACTTTAATTAAACTCTTTAACTTAAAATCAATATTGTCAATTAACATTTTTACCTTATTTTTGTGTGCTAATATAAAGAATCATATTAAATGAATAAGTTTAAATTTCTAAATAATCTTATTGGATGGCTTGTTTTTGCAATAGCTGCCTTTACTTATTTGACTACAATGGAGCCTACTGCCAGTTTCTGGGATTGTGGCGAGTTTATTTCATCTGCATTTAAATTGGATGTGGGTCACCCACCAGGGGCACCTTTCTTTATGTTGGTCGGTCGATTCTTTACTTTGTTTGCTTCTGATGCTACTCAGGCAGCAGCTATGGTGAATGCTTTATCTGCATTGGCATCTGCTTTTACTATTTTATTCCTTTTCTGGACTATTACTCATTTGGCTAGAAAGGTATTGATGAGACCAGATAATCAATTCAATTTTGCGAAAATCCTAAGTATTTTAGGTGCTGGGGCTGTAGGTGCATTAGCTTATACTTTTTCAGATACATTCTGGTTCTCGGCTGTAGAGGGTGAAGTTTATGCTTCTTCTTCTTTATTTACAGCAGTCGTTTTCTGGTTGATTTTGAAGTGGGAAGACATGGCTGATAGTGCTGGTTCTGATAAATGGTTGATTCTAATTGCTTATCTAATGGGGCTTTCCATTGGTGTTCACTTGTTGAATCTACTTGCTATTCCAGCGATTGTACTCGTTTATTATTTCAAGAACTACCAACCAAGCACAAAGGGTGTAGTTGTTGCTATGTCTATTTCCATCGCTATTTTAGGTGTTGTACTTTATGGCATAGTTCCTGGTTTTGTTCAAGTCGCAAGTTTGTTTGAACTGTTTTTTGTGAATGTGCTTGGAATGTCATACAATACTGGTTTGTTATTCTACATTCTTCTTACTGTTTTGGCATTGGCCTGGTCTATCTATGAGTCTTACCAGGTTAAAAGCTACATTCGAATGATAACTTCATTTATTGTTACTGTTAGTATCATTGGTATTCCTTTCTTTGGAAATCATTATGTCTTTGGGGTAATATTAATTGCCGGTATGGTATTCTTGTTTAGAAAATTCAAGAACCAAATCGAAGCTCGTTGGATAAATACAACCTTGGTGATGATTACTGTTGCGTTGATTGGTTATTCATCCTATGCGGTGATTGTCATTCGTTCTGCTGCTAATCCTCCAATGGACCAAAACTCTCCGGACAATGTGTTTGCTCTGAAAGGTTATTTGAATCGTGAACAATATGGCGATCGTCCATTGTTCTATGGACAAACCTATAATGCACCAGTCAAACTCGATATTAAAGGCAATATGTGTGTGCCGGTTATGGAAGAAGGTGAAAAACAATATGCACCTGCTCCCGTTGGTTCAAATGAGACTAAGGATAAGTATGTTGTAACCGGTCGCAAAATAGATTATAAATACGATGATCGCTTTATGATGCTCTTTCCTCGTATGTATAGTTCACAGGATAGCCATATTAGAGCCTACAAAGATTGGGCTCAGGTAAAAGGTGATAAGGTGAATTTTGACTATTGCGGTCAGCAGCGTACAGAATATGTACCTACATTCGGTGAAAATCTCAGATTCTTCTTTTCCTATCAGGTGAATTTTATGTATTGGAGATATTTTATGTGGAATTTCTCTGGACGTCAAAACGATATGCAAAGTTTTGGTGAAATTGACCGTGGTAATTGGATTACTGGAATTTCATTCATAGATGAGGCTTTGGTTGGAAGTCAAGAAAATATGCCTTCTGAACTTAAAGACAATAAAGGTCGTAACGTTTACTTTATGTTGCCGCTAATACTTGGCTTAATTGGTATATTCTTTTTATTAAATAATGGAAAAGAAGGAAAACATCAGTTCTGGATTACTATGCTATTGTTTTTCTTGACAGGTTTGGCTATTGTGATTTATTTGAATCAAACTCCTTATCAGCCTCGTGAGAGAGATTATGCTTATGCGGGTTCTTTCTATGCATTCAGCATCTGGATAGGTCTGGGTGTTCTAGGACTTATTCAATTGTTGAAAAAATATGTTCCTGAGTCTGTTTTAGCTGTAGTAGTTACTCTGATTAGTCTTGGTGTTCCTGCTTTGATGGCTGCTCAAAACTGGGATGATCACGATCGCTCAAACCGATATGCGGCCCGTGACTTTGGTTCAAATTATCTGTCTTCCTGTGAAGCCAATGCCATTATTTTTACAAATGGTGATAATGATACTTTCCCATTGTGGTATAATCAGGAGGTTGAAGAAAATAGAACCGATGTTAGAGTTTGTAACTTAAGTTACCTCCAAACAGACTGGTATATTAACCAAATGAAAAGGGAAGCGTATAAATCGGCTCCGCTTCCAATTTCCTGGGAGGAAAAGGATTATATCACTGGCCAAAATGAAATAATCAGTTTAAGCAATCAATTGCAAATACCTGTGGATGTAGAAACAGCTTTCCAATTGGCTTTAGACCCTGAAATGAAACAAGATGGTGAAAGTGTTATCCCATCCACTAAATTATATATTCCTATCAATAAATCGGATGTTGCAAAGAGTGGAGCAGTTGATTCATCTAGTTTTGCATATGTTACAGATAAGATCAATTTTAACCTTGAAAACAAACGCCGTTTGACAAAATCTGAACTTATGGTGATTGAAATGTTGAAGGAAAATAAATGGAATCGTCCAATGTATTTTGCTGTAACTGTAGGAGATGATTATTACCTTGGGTTAAGTGACCATTTTCAATTAACAGGTATGGCATATCAAATTACTCCATTGACTACAAATGGAAGAGGTGCTAGCGTAAATGTTGATAAGACTTATGATAATATGATGAATAAGTTCAAGTGGGGTAATGTGGCTGACCCAAAAGTGTATTTGGATGAAAATACGCTCCGCATGTGTCGTACCCACCGGATGATGTTCTCGCAATTGATCGGTGCATTGGTAGAAATGAATGATACTGTTCGTGCTAAAAAAGCATTGGACAAATGCATGGAAGTGTTGCCGGGAAATACTGTGCGTTTTGATTATACTTCTGCGTTGTTGGCTGAATATTACTACGCACTTGGAGAGTTTGAAAAAGGGAATGAAATTATGGATTTTGTTGCAAATGATTGTGCTGAAAATCTTAATTGGTATTATTCTTTGAAACCCGTTCAACGTCGTAGTGTGGAGAATCGTATTGGACATAACCTTGGAGTACTTAATCATGTTCTGTCTGTAGCAGATAAATACAAAGCTCAATCTATTATAGATAAATATTTCTCGGTGTATTCAGCATATACCCAAAGAATGCAAAGATAAATGCAATTCCCTCGTTTTCTTAGACCATTATTTGGTAAGGTTTTATGGAAAGTAAACACATCATCAAAAGTAATTTACCTTACTTTTGATGATGGTCCAGTTCCTGGAGTTACGACCAAAGTGTTGGATGTCTTGGATTCCTATAACTGGAAAGCAACATTTTTCTGCGTTGGTGAAAATGTGTTTAAATATCCTGATGTATTTCAAGAAATAATAAGAAGAGGACATGCTGTTGGTAATCACACCTACAATCATCTTAAGGGTTTTGAGCTTGATACGAATACCTATGTTGATAATGTAGAAAAGGCTGATGGGTTAATCAAATCTCCTCTTTTTAGACCTCCCTACGGGCGAGTAAAGTTCAAACAATTGAGAGCACTCAAGCCCAAATATAAAATTGTAATGTGGGATGTGATAACCCATGATTATAGTTCCAAATATACTTCAGACAAAATATTGAGAATTTTAAGAAAATATTTGAGGCCAGGATCCATAGTTGTTTTCCATGATTCATTCAAAGCTGAAAAAAACCTTTTTGAATCTTTAGATAAAGCTATTCAATTTTGGCAATCAAAAGGATATAAGAGCGGATTGCTCTAGTTTACAAACCTAACAGCCTTTATTATGAATGAGTTACTGCTTCACTATGTTTGGCAGCAAAAACTGTTTGCCAAAAACAATCTTAGATCAACAAATAATCAGTCTGTTGAAGTAATTGACGTTGGTACTTATAATCAACATGCAGGTCCAGATTTCTTTAATGCTAAAATTAAAATTGACAATTTGTTATGGGCGGGTAATGTGGAAATCCATGTGAAAGCCAGTGATTGGTTTAAGCACAACCATCAGAATGATCCACTGTATGACAGGGTGATTCTGCATGTAGTCTTTATTGATGATGTAAGTGTGGAAAATTCTACCGGAAAGCAAATTCCCCAACTGGTGATTCAAGTGCCAGTCAATATTCAAAAAACATTTAATTTGTGGATGGATAGCCCTGAACAAATCAAATGCAAGGATAAATTTCATTTTTTACCAAACCAAATTCTCCTTTTGTGGAAAGAATCTTTACTTTTTGAATATCTGTCACATAAAATTGATGAAATTGATCAGTTGCTTGCAAAGACAAATTATAATTGGGATGAGGTTTTCTATATTCAACTTTGTAAAACACTAGGATTCTCAGTGAATAAACAGGCTTTTGAGTCTTTGGCAAGGGTAGTGCCTTATACTTTGTGGATGAAATACAGAACAGAACTTGACAAGTTGTTGGCTTTGTTTATGGGTCAGGCTGGTTGGTTGAAGGAAAGTGGTGATAATTTGCAATTGCGAAAATGGTTCAATGATTATCAGTTTCTAAAACGTAAACATCAGTTGTCCCCAATGAATTCATTTGAGTGGAAATGGTTGCGAATGCGACCGGCTAACTTTCCTGCGGTAAGGGTATTCCAATTGGTTCATTATTTGTATCAAAAGGAAAAATTGTTTTCCTTTGTACTTGATAATACAGATTTGGAAAATTGTAGAAATTTGTTGAAAATCAAAATTGAAGATGAGTATAATGTGAATATTGGGGCTTATCACAAAGAGTTTAAACTTAGAGGGGAACTTGGAAAATACTCAATTGATTTACTGGTCTTAAATTTGATTGCTCCTATCTTGTTTGCATATGGAAAATACAGGAATGATGAGTTTTATATTAATAAATCGGTGGAAATGTATGAGAATCTTCCCCCTGAAAAAAATCATATAATTGATATGTGGAGGTCATTGGGTGTTGAATTTTATAATGCCTTTGATACACAGTCGATGATTAATTTGAAGAAAAATTATTGTGATATGAATAACTGTCTACGTTGCAGAATTGGTCATCACTTACTGAATAAAAATGAATAAATTTAAAATAATACTTTACCTGGTTCTTGTCCTAGTGATCGGTTCGTGTGCTAATCGTGCCCAGGGTCCAACCGGGGGGCCAAAAGATGAGACCCCGCCCAAAGTTGTTCGCTCAGTACCTGAACAGGGGGCCGTGAATTTTACAAAAAATGTAATTCAAGTGTTTTTTGATGAAAATATTCAACTGGAAAAAGCTCAGGATAATATTGTCGTTTCTCCAGTACAAATAACACCACCTGAAATTAAAGGCAATGGTAAACTAGTAACCATCACTTTTCAAGACGATATAAAGGACTCTACGACTTATAGTGTGTATTTTGGAGATGCTATTGTGGATCTGAATGAGAAGAATGCTCTTAAGAATTACAATTTTGCATTTTCTTCTGGCTCAACTATTGATACCCTGGCTTTTTCTGGATATCTGTTGCAGGCTGATAATTTGGAACCAGTTGCAAAAACCTTGGTAGGTGTACATTCCAATTTGTCTGACACTGCAATTCTTACATTGCCTTTTGACCGAATTTCAAGAACGAATGAACATGGCTTTTTCAAAATTGGTAATTTAAAACCTGGTTCTTACAAGGTGTTTGCTTTGGGAGATGTTAATCGGGATTATTATTATCAACCGGGGGAAAGTGTTGCGTTTACAGACAGTTTGATTGTTCCCTATGTTTCACGTGAGTACTTGCCCGACACGCTTTGGAGAGATTCTTTGCATATTGATACCATCCGTATGCTTGAAAAAACAGTCAATTACCCAAACAATATTGTACTTAGATATTTTAAAGACGCAAAAAAGAGACAATATCTTGTGAAATCTGATAGACCTGAGTCTACCAAATTACAGTTAATATTCAATACAAAACAAGATAGTTTGCCTAAATTCCATGCTTTGAATTATTCATTAGATAAAGGGATTTTGGTTCAAAACAATTTAACAAATGATACGATTAACTATTGGTTGAAAGATACAGCCTTGTCGACAATCGACACTTTAGCTACACAGATAGATTATATGCATACAGACTCCCTTGGAAAGCTTGTTCCTAAGTCTGATACTGTCTATTTTGTGAGTCGTAATTTAAGTAGAAATACAAAAGGGAAACTTGTTGTAAAAGCCAAAAAGGGATTGGACTTCAAATCGAATATTAACCCGAGTTTTGATGTTTATCAAAAAATAGTTTTGGATTTTGCCTATCCTGTGGATAGCATCCATTCTGCTGGAATAAATCTGTTTCACTTGGTTGATTCCACCCGCAAATCAGTTCCGTATGATTTATCAGTGTTGGATAGTGCTGGATCGAAATATCAATTGAGTTATCCATGGTTGAGTCAGAATTCATATGAATTGGTGCTAGACTCAGCTGCATTTACTGATATTTATGGTAAACAAAGCGAAGCTTGGTCAGGACCCTTCAAAATAAAGTCACTGGAGGAGTATTCTGCAATTCGAATTGTTTTAACCAATGCCGACTCCTTAGGGATTCTTCAAGTGTTGGATTCAAAAGAAAATGTGATTCGACAGGCAAAAGTAAATCCTTCAGGAAATTTGTTTGAGTACTTAAAACCGGATTCGTATTTCATTAGAATGATCATAGATGAAAATCAAAATGGACTATGGGATAGTGGTAGCTTAAAGGATAAAATCCATGCTGAAGATGTGTTTTATTTCCCAAAGAAGATTACATTAAAAGCAAACTGGGAGCAGGAGGAGAGTTGGGATCATTTGTCATTGCCTCTTTTGAACCAAAGACCAATTGATTTAAGAAAGGATATTAAAAAACAAGAGACCAAAAGTTCAAACAAACAAATGAAATAATATTTTGGAGAAGGAACAAATCATATTAGGGATAGATCCTGGTACCACAGTGATGGGTTATGGCTTGTTGAAAGTGGTTGGTAATAAAGCTAGCCTTATTGCAATGGGTGTTATCGATATGAAAAAATATACCGATCATTATCTTAAATTACAAAAGATTTTTGCCCGTACCTTGTCCCTTATTGATGAATTTCACCCTGATGCAATGGCTATTGAAGCTCCTTTTTTTGGGAAAAATGTGCAGTCAATGCTTAAGTTAGGACGTGCACAAGGCGTTGCTATGTCAGCTGCTTTGTATAGGGATATTCCAATTACAGAATATGCTCCTTTAAAAATTAAAATGGCAATTACAGGAAATGGTAATGCTTCGAAAGAACAAGTGGCAGATATGTTAAGACGCTTTCTGAAAATACCTGAGAATCAAATGCTGCCACAACTTGATGCTACGGATGGTTTGGCTGCTGCCTATTGTCATTATTTGCAAATTGGCCGACCTCTAAGTGATGTGAAATATTCAGGATGGAAGGATTTCGTTAATAAAAATCAAGATAAAATAAAAAAGACTTGATCATTCAAAATTTAAATAATATGTACATTTACAATACTACCTTCTTGGTTGGCAATGATATTTTTGATCAATGGTTGGTTTGGGTGAAAGAAACCCATATCCCAAATGTGATGAACGATAAAGCATTCAAGGATATGCAGTTAGCAAGGGTACTATCTAATGAGACCAGTGCTGAGAAATCATTTTCATTGCAATTTAAGATAGATAGCGTGGCCTATTTGGATAGATGGATGAAAATGATGGAACCCAAACTTCAACAGGATTTGATGTTGAAGTTTGGAACTGAAGTATTATTCTTCACTACTATACTTGAAATTATGCAATAGAAATGAATATTATTTCTATCTTTGCAGCGCAATTTCAAAATCATTTCTTAGGGGGTTTAGCTCATCTGGCTAGAGCGCGACACTGGCAGTGTCGAGGTGACCGGTTCGAGTCCGGTAATCTCCACTTCTTAGAGGCTTAGGCCTCTTTTTTGTTTTTGAAGGATTGCAATCGAAATTCTTCCTGTTGATTGTCAGCTTAAGGTGGTTTGACCTGTTAATTGAATAAAATATAGAGTCCTAGCATGATGACAATTAAAATGCTCCATCCAACCATTACTCCCCTTGAAATACTAGCCTTTCTGTAGCTTAATTCATTCGTTCTATAATCTGGCTTTAAAAGAGTGATTAGAATTGCAAAGATTGAAAGAATCACAAAGATGATAAACGATACATATAAGAAATGTAAATTAGCAAAGACAACTTTTTGATACCAAAGTACGCCAGTCGTAATACTAAACAAAGTTCCAGCAGACAAAACCAAATTGACAGCTTTCTCTGATGTTTTTTTCCATAATACTGCAAGTAGAAACGCTACTGACATCGGTGGGGCAATGAAACCCAAGACAGACTGAAAAACATTGAAGAAACTTAAACCTTGAATGAATGTTATTCCAATGGCCATTGCAATGGAAATTATTGCACCTACTAGAATTACCATTCTTCCTGTAAACTTTATTTCCTTTTCTCCTGCATTAGGATTGTGCCTTTTTATGTAGATGTCCATGGTGAAAACAGTACTTAAAGAATTTAATGCGGATCCAATAGTGGAAATCAAGGCTGCCGCCATTACTACAATAACCAATCCCAACAAGCCAGTGGGGAAAACTTCTTCAACCAATTTTAAGTAAGCATCTGTGGAATTTCCAATGTTAGGTAGTAAAACAAAAGCTAAAATACCAGGTAGAATAAATAATGGTATGTCGATGAGTTTTAACCAGGCAGTGAAATTTGCTCCATATTGTCCTTGTTTTAAGCTTTTGGCTCCTAAAACAGATTGAACCATTGATTGATCAGTACACCAAAACCAAACTCCCATAATAGGATAACCAAGTACAATGGCTAACCATGGAAAATCTTTGTCATCCATCGGCTGAAATAATTTCCAATAATCTTTAGGAACGGAATGAAGAATTTCACTTGGCCCGCCAATTTTCTGAATTGCCATTACTACCAAAAGGATGGATACGGCAATTAATAATAACATCTGAAAAACATTGGTGTATGCAATGGTTTTTAAGCCTCCGGCTATAGTAAATGTGGCAGATACACCAACCAAGATTACTATACAAAGCCACAAGGGAAGATCAAGGATTTGTGCCATAAAAATACCACCTGAAAAAAGTGTAAGCCCTAACCATGATATTAGAATGGTTATTATTGAATACCATGCAATATATAAACGAGTTGTATTTCCAAATCTTTTTCCCATGTATTCTGGAAGAGTCATAACTCCTGCGCCTAGATAACGAGGTGCAAAAACAAATGCCAAAAGCATTATAAATGGAAAAGCATACCATGAAAAGTTGCCGGCTACTATACCGCTTTCAAATCCGCTGGATGCATTTGCAATCAACATGGATGGACCTACATTGGTCCCCCACATGGTCAATCCTATGGCAAACCAACCCAATGACTTGTCAGCCAGAAATAAATTGTGACTTTTTTTTCCAAAACTTGCAAAGGCTGCAACTGCAATCAATATAACCACATATATCCCTATCACAATATAGTCCAATTGTGATAACTGTATTAGTTCTTTCATTTTAATTTTTTATTCGTTTAAATTCAACCCAGACTTGTCCCTTGGGAGCATCTTTAATTCCTTCCTGATAGGATGACATCAATTGATTCCATTCTTCCATCCGGGGGTTGTTTTCTGTGGTTTTAGGATTGAGTTCATCCAGTGTTTTATCTCCAGGAATATCTATGAACAACATTAACTGCCTGTTTTGTTTGTAAACCAGTAATTGTTGAAATTCAGCACGACAAAAACCCTCAGCAATTTCAGGCCATTCTTTGCTTTGATTTTTGTGATATTCCATATATGCATTTTGCATGGAAGTATCTGCTACTAAATTGGCTGTGAAAATATAACGCTTATAGGACTTTGAATAGGATTGCTCACATTGTTGGGTGATGTCGTGCCTATAGAATGGCTGACTGTAAACCGTGATATTTGAACTGGGGTATATCTTTCGTAAAGAATTCATGAGTTCTGAACTGTCCCCCTTTTGCGCCAATATCAACCAATGATTTTCCCATTTGTAGACTTCCATATTTTTGGGAATGTCAATATTTAATTCATTGGTGTTCGAGGTAACCTCAAATACAATGGGTATGTTGGGGGCCTCATTACAGGAAACCAATATAAAAAAAAGGACGTAAAACACGCCCTTGAAAATTAATCGTGTCATATTTGTATGGTTAACAAAATTATGACGAATAAATTAAGTTTTTGTAATGTAACTATTCTATAAATCTAGACTTGGTTTTGTTTGCATAGTTAACCAAACTCAACATGACGGGTACTTCAACCAAAACACCAACCACTGTAGCTAAAGTGGCTCCAGAATCCATTCCAAATAGAATAATGGCTACTGCAACTGATAGTTCGAAAAAATTACTTGCACCAATTAAGGATGCTGGAGCTGCGATATTGTGTGGCAATTTCCACTTTTCAGCCCATTTATAAGCAATGAAAAATATTAGTATTGTTTGAATTATTAAAGGTATTGATATAAGTAGGATACTAAATGGATTGGATAATATCTTATCTCCTTGAAATGAAAAAATAATTATCAAGGTTAATAACAAACCTGAAATTGTGGTTACATTGAATTTCTTTAGAAATACTTGTTCAAAATACTCTTTCCCTTTTTGTTTGATTACTAGGTTGCGCACTATATATGAGGCTATTAACGGCAATACGACAAACAAAAGGACAGATAAGAACAAAGTGTCCCAAGGGATACTTATTCCACTTACACCCAATAATAAACTTACAATAGGAACAAAGGCAATTAAAATGATCAAATCATTAATTGCAACCTGAACTAAAGTATATGCTGGATTGCCTTTGGTCAAATGGCTCCAAACGAAAACCATAGCTGTGCAGGGTGCAGCACCCAATAATACTGCTCCAGCCAAATATTCTTTGGCTGTTTCTGCTGGTAGAAATGTTTTGAAAAGTACGAAAAAAAATAACCAAGCTATGCCAAACATTGTAAATGGCTTGATCAGCCAATTTACAGTTAATGTAACTGTGAGGCCTTTAGGCATTTTCAACGCATTCACTATGCTTTTAAAATCGATTTTTAACATCATAGGGAAAATCATTACCCAAATCAAGACGGCAATAGGGATAGATACATTGGAATATTCATAGGTCCCTAGTATTTGAGGAATTGCTGGGATAAATTTTCCAATAGCTATACCTGCAACGATACAGAGTGCTACCCATAGGGTGAGGTTCCGGTCAAAAAAGGACATTTCTTTTCGAACCAAATTGCTGTTATTCTTCATTTGAATGAATTTCTATTATTTGTTTAACTGCGGTAGAATTTTTTCTATATATAATTGATAAAATCCTTCTTTGATTTCATCTCGTACACGTGTAAATTCACTCCAAATAAATTCATCTGTACCTACTACATGACTTGGATCGTCGTATCCCATGTGAAGTCGAGTGTTTACTTTTCCCAAAAATGTTGGACATGTTTCATTGGCTCCTCCACAAACTGTTATTACATAATCCCATTCTTCATCCAGATATTTCTCAACGGAATCAGAAGTGTGGTTACTTATATCCAAACCAGCTTCTTTCATTGCAGCAACTGCTTTTTGATTCAGTTTGCCAGATGCTTGAGTGCCTGCTGAATAAACTTTTATTCTATTGTCAAAGGATTGTAGCCAACCGTGGGCCATTTGACTGCGGCATGAATTGCCTGTGCATAAAATTAAAACTTTCATTTATTTTGTTTGTTGTTGTTTAACAGTTTGTTTCACAATGGACTACTGACTCTTTGATGCTCTCAAAGAATTGCTCGAAACTTTTTAGCTTCTCTTCTATCGTGCTACTGCATAAGCAGTAATTAATTCTTAATCCATCAATTTCTCCATGTATCAACCCCATATCCCTTAATTCCTTTAAATGTTGGGATACAGTGGTTCTGCTCAAAGGTAAATGATCGGATATATCTCCTGAAATACAAGTCTTTGTTTCGGATAAATATTTCAAAATAGCAAGACGGGCAGGGTGTGAAATCAGTCGCCCAAAATCAGCTAAATCCTGTAAACTTTTATCGAAATTCTCTGTTTTCTTCATCTTTATGTTTTATGTCGCAAACATACGACGTATTTTTGGATTTTGCAATAAATACAGTGGATATTTGTTTGAAAAAATAGGTTAAACTATTTTTGTGCACCTCAATTATTATAATTTCCAATTGAATAAATGTACTTTTCATTAGTTTTGTAGTATAAATTCAAGAAACACATCATGTCCAAGTTAAAATACATCTTTTTCTTCCTTGTACTTTCCATTCTATCTATAAAATCTCAATCTTGGCCTGCTGGAGCACATGATCCATCATCCATGATTAAAGAGGCTGGTAAGTATTGGTCATTCATGACGGGTGATGGTATAGCATCCAAATATTCAACAGATATGGTAAGTTGGACCGATGGTCCTTCTCCCTTTCAAAATGGAAATTTCCCTGCATGGATACTAAATTATGCAAAAAATTCCACCGGGCAGTTTGAAGGCTTTTTTTGGGCGCCTGATATTATATACATGAATAACAAATATTATTTGTACTATTCTTGTTCGGTATGGGGTTCTATGAATTCATGTATTGGTTGTGTGACAAATAAAACCTTGGATCCTTCGAGTCCCGACTATGCATGGGTTGATATGGGTGATCTGGGTTTATATAGCCCGGATTTTAGAACTGGAGGTTCTGGTTGGGATGTGAATGCAATCGACCCTGCCTTGATGCGTGGACCTGATAATAAAATCTGGATGGTTTATGGCTCTTTTAATAAAGGGGGAATAATGGTTACTCAGGTGGATACAGTAAGTGGTAAACCTGTGGGTACAAAAACTTCTATTGCAAACTCATGGACTGGAACCGGTTATGGTGAAGGTGAGGGTGCATCTATGTTTTATAGAAATGGTCTGTATTATTTAGTCTATAATAAGGGTGGCTGTTGCAATGGAATTGCAAGTTCTTATTATATGGTTATGGGTCGATCCATTAAACCTACAGGTCCCTTTTATGATAAATATTCCAAGCCTTTGAAGATGATTGGTTCTGCAAGTGGTGGTACTGTTCTGTTTAGACACAATGATACCAAAGGACTTGATGATAGATATTACGGTCCTGGACATTTTGGTTTGTATCGTGAGAATGGTGTTGATTATGTGTCTTTCCATTACTACTCGCCCAATGGTTATTATCCAAGTGCTGAGGCCGACTACAAAGGTGGGCCTACCTTGGGCTTGGCATTTCTGAAGTGGGGTGCAGATGGGTGGCCTACACTATCCTTTGATTTTGTTGAGGATGGTATTTACACTTTGAAAAATGCGCATACATCCAAAAACCTTGATGTAAGAAACCATAGTCCATTGGTGAACCAGTATTTGTGGCAATATGCTGCAGATAGTCTTTTGAATTCTCAAAAGTGGATTTTTAAATCCCTGGGTACTGGTGAATATACTATTCGAAATGTAGAAGACTCTGCAATGTATGTAGAAAGTGCTGGCGCAGATTTGTTGCGCGTCAACAATATTTTCTCTGATGTAGTAAGTCAAAAGTTTAGAGTTGTCAAAGACATTCAGGGAAGATTAATGATTTATCCTTCTGTTCAAGATAAAATTTTTGAAATCCCATTTGCTTTTCCTATTGATTATCAAGTAAAGTTGAAAGCAAATACCAATCATGCTTGTCAACGCTGGTTTGCTCAATTGTACAATCCTTCTACTGGTATGGATATTGTCAAATCAAACAAGAAAATTGGTATTCAAATTTATCCTAATCCTGCGAATGACTATATTCAAATTGATGATGATCATCTAATGTCCATCATTATTTACTCTGCTTCAGGGCTCTTGATTAAAAAACTGAATTCTATTGATGGAAAGTATTATATAGGTGATCTTTTACCAGCATATTATATAGTACAAACGGATGAAGGTGTAAGTGGGTTTGTCAAATTTTGATATACACCTAATTGAGATTTCTATGTCTTAAAAGAAATTACTTTCTGGTTATATTTGTGAAAATTATTACAATATGACTAGAAAGTTTTTTTTTACAATAACATTATGCATTTTAATAAGCTTTGGTTTTGTTTTTTCTGCCAATGTAAGTAAGCTGGATAGGAAAACAAGGTTCAATGCTGAGTGGAAGTTTTCGAAAGAAGATAATGCTGAAAATTCCAAACCGGAACTAAATGATAATAACTGGCGTTCACTGGATTTGCCCCACGATTGGAGTATAGAAGGTCAATCGGCACGAGATGCTATTTCTGGAGGTGATGGTGGATTCTTTCCTACTGGTTCTGCTTGGTACCGCAAAACTTTCTTTGTTCCTACCGATCTTCAATCTAAAAAGATTTCAATTTACTTTGAAGGTGTGTATATGAATGCAGAATTGTTTGTTAATGGCAAATCCTTAGGTATTCAACCCTATGGTTATACTTCTTTTGAAATAGATTTAACGCCCCATCTCAAATATGGTGCTCAGAATGTTTTGGCCGTGAAAGTCGACAATTCACAACAAAAGAATTGTAGGTGGTATACCGGTTCTGGTATATACCGAAATGTTTGGTTGAAAGTCACTGAAGAAACATATTTGCAAGACTGGGGATTGTATATAACCACACCTAAGGTAAATAAGGATGAGTCTATCGTAAAAGTTGAGTCTAAATTGATGTACCCTAAGAAAGCCAAAGGAAAAATTGATTTGCAAGTGCAAATTTTTGATGCCAAAGGTAATTTGGTAACACAGAAAATTTCTAAGAATATTACTAAACGATTAACAGATAGTATTCAGAATATCACTGAATTGAAAATAACTGATCCAATTTTATGGTCATATGAGAATCCTTATTTATACAATGTGGAAATTTCTGCAATACAAAGTAAAAAAATCATTGATAGAATCGTACAACCTCTTGGTGTAAGAACAATCTCATATTCTGTAGAGAAGGGATTTGAATTGAATGGCCATAAAGTGTTGCTCAATGGCGGTTGTGTGCACCATGACAATGGTGCCTTAGGTGCAGCTGCTTTTGATCAAGCTGAAGTAAGAAAAGTGAAGTTGTTGAAGCAAGCTGGTTTCAATTCTGTTCGCACCTCTCATAATCCACCTTCTGAAGCTTTCTTAAATGCCTGCGATAGTCTTGGACTATTGGTTATTGATGAAATTTTTGATGGATGGAAATCAGGTAAGAATAGCTATGATTATTCTATCCTTTTTGATAGATGGTGGAAGCACGATGTGGATTCCTGGGTGCTTAGGGATAGAAATCATCCATCAATAATTATGTGGAGTATAGGGAATGAAATTATCGAACGAAAGTCGCCAGAGGCTGTGAAAACTGCCAAAATGCTTTCGCATGCTGTGAAACAGAATGATCCAAGCCGTCCTGTTACTTCTGCTATGACAACCTGGGACAATACTTGGGAAATCTATGACTCTTTAATGGCAGAGCATGATATAGCAGGTTATAATTATCAGTTGCATCATGCTGAAAAGGACCATGAAAGAGTACCTTCGCGTATCATTCTACAAACAGAATCCTATCCAAAGGATGCTTTCTTTTGCTGGAATTTGGTTAAAAAGCACAATTATATTATCGGTGATTTTGTGTGGACTGCCATGGATTACCTGGGTGAGTCGGGAATAGGTCGTTATTACTACCCTGGTGAGCCTGATGGTGAACATTGGTCTGGTAATTTGTTTCCTTGGCATGGTGCATATTGTGGAGATATAGATTTGCTGGGAAATCAAAAGCCAATCTCTCATTATCGCAATATATTATACAACGATACTGAAAAGCTTTATATGGCTGTTCGTGAACCCCATCCATCCAATGGCAAAATTAAAACTACAATGTGGGCTGTATGGCCTACTTGGGAAAGCTGGACATGGCCGGGGTATGAGGGAGAAAACATTGAAGTTGAAGTTTATTCCAAATTTTCTAATGTGAGATTGTATCTGAATGATTCATTGATAGCTGATAAGCCAACAACAATAAACGAAGAATTCAAAGCAGTTTTTTCAGTTCCTTATTCCATAGGTGAATTAAAGGCCGTAGGTGTTAATAATGGAGTAGAGATAGAAAGTAAAGTTTTATATACTGCTGGTAGTTTAGCAGGTATAAATATGCAAGCTGATAAAAAAGAAATAAAATCAGACGGTCAGGATTTGATATATGTGGATGTTGATTTGGTAGATGCAAATGGAGTTATATTGCCAAATGCACAGGACGAAGTAAAATTCAGTATCGAAGGTCCGGCTATAATTGTGGCTGTGTCAAATGCCAATCTAAAAGATTCAGATTTATATGTTGCAAATCAGAGGAAAGCATGGAAGGGTAAACTGCAAGTTATCCTTAAAAGTAAATCAATTGGGAATATAAAACTTAAGGCTATTGTTGAAGGTCTTCAAACCAAAGAGTTGTCCTTGAAGTCTTATTAAGGAGCAGGAAATTGCATACTCTAGTTAATAAAAAAAACCGTTTCAGGATTATCTGAAACGGTTTTTTTATGTTAAAAACTAATTATTTCACTTCTTCAAAATCAACGTCGGTTACATCACCTTGTTGACTGCTGCCTTGTTGAGCACCACCTTGTTGTCCGCCAAAGTCTTGAGGACCCGCTTGACCACCCTGTTGAGCGTTTTGAGCATTGTACATTTCCTGGCTGATAGCTTGGAAAGCTGTGTTCAATTCATTTGTTGCAGTATCGATTGCAGCAACATCCTGTGCTTTGTGGGCATCTTTCAATTTTGCTAATGCAGCTTCAACTGGAGCTTTCTTATCTGCTGAGATTTTATCACCCAATTCGCTCAATTGTTTTTCAGTTTGGAAAATCAAAGAGTCTGCTTGGTTCAATTTGTCAATCTTTTCTTTCTCTTTAGCATCAGATTCTGCATTTGCAGCTGCTTCGTCGCGCATTCTTTTGATTTCAGCATCACTCAAACCAGAGCTAGCTTCAATACGAATGGATTGTTCTTTGTTGGTTGCTTTGTCTTTTGCATGTACATGTAAGATACCATTTGCATCAATGTCGAATGCAACTTCAATTTGTGGTTCTCCTCGACGAGCTGGCATAATTCCATCCAAGTGGAAACGTCCCAATGATTTATTTTGGTTAGCCATAGGGCGTTCGCCTTGAATAACATGAATCTCAACTGAAGGTTGATTGTCTGCTGCAGTAGTAAATGTTTCCGATTTTTTAGTTGGAATTGTTGTGTTGGCTTCTATCAATTTAGTCATTACACCACCCATAGTTTCAATACCTAGTGAAAGAGGGGTTACGTCCAACAATAATACATCTTTTACATCCCCTGAAAGCACACCACCTTGAATAGCCGCACCTACTGCAACAACTTCATCCGGATTTACTCCTTTAGAAGGTGATTTACCAAAGAATTTCTCAACTGCAGCTTGTATTGCTGGAATACGAGTAGATCCACCAACCAATATGATTTCGTCAATATCACTAGTGCTCATACCTGCATTTTTCAAAGCAGAACGACATGGATCTATGGTTCTTTGAATTAAATCATCTACCAATTGCTCAAATTTTGCACGAGTAATTGTACGTACCAAGTGACGAGGAATACCATCTACTGGCATGATATAAGGTAAGTTGATTTCTGAAGAAGATGTGTTTGAAAGCTCAATTTTTGCTTTTTCAGCAGCTTCTTTCAATCGTTGTAAGGCCATAGGATCTTTACTAAGATCGATGCCACCATTTTCATCATTGAATTCTTGTACCAACCATTCAATGATTCTTTGGTCAAAGTCGTCTCCACCCAAATGAGTGTCTCCGTCAGTTGATTTTACTTCAAATACACCATCACCTAACTCCAGAACTGATACGTCATGTGTTCCACCACCACAGTCAAATACCACGATTTTCATATCGTGATTGGTTTTGTCCAATCCATATGCCAATGCGGCAGCAGTTGGTTCGTTGATAATACGACGCACATTCAAACCTGCAATTTCTCCAGCTTCTTTTGTTGCCTGACGTTGTGAGTCATTGAAATAAGCGGGTACTGTAATCACAGCATCTGTTACTTCAGCCCCAAGGTATTCTTCTGCTGTTTTTTTCATTTTTTGCAAAATGATTGCTGAAATTTCCTGTGGAGTAAAAAGTCTACCATCAATATCTACACGTGGAGTGTTGTTGTCTCCTTTAGCTACTTTGTAAGGTACGCGAGATATTTCTTTTGAGCAACGATCATAAGACTCACCCATGAAGCGTTTGATAGAGAATACGGTTTTTGTTGGGTTGGTGATTGCTTGACGTTTTGCAGGATCACCTACTTTTCGTTCACCACCATCCACAAATCCGATTACTGAAGGTGTCGTACGTTTTCCTTCACTGTTTGAAATAACGATTGGTTCGTTACCTTCCATTACAGAAACACAAGAGTTTGTTGTTCCTAAGTCGATTCCAATAATTTTTCCCATAATTGTATACTTGTAAATTTTAAACTTTTCTAATTTGTTGTACTCGGTTTAATCAAAGCATATGCCATCGGGAATTCTCAAAGTGTTTCTGCCAAAATTGCAGACAATTTGTCAGAGTTGCCTAAAAAAATAGGACAGTAACTGAATTACTGTCCTAAGCTTAGTATATATTGACAAGTTCAATATTATTCAACGAAATGATAAAGGAATACAATATTCGCTTCATATGCAGGTTTTTTCTGGTCTTTAATTTCCAACACAGCATTGATTTCAGCTTTAGTTGTTCCTCTTAAGTTAACCAAGCTCACCAATTTTGTTCTTACTCTTACTTCACTACCAACAAGCACTGCCTGACCGAATTTTAATTTTTCAATTCCATAGTTGACCGTGAGTCGTGAATTTTGAACATCCACTATTTGTTCCCAAAGATAGGGTAGTAATGACATAGTTAAATAACCATGAGCTATAGTTGATTTGAATGGACTTTCAGTTTTACACTTTTCGACATCAACATGTATCCATTGATGGTCTAAGGTTGCATCAGCAAACATATTAATCATTTCTTGACTTACTGTAAGGTAATCTGATACACCTATTTCCTGTCCAATATATTGTTCGAAATCGGCATAACTACTGATAACTTTAGGATTCATATGAAATTTTTAAATTAAGATTGTTGTAAATTTTCTTGCACAAAAAAAATATATGTGTGCAAATATATACTTTTTCACTGAATATGCAAACAAAAATATGATTTTAAGGTGCTATAGAAAGCATTTTTTTATTTCAGATTAAAATTTGCTTCTTTTGGAAGTTCATTTGAAATTGTGTAATTTTGTGTCAATAAAAAACCTGTTTATGCCAAAATTTAAACGTATTTTACTCAAATTGAGCGGTGAATCTCTGATGGGTGGTAAAGCCTATGGGATAGATGAAACCAGACTTAATGAATATGCAGACGAAATTGCCGCAATTGCAAAATCAGGTGTTCAAGTGGGCATTGTGATAGGTGGCGGTAATATCTTTCGTGGATTAAGTGGCACGTCCAAAGGATTTGATCGAGTTTCTGGTGACCAGATGGGTATGTTGGCTACAGTAATTAATAGTTTGGCATTGAATTCCGCTTTGTTGTCTAAAGGTGTGAAATCAAGTGTGTTGACAGCTATTCGAATGGAACCTATTGGAGAGTTTTATCGTAAACAAACCGCAATTTCACGATTGAATCAAGGGGAGGTGGTCATTCTTTCAGCAGGAACCGGAAATCCTTACTTTACGACTGATACTGGTTCTGCACTTAGGGCTATTGAGATAGAAGCAGATGTAATGTTGAAAGGTACACGTGTTGACGGTATTTATACGGCTGATCCGGAGAAAGATCCTGCAGCAGTTAAATTTGATGAAATCTCTTATGATGAAATTTACAACCGCAACCTGAAAGTAATGGATCTTACAGCTACTACTATGTGTAAGGAGAATAATATGCCAATCTACGTTTTTGATATGGATACACCCGGTAATCTTATAAAAGTTATGTCAGGTGAAAATATAGGTACTTTAGTAAAAATTTAAATTAATATAATATGCAAGACATTAAGCCAATTTTTGCACATGCAGAAGAAAATATGGAAGGTGCTTTGTTGTTTCTAGACGAAGCCTTGGCACATATACGCGCGGGTAAAGCGAATCCTCGAATTCTGGACGGTATTCGTGTTGAATATTATGGCTCACATGTGCCTTTAGCTAACGTAGCAACTGTTACTACTCCTGACGCGAAAACAATTACCATTCAACCATGGGAAAAGGCATTGATAGGGGAGATTGAAAGACAAATTCTTAATTCTGATGTGGGTATCACTCCCATGAATAATGGGGAGCAAATTCGTTTGTCTATTCCACCACTTACAGAAGAACGACGTAAACAACTTGCTAAACAGGCTAAACAAGAAGCGGAAGAAGCTAAGATTTCGATTCGTAATGCGCGTCGTGATGCTAATGAGAAATTGAAAAAACTCGTTAAAGATGGACTTCCTGAAGATATGGAAAAAGATGCTGAAGCTGATGTTCAGAAGCTACATGATAAATACATCAAAAAAGTAGATGATATATATGCAGCTAAAGAAAAGGAAATTTTGACAGTATAAAAAAAAGAGGCTTATGCCTCTTTTTTTTATTATAAGGATTGTCAAATAATCAGCATTGCATCTCCATACACTCCAAATCTGTATTTCTCTTCGATAGCTACTTCGTATGCCTTCATTACGAAATCATAATTGCCAAAAGCTGCTGCTACCATCAATAAAGTGGAGTAGGGTAGATGAAAATTGGTAATCATTGCATTTGCAGAAGTGAAATTGTAAGGTGGGAATATGAATTTATTGGTCCAACCTTCGTATGGTTTTACTTTTCCTTCTGTTCCTACAACCGTCTCCAAAGCTCTCATTACAGTAACACCAACTGCACATATTTTGCTGTTTCTGTCACGTGCAGCATTGATTATTTCTACTGCTTCTTCATTTATCTCCATTTGTTCAGAATCCATCTTGTGCTTGGTAAGATCTTCTACGTCGATTTCACGGAAATTACCCAAGCTCATGTGTGATGTTACAAAGGCACTTTCAACACCCTTGATTTCCATTCTTTTCATTAATTCACGACTGAAGTGGGTACCAGCAGCGGGTACAGATACTGCTCCTTCTTTCTTGGCAAAAATAGTTTGAAATCGATCAGCATCTTCTTCCTCAACTGGACGTTTTATGTCTTTTGGTAGCGGAGTTTCACCTAAATTAAACAATGCTTTTTTGAATTCCTCATGTGTGCCGTCAAATAAAAAACGGAGTGTACGTCCCCTTGATGTAGTGTTGTCAATGACCTCGGCAACTAGAGAGTCATCTTCCCCAAAATATAATTTATTTCCAATTCTTATTTTACGTGCAGGTTCTACCAAAACATCCCAAAGCCTCATTTCCTGATTTAATTCTCTTAACAAGAAAACTTCAATTTGGGCGCCGGTTTTTTCCTTGTTTCCATACATTCTGGCTGGAAAAACCTTAGTGTCATTAAATACAAACAAGTCTTTCTCGTCGAAATAGTTCAATACATCTTTGAAAACTTTGTGCTCAATCTCTCCCGTTTTGCGATTCAATACCATTAAACGAGATTCATCTCTATGCCTGCTTGGATGTTGTGCAATCAACTCTTCAGGCAATTTAAATTTGAATTTTGATAATTTCATTTTGTTATCATTTACCTTTGATATTTAAATCTCTGGATTATTATTCTTTTTTATTTCTTCTTCAATCAGATCCAAGCAGCTTTCAATGCTCATACAGTGTTCTAAATTTACAGCTCCTATTTTGGTGCGTTCTAGACCAATGAGATGTGCACCACTATTCAATGCTAAACCAATGTCTCTTGCTAAGGCTCTTATATAGGTGCCTTTACTGCATACAACTCGTATTTTTAGAGTTGTGCCTTCATATTCCAGAACTTCAATTTCATCAATAACCAATAACTTTGGTTTTAGTTCAATTTCCTGTCCTTCGCGTGCATAATCGTATGCTCTTTTTCCATCAACTTTAACCGCTGAATATACTGGAGGTACTTGCCATATCTCACCTGTAAATGTGGGAATTACTTTGTCTATCAAATCTCTGTTGATATGATCAATGGGAAAACTAGCGTCAATTGGTAATTCCTGGTCAAAACAAGGTGTTGTAGCTCCTAATTGTAAAGTTGCAATATACTCTTTGGTTTGATATTGAAAACTTTCAATCATTTTTGTTTTCTTTCCAGTACATAGTATCATCACTCCAGTTGCCAATGGATCTAATGTGCCTGCATGACCTACTTTTATGTTTTTAACCTTGAGGGATTTTTTGATTTTCCATCGGATCCTGTTTACCAATTGAAAAGATGTCCAATTCAATGGCTTGTATAGATACAATACTTCTCCTTCTATAAAATTCATATACGATATTGCTTTGCGCTCAAAGCTTTAAATAATGCTTAAATCTACTCCAAAAGCAATTAATAATAAGATAATTCCACCCAATACAATTCTGTACCATCCAAATGCTTTAAAACCATATTTAGTTAAAAAGTTGATGAAAAATTTGATTGCTATCATTGCAACTAGAAAGGCAACTGCATTCCCGATAAGTAAGGTGGATAAATTATCAGTCAATATCTGCACTCCACCTGGTTCTTTTATTAATTTAAATAATTTGTATCCAGATGCTGCTGCCATTGTTGGAACTGCCAAAAAGAATGAAAATTCTGCTGCATTTTTACGACTTAATCCCGTTGCCATACCCCCCACTATTGTGGCCATTGAGCGTGAAACCCCAGGTATCATGGCTATGGTCTGGTAAAAACCAATTTTAAGGGCTCTGTTTGCACCTATACTTTGATTTTTTCTTTCATTGTTGAACCACTTGTCTACAAACAACATTAAAATCCCACCCAATACCAGCATGATTGAGACAACCAACACATTTTCTAGTAACAAATCGATAAAGTCTCCAAGTAACAATCCAATGACTGCTGCTGGTAAAAATGCTATCAGTAACTTCCAGTAAAAGTCTATACCTTGTACAAACTTCTTCCAATACAATACGATTACGGATAAAATTGCACCCAATTGTATGTTGATTGTAAATGCTTTTACAAACTCAGTACTTTCAACGTTCAATAATTTTTGCGTAATTATCATATGTCCGGTAGAAGATACTGGTAAATATTCAGTAAGTCCTTCTACTATGGCAATAATTATAGTTTCTAGTAAGCTCATTTAGATTTAGGCTTGAAAACAATGGCGAAGATGATAAATACAAATCCAAACAATGCTATCATTGGGCCGTAAGTTATTCTTCGTGGACTGAAAATATCTGGATTAAAAGCAGTGTCAGTTCCTGATCCAGTCATTAAGATAAAGCCTATAACTGTAATAATAAATCCTATCGCTATCAAGATAAGATTTGTTTTTGCTAAAGTGAATTTTTTTTGACTTTCCATAGGATGTTTATTTTTTATACAAAATACATTTCATTTGTTCTCATTTTTAAATATCTTCCAACTGAAATATAGGAGGATATTCCTGTTAGTAATACTCCGGTAAAAATAACGATACTAACTACATAGAAGATTGTACTCGGACTGAGTTTCAAGAAGTTCATACTGAACTCATGTTGCATATAAGTGGATGTGCCCAGTAATATTAATAATGCTATTACTGCTGCAAAGAAACCATTGCTCATTCCTCTACGAATATAAGGTTTGCGAATAAACCAGGCTGTAGCTCCTACTAATTTCATAGTATTTATTAGAAATCTGTTTGAATATATCGATACCTTAATAGTGTTGTTGATCAAGGTGAAGGATATGATTAGTAGAATACCTGCAAGTGTAATCAATAATAAACTGACACTTTTGATATTGTCATTAACCATCGAAACGATGTCCTTTTGATATGCAACTCGTTCAATGTTTTCAAATATCTTCAACTTGCTTTCTAAAGAGCTTACACTGTCTGGATGTGTATAATGTGCATTCAATTTAACTTCCAAAGATGCCATCAGCGGATTGTAACCCAGAAATTCTTCTGGATTCTCTCCCATGGCTGCTATGTGTTCTTTTAATGCTTCTTCTTTGGAGATGTGCTTGCATGATTTTGCATATCCAGAATTTATTAAATATTGCTCAATTCTTTTTACGGTTGCATCCGGTGTTTTATCGTCTAGAATCAGTGATAAATTTATGTTCTCTTTAATTTCTGTAGCAGTTTCTCTGGCTGCAAATAGTATGAAAACAACAGTTCCTACCAGATACAAAACCAATGACATACTTATCGTTGATATTACATTGATATTTTGAATGGAATATTTTCCTTTTGAACTTCCTGTGGCCATTATTCTTTCTTTGTTTTTGATTTGAAATAAATGAAAATAAGTGTGGCTAAGATAAATATGATGGAGGAAATTAAAGCAATCTGATTGCCCAATCGATATGATTTAGGCTCAAATTTAAATTCAACTGCGTAATTTCCTGCTTTCAAATTCATAGCACGCAGCAAATAATTTGCTCTGAAATAAGGTGCTTGTTTTCCATCAATATAAGCATTCCATCCTTTATCATAGTAAATCTCAGAAAATACTACTGTTTGATCTGTGCTAGAGTTGAAATTATATACCAAATGATTTGGTTTGTATGATGTCAATTCAATTTTAGCTGTGCTGTCCTTTGTCAGTTTCGTGTTTAATTGTTCACTAAACTCTTTATCTACAACTAAAGTGTTTTTTGTGTCAATCTTGGCTAATAAGCTCATTTCTTCATCAGCATTCTGTGCTATTCGAATATTATCTACGAACCAAACATTTCCATTTGCCTTGGTATTAAGTAAAGGGGATGCATCTTTGTTGTAGATTACATATTTCATATTCAACATATTCAAAACACCCAATGAATCGAATATTGGTGCTATATCTTCAAAGGATTTTGCATTGTTGAATGCTCCGAATAGTTGACCAATTTCAGGCTGTATATGCGCGTTGATCAATTCTTGATACCTGCGCAACTTAGCTGCATGATATCCACCTATGTTTTTGTGAAAATAAGATGGCGATGCGTCGTTGAATATATTAACCGTAGCGTTTAATACTCTGAATTGCGTTTGGTCTTGTAAAATAAATTCATCTGCTGGAGTTGCTTGTACAGTAAGCTCTATTTTTTTCTTGAGTTCGAAATTACTGTCATTTAAATATCTTTTTGCTACTGGTACCAAATCCAATAAAATCAATATTCCAAGTACTGCCAAAGTCAAACTTCTTTTAACCTTATTATTCAAATAAAACCATAAAAGTGCAAATGCTGCTAAAATGAACAATGCAGATCTAAATGCATCGGAACGCAACATGTCTGCCCTGTCTTGTGGTAAAGTGTCTAACAAAAACGCCATATTTCCACTGAATTGTGCATCTGCTTCTGAACTAAAGTTGCCAGCTAATGATGGAATTAAGGCATAAATCAAACTTATACCTGCAGTGATGGCTCCTGAAATGATTAAAGGTTTAATGAAGTTTTTCAAGTCAGTTGTTGCTTGAAATACTTCTTTCAAAGCTAGTAGTGCCATCAATGTTATCCCAAAACCAGTGGCAACAAGTGTCATGGAAACTGTTCTGAATTTGGCATAAAGTGGTACATGCTCAATAAACATGTCAGTAAACCACATGAAGTTTTTTCCCCACGAAAGCATTAAAGTCAACAAGATAGTAGGAATCATCCACCATAATGTTTTTTTATCTAAAATGAATAGAGAAAAGACAAACAAGAAAATAACAATAGCACCCAGATAAACTGGTCCGGATGTGAATGGTTGTGTTCCCCAATACAATGGAAGGGGGTATGTTTCCATAGTCTTCTCCAAATTTGGAACGTTGAAACTACGTTTGATTTCCTGAGCAGTTTTACTGTCAGAACCCAATACACCTGAACTAGAGCCTCCTTTGAAGTTTGGAATCAATAAAGTCATGGTCTCGTCTACTCCATAACTCCATTGGGTGATATAATCCTTGTTTAATCCTTTTTGAGAACTCTCGGTGTCGGATGTTAGTCCGTTCGAGTCACCTCGCATAGTGTATTTACCGTATTCATAGGTAGTGAACAAGGCAGTACTATTCATCCCTAGTGCTAAAACTAATGCAAGGATTACAGTGCCTGTAGATTTTAAAAAAGTTGCAATAGCTTTCTCTTTGATGCTGTATACTAGTTCTACAATCCCAAAGATCAATAAAATAATCAAGGTGTAGTACAGGATCTGAATATGGTTAGCACGTATAGCCAAACTCAGAAACAAAGTTGTCAAAAGTCCACCTGCAATTTTATTTCCTCTGAAAGTAGAGAATACTGCCCCAATTAAAGGAGCCATGTATGCAATAGTAATGGCTTTGGAGTTGTGACCTGCTGCAATAATAATTAGATTATAGGATGCAAAAGTAAAGGCTATGGAGCCAATAAGTGCAAGCCATGGGTTGACCTTAAATGTCAATAATAGTATGTAGAATCCAATGAAATACAGTATCAGATTATAAACTGCAGTGGGGAACAGCAAAACAATTTGCTCAATATATTTCATCAAATTGTTTGGTTGATTCATCGAAATCTGATAGTTCGGCATACCACCAAACATGGAATTTGACCATAAAGTGGGCTCGTCATTTGCCTTGTTGAAATCAACAGTTTCTTTGGCCATTGATTTCCAGCTTTCAGTATCATGTGCCATCAATGTTTTACCATCCATGACAGGTTTCATGTATCCGAAAGCAAGTGTTATAAAGATAACTACAGCTGCAACATGAGGAGAAATTCTTTGGAAATTCAGTTTGTTCATTCTTTTGTCGTTGTTTTTTGAGCGGAATATGGGAAAAACCGAACAAAATTACAATTTTTTTTCACATTTGTTGAATTTGTATTGGTTAAAAAAGGGAAAATACAAGATTGACTCTCAAAAAAATCTTACATTTGTATCTCAAAATTAAAATATGAACCAAGATACTCTAAATAAAATCAGGGCTGATTTTCCAATATTGGAGGAAAAAGTATATAAAAAGCCTTTGATTTACTTTGATAATGGTGCTACAACTCAGAAGCCAAAAGTAGTTCTTGATCAAATCGAATATATGTACAGGCATTGCAATGCCAATATACATAGAGGAGTGCATTTTCTGAGTCAACAAGCAACTATGGCACATGAAGGTGCTCGAAATGTAGTGGCTGAATTTTTGAATGCGTCCAAAA
This sequence comes from uncultured Paludibacter sp., assembly GCA_964655615.1. Taxonomy (GTDB): domain Bacteria; phylum Bacteroidota; class Bacteroidia; order Bacteroidales; family Paludibacteraceae; genus Paludibacter. The sequence goes on along the minus strand of CAZZPZ010000012.1, from coordinate 32,313 downwards.
GTGAAGAAATTCTCTTTACACGTGGCACAACAGAGGCAATCAATCTTGTCGCAAATTCTTTTGGTGATGCATTTTGTAATCAAGGTGATCAAATTATAGTTTCTACCTTGGAACACCATTCAAATATAGTTCCATGGCAAATGCTTTGCGATCGGAAGGGATTGCAATTGAAGGTCATACCTATTCTTCCTAATGGTGAACTGGATATGAGTGCCTATGAGCAAATGTTGAATCCGAAAGTGAAAATGGTTTCAATTGCACATGTGTCTAATGTGCTAGGTACAATCAATCCTGTGAAGGATGTCATAGATATGGCTCATGCAGTAGGTGCAAAAGTGTTAATCGATGGAGCTCAGTCTGTTCCTCACATAAAAGTGGATGTTCAAGACTTGGATGCTGATTTTTATGTTTTCTCTGGTCATAAAATTTATGCACCTACGGGTATAGGAGTGTTGTATGGCAAGTCTGATTTGTTAAATGTTATGCCTCCTTACCAAGGTGGGGGGGAAATGATTGACAAGGTCAGTTTTGAAAAAACCACTTACAATGTTTTGCCATTCAAATTTGAAGCGGGTACTCCTGATTATGTTGGGTCTACTGCTTTAGCTGAAGCTTTAAAATATGTCAGTGCCATCGGACTTGAGGAGATTGAGTCCTGGGAAATGGAACTGCTTGAATATGCGACAGAGAAAATAAATGAGATTGAGGGAGTTCGAATTATAGGAACTGCTGCTCACAAAAGTGCAGTCTTGTCTTTCTTGGTAGGAAATATTCATCCCTACGATATGGGTATGCTATTGGATAAATTGGGCATAGCTGTACGAACAGGACACCATTGTGCCCAACCCTTGATGGATTTTTTACAAATACCCGGAACAGTTCGGGCTTCTTTTTCGTTCTACAACACGAAAGAAGAAATTGATGTATTTATAGAATCACTCAAAAGAGTAGTTTCTATGTTATCTTAAAAAAACAATTATGACTATAGCAGAAATTCAAGAAAATATAGTAGAGGAGTTCAGTCAGTTTGAAGATTGGATGGATAAATATTCTTTACTCATCGATATGGGTAATTCATTGGAACCAATAGAGGAAAAATACAAAATACAGCAAAATATTATAGAGGGTTGCCAAAGTCGTGTGTGGTTGCATGCAGATTTAATCGACGGACAGGTACAATACAAAGCTGAAAGTGATGCAATCCTGGTTAAAGGTATTGTCTCCTTGTTGTTGCAAGTTTTCTCCAACCGTACACCAGATGAAATTCTGAATGCTGATTTGTTTTTTGTTGATCAAATAGGTTTGAAAGAACATTTGTCGCCAACCAGATCAAATGGTTTGTTGGCAATGATTAAACAAATTAAAATGTATGCATTAGCCTTCAAGGCCAAACAACAATGATATGATGCAATTGTCTGAATTAGCTAGATGTGTAGGATATCCAAATTTGGATTCTCAAGTGGAAATAAATCACTTGCTTACAGATAGTCGCACACTTTCTTTTCCACAGGAAAGTGTGTTTTTTGCTATTAAGACAGTTAAAAACGATGGTCACAAATTTATTTCTGATTTGTATTCTAAACAACTTCGTTACTTTGTGGTTGACAAGAATTTTATTTCGGATGATAAATTCAAGGATGCGGTATTCTTTAAAGTGGATGATACTTTAAAAGCTTTGCAAGAGATAGTTGCATGCCATCGTTCCAAATTTAATATACCTGTAATTGCAATTACTGGTAGTAATGGAAAGACCATAGTCAAAGAATGGTTGTTTCAACTCCTACAAGAGGATTATACGATTTGTAGATCTCCCCGTAGTTATAATTCTCAAATTGGAGTTCCCCTCTCGGTATGGAATCTCGATAGTTCAATTAATTTAGGGATTTTTGAAGCTGGTATCTCCAAGCCAGATGAAATGCTTAATTTAGAAACTATAATTCGTCCTCAAATTGGGATATTTACGCACTTAGGAGATGCGCATCAAGAAAATTTCAATAATTTAAGAGAGAAATGTGTTGAGAAACTAAAACTTTTTAGTCGATCTGAAAAAATTATTTATTGTTCGGATGATCTATTGCTTGATGATATTGTTCGCTCAGAGCTGGAACCTGAAATGTTGGTTACCTGGGGAAGATCAGAATTTAATTATTTGAGGGTTCTAAATGTGAAAAAGAATTCAGAATCTTCCTCTCTGTATTTGAAAAGCGATGATTCTGAGTTCAGTTTTTCAGTACCTTTTACAGATAAGGCTTCAATTGATAATATTCTTAATTGCATCACACTTTTACTTCTTCTTGATTACAATACAGAACAGATATCCCAAAGAATAGCGAGTCTCGAACCAGTTGCAATGAGACTAGAACTTAATGAAGGAATTCAGGGTAGTATAGTCATCAATGACAGTTATAGTTCAGATTTAGATTCTATTATCATTGCATTGGATTATTTAAATCAAAAAGCAATAGATAAGAACTTGAGTAGAACTGTTGTTTTGTCTGATGTGCTTCAAGGCAGTAGGTCTGGTAGAGACCTCTATAAATACCTTTCTGAATTATTGAAATCCAGAGCGGTAGAAAAAATTATCGGTGTGGGTGTAGAGATTTCAAAATATCAAGACGAATTCAGTCAAATGAATGCTCATTTTTTTATAGATACAAATTCTTTGTTGAATTCACGTATCCTTAACCAAGTGAAAAACGAGGCTATCTTGGTGAAAGGGTCAAGAAAATATGGTTTTGAATTTGTTGCTGATGCTATATCGTTGCGGAAACATGAAACAACTCTCGATGTGAATCTGGATGCATTGGTTTCGAATTTTAATTATTTCAAATCATTGATTGACACGCAGACAAAAGTTATGTGCATGGTCAAAGCTTTTGCTTATGGTAGTGGTTCGGTTGAAATTGCCAAAACCTTGCAGCATGCGGGTTGTGACTATTTAGCGGTTGCTGTAGCTGACGAGGGAGTTGAACTGAGAAAAGAGGGAATATCCTTGCCAATAGTGGTTATGAATCCTGAACAGGCTAGCTTGTCTACCTTGTTTGATTTTAATTTGGAACCTGAGATTTATAGTTTTGAATTACTCAATGATTTCGTCAATTCAGTTACAAAAGCTGGTTTACATAACTATCCAATTCATCTAAAACTTGATACTGGAATGCATAGGCTAGGTTTTAATCCTTCCGAACTTGATGCTTTGGTTGATTTTTTGATACTACAGGATAAGGTTAGAGTTAAATCCATTTTTTCACATCTGGCTGCAGCCGACTCGTCAGAATTGGATGCTTTCACTGAGCAACAGGTTAATTTGTACTTGGAAGCAGTATCAATATTTGAATCTAAGCTTGCCTATCCTTTTATGAAGCATATTCTCAATTCAGCTGGAACCGAAAGATTTGCTAAATATCAATTTGATATGGTTCGTTTGGGTATAGGTCATTATGGAATTTCTGCATTAAATAATCATAATCTTCCGCAAGTTTGTACGCTCAAAACTGTAATCTTACAAGTTAAAGATGTGCAAGCTGGTGAAACTGTGGGCTACAGTAGAAAAGGAATAGTTGAATCCCCAAAGAGAATCGCGATTTTACCCATAGGGTATGCGGATGGTTACAATCGACGCTTGAGTAATGGCATTGGACAAGTATATGTGAATGGTTCCCGTGCTAAAATTATTGGAAATATTTCGATGGACCTAACTGCAGTAGACATTACAGGTATAGATGCCAAAGCAGGTGATTCAGTGGAAATTTTTGGAGATCACATCACTATATCTGAGATTGCACAAATGTTGGGTACTATCCCCTACGAAATTTTGACTAATGTTTCTCGTAGGGTAAAACGTATTTATTACAAAGAATAATGGTTCTTGCAATTTCATATAAATCCGGCTTTCAAACTTCAATTAGCAGTTCAATTGAAGCATTTGCCAATAAATTGTCTTTACCATTCAAATCAATAGAAATTAATGAATTGCAGGAGATAGCTATTTCCTGTATGGAAAATGAAGCTAATTTTTTATTTATCCACCTTGCGAATAAAAAATCGGGTTTATTGCTGAAAGTTTTTGAGAATTGTCGTGAACTACGAATTCCCTATTTGCTTTGCTTTAATGATATCAATCAACTGAAATTTGAACATCTGTTGATGCCTGTTCATTTTTTAGTTGAAGAAAAAGGAAAGGCGCAATATGCCAGTGCTTTAGCACGATTTTGCAAAACATCAATAACCCTCTTGAAAGCCAATGATTATGGAAGTAGAGCTCAAAGTCATTCGCTTCAGATTATAGAGATGCTTGCGAAATTAAATGTGAATTGCGATGTTGTGAATGCCCAAATGGATAGTTTTAAAGTGGATAGAGAAGCTGTTCGTATGACAGAAAATAAATACGATTGTTTATTACTAAGTGCTTCTAGAGATTATGGACTGGATGACCTTGTTTTTGGTCCACCCGAGGTGAGAAATACAAAAATCTCCCCGGTTTCCATTATATGGGTGAATCCTCGGGGAGATTTATATGCTTTGTGCGACTGAATTATACTCCTAAAGACGCACGAGCTGCTTCAATTTTAGAATTCGCAGCTGCATCTGCTTGAGCGTATTCTTCTCGTGTTTTCATTTCACCTCTAACTTCAATATAGAATTTAATTTTTGGTTCTGTTCCTGAAGGACGAACCGAAATTTTAGTTCCGTCTTCTGTGAAATATTGAAGTACATTTGAAGTTGCAGGCATATCCAAATCACTTAAAATGCCAGTGCTCACATTAGTCATTTTCAGTGTTTTGTAATCTTTGATGATTTTGATTGGTGAACCAGCTAGCTCTTTGGGAGGGTTGTTTCTGAAATCACTCATAATTTGCGCAATTTCTTCAGCTCCACTTTTACCTTTTCTGACCACTGAAATTCCTTTTTCTTTTCCAAAGCCATATTCAAGATAAACATCTTGTAATACTTCAAATAAAGTTTTTCCGTTCTCTTTTGCCCAAGCTACGATTTCAGCCATTAATACACAGGACGATACTGCATCCTTGTCTCGCACAAATGTTTCTGGTAAAAATCCATAACTTTCTTCACCACCACCTATATAGGTTTTGATGCCTTCATTCTCACGCATTACTGCTGCAATCCATTTGAAACCTGTATAACAGTCATAACATTCAATCTGGTTCTGTTCTGCTATTTGTTTGATGATTTCCGTTGTTACAATAGTTTTTACTACATACTCCTTACCTTCAACTTTACCCGTTTCTTTCCAACGGCGAACCAAATAGTAAATGAAAAGAAGGGCAGTCTGATTACCATTGACAAGTATCCATTCTCCCTTGTCGTCTTTAATAGCAATCCCCATACGGTCGGAGTCTGGATCGGTAGCCATTACTATGTCTGCATCAACTGATTTTGCTTTTTGAATCGCCATATCCAAAGCCGCAGATTCTTCAGGGTTTGGAGAATGTACAGTTGGAAAGTTACCGCTAACTACATCCTGTTCAGGAACGTTGATAATGTTTTCAAATCCTGCAGCTTTAAGAGCTGAAGGTACAATTTTTACTCCTGTGCCGTGGATGGGTGTATAGACAATTTTCAAATCCTTATTGTTGGCTATAGCTTCAGGTGATAAAATAATGGATTGGATTTTATCAATGTATAATTTATCTACTTTTTCTCCAATGATTTCGATCAAAGAGGATACTCCCTCAAATTGTATGTCATTTACATCTGTAATTTTCATTACCTCAGAAATCACATTTTCATCGTGTGGAGCTATCATTTGAGCACCATCATTCCAATATGCTTTGTAACCGTTATACTCTTTTGGATTATGAGATGCGGTCAATATAATGCCACTTTGACAGCCGAAATGGCGAATTGCAAATGAAATTTCCGGAGTTGGTCTTAAATCCTCAAACAAGTATACTTTTATTCCATTTGCAGTGAATATATTAGCTGAGATTTCAGCAAACAAACGACTGTTGTTTCTGCAGTCATGTCCGATGACTACACTAATCTGGTCTAATCCTGAAAATTGTGATTTCAAGTAATTGCTTAATCCTTGCGTTGCAGCACCAACTGTATAAATATTCATACGGTTAGTTCCAACCCCCATAATCCCACGTAAACCTCCAGTTCCAAATTCTAAATCCCTGTAAAAGGATTCTATAAGTTCGGTTTTGTCCTCAGCATCCAATAACCGTTTGATTTCAGCTTTGGTTTCTTCATTGTAATTGCCATCCAACCATGATTGAGCCTTGGCTATTACTTCTTGTAACAATGTATTGTCCATACCTTTTTTATTTACTAATTTACCTTTCTTTATTTGGTTTCTCTAAACCATAACCTTTTATCCTATCTTCTTTTTTCAATAATACTGCAAATACGATAGCCAAAACACCAAAAAATGCAAATATCAACATAGGTAATGTGTAATTATATTGTGTAATGTCCATTATTTTGCCGTCAATTTCTTTGGGAATAACTCCAGTGATACAGTATTTGTCTAAAACAGTGCCTATCAATAAAGGAACACCCATTAGTCCCCAGTTCTGTACCCAAAAGGTCATCGCATAGGCTGTTCCTAATTTGCTTTCTGGTATAATCTTGGCTACTGATGGCCACATTGCTGATGGTACAAGTGAAAATCCAACTCCTAATAAGATGACTAGTGCTATCGCTACCCATAGACTGTTTAATGATGGAATTGAGAAAAGCAGATGCACAACAACCAGGATAATGGAACCTAATATCATAATACTTGCTCCCTTCCCTTTTTTGTCGTAAATACTGCCAAAAACCGGAGTTAATAATAAAGCGCTAAATGGGAGCAGTGCTGGTATGTATCCTGCAAACTCGTCTGAAATCTCAAATTTCTGTATGATTAAATTGGTTGCATATTTGATAAATGGCATTACAGCGGAATAGAACAATACACAGAGTGCAGTAATATACCAAAATGCACGATTTCCGGCTATGAATATTACATCAGAAAATTTGAATTCTTCTTCCAGATGTACACCATTGTTTTTGTCCTGATGATCCAAGCGTTTATCCAGGAAAATAAATAGAAAAAATACCATCAAGCCTAAGCCTAATAAAATCAATGCAACCAATACGGGTGTGCTTATGTTTCCCGTAAGCTTAACAAGAGGTACGGGCGTGAACATTGCTAAAGCAGTACCAATACGTCCTGTGGAAGTGTTTAATCCAATAGCCAATGCCAATTCTTTACCTCTGAACCATCGTACAACTGCTTTGTTGGCGGTGATTCCAAACATTTCACTTCCTACTCCAAAAATTGCAAACCCTAAACCTGCCATCAAGGCAGATTTGCTCGTTGGAGTAATTAATTGACAACTTCCAATACTGAACTCGAAACTTCCAGTAAAGGATCCAGATATAGCAGCGTATTTCAGCGCTGCTCCACTTAGCATGATAATAATTGCTAATACTCCGGTAAATTTGACACCCATTTTGTCGAGAATCATACCACCAAATACTAACATTAGTAAAAAAACATTAAACCAACCATAGCCACTTGTGAAAAATCCGTATTCTGTGGCGGTCCAATTTAAATTTGATTGAAGTCTTTCTTGAAGAGGTGCCATTGCATCTGTAAGATAATACATGCAAAGCATAGTAAAGGAAACCAAGGCCAATACAATCCAACGTGCGGATTTTGAGGCTCTTAAATCGGGAGTGTTGAAAATTGACATAGGCCTTAATGTTTAGAACGCAAATTTAAGAAAATTTTTCAAGTACTAAAACTGCCAAATTGGCACTTTAGACTAGTTTAAACTTGTAGGGTATTGAATTTGTTATGGTTTTGAAACTACAAATTTTTGTTTATTTTTGTTAGACTCGATTAAATAGAAAAATATGACTATAAACTATTCGGAACAACTACATAATGTGTTGCAATATAGTAATCAAGAAGCTGAACGATTGGGGAATGATTACGTAGGTCCTGAACATTTGTTGCTTGGCCTATTGAGAAATGGAAAAGGCCGAGCAATTGATGTGCTTGTCAAACTGCAGGTAAACCTTGCTAGATTGAAACAAAATATTGAAAGTAAAATTCGTACAGATAAAGAGCCAACCGGTGCTGATTTACCGATATTGAAAAGTACAGAAAGAATTAAAAGAATAATGGAATTGGAAACTCGATTGCTGTCAAATGATATGGCTGATACTGAACATTTGTTGTTGGCTTTGACCAAAGAAAAGGATAATTTGGCTGTTGATGCCCTTACAGAGGAAAATGTAAATTATGAGCAAATCAAAGCTGAAATCAAAAGACCTGACGTACTGCCTCCGGTAAATTCATCTTTTCAGGAGGATGAGGATGACGATGAAGCCCATTCAAGACCTAAAGGCTCAAATCCGGGTGCCGGCAAAACTTCAGAAACTCCTGCTTTGGATACCTTTGGTGTTGATATTACCAAAGCTGCATCTGAGGACAAACTCGACCCCATTGTTGGAAGAGAAAAAGAAATTGAACGCTTGGCTCAGATCCTAAGTCGAAGAAAGAAAAATAATCCTGTTTTGATAGGTGATCCTGGCGTTGGAAAATCTGCTATTGTAGAAGGATTAGCACTCCGTATCATTCAAAGGAAGGTGTCCCGAGTATTGTTCGACAAAAGAGTAGTCGCTTTGGATATGGCTTCGATAGTTGCAGGCACTAAATACCGCGGTCAGTTTGAAGAAAGAATCAAAGCCATCCTAAATGAATTGCAAAAGAATCCAAATGTGATATTGTTTATTGATGAAATTCATACTATTGTTGGTGCTGGTGGAGCTCCTGGTTCTTTGGATGCTGCCAATATGCTAAAGCCTGCTTTGTCTCGTGGTGAGATTCAATGTGTGGGTGCTACTACTTTGGATGAATATCGTCAGAGTATAGAAAAGGATGGTGCTTTGGAACGTCGCTTCCAAAAAGTGATGGTAGATCCAACTTCTGCTGAGGAGACATTGCAAATACTGGACAATATTCGTGACAGATACGAATATCATCACAATGTAAGATATACGCCTGAAGCTATCAAAGCTTGTGTTCATTTTACGGATCGTTATATAACCGATCGTTGTTTCCCAGACAAGGCAATAGATGCTTTGGATGAAGCAGGTTCTCGTGTACATATAGGTAACGTGTCTGTGCCTGTTGAAATTGAAGATCTGGAGAAAAAACTGGAAGCTCTTAAACAAGAAAAAGTGAAAGTCCTGGGTGAACAGAAATATGAGTTGGCTGGGCCTATCCGTGACCAAGAAAAACAATGCCAATACCAATTGGAGGATGCTATCAAACGTTGGGAAAAAGAATCTCAACAACATCCACAAACTGTGGATGAAGAACAAGTGGCTGAAGTCGTGGCTATGATGTCAGGGGTTCCTGTTCAAAGAATTGCCCAAGCTGAGGGACTTAAACTTAGACAAATGAAAGAAGCCTTGGTTGGTAAAGTTGTTGGTCAGGATGAGGCTGTAAATAAAGTGGTAAAAGCTATTCAAAGAAATAGGATAGGACTGAAGGATCCAAACAAACCTATTGGAACATTTATATTTCTTGGCCCTACCGGTGTGGGGAAAACACATCTGGCTAAAATTTTATCCGAATTTATGTTCGATAATCAGGATGCTTTGATTCGTGTGGATATGAGTGAATATATGGAGAAATTTTCTGTTTCCCGTTTGATCGGTGCTCCTCCTGGATATGTGGGATATGAGGAAGGTGGTCAGTTGACTGAAAAGGTTCGCAGAAAACCTTACTCTATTGTTTTGCTTGATGAAATAGAAAAAGCACACCCGGATGTATTCAATCTAATGCTTCAAGTGATGGACGAGGGTCGATTAACCGATAGTTTAGGTAGAAGAATTGATTTCAAAAACACAATTATCATCATGACTTCCAATGTGGGTACCAGACAGCTGAAAGACTTTGGAAAAGGTGTAGGATTCAATATAAGTTCTGATAATGAGATGGATCAGGAATTTTCTCGTGGTGTTATACAAAAAGCCTTGAATAAAACTTTCTCTCCTGAATTCTTGAACCGTGTGGATGATGTAATCATGTTTGATCAATTGAATAAAGAGGCTATCAAAAAGATTATAGATCTAGAATTGAGAGGATTATTTACCCGTGTGACTACTATGGGGTATCAATTGGAATTAAGCCCTGAAGCTAAAGATTTTATTGCAGAAAGAGGTTATGATGTGCAATTTGGTGCCCGACCATTGAAAAGAGCGATTCAACGCTATATGGAAGATTCTTTGGCTGATTTGGTGTTGGCTGGCGAATTGAAAGAAGGCGATGTGATTCTGGTTGAATTGAATGAAGCCAAAGATGGCGTGGTTTGTAAAATAAAAGTTTAAAAAGGACTGAGACAATCATAAAACTAAAAAGGTGGAAATTTATTTCCACCTTTTTAGTTCATTGTATAATCGTTGGATGGGTAATCCCATGACATTATAGTAGGATCCGTTGATGTGTTCAACAGCTATAAATCCTATCCACTCTTGAACTCCATAGGAACCTGCCTTGTCGTAGGGTTTGTACTTTTCGATATAATAGTTGATTTCCTGATTGTTGAGAATCGAAAAACTTACTTCTGAGATTGTGTGGAATACTTTTTTTCTGTTTTTACTATAAATGCATACTCCAGTGATAACTTGATGTGTTTTTCCTGAAAGCTTTTGCAACATCTTTTTGGCATCAGTTTCACTACTTGGCTTACCTAAAACTTCTCCCTGATGAAATACAATTGTATCAGCAGTAATTAATAGGGTGTGCTCGTCAATCTCATTTTCAAACGCGATTGCTTTCTTTTCAGCCAAATAAATAGGGATATCAACCCCTGATAAATGATTTGGATAACTTTCTTCTACATCTTTGGTTACAATGTCAAAATCGATATCCAAGCCAGCTAGTAATTCTTTTCTTCTAGGTGATGCCGAACCGAGTATTATTTTTTTATTTGTAAGATTACTCAACATCTTAGAAAACAATTTCAGACAATTTATAACCGAATTTTTGTGAGCTCAATAAGGCGAATATAAATGAATACAAAATTCCAATAACCATTATGCATTTGGTGAAATTGGATGCTTTTCTGTAGTTTGCACGGCTCTGTGCTTTGTTCAATAAGAATACCAGAAGTATAAAAGGGAGAGCAAGTCCCAAAACGATATATCTAAAGGTTAAAGTCCCATCGAAATCTATCCACATTTTCTCAATCACAAACAATGAAACCAATGTGATCGCAATTAAAAAATACAAAAATAATTTTGTTTTGCTTTCGCCCCATACTATTGCCATGGTTCTGCATTCCAATTCTCTGTCACCGTATTGATCTTCAAGGTCTTTGATGATTTCCCTTATCCAAGTGGTCATGAATGCAAAATAGGCAAATCCGCCAGTCCAGTTCAGTAAATTGGAAGGAATTGGAGTCTGATTGATTAACGAACCGTATTCTTTCATTAAGAAGGTGGAGTTTAAAATGCCGATAGATATGATTGATAGTGAAGTGATAAATGCTACCGTTAGATTACCAATTAGAAATTGTCTTTTATAACTGGAGGAGTAAAACCATAATCCTCCGGGTAATGCAATAAATAGGATAGCTAAAGTCAAACTTCTTGACCAGTAGGATAAGGCTAATCCCAACAGAGTACCTGAGACAGTTAGAGCCTGATGCAATATCATTGCTTTTTCAGGTTCTACTTTGACTCCTACTACTCTTTTCTCAGGCTTATTAATTGCGTCTATTTTTTGGTCAAAATAATCATTTATCACATAACCTCCTGCGGCGATCAACATAAATGCTAAACTGATCATTATCAATGCCCAAATATTGATTGAATGGTTAATGCCGTAAATGTGAATGATTGGATTAACAATGAAAAATTGTATTAGCCATTGAATAGCTAATATCATTACCAAATTGTTGAATCGGATTAATCTAAGGAAATAATTCATTTTGCTTCTATTGTGAATAGTTTGTTGTTCAACCGCTTGATTTCTTTGTTTAAATTTTGTAATTCAGTATAAACTTTTGCAAATTCTACTGTTTGTGAATATGCCCCTAATTCCATTTTTGAAAGTTGATGTTGTATGGATTTTTTGCGGGTCTTAATTTGTATAACAGGGGATTGATTTTCGCATATAAACAAAAGGACTGATTTTGCAGACTCGCCTGATATTATAAATCGCTCAAAATTTTGACCATCCGTTTTGAATTGATGATAATTGCCATCTCCATTGTTTGGAGATTCAATACTTCTATTGCTGGATGTTATTGAAATTCCGCTAATACCTAAGTTGTTTCCATTATACATTATCTTAAGGAAGGAGTCCCCATTCTCATCAAAATAAGGAACAACATTCGTAGCTTTGGTTGTATTGAAAATTTTGTGCGTATAAATGCCCTTTTCCTGATAAGAATCGTTTTTCTCAAAAATGAAATGCTTAGAGAGTCGCTCAAACTCATTTTCTCTTAAACTTTTTAAACTATCACAATAAATTAAATTCCTTTTTGAAATTCTCCATTCGATAGTGTCTTGCAATACATCTGCTTGTTTTCTGATGCTGATCTGTCGAGGGTAATTTTTGTGTATACTGTCCAAAAAAATCAATGCATCTTGGTTTGAATGCGATTCTACGAGCTTTCCAGCTTGAGTCAACAAAGAGAGTGCAGCTCGTTCTTCCCGCTCTTTTTTAGATTCACAAGAGCTAAATATGAGGGCGATTATAAATAAATTTATAAGGTATTTCATTGGTTCTAAAGTTGATATTACAAATGTAGAACTTTTTAATAGATTATAAAACAAGATTATAATGATATAAAATTTGCAAATTTGTATATCTTTGTGTATAAAAGCTAAATAGAACACCAAATGCCTTTCGGAATCAGAAGTTTTACGATAATTTTTCTGTCTGTATTAGTGTTGTCATCGTGTATTACCTCTCGTAGATTAAATTATCTGCAAAATCCTAGTATGACAATTGCCTCCTATAAGGATACTGTTGAATTTGAGGACTATCGTCTACATGTAGGTGATAAATTAAATATAAATGTTATCTCGACTGACCAAGAAACCAATCTCTTGTTTAGTGGTCGTACTATGCAGAATATTTTCATTATGAGAATGGATGCTTATTCTGACTTGTTCACTTATACAGTACTTTCAGATGGATCTATTGATTTTCCAATGATAGGTTCTATACAGTTGGGTGGTAAAACAATACGGGAAGCTACCCACATCATCGAAGAATCCATCCGCCCGCTTTTTAAGTTTAGCACTGTAGAGGTGCGAATGCTGAATCGAGTATTCAGTATTATCGGCGGAGAAACATCTGGTTATTATCAAATAGTTAAGGAAAAAATAAATATTTTTGAAGCTTTGGCTTTGGCTGGAGATATTGGAGTGTTTGGCGATAGAAGCAAAGTGAAAATCATTCGAGAATCTGAAAATGGTACTATTATTAAAAGTTTTGATTTGCGAAGTGTAGATATTATACATTCTGAGTTTTATTATATACAGCCTAATGATGTTATATATGTTCAAACCTTGAATGAACAGTTTTTCAGTATAGTAAGTCTGCCTTCCTTGATATCCACAGGGATTTCGTCTTTTTCATTTGCTGCTTTTTTATATAATCTGTTTGTTCCAGCAACCAATAATTAAACTATGAGAATTGTAAATTTATTCATATTCGTACTATTGATTGCAAGTTTTCATTCTTGTTACAATTACAAGAAAATTGGAATGCTTCAAGAGAACAATGAACAGTTGCCTGTCTATGACAGTGTTGCATATGAAGATTATAGAATCCAAGCAAGTGATGAACTTGTATTCAGACTTATCACCTCTGATCAAACCATTTCCACACTGATTCAATCGAATCAAGGTGTTGCCAATAGTACCAATATGATCTCGTACACTGTCTTTCCGGATGGAACAGTGGATATGCCCTTTCTGAAGTCAGTGCCCGTATTGGGATTGACTTTAATAGAAGCGTCTAAATTAATCGAGGATTATTATAAAGAACTTATCCCAGATGCTGAAATCAAATTAACTTTAGCAAACAAGACTTTCACTGTCCTTGGTGATGCAAGTTCGGGTACATATCCGATATATAAAGAAAAATTAAGTATATATCAAGCATTAGCCATGGCTGGAGAATTGAATTATACTGCAAATTTCAGACATATTAAGATTCTTAGACCAAGAAATGGTCAAACGGAAATTCTTGAGTTCGATATAAGACCAATCAGTTTGATTAACTCAAAATATTACTATATCTATCCAAATGACATTATCTATGTTGAAAAAGCTCCATCGAGTTTTTACAGAGTAAATCATTTTGGAACATTTACGGGCTTGGTAAGCTCATCTGTGACATTGTTTGTAACTGTAATGTATTTTCTCACCAATTAACGATAAATCAAATGGAGGAGTTGAAAAAATATGAAGGACCTGAAGATAAATTCACTGACGAAGATTCAGGTTTTGATTTTATGGAATGGGTTAGCCATTTCTTAAGACATTGGTATTTGTTTGTTATTTCGGCTATATTGTTTTTTGGCTTATCCATGCTGAAAAACAGATCGTGGCTTCCTTCATTCAAAACAACAGGTACTGTGATTATCGACGATAGTCGATCTTCGCTTACGAATACCCAGGCGATGATGCAGGGATTTGGAATTCAAGAAGGTTTTCGAAATGTAAACAACCAGGTAATTATGCTTGGTTCATACGATTTGCTGAATCGCGTACTTGATAGCATGCCTGATCTTCGTGTGGAATATATTTCGAAAGGTAAATTCCGAACTCGTAACTTGTATAAATATGCCCCAGTTCAAATAATTACCGATTTTGTGTCTCCTGATGCCTATGGTGTGTTGTTTAAATTGGACGTGAAAGCCGATGGTAGTTTTACGATAACTGAAGAGGATGAACAACTAAATCCTAACTTCAAATTGAATGGTCGGATAGGTGTTCCTATGCAACACAATTTGTTCTTTATGCAGATTAATGATGTCAGTGGTAATACTGCGTCGAAATCATTATACTTCCAATTCAAATCCAAGGAGGATCTGATTGGTGATTTTTCTGGAAGATTAAGCCTGAATTATGTGATGGAAGGTTCGTCTGTATTGGAACTGTCTTTAGTAAGTGAAACACCTGAAAGGGATGTGGATTTTATCAATCAACTCATCCAAACTTATCTTGCTCAGAATTTGGAAAGGAAAAATGATGCTGCAACGCGTACTATTGACTTTATAGATGAGCAAATCCTGAATGTTGCCAGTTCTTTGGAGAAGTCCGAAGATGAAATGACTCAATTCAGAAAGAAGAATCAAATTATAGATGTAAATAGTTATGCCGGGGAATTAATAACCAAAGCTGGTCAATACGATGGTGAAATCAATGCGTTGAAATTGAAAGAAACCTATTTGAATTATCTTTCCAACTACATCAAAACCAATCTTGAAGAAGGTTCTATCGTTGCTCCTTCCAATATTGGTATAAATGAACCAATGTTGATGTCATTGGTTACTCAAATCAATGAATTGATTCTGAAAAGAAATGAATTGAGTGAAAAGAATATGTTCTATTCCAAATATTCAAGAGATATAGCCAACGTTAAAGTTGCGATCAATGAGGTGGTTAAGAATATGCAAATTTCCATGGGCATCGAAAAGAAAGACCTAAATAGGAGACTAGAAGTAGTTGAAAAGGAAATTAGTTCATTGTCTGAGAAAGAACTTGAAATGGTAAGTATAGAACGTAAATACAAAATGCATGATAGTTACTATACTTTGTTTTTGCAGAAACGAGCTGAAGCTCAAATCTTAAAAGCTTCAAATACTCCAGACAATATAGTGCTTGATAAAGCGCGGACAACCTCGGTGATAAATGGAGGTGTGAAATCCAGAACTACTTCCTTGTTTATTCTTTTAGGCTTACTGTTACCTGCGATTTTTGTGATTATTAAAGAATTGATGAATAGTTCTATTCGCTCAAATGCCGATGTGGAACGCTTCTCTGCCTTCCCTTTGATAGGGGTTGTAAGACATACTGATTCTACTGATGCATTGCATATTACCAAAACACCAAGGTCTTCATTGACCGAAATGTTTAGAATAATTCGTACTCGCGTTGAATTCCTTGCCAAACGAAAATCAAATATAACAATCATGGTGACCTCTTCAGAATCAGGAGACGGTAAATCTTACTTTAGTATAAACCTTGCTTGTGTGTATGCTATGGCAAGTCCTAAAGTGCTATTGATTGACATGGATATTCGTAAGCCAAGTATCTACAAGCGTTTGGGTGTTGGTAATGATCAAGGGGTTACAAATTATTTAATTGGGCAATGCAGTTTGGATGATATTATTCTTCATCCAGAAAATGCTCAGTTTGATTTTATTTCAGCTGGAACCGTTCCTCCCAATGCAGGTGAACTTATTCGTTCGGAGAAATTGGCTGAAATGATGAAGGACTTGCGTTCAAGATACGACTATATTATTACTGATACCAGTCCTATTGGTGTAGTTGCAGATGCTTATTCCTTTGCTAATCATTCGGATGTAAACTTCTTTGTTATCCGTAATGATAAAACAAACAAATTCTTTGTTCGCAATTTGTCAAATCAATTGAAGGCTGACCAAATGACTAATTTCTATTCGATCTTGAATGATGTGAATAGTAAAACCAGTTCTTATTCCCGTTATTATTCTAATAGCTATACCTATGGAAAAAGGTATGGATATGGTGGCTATGGTTATGGCTACGGTTATGGTTACGGCTACGGTTATGGTGGAGGATATTATTCCTCAATGTCTAAGTCAAAAAGAAAGAAAACAGGTCAGCAAACAGACCAATATTTCCAATATTATCAGGATGATGTTCCTGAGAAATCGTAAAAACCTAAAAACAAAATTATTACTATTAACAAATGAGAAAAGTTGCTTTAATTACCGGAATCACCGGTCAGGATGGTGCCTATCTGGCTGAATTACTATTGAAGAAAGATTATATTGTGCATGGAATCAAACGCCGTTCGTCTTTGTTCAATACCGACCGTATAGACCACCTGTATCAGGATCCGCACGTGAACGACCGAAATTTAATTCTACACTATGGAGATTTAACTGACTCGATGAACCTTACCCGGATTATTCAGGAAACTCAACCTGACGAGATTTATAATCTTGCAGCTATGAGCCATGTAAAGGTTAGTTTTGATACCCCTGAATATACAGCGAATGCTGATGGTATAGGTACCCTACGTATTTTGGAGGCTGTTCGTTTACTTGGTCTGACAAATAAAACAAGAATCTATCAGGCATCAACTTCTGAATTGTATGGTCTGGTACAGGAGGTTCCGCAAAAAGAAACAACCCCCTTTTATCCACGTTCTCCCTATGCGGTGGCGAAAATGTATGCTTACTGGATCACGGTCAACTATCGTGAAGCTTACCAAATGCATGCAAGTAACGGGATTCTCTTCAACCATGAATCTCCACTGCGAGGTGAAACCTTTGTGACTCGTAAAATTACACGCGCAGCTGCTAAAATTGCTATGGGTATGCAAGATAAATTATTCTTGGGTAATCTTTCCTCTCAGCGTGACTGGGGACATGCTAAGGATTATGTAAAGGCTATGTGGTTGATTCTTCAACAAGACAGTCCTGATGATTATGTGATTTCAACCGGCGTGACCACTGAGGTGCGTGAATTCGTTCGTATGTCTTTTGCTCAAATAGGAATTGAACTTGAATTTAAAGGTGAGGGAGTTGAGGAGAAAGGTTATTTCAAATCAATTGATGAAAATAAATTTGCTGAAAAAGTGGGTGCTGAATTCTTGGATGGTATCAAAAAAAGAACAGATGCTATAGTCGAGGTAGATCCTGCTTATTTCCGTCCAACAGAAGTGGAATTGTTGATTGGTGATTCAACGAAGTCAAGAACCAAACTGGGTTGGATACCGGAGTATGATTTGCAAGGATTGGTTGAAGACATGATGCAATCGGATGTGAAATTGATGAAAAAAGAAACCTATTTGAAAGAGGGTGGTTTCAGAATTATGAACTACTTCGAGTAAAATGGATAAAAATTCAAAAATATATGTGGCAGGACATCGCGGAATGGTGGGTTCTGCTATTGTTAGGAATCTGAAGGAAAAAGGGTATTCAAATATTGTAACCCGAACTCGTGCTGAATTGGATTTACTTGATGTTAATGCGGTAGCATCTTTTTTTGAGAAGGAAAAACCTGAATATGTAGTTCTTGCTGCTGCTAAAGTAGGTGGTATTGTTGCGAATAATAGGTATAGAGCTCAGTTTATTTATGAGAACTTGACTATTCAGAATAACATAATTCACCAGAGTTATTTAAATGGTGTAGTTAAACTGTTGTTTCTGGGGTCTTCCTGTATATATCCTCGAATGGCTGAACAGCCTATGAAAGAGTCTGCATTATTGACTGGTTTGCTAGAGTCTACAAATGAACCTTATGCAATTGCCAAAATAGCAGGTATCAAAATGTGTGAGGCATATCATTCTCAATACGGTTCTAATTTCATTTCAATAATGCCTACCAATTTGTACGGTCAAAATGATAATTATGATTTGGAGAAATCCCATGTATTGCCTGCCTTGATTCGCAAAATGTTGTTGGGTAAATACTTGATGGAGGGCGATTTCAATTCTATAAAAAAAGATTTGGATAAATTGCCGATTGAGGGTGTTTATGGACGGAATTCGGAAGTAGAGATTGTTTCAGTTCTTAATAAATATGGAATTACTGGTTCTCAAGGTAATGCTAGAATTACTTTGTGGGGTAGCGGTTCTCCCATGCGTGAATTCTTGCATGTGGATGATATGGCTGACGCGTCGGTCTATCTATTGATGAATTATAATGCACCAGATACAACACCTTCGCATGTAAATGCAGGTTGTGGTGAGGACGTGACTATTAAAGAACTTGCGGAATTGGTTCAGGGAATAACTGAATACAAGGGTGAAATTGTTTGGGATAGTACAAAACCCGATGGAACACCTCGTAAATTGATGGATGTGAGTAAATTGAAAGGTCTTGGTTGGCAACCTTCAATCCCATTGAAAAAGGGAATTCAACAGGTTGTACACGATTACCTTAAGTAATATTTTAATGATTTTGAGTTATATTCTGATATAAATAGAACAACATGAAGATAGCGATTGTAGGTACTGGTTATGTAGGTTTGGTTTCGGGAACTTGTTTTGCCGAAATGGGTGTGGATGTGACTTGTGTGGATATTGACCAGGTAAAAATTGAAAAACTAAAAGAAGGAGTTATTCCTATTTTTGAACCAGGTCTTGAAGACATGGTGCTTCGAAATGTAAAAGCAGATCGATTGCATTTTACAACTAATTTGAAAGATGTCTTAGATGATGTTCAAGTGGTCTTCTCAGCAGTTGGTACACCTCCGGATGAAGATGGCAGTGCAGACTTGAAATATGTATTGGAGGTTGCCCGGACTGTTGGTCGCCATATGAATAACTATGTGCTTTTGGTAACTAAAAGTACAGTGCCTGTAGGTACTGCTGCTTTAGTTAAGGCTGCAATTTCAGATGAGTTAGAAAAAAGGGGAGTGGATATTCCTTTTGATGTTGCCTCCAATCCTGAATTTCTAAAGGAAGGTGATGCTATAAAGGACTTTATGAGTCCAGATAGAGTGGTGGTTGGTGTTGAAAGTGAAAAAGCCAAGGAATTGATGTCAAGATTGTACAGACCCTTCTTGCTGAACAATTTCCGTGTGATTTTCATGGATATTCCTTCAGCTGAAATGACTAAATATGCAGCGAATGCGATGTTGGCAACCCGTATCAGTTTTATGAATGATATTGCCAACCTCTGTGAAATTCTTGGAGCTGATGTGAATATGGTACGTAAAGGAATTGGTACAGATGCTCGTATCGGCAGTAAATTTCTGTATCCTGGTTGCGGTTATGGTGGGTCTTGTTTCCCAAAAGATGTAAAAGCATTAATTCACACAGCTGACAAAGTAGGCTATGAAATGAAAGTTCTTAAGGCTGTAGAGGATGTGAATGCATATCAAAAGGAAGTGTTATTTAATAAACTTGTCCGTCATCTTGGTCTGAATTTGAGTGGAAAAACCATTGCAGTTTGGGGATTGTCCTTCAAGCCAAATACAGATGATATGCGCGAAGCGCCTTCTTTAGTGTTGATTGAAAGAATAATCGCTGCCGGTGCTAAGGTTAGGGTGTTTGATCCTGTGGCTATGCACGAAGCTGAAATCAGTATGAATCGAATGTGCTTGGATATGACAAAAGTGTATTTTGCCAAAGATATCTATGATGCAGCCCTTGAAACAGATGCATTGTTGATGGTGACCGAATGGAAAGAGTTCCGATTGCCTAGTTGGGCAGTTGTTCGCAAAACCATGAAAAATCCATTGGTGTTGGATGGTCGAAATATATACGATAAAAGTGAATTGCAAGAAGCTGGCGTTATCTATGAACCGATTGGTTGATTGTTCTGTAATTTATTTGGAAAGTCAGTAAAAATGGTGTATAATTCATGGAGTTAAAAACAATCATAAAACCTAAAAACAAATTATTGGAAGTGGATTTGCGGGAGATCTGGAATTACCGTGATCTGCTATCCCTTTTTGTTAAAAGAAATATCATCACCCAATACAAGCAGACGATTCTGGGTCCGGCTTGGTTTTTCGTTCAGCCTGCATTGACTACCGCCATGTATATGATCGTATTTGGTGGGATAGCTGGCATTTCAACAGATGGATTGCCTCAAGCTCTGTTTTATTTGGCTGGTATTGTTTGCTGGCAATATTTTGCTGATGGTTTGACCAAAACTTCCTCTACATTCACTGATAATCAGGCAATGTTTGGAAAAGTGTATTTTCCGCGTTTGATTGTGCCTCTGGCTACTATCAGTTCGAATTTAGTTCGTATGGGAATTCAGTTTGGTCTCTTTGTGCTGGTGTATCTTTTCTATTTTTTCTTTAAAGATGTGAATGTGTCTCCAAACTTGTATGTATTGTTAATACCTGTATTGGTATTGATGCTTGCAGGTTTGGCTTTAGGTTTTGGAATTATTATTTCGTCCCTCACCACCAAATACAGGGATTTATCTATTCTTTTTACTTTTATAGTTCAACTTTGGATGTATGCCACGCCGGTGATATATCCTCTAAGTACTATGTCTGAAGAGAAAAGATGGATTATGGTGTTAAATCCTATAACCTCAATTTTGGAGACATTCAAATATGCCACCTTAGGTGTGGGTACTTTCCAATGGAATTACTTGGCTTACAGTTTTGGCTTTATGATTTTTGTGCTGGTAATTGGAGTGTTGATTTTCAATAAAGTTCAGCGCAGCTTTATGGATACGGTGTGAAAGCCTCAAGCCACAAGCTTCAAACCTCATGCCAATCCAAAAATTCAAGCCTGAAGCCTGAAGCTTGAAGCCTGCTGCCTGAAGCCAGAAGCCTACAGCTACAAACTATCAGCAAGCTGTTTTAAATTGATTTTTTCAAATTCCTGTTCGAAGTTGGGAGTGAAAACTCCTTTTCCAAAGTTCTCCAGAATTTCCTTGATACTCCAAAACCGACCCCCCTGTGTTTCCACAGGACAAGGGCTTAGTTTGTTGTCATAGAGGGTATAGAAGCTGTTGACTAATTCGGATTCAATTTCAGATGTGAATTTGTAGCTTTGTATGAAAATTGGTTTGAAATGACTCATTCCCAATTCCTCTTTAGCCTCTCTGATAAGTGCGTCGATAACTTCTTCACCAAAATCCACATGCCCTCCAACAGATGTATCCCATTTGTCAGGCTGTGTGTCTTTGTTTTTTGCACGAAGTTGAAGGTATAATTCTCCTTTTGAATTGAATACATGCAAATGAACTACAGGATGCAATAAAAAACTACCACTATGACATTCTTCACGGCTTGCTTTTCCTATCACATTTCCAGTATCATCTACCAAAGGGAAAAATTCTCTACGCATAGCAATCTAATTTCTTCGTTTCTTTTGCAAATATATTCCTTTAAGAGTTTAAAACCAAAAGTTTATTAGCTCTCAAAACTTGAATACATCCATAATTTTCTTTATTTTTGTGGGATTTATAATAAAGCATCGTTTTAATAGTTTTAAAGTAAGAATTATCTCTTTTATATTCTGAATAAATGGAAAGAAAATTTGATATTGCAGTTATTGGGTTAGGATATGTAGGTTTGCCACTTGCAATAGAGTTTGGAAAGAAATATAAGGTTTTGGGCTTTGATATAAACTCAAAGAGAGTAAGTGAATTGAAGAATGGTGAGGATCATACCCTTGAGGCTGATTTACATAGTTTGAAACAAGCTGTTGATTTAAGAAAATCCAATTCTGAACTTGGTTTGTCTTTTTCAGACAAGGAGGAAGATTTGAAGGCTTTCAATACATTTATTGTAACAGTACCAACTCCAATCAACAACTTCAATATGCCAGACCTTCGTCCATTGATAATGGCTTCACAAATGCTTGGAAGGGTTGTGAAGAAAGGAGATATAGTAATTTATGAATCCACAACTTATCCTGGTTGTACTGAGGAGGATTGTGTACCTCAAATTGAGAGAGTGTCCGGTCTTACATTTAATGTGGATTTTTTTGCAGGATATAGTCCAGAACGTATAAATCCAGGGGATAAAGTCAATACTTTAACCAAAATCAAAAAAGTGACTTCAGGTTCTACTCCTGAAATTGCAGATCTGGTTGACAGTTTGTACGCCTCTATTATTGAAGCTGGCACTCACAAAGCTCCAAGTCTTAAAGTTGCTGAGGCATCCAAAATTATTGAAAATGCTCAACGGGATGTAAATATCTCTTTTGTCAATGAATTGGCTTTGATTTTTGATAAAGTGGGTATAGATACAAACGATGTGCTTGATGCAGCAGGTACGAAGTGGAATTTTCTGAAATATCGTCCTGGCCTTGTTGGGGGACATTGCATAAGCGTGGATCCCTATTATCTTTCAAGTAAAGCTGAATCATTGGGTTATGTTCCTAAAGTAATTTTGTCCGGTCGTCACGTCAATAATAGTATAGCCCCTTTTATAGCCAATAAAGTTGTAAAACTAATGATAGGAAAGGGCAAGCAAATCAAAGGTTCCAATATCCTTTTGTTGGGTTTAACTTTTAAAGAAAACTGTCCAGATATTCGCAATACAAAAGTGATAGATATATATCAGGAATTAGTAGAGTTTGGTTGCAGTGTAGATGTTTACGATCCATGGGCTCTTCCACTTGAAGTAAAAGAAGAATTTAATTTGGAGTTGCTTCCAAAATTAGATGCTGAAAAGAAATACGATGCTATACTTTTGGCGGTTGCTCATCAGGAATTTCTTGAAATGAATTTTGAAAAATACCATAGTACTGGAGCAGTTGTTTTTGATGCAAAAGCTGTAGTAGACAGACAATGGGTTGATAGTAGATTGTAAAAGAAAAAATCAATATATGAAGAAATTAAGTGTTTTATTATTATTTTCAATTTTTATAGGTGTTATATCTAGTCAAAATATTAGTAATATTGATCTAAGTAAACTTACTCCAGAACAAATGGAAATGTATTCTAAATACATCAATCAAAAGAAATCTGGTTCAAAAGGTTCAATCTTGGATGAAGAAAATCAAAATGTAGTTATCAATCGTAAACTGAACGAAAGAGACTCCTTGTTTAATCAAAGTCCATTAAATAAGTACGATAAATTAGATCCCAAATCTAGTATATACAAAGAGGACGAATTGGAGAAGAAATACCAGAAAGAGGTCCAAAAAAAACTTATAGAAGCAGTACGCGAATATGACAAAAAACAAATATTTGGTGCATACTTGTTTGAAAAAGAAAACCTTACTTTTGAACCCCAATTAAATATTCCAACCCCTGTCAATTATGTGTTTGGACATGGGGATGAAGTTCAAGTGGATATCTCAGGTCTGTATGACGTGAATTATAAGTTAGAGGTAAATCCTGAGGGATTTATCCGTATTCCAAGTGTTGGTCAAATTAAAGTTGCTGGAAAAACGGTTGATGAGGCTGAAAAAAGTATTCGATACGAGATTTCAAAAAAATATCAGGGTGTAAATTCTGGACAAACAAAAGTGGCAATTGCACTTGGAAATGTACGTAGCATCAAAGTTGCAGTTGTTGGTAATGCAGTAAAGCCTGGTAGTTATACTCTTCCTTCCTTGTCAACAGCTTTCAACGCATTGTATGCTTGTGGAGGTCCCAATGAGAAGGGTAGTATGCGTGATATCAAAATCTTTAGAAACAATAAATTAATTTCAAAAATTGATGTTTATGATTTTCTGAAGCACGGTAATTTGAAAGGAAATATAATATTGCATGAAGGTGATGTGGTGAAAATTGAAGCTTATAGTTCTCGTATTTCAGTTTCTGGTGGTTTGAAAAATATTGGACTGTTTGAGTCTGTCGATAATGAAAGTTTGGCTGATTTAATAGAAGTTGCTGGAGGTTATAATGATACCACCAATTTTGAAATTGCAACAATTAAGAGAATTGAGAACAACCGTAAAAGAATCATTGATGTGAAGGCAAGTGAATATGAGAATTTCAAATTACAGGCCAACGATGATGTTTATTTTGCGGGTGTGAGCAATGAGTTTAAAAACCGAATATACATCACAGGTTCTGTTATCCGTCCAGGTATGTATGCCTACGATCCTGAATTGTCAATTCAGAAATTATTGGTTAAATCTGGAGGATTAAAAGAAGATGCTTACAAAGATGTTGCCTTTATTTATAGAAAGAATGAATCGAAAGTTCCGGAAATTAAGAATTTTAATCTGAAAGATCTGATTGAAGGTAGGATAGATGATATAAATATACAGCGTGACGATAGTGTTGTTGTTAAAAGTCACTTGGATTATCAGATGAAGAAAACGGTGGTAATTTCGGGTGAGGTTCGTTTTCCTGGTACTTATGAAATGATCAATAACTTTAGTGTAATTGATCTTATCTCTAAAGCCAAAGGCTTTACGGAAATTGCTTTGTGCGATTCAGTTGAGTTGATTAAAACAGTAAAAGACGAAAATTCATTGAAATCATCCAATGTGAAGTCTATCGTGTACAAGTTTAAAATAGACCCTAAATTAAATCCTGATTTATCAGAGTCAAACATTCCTCTCGAAAATGGAGACCAGGTTGTTGTTCGTCGTATTCCTGGTTATGAACCTGTAAGAATGGTTAAAGTCGAAGGTGAGGTTGTTCGTCCGGGTGGATATAATATAATTTCTAAAGATGAACGTGTATCTGATGTAATCAAACGTTCGGGTGGATTGACAGATTTTGCACACATCAATGGAGCATTCTTAATTCGAAATCAAACATTTGATGATGCACAAAAGAAAATGAATGATTTCATGAAACAAAATGCTGTGACTCAAATCAGTGATAAAAGCAAAGATTTGGACGTAGATATGTTGGAAAAAACAGGATTAAAACAACCTGGCGATCTTAGTTCTTTGGATTCAATTCAACTCAATTTGAGTGGAGGAAGTATTGTGGAAAAAATTGCTGATGCCGAAGGTTTAGTGGGTATCGACCTGCAAAAAATTCTGGAGAATCCTCAGGGTGATTTTGACCTGATATTGGAAGATGGTGATGTGATTTACATTCCTCGTGAATTGCAAACAGTCCGTGTGATCGGTGAGGTTTATTTTCCTACTTATATTAAATACCAAAGATTCTATAATTTTATAGATTATCTAAGTGGAGCCGGTGGTGCCTCATCCAAAGCGGACAAGAAACGTATCTTTGTTCTCTATCCAAATGGTACATCAAAGAGTACTAAAAGCTTCCTGGGTATCAACAGTTATCCTAAAGTGTTGCCTGGATCTCAAATAATTGTACCACAGAAATCCAATGACCTACGTGAAAGATTAAGTACGGGTGAGACTATCAGTATAGCCTCTACCACAGCATCTATGTTGGCTTTGATTTATTCAATCATTAGTCAAACACTAGCTCAATAATTAAAATAAAATTTTATAAATAGTAAGAAAGATTATCCTGAAATACTCAATGATATTGTAATTGTTGATGTATTTCAGGTTTAATTGTAATTTATGAGGCATTATTTCATTGATATATGCTGAATCTGGATCCTCAGCTTTCCCTAAAATTACATTCTCATCTACATATTCAATCGATGCATAATCGGTTATACCCGGTTTTATTGATAATACGTTTTTTTGTTCCTCTGTATATAGATCAACGTATTTCTTGACTTCTGGTCTAGGTCCAACTACACTCATCTCACCTTTCAAAACATTAATCAATTGAGGTAATTCATCTAATTTAAATCTACGTAACCAATATCCTGTTCTGGTTATTCTTGGATCTCTTCCACCTACTGTAATTAATCCCAATTTTTCGGAATTGGCTTTCATTGTGCGGAATTTAATAAGTTTGAAATCCTTATAGTTTTTGCCAATTCTATTTTGAAGAAAAAAACCGCTTCCTTTTGATTCTAGAACGATCAAAATATAAATTATCAACAGGAATGGTGATAGTATAATTAATCCCAAAAGTGAGAAAGTGAAATCAAAAACCCGTATCATTCTTTGATTACTTTTTGATAAGATTCAACGACTGATTGTATAATAAAATCTACTTCTTCGTTTGTTAATTGTGGATATAATGGTAGGGTTATCTCATTAGAATAACTTGCTAAAGATTGAGGGAAGTTTTTGATGTCATATCCCAATGAATTGAAATAGGATAACATTGGGAGGGGTACAAAATGAACATTGACAGCTATTTCTTTAGCTGTAATCTCATTGATTAAAGTATCTCTTGACGCTTCATTCAGATTTTTGAACCTTAATAGAAAAATATGGTAAGATGATTCTTTCTCTTTGTTTTTGTGTGGAGGTAAGATAGCCCATTCGTAAGTACTAAATCCATTCAAATACTTCATGAATATCTCTTTTCGTCTATTAAGTAATTCAGGGTATTTTCTGAATTGAGCAAGTCCAATTGCGGCATTTACATCTGCCATGTTTATCTTCATTCCTAGGCCAATGATGTCATACCTCCAGCCTCCTGCTTTAGATTTAGATAATGCATCCTTAGTCTGACAGTTTAAAGTCATTCGTCTAAGTTCTGTATATAATTCATCATTATTAAAGTTTGACGGCATGTTGATGCAAATTGCTCCTCCTTCAGCAGTAGTGATGTTTTTTACGGCATGAAGTGAAAAAATAGTGATGTCTGTTTCTGAACCTGTTTTACACCCATCCTTATATGTTGCTCCAAGTGAGTGTGCTGCATCATTCATTACGAGTATACGACCAAGTTTTTGTTGAATTTCACTTTCTGCTTTAAACTTGGATAAAATTTCCTTTTCTGTTACTATACTCATTATTTCAGTATAATCACAGGGATATCCAGCAATGTCTACTCCAATGATAGCTTTGGTATTTGGGGTTATCGCTTTTCTAATTTCCTCAGTGGAGATATTGAAGTCTTCATTGATGTCTACCATGACCGGTTTGCCACCGGCGTGTATCACTGCAAGGGCTGTTGCTGCATAGGTGTAAGCAGGTAGTATGACTTCGTCACTGGACTTTAATCCTAACCACTTTAGAATCAAAATTGCTCCTGATGTCCATGAATTTACACATAGTACCTGTTGTGCTCCTACAAATTCTTTTATAGAATTTTCAAGAGCTGCAACTTTAGGACCTGTAGTAATCCACCCAGAGTTTAGCGAGTCAACTACTTCATTTACAACATCAGCATCAATATAGGGTGGAGAGAAATTTATTTTCATTGTATTAAATTTTATCTGGATGAGTTTGCCGAGAAATTCAGGTTTAATAGAACCTTTATAATTCCGGTTATATACCCTAATCCATAGGACAAATGTATATTAAAAAAGGTAAATGGTAAAACAAATAAGAGGGCAATTCTTTTCTTTTTTGTAAATTCTTTGATTGCGAAGTAAATGGCTAATCCGAAATATAGTATCAAAATCGATACGTAAGGAATAAATAAGAGATCTATCAAAAGTGATAATATTCCTCCAATTAAAATGCCCAATGTGAAAAGCATAGGGAAAAACTGCCTGATTGTTGCAGCACCCTTTAGCTTCTTGTTTACCAATGGTTTGAAAAGACCGTATTGATAATACATTTTGTTCATTTTGTTAAACGAATCTCTTGCATAATATTTTATCTTCAATTGAGGAATTAAATATATTTTGCCACCACTTTTTATCAATCTTGCATTAAATTCATCATCTTGATTGCGAATTAGATCTGTGTCGAACAATCCAATTCTTGTGAAAACCTCTTTTTTGTAGCAGCCGAATGGAACAGTGTCTGTTTCAATAATATTTTCACTGCCTGTTTTATGTAAAGAATTCCCTACACCGAATATATGACTTGATGCTGTTGCAATTGCAAGGCTAGTTACTGAGTCATTCGATGGGAGTGTTATCCATTGTCCTCCAACATTGTCTGCATTTAATTCATATAGTTTATCAACCAAAACACTTACGTAATTAGTTGGGTATTCACAGTGTGCATCAATACGAATTATAACATCTCCTATCGCATTTTGAATTCCTATGTTTAAAGCTTGTGGTACAAATTTATCTGGATTTTCTATTAAGGTAATGTGCTTGTGTTGCTTGGAGTATTCACGAACTATATGGGCGGTTTTATCTTTGCTAAGTCCATCAATGATCAATATCTGTATTAAATCTTGAGGGTAATCCTGAGAAAGAATAGTATCAATACATTGTTTTATGTATTTTTCTTCATTGTAAGTTGGGCAAATTATAGTGATTTTCTTAGATGACATATTTTTCGTTTCAACAAATGTTTTTAAATAATCTGAATGCTTGTTGTTCAAATTTGTATTTTGTTTTCGAGGGAATTTTATCCATGGAAGAATGTTCATTGTGTATGACAATTAATTCAGAATCATAAAATATTTTGCCTCCAGTATCTCTAATTTGTTTGGCAAGTAAAAATTCTTCTCCCATTAAGAAACTACTTTGATCCATTAGGGTATTAGTTTTAAAATAAGAGGGTGTTAATACATAACACGAACCATGACCAGCAAAAATATATTGTGATACTTCATGTCCTTTTCGATCCATCTCAGATTTCATTACTCCTAATCTATTTGCAGTACCATAAACAATACGTGCCATTGTGTAATTTAAATATATAAGTCTATATAGTAATTTTCGAGTTTTTGAGGTTCCATTGATTGAAAATGGATTCTGGTGTATGCCATTGGTTTTTATGACATTAGGTGAAACTACATATGCTTCAGGAGAATATTTGGTATTATTAATCTTTTCAAAAAAATCATTCTTGAAGATTAAATCATTATTACCCACAAAAACAAAATCATAATCAGAAATAGAATTTAAAATCAATTTTATACCAGAATTCAAAGCCCTGAAATATCCTAAATTGGTTTCTTCAAACTGAAGTAGAATTTTCTTATCATCTTTTATTAGTAAACTGTCTGATAGAATTTTTTTCTCAGTTTCAGTTGAATTGTTGTCAATGATAATGATTGTAGAATCCAAATCAAAAGCTCTGATAGAGACTATGCAATTCAAAGTCAGTTGTGAATTGTTGTAATTTACATGTATAAATGCCCCAACTTTTTTTCTCATCTGTTTAATTCTTCTTTATAGTTTTGGGATAAATCAAATACCATGAAAATGCGGACAATATGGCTAGCAAAATATTTGATATTAGAAAGGAATATGCTAAGTCTAGAATGCTCTCAGAATAGTTGAATAATCCTATCATTAATATTAAACTCACAAATAAATTGATGGTATTGATTGGTTTCTTTGAAACTGCATCCAAGGGATTTCGTAACAAAAGATATACGGATTGTGCTATGATAGACCAAATTATAATCAGTGAGACTGTTTCGGATGCTAAATAATCTTTGTTAAACAATAATTCAATAAATGTAGGTAAAGCTACAGATAAAACACTTGAAATCATCAACGATAGGATCAAATAAACAACCATTAATTTGTTGACTGTAGATTTAATATGTGTGTGATTCTCATTTGCAGCTTGTTCACTTACATAGGGCAGTAGAATCATGCCTAAAAGTGCAAATAGTGGTGTAATAATATTCGATATCGTAATTCCTACTGAAAAATAGGAGGTTTGTGTCATTCCAAATAAAGTGTTGGCATAAATCAGGGGTAGGGCATAAAATGAAAACAAAACCAAATCACCTAGCAATCTTGTTAACCCATAAGAGAAAATCTCTTTCAAACTGGATCT
This sequence comes from uncultured Paludibacter sp., assembly GCA_964655615.1. Taxonomy (GTDB): domain Bacteria; phylum Bacteroidota; class Bacteroidia; order Bacteroidales; family Paludibacteraceae; genus Paludibacter. The sequence goes on along the minus strand of CAZZPZ010000012.1, from coordinate 1,960 downwards.
GATATTTAAGATGAAGTCAGTTTTATCTAGGTTTTTATACAATAGCCGAAATGATTTTCCTAATTCATAGAATGTGTATAGATAGGTCAGAATACTCCAAGTGACTAATATTTCTATTAAATTCTCTTTGATGAAAAAGCAACTGAATAAGATTAATAATTGAATAATTATTTGGGTTGTATTGTATTTAATAAATTCATTTTTACCACGGTAAAAAGCATACATATAGGCGCTAATAGCGATGGAAAATGAATATATAAAAGTAGTAATGTATAATAATTTGTCATTTGTTCCAATTAATATACTTTCAGTGGATGTGTAAAGAATCACCGAAAGAATACTGACTACTAAAGTAACAATAATTACAAATAGAATTGAACTTAATGCAATATATTCTGATCTTGTGTTTTGATTTTTGCCTCGATAAAATGCAAAGAAACGTGGAAGTGCTATGCCCATTCCACCAAGCATAACCATAGATAATACAGCACTGTTTTTCTTGATCAAGCTATATTGTCCATAACCGTCTACTCCTAAGCTGTTACTAAGTATTTTATTGACTATCAAGAAAGTAAGCATAATTAAAACTTGGGCTGAAAATGTAAATACGACATCTTTACCCAATTTTGATTTTAATAAACTTGTAATCTTATTTGTCACAGATCTTAAGGTTTTACTAATGAAAATTTAATTAAAAGATAATATAGTATGAATAACATAATATAGGATGTATATGCCCAAACCGAAGTTGCAAAGGATAAAAAGATGATAAAGTAAAATGCACTATAAACTGTTATGGCTAGGGGACTTGAATGATTTTTGTTGATCAAACCATAACTGATTCCTGAAACTATTCCATAAATCGATAGGTAAATATAACTTCCAAGAATACCGAAATCTTCTATCCAAAAACGGAAAGTAGTAAATACATTGGAAATCATCTCCTCTGGAAATACATCATTGGTATAATTTATAAATTCCTCAAATACGCCCTGTACCCTTTGTCCCAATCCAATTAGGTTAGAAATACCGTAAAAAGTCTTTAATTCAAAAGGATAGGAAGTATTCCAGTTCAATCGAAACCATTCGTCAAAGGCTACCATATGTCCAAGCGAATAATTTACAAATCGATAGGCAATTAATTCGATAGTATCACTGTTAATTTCGTTTGTTCTAAGAAGCATGGAAAAGAATAATAATCCTAAAAATCCTCCAGCAATAAGTAATAAAGTTAGGGTGTTTTTCAAATTTAATTTAGGTAGTGACTTCTTTGAAATGAAATAGGCTGTTATCTTTCCTGAGAACCAAAGTGCTGCACTTGCAATGAAACCCAATTTCATGGATTGTGTAATGGCAACTAATAAGGTTGGTATAAAAACTAGAAAATAAATCCATTTCATTTTTTTTGCAAAAGTGGATACAAAGCCTGCAAATAATGGACTTAAATATACAAACACCAATGCTATCTGATCTGTAGTTGTATTTATCTCTGTTCCTGCATATCGGTCTTCAGCAATGGAATTGTTCATTTCAAATAATGCGGTCATATTTAAGAGAAACTGTATGCCAAATCCATAACGAGCAATTTTGATAAAAGGATAGGCGAAAGCGATGAAAGTGATGATTGCTAGAAATATGTTCGCTCTCTTTATATTGATTTCTTTTACTTCTTCTTTTTCTTCTATGTGAAAGGTCAATGACTTACCAAGGGTTGAACTGGCTAGAAATACAATGACTGATACAAGAATGTACAAAAATCCCAATCCAGAAAAATTGTATGCATTCATGAATATAAATGAGATAGCTATAATCTGAAATATCCAGAAATAGGCGAAAAGTTTGGCTGGTTCAAATGCACTTCTGCCCGCTGTAATATATACTACAACAAGAGATAGCAAAAAGAAAATGATGAATACAACCATACTGAAAAATTACGTGGTCATCTGTGTCTGATTGTAAT
>CAZZPZ010000011.1:0-101022 GCA_964655615.1 uncultured Paludibacter sp. | reverse complement strand
TTTGTAATGATTACAAATTAGAACGCAAAGATAAACAAATAACATTTATCAATAATTAAACCTGATAACAAATTTATACTGCTTTTAAAATCAATATACTATGTATATTCATGATGTGACATTCTTTCTATAACACAAGATTTAGAAACAGAAAAATTAGTTCCAAAATGCACTTTTACGGATGAAGATTTTCATTAAATAATTACATTTTATAATTTAGCAAAAAAAAATAGATATGGATCGGAAAAATCGCTCTATCGACAAACAAAACCCTTGGTTTGGAATTATTTATATCGTTTTCATCGGCTTAATTCCGTTGATTTTCTCCAACAAGCTTGTAGATGGGGGGTTGCTTTCACGACAACTGGCTTTGACTGGCTTGAATATTTTAATCGCCTCATCCATCTTAATTGGTAAATTTTCACGTAAGATTGACTTTGGATTTATCAGTAATTGGATATTTCTACTGATTCTCGGATTCTTGTTGTTGCAAATGGTAAGCTATTTTCAGGCAATAGTGATTTCGGAATTCTGGCAAGTGATCTCCAAATACAGTCTTGCTGTTGCTTATCTTGGTCTAACCGCTGCCTTAATCAGAAGTGGACTTCTTCTGAAATCTCAACTATTTATAGGGATGAGTATCCTTTGCAGCCTAGCTATTGTTATAGCGCTTTCCCAATTGGCTAAATGGAATACAGAAATCAATTTTAGAGAGAATATTTATGAACTAAAATCCAATTTCGGAAACAAAAACCTCTTTTCATCGGTACTTTTCTTTGGTGTTTTTGCAAATATTGCCCTGCTGATTGATGGTAAATTCAAAAAACTGATGATCGTTTTGATAATAATCAATTCTGCATTCTTAGTTTTGATTCAAACAAGAATCGTTTTGTTAGCTCTAATTCTTTCAATTTTGGTTTTTGCCGTTACATCAAGGAATTCAATCAACTTTAAATCAAAATATGCTAAATGGATTTTGATTGGTGCAATCTCCTTTGCTTCTTTGCTACTACTAATGAATACGGCATACCTTGAAAACTTAACAGACAGTCGCTCCTACAGAGAACGATTACAAGTATGGCAAAATTCAGTTGAAATGATAAAAGATCATCCCATCACAGGTGTTGGGGCCGGTAACTGGCAATTTCATTTCCCTAAATATGGCATTGGTGAGTTTGAAAATCCATCGGTTGCAAATGCACTAACTACTTTTCAAAGACCGCACAACGATTTGCTTTGGATAGCTGGAGAGAGTGGATGGATAGGACTTGCGTTTTATTTGTCTTTTTTGATTGGTATCATTGTAATTGCCTTCAAAAAAAGAAAAGACTCATCAGATGGGCAAAGTTTTGCCCTTATTGCCGCGCTTGTATTGGGTTATTTGATCATTGCACTTGCCGACTTTCCCTTGGAAAGAATAGAGCATCAAATTCTGTTGTATAGCTTTATAGCCATTCCAGTTTCTACTTTAAATCCCTACAAAAGAATTTCAAAATGGACTCCTGTAATATTAATCTTATTTGTTTCTCTGGCTTCTATCCCATTGATCAATCAAAGAATAAAAGGTGAAGTAGGTACCAAGAAAATGTATGCCTTACAGCAAAAAGGTCAATGGAAAGCTATGCTGGAAAAATCCGAAAATTCCCAAAACGAAAGTTACAAAATTGACTCAAAATCAATCCCCCTTGACTATTACGGTGGAATAGCAGCCTACACTTTAGGCGATATTACAAAAGCAAAAACCAAATTTGAAAGTGCGTTGATTCAAAGTCCGTACAACATACACGCTTTAAACAATTTAGGCAGCTGTTACAATCAATTGGGAAATTCAGCTGAAGCTATGAAGCTTTTTGATCAAGCTCTATCCATTTCCCCTAAATTTGAAGAAGCCATTTTGAACAAATGTGTGATTTATTACAATCAAAAGAATTTTGAAGAAGCATATTCTCACATTTCACAGATAAGTATACTAACAAAGAATAAAAGTTATCCACAGTATTTGAAGGCTATTCTAATCGAATATCTGAATTCCAAAGTAAACTCAAGAACAGATACTGCAATTCAGAACCGAATAAGGGATTTGCTGTCAAACGAAAACAACATGACAGTGGAATACATTGCTGTGCGCAACAACAAAGGGGATGAAATTTCAAAACAGATTTTCCCGAACTAGAAGAAAGTTTAATTTAATTTACTTCCATATCCAAACAGCTTATTTGAACGAATGTGTTCAAACACAGGAATGGGTAAGAATTCTTTGAGACTTGGCTCATCTGCAGCTTCAATCGCTTTGGTTATTCGTTCAGCAGTGATCGTCAGGTTTTCTATCGGCAATGAAGTCAGGATCAGAATTTTTCCTGTAGACTTCAAATACTCCCAAAGCAAAGTCTGAGGCCCAGTAAAATATTCCGCACTTGGATAGTTGATTTGACCACGGGTGGCATCCAAGGCAGGATACAAGTACACTTTCACATTATCTTGAAACAATGCTCCGATTGCTTCCAACAATCCACCTTTTAAATCTGTATAATATTCAGGTAGTAAGATTTTCTCAAAAGTAGGAAGACCCATTACTATCCTCAACTTGTTCATTTTGAATTGAGCGAAGTAATTCACCAATTGGAAATACCTTCTAAAACGGGAGATCATCACACTTTGACCCATCAGATTGAGCAAGTCCACACGATGAAGAAAATCCTTTTCATTCACTTGTTCCTCCTGCATCAAATAATTCAGTGAAATCTCACAAAAAGCAATGGTATTTTCAGGAGTATAATCTTCATCTTTACGGAAAATACTCATACTATCCTCGATAAACTCCATTCCCAAATTATTGATTGGACGGAAATATCCTCTCATCAACAATACATTCTTGCGGTACAACATGTCGCCAGGCTGTTGCACACGCCCTTGATTATCGAACATAACCGCAGGAGTAATACCATGACTTACCAGCATCAGATTCAGCAAACGATTATCCACCCATTGCATGTCGGGACCTTCCACATACACATAATCTATTTCCACACGATCCACATCCAAGTTATCGAGCAAATTTAAAATAATCTTACGAGGATCCTCCCAATAGAACAGTCCACCGTGAATGAGATTTATACCCAAGGCACCTAAACTGTATTGTTGCAGCAATGTGTCGTTTTCATGCAGTTTGGCATGAATAAAAATCAGGTTAGGATTGTACCTGTCAGTTCCCTGAATCGCCATTCCCAACCATCCTTTTCCAAGATTAGTCTTTGTATAGTTCAGCGTTTCCACTGTATTAGCAAATGCAAAGAATTTTTGGTTGTTTTTTTTATCTAGTATATCAATGAGTTCATTGTATTCACCCATGACCATTTTGCTAAGTCTGGCTTCCGACACATATCGAGAAGGTTTACCTTCATTGTAGAAATGATCACTAAACAGCTTATCATAAGCCGAAATAGATTTAGCTATGGTGTTTGATGCACCACCGGCTTGAAAAAGATGCCTGGCTGTTTCCTGTCCACCACCAATTTCCGCAATAGTACCATAATATTTTGAATCAATATTGATTTTAACCGATTTCTCTTTTACGCTTAGTGGACCCATAAACTGTATCATCTTGTTATTTAAAACAAAAATAAACAAAAAGCTTTAACTAACGACTATTTGAACATTTAGAAAAAACTTAAAACATATAATTAAACACAATCAAGAAAACTTCTCTATCAAATGTTATAGTATAAAAATCAAAAGTATAAAATGACACTCCATTTAAACTCTGTGAAATTAACGGAAAGATAGCTTTAGAAATAGATGCGGGCGAAACCAAAATCTCGCCCGACTTACCTATTTTCTTCGATAGAATCGACAGTAATCTATTTCTAGTTAATTACCATCGAGAAATTCAAAACAACTAATCAACTCACCTTAATTAGAATTTTGGAAACTGTTCCTGCATTTTCGTTCCAAAAAGCAAGTGCTTCAGCCACCTGATCAAAGTCATAGACTTTAGTTATCATGTCTGTAAAAGGATGTTCTCTTTTTTCAAACATTTGAATCACAGAAGGAAAGACTCTGAGTGCATTTCTGGAACCGTAGATATTCAACTCTTTGCTTACTATCAATTGTGTTTTGATCGGTGTTTCATTTTTCGAATAACCAATAGAGACTACTCTTCCTGCAAAGGCAACTAAATCCAGAGCCAAATTAAAAGTGACAGGAGTTCCTGCTGCTTCGATTGCAATACTCACCCCCTCGTTATTGGTAATTTTATCAATTTCAGCACGGGCATCTTGTTTCATACTATTGATAGTGTAATGTGCACCAAACTTTTTAGCTTGGGCCAATTTAACATCATCAATATCCAAGGCAATCACAGTAGCACCCTTACGAACCGCAGCACAAAGAGCTCCCATTCCAATAGTTCCTACCCCAAGCACAAGAACGGTATCGATTTCATTCACCTCACCACGATTTGCACCATGATAACCAACACTAAGCGGTTCCACTAGTACCAGCTCTTCCAATGAAAGTGTTGAACTTACAAAAACCTTCTCAAATGGAACCACAATTTCTTCAGTCAAGGCACCTTCACGTTGCACACCCAAAGTTTGATTAAACTGACAACAGTTATCACGACCTGCACGGCAAGCTGGACACATTCCACATTTCGTGTAAGGGGAAACTGTTACCTTATCACCTACTTGTATAGACTCAGGCACTAAACTACCCTTATCTACAACCAAACCACTGATTTCATGTCCTGGAATTCGAGGCAATTTCACAAAAGGCATCAATCCACGAAAGGAATTCAAGTCACTTCCACACAATCCAATATATTTCACCTGAATTCGCACATCAGTAGCACCCATTTCAGGTTTCGGAATATCTACTTTAATTACACTGAACTGTTCATTGATAGCGTATGCTTTCATTTTTATTATTTTAAATTATAGACTTTAATAGCATTCAACCCTGTAATTTTATCCTGGGTTGAACTAGAATATTTTTGTATGTAATTTAAGACGATAGACATCACCTTTTTGTATTCACCTGCCACTTTGCATACTGGCCAATCTGATCCAATCATCACTCTATCAACACCAAATGCATTGAAAATCACATCCAGGTAGGGTGTAAAATCTTCCTCAGTCCAATTTTGCCAATTCCCTTCGGTCACCATCCCGGAAAGTTTACAATACACATTGGGGAACTTAGCTAGTTGATTGATCTGAGTTGTCCAAGGTTCCAATTCACCCTTTTTGATGAATGGCTTGGCAATATGATCCAACACGAAAATTTGCTGTTCAGAAAACCTAGACACAAAATCAATGGTATTGGGAAGGTGTTGAGGAAAAATCAGCAAATCGTAAATAAGATTATACTTTTCAAGTTTAGAAACCCCATTCACGAAATCATCCTGAAGCATAAAATCAAGTTCAGCTTCGTCGTGAATGACATGACGAACACCTACAGCTTTGGGATGGGATGCAAAATCAGCAAGCAAGGCCTCCACATTCTCAGCTCGAAGATCTATCCAACCAACAACGCCTTTAATTATCTCATCTTTTGACAATTCAAGCAACCAATTTGTTTCTTCAGTTGATTGACGCGCCTGAACCACAACAGAACCATCAAATCCAATACTTTTCAGCTCTTGTTTCAAGTCATTTGGTAAGAAGTCGCGGCGGATTACAGACATAGAGTCATCAATCCAACCGTATTCATCGGAATTATACAGCCAAAAATGCTGGTGTGCGTCAATTTTCATTATATCAATTTATTAATTTCGAGCTCATTCCAGAACTCAGGAGGAAGATCAGCAACAGCCATTTCCACATTATCTTTTATTCGTTTCGGATTTGAGGTATTTAAAGAAACACTCACCACCCCTGGAGCCATCATACCATAGGCAACACAAGCAGTTGCAGGTTTGATTTGAAATTTCGCACAGACAGCATGGAACTTTTCTCTCCACTCAAAAACAGCTGAGAATTGAGGATCATTGATTTTGGCTTCTACATAATCAAAATACTTACCCCCAATCAAAAATCCAGCATGGAAAACAGCAGAATTAATAATTGAAATACCCTTTGTTTGGAGTTCACTCATAAAGTCATACAACTCCTGTGGATGACGGTAAATGGTCATTGAATTTGCAAACATAACCCAATCCAACTCAACCAAAGCAGCGATTTCTCTAATTACTTTCCAATCCTTAGATCCAATTCCAACAGCCTTAACCTCACCTTTCAATTTTAGATCGTGTAGGGCACGATAAGCTTCCAACACATCTTGAAGCAAACTCGCTCTCTCCTCTTCATCCTTAGCAGTTGCCAGAAATTCATCCGGATCATGTACGGATACCAGTTGAGGGTAATATCCATTCCCAAGCAGCATATTGCCTTGTTCGAAACAAGTCATTATACCTTCATAACTAATATCCTGAACAGCATCATATTCCAAGTCCATCCAGACCCCCTTCTCAAAGGTAGGTTCGGGAGTAGTCAAAGGAACCCTTTTCCAACCCAGTTTATTACTTATGATGACATCTTTAGGTTGAACACCCAACCTATGCAAACATCTTCCAAGAGTTTCAAGAGCCAAACCTGCGCCATATTTACCTGCACTATCGAAAACGACAGGAGCAGGGACATTTAAAACGGCCTGTCGGACGATATCCATTTTGACATCGTCCGACAGAGCTTCGTAAAGATTACCAAGAGCACTGGTTCCAAAAACGATCGGAGGAACCAATACTCCAGTATTTCCAACTTGATTATAATTCATTTTGATTCAGAAAAAGATTCTGATAGTTCTATTAAAGAGTTACTCCAGTTTTGAAGATCGCAATTTCGCGATAATTTTTCTTTTCGTTGTTCACCAATTGACCACTAGCCACTTGGATAATATAATCAATGAATCGTTCACGAACAGATTCAATAGACTCGTTTTCAACGATAGTTCCGGCATTGAAATCTATCCAAGACTGTTTTCTCTCAAACAAAGGTGTATTGGTAGAAATCTTCATTGTAGGAACGAAAGTGCCAAATGGAGTTCCACGACCAGTGGTGAAAAGTACGATTTGACAACCACTGGAAGCCAAAGCAGTTGATGCTACCAGGTCATTTCCAGGAGCACTCAAAAGATTTAAACCTTTGGTTTTGATCATTTCACCATATTTCAATACATCTTTCACTAAGGCATTACCACATTTTTGAGTACAGCCTAAGGATTTCTCTTCCAAAGTTGAGATTCCACCCGCCTTATTTCCAGGAGATGGGTTTTCATATACTGGTTGATTGTTTTGAATGAAATAGTCTTTAAAATCATTGATTAATGAGACTGTTTTATCGAATGTATTTTTGTTCACACAACGATTCATCAAAATAGTTTCAGCTCCAAACATCTCAGGAACTTCTGTTAGAACAGTACTACCTCCTTGGGCGATCAAGAAGTCAGAGAAAACACCCAACAATGGATTTGCTGTAATACCAGAGAAACCATCGGAACCACCACATTTCAATCCAATTTTCAAGGATGACAAAGGAATATCAGTGCGTTCATCTTTTGAAACAACAGAATATATTTCTCTAAGCATTTTCATGCCTTCTTCATCTTCATCACCCACTTTCTGAGTTTCCATAAATTTGATACGAGACTCATCATAATCTCCAAGTAGGTCCTTGAATTTAGACACCTGATTGTTTTCACAACCAAGACCAACCACCAAAACACCACCCGCATTTGGATGCAGTACCATGTCACGAAGAATCAAACGTGTATTTTCATGGTCGTCGCCCAACTGAGAACAACCATAATTATGTGGATAAGCAACAATAGCATCAACACCCTTCATTTGAGTTTCCATGCGCATTTTCTCAGCCAAGCCTTGAATAGTACCATTCACACATCCCACAGTAGGGATAATCCAAATTTCATTACGAACACCGGCATCACCATTTTTACGTTGAAAACCTTTGAATGTTAGGTTACGATTGGGAATATCCAAGGTGAAATCCTTAGGTTTATATTCATAATCCAATAAGCCCTCTAGATTTGTTTTCACATTGGTCTCATTCACCCAAGCCCCTTGAGGTATTTCTTGAATGGTGTGACCAATAGGATAACCGTATTTGACAACATTTTCGCCAGATGCAAGATTTACCAATGCGAACTTATGTCCCATCGGAATATCTTGTCCAATTTTAATGTCGCCACTATCAGTAGAAAGAATTTCGCAACATTTTAACTCTGACAAAGCTACAGCAACATTATCAGAAGGATTGATTTTTAAATATTTCATTTTAAACTTAATTACAGAATTGATTTAACAGTTTCAAGCATCCCTTTGTTCTGAATGGATGTTAAAAGTTCAACAACTAATTGGTTTAATCCAGCAACTTGATTCAAATCCTCACCCCAAATAAAATCGGCAGCAAGCACACCTTGAGCAACTTGATTGATATCACCAGTAGCCCAAAGTTTAGCTAACAGTTCAACTATAGCAGCGTCGTCGTTCGGAACTATTTCAACATCTCCTCTTTTTCCACCCTTGTAGTAAGTTATAATACCTGCCAGTCCCAATACAAGACCTTTAGGCAAAGTTCCTTTTCTTTCCAAATAGATTTTCAATCCAGGAAGATCACGGGTTTTAAATTTAGGGAAAGAGTTTAGCATGATGCTAGTCACAAAATGCTTCACATATGGATTTTTAAAACGGTCCAAAACAGCAGTAGCATATTCTTGAAGATCTTTTTCAGGCAAATCAAGTGTAGAAAGCAACTCCTCAAACATTACTTTATGTACAAATTTACCAGTCACTTCATCTTCCACTATTTCACGCACAGTGTCTAATCCAGACAAATAACCAACCGGAGACAAAACTGTGTGAGGACCATTTAAAAGAGTCACTTTACGATCGTGATAAGGTTTTTCGCTTGGAACAAACAAAACATTCAATCCAGCTTTATCCGCAGGGAATTCTGCAGCTACTGATTGTGGAGCTTCGATTACCCACAAATGGAAAATTTCTGCTTTAACAACCAATTTATCATCCACCTGAACTTTTTCAAGTATTTCATTGATGGTATCACGAGGATATCCAGGTACAATACGGTCTACCAACGTACAATATACCCCACAAGCTTCATTGAACCAATTCTCAAAATCAGCGCCTAAATTCCAATGAGCAATGTATTGACGAATAGTTTTCTCCAATTCTGTACCGTTGTGGAAAATTAACTCACAAGGGAAAATATGAAGTCCTTTAGTCAAATCACCATTAAACACCTGAAAACGTTTGAAAAGCAACTGAGTAAGTTTACCTGGATATGAAGAAGCAGGAGCATCTTCCAATTTACAAGCAGGATCGAAGACGATACCCGCTTCTGTAGTATTGGAAACCACAAAACGGATTTCAGGATTCTCTGCCAATTTGATATATTCATCAAACTGTGAGTATGGATTCAAACCACGGGTAATTACATCTATCAACTCTATACTATCCACAGCCTGACCTTTATCTAAACCTTGAAGGTTTAAGTGATAAAGTCCATCTTGATCGTTCAGCATATCGACCATTCCATTAGCGATAGGTTGCACAACTACTATACCGGCATTGAAATCCGCTTTTTTGTTCATATTGTAAACCATCCAGTCTACAAAAGCACGCAAGAAGTTTCCTTCACCAAACTGAATAATTTTTTCAGGATACAGATTTGCACTGACAGTGCTGCGATTTAATTTTTCCATTTATTTTTAGTTTATTTATTTTAAAATTTTGTGCAAAATTAATAATGAAAAACGGGTTAAAATAGCGAAAACCTTTTTAACCCCACACTTTGAACGATTCACCATACAAAAAGTACTATTTTGCATCTGATAATTGGACGAATAACCCCCTTTATTGTAATCTGTTTTAGTTAACTTTGTACATATGATTTTGCAGTACACAGACCTGATAAAATCGTCCTAATTAAGTTATTAGACATAAACTCAACAAAAAATAAAAATGAAAAAATTTCTAGACGAGAATTTTCTGTTACAAACCGAAACAGCACAGAAATTGTATCACGAACATGCAGCTCCTCAGCCTATCATCGATTATCACTGTCACCTGATACCCAAAATGGTGGCTGACGACCATCAATTCAAATCTCTTACTGAAATTTGGTTAGGTGGCGACCATTACAAATGGAGAGCTATGCGTACCAATGGAGTAGATGAAAAATACTGTACAGGCAAAGATACCAGCGATTTCGAGAAATTTGAAAAATGGGCTGAAACAGTACCTTATACAATGAGAAATCCATTGTATCATTGGACTCATTTGGAACTAAAAACAGGATTTGGTGTAGAGAAGCTACTTTCCCCTAAAACTGCAAGGGAAATTTATGAAGAGTGTACAGAGAAACTTCAGACCCCTGAATATACTGCGCGCAATTTAATGCGCAAATACAAAGTGGAGGCTGTATGTACAACAGATGATCCTGTCGACACCTTGGAATACCATATGAAAACCCGAAATGATGGATTTGAGATCAAAATGCTGCCTACCTGGAGACCAGATAAAGCCATGGCTGTTGAAAATTCAGCAAATTTTGTGAGTTATATTGAAAAACTATCGGATGTATCAGGAGTAAAAATTTCTGCATTTGACGATATGGTTTTGGCACTTCGCAAGCGTCAAGATTTCTTTGAATCATTGGGCTGTAAATTATCCGACCATGGGATCGAAGAATTTTACGCTGAAGATTATACAGAAGCTGAAATCAAATCGATTTTCAATAAAATATATGGTGGAAAAGAATTAGCTCAGGATGAAATCCTAAAATTCAAATCTGCAATGATGGTTATATTTGCCGAAATGGATTGGGAAAAAGGATGGACTCAGCAATTCCATTATGGTGCGATCCGAAACAACAACACCAGATTATTCAATAATTTAGGACCAGATACTGGATTTGATTCGATCGGAACATTCAACACAGCTAAAGCCATGTCCAAATTCTTGAATCGTTTGGATACAAATGACAAACTGACCAAGACTATTTTGTACAATTTGAACCCAGCAGACAATGAGATGATTGCGACCATGATTGGTAATTTCCAGGATGGATCTGTGGCAGGCAAAATGCAATTCGGTTCTGGTTGGTGGTTCCTGGATCAAAAAGACGGTATGGAAAAACAAATGAATTCACTTTCAGTTCTTGGATTATTGAGCCGTTTCGTAGGAATGCTAACTGATTCACGTAGCTTCCTTTCCTATCCACGTCACGAATATTTCCGTCGCACATTATGTAATCTGATTGGCAATGATGTGGAGCAAGGTCTTCTTCCAGCATCTGAATTGGATTTCATTGGAAAGATGGTTGAAGATATCAGTTACAACAATGCAAAACAATTCTTCAATTTTTAATTCAATGAAAAAAATTTTAGCAATTGCATTATTAGCAATGTCATTTCAACTTCAAGCCGGAAAAAATTTCGGTTTGTGGTTGATCGATTCAGAGATAAAGCGAAATCCACTTGCAACAACAGTTGATTTCCAGTCTTACCCTAAATGGGGTTATTCAGCTGGCTTGGAATTATATTCCATCTACAAAGCAGGCGAAGTCAGTGGCAATCAAAAATACATGGACTATGCTGTTTCCTATATCGACACTTTGGTAAATAAGGACGGAATAATTCGTGGATACAAAATGAACCAGTTCAATATTGACCAAGTGAATGCAGGGAAACTGGTTTTTATGATGTATCACAAAGAACCCACACAAAGATTAAAGAACGTATTGGACACATTGAGACAGCAAATGCGTTTACATCCCCGCACTTCAGATGGAAGTTTCTGGCACAAAAAGATCTACCCAAATCAAGTTTGGCTGGATGGTCTTTATATGGCTGGGCCTTTTCTGGCTGAGTATGCAAAAAAATTTAATGAGCCTGAACTCTTCGACGATGTTGCACTTCAAATCATACAAGTTGCAAAAATCATGAAAGACGAGAAAACTGGTTTATATTACCATGGTTGGGATGAAAGCAAGGAGCAACGTTGGTCTAATCCTCAAACAGGTTTATCTCCAAACTTCTGGTCTCGAAGCATGGGTTGGTATTTAATGGCTATAGTAGACGTATTGGATTTTCTACCTGATAACCATCCATCCCGTCATGAAATGATCAAAATCGTAAAAGATTTACTTGATTCATTGGACAAATTCAGGGATAAAGAATCAGGCATGTGGTATCAAGTGACCAATATGGGAGACCGCAAAGGCAATTATGTCGAGTCAAGTGGTTCAGCTATGTTCATATATACAATGAAGAAAGCAGCCTTGAAAGGATATTTGGATAAAAGTTATTTAAAAAAATCAAACAAGCTTTACAAACAGTTCACCAAGAAGTTTGTAGAATATCACGAAGATGGCACCATATCTCTTACCAATTGCTGCGAAGTCTCAGGTTTAGGTGGATCAGGCAGGTACCGTGATGGAAGTTTCGAATACTACATTTCAGAGCCTATTCGCAACAATGATGCAAAAACGGTTGGACCTTTCATTCAGTTGTCTTTGATGAAATAAAATAACTGTAATTGATCCAATAAAACGAAATAAGAATTCTCAATAAAGAAGCTGTCTACCATAGGACAGCTTTTTTGTTTCCAACATAAAAAAAGGCCATCTCAAAAAACAGAGACAGCCTTTATATTACAATATCTTAAACGATTTATCTTTTCGTGATTCTAAAATAGTCGTAAGAAGCTTCTCCGCCTTTTTCCGATTCTGTAATTGCAAACAGACCAAGTTTGGCACCGACCCAATGAGCTTCTTTAATTAAAAACTCCTCACCAAAATTTTCAAATTTCTTTCCATCTACACTATAACTAAATTTACCAAACACCTCGGGTATAACTTCCTCAGGATTGTAGGGGTAAATTTCGACTCTCAAATAAATGCCTTTGATTGATTTTGACAGTACTAAACCCTGTTTTTTCACTTCAGCTGTACCTGAATTAGCGTCTACACTTTGCATATGGCTTAATTCATAACCTAAGCAAGTCTTAACTACAGACAGGTGGTTGTAATTATAGCTGAACACCATCAATCCCGAACGGTCATCAATATTCAAATCAGTCAATTTCAAATAAGTATCCGCCTTAAATTCCGGAGCAGGAAATTTCTGCATAAGAATAGAACCATTGGTCCATAGATTTTTAGCACCTGAACTGATCTTTTGAGCTGCAAGAACAAGGGAACCTGATTTTACCTTAAACCAATCTTTGCTGTAATTGGACTGCCATTGCCATTGCAAACCAATTTTCGTATCAAATTCATCCGAAATTGGAGGCTGTATTGGACTTGTTTCTCCAACCCTAGGTTTAGCATACTCACTTACTGGCTCCCCTATCCCATTACCGTCATAGTCTACTCCCATCTCAGGCCATCCATTTACCCATTTCACAGGGTTCAAATGAACCAAACGACCATAAGCATACCTGTCTTGAAAATGAATAAACCAATCTTCACCTTGGCTTGTTGTTATCCAACCCCCTTGATGAGGACCATTGATTTTCGTTGAGCCTTGTTCCAACACAGTTTTATATTCATAAGGTCCATAGACACTATCGGAGCGGAAAGCTTCTTGCCAACCGGGTTTTACACCACCAGCAGGTGCAAGTATTATGTACTTACCCTCTTTTTTATAAAATTTGGGGCCTTCCAAGGTAGGATGTGTATCTGTTCCGTCAAAAATGATGCTGTCTTTTCCAATCACTTCATCACCAGCCCAATTCATTTCAGCGATTGCCAACTTGCTTTTAATTCCCGAACGACTTTTGGCATAGGCATGCACAATATAGGCTTTACCATTATCATCCCACAACGGACAACAATCAATCCAGCCTTTTGCTTGCTTGATAAGTTTTAATTCAGACCATGGGCCAGCAGGATTTTTAGATTTAGTCATAAACAGCCCTCTATCAGGATCACCATAGTAGATATAAAATTCACCTTCGTGAAAGCGTATACTTGGAGCCCAAACAGCGGCACCATGTTGTGGTTTTCCTAGTTCAGCATCCGGATAATTTTGAATGGCATGGCCAATCAACTCCCAATTTACCAAATCCTTGGAATGCAAAACAGGAAGCCCCGGAATATGGCCAAAACTAGAAGAAGTCATATAGAAATCGTCTCCAACAGCAACCACATCAGGATCTGAGTAATCAGCATGAATCACTGGATTTTTAAATTTACCATTCCCTAAGTCCGGATTCCAAACCGACATTTGTGCATTCAGGTTAAACAAAAAACCTATAGTTAAGATTAGAAATAACTGTCTCATTTGTTAATTTTTATATTGTTGTTGTTTTTACCAGTAATAGAAATTGGATTCTGCAATGTTTCGGGGTAAGCGAAGTTAATTGTATTCATATTTTTTACATTTTCCAATTCCAAAGCAGGACCTTTAGCAGGTATAATCTTTACATTCTCAAATTCCACATCAATGGATTCAGAAAGTTTAGCCCCAAATTCGGCCGTAAAAGTCGAATTTCTTACATGAATATTACTGATATTCATCTCAGGCAATCCGTTGAAGAACATCGCACGGCGAGCATTTCTAGAGACCAGCTTGTCCACATAAATATTTCGAAAAGCAGGTGTTTCTACACTAACTGGAACCACCCCTTTGTCTTCTTTACCCTCATCTCCCTCAGCCAATGACTCAGATGCAGATTTACCTCCATAAAACAGGTCAAACAAGAAAGAGTCTGTCACTATGTCCAACATTGTAATTCCAGAGATGAAAATATTTTCCACTACACCACCACGACCCCTTTTACTTTTGAATCTAAGTCCAACATCAGTTCCAATAAATTTGCAATTACTTACCGATACATTTTTCACTCCACCCGACATCTCGCTACCCACTACGAATCCACCATGACCTTTGAATACGGTACAATTATCGACAATCACATTTTCAGTAGGTTTGGCTCTTTTACGACCATCCTCATCCTTTCCAGATTTCAAACAAATGGCATCATCACCCACATCAAGAGTTGAGTTGACCATAATTACATTTTTACAAGATTCTATATCAATGCCATCACCGTTTTGAGCATAGGATGGATTTCGGATAAACACATTATCTACAATCAAATTTTCACACATAAGTGGATGAATATTCCAACTTGGAGAATTTTCGAACAGCACCCCTTCCAGCAATACATTCTTGCAATTTATCAAACTTACCATTACCGGACGCAAAAAATCCTTAATTTCCATCCAGCCATCTTCTGATAACTCACCAACTGGAACATTCAGATTGGATTCCGCCAGAGTTTCACCTTTCAAAGAGCTTTCAGACGGGAACCAATAATCAGCTCTTTTCAAGACACCACCCGAAGTAATAACTTCTTTCCAATGTGATTCAGTCACTTTTTGTTTTTTGAGTGGTCGCCAAGCCTGACCATTGCCATTGATTGTACCTTCACCAGTGATTGCAATATTTTCCAGATTACGACCCGACACAGGGGATTGACAACGACGGGTTTCCAAACCCTCAAATGAAGTCTTAACCAAGGGATAAGCGTCTAAATTATCGGTAAATAAGATAACAGCCCCCTTTTCTAGATGAAGATTAATATTAGACTGTAAAACGATAGGACCGGTATACCAAATTCCATTGGGCACCAGCAGGGTTCCTCCCCCTTGGGCTGAAAATTCGTTGAATGCACGATTAAAACATTCTGTATTCAATTTAACTCCATCTCCCACAGCACCATATTCAACGATGGAGACTTGCTTGTTCCTAAATTTGGGAGTCTCCAGTTTTTTCATTTTGAATTGCAAATTCTCATACAGATAGTCATACTTTTGATTTGCAAGTAATGAATTCATATAGAGAAGAATGGTTGCAATTAGAGTCAGATTTCGAATGTTCATTTTATTATTTTTTACCCAGCACAAATGTTGAGACGTGATTTATACTGGTACGTTTTATTATTTTCTATTATTTAACTTTATTTTCAGATTAGGTCAACGTTATTTTTCGGTTTTCCAAACGGTCATTTACCTTTAATTGAATTACATAAATCCCTACAGGAAAATTTATTAGTTCAATTTTATATGCTGTGGAATTGATGTTTCTTTCCAAGAGTTTAGACCCATCCATCGCATACAGACATACGGTTTGAATATTGTCGGAAGAATTCAATGTCAATTGAGAATTACTCACACTAATCGACACATTGCTCTCTTTAAACTGTGGTATTCCAACGGACCAATTGCTGTATTGATTCAAGGTAATATCGCTGACAATCTGATTTAAATACACCTCCAGATAGGTGTAGCCATCCTCATTTAGATCTGTCGATAATTTTCCAGGATAATTCTGATCCAGCCATCCATCAGGAATACCGTCCGAATCGGAATCAGCAGCCAATTCTCCGCTACTTAATTCTGGCCAAGGAGACCAACCAATGGCAGCGTCGTTTGGTTTTAAATCATTCTGACTGTCTATAATTCCTGGCTTTGGATAGGAAGTACTTTTCCAATCGATGGTAGTGGCAACAGTCAAAGTTGTCGAACCGATAACAGTACCCGCAGGATAGGTCACGGATCCAAGACCATTGTACTTTGACAACCCTTTAAAAGCAGCAGTTCCAGTTCTAGTTTCATTGATCACACGGGCATCGTGTGAATCTCGGTGCAGCGATGCTCCAGCATATTCAAGCACTTTCTCATAGGCCAGATCAGCACTATGAGTTGTCACTACATCCGATTCAAAAGCCTGAGACATTTTCAAGGCTGTTTTCTCAGCAGGAGTTATACCATAAGCACTATTTATTTGGTTGTAAACCCCATAAGTCCAATTATCAGCAGTTGCATTTTTACAATAGTTGATATCAGTACTTGAACTACTGGTTGAATGATCCACCACATTCCCCTCTATATAAAATTGACCCCAAAGATTATTAATTGGATAAAAAGAATCAGAACTCGACAATCCCGTTTTCTTATCAATTCCAATCAGTTTAGCTCTACGGGAGCCTGTGGGTGTTCCAGGACCAGGTTTAAAATAATTATTCACCATATTCACCTTCATTCCCTCAGCACCATAGCAACCTAAACCAGTCCAATTGTAAACCACACAATTGCGCATATCTACCAATTCCTTCAATTGCGTAGTCGTTCCTGGCCCAAAGCGTGGAGTTCTACTATCATTATGAGCCATCAGATTATGCAAAAAAGAGGCATTGGCACCACCCCAAATTCCTCCATAGCCATGTGGACCCTTGGAGTGACCAGAAAGGCGAAGGCTTTCCGCAATTATGCACCACTGAACTGTTGTGTTTTGATTTTCATAAATAGATACACATTCATCCGTACTCCAGCTCATCGAACAATGATCAATCATAATTTTCTGGTATTTACGGGCACCCAAAGCATCTGCACCATCTGCATTGGCATTGATCTGATCACCCATTCTGATTCGCAGATAACGCATAATCACATTGCTTGCACTTATAGTTACCGGTTGGCCGCCTATGGCGATTCCATCGCCAGGTGCAGATTGACCAGCGATAGTAACATTCGGTAAATTAATACCTAAAGGAGTTTGTAAAAAGATAGTGCCACTGACTTTAAACAAGATTGTTTTCGCACCCTGTCTGGCCAAACACCATCGCAGAGAACCCTCACGGGAAGTGAGGTCTCCTACCAAATTATCCTCCAAGGTATTTACAAAATAGACAGTACCGCCTCTTCCTCCAGTTGCATAGCGACCAAAACCTTCAGCACCCGGAAACGCAGGAGTTTGAGAATAAAGCATAGCAGTTGAGCACAGCACAAACAATAAGAAAAAATGTTTCATGATGGAATCTAACAAGTTAACTAATGCAAATTTATCAATTATCTAAAACTTATCTGCGGAATAATTGATATTATATGTGCTGTAAAATGGGATTTAATCTTCCAGATCTAGTTTATTGAGGAATTTTGTTTTGTAATCCAAAGGAGTCACTCCATACTTATCCTTAAAGCATTTAGAAAAATACCGGGAATCTGAGATGCCAATCATAAAGGTAATTTCTTTGACTCTAAATTGACCGGACTCAAGTAGTTGAGCTGCTCTTTTCATTTTAATATCCCGAATAAACTCAACAGGAGAAACACCAGTCATACTTTTAATCTTTTTAAAAAATGAAGAGCGACTCATATTAGTAGATGAACATAAATCTTCAACAGAAAAATCAAAATTCTCCATATTATCCTCGATAGTCTTTACTATATCAGACATTAATTCCTCATCTTTTGAGTTCATTTTAAGAGGCTGTGGTACATATTCAAATTTACCTTCAGCTTTATTACCTCTATAAATTTCTTGCAGTCGTTTGCGTTGGAGGATTAAATTTGAAACTCTAGCTAAAAAGTACTGCATACTGAATGGTTTGGTGATATAATCGTCCGCACCAATCTCTAAAGCTTCTAATTTACTTTCTATATTTGTTTTGGCTGTTAATAAAATTACTGGAATATGGGATGTATTCACATCCGCCCGCAAATCTTTTAAAAGTTCTACCCCATCCTTATTAGGCATCATTATATCACTAACCACTATATCCGGGCTATGTTCAACAGCAAGAGCTAAACCTTGCAATCCATCTTCAGCAGTAAGCACTTTAAAATCACTTTCAAGCATGGTTCTCATAAATTCCCTTAGATCTGCATCATCTTCCACTACCAATATGGTTGTAGTCTCGTTTTGCAGTTCATCATCACAACAATCCATTTGATCAATCTCATTCAATGCCTGAGTTTTCACAGCCATTGGATGATCATTCGTTATGATATCCACATTCGCACCAAAATGATCTATTCCAAATGGGAATAGAATTTTAACTGTTGTACCTTTTTCCAATTCACTCTGAATATCAATAGTAGCCCCATGTTTATCCGCCAGATCTTTAACCATAGACAATCCTATACCAGTACTTGGTTTTGAAGCATCTGAATTAAATGAGGCGAATCGAGTGAACAAGTTTTTCTTTTTCTCGTCCGACATTCCTATACCTTCATCAACAACAGTAATCATTACCCCTGTTTCCGTTTTATCAAGGCCAATTTTAATCATTTTTCCAGAAGGAGTATATTTGAAGGCATTCGACAAAAGATTCATTAGAATTTTATCGACACAATCTTCATCAAAATAAAGTTTTACACCTTCCACATTATTCACCAATCTGAAATCCACATTTTGCATTGAAGCGATATCGAGAAAATTATCACAAATATTCGCAACCACTGGTGCTATTTCATTCTCACTAACCTTTAGATTTGTGAATTGGATTTTTCTGAAATCCAAAATCTGATTTACCATCCGCAGCAAACGATTGGTATTTTGATTGATTATTTTCAAGTGTTTTTTCACTTCATCAGAAGTTTCCACTTTATTAATCAAAAAATCTACTGGAGCAGTAATCATGGTCAAAGGAGTACGAATTTCATGTGAAATATCAGTAAAGAACCTAAGCTTTAATTCTGCCAATTGTTTTTCAACCTTCACATTGGTACGCAATCTGTAGATAACCAACAGAATTCTTACAGTAGTAAAAATCAATCCACCGATGATTAGAAGATATAATAAAACCGCCCAATTAGACTCCCAGAAAGAAGGTAACACTTCAATAGGCAACTCTCTTACATTTTCTACCCACACACCCTCACTATTGGTTGATTTTACTTTAAATACATATTTCCCTTTGGGCAAGTTGGTGTAATTTGCCAATCTTTGATTCTGCACATAAATCCAATCATTATCCAAACCCTCCAGCATATAAGCATAATGAATATTTTCAGGGGCAGTATAATCGAGTGCGGCAAAATTGATTGTAAAATATTTTTGTTTATGGTTCAAAACCAATTTATTCAAATGCTCCACAATTATTTTGGACTTTTCCTCATCCTTGTCTTTATCCTCGTTGAAGAATTGTATTCCCGTTAAAGCGATATAAGGCTTAAAATTACTCTGTATAATTTGATTTGGAAAAAAAGAAACCAATCCTTGTACAGCGCCAAACAACATTTCATTTGTTTTACATCTAAAATTTGAAGCTTCAGAAAAAGTAATACCTTTGAGTGAAATAGTGGTTTGATAAAAGTTCTCAAAACTTTCAGTTTCAGGATTAAACTTTGTCAAGCTATTTTCACCCGATGCCCAAATAAAACCTTGTTCATCCTCCAACAATGCAAGCACAATTTCCGAAGGTATCCCTTCTGTTTTATTATAGGATTTAAATTTATCCGGAAATCCTTTATTATCAAATGCTTCCACTTTATTGATTCCACCTCCAAAAGTTGCCAGAAAGATGGTATTGTTTTCTGTAATCAATATATTATGCACATCATTGTTGCTCAAACTTTCAACGTCCCCAGGAATCAAAGAACACAATTTGAATTCAGCATCTTTAAAATCATCAAATTTTGCATCGAATACCAGTAATCCTCCGGTGGTACCCACATACATCATTCCATTATCTCCCTGAGCCAAATGTCTCACACGATAACATTCATTGTAGGGATAATCTTTAAAGGAATTGCGGTAGTTCTTAAATTTAGTGGTTCCGGGGATAAGCAAATTCACACCACCTCCGTAGGTACCAACCCATATTCTCCCTTTTTTATCCTGAAGCAAAGTATAGATGGCATTGTGGCTTAAACTACTTGGGTCGGAAGGATTGTTTTTGTATTGAGTTACTTCATATTTTCGTGGACCAACTTTCTTTAATTTGAACAAACCCTCACCTTTGGTACCCAACCAAATATTACCCTGAGCATCCTGCATGGAAGCATATACCATTCCTGCAAAATAAGCATTAGGGACTATATTTCCATTTTTATCCAAATAACCTATGGTTTGCTTATTTGAATCGAGCAATTTCACTTTTCTATCTTTTGTAGCCACCCAGAGATTTCCAGCATTATCCTCCATTACAGACCTCACCTCGTTTACAATATCCGATTTGCGGAGATTACTCATTTGGTTCAATTTAAAGTAATCCTTACTGAAAACGATCTTATCCAAACCATTGGTACGAGTACACAACCATAAGTTTCCTTGTTTATCAGTATATCCTGCATGAAGAATATTTGAGAAAATACGATCCGGCGACTCCGGATTATTATAGAATGGTTCCAATTGATCTTTTTGCTTGTTATACACAGAGAATCCACCCCCTTTGGGTTGTACCCAAATATTTCCATGAATATCTTCAAATACATAGGTTAACACAGGGGCCAAGACCGTAAATCCAGCATCAATCTGCACTTGAAAGAATTTCAAATCCAGGCTATTCAAATTCAATTTGTAAATTCCCAATTCATAAGTCTCAAACCATAAATTCTCAGACTTGTCCATTAACACTTTTAAAATCGTATTGGATTTCAAAGCAGGGTAATGAATTCTATCAACTTTCTGACCTTGAGAAGTAGCTAGATTGTAAACAATCAAACCATCATTGACGGTATGTAGCAGGATTTTATTTTCAGATATTTTATGGATACCAATAAGATTGGAGTGGGTTTGTATTTTGCGGATGGTAAATTTATTCTCCACCTTTGAGTATTGATACAAATTACCATTGGCAGAGCCAAAAAATATAAAATTCTCATTTTCGTAGGCTGAAAAGAAATTAAGTTTACCTGAGTTTGATTTTTTGGATTTACTGTGAAAGAAAATTGATTGTTTCGACTCTTTATCAATTTTCACTATGCCGTTTGCTGTCAACAACCAAGTATTTTCACTCCAATCTTCAAAAATTTCATTTACATCATTATCAATCAGGTTTTGATTTTGAGTATTATACAATTCAGTATTGAAGAGCGAATCCTTCACCAAGACCAATCCCTGCTTTTCCAACATAAGCCACACATTTCCAGAAGGGAAAATCTTAACATCCTTGTATTTCGGTTCTTTTAATTTGAACTCTTCCAAGGACTGTAGTCCCCAATAGCTTTCCTGATCGGGACGAAAACAATGGATTACTTCATCATAGGATTGAAACCAAATATAATTGTAGTTACCCCCATAAATTTTCTGAACCCTGTTGCTTTTTAATACGTATTTATCCGACTTTGTAACTTTGTAATTTTTGAATTGATATCCATCGAATTTACTCAAGCCATCCCATGTACCCAACCACATGAAACCCTTTTGATCGTTGTACATATCCATAATTACGGACTGAGGAAGTCCATTATC
The DNA here is from genome assembly GCA_964655615.1 of uncultured Paludibacter sp. GTDB lineage: Bacteria > Bacteroidota > Bacteroidia > Bacteroidales > Paludibacteraceae > Paludibacter. The sequence continues at coordinate 78,783 of CAZZPZ010000011.1, read as the reverse complement.
CGAAGAATAATGAGTAATCTGAATATTGGAATTAACCGCTAAAGTCAATTGGATTGAAATGGATAGTAGCAGAAAGAATAAAAGTTTTTTCATTGGGATTTATTTATGGTCACAATTCGATTACAAATATAAAATTCTCATCTCGAAATCTTTGCTATAAAGAGACCTAAAACAATAATACCACACACTTTTATCAATTTAACCCACTCACCGCATTTTATTTCTGACTAATATTGTAATCTGTAAACCAAGAATTGAGATTATAAAAAAACACCAGATGAAACCAAAAATAAGTATCGCTTTTTTTTCTATTTCCCTGCTTGCACTTGCCCTAATCCTGGGCAGTGCCAAGGAAAAAAATTTCCGCATTTTTATGGCAGGTGACTCAACCATGGCCGATAAACCTTTTTTCAAATCTGTATTTGACAGCATCAGTGGAGACACCATTCAAGAAGCCTGGATGGAAAGAGGTTGGGGGCAACTTCTGCCCGAGTTTGTTGACAAAAGAACTGAGGTTCACAATTATGCGATGAATGGAAGAAGCACAAAGACTTTTAGAAATGAAGGAATATGGACAAAATTGGAAGACCAACTCAGGGCCGGTGATGTAGTCATAATACAATTTGGGCACAATGACGCAGCCCTTTCCAAAGGAGAAAGATACACATCTCCAGAAGAATACAGAAATAATCTTTTGTTTTTCATACACCAAACATGGGAAAAGGGAGCCTTTCCCATCCTCTGTACACCAGTTACCCGTAGAAAATACTCCAACGGGGAATTAAAACACTCTCATGGTGTTTATCCATTCATCGTCAAATCAGTAGCTAAAGAAACTGGAGTTCCAATGATAGATATGGAAGCCATGACCTATGAATGGTTGGACAAAGTCGGCGAAAAGAGAAACGGATCTTTTTTTCACAAATACAAAGTTGGAGAAAGTAAAATATTCCCTAAAGGATTGGACGACAATACCCATTACAATGAAAAGGGGGCTAGAAAAGCTGCGTCTTTATTTATACAAGAAGTGAAAGAACAGAAAATCAAGATTCTAAGCAAACATTTACAATAACACTTATTTAAAAATACAATATTATGAAGAAAATCTTTACCACTTTATTTGCTACAGTTCTTTTGTTTGCACAAAGCTTAAATGCAGCAAACATTGAAGTTGGCAGTGTTGAAGAATTCAACAATGCAATTCTGACCTATTCAGCAGGCGACACCATCCTGCTAGCTTCTGGTGATTATGCTTTGAATGCCAAAATCAGTATAACCCAAAGCTTGGCTATTAAAGCCAGTGCTTCGGCCCAAACACGTCCGGTTTTGTCGGCCGTACAATTTGTGTTGGATGCTCCTGTTAACTTCCATGTAGAAGGAATAGAAGCTTACTATGATGCAGAAGGTGCAGCCTCAACCACAGGAAATTATTTTTTGCAAGCTATCAATATTGCACTTGAGGCAGCTCCTATTGAGAAAATCACTTTTAAAAACCTTGTAGTGCATGGATATGGTCGCGGAATGCTTCGTTCAGATAAAACCAACGATGGCACTTACGGTGTTGCATCAATCACCAATCTAGTACTTGACAATGTGTATGCTTACGATATGGGAAGAAACAGTGTAGGTTATTCTGTATTAGGCGTTAAGACGGCAAAAGTGTCCAACGCAACAATCAAGAATTCCACCTTTTACAATTCACCGAGTGGAATCTGGAATGCTGAGGACAAAACCACTCCTTTGAATTTCTGGATGGAAAATTGCACTGTTTTGAAAACATCACAAGCAGGAAGTAAAAAAATTATCACCAACAAGATTAATCCTGGATCAGTACATACCATTAAAAACAGCATATTCTCAGACTCTTACGATGGAGGCACCGACAATATGTCTATCCGTGTAGCCGACTCTGCCAATGTAACAGGAATTACTTGCAATATAGAAAATACCATTCTTGCCAATAATTTTGTCAGTGGTACAAAAGTGATAGGCCCTATCGCCTCTATTTCAGAAGTTATTGTCGAGTCACTTACTTATGATGCTAGTTTATTTACGATAACTACCACACCTACAACCACAGCTTCATTGGGTGATCCTCGATGGGTAGTGAATAATTTTACAGGACTTGAAAGTGGTATAACACAGAGAATCTATGGCCGTATCGAAAACGGACAAATAGAGTTAAACAACTTGGAAATCGGGTGCAAAGTATCTGTCTTTAATTTGCAAGGACAAAAAACGATTACAAAAATCAATTCAAGCAATCATATGCAAATACCATTCAATGGCTCTTCTGCAATTGTTTTAATTGAATCTTTAAACGGTATTCAAAGCATTAAATTAATCAAATAAGAGAATCAAAATCAACCCTAACTCTTGTTGAAAATTCAACAAGAGTTACTTTTCTAACTTAATACTATTTAATATTCATGAAAAAACAAAATTCAAGACTAGCTGTGATTTTAAGCCTTCTGACATTTCTAATGTTTCAGGCAACATTATTCGCACAATCAGTCGACTCATCAACCAAAGCAGTTTGGCCCTTCACTTTAGGTACTGCCGGACAAACAGCAACATTCACTGAAGGTACAGATGGATACTTTAGTCAGAACTATGTTTCCATTGGAAGTAATCTTTCCTACAAAGATTTCAGGGCTTCCACTACAGATCCATACACTTACACCCGTTTTCAACCAACGACTCAAACAGGTTCTGCTAGTGAAATTGATTTAATCCGTTTCAACCTGAGACCAAAGACCGGATTGACTTTTACTCCCGACTCAATTCATTTCCGTTGCATGCGTTACGGTACTGATGGAGGAATGGTCGATGTTGTTTGGTTCTCTCCAGATGGAACAGCAACTCCTATTGCAACTGCAGTTAAACCAAATCGCGACAACAATGTTGCCGGAGGAACTGTGGTTTCTGTAGATTTAAGCACATTGAGCATCCCTGCTTCACAAGGGGAAGTCGCTTTGGGGGTATATATCTACAGTCTAGGAAATACCAAACAGTTCGGACTCACCAATATTAGAATTGCAGGAAAAGTTGCCGGTACAATAGAAAATATTCCTACGCATACGGTGAATGTTACTGTTACACCTGAAGGTGCAGGAAATGTAGTTTCCAATCCTGTAGGAACTACATTTGACAAAGGCACAGAGATTAAATTGACTGCCAATCGTAATTTCGGATATAATTTTTCTCATTGGGCCGACAGTAATGACCAATCAGTTTCGACCGACAATCCATATACTTTTACTTTAAGTACTGACGTAAATTTAAAAGCAGTTTACAATACCATTAACACCTATCCTTTGAACTTAAGTGTAAATGGTGGTGCTAAGAATTATATGGTAAATATAGCACCAACAGGAACGATGATCGATGGGAAGAGAATGTATGAAGACGGAGTAAATGTAGAATTAACTGCCAACAACAATGCATTAATGACTTTCAACAACTGGGGAGGTGGTGAGACCAATGCCACATTGAATGTAGCTATGACAGAAGAAAAGAATATCTCAGCAGATTATAGTGCTATCGATTATATCGTTGGATGGGACTTCTGGGTTGCTGGTGGAAGTGGTCGTGTAGCTGACTTCTTTTCCAGAACTGAAAATGAAACCGCAGCATTGGTTTTGCGCAATGAAGCCGGTACAACCAGCAGCTGGTTAGATAAATCACAAGTTGCTGCACTCGGTTATGAGGGCCGTCCTGCAGCAGTAAATTGGAAACCTATAGCAGATAAATATTATTATCAAATCAGCTTTAATGCCAAAGACTTTAAAAATATCAAAGTTCTTTCGTCTATGCTGTTCAATTACAATGCCTATTCATTGCAAAATATTGAATATTCAATCGACGGAACCAATTTTACAAAAGTCGGAAGTATTACCATGGAGTCAGCCAAGGTTTGGTACGACAACACCAGCAATCTTCCTATTGAAGCAGATCATGCAGAAAAGGTATATATTCGTTGGATTCCAGATTACACTTCCAGTATAGTAGGAGCAACATCAGCGAATGATGGAACTTCAATCAACGGTATTTATATTCTTGCAGATGCAGAAGTATTCAATGATGGAATTGCTCCCGTTTTAGTTTCCTCTGTACCTGCAAACAATGCGACAGGTGCCTCAGCCACCGGAAAAGTTGTGTTGAGTTTTGATGAAAAAATCCAAATCAGTGCAGGCACTAAAGCTACATTAGGCAACTTGGAGATAGAACCAATAGTCTCAGGTCAAACCATCAGTTTCAACTATGTTGGATTGGAATACAGTAAAGAGTACAGCTTTGACTTGGCTGGAAATACAGTTTCCGATTTATCTGGGAATACGAAAGCAGAGGCTATCAGCCTGAAATTTACAACAATGGACAAACCAGTTGTCAGCAAAAAAGTATTTGATTTTGTGATTGGAAAAGATGGAGATTTCAAAGGCGCCTTGCAGGCTGCAAGTGCAGCTGCTAACTCTGGAAACAGATTCCGCATTTTCATTCCAAAAGGGTCCTATGATATAGGAACATTAACTGGTGATGCCAACCAAATGACAACTATTGCTACTCCAAATGTATCATTTATCGGTGAAGATCCAGATTCAGTGATTCTTTACAATAAATCAATTCTGGAATCAATCAACAGTACAGCAACTATTTACTTCAGCTCTGAAAGTGACAATATCTATATGCAAGACATCTCTTTGATGAACAAAATGGATTATCGCACCGGTGTACTTAAAGGTCGAGGAGTTGCTTTGTGGGATAAAGGGAATAAAAACATTTTCAAGAATGTAAAATTGCTAAGCAATCAGGATACCTATTACACAGGAAGTGAAAGAAGCTATTTGGAAAATTGCGAGATTCACGGCACAGTAGATTTCATTTGTGGAGGTGGTGATATCTTCTTCAATGAATGCTTAATCTATCTTGAAGAAAGAGGCGGCAATGTGATTACAGCACCCGCTACATCAGGAGACTGGGGTTATGTTTTCAGTAATTGTACGATCGATGGATTTGCCATCAATAATGGAGGTTATAGATTGGGAAGACCTTGGAGTAATGCACCAAAATCTGTATTTATTAACACTACCATGAAGGTGCTTCCAACAGCTGATGCTTGGGGTGATCCTATGAATGTGGTTCCAGCAGTATTTGCAGAATACAACAGCATGACTGGTGCCGGAGCAAAAGTGGATTTAAGCAGCAGACGTTCTCAATACACCAAGGATGCTACGTCTGTAACATTGAATCCAGTATTAACTACTGAGCAAGCAGCGACTTATACGGTGGATAATGTAGTTGGTGGAACAGATAATTGGCAGCCAAGACAACAAACAGAACAAGTACAAGCTCCGGTAATCAGTGGAAATTCAACCGCTATTCAATGGGCTAACAACAATTATGTGCTTTGTTGGGCAATCTATAAAAATGGATCATTTGTTCAATTCACTACTCAGAATTCCTACGAATTCCCAGTTACAGACTCAAAAGATGACATTTATACCGTACGAGCTGCTAACGAAATGGGAGGATTAAGTTCTAATTCCAACTCTTTCAGTCCAAAAACGGTGGGCATTCAACAGATTGACAACAGCAATGGGAATATTGTTACACAACGTTTCTATACTCTTGATGGGAAAAGAATTTATTCTTTGGATAACTTCAAAGGCTTTGTAATAGTGAAGAGCATCTTTGAAAACGGTATTGAAACAAGCAAAACTGTCTTTTGCAGAGACTAATTTTTGACTAACAACAAATAAAATCCCCGTTGTAGAGATGCAACGGGGATTTTTAAAATTATCTAATTTCGTTCAATCTAACTTGTTTGCAATATAAAATTACAAGCTTTGCAATTGTCAGTTTTTTCTTTCTATATCCCTCAAACTTTCCATTTTCTTTTTGGCAAGGAAGCCATAAATATCCTCCAAGTGTTCAGTCACTTTTTGATTTCCAAATTCGAATACTTTACCAACAAGACCATCCAAGAAATCACGGTCGTGAGAAACAACAATCAGAGTTCCATCAAAATCTATCAATGCCTGCTTAAGAATATCTTTAGTCTTCATATCCAAGTGGTTTGTAGGTTCATCGAGAATCAACAAATTCACAGGTTCAAGCAACAATTTAATCATAGCCAAACGTTGTCGTTCTCCACCTGAAAGCACCTTTACTTTCTTGAATGAATCTTCTCCGCCAAACATAAAAGCACCCAGAATATCTTTTATTTTAGTGCGTATATCGCCAACAGCCACATCATCTATGGTTTGAAATACAGTCAGATTTTCATCGAGCAGGGAAGCCTGATTCTGAGCAAAATATCCAATCTGAACATTATGACCGAGTTTTAAATCACCATCATGTTTGATTTCCTTCATGATCGCCTTCACCAAAGTAGATTTACCTTCGCCATTTTTACCCACAAAAGCAACCTTCTCCCCTCTTTCAATCATGAAAGAAGCATTGGAAAAAATACGTTTGGTATCGTAGGATTTACCAACAGCCTCAGCTATCACAGGGTAATTACCCGAACGAGGAGAAGGAGGAAATTTCAACTTCAAAGCAGAAGTATCCTCTTCATCCACTTCAATAATTTGAAGTTTCTCAAGCATTTTCACACGAGACTGCACCTGTAAGGTTTTGGAATATGTACCCTTAAAACGCTCTATAAACTCTTTGTTTTCAGCAATCATCTTTTGCTGTTCGTCAAATTGCTTTTGTTGTTGCTCCCGGCGTTCTTTTCTTAACTCCAGATAATGAGAATATTTAGCTTTATAGTCATAGATGCGTCCCATGGTAACCTCAATGGTACGGGTGGTGATATTATCTACAAAAGCGCGGTCGTGTGAAATCACTACAACAGCTTTGGCAGAATTAATCAAAAAATCCTCCAACCATTGAATAGATTCAATATCCAGGTGATTGGTAGGTTCATCCAGCAAGATCACATCAGGACGTTTCAATAAAATTTTGGCAAGTTCAATGCGCATCCTCCACCCGCCGGAAAACTCATTGGTATTTCGAGTAAAATCCTCTCTTGAAAATCCCAGACCCAACAAAGTTTTCTCTATGTCAGCATCGTAATTTATTTCCTCTATACTGTAGAATTTCTCGCTAAGCTCAGAAACCTTCTCAATCAATTGCATATAACTGTCCGATTCATAATCAGTTCGAACAGCCAATTCCTCATTCAAAGCCTCGATTTCCTTTTCCATGTCGTTGATTTCAGAGAAAGCCTCACGAGTTTCCTCGAAGACAGTCTTCTGATCATTCAGCAACAAATGTTGAGGTAGATAGGCTACTTTGTATTCTTTGGGATAAGAAACTTTCCCTTTAGAGGGTTCACGTACCCCGGCAAGTATTTTTAGTAAGGTTGATTTACCCGCTCCATTTTTACCCATTAGAGCAATACGATCGGTTGGGTTTATCACAAAAGATATATCTGAAAACAGAGTTTGGCCGCCAAACTCGACAGCAATAGCATCAGCAGAAAGCATAGTTTAATTGTTAATTTTTGCGACTGCAAAGATACTAAAAATGCTTCAGGCTACAAGCAGCAAGCTAATACAGCTTCAGGCTACAAGCAGCAAGCAGCAAGCTAATACAAATACAAGGCTTGGGGCTTGAAGCTTGAGGCCTGTGGCTTGAAGATTGAGGCTTTGATGCTTTGATGCTTTGATGCTTACTTCCAGAGTTGATTCATTTCCTCCAAAGTTTTGCCTTTGGTTTCGGGTACCATCTTCCAAATGAAAAGAGCAGCAATTATACCCATCAATCCATAGATTGCATAGGAAAAACCGTTATGGAAAGTTTCAACCAACCATGCATTTTTATTCATCATCGGGAAAGTCCATGACACCAGGAAATTAGCTACCCATTGGGCTGCAACGGCGATCGACATGACCGTAGAACGAACTGAATTTGGGAATAATTCAGCCAACATCACCCAACAGACCGGTCCCCACGACATTGCAAAACCAGCTGTATAAAGCAACATGAAAAACAGTTTGAGTCCACCTGCCATTCCCATAGTGAAACTAGCACTTAAGCCAAACATAGCCACAGCCATGATTAGTGCACCGATAATCAGTAAAGGTCGACGTCCAAACTTATCGACAGTCAGAATAGCCAAAACAGTGAAACCAAGATTTATGATACCCACTATAATTGTTTGCAACAAAGCAGAATCTGTACCTGAACCCATATCCCTGAAAATTTCAGGAGCATAATAAAGGACTACATTGATCCCTACAAATTGTTGGAAGGCTGAAAGCAAAACACCAACAATAATGATTTTAAAACCAAATGATTTTATTGGAAGGAATAAAGCTGCAAAAAAACTAAGAATCAAGGATATTTCGAAAGCGCTTGAATTCTCATTCGAGTGAAGGAAGATATACAAGGCTGCAAAAATAGCGATCCAAACACCAAGGAAGGTATAATAAGGCCGAAGGGAATGTTTTATATCCATTTCAATACTATTCTGGATATCTTTCATTTCAATCTCAGACTCAGTTTTGCCCATCAACCGTGTTAGAATAGTTGATGCCTTATCTGATTTGTTATTTAATACCAACCACCGCGGAGTTTCAGGTACAAAAAACAAGAAAATCAAAAATAAGCTTGCTGGAATAATTTCCGAAGCAAACATCCATCTCCAACCAATTGCATTCAACCATTGCTCATCTCCATTGGTAGCGATGGAGTAATTCACAAAATAAACGACCAACATACCGAATATGATTGCAAATTGATTCCAGGAAACCAAAGCCCCTCTTTGTTTCGGAGGAGCTACCTCAGCTATATACATAGGCGAAACCATTGAGGCCATTCCAACACCTATACCACCTACGACCCTATAAAGAACAAACAATGTCGCGAAGGTGTAATCTCCCGAACCAGGCAAACCGATAAACAGTTCGGGCCAAGCTGAACCTACTGCTGAAACGAGGAATAATAAAGCTGATAGTTGTAGAGAAGGCTTTCGTCCAAATTTCTGACTAACCCAACCTGCTAGAGATGCTCCAATCACACATCCAATCAAAGCACTACTCACAATAAAACCTTCCAACGCATTCGCTTGATCAGAGGGTAGATTGAGAGGGTCAACAAAGAAACTACGGAGCGAACTTACAGTTCCAGAAATTACCGCAGTGTCGTATCCAAAAAGCAAACCTCCCAAGGTTGCTACTAAAGTTATACCGAGCAAATAGCTTTTGCTCCCTGTGTTTGTGTTGTTCATATCATTGATTTAAAGTTTAAATTGCTACAAGCCTCAGGCAACAGGCTTTTGGATTTTGGATTGGCTTGAAGCTTGAGGCCTGTAGCTTGAGGCTGTATTTTGTATTGGCTTGTAGCCTGAAGCTTAAAGCTTAAATATACATATTAAGTATAGCCTCGTACAATTCTTGCTTACCACTTACAATGGCTGGCTCTTGATTTTTCACTTTGGCATAGTTATACACATCTTCAAGACTTAATTTACCATCTTCAAAATCCTTACCTACACCTGTATCAAAAGAAGCATATCTTTGTTTGAGCAAAGTAGGTATTTCAGATTCTTCAAGAATTGCTGCAGCAGCTTCCAACGAACGAGCGAAGGCATCCATACCAGCGATATGCGCAATAAAGATATCTTCTAAATCAGTTGAATTACGACGCGCTTTTGCATCAAAATTTGTTCCACCACCCTGAAGTCCACCGCCACGAAGAATTACCAACATCGCTTGAGTCAATTCATATACATCAATTGGAAATTGGTCTGTATCCCATCCATTCTGATAATCACCACGGTTTGCATCGATAGAACCCAGCATACCAGCATCCACCGCACATTGTAAATCGTGTTCAAAAGTATGTCCAGCAAGTGTAGCATGATTCACTTCTAAGTTTAATTTGAAATCTTTATCCAATCCATTTGCACGTAGGAAACCAATCACAGTCTCAGCATCCACATCGTACTGATGTTTACTAGGTTCCATTGGTTTTGGTTCGATGAAGAAGGTGCCTTTGAATCCTTTGGAACGGGCATAGTCACGGGCCATTTTCAACATCTGAGCCATATGTTCTTTCTCCCTTTTCATATCTGTATTCAACAGACTCATATAGCCTTCTCTACCACCCCAGAACACATAATTCTCACCACCTAATTCAATGGTTGCATCCAAGGCATTCTTGATTTGTAGCATAGCACGGGCTGCTGAATCAAATTCAGGATTTGTTGAGGCTCCATTCATATAGCGTTTGTGACTAAACACATTGGCTGTTCCCCATAACAATTTAAGACCAGTGGCAGCCATACGCTCTTTGGCATAGGCAGTTATTGCTTTCAAATTGGCCTCATACTCCTCGATACTGTTACCTTCATCCACTAAATCAATATCATGAAAACAAAAATATTCGATCCCTAATTTTTGCATAAATTCAAAACCTGCATCCAATTTATCCTTAGCTGCTTGGATTGAATCAGTTGCAGCATTCCAAGGAAATTCTTTAGTAGGACCACCAAATGGATCGGATGATTCACCGCAGAGGGTATGCCAATAGGCCATTGAGAATTTAAACCAATCTTTCATCTTGCGACCATATACCACCTTCTCAGCATCATAATATCTAAACGCCATTGGATTTCTGCTAGCTGTGCCTTCGAATTTTATCTTTTCGATGGATGGGAAAAAAGTTTTCATAATTTAATTTATTTTTTGTTTAACTATTTATTTGTTTTAATCTTTGCAACCACAATGCATAAGCTTTCTCGATTTCATTCTTCTCTTCCGGGATAGGATATACTGTTTCAATAATTTTTAGAGTTGAAAAAGCATCTTTTGCTGAATTATAAATTCCTGCTCCTAATCCTGCACCACGCGCCGCTCCTATGGAACCATCGGTATTGTATAACTCAATGGTAGCCCCCGTGATGTTCGCCAAAGTTTGTCTGAAAATAGGACTCAAAAACAAATTAGCATAACCAGCGCGAATTTTTTTTGTTTCTATACCCATCTCATTCATCACATCCATACCGTATTTGAAGGAGAAAGCAATTCCTTCATGTGCAGCACGAATTAAATGTCCTTTGGATATTCTATTGAAGTTGACCCCGTGTATCGAACAATTTGGTTCCTGGTTCTCCAACACTCTTTCTGCACCATTTCCAAAAGGAATTATGGATACACCTTCACTGCCAATGGCAACATCAGCTGCCAATTCATTCATCTGTGCATAGGATATCCCTTCAGGTGCCACATTATTTTTAATCCAGGTATTTAATATCGCAGTACCATTGATACACAACAATACTCCAATCTTAGGATTATTGGACTGATGATTTACATGGGCAAAAGAATTAACTCTACTTGCTATGTCGTATTTTGAATCTCCGTTTACTCCATAAACTACTCCGGAAGTACCTGCAGTGGCTGCAATTTCTCCAGGCTCCAATACATTGAGCGACAATGCATTGTTAGGTTGGTCGCCTGCTCGGTAAGAAACCATAGTACCAGCAGTAAGCCCCAATTCTATCGCGGAAGCATTGGTAAGCACACCTTGATTTCCAAAAGTTGGAACCAATGAAGGAATTAAATTCTCGCTGAAGCCAAAATATTCAAACAATTTGCTTGCGGGTTTCTCACTTTTAAAATCCCAAGCAATTCCTTCGGATAAGCCTGAAATCGTAGTTGACGCTACACCAGTCATTTTTAATGCAATATAATCTCCAGGCAACATATAATACTTGGTCTTTGCAAAAATTTCAGGTTCGTTTTCTTTTACCCATGCCAATTTTGACAAAGTGAAATTTCCCGGTGAGTTAAGGTTCGTTTCCAATATTGATTCAGAACCTAAACTCTCCATAACCTTTTGACCGTAAGGCACTGCCCTACTATCACACCAGATAATTGCATCTCTCAAAGCTGTTCCATTCTCATCCAACAACACAAGTCCGTGCATCTGATATGAAACTCCAATAGCTTTTATCTGTGATGCAGCAATTCCGGAAGCACTCATTACAGAGTTGGTAACCTCCTTTAAATAGTTCCACCACATTTCAGGATCTTGTTCAGCCCATCCTGATTGAATGGATTTGATGGGCATTTCCTTCTTTGGAAGAAAATCAGAGCTTATACACTCACCTGTAGCCGCATTCACTATACTCGCTTTTACCGACGAGCTTCCAAGGTCGTATCCTAATAAATACATTTATCTCTATTTTATAAGTTTCTTTTTATCAAATTTATACAATCTGGCAGCCCTGTGTGGCACATTCTTTTCCAATTCGTCTGTGGCAACCAAGTAGGGCATTTGTGCCAATTTCTTTTGAAAGTTACGTACATCCGATTTCACTTGATGGATAGTATCGTACAAAGTACGGAATTGAGAAATGGTAAATTTCGCTGGGAGAAGTTCGAAAAACAATTGGGGAGATAAATCCATCCGGTCACGTATATAGGTCAGACCCTTCTCTATAATCTCTCTGTGATCGAAAGCCATTTTAAAATTTGTACTTTCGTCAAGATCATACCAACCAGCTCGTGTATCATCGCTATTAATCTGAATCTTTCGACTGATTTTCAAAAGTGCTACATAGGCAACGGTCACTATTCGTCCTATCTCCATCTGCATCGTATTTTCCAACCATAAAATATCTCTGGGATCCTTTATCCTGTCGGGCTTTCCAAAACTTTGAAATTGACTTAAAAACACATTCTTTAAACCTGTCAGTTCAAACAATACTCTATTTGCAGCATCATCCAAATCTTCATCCTGTAGAATTATACTGCCTGGCAATTTCTTATCATTATAAAGCACATCACTTTCTTTCATTGATCTTTCAATCAATAAGACCTTGAGTTTTTCGCCGTCGAAACCGAAAACTACACAGTCGACCGAAACATGTGGATTGTAAGTTGCTATTGACATTTACATTCTATATTACACAGCAAAGATATGCAATTCCAAAACTTATTACCACATTATCAAGTTGTTGAATAATGTAATGACTACAATATGAATGGATATCTTAACGTAATAAATACAATAAGACTGCTGTTGCAAATTGTATAAAGTATTTGTATAGGGCTTATTGGCTATTGTAAAGCTGAAAATTATGTTTTATTCCAAAATACAATATCCCCAAAAGAGAGATCTAAAATAATTTAACGAAGATTAACGGTTGAGCAGAATTAATTTACCGTTTTGAACTATCGAATCTTCCACAGTAACACTATAGATAAGTACTAAAGGATAACTCGAATTAAATTGAATTTCACTTTGATTCACTCCTAGAGATCCTGTTTCAACTAATTCCCGAACCAGATTTCCCTGTAAATCATAAAATCGCACAGTGACTTCTTGTGCTTCAGTTAGAATATAGCGAAGATTGACTTTTCCAAGACTTGGATTTGGATACATTTGCATTTGAAATTCATATACAGCAACAGACTCTAGATCTTGAAAAAGATCTACAATTGCATTGATCTGGCCATCCATCCATTGCAAACGCCCTTTGATCCAGTTTTTGGTATAGTTTATCTCATTGGCATATGTTCCTGCCAGATAATAATTTGGCCAAACATAGGTGCTTAAAGTCGGGAATCGTGTATAATTACGAGCTTGAGCATCATTTAACAGCATAGCATTTTTATCAACGATAGCAATCAAGGAATCTACATGCAACACCCCATTGCTTCTCAATTCAGTCCATCGTCTTTTTAATTTTGAATTGAATCGTGGATCAGCCCTGAATCTGTCCCACCAAAATGGTATAGACCAGTACTGCTCGGTCAACACCCAATCGGAGGTTTGCCAACCATCCAAATAATCAGGCATTCCAAAAGTGAAATTAAAATCCCAAAGAGGTCCCATTATCAATTTACCACCTTTACTATCCTTATCTTTATAAAAGTAAGAACTCAATCGATAGGCATCTACATTCTTGGCTAATTCTTGAACAATGAAATAATCCACGAAAGATTCAAGTTCCACATAGTCAAGATATGTACCAGGGTTGGTATTGTAATTAAAATAATACAATGCAGTTTCGAAATCACGGATATATTTTTTAATATACTCACTTTGGGCTAATTTAAGTTCCTCATATTTAGGATCAACATAGCTGAACTTAATACTGTATGCACTACTTCTATCCGGATAATTGGAAGAAAAATAACCAGGATCTTCTCTGTCAACTTTCATTATATAGCCACCTGTAAGTTGGTCACCTACCAAATCAGAATCCTTGAGGGTAGCAATATCTACTCTGTTCTTATCCACTTTGATCTTTTCCATGAGCACGTACACGCCCCTGTAATCATTATTGATATACAACTCACAGAAGGCTGTGCGAGGCGCCCACCTACCCATCCGATTTCCAACTTCAAAAGCAAGTGCATTTCGCATCAAAGACTTATCTGCATAAGGACCATGCAGTACCCAATCGTTTTCCTTGGGCATACCGAGCAATGAGACATTCAGATTTTCACCCAAATCGTTTCTTGTCTCAAATGCCATATTCTTTTTTTCATAGCTTTGTGATGAAGAACCTCTGATTTCTATGCCAATTTTCCCATTGAACTCATAAACTGTATCGTTGACAGAGTTACCGCCTTCTTGGTTGAGCACCTTAAGTGTTGCTGTAATTTTAGGTTCATCCACAATTTGCTGTCCATTGGTGTTGATTAGTAAGATGGGAAGATTGGACTCGTTAAAACTTACAGGCGCTACAAACCAAAAAGGAGTTGTACCATAAAGAATCTGCGACCCAGAAATTTTCGCATTTAGGAATACCCTTGAGGTTAAATCACTGGAACCTATCCCATTGTTTAATACCTGAACAGAAAGCAGATTCTCCCCCTGCTTTAAGAAGGAGGTTTTGAGATAAAATCGTTCAGGAATTCCTCCCGAGTACAATTTTGCCTCATGGTCATACAATAATGAAGAGTTATAGCTTGGTACCGCAGCTGTTAAATTTGGTGAACGGGCAATTTCAACATCGTTAAGATAGCAAACAAAAGCATCATCATAATCGACATCCAGCACTATATCCTGAATAAGAGATGGATCTGTCACCACAAATTTGGTTCGTAAATAAACCGAATTCACAGCCGGAATTGTAGTATGATCATCCCCATCGGAATAACCAAAGCCACCCGATGCACTTGCCCAAGAAGTATCATCAAAGGTAGATTTGTACCAATTTGTAGACACAGCAGAAGTTGCGGGATAATATTTCCATGCATCACTTTCATGGACTACACATTCCCAATGTTGCGCGTCAACTCTCAATAGAAGTAATAGCAAAGTCAGTATGAGAGAGAATCTTTTCAAAACAAACTCATTTGACCAGTAATATCATCTCTTACTTTCTTGTGATCGATTTCTTTGTCAGAAACGATATTTTCTGCAGAATCCTGCTCAAGCAGTTCACTTTCATCATCGTTAGACTCGGATCCACCATCCTCCTCTTGTTCAGACTTTTCTTTAAATCGAACAGCTTCCAATTCTTTTATTTCAGCAACTTCAAAAGTTGTAAGTCTTTTACCCTTCGCTTTAAAACTCTTTACTCCAATAAATTCATCGGCATCCACTATCAAAGATTCTCTATAAGAATCGTTTCCCCCAAAGATCACTTCTATGCGTGGATAATCCACATCAGAGAAAACCAACATGCGGGACTCGGGATTTTCACCCAACACACTTTGTATCTTCTGTGAAGTTTCCAATTGGAAACGTTTCAAGTAATAAAAATGCTGTTCTGCATCATAAAGAGCAACTGTCCATATTTTATCCGGATCAAACTTCTCAATACGCTTGATATCCTTCTCATAATGGTTATTCAAATCAAAATTGGATGTATAATAGTCTCCTTTTGCAGATACAATTAGAATTAAATCTTCACTTTGGAATTCACCCAAAAATTGACCACGACCATCATAATTCAATCGAAGCACATCATGATCAAACCAAACTTTTCTACCACCCAAGGTTGAACCACCTTTTTGCTTAAGAGCAATTTTATGAATATCATTTTTGGTTAGAATATTTCCCATAGACTGACGACCCTTGATAGCAATTTCGCTGAAATCCTTATCATAAACTAACTTCGACAATCGAGGCTTTGGTTTCAAAGTATATCGGATTACTTCCGCCTCAGCATTGGGGTTTGAAGTAAAATAAACCACTTTAGAACCACTGTTACCCTGTGTAATGTCATATTCCTTGTCACGAGTAATCCCATTGACAGCAAAGCGTTTGATATAATACGCACCCAACTTGCCATCACGATAAATCGTATTATAGACTGTTCTTTTGTCGTTCTTACGGAACACATCAAGGTGAAGTATATTCTTACCTACAAACAATTTTTCTGCAACTTTTACGACTTTGTATTTGCCATCCTTGAAGAATACGATAATATCATCAATATTAGAACAGTTGCATACAAACTCATCTTTACGAAGTGATGTTCCAATAAAACCTTCATCAAAGTTCACATACAATTTCTCGTTGGCCTCTATTACTTTGGTAGCTACGATGGTTTCAAAGTTTCTGATTTCTGTTTTTCTTGGAAAATTCTTTCCGTATTTGTTTTGCAATCCCTCAAACCAGAAAATAGTATAATCAACCAGATGATCTAGCTCATATTCGACTTCCTTTATTTTCTTTTCAAGATTGATTAAGGTGTCATTTGCCTTATCCGTATCAAACTTTGTTATACGCATCATTTTGATTTCGAGAAGTTTCAGGATATCCTCTCTGACTACCTCTCTATAAAAGCCACCTTTAAACGGCTCTAATCGCTTATCGATATGAGCAACAACTTCGTCTTGGGATTTACTGTTTTCAAATTCCTTGTCTTTGTAGATTCTATTTTCAATAAAAATCTTTTCCAAGGAGGTAAAAAACAACTGTTCAAGAAGTTCCGCTTTTTGAATCTTGAGTTCCAACTCCAACAAATCTTTGGTATGATCGCAACTAACTCTCAGCATATCGCTCACACCCATAAATCGTGGTTTCTTATCATGAATCACACAACAGTTGGGTGAAATACTTACCTCACAATCAGTAAATGCAAAAAGAGCATCTATGGTCTTGTCCGACGAAACACCAGTTTGCAGATGAACCAAAATTTCAACATCCGCGGCGGTATTATCATCCACTTTTCGGATTTTAATTTTGCCTTTTTCAGATGCTTTGATTATAGAATCAATCAATTTTGAGGTATTTGAACCATAGGGAATTTCAGTGATTACAAGTGTTTTATTATCCAACTTGCTGATTTTAGCTCTGACTTTGACAGCCCCTCCACGTTCCCCATCATTGTAACGGCTTACATCAATGGAACCACCTGTTTGAAAATCTGGATACAACACGAAATCATCACCCTTCAAATGAGCAATACAGGCATCTATCAATTCATTGAAATTGTGAGGAAGGATTTTTGAGTTCAAACCCACTGCAATACCCTCAACCCCTTGAGCCAAAAGCAAAGGGAATTTAACCGGCAAAGCAATTGGCTCTTTGTTTCGACCATCGTATGATAGCTTCCAATCAGTTGTTTTGGGATTAAATACGGTATCTATAGCGAATTTTGACAAGCGCGCTTCAATATAACGAGGAGCTGCAGCATTGTCTCCTGTGAGTATATTACCCCAGTTACCCTGACAATCAATCAGTAAATCTTTTTGTCCTAACTGAACCAGAGCATCGCCAATAGAAGCATCACCGTGTGGGTGAAACTGCATGGTATGACCCACAATATTGGCCACTTTATTGTAACGACCATCATCAAGTCGTTTCATTGAATGCAAAATCCTACGTTGTACAGGCTTCAAACCATCGTAGATGTCAGGCACAGCACGTTCCAGAATTACATAAGAAGCATAATCCAGAAACCAGTTCTGATACATACCTGAAAGATGATGACGAATATTCTCGTTATCAATCTTAGGGATTTTATATGATGAATGAGCATCCGGTCCACCTTCTGCATGCGGTTTTACCGACTCGTTTACTTCCTCTGTTTCATTCTCAGCGTCTAAAATTTCGTCTGTACTCATCTATCGTATTTATTTAAAGCCTTATAAAACTGTATAATATCGTTGCACTCACACAAAAATACAAAAAAAACAGTAACTTTGCATTCCTTTTAACACAGAAGAAAATATTGATAATAAAATAGGATATGGCTTCACAGGAAGATGTTTTTAAGAAACTAATAGCACATTGCAAGGAATATGGATTTGTATTTCCTTCGAGTGAAATATACGATGGCTTAGGTGCCGTGTATGATTATGGTCAAAATGGTGTGGAATTAAAAAACAACATCAAGAAATACTGGTGGGACAGTATGGTTTTGTTGAATGAAAATGTAGTTGGAATTGACGCTGCAATTTTTATGCACCCAACCACATGGAAAGCATCTGGTCACGTGGATGCGTTCAATGATCCATTGATCGACAACAAAGACAGCAAGAAACGTTATCGTGCCGATGTTTTGATTGAAGAACTTTTGGCAAAATACGATGATAAAATTGAAAAGGAAGTGGAGAAAGCGGCTAAACGTTTTGGTGAGAGTTTCGATGCTGCACTTTACCGTGAAACCAATCCAAGAATTCAAGAAAACAAAGCAAAACGTGATGAAATTCACGGTCGTTTTGTACAAGCATTGAACGACTCAAACTTGCAAGAACTAAAACAAATCATCGAAGATTACGATGTGGTTTGTCCTATCAGCGGAACAAAAAACTGGACGGATGTTCGTCAGTTTAATTTGATGTTTTCTACCGAAATGGGATCCACTGCAGATGGCGCATTGAAAGTATATCTTCGTCCGGAAACTGCTCAAGGTATTTTTGTAAACTACCTGAATGTACAGAAAACCGGTCGTATGAAGATTCCATTTGGTATTGCACAGATTGGCAAAGCATTCCGTAACGAAATTGTAGCCCGTCAGTTTATTTTCCGTATGCGTGAATTCGAACAAATGGAAATGCAGTTTTTCGTACGTCCGGGTGATGAAATGCAATGGTTTGAATATTGGAAACAATGGAGATTACGCTGGCACAAAGCACTTGGACTGGGTGACCACAAATACCGTTTCCACGATCACGATAAACTTGCACACTATGCAAATGCAGCTACAGACATTGAGTTTGAAATGCCATTTGGTTTCAAGGAAGTGGAAGGAATTCACTCAAGAACAGATTTTGATTTGGGTAGTCACGAGAAATTTTCTGGAAAAAACATCAAATACTTTGATCCGGAATTGAATCAATCATACACCCCTTATGTAATTGAAACTTCAATTGGAGTGGATCGTACCTTCTTATCCATCATGGCTGCTTCATACACTGAAGAAGCACTTGAAGGAGGGGATTCACGTGTGGTTTTAAAATTACCACCAGTATTGGCTCCCGTTAAAGCAGCTATTCTACCTTTGGTAAAGAAAGATGGTCTTCCTGAAAAAGCTCGAGAAATCATGAATGATTTGAAATTCGACTTCAAATGCACCTATGATGAAAAAGACTCCATCGGTAAACGTTACCGTCGTCAGGATGCGGTAGGAACACCTTTCTGTATTACTGTCGATCATCAGACTTTGGAAGACAATACGGTTACTATTCGTCACCGTGATTCGATGCAACAAGAAAGAGTTTCAGTATCAGAACTTCAAAAAATCATTGGAGATTTGGTAAACATGAAGAATCTGTTCAAGAAAATCGCAGAATAAGTAGAAACTAAATTCAGATAGAGTGGTTCAATTCCTGGAAATTGAGCCACTTTTTTTATTTTTCTTTGGTCAGTTCAAGAATCATTTCAGCAAAGATTGAACTATCATTCAAACTATCCACCAAGTTCAATTCCGTCCCACCTGCTTTCACAAACATTTCTTTGTATTCTTGTCCTAACTCGTAAATTGTCTCCAAACAATCTGCCACAAAGGAGGGGGCAACTATCAATATACGTTTACAACCTTTTAACGCTAAACTTTGTATCAATTCATCTGTAAAAGGACCTACCCATTTGCGTGCAAATCGGGATTGAAACGAAGTACTGCATTTTTCAGAGGGAAGTCCAAGGGCAGCTATAAGCAAACGGGAACATTGATAGGCTTGAGCTTTGTAACAATTGGTTTCTTCTACATTCTGTTTGTACGCACAACTACAATTCTGAACCTTTAATCCTGGATGAATCCTAGCTAAGTGGGATTCCGGCAAACTATGATAACTGAAAATTATATGATCGTAGGAATTAGGGTTGTATGCTGCAATTTTCTCCTGAAAAGCCTTGATAAATAAGGGGTGGTTGTAAAAGCTTCGAACAAAATGTATGTCCTGAAACATTTTAACACCTGATTTTTTCAGGAATGACTTCGCAACATTATTTACTTGTTTGAAAATTGTGTCATGAGTTGAACTGGCATATTGTGGAAACAAAGGCAGCACTATCAAGGATTCTACCCCTTTGTTTTTTAAAGACTGAAGACCATCATCAATAGACGGAGTTCTATATCGCATCACAGCCTCCACTTCAATAGATTCACCCCTAAAAAGCGATTTAACCTTCTGTTCCAATGCCTTGTGATTTATTGCAAGTGGTGAACCCTGAGGAGTCCATACCTGGATATACATCCTTTGTGATTTTTTTGCACGAAAAGGCACAATAATTCCATGCACAAGAAGCTGTCGCCAAGGTGCAGGCAAATCAATCACAAAGGGGTCACCTAAAAACTCCTTCAAATAGACTGCTATATCTTTCCTATCCGTCGAGTCTGGAGTTCCTAAATTAACCAGTAATAGTCCTTTTTTCATAAATCAACATTCATACTTTAAACTGCCGAAAACACTTCGATTTAATTCGCTAATAATTCATCTGCTATTTCAAAGGCTTGTTTTACTCTATCACCCATACCTATACCATCTCTCATATTACCTGCGAGTATCAGACCCGGATAAGCATGTTGTATTTTGTTTATAGCCTCCAATCTGTCTTTTGTATTAGCCTCATATTGAGGAATAGCCTGAGGATATCTAAAGATCAGTATTTGTTTGGGTATTTGAAGATTGTGCATAGTTTCTTCTATTAATTGGAAGGATATAGATTTAATTTCCTCGTCAGAAGAATCTATCAATTCAGGTCTTTTCATTCCTCCAAGAAAAAGTGACAAAGTAGCCCCGTTTTTTGGCGCCCTTTCTGGGAACAGAGACGAAGGGAAAAGCACACCCAAGGCTGCTTTATTCTCCTTCGTTGGAATCAATCCCCCAAAAGCATTAAGTTCTTTGCCATACCAACGTTCAATATTCACCACCGCTTGCACTACAGGGGCATAACGCAAGTTAACTATATTTGGCCATAAATCTGCACCAATAAAAGGAAACAATGCTTGAAGTTCAGCAGGATTAATGGTACTAACCACTTGATTAGCCTTAATTGTATAGGATTTAATTTGTTCTTTTTTGGTATCTTTATCTTTGTGCTTGCGTGACAGTGAGACTTGGTATAGATTGTCCAATTGTGCTACTTCTACCTGCTCACAGGAAGTATATATATTTTGTTTACCCACTTGATTTCCAAGTGCACGAATCAACCTTCCCAAACCACCCTTGATGGAAAAAACAGATTTAGTGACTTTCATTTCCAATTCGGACTTTGGTTCCTTTGATTTGGCAATAGAACCTCGAATAAAACTACCATATTTTTGTTCCAATGACCACAACTTAGGCAAAGCATATTGAGTCACTAAATTTTCAGGATCTCCGGCATAAATCCCGGAGATGAATGGATCTACTGCATAGTCTAGAAATGAATTCCCCAATCGGCGTCGAACCATGGAAGCTACAGATTCCATTGGATCTACTCCAGGTTTTCGAAAGGGCTCCCCTAAAATCCTAAATTTATCACTGAGACTGAAAAGTGGGGTTGTGATTGCCGACCATAAAGAGTTAGGCAAGGAATGCCAATTGGCACCTTTCCAAATCCACCGATTCTTGGCAGCCTCATTTGGCAGTAAAACCTCTATCTTTTCTGACACCTGCAGATCATCAAGCAGTTGAACTAAAGCAGTGTTATTTATTACACCCGTCGTTGGACCTTTTTCATAAATATGGCCACCACTTTTAGCTGTTTGAATTACTCCGCCAATAACCGAATTTCGTTCAACTATAATTACCTTTTTACCACCTTTAATCAATTGATGCGCCATTGTAAGTCCAGTTAGTCCGGCCCCAATGATTACAATTTCTGTCTCAATTTTTACAGTGTTTTCAGGCATATCGTTCGGTTTTAAATTTTACATCTATACTGACTTAGAATAGGTTTGTTCTTTGGTCTCAAACTTTGGATCGAAGGATGCAGCAATATTGCGAATAAAGAAAGAACCTTGAGGTGATATTTCGATTACATTGTCTTTAAAATGCAATAAACCATCTTTCTCAAAATCATTGAGTTTGGCCTCAGTGAATTTCGTGAGTTTAAAAATCTGCTCAATACTCATTTGGAATTTAGAAGCCACATCGTTCAAGTTTAGCACCTTGTTGCACATAATGTTTTCAATTATTTCTTTGACTAGCTTCTCTTCATCGGTGAGCACATATCCTTTTTCGACAGGCAATCTACCAGCATTGATCGATTCTATATACAAATCAATATCTTTCGTATTTTGCACGAATCCATTATCCATTTGACTGATAGAAGAAACTCCAAAGGCGTAAACCTGACCGGTAGTTCGTTTTGAACAATAACCTTGGAAATTCCGATGCAATTGATTTTGAATCAAAGCTAAATTCAACTCATCTTTTGGCTTTACATAATGGTCCAATCCGATAGGTTCATATCCTGCATTTATCAACAATTCGCGAGACGACATGAAGATATCCAATTTCTGATCAGAGTTTAATAGACCTTTTTTCTCCAATAGTTGCTGGTGTTTTTTCAGCCAAGGAACATGAGCGTAGGAAAAAGTCACCAATCGATCAGGTTGAATCGATATAGCCCTTGAGATTGATTTATTGAAACTTTCCACTGTTTGGCCCGGAAGGCCATAAATGAAATCAAGATTTACTGAATTGGAAGGATTATCTAAACGAATAAATTGTACTATTTCCTCCACTGGCATTGCAGCCGGCGTTCGATTTACATTCTCCAGCACTTGATCATCAAAATCCTGTATGCCAAGACTAAATCGATTGAACCTGGCATTCATCAGACGCTGCAGATGCAATTCGTCCAGATATCCCGGATGACATTCAATTGCTATTTCAGGTCTATCTATAAAATTGAAATTATCGAAAATCAACTGATTCAATTCTTCCAAATATTTCACATCAATGGCATTGGGTGTACCACCACCATAATGTATCTGAGAAACTTTGCGGTTTTTATCCAAAAGGGAAGCGACCATCAAAATCTCTTTTTTTACCGCTTGAATATATTCATGAATCTGGTTTCCATCTTTCGAACGTGTGGCGTTACACCCACAGTAGTAGCAGATTTTATGACAAAAGGGAATATGAATATACAGAGCTATTTTATCTGTCTCCGTATGATTCGAGTTTTTAACAAGATCTATGTATACTCCTTCATTGATTTGTGGATTAAAAAAATTAGCTGGTGGATAACTTGTATATCTTGGAACTGATAGATTGTATTTGTCAATTAACTGTCGAAGCTTTTCCATATTTTGGAAGATAGATAAATAATAATATTAATAATGATAAAACAGAAACAGCTGTTTCCACGGCAAAGAGTCCTGAATATCCGATTGCATCACCAATTTTTCCACTCATCACGGCTATCAACATACCACTCAAATGAGTTACAACTATTTGCACGGTGAAATCTGTACCTTGACTGTTTGGACGAACTGCATCCATGGAACTTGTATATATAATCACCGAACTTAATCCATAAGCTCCCCACAGCAAACAAATTCCTATGTAAATAAGTAATAAACTTGGATTTGAGAGACTAATGACATAAAAGTAGATACCAACCAGTATATTGAGTACTGCAAAAATAATAAAAGCCTGTCTTCTGGAGAGCTTTTTTAACATAAAACCACCACTAAAAGAGACTAAAGAGGCCGTAAGAGTACCAACAATACCCGACATAAAACCAATTTCCTTCACATTATAACCTAGATCAACCAACCAAGGCTTCAACATCGCCAAGATTCCAATCAATCCACCATAATAGAAAATCAAAACAGGCAAACGTCTAAGGTGCGTTGGTATTTTAAAGAACGTGAGGATATCCGATAGTCTTGCCCTCTTGCGTTCTACCTTCCCCTCGTTTGCCTCACGCCCTCTTACATTCAGTAATAGTGGTATTAATGCCAACAACACAAACGAGGTCAATGCCCACATCAAAGCTTGCCAACCTAAGTAATGATAAGCCATCAACAACAATCCTGTTCCGAACAGACTCCCAACAAAGGAACCCGAGGATTGAATTCCGTTTCCTACACCACGCTCTTCTTTCTTGAGAACCCTAATGGCTAATACATCAGTTGCAATATCTTGAGTGCCGGAGGCAACAAAAGCAAAGAGCATAATTCCTATGATCAAGCTGAAGTCAGTTTGCAGACTTAAACCACCCACGACCAACATAGCAATAGCGTAAAGTACTTCAGAGGAAACGATCCAACTGGTTAATTTCCGCTTTGAATCAGCATGATTATCGACCAAAGGAGCCCAAAGGAACTTCAATATCCATGGTAATTTCACTAATTGTAACAGACCAATAGCCTCCAATGAATATTGTTCCTGGCGCATAATCACAGGAACAACAGTAGAGAAGAAGCTCATCGGCACAGATTGAGCTACATATAGGCTGAAGAGTGTTGGATATTTATGTCTCATTTAGATCATAATTTATAAATCAAGTTGACTCCTAATTGAAGCGGCTTTCCAGCTTGTGCATATGCACCACCACTCATCTCAAACAAAAAAGCATTGTATAAGGTGTTTGTCAGGTTTTTGCCCCACAGTTCCAATCTCAAATTATTTTTAGATAGGGCTAATTTAGCATTTAGTACTCCATATGCATCTTCCTTTATCAAATTATTTAAATCCCAATACATTTCACCCAATTGATTGTAACTTAAATTCACATCCATAAAGTCAATAATAGCACATCCATTCAACGGAATCGATTGATTTGCTTGAATTGAGAATGTATGTCTAGGGATATATGGTGTCATTTTCCCACTGTAATTTTCAGTAGCGCTTTTCACATAATCTTTAATCTGTGCATGAGTATACCCATAACTAAGCACTGCGCTGAAACCGTATATTTTTTTGTTTTGCAAAGAGAACTCCAATCCCTGATTCAAAGAATTTCCAGAATTATCAAGATAGGAACCTTTTCCGCTAGGGAGAATACGATAAATCTGTTGATTTTGCAATTGAGTATAAAAGTAGGTTAGATCACTGTAAATATAATTGTTCAACCAACTATTTTTAAGTCCTATTTCATAATTGTCACTGGTTTCGCTTTTGAACGACAACTGATCGATGGACTCGAAAGATGAATTATATCCACCAGGTTTATAACCCGAAGAATATGATGCATATAAATGACTAGACTTTAAAAATTCATAACTCAAGGCAAATTTTGGCAATAAAACCATATCCGAAATTGAAGGATAAATGGTATCTACAGCAGCAAGTGACACACCCTTACGCGTTCCAGAGTAATGATATTCCAGTTCAGACTTTTCATAATCAACCCTCAAACCTGCAGTAGCTGTAAGATTCTGCAATATTTTATAGGAAGATTGATGAAATAGAGCCGCACCAAAAGTATTTATCCTATTGTTTTTTTGATAGAACAGTTTGGAAACTGCACCAGCACTTGTATAGTAATTGCTAAAATCCACCACATTGTCCGAGTTTTGCAAAAATCCAAATGCCCCAAACAACCAAGAATATTTCCCTTTGAACTTGGAGCGAATCAATAATTCATCCGTATAAGTGGATAGATCCTGAAGTTGACCCACAAAATAAACCGAGTCTGAAGTAAAATCCTGATCAATAGATTGAGTATCGTCTAATTTTTGGAACGACAAAGTATTGATCAATTCGTAAGTTGACTGATCGTATTTCAACTTTAACGCATCCGATATTAGAAAACGCTCATAACCACTTATCTGATTGTAGTTGATTGGATCCGAAACCCAATCAACAGTGTTGAATTTGGCATATGGATACCCCCCTTGCGAACTTTGCTCCATACTATGAGTAAAATCTAAGGACCAATTCTCATTAATTAAATATTGAACTTTAGCTCTCAATCCATAAGAATCCAATGAGTCAACCTTTTCATTTCTATATGAATTCTCGAACATTCCATTCAAATGCTGATAATTTGCAGAAAGACTAAAAGCCAGTTTCTCATTGATTTGCTGATAATGTCCGATATTTAGTTTGAAAAGACCGTAGTTACCACCAGACAAGAGCACTTTAGTACCTTGATAATCAAAAGGAGAAAGGGACTTTATATTGATAATGCCACCCATTGTGTTTCGACCAAATAAGGTTCCTTGAGGACCACGAAGCACTTCAACACTTTGAAGATCAAAAAAATCAAAATTAAAGGAACCCTTTTCAAAAAAAGGAATACCATCCACGTACATTCCAACGGAGGGAGCATTGATCCGGGAACCGATTCCACGTATAAAAACAGGAGTGGTCAATTTACTGCCATAATCAAGCATAACTAAATTGGGAACGAAAGCCGATACTTCTGTCAGATTGGGGATCTCATTGTTTTCAATAAAATTCTTTGGCAAAACCGACACAGATACTGGTAATTCACTTAATTTACTATTAGTACGAGACGCTTCAATGACCAACTCATCCAATTCAACTTCTTTATCTTGAGAAAAAACAAAGCGCGAAAACAATAACAATGCAATAATTGCAAAAAACTTAATTTTCATTCTTAAATGCAGTTTTATAAAAATGTAACAATTGTTACAAAATTAAATAATTCTTTCTGTATTTCAAACAAAAAAATGTTAGATTAAAATAAAACTGCCCCAAGAAATTCTCAGGGCAGTAAATTCTATTTTGATTTGAGATCAGTAGGCATGATCATCAGCAGCGATATCTTCCAAATCGGTTTTTTTCTTCTCCAAAGATCGCCAAGCATAAAAAATGTATGCGATCACCAAGGGGATAAACAATGAAACGATAGACATCGCATTCAGGGTAAACTCACTTGATGAGGAATTAGTGATGGTCAATGAACTTTGCAAATCAGCAGTAGATGGATAATATGCAGTACCATTATAGCCAGCAATTAGCAACAAAGCAGTTACTGTCAGAACAGTACCTATGCCAGAAAACCAGATACCACCTTTAAACTTCTTATTAACGATTGTAGCAGCTATACCATACAATACACCTACAACACCAAGCAGGAATACAACGGCAACTATCGGCAATTGAATCAGATTGGTGAAATATTTGTATTTTTCCATGGAAACCACTCCATCTGCATCAACTGCAAAACCTTCACCCAAAAGAATCCAAATCACAAATGCCAAAAAGAACACTAGAAATGGAACCGCATTTTGAACTAAAGTCTGATATGATTTCTTTTCCAGATTCTCGTTTTTGATACGATTGATAAAGAAAAGAGAAGCATTGGTACGAGAAAGGAATAATACTGCAAAGCCAAGCAACCAATTACGAACATCCAATAAAGCTTCCAATCCATGCCAACCACTACCCCACTGACTGATGACAGGTGAAAGGGCATTGGTAATATTTACCTTATTGATGGTAAAATCAGAACCTGTATAGAAAGTTGCCACTGCAGCACCTAAAAGGAAAGTGCCCAAAATACCATTAATAAACAAGAAAGATTGATAGGTCTTTTTTCCAAGGAAGTTATTTGGTTTGGATTGAAATTCATAGGATACTGCCTGAATAATAAAGGCAAAAAGAATTAAAACCCATACCCAATAAGCTCCACCAAAACTGGTAGAATAGAACAAAGGAAATGAGGCAAAAAACGCTCCACCAAAAGTAACCAAGGTAGTAAAGGTATATTCCCATTTACGACCTAATATATTTACCAATAGTTTACGTTCATCTTCGTTTTTTGTTGTAGAGAACAACATGGACTGACCACCTTGCACAAATAGTAAGAATACAAGGATTCCTCCAAGCAATGAAATAATCAGCCACCAATATTGCTGTAAAAATGAATATGTGATCATACTGTTTTACTTTAGAATGTTAATATAAATTGACTGTTATCAATGACCTTCAGAACCTTTACCGATTTGCTTGAACATAATTTTCAGTTCGGCAATCAATAAAATAGTGAACAACACCAAGAACATGAAGAAGGTAATTTTAACTGAATCTGCAGAAATGCTGGAGATAGCCGCTTGCACCGGCAACAAATCCTGGATAGTCCAAGGTTGTCGTCCCATTTCAGCAACTATCCAACCTGACTGACTCGCAAGGAATCCCAAGAAAATGGAGAAAACTGCAAATCGGTTCAACCATTTCAGATCAACCAATTTATCTTTGCGATTGTACCACCATATAAGTGGGAACAAGAACAAGAAGAGAACCCCTACACCAACCATAGCACGGAAAGAGTAGAACACTAAAGGAACAGTAGGTACGATATCATCAGAAGATTCTAAGTAACCGTAACCAAAATATTTGAAATTTGCTTCAAGTTCAACTTTCTTTGCAGCAGCTAGAGAATCATTATTTTCAGCTTGAGCTGCTTTATAATCCGCCAAAGCCTGAATTGCAATTTTTCCTTTGGCTTGTTTTTCCAGGAAGGAAATTGCAGTATCACCGTTATGATCTACATATCCACCATCAATAATATCTTTAACGCCAGGAACAAATGCCTTAGCATCGTGAAAACTCAACAAAGAAAGTAAACTTGGAATTGAGAACTTCGTATTTTTTATAAACTTCTCAGTCTCATTCTCAAAGAAAGTTTCTTTGGACGCCATCACACCAAATGCAACAAGTTCTGCATTTTCTTCACCTTCCCAAAGTGCCTCCATTGCAGCTAATTTCATTGGTTGCGTTTTTGCAACTTGAACAGCAGATCCATCACCTGTTATGGAGGTTAAGACTGTCGCCACAAAACCAAAAACAGCTGCTACCTGGATACTTTTTTTGGCTAATTCCAATTCTCTTTTCTTTAATAAGTACCAGCTACTAACTCCAACAACAAAAATGGCACCAACCATCCAGGAAGACCAAACCGTATGCAAAAACTTATTGATTGCAGTAGGAGAGGTTACAATGGCCCAAAAATCAACCATTTCATTACGTACTGTGTCTGGATTGAAAGCCATACCCACTGGGTTTTGCATCCAAGCATTAGCAATTAGAATCCATAATGCTGATAAAGTGGCTCCTACAATTGTCAACCAGGTGGAAACCAAGTGAAATCTTTTACTTACTTTATTCCAACCAAAGAACATAATCGAAATAAAAGTTGCTTCCATAAAGAAGGCAAATATACCTTCAATTGCCAATGGAGCACCAAAGATATCACCTACAAACCAACTGTAATTCGACCAGTTGGTACCAAATTGAAATTCAAGAATGATACCTGTAGCCACACCGATGGCAAAATTAATTCCAAACAGGGTCATCCAAAATTTGGTAATCTTTTTCCAAACTTCATTACCTGTTTTGTAATAGATAGTTTCCATAATTGCCTGAATCACTCCCAACCCTAAAGTGAGGGGTACAAACAGCCAATGGTACATCGCCGTCAAAGCAAATTGCCCGCGAGACCAGTTTACTAGGGATACGTCAAATAATTCCATAAACTTTTAATATTTAATTAAGAAAATTTACTAATTTAATTTTTTGAGCGGTCAACTAATTGTTCAGAGACATATTCGCCTCTTTGTTGGTCTGTATCGAAATTTTTCTTTAATAAATTGGGGAAGAAGAAGGTTTTCAAAATGGCAAACATGATAAATAACTTTATCAATGCAATTGCCCATAAAGTTCGACCTACAGTCATGCCTTTAAAACCATCACGATAAAAGGAGATAAATTTACTAAACCAATTGTGTGTAACTGCTCTTTTCATTTTAATTATAGATTTGAAATGAGTTCAATCGCACAAATTTAAACATTTAATTTAAAAATATACAAATTTTGCAAAAAAATGAACAAAGAGCCTAGTGATAGCTAAGTGATATGCCATCAAAAAAATAAGTGATTAAAAAGCAAGTGATATTGAATGGGATATTGACTGCTAACTGATTAGTGGATCAAAAATCATTGAAAGTATAACAATCAACAGCACAATATTCAACTTCATAAAATAGGCTACAGGATTGAAATCAGGGATATCCTTACGCAACAGTTTGGTAAAAGCGTAGATTAACCACAAAGAAGAAAGGATTAAAATCAATTCGAAAGCCAAGGTATGGAAAAGTCCAGCAACAACCATTAAAATCACATTCAAGGAAGTTGCAACTATCCATACAAATGTCACTCGAATAGTTTGATTCGGAACAAATACCTTTGTAATAATTGGGAAACCTGCATTATGATACTCATCTCCATATTTCAGAGTCAGCAACCAAAAATGAGGAACTTGTGAAATAAAGAAGAAAAAGGCCATGATGTACAGCTGAGGATCAGCAAGTGAACCACCACCAGCAACCCAACCCACCATAGGTGGTATTGAACCTATCACACTGCCTGGAATAACTGCAAAAGCACTCACTCGTTTCATGGGGGTGTAGATTATATTGTACCATACAAAAGCCATAAAACCAAGGAATGCGGCTTCAAAACCGCTACCAATATACAACAGGTACATCCCAAGCAAAATCTCCAACAAAGCAATCAGTAATGCATGCCAAGCCTTTATTCTACCGGATGGTATGGGCCTTTTTTTGGTTCGCTCCATTAATAAATCTTTATCCCTTTCCTGGTATTGATTCATTGCTGCAGAACCACAGGCCAGGATAAAAATCCCGATCAAGGGCAAAATCACAGCCTCACTTATCTCTTTTGCTGCCAATGTGTATCCAGCCAATGTGGTTAGAGTTACGATAACAGTAATACGGAGCTTGTTCAACTCAGCCCACAATTTGTATATTTCGGTAATTTTTTTCATTCTGTTTTAAACAATATCGGTCATAACAAGTTATAATGTCGTATTGTTCTTATATCTGAACAATTTTTCGTCAATTAACTTACAGATAAAGCTTTTTAGAATTATTTCAGATTCAAAAAGTTTGTTAAAAAGAATAATTTGCTAATTTTGCACTTTGTTGAATTCAAACTCTTTAATTATAAAAGAATGGCAAACCGTAAATTAATGAATCTTCTCAAAACGAGTGGACTTCTGTTGATAACATTCCTGCTTAGCAGTTGCCAGGAATTGATTATCCTTAACTCTAAAGGACCTATCGGCCAAGAGCAAGCGAAACTGATTATCATCTCATTTGCATTGATGCTGATAGTGGTTATCCCTGTATTTGTGATGGTGGTACTGTTTTCGGTAAAATACCGCAAAGAAAACACAAACGCAACTTACAAGCCTACATGGGCACACTCCACTACTATTGAGTGGATCATCTGGATAGTCCCAGTATCTATCATCATTGTATTGGCTTATCTTACCTGGACTAGTACCTACGATTTAGATCCTTACAAACCAATTGCTTCTGAAAAAACGGCATTGGAAGTAGAAGTAATCTCAACCGATTGGAACTGGGTCTTCGTTTATCCAGAGTACAACATTGCAACTGTCAATGAATTGGCAATTGAAGCTGGTCGTCCAGTGAGTTTCAAATTAACTTCTGCTACAGTAATGACATCTTTCTTTATTCCTCAATTGGGTAGTCAGATTTATGCTATGGCGGGTATGCAGACTAAATTAAACTTATCAACTGATCATCCAGGACTTTATCGCGGTCAGAACATGGAGTATAGTGGTAATGGCTACGGCACCATGTACTTTGATGTGAAAGCAGGAACATCCGAAGAGTTTAATGCTTGGGTTAAAACTGTGCAATCAAGTGTTGACACCTTGAATATGGCAAAATTTGATGAAATCAAAGTTCCACATATCAACCATCCAGTCTCTTACTTTATCCTTGGCAATCCTTCTTTGTTTATGGATGTAATGATGCCCTACATGCAATGGATGAATCATGGCTGTCACGAAGGAATGAACCACGAAGGAATGAACCACGAGAAATCAGAAGGTGATGACTGCTGCCATACAGAGACAGCGGATTCAACCCAAACTGATACTTTGAAAACCAGTGGTCAATCTTGTCATTAATTGAAGTCATTAAAAATTTAAAAACAGATATAAAATGTTCGGAAAATTAACATTAGCTGACATACCTTACAACAATCCAGTTGTAATGGGTGCATTGTCAAGCGCTACACTCGCTGCCTTGGGAGTGATAGCAATAATTACCTATTATAAAAAATGGGGTTACTTGTGGAAAGAGTGGCTAATTAGTGTGGACCACAAGAAAATTGGTATCATGTATATCATTTTTGCCTTGGTCATGATGCTTCGTGGATTTATTGATGGCGTAATGATGCGTGGACAGCAAGCAATTGCTGCAGGAAATGAAGGTTATCTCGAGGCACATCACTACGATCAGATATTCAGTGCTCACGGTACGATTATGATTATTTTCGTGGCTATGCCTTTTATGATCGGTTTAATGAATATCATTATCCCACAACAATTAGGTGCACGCGACGTAGCATTTCCCTTGCTTAACTCCATCAGTTTCTTCCTTACGGTTGCCGGTGGTGCCTTAATGATGATCTCATTGGGTGTGGGGGAATTTTCAAACACTGGTTGGACGGGTATCGCTCCTCTTTTCGAGAAAGCTTACAATCCTGGAGTCGGGGTCGATTATTGGGCCTGGGCCTTCCAGATTTCTGGTATTGGGTCCACTCTGACGGGTATAAACTTCTTTGTAACGATCATCAAGATGAGAGCTCCTGGCATGACGCTGATGAAAATGCCATTGTTCACCTGGACATCACTCACAACAAACGTATTGATGATTCTTTCTTTCCCTGCTGTTACAGTAGCTATGCTTTTAATTACGCTGGACAGGTATATGGGTATGCACTTCTTCACCAATGATATGGGGGGAAACACTATGCTTTACAACAACATCTTCTGGATGTGGGGTCACCCTGAGGTATATATAGTAATTTTACCTGCATTTGGTATTTACTCTGAGATCGTAGCAACTTTCGCTAAGAAAGTATTGTTCGGATACAAATCATTGGTGTATGCAACTGCAGTGATTATGATTCTTTCCTTTACGGTTTGGCTTCACCACTTCTTTACCATGGCCAATACTCCAAATGTAAATATCTTCTTTGGTATTACTACTATGCTGATTGCCATTCCTACGGGTGTAAAAGTCTACAACTGGCTGCTGACGATGTATCGTGGTCGCATTACTTTCACCACTCCTATGTATTGGACTTTGGGCTTCCTTATTCTGTTTACAATTGGGGGTATGACTGGTGTGTTGATGGCAATTCCTGCTGCTGACTATGTGGTACACAATACTGCATTCCTTGTAGCTCACTTCCACAATGTATTGATTCCAGGTGCTCTTTTCGGTTATTTTGCTGGCTACAGTTATTGGTTCCCTAAAACGCTTGGTTTTAAACTTAACGAAAAATGGGGAAAATTCTCGTTCTGGGGTTGGACAATTGGATTTATCGTTGCATTCTTCCCACTTTATGTTCTTGGATTTATGGGAATGCCTCGTCGCATCTCCACCTACGAAATTTTCTCATGGCAACCTTACCTGATTGTTGCTGCCATTGGTACAATGATTATAGGTTTAGGCGTTTTGGCAACACTTATTCAATTATACATCAGTATCAAGGAAAAAGACAAAAACCTGGACAATACGGGTGACTCTTGGGATGATGGTCGTACATTGGAATGGATGACTGATTCTCCTGCTGCAGTATACAACTTTGCAACAATTCCTCACGTGAAAGACATCGATGATTTCCATCGCATGAAAGAAGAGGGTGTTGCCTATGTAAAACCTAAAAAATACCAAGACATTATCATGCCTAAAGACAAACCTTATGGTCCTGTCATTGGTGCTCTGGTAACAGCTTTCGGTTTTGCTATGGTATGGTATATCTGGTGGTTGGTTATTGTTAGCTTCATTGGTATTGTGGTTACAATTATCAAAATTGGAGCAGACAATGATATGGATTATGTAATTACAGCTAAAGAGGTGGAAGAAATCGAAAACAAACGTTACGAGAAACTGAAAGCTGCTGGTAAAGAAATTAAATAAGATAAACAGACATGAATACAAATATTACAAATAGTGTTGATCATGCAGATCACGCTGATCACGGACATCACGATGTGAAACCATATGGTTTCTGGGTGTATTTGATGAGTGACTTAGTTATTTTCTCCTTACTCTTTGCAACTTATGCAGTTTTAGGTGGAAATTTTGCTGGCGGACCTGGTCCTAAAGAGTTATTTCATCTTCCTTTTGTTTTTGTAGAAACAATGCTACTTTTATTCAGTAGTGTTTCCTATGGCATGGGAATGATTGCTCTTCAAAACAACAATCTGCCAAAAGTGAAAATAAGCATTCTTATAACTGCTTTATTGGGTTTAGGTTTCATCGGAATGGAGATTTATGAATTCTATGAATTAATCATCGAAGGTTTTGGTCCAGATCGCAGTGCATTCTTATCATCCTTCTTTACATTGGTTGGAACTCACGGTTTACACGTATTCTTTGGCTTGATCTGGATGTTTATGATGATCTATCAACTTTTCACTCAAGGTATCACCGAAGGAGTTCGCTCAAGACTTGGTTTGCTTGGTTTGTTCTGGCACTTCCTTGACATTGTATGGATTGGTGTTTTCACTGTTGTCTATCTTTTGGGTGTTTTATAATTATTAACCATTAAAAATAGGAGATTCTATTATGAGTCAATCAAATCATAAAATTGCTATAAAAGATTATATCATTGGATTTATTTCGGCAATAGTGCTTACGGTTATCTCATTCGGTATTGTAATAATGAAAGATTCATTTTCAAAACCAGTGATTTATTCTGTACTTTCGGTTGCAGCAATTCTACAAATGCTAATTCAACTTCGTTACTTCTTGCACCTAGATGGATCTAAAGAGAAACGTTGGGATGTGATAGCAATCAGTTTTACTGCTTTGTTACTTTTCATCTTTGTTGCTGGAACTATATGGGTAATGATCACATTGAATTCTCGCATGATGTAAGCTGATTTACAAATCATAAAAAAAGCTTTCAGATTGGTTTCTGAAAGCTTTTTTTGTATGTAGCTGTTTACTTCAACTCATATTTGATGCCTGCATTGACACTTATTCCAGGTTGAATCAAACCTCCAAAATCGGCATAAGATGAATTCGTCAAATTCATTAGATCCATATATATCGTTGTTTTATTCAATAAATAGGAGGCCTTAAAATCAATTTTTACATAAGGTTTATAATCTGTGAGTAGTCCACTTGCAAAATCAGTATAGGTACCAGCCCTATCTAAATAATTAATCTGCCAATCCAAAGTCATTGATTTCAGCACTTGTTGTTTCAATGAAAAATTTACATGATGTTTCAAGTAATCCAGCGCATACTTAGAATCAAACCCCAATGTTGGCTTATCATTCATTATATAAGCATAACTCAGTTTCACATTTTTGAAACCATATTTATCCAATTGATAGTTTGCATCCAACTCCAAACCTGTAGTGTTTAATTGGGTTAAGTTTCGACTCTGCCATTTGCTCTCACCTTGCAGAAGCACCCAGTCGATCACATTGTCAGCCCTACGATGGAAAATGTTTGCTTCAATTTTAAAAGATTCATAGGCATATTTATTACCGATTTCCAAATTCATCGATTTTTCTGGCAAAAGATTAGGATTTGCAATTTGTGTTGCACTTTGGTAATACAAATCTGTAAATGTAGGCAAACGACTTGCCGTATTCAATGACAGGTAGTACGAAGTCAGGTCAGTTGGCTTCCACGACAAATCAGCCCCATAATGCCATTGCCAACCAAAGGTATTGCTTTGATTTACCGAAAAGCCAGAAGCCAAGTTAAATTGATTGAATTTCTTGGTATATTCCAGATTCAATTCATTGACGCTTCGATCTTTAGCTTTTGTAAAATTGATTCCATCCTGGTATTCATTTCGAATAAGCTCAGTCAAAGGATCCCCTAGTACAGTACTGTAAATTCGATCGTATTTATTTCCCAAGCCTAAATTGAATTTACCAAGTTCGGAAAAGTAAGTCAATGACATTTTAGCATTGTACACATCAGTCAGATGATAATTATGTGAAACATACCAAACAGGAGCTTCAACATTGTCTCTGAACAATTCAAAACGATCATAGTGGTTTCTCCAAGAAGCTGAAGCATTCCATAAAAAATCACCCATTTTCTTGCCCCACTTCAACGAAGCAAATTTAGTTTGTGTATGTTCAAATTGATTTGGATATTTCAATGTATAAAACCCATTTGCACCGAAAGATTTGTTTTGATATCCGAATTGCATATCAAATTGTCCAAAATTCTGTGGCTTGTAAATCAATTGTCCAAAAGCATTGAAATGCTGAAAATCTGTATTATTGATATAGCCATCGCTAGAATTCCGTGAAATTGAAAAGAATCCTTTTAAGTTCTGATTTCCACCAGATACAGAAGCTTTCTGTGCGAAAGTATTGAACGAGCCTGCGGACAAGTCTACTTTAAATTTGGGCTTATTCTGCGGAAGGGTTACAATATTAATAGCGCCACTGAAAGCTTGATTTCCGTATTTACGGGCTGCAGACCCTTGCAGCACTTCAACTCGATCAATTTCAGTGAAATCAATGGGCAAATCAAGTAAATAATGTCCGGTCTGCGGGTCGGTAATACTCACCCCATTCAATAGCACCAATACTTGATCAAAAGTACCACCTCTGAGCGATAAATCAGCCTGAGTACCACCAACTCCCCTTTGTCGCACATCAATACCAGCTATAGATTCAAGCAAAGCGTCCAAGCTTTGCACTGGCATTGCTTGTATTTGATCTTTGGTTAAGACTTGTACAGATTGGCCTGCTTCTGCAAATTCCTTTTGCCAATCAGCCACTACCTCCAATTCATTCAGGCTTATACTTTTCTCTACTTGCGCATTGTTGAGTACGGAAATAAACACACTTCCCAAAAGTAAAAATTTTAATTTCATATTTATAAAGATTGAATAATTTAAAATCTAAAGTGAAAGATATATTTCCACCGAAAAGAACCGTTTTTAATGGATAAAAAAAAGCCGGAAAAGTATACACTTTTCCGGCTAATATCATATAGTTTGGTTGGCTGACCAACAATTTCAGTATTTTGACGAACCAAGACAACAGACTCCAAACTAGGGGTAATTAATTGCAATCCAAGATCAAGATTCTCTTGACTATACAATTCTTCCATAGAAGTATCCCCAAATTCTTTCAATGTGAAATTCTGGAAACCTTCTGTTTTAGATTCTGATGCATTCGCAATATCCACAGACAGACGACCAATAGTAACAATCTTGCCAAGACTTAGAAAAACAGCATAGGCTTTTCTGCTCCATCTTTTGAAACGGAGAGAAGTGCTTGAAAATAAGTCATTGGTTTGCTGATTCATCAATTACTGGCGGATAAAAGTCAATCGGTTTAATTTACCTGTCCATACATCTGAATACACTTCAGATTTAGAGCGACCACCAATCAGGACAATTTGTTTAGTATCATTTTTATAAATGACAGATTGATAGCTACGTGCTTCGTAGTTTATTCCCTGCAAAGTATCTTGAATCAGATTGTAAGTAGTGTCAGGTACTCTCCATGTAAATCCCTCATCAAAGGATTGCAAATATGGTTTCTCAACCACGTTATCATTTGCATCCATACCTCCAAACATTAGCAGTTTATTATCATATTCGATTATAGATGCACCAGCATTGTAGTCCAAAGTAGTATTTTCAGCACTAAAATCAACCCAATACAAACCATCTTCAGTAGTCCAGGAAGTTCGAAGGATATTTCCCGACTGATCATAACCACCCACTACCAAAGCCTTAGGCTTGTTGGTACGGGATGCGAACGAAAGTGCAGCAAAATCACCCACAGGGAAGTTTGACGGAATAATTCCTTTGACAGACCAATTAGAGCCATCCACAGAACTAGCAAAATGATAATCAGCAGCATCTGTTGATTTCACAATTGACCAAAACTGATTATTCAGAACAAATAAAAAATTGACAACTTCAAAACCAGCAGGTAATACATTGGTTTTAGACCAATTTATTCCATCCAAAGTCTCGTACACACCTACACCTTGCTGGGCAAGATAAATCTTGGATTCAAATGCAATTATATTTCTAAATTCCAAACCGGCAGGTAGTCCCGTAATCGTTTGAGCGCTCCAATTCGTTAAATCGGTAGAATTGAACAGCACATTCCTCACGCCTGTACCCAGATAATACCAATATTTATTATTGAAGTAAATAGCTTTTTGTTGACTCGCTAAACCAGAATAAATATCGGTTCTAATTTTCTTCCATACATACAACTCAGCATTTACAGTATGTACATTTACTTTGATTTTATAGGTACGAGCAGTTGCTTCATCTTCAGCAATATTCGTAACAGATATTACACGCGTAAAATCAATCGTATCCGAACCAGTCAGAATAACAGTATCCAAACCCAAGCCCGTAGAATCCTTCATCAACAAAGTCAAACCAGAAGAGCTACTAAATTTAAAGGTAGGGAATACGGAATCTATACGCGTATTGTAGGGAAGAGAATCGAGATTGACAATAATTGAATCACCCAAATCTTTATCGTATTCCAAAGTAAATGCAGCATCTTCAAGATTTGGAACACTGTCGTTTTGCTTGAACACTAGGGAAACAAAGCTTGGATCAGATGAAATCTCCACATCTGTTGTTCCTGTATCCAAACACGAAACAGCTGAAAAAACAATCAGCAACAATCCAAGAAATTTTATGTTTATCAGTTTATGCATAGGGCATATACATTTAAATTAATTCAACGGTAACAGGACAATGATCAGAGTGTACAGCATCGGCAAGAATAGCAGCAGATTTAAGTTTAGCTTTTAAGGGTTCACTTACCCAGTGATAATCAATACGCCAACCGGCATTTCTAAAGCGGGCACCACCACGGTAACTCCACCAACTATACTTCTCGGCACTTTGATCAAACACTCTGAAACTATCTACCATACCTGAGGCCTCGTAACGATCCAACCATTCACGCTCTTCCGGCAAGAAACCAGAAACTCCATTTTGCCTTTCAGGATGATTAATATCTATCGGTTTATGACAAATATTATAATCACCGCAAACGATTAGATTTGGGCGGGTTTCTCTAAGTTTAGTGATAAATGGAAGAAATGCTTCCAAAAATTCCATTTTAAAATCCTGACGAATATCTCCAGAGGAACCTGAAGGAATATACACACTAATAACAGAAAGATCACCAAAATCGGCACGAATCACTCTTCCTTCTGAGTCATATTTGGGATCATCCATACCGATAACGACATTATCAGGTGCTAATTTAGTAAGGATAGCTACCCCACTATACCCTTTTTTCTCTGCTGAATGCAAGTAAGAAGTATAGCCCATTTCGGCAAACAAAGCTGTATCAATCTGATCCGGTTGGGCTTTGGTTTCTTGTAAACAAAGCACATCTGGATCCTCTTGTTTCAGCCATCCGACAAAATCCTTGCCCAATGCAGCCCTGATTCCATTTACATTGTATGATATGATCTTCATATGATTCTTTTAGCTATTCGCTTTTTTTACTTTCTTAAATAATTCGGAGGCGAAAACAAAATTTTCCAAATCTACATTGTTGGAATTAAAGATTTCCTCTTTACTACCTTCCCATCCTTTCTCTCCTTTGTTTATAAAGATGATATTTTCGCCTATCTCCATCACTGAATTCATGTCGTGAGAGTTGATAATAGTCACCATATTAAACTCCTGTGTGATTTCATGTATTAATTGATCTATAATCAAAGAAGTTTTCGGATCTAAGCCAGAATTTGGTTCGTCGCAGAACAAGTATTTAGGCTGCAAGGCTATGGCACGAGCAATAGCCACACGTTTTTGCATTCCACCACTAATTTCAGAAGGAGCTAATTTAAATGCTGCTTCTTGTAAATTCACACGACGCAAACAGTCCACTGCCCTGTCCTTGATATCCGATTTAGAAAAATCTTTCGCAAACATTTCCAAGGGATACATCACATTTTCTAAAACAGAAAGAGAATCAAACAAAGCTGAACCTTGAAAAAGCATACCCACTTCTTTACGAAGATTACGGATATCCCTCATTCTCATATCTGGTAGATTTCTACCATCGTATTCTATTTTTCCATTGTCAATCCGATGCAAACCAATCACACTTTTCATCAACACCGTTTTTCCTGATCCACTGGCACCAATTATCATATTGGTTTTACCGGGTAGAAAATCAGCAGAAACGTTTTTCAATACGTGATTCTCACCAAAAGTCTTGTTTACATTACTTACCTTTATCATCCTAATTCAGCATTATATTGGTAATCAACAAGTTGAAGAACAAGATCAACACCGAACTGTTAACTACGGCATTGGTACTAGCCTTACCCACATCCAAAGCTCCACCATAAGAATAGTATCCATAAAAGGAGGCAACTGAAGAAATAATGAATGCAAAAAACAAAGACTTAACCAAGGAGTAGGTCACATAATAAGGTATGAATGCATATTGAATTCCCAGCAAATAATCTGCGGTAGTAATTACATCGCTAAACATACCCACCATATAACCGCCCACCAGTCCGATTCCCATACTGAAAATCACCAAAACTGGCATCATTACAACAAAAGCTACAATTTTAGGCAATATTAGGTAGTTGGCCGAGTTGACCCCCATAATTTCCAATGCATCAATCTGTTCAGTAATACGCATAGTACCTATTTCTGAAGCAATGTTCGATCCGATTTTACCCGCGAGTATCAACGCTAGGATAGTAGAAGAAAACTCCAACAACAAAGTATCCCGGGTCACCAAACCAGTACTGTAGGTCGGGAGCATCGGATTCTCTGTGTTTAATTTAGTTTGAATTGTTAAAATAGCTCCAATAAAAACGGAGATTATGATAACTATAGGCAATGACTGCCAACCCAACTTTTCTAATTCTTTCGGAAATTGTCTGAAAAACATTTTTGCACTGTCTGGGGAAACAAAAACCCTACGCATCAGCAATATATATTTTCCAATTTCAGCAAAAAACTTTTTCAGCATTCTTTTTTCTAATAATCAATTTGCAAAGATAAATAATTTTAATGGTTGTTAAAGTTAAAAAGACATAAGCATTCATTTTTGAACAAAGAATATCAAAAACACAGTTTTATGACGCAAAAAAAAAGGTTGTCGAAATCGACAACCTTAATCTTTTCAAAGCAAAGACTACACGCGTCTTTCTTTAATTCTTGCTTTCTTACCAGTAAGCGCACGTAGATAATACAATTTAGCGCGACGCACTTTACCTCGTTTGTTTACAGTAATACTTTCGATAAATGGTGAATCTAGTGGGAAAATACGTTCAACACCAACGTTTCCTGAAATTTTACGAACTGTAAAACGTTTTTTGCCTTCGTGACCAACAACTTTGATTACATCACCACGAAATTCCTGAATACGCTCTTTGTTACCCTCTTTAATACGATAAGCTACAGTTACAGTGTCTCCACTTTTGAACTCAGGATGAACTTTTTCTACTAAAAATGCCTGTTCGGCTACTTTAATTAAATCCATTGTATGATTATTACAAGTGAAATTTTTAACGCAATATTCACAGTTCTCACTTAGCTGTCAGAGATTACATCAAAAATCGGACTGCAAAATTAATACAAATACTTAAACCATGCAAATCTAAATTGTAAAAATTTTTGTAACTTTGCAGCCTTAAAACAGATTGTGTTAAATGCAGAAAATTAGAAACATAGCCATTATCGCTCACGTCGATCACGGCAAAACCACTCTAGTGGACAAAATGTTGCTTGCTGGTAACCTTTTTCGCGAGAACGAGACGGCAGGCGAATTGATAATGGACAACAATGATTTGGAAAGAGAAAGGGGAATAACCATTCTAGCCAAGAATGTATCCATAGACTACAAAGATCACAAAATAAACATCATAGACACTCCGGGCCACGCAGACTTCGGCGGTGAGGTTGAGCGTGTATTGAACATGGCAGATGGTGTTTTATTATTGGTTGATGCCTTCGAGGGGCCTATGCCTCAAACACGCTTCGTTCTTCAGAAAGCACTTCAAATAGGGCTAAAGCCAATTGTTGTAATTAACAAAGTAGACAAACCAAACTGTCGTCCTGACGAAGTGCATGAAATGGTTTTTGACCTTATGTTCCACCTGGACGCAACCGAGGAACAGTTGGACTTTCATACTATCTATGGCTCAGCCAAGCAAAACTGGATGTCAACCGACTGGAAAAACCAAACTGAAAGCATTCAACCCTTGTTAGATGCCATCATCGAACATATACCTGCTCCTGTAAAATTGGAAGGTACTCCTCAAATGCTTATTACTTCTTTGGACTACTCCAACTATGTGGGACGTATTGCTGTTGGTCGCGTGCACCGTGGCACTATCAAGGAAAATATGGATGTCATGCTTTCTAAAAGAGACGGTTCATTAAGCAAATGTAGAGTAAAAGAGGTACATACATTTACAGGCTTGGGGCGTACCAAAGCAACTGAAGTTAGTTCTGGTGACATTTGTGCATTGGTTGGAATCGAAAACTTTGAGATTGGAGATTCTGTTTGTGATGTTTTAAATCCAGAGCCTTTAAAACCAATCGCCATTGACGAACCAACCATGAGTATGGTGTTTACAATCAACGACTCTCCTTTCTTTGGCAAGGAAGGTAAATTTGTTACTTCAAGACATATTCACGATAGGTTAGTTAAAGAACTTGACAAAAACTTAGCACTTAGAGTAGAAAAGAATATCAACGCAGACCTTTGGAATGTATTTGGTCGTGGCGTACTTCACTTATCTGTTCTTATAGAAACTATGCGCCGTGAAGGTTATGAACTTCAAGTTGGTCAACCTCAAGTGATCTTCAAAGAAATTGATGGAGCCAAATGTGAACCTATCGAACAGCTTTCCATCAACCTTCCTGAAGATTGTTCCGGAAAAATCATCGAGATGGTTGCTATTCGCAAAGGAGAAATGTTGAGCATGGATGCTGTAGGCGACCGTATTCAACTCGAATTCCACATCCCATCAAGAGGTATTATCGGCTTAAGAAATATGGTTCTTACTGCGTCTGCAGGGGAAGCTATCATGTCACACCGATTTGTTGAATATCAACCTTACAAAGGTGAAATCGAAAAACGCAGCAATGGCTCTATAATCGCTATGGAAACCGGTACTGCTTTTGCATATGCAATCGACAAACTACAAGACAGAGGTCGTTTCTTTATCTTCCCTCAAGATGAAATCTACGCTGGACAAGTCGTTGGTGAAAATGCCAAAGAAGGCGACATGGTTGTTAATGTGACTAAATCAAAAAAACTAACCAATATGCGTGCATCTGGCTCTGATGACAAAGTGAGAATTATTCCTCCTATTGTTTTCAGTCTTGAAGAAGCTTTGGAATATATCAAAGAGGATGAGTATGTGGAAATTACCCCAAAAAGCATTCGCTTGAGAAAAATTTACCTGGACGAAAATGAAAGAAAAAGAATGACTAAAAAATAATTCATTTTTTTTGTATCTTTGCAGTCCGTTTGAAAAACGATAATTATCAGATAATTACACTATTTATATATTATGAACATCGTCAGAAAAGACATTGACACTTCGAATGCGGTATTGACCGTAAACATTGAAAAAGCAGACTATGCTGAGAAAGTAGAAAAAGTACTGCGCGACTATCGCAAAAAAGCGAATGTTCCTGGTTTCCGTCCAGGCATGGTACCTATGAATCTGTTGAAAAAAATGTATGGCAAATCTATCCTAGCGGAAGAAATCAACAAAATGCTTTCGGATGAATTATTCAACTATATCCGTGAAAACCAAATCAATATCTTAGGTGAACCTCTTCCTAGCGAAGATGATCAAAAAGAAATCGATTTTGCAACCCAGGAAGATTTTGAATTTGCATTCGACTTAGGACTAGCACCTGAATTTGAAGTTGAATTGTCTAAAAAAGATAAAGTTCAATATTACAACATCATCGTTTCTGAGGAAATGATCGACAACCAGGTAAAATCGTAT
This sequence comes from uncultured Paludibacter sp., assembly GCA_964655615.1. Taxonomy (GTDB): domain Bacteria; phylum Bacteroidota; class Bacteroidia; order Bacteroidales; family Paludibacteraceae; genus Paludibacter. The sequence continues at coordinate 34,406 of CAZZPZ010000011.1, read as the reverse complement.
ACTAGTCGCTATGGTTCTTATACTCAAGTAGAAGTAGTAGAAGAAAAAGACATGGTTAAAGGTAAGCTAATCGAACAAAAAGAAGGTGGTATTGAAGTTGCTGACGCTGTGATGACACCTGCTTATATGAAAGATGAAGCAACTAAAGCTTTGTTTGTCGGAGCTAAAAAGGGTGACATCATCACTTTCAACCCACAAAAAACTTTTGAAGGCAACGAAGCTGAAATCAGTTCTTTATTGAAAGTCAAAAAAGAAGAAGTTCAAGACATCACTTCTGATTTCACTATCGAAATCGAGGGTATCACTCGTTATACTGAATCTGAAATCAACCAAGAATTGTTCGACAAAGTATACGGAGAAGGTGTTATCGCTGACGAAGCTGCTTTCCGTGCTAAAATCAAAGAAAGTACAGCTGAAAACCTGGTTCAAGATAGCGAATATAAATTTGGAATCGACGCTAAAGAAATGCTCGTGAAAAAATACGACAGCCTTGTATTCCCAGATGCATTTTTGAAACGTTGGGTATTGGCTACTAACAACAATCTTACAGCCGAATCATTGGAAGATGACTATCCTAAAATGATTGTTGACTTGAAATGGCAATTGATCAAAGACAAATTGGCAAAAACAAACGAAGTTAAAGTTGAAAACGAGGATGTGGAAGCATATGCGAAACAAATCGCCAAAGCTCAATTTGCACAATACGGAATGGTTGGATTGGATGACTCAATTCTTGACAACTACGCAAAAGACATGTTGAAAAAAGAAGATCAACTTAAAAACATCGTAGAAAGAGTAGCTGAAAACAAAATCCTTGCATCAGTGAAAGAAGCGGTTAAATTGACTGAAAAAGAAATCAGCATCGAAGATTTCAATAAATTGTTTGAATAGTCTTCGCAATCAACATACAGACTAAAACCACTTCGAAAAATTCGAAGTGGTTTTTTGTTTTAAGTGTTGTTAAATTTGAACAGATACACAAACAGCATTTGCACTTTTCTGAAACTAATTGATTATATTTGTAGTTAATTGCAAGATAAAATTTTAACAAAATAATTAACAATATGAATCCAAACGAATTTCGCAAATACGCGACCAAGCACTTGGGAATGAATGGTCTAGCACTAGATAAATACATGGACATCACCAGCAGTTATATCTCACCTTCCATTCTTGAAGAACGTCAATTGAACGTCACACAAATGGATGTTTTTTCACGATTGATGATGGATAGAATCATTTTCCTAGGAACACAGGTCGATGATTATACTGCGAATGTAATTCAGGCTCAATTATTATTCCTTGACTCATCCGACCCAGGGAAAGACATTTCGATTTATCTAAACACTCCTGGTGGCTCGGTTTATGCTGGCTTGGGTATCTATGACACAATGCAATTTATTGGTTCTGACGTAGCAACCATCTGCACTGGAATGGCAGCTTCTATGGGTGCCGTACTATTGGTAGCTGGCACTAAAGGCAAACGTTCTGCATTGCGTCACTCAAGAGTCATGATACATCAACCTATGGGTGGAGCTCAAGGTCAGGCGTCCGACATTGAAATTACAGCCAGAGAAATTCAGAAATTGAAGAAAGAATTATACAACATCATTGCTGATCATTCAGGAAATCCTTTCGAACGAATTGAAAAAGATTCTGACAGAGACTATTGGATGACTTCTCAAGAAGCATTGGATTATGGAATGATTGATCGAATTTTGATCAACGAGAAGAAAGTAAAATAAATTACTACCGGGGTGTGACTCTCACATCCCGGAATATTTTTAATATGGCAAAAACCAACAAAACCTGCAGTTTCTGCGGAAGACCTGAATCTCAGGTGGAATTTTTTATAATGGGCCAGGGTGGCACCCAGATTTGCAACGAATGTGCTGTTCAGGCTTCAGAAATAGTCAAAGAGAATTTGACTAGCAAAGCCAAAAGCCCAAACATTGAGAAAGAAAACGTACCTAAACCAATCGAAATCAAAGAGTATCTGGATGAATATGTAATCGGACAAGATGAAGCCAAGAAATTTCTTTCAGTAGCTGTTTACAATCATTACAAGAGACTAATGCAAGAAAACTCGAAGGACGATGTTGAAATCGAAAAATCGAACATTATCATGGTTGGCTCTACGGGTACTGGCAAAACACTTTTAGCAAGAACTATCGCTAAGAGACTACATGTTCCTTTTACAATTGTCGATGCCACTGTCCTCACTGAAGCCGGATATGTAGGTGAAGATATAGAAAGCATTCTAACCCGCCTGTTGCAAGTAGCCGATTACGATGTGAAAGCTGCTGAGAGAGGCATCGTTTTTATTGACGAAATCGATAAAATTGCACGAAAAAGTGATAATCCCAGCATCACACGCGATGTAAGTGGAGAGGGTGTTCAGCAAGGACTACTTAAACTCCTAGAAGGATCTATAGTCAACGTACCCCCTCAAGGTGGTCGTAAACATCCTGAACAAAAAATGATCCCGGTCAACACACAACACATATTGTTTATCTGTGGGGGTGCTTTTGATGGCATAGAAAAGAAAATTGCATCTCGACTGAACACCCGCGTGGTTGGATACAGCGCAGCTCTGGAAAAAGACCATATAGATGCCAATAATTTACTTCAATACATCGCACCTCAGGATCTCAAATCTTTTGGCTTGATTCCAGAGATAATTGGTCGTCTCCCTATTCTTACATATCTGGATCCATTGGACAGAGCTGCATTGAGAAGAATTCTCACAGAGCCTAAAAACTCTATCATTAAACAATATGTAAAATTGTTTAAAATGGACAATATAGATCTAGTTTTCCAGGATGACGTATTGGATTATATAGTCGACAAATCTGTTGAATTCAAATTGGGGGCACGTGGATTACGCTCGATAACCGAGACCATCATTATGGACAAAATGTATGAAATGCCATCAAAATCCGAGAAGAAGTTGGTCGTGACTTTGGATTACGCCAAATCAAAGATGGAAAAAGCAAATGTAAACCGTCTGAAAAGTGCTTAAGCACATTTCTTATTGACGCTGATAAACAGCAGTTTACTAACTTATCATTCGAATAAAGAAGGGAATTTGAATAATTTCCCTTTTTTTTTTGAAAAAGGTATTGCAGATTAGAAATCTGTTTATATTTTTGTTTAGCAAATGTGCGGTTTATGCTAAATCCTTATTTAGGCATTTATAAATTTTAATGGCAACCCATACTGAATTAACATCAAGTCTGAAACAACATTTTGGCTTCGACACTTTTAAAGGAAATCAAGAAGCGATTATTCAAAATGTATTGAATGGAAAGGACACTTTTGTACTAATGCCCACTGGGGGAGGTAAATCGTTGTGTTATCAACTGCCTTCTCTTTTAATGCCAGGTACAGCCATAGTGATATCTCCATTGATAGCCTTGATGAAGAATCAGGTAGATGCTATGAGAAATTTCAGTGAGGAGGACGGCGTAGCACATTTCATCAACTCTTCACTTTCCAAACAAGCTATAGATGCTGTAAAATCAGATATAGTCAATGGAAAAACCAAACTTTTGTATGTTGCACCAGAGTCTTTGACCAAAGAGGAAAACATTGAGTTCCTCAAACAAATCAAAATCTCTTTCTATGCTGTTGATGAGGCTCATTGTATTTCAGAGTGGGGTCACGATTTCAGACCTGAATATCGTCGCATCCGCCCCATTATCAATGATATAGGAGTCGCGCCCTTGATTGCCCTCACTGCAACCGCAACCCCAAAAGTGCAACACGACATACAAAAGAATTTGGGAATGATTGGTGCAAATGTGTTTAAATCTTCATTTAACCGAGCTAATTTATTTTACGAAGTCAGACCGAAAAACAACCAAGTAGAAAAAGAGTTGGTTAAATTTATCCGCTCTCAAGATGGGAAATCGGGTATTATTTATTGTCTGAGTCGTAAAAAAGTAGAAGAATTAGCGGAAACTCTTCGTGTAAACGGTATATCCGTATTACCTTATCACGCAGGAATGGATTCTGCAATGAGATCTGAAAATCAAGATAAATTCTTGATGGAAAAAGTTCAGATTATAGTTGCTACCATTGCTTTTGGGATGGGCATAGATAAACCTGATGTTCGATTTGTTATTCATTACGACATGCCCAAAAGCCTGGAGGGATACTATCAGGAAACAGGACGAGGTGGTAGAGACGGAGGTGAAGGAAGATGTATCGCATATTACGCTTATAAAGACCTTGATAAGCTACGAAAATTCATGCAGGGCAAACCAGTTGCCGAACAAGAGATTGGAAACCAATTATTATTAGAAACTCAGGCCTATGCTGAATCTTCAGTCTGCAGAAGAAAACTACTGCTTCATTACTTTGGAGAAGAATACCAAGAAGATAATTGCGGAAGCTGTGACAATTGTATGAAACCAAAAAAGACAATCGAAGGACAGGAAATTCTCTCGCTAGTTCTTGAAACTATCCTGTCTGTAAAAGAGAAATTTAAAGCTGAACACATCGTTGACATCCTTAAAGGCAAAGAAACAACTGATGTGAAAACCTATCAGCATGATGAACTGGACACTTTTAGTTCAGTTGTTGAAGAAGACGATAAAACTATCCACGCAGTAATCCGTCAAGCTATGTTGGCTGGACTTATTACAAAAGACATCGAAAACTATGGATTGCTTAAAATGACTCCTGCAGCCAAAGCATTCCTGAAAAAACCAAGTTCTTTCCCAATCGTTCAAGATGCTGATTTTGATGAGGAAGAAGATGAACCAGCAGCTAAAAGTTCCGGTGGCACTTGCGCTGCAGACGACATCCTATTTTCCATCCTTAAGGACTTGAGAAAGAAAATGTCTAAAAAACTGGAAGTTCCTCCTTTCGTAATCTTCCAGGACCCTTCGCTAGAAGCTATGGCGACTACTTATCCAATTACTATGGATGAACTTCAAAACATCCCTGGAGTTGGTGCTGGAAAAGCGAAACGCTATGGTGAAGAATTCTTGAAAGTCATTAAAGAACATGTCAAAGAAAACGAGATTATTCGTCCTGAGGACCTACGTGTTCGTACCGTGGCCAACAAGTCTAAACTCAAAGTTTCGATTATTCAATCAATTGACAGGAAAATTGCATTGGATGACATTGCAAACTCTAAAGGATTGGACATGACTGAACTTCTTGATGAAATTGAATCAATAGTATATTCTGGAACTAAAATCAATATTGACTATTTCCTGGAAGATGTCATGGAACCGGACCATATAGATGATATATTGGATTATTTTTCTACTGCTGAAACCGATCGCATCGACCATGCTTTGAATGAATTGGGAGAGGATGACTTTACTGATGTTGAGGTTCGACTCGCAAGAATAAAATTCCTTTCAGACAATGCTAATTAATCTCATTAGTCCTGACTTCGGTCAGGACTTTTTGTTTAGCTCTTAAACCTTTTTGAAATTCTGAGTCTAATTGACTTCACGCACAATCTTAAGCTTATGCAGCACAGAAAACTTCTCCTTTCAAGCATATTCCTCTTTTTTCTGGGTTTTAATCTTTTGGCCCAAACTTCAATCCCTAATCAATTAGCTGCTCGACTTGCAAAGTTTTGGCTGTATAGTCCACAGGAGAAAATTCATTTGCACACCGATAAACCTTATTACAGCACAGGAGAAAACATTTGGTTTAAAGCCTATCTTGTCAATGCGACAACTCACCGTCCCGACACCAAAAGCCAATTTATTTACACTGAACTGTGCGATCAAAACAACAAATTAATTCAACGCATCAAGATAAAAAGAGATAGCTTGGGATTTGCTGGCCACTTTTACCTGGATCCAAAGATGAAAGCAGGATCTTACTATCTCAGAGCTTACACCCACTGGATGCGTAATTGTTCTTCCGATTTTTATGCTCACAAAAAACTAACCATCGGAAATGCCTTCTATGAACAAGAGACTTTGCTACCTCAAGCTAATCCTTCGGATTTTGATGTACAATTTTTCCCTGAAAGTGGCAACTTCATTCTAGAAGAAATGCAAACTCTTGGATACAAGGCTGTAGGGAGTGATGGTTTGTCTGTCGCTATCAAAGGCACCATAACCAATGCCGATGGAGAAGAAATTCTCGATTTCAGCAGCTTCCACAAGGGAATGGGTAAAATTGCATTTCTACCCCACCAAGAAACCAACTATACAGCACATGTAGAAGATCAATTTGGAAATAAGAAATCAATCCCCCTTCCTATAGCGAAAGCGAATGGCATAGCCCTTAAAATACTTTACAATAGAGGATTCGTGCAGTATCAGGTAATCAACAAAACCAATATCCCCAACGATTCACTTTTTCTGGCCATGCATTGCAGGGGCTTTGTAAATTTCATCAGCCCATTATCTCAGACCGAAGGCAGGATAGCAGAAAATCAATTACCAGAGGGAATAATCACTTGTTCTGTTATTGATAAATCAGGACAAACCTATGCTGAACGTTTGTTTTTTTGTCGCAATTTTAAATTTGCTTCTGTTTCAATGAACCAAAACAAACCTTCTTGGATTGAAAGAGACAAGGTGAAACTAAACTTTCAACTCTCAGATATTCCCGGCGATTTTACAAAGGGGGAATATTCTGTAAGTGTAACTGATCTTGCACAAGTAAAACAAGATTCATTGGGAAGCAATCTGATAAATAATCTACTTTTAACTTCAGACATCAAAGGTTGGGTGGAGGATCCACAAGCATACTTCAAGGATGACTCCCGTCAAACTCGAGAAATCACAGATCTTCTGATGTTGACACAGGGATGGAGGAGATTCAATACGGAGGAATTATTACAAGGGAAATATCCAAACAACAACTTTTACCTGGAGGCAGGCCAATCATTATCTGGCAAAATTTTAAACTTATTCAACAAACCGGTTAAAGACATAGAGGTGATTATGTTTGGTTACAAAAACCAGATTGCAACGGCCAAAACAGACAGCAATGGTGTCTATGTGATCGATGGAATATGGTTCCCCGACAGCGCCAAAATGGCCATAAAAGCCAAATCAAGATCCAAAATAGTAGATGTAGGTATAATTCCTGAAACAGAAAGTTTCCCTACTCTCGAGAACTATATCCCTAGTCTTTACAAACAAAAATTGGACTATCCAGACGAATATCTGTTTCAACAGAAATCAAAATTCTTTGCTGACGGCGGAATGCTAATGGTAGAATTGGACGAATTCAATGTAAATGCCGAAAAGAAATCCACCCGAACAAATTATTATTATTCAGGTCAGGCCGATCAAAGCTTTAATGCAGAAAAACTTGCAGACTATGCCGGACTTAGAATTTTGGATATAATCCAAATGTTCCCAGGGGTTCTAGTGAACGGAGAAGAAATCTCAATCAGAGGTGGAGGAATGCCCTTATTTGTTGTCAATGGAGTTGAAACAGACAGATTAGAGGATATCATGTACATCAACAATGAAGATATAGAGGAAATATCTATCTTCAAAGGACCAAGCGCTGTTATTTTCGGCTCGAGAGGCGGCAATGGAGTCATAACGATTGACCTGAAAGAAGGCTACATAAATACCAAAGAGGATCCTTCCAGTTTAGCCATCGTTCAACCTTTGGGTTTCCAGAAACCTGCTTCTTTTTATGTTCCGGCTTATGAGATTGATTCGGTGTTACACCAAACTAAACCGGACTATAGAACTACCATTTATTGGAATCCTGGCCTTAAAGCGGATTCACTTGGGAACATACAAGTGGAATTTTTTACCGCCGACAAGAATGATGATTACCATCTAGAATTAGAAGGCATTGGAGAAAAAGGAAACTTGTGCAGGTTTAATGCTGTTCTAAAACGAAAGCCTTAAGAAAGTGGTAAAACCATAAAATCCATTTGAGTTTCCTCTCGAAAAGCTGTAGGAAGATTCAATACAAATCTAGGGTTTAACAGTGCATATTGCACTAAGTCCAAATTTGACAACTGTGGGATTAGAGCCAACAATTTCAAGAATCTACTTTTGAACAATTCGTGATTGTTTGTTTGCAAGTCAACAATCAGTGTAGATGAAGGTACAGAAATCCCAGCCAATTTGCCTTTCAACAAAGCAAGTCTAAGTTCATCTGCAATTAATTCATCATACAGAAAATAATCATTTGGAGATACCTGCGTAAATTCTTGAATTGAAATGGGAGCAGGAACAATTATTCCATCTATAAAGGCAGTACGGTAAGGTTCAAAATTCTCTTCGTCCAAGGATTTATAAGCAAGAACAAGCCCATCCTCATTGATTTCCAGATACATTCTTCTTTCTAGTACAGGTGGAAATCCATGAAAAAACAAATGAGAACTAATTCTTTTCATTTGGGGTTTTGGAGTTTGCTAATTTATATCTTCGTACCAAATCCAATTCGTTGATAATTAGCTTGAACTTTTCTTTTTGACTCTTATCTGTCTGCAACAAAACAATCTTCAAGGAGTCAACCGCAGCATCTCTTCGGGCATGCAGATGAAATGAATACGACCATTCAACACTATCGGTTTTTAAAGCAGATAGTAAGCTATCTCTTTTTCCATCAGAATAGTAAATCCAAACACCAGTGCTGTATTTACTTACACTGTCGACAGGACCAAGTCTGGCTTTAAATTTCAATAAAAATTCATCGTACTTTATAAAATTGGTATCGGTTACAGCAAACTCATATCTACTTAAAACTGAATCGTTGGTAATTTGATATTTGGAAGCATTCTTCCATATACTGTAGTGATGCACTTCATTCAATATAGCCAAGCTATCTTCCAAATCTATTCTAGCAGACTCCTTCGTCTTGAATTTCTCCAGTCTAAGTATCACATCTTCATAAATTCTTTTGAACTGTTTGGGCTGACTTGCATACCAAACCAAAGAGCTATCAAAATTTGCTTGAGAAATCTCGTGTTTATCCAGTATTCCCTGATACATTTTCACCAAAGATGTATCTACCCCAGCATCGACTATGTTTTTTTGCTCAAAAGCACCATCAACCAAATACAAATCGAAAATCACATCCTCCATTTTTGATGGAGACAACACTTCCTTGGGTCTATTGGTACACGACACAACAGAAATAAGAAGTAAAGCAATAAAATTAAGCTTCAACCACATCCTCTTTTTTCTTTTTTCCATCAAGCAAATCATTCAATTCCTTGCGATAAAATAAGAGAATAATTGCCACTGCAACACTGATAGATGAATCTGCAATATTGAATACAGGACTAAAAAAGACAGTTTCACCTGCTGCATTTTTAATCAAAGGAAAGTACAACATATCAACCACTTTTCCGTAGAATAAGGGAGCATATCCACCTTCGGCGGGGAAAAGAGTTGCCAGCTGGTGATAGCTTTCATTGAAAATCAAACCGTAAAAAATCGAATCAAATATATTTCCTGCAGCACCAGCGAGTAGTAGGGATACAGACAAAATAAACCCAGGCTTGGCTCCTTGTTTAATTAATTTAAAAATCACTACACCCAAGGCAGATACAGCAACGATTCGAAAGAGAGTCAAAAATAATTTTCCAAAAATCTCCATCCCAAAAGCCATTCCGTTATTTTCAACGAATAGTATCTGGAACCAACTAAACACTTCTATGGATTCTCCCAGGGAAAAATTCAGTTTAACATAAAATTTGGATGCTTGATCTACTATCAAGATCAGAATAATCAGCAAAATAGACTTCTTTGCGATAGACATATGAATGGTTTTTAAAAACAAATTCGACAAAAGCTTAAACTTTTGCCGAATTCGATGATAATATGGAAATTAATTATTTCTGCATGTTTTTAGCTTCGATACTTAAAGTAGCATGAGGCACAGCCCTTAAACGCTCTTTAGGAATCAATCTTCCAGTTTCACGACAAATACCATAGGATTTGTTTTCGATACGAACCAAAGCTGCCTGTAAATGCTGGATAAATTTAATCTGACGTTGAGCTAAACGACCAGACTCCTCTTTGGATAAAGTAGCTGCACCTTCTTCAAGAACCTTAAAGGTTGGTGATGTATCCATCACATCATTGCTGTCTTGATTGGTGATTCCATTTCGCAACAGCTCATAATCTTTTTGCGCGTTTTCTAATTTCTCAAGGATGATTTGGCGAAACTCCTCCAACTCTGCATCCGAATATCTTGTTCTTTCATCCATAGCTGTTGTAATTAATCAGTTAGTATTCTATTTAATAAATCGCTTACGTTTATAGATTGCGAAAATAATGAATTACTTTCACTTTAGCAATTTTTTAACTGTATTTTAATAGACTGCCTGAGCAACTTTTTTCACACTTTGTGTAGCCATCATTGTATAAAAATGTATACTTGGAACACCTTTGTCTATCAAGCCTTTAGCTTGTAAGGTACACCATTCAACACCAACTTGAGCAGCCTCTTCATCCGATTTGCATTTTCTTAATTCATTGGCAAAATCTTCAGGAATATCAGTGTGAAATATCTTCGGCAGAATAGTCAACTGATTGGCCAAAGTAACTGGTTTTAATCCTGGTATAATTGGTACATTAATACCTGCAGCTCGGCATTTATCAACAAACTCAAAGTATTTGTTGTTGTCAAAAAACATTTGTGTAACCAGATATTCAGCACCCGCATCTACTTTCATCTTGGCGTATTTCAAATCAGCGTCAAGATTTGGAGCCTCCTCGTGCTTTTCTGGATAACAAGCCATACCATAGGAAAAATTCGCAGGAGTTTTCATTTGAGAACCATCCAGAAAGAAACCCTCATTAAATTTGTTCACTTGTGACTGAAGCTCTGTTGCATGCGAATGACCTGTAGGAATAAATGCTTTATCGTGTCTGGCTTTATCACCTCTCAACAACAACAAATCAGTAACACCTAGAAATTGTAAATCGATCAGCACATATTCTGTTTCCTCTTGGGTAAAACCACTGCACAAAATATGTGGTACCACTGGAATTTTGTATTTATTGAGGATGGCCGCAGCAATTGCTACCGTGCCTGGACGATGTCTTTCAGCCACTCTTTCAAACAAACCATCAGCTTTCTCTTTGTAAACCATCTCACTACGGTGTGTAGTGATATTGATATATTTTGGATCGAATTCAAGCAGGGCATCTATGGTTCTATAAACCCCTTCTATCCCATTTCCCTTCAATGGAGGAAGCAATTCGAAAGAAAAGGCAGTTTTTCCTTCCGCTGAAATTATTTTATCTACAAGACTCATTTTTCTTATTTTAAAGCACAAAAATACAAAAATTATATGATAAATTTTTGAAAAAAATTCATTATATTTGTGTGTTTTTAGCCAATTCTCCCGCTACATAATTTCGATTAGCTGAATGGTTGAAAATGACGCAAATAATAGTTATTAATAGATCAAAAATATGAGTGAAGAAGTAAAATCGTCAGCCCCTTCAAATTATGGAGCCAGCAGCATTCAGGTACTGGAAGGATTAGAAGCAGTTAGAAAAAGACCTGCGATGTACATTGGTGACATTGGTTTAAAAGGGTTGCACCATTTGGTTTACGAAGTAGTTGACAACTCAATAGATGAGGCCCTTGCTGGTCATTGCGACACCATCCTGGTAACCATTAACGAAGACAATTCAATATCAGTTATAGATAACGGTCGCGGTATCCCCGTTGATCACCATGAAAAAGAAGGCAAATCAGCCCTTGAAGTAGTAATGACTGTACTTCATGCCGGTGGTAAATTCGACAAAGACAGTTACAAAGTGTCCGGTGGTTTGCACGGTGTTGGGGTATCCTGTGTGAATGCACTTTCGACCTTACTACATGTAGAAGTACAACGTGATGGTAAAACCTACATGCAAGAGTACGAAAGAGGAGTTCCTAAATTCGACGTAAAAGAAATCGGATCTTCAACTTCAACAGGGACTTCAGTCACTTTCCATCCAGATGATACTATCTTTACTGAGACTGTTTATCGCTACGAAATCCTTGCCAACAGAATGCGTGAACTTGCTTATCTAAACGCAGGAATCACACTTACTTTGACAGACAAAAGAGTAACAGATGAGAATGGTAATTACAAATCTGAGACCTATTTTTCCAATGAAGGACTGAAACAATTTGTGGAATACATAGACGAGGCTAGAGAGAAACTGATCGAAAATGTAATCCACATTACTACAGAGAAAAATGGCACTCCAGTGGAAATCGCCATGACTTACAATACTTCTTATAACGAAAATGTACACTCCTACGTAAACAACATCAATACAATCGAAGGTGGAACCCACCTTGCTGGTTTTCGTCGTGGATTGACTCGTACATTGAAAAAATACGCCGAAGACAACAAAATGCTTGATAAAGTGAAGATTGAAATCTCTGGCGACGACTTTAGAGAAGGGCTTACAGCTGTCATTTCCATCAAAGTGGCTGAACCTCAATTCGAAGGTCAAACAAAAACCAAATTAGGAAACAACGAGGTTATGGGTTCAGTAGATATGGCTGTGAGTGAAGCTCTTGGTAACTACCTGGAAGAAAACCCTAAAGCTGCAAAAACGATCGTTGAAAAAGTAATACTTGCAGCTACTGCTCGTCAGGCTGCTCGTAAAGCCCGCGAAATGGTACAACGCAAATCTCCCCTTTCGGGAGGTGGACTTCCAGGGAAACTGGCAGACTGCGCTGACAAAGATCCTGCAAAATGCGAATTATTCCTTGTCGAAGGGGACTCTGCAGGTGGTACTGCAAAACAGGGTAGAAGTCGTCAATTCCAAGCTATCCTTCCACTTCGTGGTAAAATTCTGAATGTGGAAAAAGCTATGCAACACAAGGTTTTGGAAAGTGAAGAAATCAGAAATATTTACACTGCCTTGGGTGTTACGATTGGCACTGAGGAAGACAGCAAAGCACTAAACTTAACAAAACTCCGTTATCATAAAGTTATCATCATGACCGATGCCGACGTGGATGGTAGTCATATTGCAACATTGATTATGACTTTCTTCTTCCGTCACATGAAAGAACTGATCGAGCAGGGTTATTTGTACATTGCAACTCCTCCATTATACCTGGTGAAAAAAGGTAAAGTTGAAGAGTACTGCTGGAACGACCAACAACGTCAGGCTTTCATAGATAAAAATGGTGGAAATGAAGGTTCTATCCACACTCAACGCTATAAAGGTCTTGGTGAGATGAACGAGATACAATTGTGGGATACAACAATGAATCCCGACAACCGTACACTTCGTCAGGTAACAATTGAGAATGCTGCTACTGCCGACCATATTTTCTCTATGCTTATGGGTGATGACGTTGCTCCTCGTCGCCAATTCATTGAGGAACATGCAACTTATGCTAAAATTGATGCTTGATGTATGAAGCAGCATCTGGATCGGCACGATGCATGATGCATGATACCTGATGCAATTAGCAAATAATATTAAATTAATTAAACAGCAATGATCAGAAATCTTTATTGGAGAAAACTTTTTGGACGAATACCTTCAACCGATAAGGTCGAAAAAGAGGAGATAAATGATATTGCTCGTATGAGAAAGTTTGAGAAAACAGCCCATTCTCCTGAATTAGCTGAGTTTAACAGACTTTTTCATACCATTTCTGCACCTTCCTTTGTTCAAAAGAAAAAAAGTATTCAACTCGCAAAATACAAAGACAGTAAAGAATACGAACAATTGAAAAGATTCAGAAAACTTGATTCCATGTCGGACATCAAAGCTTATTTTGAAATTCTGGACAGCAAGGAACTTATTCATCTTCTTCAATTCAAACAAAGTCCGGAAGCTGATGATTTAAACGACAAAGGAAAAGTGGCCATCACAGCACACCTAAAGGAATTTAAAAATTTCGAGCAATCAAAAGCATATAAAAACTTTTTGCGTTTTCACAATTCCTATATTATTAAAGAATATCTTGAATTGAAGGAAACTGTTGAAACAGAAGAATTCAAAAAGGCAAATGAATATTGGTCGAACCCAAATCGTTGGGAAACAACCGAAGAATATGCTGCCGAGAAAAGATACCAGGATCTTTTGAAAAATCCAGACATAAATAATTTCGTAAAGTCTCTTCCTAAGGATTCCAAACAAATGAAAAAATGGGATCTGATCTTCGAAGATCAATTCAACTGGAAAAATACAGAAGACTCAAAATGGGAAGCTGGATTTAAATATCCGGGAGAAAATATGTTGAAAATTCATTCCTTTCACAATGAATTACAAGCCAATACGGGTGGAAAAAACATTGAAACAAAAAATGGTTCCCTTAGCATTTTAACGAAGAAAGAACCATTTGAAACACTAGCCTGGCATCCTCAAAAAGGATTCATTTCAAAGAAATTCGACTTCACTTCTGACGCCATACATACAGGAGATCTAGCTTTGAAATTTGGCAAGGTTCGCATTAAACTTAAATCCGTGGGCCAACAGCAAAATGCTGTTTGGTTAAAAGGCAAAGATAAAACGCCTCACATAAATGTATTTCGATTTGATGGAAACAACATCAAATTAGAGAACAATTATTCATCCAATTCAGACACTATTACAATAAAAGGTATCAACCCTTCAGAATACTATATTTACGAGCTACAATGGACAAATAAAGAACTTATTTGGTCAATCAACAACATACCTGTATTTCGCTCAACCAAAGAAGTTCCTCAAAACGACATGTTCCTAACTATCAATTCCTTTCTAAGCCAATCACAGATTGGTTCTGAAGGTAGTTTTGATATAGACTGGGTAAGAATCTATCAAGAAACGACTTTAATTTCTTAAAATGCAACTTATAAATGTACTTAACCGGTTCAGCATAGGCGGGAACCGCAGATTTTCATTAATAGCTGGTCCTTGCGCAATTGAATCGGAAGAAATGATCATGCAAACGGCAGCTGAACTGAAAGAAATCTGTGACGAACTAGGTATCAATCTTCTGTTCAAATCATCTTTCGACAAGGCAAACCGTACATCGGCTGAAGGTAAAAGAGGCATCGGAATGGAAAGAGGTCTGGAAATTCTTCAAAAAGTAAAAGACACTTATCATTTACCTATAGTCACTGATGTTCATGAAAGTCATCAATGTGCACAGGTTGCCAAAGTTGCAGATGTACTTCAAATTCCGGCTTTCCTGTGTAGGCAAACTGATTTATTGCTTGCAGCTGCAAATACGGGTAAAATTGTGAATGTTAAAAAGGGACAGTTTCTCGCACCTTGGGACATGAAGAACGTGGCAGCCAAGCTTGCTTCCACAGGCAACAACCAAATTATGCTTTGTGAGAGAGGAAGTAGTTTTGGCTACAACAACTTGATTGTAGATATGACCGGTTTGGTGGAAATGAAACAGTTGGGTTATCCTGTTGTTTTTGATGCGACTCATGCCGTACAAAAACCTGGAGGTCAAGGAAACTCCACTGGTGGTAATAGAGAAATGGTTCCCCATCTTATGCGTGCAGCATTGGCAATTGGCGTTGATGTCATTTTCGCTGAGGTACATCCCGATCCTGATCACGCTTTTTCTGATGGTCCTAACCAAATAAGATTGGATAAAATCAAAGAAATACTTAGACAAGCTGTTAAAATTGATGATTTAGTGAAATCCTTTAATCCAGAAGAAACCGATACAAATGCTTCGAGAACTGCAAATGCAGTCAATCGAATAGCAGAACAAAGTATAGTAAACACTGGAGTTACAAATTTAACCGACAAAAAAAGACTCAAAATAAAGTTATTCTTGACTGATGTTGACGGCGTATTGACCGATGCTGGAATGTATTATACAGAGAACGGTGATGAATTGAAAAAATTCAATACCCACGACGGAATGGGTCTGCAAATTATAAGGGAGAAAGGTGTTAAAACCGGCATCATTACATCTGAAGACACACAGATGGTCGAAAGAAGATTCAAAAAACTAAAACTAGATTATTTATACCAAGGCAAAAGGGAAGGTGGAAAACTTAACTCAGCCCTGGAAATCTGTAAATCACTTGGAATTAGTATCCAAGAAACAGCTTATATTGGCGATGACATCAATTGCTTCGATCTACTTTCTGCAGTTGGATTGGCAGCATGTCCGGCCTCTGCCGTTGAAAATATCCAGAAAATCCCTAACATCATTCACTTATCGAAAAATGGAGGTGAAGGAGCTGTGAGAGAATTTATTGAATATATCATTCGACACGAACTTTACTAAGTAGATTTATACACTCTACAACTCAATTAAAAACCAAATCCGATGAATTACATCCATAGAGCCAGAGAAATCTTCAATCAGGAAACCAACGCACTAAACAAGATTGCTGATCGAATAGGATCTGAATTTCAACTTGCCCTCGAGATGATTCTTTCCTGCAGAGGTAAAATTGTAGTTATGGGAGTTGGAAAAACCGGAATCATAGGACATAAAATATCAGCATCTCTTGCATCCACTGGAACAAGTTCAATTTTTGTACATGCATCTGAAGCCATGCATGGAGATTTAGGTATGATTAATAAAGACGATATTGCATTGCTGATTTCAAACAGTGGGAGTTCCAGCGAAATTATCCAAATCATACCACCTTTGAAAAGGATAGGCGCCAAAATAATAGCCATGACAGGGAATCTACATTCTACATTGGCCACAGAATCTAACATTACACTGGATGTAAATATTGAACGCGAAGCCTGTCCGCTGGGATTAGCTCCAACAACATCAACGACAGCTGCATTGGTTATGGGGGATGCCCTTACCATCTGCCTTATGGAAATGAGAAAATTCAAAAGTGAAAACTATGCATTGTATCATCCAGGTGGGGCCTTAGGTCGCCAATTACTTTGTAGGGTAAATGACCAAATGACAGTTCAACTCCCTTTAGTGAAATCCACCAGCAGTTTTATGGAAGTGGTATCAGAAGTCAGCAGCAAAAGATTAGGAATGACCCTAGTGATAGATGATCAAAAATCAGTCATTGGTTTGATAACTGATGGAGACATTCGTAGGGCAATCGAAAAGTTTGACGATATAAAAGCCACTAAAGCATCCGACTTTATGACCCGGAACTTTAAAACCATAGAGAAAGAAGCACTCTTAACTGAAGCATTAGAGCTAATGGACGCAAGTAACATTACAACATTAGCGGTAAAAGAAAATGACAGCTCGGATCAGATTGTTGGTATAATCTCTATTCATCACATCATTGATTTTAAATAAACACACTTCTTTCTATTTGTAGGAATAGCAATTCACCACAACATTGATTTAAATGAATTTCTTGAAACAAGAGGATCCTCTCAATCACATCGATTAGAAATATTTGAATTTCTAGAAACTGATAGTACTTGATTTTGAACTTAGAGTAAATGTGCTTTTCAAAGTTCCAACAGTATAAGCACCACCACTCAAAATGCCATCTTGCTCAACTCCTCCAACATAAGACCCACCTGTATATAGTTGATAACTCACTCCTGAAGTCAGCAGGGGTGACGAAAAATGCATATAATAAGTTGCACGAACTGTATTTTTAAAAGTAGCAAGTTCCACTCCTGCAGCAGTACGTATATGAATCAAAGTGCCGGCAGCAATGGCCGTAGAATTCTTAAAGTATATAGCGTATTGATTAGAAGAAGTACTCCAGACTTCATTCATATTGGAAGTAGAGGATGTACCAATGACTGTTCCACCATTAGCCAGAAAGTTGCCATTTACGTCATAATCTTCATTTGCACCTGAGGCAGGACCTACTGCATAGCATACACCCCCGGTATAGGTTAGATTCCCATTGCTATCGATGGCATCCCCTCCGCTATCGCTTGAAATAACCGATTTCACAAATCCTCCCTTGATATACACCTGACTTCCATCATTCGATTCCGTACCACCTGAAACGGTACTCATCGTTGCATTGATTCCATCATCGGAAGCAGTAATATATGTTGAACCACCTTCAAAACTTATGACTTTACTTTCAACACCCTCAGTTGAATTATTTATTCGAGTTGTACCACCACTGATAGTTATTGAAGTTTCAGACTTGATTCCATCATCTGCAGAATTTAAGGTTAATAGACCAGAAAGAACAGCAATGGCACCATCCGCTTTAAAAGTCTTAGGAAGACAATAATCTGTGGTGGTAGAAGAACCACCCCCTGGTCTTGTTCCACCTGTAGAAGAAGTTGTGGTGGACACTGCAAACTTTGCTCCAGATGTAGTAATTGTTGCTTCAGGAGCAGTAGAAGCTGATCCAAAACTCAAATTTCCATTCGCACTAATTCCCTTTCCACCAGTACCTGTAACTGTTGCAGTAATATTTCCTCCTACTATATTTATATTGGCATCGGCAGTAATTGCTGCCGCACTGTATGCATCTATGGTACCTGTTGAGTTTGTATAAGTGGCACCACTACCAGAATTGGTGATTATTACATTGCCACTGAAAATATTTACATCACCATCAGATGAAATGGACTTACTTGAAATCCCATTTTGAATAATCTCCAAATCTGATCCATCCACATTGATAAGCTCAGATTTAACCGCTGTACAATAGGAAGGATCAAATCCTGTTCCCAAAGCTTCAAGCACGACGCCACCACTTGTATTGATTGAGATATCGCCTCCATTTAAATTGACAGCAACATTGGAACTGATTGCTTTGGATTGATTTCCCGAGAGTGAAATTTGAACAACTCCTCCCTTCAGAGTTATTGTACTATCCGACTTCAAAGCTTTGACATCTGCAGAAATCAAATCAATATCCAATTCACCCCCTGTCATGGTTATATGACCGCCTTCCACATCAATGCCATCTCCCAATGCTTCCAACTTGACAACACCGCCATGAATCAGAACCTTTTCATTCGCATGTATTGCATCTTTTACTGCATTTTCAACAATCAGATTTCCATTTTCAATGGTAATATAGTCATCACTACACAAGGCATGTTTATAATTTCCTTTTAAACGAAGAGTACCTGTACCATCAATCACCAATTGCCCCTCACTAAAGAAAGTTCCTTTTTGATCTTCAGTTGATGTCGAATATACACTTCCATCCGACAAAGTAGTTGTAGTTCCATCTTTCAAAAGCAGATCGATGTGCTTGGATGACTGAATATTAATGGCTGGTCCATCTGAATTGGATAATTGCAGATTGTCGAGTATTAATTTAATTCTGTAATCACTATATATTTTAAAAGACCCATCAGTGCTCGACCCTGACAAAAGGTATACTACCTGATAATCAGTTACACTGGAACGCACAACCACATCAGCATTTGTATTTTCTATTGAAATAAGTTCATTGGATGAATTGACTATATTTGCCCCAGAATTTGAATAGTTTACATACACAGTATCCACTCTTTGACTAAATGAAATTGAGTCCAACTCTGAAAGTGATATCAATGCATTAGAATCATCAGTTTTGTAGATCAAAATGGATGAATTATCCTGACTAAACACCACAGAGTCTAATTCCGTAAAATTGAATGTACTTACAGGCACACCTGATTGGTGAATATTTACTTGATTTTGTGCAAAAACCTGAGGGATAGTCATTGAAACCATCAACACATAAAGGAGAATTCTCATAAAAAAATAATTTGACGTTTAAGCGAAAACTATACTACCAACCCATCCAAAAGTTCTATATAGATTTCCAGAGCTTCTTCTATCTCTGAAATTAAAATATATTCATTTGCTGTATGCGAACGGGAAGAGTCACCTGGTCCCATTTTGACACTCGGAAAAGGCATTAAAGCCTGGTCGGAAAGCGTTGGAGATCCATAAAAATTTCTACCCATTTCTTTGGCCTTTTGTAAAACAGCATGGTTCAAAGGGGAGGCAGTCGAACTTAATCGAGTCGAACGAGCGTTAACCTCCGATTGTACATTTTGTTTCACAATATCAAGAATTTCAGCATTGGAGTACATCTCGTTGGATCTCACATCCACCACATAACTACAACGATCAGGAACCACATTGTGCTGTGTTCCTGCATTTATCTGAGTAACAGACATTTTCACAGGACCCAGAAATTCTGTTTTCAGTGGGAAGTCAAAGTTTTTAAACCATTCCACATCTTTCAAAGCCTTGTATATTGCATTGTCTCCCTCGTTTCTTGCCGCATGTCCGGCTTTTCCATAGCTCACACAATCAAGAACCATCAATCCTTTTTCGGCAACTGCAGCATGCATTTCGGTAGGTTCTCCAACTACTGCTATATCTATTGCAGGCAATTCACCCAACAAGGACACTATTCCATTCTGACCCGAAATCTCTTCTTCAGCTGTAGCTGCAAATATCAGATTATAGGATTGTTGTTTCTGAGAAAGAAATAAAAATGCCTGCAACATTGTCACCACAGAAGCACCAGCATCGTTACTACCCAATCCAATCAATTTATCTCCTTCAACCACTGGCAGAAAAGGATCGAGTGTCCATGCAGATACTGGTTTTACAGTATCAATATGAGAATTCAATAAAATGGTCTTCTTTGCAGTATCAAATCCAGGACTCATCAACCAGATATTATTCTCTTTTCGATACACGCTACAACCTTGTAATTCCACATAGCGCTCCAAGAAATCAGCGGCATTTTTCTCCTCACGACTAAACGAAGGAATAGAAATTAAATTTTTGAGAAGCATTACAGCCCCATCTGCATATTCTTGATAATTCATTTCTTATAAATATCTTAGTAGTGAGAATTAATTTGGAATTACAATAGTAGTTCCTTGACCTTCAGCCAGATAATCGGCCTTTGTTATCACAACTTGAGACACACCCGATCGAATTGCATCAAACGAATTTTCCAATTTAGGAATCATTCCTCCTTGAATTACACCGGAGGCAACATAGCTTTCAAATAGTGAAGGAGTTATTTCAGAAATAACCGATTCATCATCATTTTCGTCAAGTAGAACACCTTTCTTCTCGAAACAATACTTGAGTGTAACCTCAAAATGTTTGGATAAAGCTTTTGCTGCTTCAGCAGCAATAGTATCCGCATTTGTATTCAAAAGATTACCTTCCCTATCGTGTGTCAAGGGTGCAAGCACTAGAGTTACATCCTTTTTTATCAAATCTGCAAGAATCTCGGAATGAACCTCTACCACATCACCCACATAGCCATAATCCACCTCTTTAACTGGTCTTTTAACTGAACGCATATAATTTAAATCCGCACCAGTAAGTCCCAACGCATTCGCTCCTAATGCCTGAAGTCCAGCTACAATCTTTTTATTAACCAAACCACCATACACCATAGTCACAACTTTTAAAGTCTCCTCATCTGTAATTCTACGTCCATTAACCATCTGACTCTCGATTCCCAGTTTCGCAGCAATAGCAGTAGCAGATCGGCCACCTCCATGAACCAAAACTTTCAACCCAGGAAGTTTAGTAAAGTCCAGCAACAATTGATTTAAAGTTTCAGCTTCCTCCACTATCTTCCCACCCACTTTAATAACAGTCAATTTCTCCATCTTAAAAAGTAATCAATGTATGTATATCTTTTGTATTTTTTAATTTTTCTTTTCCACTAAGTCCTGCAAGTTCTATCAAGAAACTTACATATATTTGTGAGGTGTTGAAATGCTCCAACAATTTAAGAGCTGCACCAGCACTACCACCGGTTGCCAACAAATCATCGTGCAACAAAACAACATCATCCGAATTGATCGCATCTTTATGCACCTCTAAAGCATCAGAACCATATTCCAGGTCGTATGAGACACGAAAGGTGTCAGCCGGGAGTTTACCGGGTTTGCGCATCAACACAAAACCTGCACCTAATTTATAGGCTAAAATACTACCAAGTACAAAGCCACGACTTTCCAAACCAACGACTTTCGTAATTCCTTTGTCTTTGTAATAGGTATACAACTCATTTGCAATAAACTGTAAAACCTCACCATCCTTCATTGCGGTGGTAATGTCTTTGAACAATATACCGGGTTTAGGAAAATCAGGTACATTTCGAATGGATGCAATCACTTGTTCTAAATTCATTTTCGCATTATTTAATGGATTCAAGTAATCGTTTAATCACAACCTGAGCTGATATCTCACGGTTTGCAGCCTCTGGGATAACAATAGAACGCGGACCTTCGATTACATCGTCTGTCACTATCATATTTCTTCGTACGGGCAAACAATGCATAAAACGGGCATCATTGGTAACTGCCATTTGTCTGTCGGAAACAGTCCAATTTCTATCCGTGCTTAAGATTTTCCCGTAATTAGGATCTTGATAAGCCGCCCAGTTTTTAGCATAAATAAAATCAGCATTTTCAAATGCTTTCATTTGATCATACTCAACAGTAGCTCCCCTCACAAATTCGTCCGCCAATTCATAACCTTCGGGATGCGTAATCACAAATTCTACATCAGCCTCATTCATAAAGTCAGCGAAAGAATTAGGCACAGCCTGAGGCAATGCTCTAGGGTGAGGCGCCCAAGTAAGTACCACTTTAGGCCTTTCCTTTGTTTTATACTCCTCAATAGTAATCAAGTCAGCAAAAGCCTGAAGTGGATGGCCTGTAGCAGCCTCCATACTAAACACAGGTTTACCAGAATATTTTATAAATTGATTGATAATCGTTTCTTGATAATCAAACTCTTTGTTTTCAAATTGTGCAAAAGCACGAACACCAATCACATCACAATAGGATCCCATCACAGGGATTGCTTCCAGTATATGTTCAGGTTTATCACCATCCATAATCACACCCCGTTCAGTTTCCAACTTCCATGCACCCTGATTTATATCCAGCACCATTGTATTCATTCCCAAATTCATTCCCGCCTTTTGGGTGCTTAAGCGTGTACGTAAACTTGAATTGAAAAATACCATCAACAGTGTTTTATTTTCTCCAATGTGCTTGTAGGCAAACCTGTTCTTCTTTATCTCCAATGCTTCCTGAATAGCTTCCTTTAAATCACCCAGGTCTTTTACGTTTGTATATGTTTTCATTTTTAAATAATTTGAATCTACTTTAAATTTACGGAATTCAGGATTTTGCAAAAACACCTGATTCAGCTTTTCCAATGAATTGGTTGTTATTTGGGTTGCATTACCACAAGTGGAACCAACATCTCTTCAAGTGAAACACCCCCATGCTGAAAGGTATTTTTATAATAACTTACATAATGATTATAATTGTTGGGATATGCAAAGAAATCATCATTTCCTGCAAAAATATAGGTTGAACTCACATTTGGTGAAGGTAATCCTACTTTGTCAGGACGAGTGATTTCGAACACCTCTTTTTTGTTAAAACTTAGGCTTCTACCCACTTTATATCTCAAATTCACATTGGTATTCTTATCACCTATCACTTTCACAGGATTCTTCACTTGGATGGTTCCATGATCGGTTGTAAGTATTACTTTATACCCTCTTTTCGAAATAGACTTTAGCAATTCATAGGTTGGTGAATGTCTGAACCATGAAACAGTCAATGAGCGATAGGCATCTTCATCATTTGCCAATTCACGCATCATTTTCGACTCGGTTCGAGCATGCGACAGCATATCTATAAAGTTCAAAACGACCACATTCAATGGGTAATTATCCATTCGAGGCAATTGTTCAATCAATTTCTCACAATAGCCCGACTCATTGACTTTATTGTATGAAAACAAGTAATTGCGTCTGAAACGTTTCAATTGAGTTTCAATCAACTCTTTCTCATTCAGATTTTTTCCTTCATCCTCATCTTCATCCACCCACAGTTCGGGAAACATTTGTTGTATCTGTAAAGGCATTAACCCAGAAAATATCGCATTTCGCGCATAATGCGTTGCTGTAGGCAGAATTGTACAATAGAGACTCTCTTCATTGAAGGTATAAAAGTCGTTCAACATCTCCCGAATAATCTTCCACTGATCGTAACGAAAATTGTCTACCAAGATAAAAAAGACTTTTTCACCTTCATCCAACAAAGGGAACACTTTCTTTTTAAAAATATCAGGCGAAATCAGCGGTCTATCCTCTGGATTTAAGAACCAACTTTCGTAATTCTTTTTAATAAACTTATTGAATGAATTATTAGCCTCAGTTTTTTGCATTTTGAGCATTTCATCCATTCCACTATCTGTTTCGGAAAGCTCCAACTCCCAATACACCAGCCGTTTATACAACTCCATCCACTCCTCTATGCTCAGATTGTCATTGATTTGCATACCAATTCGACCGAATTCAGAACGGTATCCAATGGTTGTATGTTCTGTTTCTATTTCCTTACGGTGTATATTTTTCTTAAGACTCAAAAGGATCTGACTTGGATTGACCGGTTTAGTTAGGTAGTCAGAAATTTTACTACCAATAGCTAGGTTCATGATATTTTCTTCCTCACTCTTGGTAATCATAACCATAGGCACATCAGGATCTACCTCTTTGATTAAAGGAATTGTTTCCAGACCACTCAAGCCAGGCATATTTTCGTCGATGAAGATGATATCAAATTTCTGTTGGGTACATAGATCCAGTGCATCTTTACCATTGGTCGCAGTTTGCACCTCATACCCTTTTTCCTCTAAAAAAATAACATAGGCCCTAAGCAGGTCTATTTCATCATCTATCCACAGAATTTTATCTTTCTTCATGTTTAATATAATAACAGTTCAAAGTTATTTAAAATAATATATCCTCAAAAACTCCAGATAGGCACTCATGGCATTTTTCTCTAAAACCAGATTGATATTCTCGGCAGTTCCAGGGAAAATCCGATAATTAACCGATTTCATTGCTTTCGAGAATGCAGGATCCTGTCCTAAACGTTGCAAGAAAGAACTAGCAATCCAGGTATCATTGAAAGTCTGCACAACGATTAATTGCATACGACCCTTTTTCTGTTCTGTAACTTTAAGATTGAGAACGGGATAGTTTTCATTGGCATAATCATCCACAGCTTTGATTACAGCATTCACTTCTGGTTTGCCTGATTGTATATAGATCACTACCTGATGAGGAGCCTTATCGTCGTACATGAACAATCCCTTGTATTTTTCTGTGGATGGAGCGGGAGTTTGATCTTTTTGAGCAGGGTTATTGCTGGCCGTTTTCTTTACTTCTGGAGTATTTTCAGGCAAGGTAGCTGAACTAATTTCCAAATTAATTCGATCCAGTTTCTTCAACAAATCTGCATTGGATGCAAAATCCTGTTCTGGTAAAGCATCTTTCACAAAGGCAAGATAATCTTCAAGGCTTAATTTCTTTCTTTGCAACAAATCAAAATTTTGCTCAGAGATTACCAGGCTTCTTGTGTTTGAAGTACTGATTAATTCACTTAATTTTAGATCAGCAGTTAAAACCCTTTGATAATTTAGAGCTTCCTCAAAATCCCTAAGATTCGTCACGGACAAAACCTCATAGGTAGAATCAATTCTGTCGATCAACAAGTCAAAATCCTTAACCATAAAACGAGAAAAGTTAAACACAGCGACCTGATACAATAATTCGTTAACAGATTCATCCACCAAAGGAGTAATGAGCATCAATCTGTGTTTTTGTTCCTTTTTGTTTGAAAATGCAAATAAACTATCACCATCCATCGTTTTATCAGCCTCTTCTCTTCTTGCCATTAAAGTTCCGGTGGTCCCTTGTTTAGCCTCTTTTCCCTGTCTCATCAGAGCTATTATATCTTTAGCCATGGGGGTGACCTCACTACCTGGATAAGATTCGACAAGTTCATTCAATATGGTTTGAAAATCCTCCTGTTTTTTTGTTTTACCTATGGACAAAGCTTTTAAAAACAAGAATTTAGGCATAAGAGGACTCATTGGATAAGTCTTCCTTACATAGTCGGCTTGATCCTGTACTATCGTAAATGCATTCGCATAATATGCTTTGTATGTAATAGAATAAATTGAATCCTGTTCCACAAACATGCGTTTAGCCCTATTGATAAAATCTGGTTGCTTCAGCAATTCCGCATATCTTGATTCTGAATGCTGAGTGAGAATCTCTGTACGATAGGTTTCAGCTTTGTCTGTCAAGTTCAACTGATGATAAAGAATATAATTCTGAAACATTGCATCATCCGCATATTCATATGCAGGGAATCGATCTAAATACTCCTCAAATACTGAAATTGCAAGTGGAATATCTTCAACTTTATCTTTTATTACTATTCCTTTTTGAAACAATGCTTCAGACCACAACAAATTGGAAACAGCTATTTCTTCAGGAGTTTTAGGTATTTGTTGCAGATAAAAAGCCGGATCTTTGGTATCTGTAACTTCCATTTTTGAAGGAACTGAATCAGTAAGTGCTAAACTGGCACTATCTCCAGACAAGGTATCCATAGTCAATTGTTCTTCAGAGAACAATGAAGAAGTTTTATCTTTTCTTCGCCAGTGATCTTCCAACTTTCGCTTGCCCCATTTATTTTGGAAATCAGATTTCCCCTTGGTTACCAGATTGTTATTGTAGAAATACCAGCCAGACCTCACATTATTGGTGATTTCAAAGGGATTGGATGGCTTATCTGCAATTTTCTGAGCTCTTTCAGCCTGCTTCTCCGCAAGTTCAGCCTGGCGCTTCTCCTCCTCCTCCAATCGCTTAATCACCCGTTTCACAGCATCCAATTGTTCGGCTTCCGAAAGCAAAGCCAGTTTTTGCAAACTATCTTGTAGTACACACACCTCGTGGTGTACTACTAAATCAGCCAAGATATCTACCCTTTTGGAAATTCGGGCATAGTCCTCCATTCCATCTTTGAAAATCTTTGAAGCCTCTTCATAGGGTAATTTTGCATTGACATAATCTTTTCTATCATAATACAAATCACCCATCAATGCCAGAGCATAGGCTTTTTCAATACCGTTACGAACACTCTCATCAGCTGCTAGCCTCAAGTTTTTCAAAGCATTGGTTGTATCCTTTTCGTGCAAGTAACTTTTAGCCAGAGTATAATAAATTTGATCCAGGAACTCTTCATTGTTTGGATTCTTCATCATTTTTTTCAACTCGGCTCGAATCGATTTCAAACTGCTTTGATACAATTCTGCACGTTGCAATCGAGCATTGAATTCCTGTGCATAAGGTGGGTTCTTTTTAATGACTTTCGAATATTCTGCATAGGCAGCCGGTAAATCACCATTTCTTTTGTACAATTGAGCTAAAAGAAAACGAAATCGAAGTTCTTGGTATTTATTCTTTTCTTTAGACAAGGTTTTCTCTAAAAAGGGAATTGCCTCTGCATATTTATGGTTAGCTAGCAACAGCTCAGCCTGAACTGCTGAATACAATCCAACATTGTCTCCCTTAAGCAATTTAACATCTATTTTTGATAATAAATCCTCAGCCTCATACAGCCATCCCATTTCCTTGTATGCTCTTACAGTCCACAATTGACAAGTAGTAACCACCTCAGGATCATAGATATAATGTTTTGAAACATAGGACAATGTACCAACTGCTCCCAGAAAGTCTGCAGTGTGAAATTCAGATTTTGCCAACATCAGCCAAACATCCTTCAAGGCAGGATTATATTCCTCCCTTTGTAGCCATTCTTTGTATCCCGGACGGCCTGCTTTTTTAGGATCAAATTCAGGTTTTGTTTTAATTGAGTGAAGTTTAATCGCTTTTCTGGATTTTTCAATTGCCCTTTTGAAATCAGATTGACCAGCTTTCGCATTTTCGTGCACACTGATAGTGTACATTGGAATTATGGCAGAAAAATCATCCTTATTTGCATCGTTTATTTTTTTAATTCCAACTTTATAACTCTCATTACCGTTAAAGTACACATTGTACTTAGTATTCAACGCATGAAAAAAACGCATGGAAGGGGTATTCTTAGTAGATGTACAGGACAAAAACAAGAAAACAATCAGCAAGAGGGTGTAAAAAGGACGAAAATTCATTCCCATTATCAATCAGACACTTAATTTGAAGAAAAGAATCAAATTTAAACTGTTAAAAATTAAACTTTTAAATCGAAAGTTTATTGCTTTTTAACTCACAAAAATACTTAAATTCAGTAATAATTGCTAATTTTGTATCGTTTTTTAAGGTATTTCTAAAATTGAATTTCTTATGTGGGTTTTGATTGCAATTTTTCTTCTTGGAGCAATAATATTGGGTGTTATGACCTACTTCAACAGAAGAAACAAAAATGAAGAGATAGTTATCAATGATCATATCGATGAAGAATGTTGTGGTGCACACGAAGTGTGCGACAATGATTCATTACTATCAGCAGGAGGAACTCCTGAGTATTACGATGATGAGGAACTCGATTCATTAGCCTGTATTCCAGAATCCAAGCTAACTGAAAGTCAACGTACATTAATCTCTGAGGTATTCTTTACACTCAATGAAAAGGATGTTGCAGGATGGCTAAGAAGTTTGCAACTTCGACGAATTGAACTTCCTTCAGACATTAAAGAACAGGCCTTATTGATTGTTAGTGAAAGAAGAATCTGATCTCAGGTAAATCGTTTTTTAAACTGAAAGATCAGTCCAATACTTAAGAGCAAACTAGCCACACCCAACCAAGGATGAGCATTTGTAGTTCCCAGTTGCTCTATAATTTCGAAATTACCAATTGGGTTTAAGAAATAAAATGCCACAACAACCAAGGCATTGTTCACAAAATGTGCAATTATTGGATACCAAAGATTGGATGACCATAAAAAGAAGTATCCAAAAACCGCCCCGAAAAGCATTCTGGGAAGAAAACCAAAGAATTGCATGTGCACAGCACTAAACACTACAGCTGCTATCCATATGGCCACATGCTTACCCCATTTGTGAAACAATTTTTGAATAATGCCTCTAAAATAGAGTTCTTCGCCCAAAGCAGGTAGAATCGCAACTATAAATATGTTCAGCAGAAGAATTTCAATTTGATTCGATTGCAACAATAAATGGGTGAGTTCACTTGCAGCTGATTCCTTTTCCAACAAATAAGACTCTACATCTTTGAGAAAATCAGGAAAAACAATTGCTTTGTTCAGTTCACTTAATAGATTGATTGCAGGCACAGAAACCAACATTATCAACACGACATGGAATACCGAAGATAAACGAGGGAGTTTCTTTAACTGAAGATTCTCGGTTATTTTACCGTACCAAACAAAACTAAGAAAAAGAGGAGGCAAAACAAATACAGCTAAAGTTTGCAGAAACTGATAAGCACGAATAACATTCGGATCATTAAAATCTCTACCAAACAAAGGAATTGCTATTGCCAATGATATAATACCAAGGAATAAAGAAACGCTTACTAACTGCAGTAATTTACCTTTGGTAGAAGAATATTTAAAAAAATCAAGAACTTGCATATCAATAGAAACTAGATAAAAAAACTTCTGCTTTCAAAGATAGCAGAAGTTTATCAATTTTTTCAGGACTAATGAAGTAATTACTTCGCTTTAGCTTCCTTGATTACCATAGTACGACCATCAAGTTCTGCGCCATTAAGCTCAGCGATTACTTTAGAACCAGCTTCATCAGACATTTCAACGAAACCAAAACC
Source organism: uncultured Paludibacter sp. (assembly GCA_964655615.1). Lineage (GTDB taxonomy): Bacteria > Bacteroidota > Bacteroidia > Bacteroidales > Paludibacteraceae > Paludibacter. Next base: position 4,953 of record CAZZPZ010000011.1, on the reverse strand, counting down.
TTTAGATTTTCCAGTTTCACGGTCTTTGATGATTTTGCATGATTCTACTGCACCGTATTCTTCCATTACGCCTTTCAAATCGTTTTCTCTAACTCTGTAACTTAAGTTACCAATGTAAATGTTCATAAAAAATTAAGATAATAAAAAATAAAAAGTAAATTCTCCCAAGAATAACATAGACAAACGTGGTTAAAATTAAACTTCTTGGCAGATGTGTAAATTACGCACGAAAGAAATACGTTTTCTTATTTAATGCAAAGGAATGAATTTATTTCCAAATGCACAACTTTTGATTAATTTCTTACCTGACCGTTGCCTTTGATAATCCACTTGTAAGAGCACAACTCTTCCAAAGCCATAGGACCACGAGCATGTAATTTCTGTGTACTTATTCCAATTTCAGCCCCCAATCCAAATTGAGCACCATCAGTGAATGCTGTAGACACGTTGGTATATACACAAGCAGCATCAACCATTCTATCAAACATTAATATATTGGCATCATCTTCACTGACTATGCATTCACTATGTTTCGAGCTGTTTTCAGCTATATGATCAATTGCCTCAATTACATTTGAGACAGTCTTAATCGACATTTTATAATCCAGAAATTCTGTCCCAAAACTTTCAGGCACTGCCTTCTGTAGTAATTCCTTTGGGTATTTACCTTCCAGGCTTTGATACGATTTTTCATCAGCATAGATAATCACATTCTTGGTGCTTAGATCGATACATAACTCAGAAAGCACATTCAATCTGCTTTCATGTATAACCAAACAATCCAAGGTATTACAAACACTCACTCTACGGGTTTTTGCATTGAAGATGATTGATTTACCTTTTGTAAGATCTCCATATTCATCGAAATAGGTATGACAAATACCAGCACCAGTTTCAATTACGGGAATTTTGGAATTCTCTCTGACAGAATTTATCAAGCCCTTTCCACCACGAGGGATGATTACATCCACATATCCCACGGCATTCATCAACTCAGTTGCAGCTTCACGACCTGCAGCCAAAAGTGTAACTACATTTTCATCCAAACCCTGTTCAACCAAGACTTTCTTAATCACACTTACAATTGCTGAGTTAGAATGAAAGGCATCAGATCCACCTTTTAGCACACATGCATTGGCAGTTTTCAAACACAATGAAAACACATCGAAACTTACATTTGGACGCGCCTCATAGATAACTCCAACCACTCCAAAAGGCACTGAAATCTGACTAATAGTCATTCCGTTTGGTCTTTGGATTTGCTTTCTTTCCTTATTTAATGGAGAAGGAAGACTTACCACATTACGAATATCATCTGCTATAGCTTTCAAACGATCTTCAGTCAACAATAGTCTATCGTACATTGGATTCGATTTCTCCATTCGTTTTAAATCCTTTTGATTTTCGTCCAATATAAACGAGATATTAGCCTCAGTTGCATCCGCAAGTGACATTAATACTTCATTTATTTTCTCGTCAGAAATCAGATTGAGATATCTAGACGCTTTTAATGCTAATGTTTTCCAATTCGACATTTTATTCTTTTTAATTCTACTTTTTGAACTAGTTATTCTTTTTTAAAACAAATGCAAGTAATCACAATGAACTATAGGTTTGTGATTCTTTCGCCCGATGATATCCAGCGCTTTTTCACTATTGTATTGAGCTTTGCCTACTCCCAATACTTTTCCATCGGGTGCAATGATTTTAACTATATCATCTTTCTCAAATTCACCTTGGATTGAAATCACGCCAACTGGCAGCAAACTCACGGCTTTTTCACCGGTTAAAGCCATCCTGGCATTCTCATTTACATGAATTTCAGCTTTAGCAAAGCCATGACTGTGAGCTATCCATTTTTTAACAGAAGACACATTTTCATTGGAGGCAATAAAGTGAGTACTAATTTCATTCCCATCTTTTGAAATTAGGTTAACCAAAATATTATCTTTTTTACCGTTTGCTATAAATACATCAATTCCTTCATCTGCAATTTTACGGGCTATGCTCGTTTTAGTAGCCATTCCCCCACGGCCAAAGCTCGACTTGGATGACTCTATAAAATCACTTACATCCTGTCCTTTGTGTATTTCACGAATTACAGTACTTTCAGGATTTGATGGAGATCCATTGTAAATTCCGTCAATATTGCTTAAGATAATTAATGCTTGCATATCCATCATCGAAGCAATTAAGCCAGAAAGCTCATCATTGTCGGTAAACATTAATTCAGTAACTGAGACCGTATCGTTTTCATTAACTACGGGTATGACTTTATTTTCAAGCATTACCTGCATACAGTTGCGTTGATTCAGATAATGGCGGCGACTCCCAAAATTTTCTTTTGTAGTTAGTATTTGACCAACTGTAATTCCGTGTTCTCTAAACAAGTCCCAATAATGATTTATTAATTTAGCCTGACCAACAGCTGAATACAATTGTCTTTGGTCAACCACATCCATCTTTTTATTAAGACCCAAAATACTTCTCCCAGAAGCAACAGCTCCGGATGAAATAAGCACTATATCCACTCCTTTTTTATGAAGTTGAGCGATCTGATCCACCAACGCCGACATGCGTGTAATGTCCAAGGTTCCATCATTTCGTGTTAGGACATTGCTGCCTATTTTTACTGCAATTTTTGTAAATTTCATTCTACTATTTACTTTTAGATGCATCCTCAAAAAGGATATGCAAAAGAGTTGTACCAACAGCGAGAAGAGTTGGTCTACTTATTACAGACATATCATCCTGGGTTGTATGCCAATAGTGACCAAAACCACTGTCACTTTCAGGACTGTGTTGTATAATATCAATACTAGGTATACCGGCGATTTGATTCACATACAAATGATCATCAGTAACACCACCCCCCATATCATTGACAAAGAAATTAGAGAATCCTAAACTTTGAGCTTTGGCCCAAACCCTATCCATCAGTTGCGGAGCATAGTACATTGAAATCTGTTCTTTGTAAAATTTTGCATTTTCTGCACCAACCATATCAAGTAAAATACCAAAATTCGCTCTGTAGCCCGGTATGTGTGGATTTTTAGACCAATATTGAGAGCCAAGGCACCAACTATCCTCAGAAGGACCTTGAAAATCAGAGGGAGCACCATAATCCTCGGAGTCAAACAAAACTATATCAACACCAAAATCAGGACTTATGTTTTTCAAATGACGGGCAACTTCTAGCAGAACACCAACCCCACTGGCGCCATCATTTGCACCCATCACAGGTACATTTCGATTCTGGGGATCAGGATCATGATCAGACCATGGACGTGAATCCCAATGAGCCATCAAAAGCACTCTATTTCTAGCATTTTGATTGAATGAACCAATAATATTGATAGAATTCAACATATCTCCATTATATGCAGTGAGTTTAACTCTTTGCTCAGTAACATTAGCACCGTACTGGGTTAATTTCTCTGACAAGTATACAGCACATTGCTTGTGAGCATCAGTATTTGGTACTCTTGGACCAAAATCAATTTGATTTTGAACAAACGAATAGGCTGAATCAGAAGAAAAATCCGGAACAACTAACTGAATATCTGAAGTTTTCTGTACAGTGGTGTTGTTCTTTGATCCACAGGACAGTAAGAATATGGCAAATAGTAAAAATAGCGATTTAACTCTCATACAATGATTTAAAATGCAAATATACTCATTTTGAAACAGCTATACATGGAATGTATTCTAAAAAAATTGCACAAAAGTCCACCTTTTGTATAAAAACAGGTTGTATAACATATTTTTACATTTTGCTAAATGAGAATTTCGCAGTTTCTTTGCCAACGTTAACTAAACAACACAATCTTTTTTATACCTTAAAAAACTAATACCTATTTAAAGAGCGAGACTTTGTGAAAAGTCTCGCTCTTTTTGTATATATCAAGAAATAATTCTTTAAATTTTAAAGAAATATTTAAAGGTGAAGCACTAAAAAACTTGACATAGTGATTTTAGCAGAGTAAATTGCAATAACGAATTGAATTTAAAACTGAATGATTATGAAAAAAGCACTATGGATTATTACCTATGTGGTAGTATTGATGGCAGGAGCCTGTGACGAAACAACAGAAAAGGAGTTGATTGATTCCTTAACTGAGGGAAAAATGATAGTAAAAATTAATAACGAAGAGATCACCTTTGAAAATTGTACCTGGATGCATTACGGAGCAACATCCTTAGGAGGTGAAGTATTTATACAAGCAGCACCAAACGATTCTGTCTATGAACCTTATTGTAGTATTTTTTACGGAAGTTATGAAAACACAAATGCACTAACAGTGAAAACATATTCAACTGGCAATGAGAATGACCAAATATCATTTTCAAGTAGTTACGGAATGTCTGATGCAACCAACAATGTAGAAATTGAGTTTGTTGAAATAAATACAACTACATTGAAGGGTATATTCAGCGGAAAAATAAAAGCTGAGGAAGGAACTAAAGAAATTGAAGGAGCTTTTTGGGCTAAAAAATTTGAACATCCGACTTTCTAAAGGATTAAATTTATTTAAAATTTGATTGCGTAAGATTCAAGACAGAACATAAACAAACTATAACCTGCCTGGGAAATAAGAATAGAAAAAAATGTTCAACAATTAACAAATACTGCATTTAGAAGTGCAGTATTTTTTTTACCAGTTTCGTACGAATTGCAATGAAAATTTACCAATTGCAAGGTTTCAATACAAGAATCGTACGAATTGAAAAATCACAATTTATATTTCGAAAAAGTATTTACAGATTGCAGTTAGTATTTTACTTATTGCAATAATAAATAGTTACTGAATCCATACATTTGTAAGGTATCAGATAGGAGTATTATGATACACAAAATTCTAAATGTAGATTGTCTAAGTACCTAGACTTTGACTATGAAAATGTTTACAGCAATCCGTCTTTGATTGAGAAATCCGAGGCGGATTTTTTTTT
>CAZZPZ010000010.1:94147-101826 GCA_964655615.1 uncultured Paludibacter sp. | reverse complement strand
AAAGGTTATGCTGCGGCTAAATTTATGGGATTTCCTACTTTGGAACAGGCTACAGAGGCTTATAACTCGCCCTACTACGACTATGTAGGAAAGAAGGCGAAGGCTAAGAAAGAACCCGATCCTGAATTAATTAAGAAAGTCGGAATTCCCATTATGGAAAGTCTTTCTGTGGATGCTGCCTGCAGTGGTAGTCCTGGTGTGATGGAATACCGTGGGGTATATACTCGTACTGGTGAAGAAATATTCCGGATGGGACCCTTCCCATTAGCAACCAATAATATCGGTGAATTTCTGGCTTTGGTTCACGGTTTGGCATTGTTGAAAAAGGAAAATAAGTCAATGCCTATCTATTCGGATAGTATTACTGCGATGAAATGGGTGAGAGAGAAGAAATATGCGACCAAACTTGCTCCTTCCCCCAAAAGTAAAACTGTTTTTGATTTGATGGATAGAGCGGTGCATTGGTTGATCAACAATGAATATTCTACTCCAATCTACAAATGGGAAACTCAAGCATGGGGTGAGATACCTGCTGATTTCGGTAGAAAGTGATTTTACCGGTAGTAAATGCCTCCCCAGAAATAGATTAATTTCATCAAACTTAATTTTGCAATCACTAGCATCAATTGTGGAATTGTATTTCTTAGTTTTGCTATCCTGGCATATCGGATATAAATTGAAATACATTCATTTAGACTGAAACCTCTACGTATCATACGTGAGATTAGCATCTTCAATTTCTTTTCTTCCAAATCCAGAATATCCTTCTCGCTTGGTTTTCGTCGGATGAAAAGGGGAGTTATGCGTTCCCACTTCGTATAGACTGCTAATAGATTTATATAATATTGTTTGCTTTTTCTCCCTTTTGAGAAATGTTCCAATAAAATGTCGTATGCTACTTTATTGATATAACCTGATGCTATTGCTTGTAGAGAAATATCTAAATCATAACCGTGAAATCCGTCTAGGTGCTCGCTGAATTTGACTTGAGTACTGATTTCTTTGCGCATGCATAGAAAAACTCCATCAAGGAGTATAACATCCCTGCTCTTGCCATGAAAATTCTCGGGTATCTTAATTTCTTCACTTTTGTCATTTCCCTTTTGGGATTGTATCAAATGCATTTTTCGCCCCGATATGGACCAACCAGCTGGAACACATGTGATCATGTCACTTCCTGCGATCCCCAGAATACCTGTTTCGGGACTGCTTAAATGTTCAACAACCTTTTCTCCCCAATTGTTTGTGTGAAAGATCACATCCTCATGGACGAAACAAAGGAAAGGAAACCTACTCTTTTCTATGCCCAGATTGTAGGCCTGGAATATGGAGTAATCACCCTTAGAATTGTCTATAGGTATAATTTCATGTCTAATACCTACGGTGGATTCAATGTTTTTCAGAAACTCAGGTTGGAGTTCTGTTTGCTGCGAACATATGATGATGCTAATCATTGCGGACTGTTTTTTTTGATTCCGTTATCACAAATGTATTTTTTTGCTGCTATACACGAATTCATATATTCCATATTATGGCTCTGATCCTGCCAATTTTCTTTGTGATGCAGATGGTATTGTACAGCTAAATTTCGCATTGAAAAATGTTTGTAACCTGCCATTTCAAATCTCCAACTTAGATCGGCATCTTCACCTACTGCTGGTAAAATATAGTTTTCATCAAAGCCATTGATTGCCAAGATTGCTTTTTTGGAGAAAGACATATTGCAACCTTTCAAATGATTCAGTTTTCGAAGTTTGGGAATAAAGCCAAATATACCTTCGGGTGATATAAAAAGACCCTCCTCTGTAAATGCAGTGCCTTTCGAAAGGATTAATCTTCGAAGGATTTTCTTTTGAATTTTTGCGATTCTATCGGGGTTTGAAAGTAAATAATTGCTGTCTTCTTGATTGAGTTTGATTCGCTTTCCAGCAAGTATTCTATTCTCAGCAGCATATCTAAGATGCATTTCAATGAAACGAGGATGTAGTACACAGTCACCGTCTATAAAAATCAACCAATCTGAATTCGATTCAAGGATTGCTTTGTTAAGAATTTTGTTTTTTCGCCAACCTTCATCTTGTTGAGTGAGATGTTTGTATGGAAATGTGAATTTATAATTTGCTACAAATTGATTCATTTCAGATGAATCTCCATCTTCAGAAATAATAACTTCAATGTCTTTTACAGTTTGTAAGCCAACAGAATCAAGCACTATTTTCAATGCCTGGGTGTTTTTATAAACCGATATAATAAGACTGGCTTTACTCATTTTTTATAAAAGAAATTGATGAATCTTGACATTTCTCTAAAATAACGCAGCGGTCCACCCAAATGCTGGCGGAAAAACTCAGGATGCCTTTCATTTAGTTTGTCGATAATTTCATGTTTCCACTTGCGAGCTTTGACCCTTTTTGAATTTTCCCGAATCCGATAATACAAACCTATCAATGGTAGTCTATAAAATTCACCTCCGGTTTTAAGTAATGAAATCCAAAAGTCCCAATCTTCCCTGCCTCTTATTTCTTCACAGTATCCACCTACTGATTCCCAATCACTTCTTCGATACATAGAACTACAATTCATCAGATTTCTACGTGCCAATTGTCTGATTGAAAAAGGGGGTAATTCCCATTTGCCGGTTCGGTCACCAAAAAACTCGGCTTCACTGGCAACAATTTTAACAGATGGATTTTCTGTGAAAATCTTTACAGCTTCAGAAATGTATTTCGGTGATATTTTATCATCTCCATCAAGAGGTAAAATGTAAACACCCTTTGATTTACGGATCGCATGATTTCTGGCAGCAGATGCACCTTGGTTTTCTTGAGTATAGAAATGCACATTAGAGTGAATTTTAGCATAGGCTTGACACACTTCTTTTGAGTTGTCGGTGGAACCATCATCCACTAGAATTAATTCACAATTTGTATAATCAGATAGTAAAACCGATTCTATGGTTTCTGCCACATACTCGTACATGTTGTACACAGGTACTATGACAGAAACGAGAGCTGTATGTATATCCTGATTCAAATTTTATCTTTTTTTTGGGTGAACTTTCTCCAGTAATACAACAAAGGGTTCTTGTATTTCAATTGTTTCCAGGGTCTGCTGCTATGTGGTTGATGCAATACAGGAAGATCGGTGCACAAATAATTATGGTATCCCAATTTTAATGATTGATGAGAGATGTGTACATCATACCAGTTTTTTTCTGGATTTAATTGTCCGAAATCGTAGGCATTCAATAATTCATTGCTGAGTAAAGTACAGCAGAAACTCAAATGTTTGGGTGCAAATTGAGTGCCTTTTGCCATTCTCAAAGCGTATTCATAGGGGTAGTTGATTCTTCCTTCTTCATCAACAGTTACAGCTGCAATTAATCCCGGTTTGTCAACTTGGCTCAATCTGTTCAACATAGAATTCAGGGTGTCGGGATCAATACTTACATCAGATTCTACAATGATAAGATTGCTTTCATCAGCTATAGATTTTTGTTGTGCCATTTGCAAAATCAATCTGTAGTTGGGTGAGGGATGATCGGTGACATCGCACAAATTTATAAGACTAAAACCAAATTTCTCTGATGCAGATGTCAATGCTTGTGAACATTCCTCATCACTGAAGTCATTGTACACTGTAAACTCAAAATCACAATCCAGTTTAGATTCCATGATCAAACGGATGGAATTTAAAGCAGTTTGTGTTGAGTTTTTAACTGGACAGATTATATTTAATTTCGGTTGCATTTATTTTATCTTCCTTTTAATAAATTTGTTTAAGACTGGAATTTTTTCCAATGGAAAATCGTTTTTGATTAAATAAGCGATGAAAACGCAAAGGAGTAAAGTCTTGAGTGCAAGATTTACAATCAACCAAGGTGTCTCAATGAATTGACTGATCACATACAATGCAATAGTGAGTAAAGCGTAGCGAAGGATTGATTTTAAGTTGTATGGAACCGGAAGGTATTTCTGTCCATAAAAATAGGAGATAACCATAATTGTAGTGTAGCATGCCAGTGCTGACCAAGCAGAACCAACATAGCTAAAAATTGGTACCAGGATAATGTTTCCCATAACAATTATGACAGTTCCGATGATAGAAAACCAAGCCCCATAAATGGTTTTGTCTTTTAATTTATACCATATGGATAAATTGAAATAAATGCCTTGGAAGATAAAGGAGATTAATACGATTGGTAAAATCTGTAATCCTTCCCAATAACTTTTTTCAATTATTAATTTGAAAATGTCCAAATACAAAACCATCCCCAGAAATATCAATAAAGAAAATAGGATGAAGTATTTCATTGCATCAGCATAGGTTTCTACGCTGTTTTTATCCTTATGTTGAGCAAAAACCATTGGCTCGTATGCATATCTGAAGGCCTGAGTAAACATCATCATCACCATGGATATTTTTGATGCAGCACCGTAAATTCCTAGTTGAGAACGACCATATTCACCATCCAACAAAAAGGGGATCAATATTTTATCCAGATTCTGATTCATAATGCCAGCTATACCCAAAATAAGCAGGGGCAATGAATAATTCAAAATTGGTTTTATCAATATCCAACTCAGTTTGAATTTTGCTGGAAGTGTGTAGAACAAAAGTATAATTGTTTGCAGGATAGTTGCAATCAGGTTTGAAACCACTACGTATCCTACGCCATAATCAGCCTTATAGAACCACTGAATTGTACCTGGCATGTGTTTGTCTAACCAAGGACAAACTACCAGGAAGAATACATTCAACAAGATATTGAAAACGACATAGAGTAATTTCAGTGCAGCAAACTTGATTGGTCTGTTTTGGTATCTAAGAAATGCAAAAGGAATACTGGCAAAAGCATCAAGAGCAACGGTTATTCCCATCATTGCTATATATTCCGGATGATTTGCATATCCTAAGAATACGGATATTGGATTGTCAAAGAGTAAAATTAATCCGATGAAAAGGATAGAGGTGAAACCAATGCTTGAAAAGACATTGCCATATATTTGAGTCTCATTTTCTTTGTCTTTATTTACAAACCGGAAGAATCCGGTTTCCATGCCATAGGTAAGGACGACTAGCAACAAGGAAGTCCAGGCGTATAAATTAGTTACGATTCCATATTCGGAAGGTCCCCCAGCTAGAACAAAGGTATAGAAAGGCATCAATAACCAGTTCAGGAATTTGCCAAGAATACTGCTGACTCCATAGATGGCTGTTTCCTTAGCCAATTTCTGCATTTGTTTTCCAGCCATTTTTATTTGCGGAATTTACTTAGAATTTTATCTATCCATTTAATAGCAGGACTTGGTTCAAGGTCTTCTGCTTTTAAATAACCACCTTCAGTTAGGATTTCAATTGCTTTTTCTACGTTCGATTCGAGGACTTGTAAATCTATCCCGCCAGAAACAGGTGCTGGATATGTACGATTCATGATCGCATCTTTACCAAAACATTCAATACCTTCAGAAATCAAGAATGTTTTAGCCAATTCATACTCAGAAGGATCTATAAAAGTTCGAATTGTAATTAGCTTGTCCATAACGAATGAATTTAAAGTGAAATTAATTGAATCCTCTGCTTTTTTTTAGATGTTCGTAAGCTTCATTGATTGCCCGGAATTTTTCTGTGGCAGATTTCTTCATGTCTTCCCCCAGATTGTGTACTTTGTCTGGATGAAACTTCATTGCCATCTTTCGATAGGCTTTTTTGATGTCTTCATTACTAGCAGTCGATTCAATTTCCAAAGCCTTGTAAGCCCAGTCACGGTCTATCGTTTTTGTAAATGGGGCATGCAGTGATGCAAAATCAACACTGCTGATATTGAAAATATTGGAAATACGTTGAATAACCCTTAGTTCGTCGGCATGAATTTCTGCATCTGCGTGGGCAATATCGAAAAGCAAACGTATCATTTGCATTTTGGAGGAGTAATTCATGTACATGTTGATTTGACTTGCAATAGCCACCTCGTCAATTTCTTGATCCAGAAGTTTTTTCAGAATTTGTAAAGCCTCTAAAGCCCCCTCCTCACCAAAGTTCTGAACTAGAAATTTTTTAGCGACATCCAATTCAGCCTTCATGATTTTTTTGTCCGCTTTCATCACCACCGCAATAAGCACCAACAAACTCATTTTGAAATCAGCTTCCGCAGTTTCTCTTCTTGAAGAACTTCTTCTGTTTGTTTGATAACTGACTGATGAACCACTAAACAATGATCCCACAGCAAATCCAATGACTGCACCAATTGGTCCACCCAATACAAATCCCAATCCACCACCTATCCATTTAGAAAATCCACCCATATTTTTTTCTCTTAAATTTATCTTTTCGAAACTGTCATTTCTCCACAAATGCTTTTACTCAAGCCTTGTTTAACTTCATCTATACTCTTACATTCTCCCAGCAAAAACATTAATTTGGTTACCAATGCTTCGATGGTAATGTCATATGCACTCAAAACTCCAGCCGACATTAGGTTGATACTTGTTTCATATCTTCCCATTTCAACGCTACCTGTGAGACATTGAGATTTATTAATAATAATTATTCCTCTTTCTATCGCTGATTTGAGAGAGTCGTACAGCCAAGGTAATCTTGGAGCATTGCCTGCACCATAACTTTCGATAATGAGGGCTTTCAGATTGGGAGTGCTTAGTACGGATCGTACAACCAATTCTGAAATCCCAGGAAACAACTTTAGAACCGCCACGTTGGGATCGGTGTTTAATCTCAACCTCAACTTGCTATCAAACTCAGGATAATGAATATTCGACCTGAAGTATTTTATATGAACCCCAGCTTTTGCGAGCGAGGGATAATTGTAGGAATTAAAAGCATTGAAATGCTCGGCATTCTTTTTTGTCGTTCTATTTCCTCGAAACAAGGTATCTTCGAAGAATATGCAGACTTCTGGAACCAAAGCAACCCCATTTTCTTTCGCTGAAGCGATTTCGATGGATGTAAGAAGATTTTCCTTTGCATCGGATCGCAACATGCCTATAGGTAACTGAGCACCTGTAAAAATGACGGGTTTGCTCAGGTTTTCAAGCATGAAACTAAGTGCTGAAGCACTATAGGCCATTGTGTCGGTACCATGCAAAACAACAAATCCATCGTAATCATCGTAATTTTCTTGAATAGTCAGGGCAATTTTTTCCCATACCACTGGATGCATATCCGAGGAGTCAATCAAAGGGTCAAAAGCGATGCTATGGATTTTAACTCCAGTTTGTCGTAATTCGGGTAATTTTTCCTGTAATTTACCGAATGCAACGGGTTTAAGTGCACCCGTAGCCGAGTCTTCAGACATACTAATTGTACCCCCTGTAAAGATCAATAAAACAGCATTTTTGTTCTCGGTATGCATACAAAAAAATTAATCCCACAAAGATAATATTTTTGTTATGGCAAGGGAAATTTAATTGAAAATTATACGTATTTTTGTGTTTGTCTATAATAAATTTAAAGATGCAAAGATATTTCTTGATAGGTTATATGGGTTCTGGAAAGACTACTATGGGTCGGATAATGGCAAAGAATTTAGGCTATGAATTCATTGATTTAGATGTGTTTATAGAAGCCAGATACCGAATGACTATCCCTCAAATCTTTGAGAAATACAGTGAAGATGAGTTTAGGCGAATTGAGAGGGAATGCCTTCATGAGGTGGCTGGATT
>CAZZPZ010000010.1:45276-94047 GCA_964655615.1 uncultured Paludibacter sp. | reverse complement strand
TTTTTAGAAACTTGGTTTAGAAATTTTAAAAGTAATGACTGATAAACCCTTTGTGCATCTTCATGTGCACTCCTATTATTCTATACTTGACGGTATGTCAACCATTCCTGGCTTGGTCGACAAAGCCCGTTCACTAGGAATGAACGCAATCGCTTTGACCGATCACGGAAATATGTTCGGTGTAAAGGAATTCTTTAATTATGTCCAAAAAGTAAATAAACCAATTAAGGGCAAAATCAAAGAGTTGAAAAATGAATTGAAAAAAGAGGGTCTTAGTGACCAAGAGCAGACTGAGATAAAACAGATTTTAAAAGAAACCGAAGCTACACTTTTTAAACCTATTCTTGGTTGTGAAGCCTATGTGGCTCGTAATGGTCGGAAATCCAAATCGGAGAATAACGACCGTAGTGGATACCATTTGGTCTTATTGGCAAAAAACAAAAAAGGCTATCAAAATCTAAGCAAGATAGTGTCCATGGGTTGGATGGAAGGTTTTTATTATCGTCCTCGTATAGACCATGAATTACTAAAATTGTATAGCGAAGGCATAGTTGCTTCTTCGGCTTGCCTTGGAGGTGAAATTCACAAAAAAGTAGAGAAAGGAGACCTGGATGGAGCCCTTGAATCTATATTGTGGTATAAAGATGTTTTTGGAGATGATTATTACCTGGAACTTCAACGTCATCAGACAGACAAACCAAATGCGGATTATAAAACCTTTGAAAGACAGACTGCTCAAAACAAGATATTGATTGAACTTGCACAAAAAACCAATACCAAATTATTGGTGACGAATGATGTCCATTTTGTAGAAGAGGAGCATGGTGATGGTCACGAGCGTTTGATTTGTTTGAGTACGGGTAAGGATTTGGATGATCCAAGTCGCATGAGATATACCAAACAGGAATTTCTTAAATCACCCGAGCAGATGTGGGAGATTTTCAAGGATATGCCTGAAGCCTTGCGAAATTCACAGGAAATTGCCGATAAGGTGGAGTTCTATGACATAGATTCAGCTCCAATGATGCCGGTGTTCCCTATTCCTGAAGATTTTGCTTCTGAAGAATCGTATCGTCAACAGTATTCTGAAGCTGTTTTGAGAGAAGAATTCGGCGATGGATACGACAGATTGGGTGGTTATGAGAAGGTGGTTCGTGTGAAACTGGAAGCTGATTATCTGCGCAAACTCACAATGGAGGGCGCAAATCATCGATATGGTGAAGTCTTAACGGATGAATGTGCGGAACGTATCGATTTTGAGCTGAATGTGATGAAAACCATGGGTTTTCCTGGTTATTTCCTAATCGTTCAAGATTTTATTCAGGCAGCCAGGGGTATGGGCGTATCTGTTGGACCAGGCCGTGGTTCAGCTGCCGGTTCAGTAGTTGCCTATTGTTTGAGAATTACAGACATTGATCCTCTGAAATATGATTTGCTGTTTGAGCGTTTCCTGAATCCGGATCGTATTTCCATGCCCGATATTGATATAGACTTTGATGATGATGGTCGTGGCCAAGTGCTGCGATGGGTGACGGAGAAGTATGGGAAAGAGAGAGTAGCTCATATCATTACGTATGGCACCATGGCTGCCAAGTCCTCCATCAAGGATGTTGCTCGTGTACAAAGGTTACCACTATCGGAAGCAGATCGATTGACAAAACTAGTCCCTGATAAGTTCCCGGAAGGATCAGATGGTAAGGCCCCCAAAGTAAATCTTTCCAACTGTTTGAAGTTTGTTCCGGAAATGCAACAAGCTCGTAATTCATTGGATCAGAATTTGTCGGACACCCTAAAGTTTGCTGAAATGCTGGAAGGTACAGTTCGACAAACGGGTGTTCATGCCTGTGGTGTTATCATTGGTGCCGATGATTTGACTAATTTAGTGCCTTTAAGTACTGCTACAGACAAGGAAACTAACCAGGAGGTATTGGTTACTCAATACGAAGGTTCTGTTATCGAAGAAATTGGTTTGATAAAGATGGACTTCTTGGGACTAAAAACGCTTTCGATTATTAAAGAAACCTTGTCAAATATACGGAAATCCAAAGGGGTGGAAATAGACATTGACAATATACCGATAGATGATCAACTCACTTATGAATTATTCAGTAAAGGATCAACTGTAGGTACGTTCCAGTTTGAGTCGGCTGGTATGCAGAAATATCTGAAAGAATTGCAACCCACACAATTCGAGGATTTGATTGCTATGAATGCCCTGTATCGACCAGGACCTATGCAGTATATTCCCCAATTTGTAAACCGCAAACATGGTCGTGAAACTATAGAATATCCATTTCCTGAAATGGAAGCTCGTTTGAAAGATACTTATGGTATTACTGTTTATCAAGAGCAAGTCATGCTTCTTAGTCGTGACCTTGCAGGTTTTACACGTGGTCAGTCCGACGAGCTTCGTAAAGCAATGGGAAAGAAACTGGTTGATAAAATGGAAGCCCTAAAAGTGAAATTCATGGAGGGCTGTCAGAAGAATGGTTTTGGTCCAAAGGAAAAATTGGAAAAAATTTGGGGTGACTGGGCTGAGTTTGCTAAATATGCCTTTAACAAATCGCATGCGACTTGTTATTCGTGGATAGCCTATCAGACTGCTTATCTAAAGGCACATTATCCTGCGGAATTTATGGCAGCCAACTTAACACGCAACCGGGATAATATTACGGAGGTTGGTAAGTTTATGGACGAGTGTAAGTCTATGGGAATGAACGTACTTGGTCCAGATGTAAATGAAAGTGATTTGAATTTTACGGTGAATAAGGATGGAAATATCCGCTTTGGATTGGGAGGAATTAAGGGAGTTGGAGAGGGTGCAGCTTTGGCCATCATAGATGAAAGAAAAAACGGTGGTAGATACAAGGGAGTTTTTGATTTTATTGAAAGGGTAAATCTCACTTCTTGCAACAAGAAAACAATTGAAAGTTTAGCTCTTGCCGGTGGATTTGATGAGTTCTCGGATATACGAAGAGAACAGTTCTTTACAGAAAATTCAAAAGGCGAAATAGTGATTGAATCCATTATCCGTTATGGAAATAAATTTCAGTCTGATAATGTGATGAGCCGCAATTCGTTGTTTGGTGATATGGATGCAATCGAAATAGCTAAACCTGAAATTCCTCAAGCATTGGCTTGGTCTCCATTGGAAAAACTGAATAAAGAGAAAGAATTGATTGGCATGTATTTGTCTGCTCATCCCTTAGATGATTTTGAATTTGAAATCAATCACGTTTGTAATGCCACCACTCAGGACTTGAAAGATCTGGAATCGATAAAAGGTCAAACAGTTCGTATTGGGGGTATGGTGACCGGGTTTCGACATGGGACAACGAAGACAGGAAATCCTTTTGGAATCTTTACCTTGGAAGATTATGCAGGTGCTTTTGATTTTGCCTTGTTTGGGAACAATTATGTAGAATATGGCAAATACATGATTAAGGACCTAACTCTATTAATTACAGCTACTGTTCAAGAAAAGAGATCGAAATGGGGGCCACCACCTGTAGATAACGGATTACCGAAGGAACTTGAACTGAAAATTATTAAAGTTGATTTGTTTAATGATGTAAAAGATAGTTTGGTGAAGGATCTTCAATTGACTATACCTTTTGAAAATCTAGATGATGATCTGGCTCAATTTTTAGTTTCCATGGTTAAAGAAAACAAAGGTAATATCAATATCTATTTCAATGTAGTTGACAATCTGCAAAGACGTAAAGTGAAATTATTCTCTCGTCAACATCGGATCAAGATGGATAAAACCTTGTACCATCTGTTGAAGCAACAAAGAGATGAGGGTAAACTTGAATTTGCATCCAGTTAGTCAAATTACAATTTTATTAAATTAGCCTTAGGATTGATAAACTCAATAAAGTTATACGTTAATTCTATAGCTAATTATTTGATTAATATAATAATTTAAATTAGTTTTGCATCCGAAAAGTATGAATGTTAAACGAATAAAATCAAAATAAAATGGCTTTAGAATTTACTGACGAGAATATCAAAGAAGTAATCAACAGTGGTAAACCTGTTGTGATTGACTTCTGGGCAGAATGGTGTGGACCATGTCGTTTGATTGGACCAAGCATACAAGAACTGTCACAAGAGTATGATGGTCAAGTTGCTATCGGAAAACTAAATGTTGACGAGAATGTTGATACTCCTAATGAGTATGGTATCCGTAACATTCCAACTGTTTTGTTTATTAAAAACGGAGAAGTAGTTGATAAACAAATTGGAGCTGTATCAAAAGCAGTACTAGATCAGAAAATCAAAAACTTATTGTAATATTTTATTACAACAATATAGGCTGTCCTTTGTGACAGCCTTTTTTTTGTTTAAAATTTCAAGTAGAAATCTTTGGTCAACTCTTTATATACTGAATTATAGGAATGACGTATCTCAGATTCGATTGTGAGTTCACTCTCTATACAGCTATTCTCGGATTTCCCAAACTCCATTAATGTTCGGTGGGCAACAACTCCGGGTTTAGAATATATCAGAGTTTTTCTGTTACAAAACAAACCGCACTTAGCTGCTTCAATAATCAAGTTCTCAGCTTCCAGACAGGGAAGAATCAGACTTATTTTACCCTTACTGCTTAGCATTTCTGACGCAATAGATATTAATTCTGAATGAATTAATGAGTCTGTATGTCTTGCTTGACTTCTGTCGTTCTTTGCCGGTCGTAATGAGTCGTTAAAGAAGGGAGGATTTGTAATAATATGCTCAAATTGTTGGAATTGATTTTTGTGAAAGTCTTGTAAGGAGGCATGTACTGCAAGCAGACGATCAGACCATTGTGATGCTTTAAAATTCAGACTTGCCTGTTGAAAAGCCCCTTCATCGATATCAATTGCAGTTATTTTTGCATGACTCTTTTGAGCCATCATTAATGCAATTAAGCCACTTCCAGTGCCTATGTCAAGTATAGACTCCTCAGTTGATAGCTGTGCCCAGGCACCTAGCAAAACGCCATCTACACCAACTTTCATGGCACATAAGTCATGATGAACAGTGAATTGTTTGAATTTGAAAAAAGGATTTGGCATACTAACGACTTCGTGAACCTTGGTTGTCCGGATTTCTACGGTTTTCGTTGGATCCATTCACAGAGGACCTATTTGGTTCAATTCTGTTGGGTTGACTATTCGTTTGATTTGGATTGACTCTGGAAGGTTGAACCCTATTTGATGGTTCTATGCTTCTGGAAGGTTGAATCCTATTGGAAGGTTCAATCGATTTCGAAGGTTGTGTCCTCTGATTTCCAGCCCTTGATGGAATTGCTCTTTTTATTTGTTCTGCTGATCGTGAAGGTTGTACCCTTTTAGATTGTTCCGTAGTTCTTAGTTGATTAGGCTCAGATACACCTTGACTACTCGATCTTCTAATTTGATTGTCCTCTCTACTCGAATTTACTCTGTTTGGTAAGCTATTGTCGCGTAGGGGTGAGTTTTGAGGTGCAGTTATATTCCGATCAAATTTTTTATTTTGAAGTCGTTCGTACTGATCTGAATGCAGTACCTCCTTAAGATCAGTTTCTTTGTTTTTTGCTCTCTCTAATGCCTCTGATCTGCTATTTGAAGCTTCTCTTTGTTTGGCATATTTCAATTGAATACGGTATACAGCTTCGGTTTGTTCTGAATTTAAATTCAGTTCTTTCTGCATTTTCTCTGCCTGACCAGCAGCTTCTTGCTCAGGAGTTTTTCTCTCTTGTGTTTCTGCAAAGGAACTGAATGTAAGAGTGAATAAAAGGTATATGAATACGACCGATCTCATTGTGAATAAATACAGCCCTAACAACTTGCAATGATTATGCCAAATTGCTATTATTTATTAAAATCGCGCAATTTAATGCCAGTAAGAACTTTCTTAGTGTGCAGTGAAAAATCGCTATTAAGCATCCATCCGTAATAGCCAGGGTCATTTTTAAGCACGTCTACAACTTTTTGACCTTTGTATTTACCGAAGTTGAAAACTTCCTCTCCTTTATCGTTGAAAACAAATCTGCCAGCAAAATCAACATTGTTGCTTTGCATCGTAAATTTGGATAAGAAATCGATATCGTTTTGAAGATCAGGATATCTATCTAATTGAGCCTGCAGTACCTCATACGTAGCTAATGTGTCGGCCTGAGCTTCATGAGCATCATCCAAATTTTTATCGCAATAGAACTTGTATGCAGCCGAAAGTGTACGTTGTTCCATTTTATGGAAAACCACTTGAACGTCAACGAATTTACGTTTAGATAAATCGATATCCACTTCTGCTCTAAGTAATTCTTCAGCAAGCAGTGGAATATCAAAACGGTTTGAATTATAGCCAGCCAAATCGCATCCTTCAATATCCTTTGCAATATCCTTTGCTACTTCTTTAAAAGTAGGGCAGTCCTTCACATCTTCATCATAGATATGGTGAACCGCTGATGCTTGTTCAGGAATGTGCATTTCAGGATTTATTCGCATTGATTTGGTTTCCTCTTTGCCATTTGGATGTACCTTGTGCAAAGCGATTTCAACGATACGATCGGTAATTGTATTAGTACCTGTAGTTTCCAAGTCAAAAAATACAATTGGATTTTTGAGATTCAGTTTCATTTGTGATTATTAGTCGTTCAACAACATTGGCATCAATAGCATTAAAATGTCTTCTTTCTTGTCATCGTCCATAGGAAGTATAATCCCTGCTCTTGATGGATCGGTAAGTTCCAATACCACTTCTTGTGAAGAAAGGTTGTTGAGGATCTCAATTAGAAAAGCAGACTTGAATCCAATTTTGATTGAATTATCGTTGAATTGGCAAGGGATTTTCTCTTCCGCTGATATTGAAAAGTCTATATCCTGAGCAGAAACGTGAATCAAATTGTCTTTGATATCTAGTTTAATTAAATTGCTTGCTTGATTTGAGAATACAGATACACGTTTCAGAGCATTGATTAAAGTCGAACGATCGATAATCACTTTGTATACATTGTTTTGAGGTATTACTCCGTTGTAATTCGGATATCTACCTTCAACCTGCCGGCAAATCAATGTGTAATTTGATAATTTGAAATAAGCATTTTTGTTGTCAAACTTCACTACGACTTCACCGCTTTCTTTTGGTAAGATATTTTTAAGCATAGTCGCAGGTTTCTTTGGTAAAATGAAACTCATTTTATCCTCAGTTCCGTCTAAAGATGAAGACAAGAAAGTAGTCCTGTAACGTACCAGTTTGTGAGCATCTGTGGCAACCAAAGTCAAACCATCTGCATGAATATCGAAGAAAATACCATTCATTACTGGACGCAATTCATCGTCTGCAGTACAGAAAATGGTTTTTTGAATTCCAGACTCCAAATTTTGCACAGCCAGAGTTAGTGTTTTGGCGTCGTCTTGTAGGTTAGGGACCAATGGATATTCATCTCCGTTTAAACCAATAAAGTTGTATTGACCATTGGCCGATTTGATAACCATAGCCAAATTTGAGTCGTTGATAGAAAACTCCAAAGGTTGTTCTGAAAATTCACGCAAAGTGTCCAACAATAAACGTGAGGCTATAGCTACTTTCCCATTACCCTCAGCATCATTCACTTCCATTGAAGTAATCATCGTTGTTTCTATGTCGGAAGCTGTCATTGTTAATTTATTTCCATCCAATTGAAATAAGAAATTATCCAGAATTGCCAATGAATTTTTACTGTTGATTACACGGCTGATAGCTTGCAAATGACTGAGTAATTCGGTACTTGATGCGCTGAATTTCATATAGTTGATTTTTCTTGTTTATACTTAATTTTCAACAAATATACTAAATTTTTTAATATTAGAAACCTAGGGATTTAAGTCCCAGACCAGCCTTTTCATCTAATCCAAACATTAGATTCATATTTTGTACGGCTTGGCCGGAGGCCCCTTTTAGAAGGTTATCTATCATGCTGACAATTAGTAATTTGTTGCCATGTTTTTCCAAATAAACGATGGCTTTGTTGGTGTTCACTACTTGTTTTAGGTCTGGATTTTTTTCCGTAAAGATGGTAAAAGGAGCATCTTTGTAGAATTCCTGATAAATTACTTTGGCTTCATCAAGGCTTAAATCACAAGTTGTGTAGGAAGTTACATAAATACCACGAGTGAAGTTGCCTCTAACTGGAATGAAGTTGAGTTCGTAGTTGAAGTCGGGTTGCAGTTGCTTGATGGATTGACCAATTTCCTGTAAGTGTTGGTGTCCAAATGGCTTGTAAATTGAAATGTTATTGTTTCTCCAACTGAAATGGGAGGTTGAAGATGGCTTTACTCCAGCTCCAGTTGAACCAGTAATGGCGTTGATATGAACATCATCTTTCAACAATCCCTTAGAGGCCAAAGGAAAAATTGCCAATTGAATAGCAGTAGCAAAGCATCCTGGATTAGCAATGCGTTTAGCATTGATTATTTCAGTTCTATTCAGTTCTGGAAGTCCATAAATGAAATCATGGTTAGTGCTTTTAGCTCTGTAATCTGTGGACAGGTCGATGATTTTTAAATTCTCAGGAAGATTGGTTTGATCCATAAACACCTTGCTGTCACCATGGGCAACACAAAGATATAGCACATCGATGGTTTCGAGAGGAAGTTCTGAGGTGAAATTCAATTCTGTTTCACCCAATAAACCACTATGAACATCCGCAATTGGATTCCCTGCATTACTACTGCTGTTTACAAACACGATTTCCACATTTGGGTGGTGAATTAAGATACGTAGTAATTCACCTGCGGTATATCCAGCACCACCAATAACACCTACTTTAATTTTAGCCATTTCTATATTGTTGTTTGTTTTATTCATCCAATAAATCGGGTCTTAGATTTTTAGTCCTTTCCACCGACTGTTCGTGTAGCCAATGTTCAATCTTCGCTTGATTTCCTGATAACAGTATATCCGGAACCTTCCATCCTTTATAATCTGCAGGACGAGTATAAACCGGAGGTGCCAACAGATTGTCTTGAAAAGAATCGGACAAAGCAGAAGTTTCATCACCAATTGCCCCCGGCAGTAATCGGACAATAGCATCCGTCATCATCGCCGCAGGAATTTCACCACCTGTAAGTACGAAATCACCCAAACTAATTTCCCTGGTGATGAAGTGATCTCTTACTCTTTGATCCACTCCTTTGTAATGTCCACAGAGTATTATAATATTCTTCATCATGGAGAATCTATTGGCCAATGGCTGATTAAATTGTTCTCCATCAGGTGAGGTATAAATGATTTCGTCGTAAGTACGTTCCGATTTCAGTTGACTAATGATGCGGTCAATAGGTTCAATTTGAAGAACCATGCCAGCACTGAATCCGAAGGCATAATCATCGATTTTACGGTGTTTATCAAGTGTATAATCTCTGAGATTATGCAAATATACTTCAACTAAACCTTTTTCCTTCGCTCGTTTTACGATGGAATGGTTCAGTGGACTATCAAGAAGTTCGGGTACTGCTGAGATAATGTCGATGCGCATACTAATTGGAAATATCTGCTACGCAGAGGATTCAGCCTGCAAAGTTACAAAAAAATCAGAGATTAGCTGCGAGCCATTTCTTCATTTCTTCTTTGTTGCGAGAGCGCCTGTTCGCATAGTCTTCCAATTGTTGGTCATCGATTTTTCCAATCATGAAATATTTCGATTTTGGATGTGCAAAATATAGTCCACTTACAGATGCATTTGGATACATGGCACCATTTTCGGTGAGTTCTATTCCTATCGATTTAAAGTCGATTAGACTCTGTAAATCAAAAATGATGGATTGATCGGGTAAGGAAGGGTAGCCGATTGCAGGTCGTATTCCTTCATAGTGGCATTTATACATAGCTTCTATGTCTTCTTTCTCATTGGGTGCATAACCCCAGTAATTCTTACGAACCTGATAGTGTAACCATTCTGCACTTGCTTCTGCTATTCGGTCGCACAGCGTCTTAATAAGAATCGAATTGTACATATCTCCTTCTTTCTCATAGTCATCGGATAATTCCTCCCCACCTTGTACAGTTGTAGCAAATACACCACAATAATCATCTTGTGGTTTTATAAAGTCACACAAAGAATAACAAAATCCATCGGTGGATGGTCTTTGTTGTCTTAGGGTTGGGATTATAATCTGTTTCTCTCCCGGATTAAAAATAATATTATCGTTCTCATCAGCAATGGAAGGATATATACCTACAGCTGCATTGATTTTAATTGTTCCTCTGTCTACGAAATCCTGCAACATATCTTGTGCATCCTTGTACAGTTTGGCAGCCTCTTCCGCTTTGGGTCGTTGTTCTTCAGGAAATGAATGAAGCCAGCTCATTTTGCAGGATACACAATGTAAAGTACTTTCTATTCCCTCAAACTTTCCAGTCAATCGCCAAGCCATAAAGAAAAATGACCAATGAATATATGGATAAATTGATTTTAAGGGGATTTCTTTCAGATGTATAAGTCCAGTCTGATTGGGTATATGTTGCATTTTCGAGTTGTTTATAAATTCAATAGAAAATCTTCTATTTTAGTTAATACTTGCCATGAATTCCCTGCCGCATTGTTTACAATCACAGCAAAGGCTAATTTTTTTTCACCGTCTATCAAATAACCAGCATAAGCTTTCACATTGTCAATTGTGCCACTTTTTGCCCATACTTTTCCTTGTAGTTTGGTGCCTTTAAGCACTCCTGCCATTGAACCAGATCTCCCTGATACTGGTAAACTTTTTACAAAGTCGGCCGAATACTTGCTTTTCGTGTACATATAGACTAGCAAATCCGTATAGAATTCTGCTGATACTGCATTGTTAGGACTTAAACCTGAACCATCTTTTAGAAATAATTGGTTCATGGGAAGTCCTTTTGATTTCCAGAACGAGTTTATTTCCTTAATTGCTCCCTGTATAGTTGCGGGCTTTTGATTCTGCATTGCTATTGTTCTAAACAAATATTCAGCAAAATGGTTGTTGCTTTTCATATTTGTTTCGGTAATAATATCGATCAATTCGGGAGATTCGTGAGTGAAAATAGGGATGGCATTTTTAATTGAATTTGTTGTTTGTATAGCTGTTCCCTCAACCTTTACACCTGAAGCCACCAGTGCTGATTTTATATCGTTGGCTAATAAAAGAGCTGGTTTTGGAATGTCGCATTTCACCACAAAACTATCTCTGTTGGCGGGTATTTCTCCTGAAACATAGCGAAGATTTTCCCCTGGAACTCCAAAGAAATAAGCGTTGTCAGATTTGGTCTCAGTACCACGCACCGAATTCTTGAATGCCATTTCAGGGAGCTTGGGATCAGTTCCTTTAATCACTGCAAGATCACCAATTTTACCCGTCTTGAATGTAACTTTAAGTGCGTTATCCAAGTAAGATATGCCATAGATTCCCGGAGCATAATAATTCCCAATGTCATCCCATGTCCACTTTGGATTAACCCCTACAGTGTCTATACAGGAGATGTCCACTACAATATTTCCATTGATGCGTGAAATGCCTGCAGCTTTGATTTTTTTCACCCACTGATCGATTAAGACAGTTCGGGGATTTTTTTCTTTGCCAGGATCAATTTTGGAGGATGCCAAACTTGGATCTCCAGAGCCAACAATGATGATATCCCCAGTTAATATCGAGTTGTTTATTTTTCCCTTGTAAGCTACAGTCGTTTGGTATCGGTACTGACTGCCAAGTTTTTCCAAAACGGTGGCGGTAGTAATCAATTTTAAAGTAGAAGCCGGTGTAATCGGATGACCAGCCATATGTGAGTGCATTACTTTCTGATTGTTTAAATCAACTACTGATATACTGATTAATGCATTCTTTAAGATAGATTGATTGACAAATTGATCAATAGCTGATTGTCCCTTAGCTGGAAGGATATTTCCTAAAAGCACAAGGATGGCGATGATTTTATAACTATTTTTTTTCATATTGAATCAAAAATATAAAACTGTGTTTAGAAGGTTGATGCTGATTCTCCCTTAGCTTTGATTATTTTGCAAATAAAGGAAATTTCTTGCAAAACTCATCACGAAAAGTGTCATTCATCATTGATAGATAGGCTTTTGGCTCTCTTCTAAACGGATAATGTGATCGTTGTCTCTCAAAAGTATCAGGTGTGAATTTCAATCTCAAACTATCTGACTCTATAGGATAGGTGTCTTGAAGGAAGGAAGAAATTGTTGTTGGATAACTGAAATCAAGATCCAGAGCTTCTTCAATTGTATCTATTTTCCAGTCATCTAATCCCATTCCAAAGAATCTGCTCAAAGCTTGTACACTCTGCATAGCTGCATTACTTTTCCCATCGGCCGAATAACCTGCAATATGAGGAGTTGCCAAAGTTGCTAAATACAATAATTCCCTGTCAATTTCAGGCTCATTCTCCCAACAGTCAAGAACCACTTCGCCTACATGTTTATTGGTTATAGCTCTTTTGAGAGCCATATTATCCACAACTTCTCCACGGGAAGCGTTTATAAGGATAGCCGGTTTTTTGAGCGATTCGAAAAACAAATCATCTGCCAAATGAAAGCTAGGATACTTCCCAGTTCTACTTAATAAAGTATGGAAGCTGATTATATCTGCCTCTTCTGTTATCGTTTTAAGGTCACAAAAGCCATCTTTCCCTTCTTTTTCGGCACGAGGTGGATCGTTTAACAAGACTCTCATACCCATACTTTGTCCAAGTTGAGCAATTTTGGATCCCACTGCACCAACCCCAACAACTCCTAAAGTAAGGTTCTCAGGACAGATTCCTTTTTTCTCAAAGATGAAATAGAGTGCAGAAGCGATGTATTGAGCCACCGACATAGCATTGCAACCTGGAGCATTTGTCCATTTTATACCGTTTTCTTCACAATATTGGGCATCAATATGATCATAGCCTATGGTGGCAGAAGCGATGAATTTTACGGTTGAATCTTTGAGTAATTGTTCGTTGCATTGGGTTCTTGTTCGAACAATTAATGCATCAGCATCTTTAACCCTAAGTGCAGTGATTTCTTGATAAGGAAGATATTGTACCTCGGCTACTCTTTCAAAGGCGCCCTTAATGTAGGGAATGTAATTATCAATTATTATTTTCAAGCAAGACTTAATTAATGGGACTCCGAAGGAATTCTTTCTTTCCGGAAAACCCAATGTTTTTGTAAATTAAAGTTGAATAAAAGGGAAACAAACAAATCAACAATCAAGCGACTGATTTTATAATCAATTTTCACAAAGTTAGTAATTAAAAATGTTCCTGAAGATTTTAACAAAATACTTCCACAAACGACTAATATGAATTTCCAAAGTTGACCGATAATTCCGCTTGAATATTTTCGGTGTTTACTTTTGAAAGTCCATGTTTTATTTAGTCCAAAATTTATTATAGCCCCTATGACACCACCAATTGCAATTGAAATTGTATAATGCACATTGAAGACTTCCGTAAAGAATATCATCACGGAATAGTCTGTAATCCCTCCAATAAATGCAGAGAGCTGAGCTTTAAAGAAAACGATTAATCTTTGTAAATGTTTATTTCTTATTTGCATTTTCTTCTTTATCCAGAGCATCTGCATATTTTAAGACACGAATAAACTCAACAATATTTGAGATTAAAAGCATCGTTACAGCAATTAGCCCTGAGATATAAATTGAATCTTTAACAAAGACTTCGAGGGTGAATATAATGGATAAGACGATACGTACCTCTGTTGGACCCAAAAGCCCAGAGTCTATCGAATATTTGTTTGTTATTTTATATCTAAGTAAGGTAGTTAATATTTCCCAGCCATAAAGAACTACAAAAGCAAAACCTAGAATCTCCCATTCGCTTGGGGCATAGACGATATATCCCCATCCCATAAGCAGGGTACCAAGCCAATCGGTTGTAAGATCGAGGGAGAATCCATACCATTTGCGTGGTTTTTTTCTATAATAAGCAACACGGCCATCCAAGGAATCGCCAAACCAGCTAATGGTAAAACCAAGAATATTTAACAACAACCAATAAGAATCAACAAATCGAGCTAAACCTAATGAAAGGAAAACAGTGAAATTGCCCAAGAATCCAATAAAAGTCAACATGTTGGAGGTCATCCAACTTGGAATTCTGGTTACTAACCAAGCTATTAGCTTTTGTTCGTAAACTTTGAAGAGATTCGTTCTATCCCTATCTTGTGAGATAATTTTAATTATATCCTTTAATTTAGGATGTACCAGGTTTGTCATAGTCTTAGGAAAAAAAATAGTTCTGTCAGTGTGTAATCTTCAACAAATATACAACACCTAACAGAACTACAAAGTTATTTAAGCAATTTATTATGCTTTTTCGTCTTCTTTTTTCTCTTCTTTAGGAGGACGAGGCAATAAAGCTTTTCTTGACAGTTTGAATTTACCTGTTTTAGAATCCACATCAAGAAGTTTAACTTCAATCATATCGCCTTCTTTTATTCCTGCATCATCCATCGTTTCGATACGTTTCCAATCGATTTCAGAGATATGTAGTAAACCTTCTTTGCCAGGTAGGAATTCCACAAAGCAGCCGTAAGGCATGATAGATTTTACTTTTGCAGGATAAATTTCGCCAACTTCAGGAATCGCAATAATTCCTTTGATTTTAGCAGTTGCTGCGTCGATTGCTGCCTTGTTGTTAGCTGCAATTTCAATACGTCCCTGATCACCGATTTCTTCGATAGAAATTACAGCTCCAGTTTCGGCTTGCATTCCTTGGATAATTTTACCACCAGGGCCAATCACTGCACCTATCAATTCTTTAGGAATAAACATAACAACAATGCGAGGAGCATGTGGTTTCAAGTCTTCTCTTGGTTCAACCAAGGTTTCTTGTATTTTATCCAAAATATGTAGACGACCTGCTTTAGCTTGATTCAACGCAGTTTCCAAAATTTCATACGAAAGTCCGTCAACTTTAATGTCCATTTGTGTTGCTGTAATACCATCGCGGGTACCAGTAACTTTAAAGTCCATATCTCCCAAGTGGTCTTCGTCACCCAAAATGTCTGAAAGTACTGCAAAGTTTTTTCCTTTGTTTTCAGAGATTAGACCCATAGCTATACCAGAAACTGGCTTTTGAATTTTCACACCAGCATCCATAAGTGCAAGTGTACCCGCACATACAGTAGCCATAGATGAAGAGCCGTTAGATTCAAGAATGTCAGAGACAACACGTACAACGTAAGGATAATCTGAAGGAATCATTGGTTTCAAAGCACGGAATGCCAAGTTTCCATGTCCTACTTCACGACGACCTACACCACGGGAAGGACGAGCCTCACCAGTTGAGAAAGGAGGGAAGTTGTAGTGCAATAAGAATCTTTCTCTTGTTTGATCTAGAACTTCATCCACAATTTTCTCATCTTGTTTAGTTCCCAAAGTAACTGTGGTCAAAGATTGAGTTTCTCCACGTGTGAAGACTGCTGATCCGTGAGCTCCAGGAAGATAATCTACTTCCGACCAGATAGGACGGATTTCTGTGGTTACACGGCCATCCAAACGTTTGCCTTCATCCAAGATAGAACGACGCATTGCTTCTTTCTCCACATCGTGGTAATATCTTGAAATTAAACCTTTCTTTTCGGCAGCAACTTCTGGATCCAATTGTTCGATATATTCAGCTTTTACAGCTGCGAAGTTGTCACCTCTTGAATGTTTGTCTGCATTGCATGCTGTGGCCAAAGCATATACTTTGTCGTAGGTTTTAGCCCAGATATCTTTTTTCAGATCTTCGTCGTTTTCTTCGTGGTCGTAAGTTCTTTTCACTGATTTTCCTACAGCCTCTGATAGTTCTAATTGTACACGACAATGGTCTTTAATTGCTTCATGAGCAACTTTCATTGCACTTAGCAAGTCATCTTCGCTAACTTCTTTCATTTCGCCTTCAACCATCATGATATTGTCCATAGTGGCAGCTACGATTACATCCATGTCAGCTGATTCAAGTTGAGCAAAAGTAGGGTTCACTACAAATTCACCATTGATACGGGCAACACGAACTTCAGAAATAGGTCCATTGAAAGGTATGTCGGAAACTGCTAAAGCGGCAGAAGCTGCTAAACCGGCAAGTGCATCAGGCATATCCACACCATCTGCAGAAACCAACATTACATTCACGAATACTTCCGCATGGAAATCATCTGGGAAAAGTGGACGTAAAGCACGGTCAACCAATCTTGAAACTAAAATTTCATAATCAGAAGCACGACCTTCGCGTTTTAAGAAACCACCAGGGAAGCGACCAAAGGCAGCATATTTCTCTTTATAATCTACAGATAGGGGCATAAAGTCAGTGCCTGGAACAGCGTCCTTAGCAGCACAAACAGTTGCGAGCAACATAGTGTCACCCATTCTTACCATAACTGAACCATCAGCTTGTTTCGCTAATTTGCCAGTTTCAATGGTAATAGTTCTTCCATCACCCAATGTGATGGTTTTTGTAACTACATTCATACAAGTTTATTTTTTTTAATACATCTTTTTATATCGCGGGCAAAGATACGATTTAATTGTCAATAAATCAGTATGTTTATGCAGTTTTGGGTTTTTATCGGAAAAATGTACTTTTCAATAATATAAATGTCAAAATTTACAGGTAAAATTTCAATTTATACCTTTATTTTTGCATGGTCGTGAATTTTAAATTTTAATAATATGGAAAAAACATGGAGATGGTTTGGTAAAAAGGATAAGATTACCCTTGATATGCTTGTGCAGATTGGGGTAGAAGGTATAGTTACCGCCTTGCATGAAGTACCAAATGGTGAAGTATGGACATACGATGCCATTATGGATATGAAGAAGTATATCGAAAGTTTTGGCTTGAGATGGTCCGTAGTCGAAAGTCTGCCTGTTTCCGAAAGTATCAAATATGGCGGTGAAAACAGAGAATTATTACTTGAAAATTACCGTATCAGTCTAACAAATCTTGGTAAAGCTGGTGTTACTACTGTTTGCTATAATTTCATGCCTGTGATCGATTGGGTACGAACTGATTTGTTTAAATTGCATGCAGATGGCACCCGTTCTTTGCATTTTGAGAAATCACGGTTTGCATATTTTGACATTTATATTCTGGAGCGTGAAGGTGCTAAGGCTGATTATACTGAAAGTGAGTTGAATGAAGTGGAAGAATTGGCCAAAACAATTAGCGAAGCTGAAAAAGAAGATTTAATACAGACAATAATTGTTCGTACTCAGGGTTTTGTAAATGGGAATATTACAGAGGAGGATGAGATGCCTGTGAATAAATTCAAACAGCTATTGAAATTATACGAAGGAATAGATAAAAACCAACTTCGTGCGAATATGAAATATTTCTTGGAATCTGTGATTCCAACTGCTGAATCTGCAGGGGTAAATCTATGTGTTCATCCTGACGATCCTCCATTTGCTATTCTTGGATTGCCGCGTATTGTTACCAGTGGTGACGACATTGAATGGTTCTTGAAGGCTGTGGATAATTCACACAATGGCTTGACTTTCTGTGCTGGTTCACTGAGTGCAGGCTTACACAACGATGTTCCTGCATTGGCTCGTAAATTTGCCAAACGAACTCATTTTGTACATTTACGTAGCACTGAAGTTGACTCGAAGGGAAACTTTACCGAGGCGGCACATAATGAGGGTAGAGGACATTTGGTTGAATTGCTGCAGATTTTTGAAAAGGAAAACCCAGGATTGCCTATGCGTGTGGATCATGGCAAATACATGTTGGGTGATGAAGATAAGGGCTATAACGCAGGCTATTCTTTTCTTGGTAGAATGTATGCCTTAGCCCAAGTGTCTGGAATGATGTCTGCTCTGAATGTAAAAGGAAAAAAACAATAACCAATTAGAACGAAATTTATACCATGAACGAGTTGTTTAGTATTAAAGATAAAGTTACTGTAATCAGCGGTGGAACCGGTGTTTTAGGTGGTAGTTTAGCTATGCATTTCTTGAAAGAGGGTGCTAGGGTTGTACTTTTAGGAACAAAGCAAGAAAAGGTAGATGCTGCTGTGACGGAACTTAAAAATATCAGTCAGGAAGTAATAGGATTTGAATGTAATGTGCTGGATAAAACAAGACTTGCCGAAGTTTCCAATGCAATAGTTTCTAACTGGGGTAGAATTGATATTTTGTTGAATATAGCAGGGGGAAATATGCCTAAAGCATCATTAACAGCTGAGCAAAACTTCTTTGATTTGAATCTTGAGGGTTGGGATGAAGTAACTGATCTCAATATTAAAGGTACTGTATACCCGAGTCAGATCTTTGGGTTACAAATGGCTGCACAAGAATCTGGTGTGATTATCAATATTTCATCGGTATCCGCAGTGCAGGCGATGACAAGAGTACCTGGATATTCTGCAGCCAAAGCTGCGGTAGATAATTTCACCAAATGGTTGGCAACTGATATGGCTATCAAATACAAAGGTGGAATCCGTGTGAATTCAGTCCGTCCAGGATTTTTTCTAGGAAATCAAAACCGGGCTTTGCTTATAAATCCGGACGGAAGTCTGACTGAAAGAAGCAATCATATCATTCATAAAACTCCTATGCGTCGTTTTGGTGAAATTGATGAGTTGAATGGAACTGTTCAGTTTTTGTGTTCAGAAGCTGCTAAGTTTATCACCGGAACAATTGTGGATGTGGATGGTGGTTTTGGAGTTTTTACAGGAGTCTAAATTGGATAGGCTTGAGGCCTGCAGCCTGCTGCTTGAAGCAAAAAAAAGCTGTCAATTGACAGCTTTTTTTATGAGTAGGTACATCAAGTTATTTGATATCGCCTTCTTTAATCAGGTACTCAGCAATTTGAACTGCATTCAAGGCTGCACCTTTTTTAATTTGGTCGCTCACACACCAGAAAGTGATACCGTTAGGATTCGCTAAATCTTTGCGAATACGTCCTACGTGTACTGGATCTTTACCAGACAAGAACAATGGCATAGGGTATACTTTGTTGGCAGGATCATCCATTAAATCAACTCCATCAGCTTTTCCAAATGCTGCTCTTGCTTCTTCAACAGAGATAGGACGTTCAGTTTCAGCCCATACTGCCTCAGAGTGTGCACGTAATGCAGGAACACGCACGCAAGTTGCACTTACTTCAATGTCTGAGTGCATGATTTTGCGCGTTTCATTGTACATTTTCATTTCCTCTTTAGTATAACCATTGTCGGTAAATACATCGATTTGAGGAATCAGGTTGTAAGCCAATTGATAAGCAAATTTACTTACAGTTGGTTCTTCGCCAGCCAATACCTGACGGTATTGCAATTCCAATTCATCCATGGCAGCTGCTCCAGCACCTGATGCAGCTTGGTATGTTGATACATGAACACGTTTGATGTGTGACAAATCTTCAATTGCTTTCAGAGCTACAACCATTTGAATTGTTGTACAGTTTGGGTTGGCAATGATTCCACGAGGACGATCTTTAGCGTCTGCAGCATTCACTTCAGGCACAACCAATGGAATGTCGTTTTCCATACGGAATGCACTTGAATTGTCAATCATAACTGCACCAAATTTAGTAATGTCTTCAGCAAATTCTTTTGAAATGCTGGCGCCTGCAGAAGTGAATACGATATCGAAACCTTTGAAATCATCTCCATGTTTCAGTTCATTCACCGTAAGTTTTTGTCCTTTGTATTCATATACCTTTCCGGCGCTTCTAGCAGAGCCGAACAAAGCCAATTCAGTTAAAGGGAAATTACGCTCATCTAAAACGCGTAAAAACTCTTGTCCTACGGCGCCACTGGCACCTACAATAGCTACTTTCATTTGTCCTTTAGTTTAATTTTGTATAGTTTTTGATTTTTTATGTCTTTTTTATATGCAAAGCTCGTTTTTTATCCCTTATTTTTGGCTTTGTAAAATAATTTACAAAAGTAATTCATTTTTATTTATTTAACAACCTAAATCTTAAGTTATGAAAGCTTTAATTAGCACTTTGCTTGTGTTTTCAATAGGGAATATTTATTCACAACTTGTGGATGATTTCTCCGATTATGAATTTTTATTTCATCCAATTTGGTGTGGGGATGTGGCAAATTTTAGGGTCAACGAGAATGCAGAACTTCAATCCAATGCAATCGATGCTTCTAGTTCTGTTTTATATACTGCTTCTGAATCTTTGGTCAATGCGTACTGGGAATTGAAGGTTAAAATCAACTATCCCAGTTCTTCTACAAATTACGCAACAGTGTTTTTGTCAGTTGATAGCCTTGATTTAAAAAACGGTTTCAATGGATATTTTGTTCAGCTGGGAGGGGTAGAGGATGAGGTATCGTTATACCTGTCTAAGGGTATGGAAAAAGTGAAACTTATCGATGGAATAGACAAAAGTTTGGATGGAAAAACCAGTGAAACCATTATTCGTGTGTTGACTGATAGTTTGATGAACTTTAGCATGTGGAGAAAAACCCTGAATGATACGGATTTCGTTTATGAAGGGTCGGTTCAAAATCAAGATTTCTCGAATGGGAAGTACTTCGGGCTTGGTTATACCAATACTAAAACTACGGGAAAAAATTATTTTTTTGATGAGATAGTTGTTACAGGTGATAAATATGATCGAAGTATATTTGATGGAATGATTCAGAACAAAGAGTGGTATAGTCTTTCTTCTGAAATTATCTACCCTGATTCAAATTCAGAACTGCAAAATTTAAGGATCTATTTTTTGTTGGACGATGAAAATTATGCTGCGCAAATCAGGGTATTCAATACCTCTGGTGATATCGTCAAAACTATATGTTTAAATGAGCAAGTAAATAGCAGTTCCAGATTGATGTGGAGAGGTGAAAATGAAGAGGATAATTTGTTGAATTCTGGAATTTATATTCTTCATTCTAAGCTTTTTAATCTAAAAACCGGAAATATTAAGGTTTTTAAGGAAGCTATAGTGCTAGTTCGGTTTTAATTTTAACAATATTAACACAGTGAATACAATATTTACGCTATCTTTGCAGGGTTTTTTGTCGGCCAAAAACTGACATGTATTTTGAATTTAAAATAAATCAATGAATAAAATTAGTTACGCATTGGGTTTGAGTTTGGGAAGTAATCTTAAAAACAGCGGATTCGACCAAATTCAATATTCCGATTTATCCAAAGGGATGGAAGATTTAATGGAAGGAAAAGACCTTCAAATGAGTTTACAAGAGGCGCAAAACCTTATCAATGACTATTTTCAAGAGCTACAAAAGAAAGCTCATCAAGCAAATATCGAAGAAGGTAAAAGTTTCTTGGAAGACAATGCAAAACGTCCTGAAGTGACTACTTTGAAAAGTGGGTTACAATATGAAATTTTGAGTGCTGGTGATGGTGAAACCCCCAAAGCTAGCGACAAAGTAAAAGTACATTATCACGGAACTTTAATTAATGGTGAAGTCTTTGACAGTTCAGTTCGCCGTGGCGAACCTGCTACTTTTGGTGTTACCCAAGTGATTTCAGGTTGGGTAGAGGCTTTGCAACTAATGCCTGTAGGATCTAAATGGAAATTGTTTATCCCGTCTGATCTTGCCTATGGTGCACAGGGAGCCGGACAGTCCATTGGTCCTCATACTACTTTGGTATTCGAAGTAGAACTTATTGAAATTTTATAATTAACCCTTGAATAAAAAATGAAAAAAGTAATCACTCTTATCTTGGCAGTCATGGTAATGACTACTGCATTCGCTGAGAAAAAAACAAAGAAAAACAAAAAAGATAAAGACAAATCAGCTTTAGTGTTGACTAGCAAGGTTGATACTATGAGCTATGCTCTTGGTGCAAATGTTGGTTTTGATTTTGCAGAAAAATTGAAAACACTTCCTGGAGGAAAGTACAATCTTGATTTGTTTGTACAGGGATTAAATGCTGCTCTTAAGGCGGATACTGTATATATGACCAAGGACTCAATCAACAATTACTTGAATGGATATTTCCAACAAGCACAAGCGGATGAGTCGAATGTGAAGAAATCTGAAGGTGAAGTATTCCTAACTGAAAATGCCAAAAAACCAGGTGTTTTTACTACAGCTAGCGGTTTGCAATATGAAATTCTGAAAGATACCATTGGCCCTAAGCCAGCGGCAACTGATAATGTGAAAGTGCATTATGAAGGTACTCTTTTGGACGGAACTAAATTTGACAGTTCTTATGATCGTGGTGAACCTATAGAGTTTGCCTTGAATCAAGTAATCAAGGGCTGGACTGAAGGTGTGATGTTGATGTCACCTGGTGCAAAATATAAATTCTACATCCCTTATGATTTAGGTTATGGAGAACAAGGAGCAGGTGGTGTAATTCCTCCTTACGCAACTTTGGTTTTTATCGTGGAACTTTTGGATATCAATCCTGCATCAATCAAAGATCAAGTGAAGGAATTGGAATTGAATTAATCCTTGCTCCGTTTACAAAAAAAATAATTCAAAAAATAAATAAATTAATTACAAATGAAAAAGACAGCTTATTTGTTATTGGCAGCTATCTCCTTTTCTGTAGTGCTTTTGAGCTCTTGCGGTGGAGTGTCTTCTAAAGAAGTGAAATTAGAAAGCCTTAACGACAGTGTGAACTATACTCTTGCTGTATGGCAGGGTGGCGAATTCAAAAAAATGCAATTCCAAGAAGATGAAAAAGGCTTGAAATTAAAAGCATTTATTGATGCGTTGGACAAAGCTTATAAAGCAGAAGACAAAGGCGAAATGTATAACTTAGGTGTACAAGTAGGACAATATGTAAAAAATCAAACAAATCCTGGTTTGTTTGGTGATTCTACTTTGGTAGGTGATGAAAAGCTAATTTTACAAGGAATTATCAATGCACTTAATGAGTATGAAGATGTAATGAGTGCTCAAGTTGCCGACTCTGTAGTGCAAGTAGCAGTAAGTAAAGCTCAAGCTCCTAGATAATTGAGGTCAAATATTTAAAATCAGAAAAAATGAAAAGCGTAAAAATTATATTGTCTGTATTTGCTGTTTCAGCTTTGATCTTGACTTCTTGTACAAGCGATAAGCCCAAATCAGTAAGCCTGGGTTCAGAAATCGATAGTTTAAATTATGCCCTTGGTTATGCCAATGGTAAAATTATTAAACAATATCATTTGCAAAATGATTCAACAGGTGAGAACTTAAAAGCATTATTGGAAGGTATCAAAGCTGGTCTAAAAGAGGAAGCTCTTGATCAAGAATTGGCTTCTGTTGCTGAATTGGGAAAATCTATCGGTACTCAATTGAAAACTGCTCCTGATTTTTATGGAGATTCTGCATTGACTGTGGATTATAAATTGATCCGTCAAGGTTTAATTAATGGTATCTTGGATGAAAAAACCGGTATGGATGTTCAAGCTGCTCAAACTTATTTCAATTCTACAATGGAGGCAATCCAAAGTCGTAAAGTAGAAGAACAATACAAAGACAACAAATTGGCAGGTGAAACTTTCTTGAAAGAAAATGCGAAACGTGAAGGTGTTGTCACTACTGCAACTGGTTTGCAATACGAAATCATCAAAAAAGGAACTGGTGCTTTGCCATCTGATACTAGCCAAGTGAAAGTGCATTATCATGGTACTTTGGTTGATGGAACTGTATTTGATAGCTCAGTTGAACGTAAAGAACCAGCGACTTTCGGAGTTGATCAGGTTATTCCAGGTTGGACCGAAGGTCTGCAATTAATGCCAGTTGGTTCTAAATTCAAATTCTATATTCCACAGAACCTTGCATATGCTGCTCAAAACCGTGGAAAAATTCTTCCATTCTCAGCTTTGATTTTCGAAGTAGAATTGTTGAGTATAGAGAAATAATAATTGTAGGTCTAACTCAAATTTGCTTGACAAATGAAATGAATTTGAGTGAAAAGTATACAAAAATTAAGGAAATCCACTTTTTATAAGGTGGATTTCTTTCATTTTTAAAATTAAATCAGTAATTTTGTTTGGTCTTTAATCAGACTATATAAACAGACAATATTATGGAGAAAATCGACCAACTTGATCGAAAAATTTTGAGAATTATCACTCAAAATGCAAGAATGCCCTTTAAAGATGTGGCTGAAGAGTGTGGTGTATCGAGGGCTGCAATTCACCAAAGAGTTCAACGCTTAATCGATATGAATGTAATTACAGGTTCTGGATATACAGTGAATCCAAAATCATTGGGTTTCCAAATCTGTGTGTATGTAGGTATTACACTTGAAAGAGGGTCTATGTACAAAGAGGTTGTGAATGAATTGGAAAATATACCGGAGATTGTTGAATCTCAGTATACCTTGGGTCATTATACTATTCTGATAAAGTTGTATGCGAAAAACGATGAGCATTTAATGCAATTGCTAAACGGTAGAATTCAGGAAATTCCTGGAGTGGCTTCAACTGAAACATTGACTTCACTTGATCAACGCATACGTCGTTCAGTTCCAATAGAATAAACATATTATTTCAATCACAACAAGTTGTCGGGTGACTGTCAACTTGTTTGTTTTTTAACAAAGCAATTAATGGAAACAGTTGTAAGTGGGATTCGCCCCACCGGAAATTTGCACCTAGGAAATTATTTTGGTGCACTTCGTAATTTTATTGAAATGCAGAATGAGCATAATTGCTATTTCTTCATTGCAGATTATCATTCCTTAACTACTCATCCCACACCGGGTGACCTTCACGGAAATGTAAAGCAAATATTGGTTGAATATTTGGCTGCAGGTTTAGATCCTGAAAAGGCTACTTTATATGTTCAGAGTGACGTTCCTGAGGTTGCAGAATTATATTTATTCTTCAATATGAATGCTTATCTTGGAGAATTGGAACGTGTCACTTCTTTCAAAGATAAAATCCGTCAACAGCCGGAGAATGTGAACGCAGGTCTGTTGACTTATCCGACTTTGATGGCTGCTGATATTCTGCTGCATCGTGCAACCAAAGTACCCGTAGGTAAAGATCAGGAACAACATCTGGAAATGACGCGCACTTTTGGAAATAGGTTCAATAGAATGTATAAAGTGGATTACTTCCCTGAACCTCAGGCTTATAATTTTGGTCAACAATTGGTGAAAATTCCGGGTTTGAATGGTAGCGGTAAAATGGGTAAATCGGAGGGTGAAGGCAATGCAATTTATTTTGCTGATGAACCTGAAGTAATCCGTAAAAAAGTAATGAAGGCTGTTACAGATGCTGGACCTACAGAGATGAACCAGGATAAACCTGAAGTAATCCAAAATATCTTCCAGTTGATGAGTGTGGTTTCAAACAAGGAAACCTATGATTACTTCAATGATATGTACAACAATTGTCAGATCCGCTATGGAGATATGAAAAAACAATTGGCGGTGGATATGATTAATTTTACAGAGCCTTTCAGAGAGAAAATCAAAGCTACTTTGGCTGATGAAGCTTATGTAAACAAAGTGGCTCGCATGGGTAAAGAGAAAGCGCAGGCCAATGCGGCAAAAACAATCCGTGAGGTTAGGGAGATTATTGGGATGAAAAAGTTTTAAGCCTCATGCCTCATGCCTCAAGCTGTATTTTGTATTTGC
Organism: uncultured Paludibacter sp.; assembly: GCA_964655615.1. Classification (GTDB taxonomy): domain Bacteria; phylum Bacteroidota; class Bacteroidia; order Bacteroidales; family Paludibacteraceae; genus Paludibacter. The sequence continues at coordinate 68,554 of CAZZPZ010000010.1, read as the reverse complement.
TTGAAGCCTGAGGCATGTTGCATTTTTGTATTGGCTTGAAGCTTGAAGCCTGAGGCATGTTGCTTACTTATACAAACAAAGATAAGGAGTGTCTTCAGTGCATTTTACTTTGAATTTCACGTCTTTGTCGACAACGAAGCTTTCGAATTTTTTGTAAGTTTTCCACTCTGTTTCACCTGGTTGCTGAATTGTCAATGCTCCTGAAATTACGGTCATTACTTCTACAGTTGAAGTGCCGAATTCGTATTCTCCGGCTGCCATAACTCCCACAGTTGCTGTGCCTTCTGTTGATTCCAATCCGACAGAAACTACTTTTCCATCGAAATACTGATTTGTTTTAAACATGTTTTTATTTTTAATTTGATATTTATTTTAAACTAGAATTGAGCTAAGTTCTGAGGGCTTCTTTATAAAGTTTATTGCACCTGCAGCTCTAAGCTCGCTTTCGGGACGAAATCCCCACAATACTCCAATAAAATCGACTCCTGCATTGATAGCTGTTGCAGCATCAACTCCTGAGTCTCCAATATAGAGTACATTTTCTTTCTCCACTTGCAATTCATCCATTATCTGTATTAAAACAGAGGGGTCTGGCTTGATTGCAATATTCTCTCTTTGTCCATAAACTTTGTGAAAAGTTCCTTCTCCAAAATACTCATCAACCAATGTAACTGTTGCCTGGTGAATTTTGTTGGAGGCCACACCTAGTAAATAACCCTTGGATTTTAGTTCCTTTATTAGTTCTGATATTCCAGCATATGGTTTTGTGCATTCTTCTCCATGTGCATAGTAGTATTTCAGAAATTCGGGACGTAACATCGATACATTGTCCTGGTTCTTTTTATCTTCAGGTAGGGCTTTTAGAATTAAATTATTGATACCATTGCCCACAAAAAATCGGAAGGCTTCCACTGGATGTGTAGGTAAGTTGAATTGTGTCAGTGCATGATTGGTAGCATTTGCTAAATCTTCGATGGTATCCAACAAAGTGCCATCAAGGTCGAAAATAATTAGTTTCTTGTTCATTTGAAATTATTGCAACTGCAAAGATACGACTTTTTTCAATCCAACATAGCAAAGATAGGCCTCGGTTTGGTATCCCATCTGGGTCAAAAGACTTCTATAGTTTGCTATTTGTTTGTGGTGCTTGGGTAATTCATTTTCCCCGAATTTGTAATCAATAACTATCGCTTTGTTCTCATGGATGATAATCCGGTCGGGACGATAGAAACTGCCTTTGGGAGTTAAAATACTTCGCTCATTTAAAACCTGATATTTATCGTCGAACCATTCTTTGACTCCCTCGATTTCCCAAAAATGGATTAATTCTGTGCGCATCAACTCCATTTCCTTTTCATCTATCTTACCTTCTCTATGCATTTCCATTAAGGCAATTTCAGAATCAGCTGTTTTTTGAATCCTTTGTAGGAGTTCATGCATCATAGTACCGTGACCTATTGGATTGTTCCAGTCGGATTCTGCAGCCGACATCATTAAGTTGTGCTTTAACCTAAGTCTGTTGCCTGTGGCTGCTGATGGGTATGAAATGGACTGACCAAGATGCTTGCTGTCTTTCTTCGGTTCAAATACTGTTTTGACACCAAACTCAAATTCAACCAAATCCAAATTCATGGCTGTCTTAAAGGCAAGACTCCCTATGGTGTTGATGGTTATTTCATTGGGATTCTTGTTTGGTTTTGGTAGTACCGAATAGGCAATTAATTCGTGCTTTGGTCTTGTAAATGCTACATAAGCCAAATTGAGATTGTCGACATAGAATTGCATCAATTCAGTGTAATAATGCGGTGCAAAATGACTTTTTGCAAGTTCTTTTACATAGGTGACAGGGATGAGTGGAAGTTGATTGAAGGGTTCATTTGTCATTGGACACCAGATCAAAGACCGCTTGTCACCATTGAGCTTCCAATTGAAAAACGGGACTATTACTGCATCAAAATCCAAACCTTTTGATTTGTGAATGGTCATAATCCGGATGGCTTGATTGCTTTCTGGAACTGGTATGAACTGTTTGTTTTCATTTTTCTCCCACCATTGAAGAAAGCTGTTAAGATCAGAAGTTCTATTCTTGCTGAATTTAAAAATGATGTCTTGGAAACTTTGTAGAAATATTATTTCATCTTTGATAGCACCAAAACTAAATGTTCTTATCAAATGCTCTACCAGTTCAAACAAAGAGATTTGGCCAAGACTCTTTGCCGATTCAATCTTCTCTAATAGATCGTTTTTCTGAACATTAAGTTTGTCAGACTCATTTCTGAGTATAGTAAAATGAATTTTATCTTCAGGATTTTGTATCAAATGCAGTGTGGATATCAGAAATCGAACGGTACTGCCAACTTTGACTAACAGTCCCTCCTGACTCACTATGTCGTATTTGAAATTTTTATTAGCCTTCTCTGAATTTTTGTATTTAAGAAGAAATTCAACTATCATTTTCTCCTCTTTTTTTTCTCTAACCAGAATGCAAATCTGACCAGGATTAAAATTGCGACTTTGAAGATCTTCTATATCTTCAACCATTCTTTGCATACTTGTTTTCTGCCAACTTGGATTCTCGACTTCCTCCTCATCTGTTTCCATAGTCTCCAGGAACTCTAGTCTAACATATCCCTTAGTATCTTTCTTGGCTGCATTCTGCTTTAAATCAGCATATGCCTCATTGATGATAGTGTAAAGAGGAAGTATTTCATTTTTGGTCCCTCCGTTGTCGAGCTGCTCGTTTAGTTTCTGTTGTAATAAGGAAGATGTTTCTCGGAAAAACAGGTTGTTGAATTCTACAATTTCCTTGTCACTACGCCAGTTGTCATTAAGTTCAAAGTTTTTTATCTGATCAGCCCTAAAGTCATCATAGATTTTTTCTTTCAATAGTCTCCATTCCGAACTTCTCCATCTGTAAATACTTTGTTTGATATCGCCAACAACCAAATTCTCATTATTGTTTGCCATTGAATTCTGTATCAATGGAAGAAAATTCTGCCATTGCAATCCAGAAGTGTCTTGAAATTCATCAATCATAAAATTGTCAATCTTCAAACCTGTCTTTTCATACACAAAAGGAGCCTCGCTATTATCAATAATCTTATTTAAAAGTAAGTTTGAATCAGCTATCAACATGATATTCTCATCCACTGTAAGCTTCCGAAGTTCAATTGCCAAATCGGTAAGTATACCCAAGGAGTGGAGTTTGGAATAGATAATATTTGCAGTGTTAAATTCTATTATATCGATTTCGAATAATTGAATCAAGTCTAAGACAACTCTATGTAGACCGTCTGAATATGCTGACTTGTATTTTTCCTTAATATCATTGCTGTCACTTTTTTTGTAACACTCTTCTACATTATCTGCAATTTTTATAAAATACTTCCCTGGTTCTTTCAGTGTTTTTTGAATTTTATTCAGATAGTCCAGTGACTTGTTTTTTGAATCCAAAGGATCTAAACCATAACGACTCAAGATTTCTACACCTTCTTTTCCTAATGATTTTGCTTTCAGGATAAAGTTCTCCCGAATCTGTTTCAATTCTTTTTTAAATGAATCCAAGAAAGCTTTGTCATGTAGCTTTTCCCGAGTAGCTTCTGCTTTGTGTTGGTAACTTTCCTTGAAAATTTCTGTGCCTATACTAAAAATATTCTGTCGTATGTTCCAACTTTTACCTTCTTGTATCTGCTCTTCAGCATATTGGATCAGCCATTGCAACAATTGTTTGTTCTCAGAATTGTTGAGTTCGATAAATAAATTGTCAACAGCTTGATCCAAAACTTGTACGCTATCCAATTCTAGCTGATAACTTCCATTTACACCAATCTCACGGGCAAAAGAACGTATGACTTGTTGAAAGAATTTATCGATAGTGGAAATAGAGAAGGAGGAATAATCGAATAATAAGTCGTTTAGAATTGATTTTGATTTCTTTTGTAGTTGCTCATTGCTTAGGTCATAACTTTTCATTAAATCAGCAGCATAACTCGATTCAGCACCTGATGCCAATTTATGTAACTCAGCAACGATACGGGTTTTCATTTCATCAGTTGCTTTGTTGGTGAATGTCACAGCCAGGATATGACGATAATTTTTCTCTCTTTTGGGATCGAAAAGTAGAGTGATGTATTTTTTTGCCAGAGTAAAGGTCTTACCAGAACCTGCCGAGGCTTTATAGACATTCAGCATAGAGACTAATGTTCAAAGTGTATAAGTTGGGAGCCTAAAAATAGGATTATTTGGGCGATAATTTACCTTTTGTTGAGAAAAAAATTGCGCATTAATTCAGCACATTCATTTTCCATAATCCCAGAAAGAATTGTTGTTTTCGGATGCAAAGCTTGGGGAGCAAAATTTGCATATCCTCTTTTTTCATCACTTGCACCATAAACAATTCTTGATATTTGTGACCAGCCCAAAGCTCCTGCACACATAACACAGGGCTCTACAGTGACATAAAGCGTGCAATCTTTCAGATATTTTCCTCCCAGAAACTGTGATGCCGCAGTTATGGCTTGCATTTCAGCATGTGCAGTGACGTCGGTTAGCGTTTCAGTCAGGTTATGACCTCGTCCAATAATTCTACCTTGACAAACGACAACCGCGCCGATGGGCACTTCTTCTTTCGCCAGGGCTTTCTTGGCTTCATTCAAAGCCTGGTTCATAAACTGTTCGTCCGTATTAAACATCCTCTTCTACCACAAGATTGTCGATGATAAAATTCTGTCTTTCTGAGGTGTTCTTACCCATAAAGAACGATAATAAATCGCCAACGGCATCTTCTTTCTTCAGTGAAACTTGCTCTAATCGCATATTTTCACCTATAAAATGCTTGAACTCATCAGGTGATATTTCACCCAATCCTTTGAATCGGGTAATTTCTGGATTTGGTCCTAATTTGTTAATCGCCTGGATTCGTTCTTCTTCAGAATAGCAATAGATAGTTTCTTTTTTATTACGAACCCTAAACAAAGGTGTTTGAAGAATATGTACATGGCCCTTTTTGATCAAATCAGGGAAGAATTGTAGAAAGAAGGTAATCAAAAGCAATCGAATGTGCATCCCATCCACGTCAGCATCTGTTGCAACAATTACTTTGTTGTAGCGAAGTCCATCGATACCATCTTCTATGTTCAACGCAGCCTGCAAAAGATTGAACTCTTCATTCTCATACACAATCTTTTTGGTTAATCCATAACTGTTCAATGGTTTACCTCTTAAACTGAATACCGCTTGGGTATTTACGTTACGACTTTTGGTGATAGAACCACTGGCTGAATCTCCCTCAGTGATGAAAATGGTTGATTTGTCGGTTTCACCCTTCGAATCATTAAAATGTACCCTGCAATCTCTTAATTTTCTATTGTGTAGATTTGCTTTTTTTGCTCTTTCACGAGCTATTTTAGTTACCCCGGCAATTGCTTTTCTTTCCTTTTCTGAGTCCTGAATCTTTTGCATCAGGGTATTTGCAGTTTCTGTATTTCGATGCAAATAGTTATCCAACTCCTTTTTTAGAAAATCGGAAATAAATTTACTGATAGAAACACCATCCTTGCCCATATCACGTGAACCTAATTTAGTTTTTGTTTGTGATTCAAATACGGGTTCCTCTACACTGATAGCAACGGCAGCAACAATTCCATTGCGTATGTCGGTCAGTTCAAAGTTTTTATTGTAAAACTCTTTAATTGTACGAGCTACAGCCTCTCTGAAAGCACTTTGATGAGTTCCGCCATGCGTTGTGTGTTGCCCGTTTACAAAAGAATAATACTCTTCCCCGTATTGATCTGTATGTGTAAAAGCGATTTCTATATCTTCATCCTTCATGTGGATGATAGGATAAAGCGTTTCAGCTGTAATGTTTTCGTTCAAAAGATCCAGTAATCCATTTTTAGATGAAATCTTTTTACCATTGAAATGAATTGCAAGTCCGGTATTCAGATAAGCATAATTGCGAAGCATGGTTTCAATATACTCCGAATTGTACTTGTAATTTTCAAACATCAAAGTGTCGGGAGTAAAGTGGACATAGGTGCCTCTTTCGGTGCTGTCTTCAAAAATGCCTGAATCTGTCACCAATTTACCCTGTGCGAATTCAGCTTTTCGGGATTGGCCATCGCGAAAACTTTGTACTATAAATTTGCTGGAAAGGGCATTCACTGCTTTTGTTCCTACACCATTCAACCCAACAGATTTTTTGAAAGCCTTCGAATCATATTTTCCACCCGTATTCATAATGGATACAGCATCCACCATTTTACCCAATGGAATGCCTCGACCAAAGTCCCGAATTTCAACAATTCCGTCCTTGACTGTCACATTGATTTGTTTCCCAGCTCCCATTCTATATTCATCCACACAGTTGTCGAGTACTTCTTTTAGCAATACATAGATACCGTCGTCTGAATGACTTCCGTCGCCAAGTTTTCCAATATACATCCCAGGACGACGGCGAACATGTTCCAACCCTTCGAGTGTTACTATATTGCTGTCGCCATATTCGACCATTGACTGATTCAATTCTTCCATAATCTTCCTTTATTTACTTATCCAACCTTCAGGGTTGAGAATGGTTTTATCTTTCCAAATTTGGAAATAAAGTTCTGTTTTATTGCTGTCTTCCGTATCTGTGTAAATACGACCTATGCTGTCTTTGGTTTTTACTTTCTGGCCAACTGACACGTAGATGTCAACCAGATTTGCATACACAGTACGGTATTGACCATGTTTAATGATTACCCCAAAATTACTTCCAGGCACAGAAAATCTTTGGGTTACAACCCCATCATATACTGCCCGGGCGTTTGTTTTGGCTGGTGTTTGAATATAAATACCCTTATTGTTGGTAGTGATGTATTTCAATACAGGATGTGATTGCACCCCAAATCTTCCACTGATAAACCCTTTGTCTGTGGGCCAAGGCAATCTTCCTCTGTTGTTTTCGAAGCTACCAGAAAGTAATTTCTCCTCTTTTGTCATACTGTATTCTACAGTCGATTTTTTGGTTGTTGCAGGACCAGAGGGTTTCTCTGTTTTACTTTCTTTGGCTGCGGTTTTCTTTTGACTTTCTTCTGCTTTCCTGATTTCTTCTGCGATAATACGTTCAATTCTATTGTTCAAGTCATTGGCTTTCTTCTTTTGTACCTTGATATCAGCCATTAATTTTTTTTCTTTTTTGGATAAACCATTCAGAACCTGACTTTCTTTCTTTTGGTCTGCAGCTAATTTGTTTGTCTCTTGACGTTTCTGATTTACCACATCTATTTTGGTAAATTTATGTTCAGTCATTTGCTGCGTTTTTTGTTCAATCTGATTTTTCGTTTTTGTAATTTGTGCAGCCTGTTGTTTACGGTATTCTGTAAATTCCTGAATGTACCGAAGTCGTCTCCATGACTGATCAAAACTTTCAGCGGACAGTACAAACATGATTTTGCTGTAAATACTTCGATTGACATAGGCTTCACGTACCATAGCCGCATAGTCGTCTTTGAGTATGTCTAATTTGGATTGTAAATTCCGTTTCTCACCGTTCAACTTTTCCATTTCAGTATCCAATACCTCTATCTCTTTGTTGATATTGTCAATCAACTTTTTGCGTTGATTGATATTTCGGTTTAGTAAGTTTATTTTATTTAAAGTTACTTTTTTATCCTTCTGGGTTTCATTGAGAATACGGGTACTCGACTCTAATTGCTTTAGAGTTGCCTTTCGTTGTGCTTCCAATTCCTTTACTGTTTGAGCAAATGAAGCCAAACTTGCAAGCAAAAGCATATGTAAGATATAAAATCGAATTTTCATTTTATAAGAGTGTGGATATTGGAACTCTGATATAATTCTCAGGTTGTTCGTATCGCAAATTTAATTGATTATTAAATATAATTTTATGAAGTGATAAACTTAATCTAAGTTGAATTGATTTATTGTGAATTTGAATATCTATCTGTTCAGGATATAATTTATTATCCCATTTCTCAAATTTGGAATATATAACTTTAATCATACGATCAGCATTGTTAGGTTGAATCAATGCTTCAATCATTCTTCCTTTTTTGTCTAAGCTAATTGTTTGGTTGGTTGTTTTTCGATCAACCGACCAGAAAACAGAATCATTTCGTAGGGTTTTCTTCATTTTTACTTTGGGTGCAGGAGCATATATAAAAGGCCTGTTGGAGAGTAAATCTTGAAGATTGTCAAATATAAAACTGTTCCCACTCAAACTATCAATTAGGTTGAAATCAACTTCATAGGTCTTTTTATTTATCTTGTCGTAAACGCTTATGCTTGTTTTTTGCAACTCCACTTTAAACATTTCCATGCCAAAGAAAGGAGTTGCAGACAAATGTATGGCTGAGTCGACCATGAATTTTGCTTGAATCGGACTGTTGAACTTTTGTGAGCCAAATTCAATTTCGGCTTTCGCATTCTTCCATTCCATCGATTGAAAGCTAGGAGCAAGTTGAACAGTTTGTTCCCAATTAAGGTGTTTTGGACTGGATTGTGTCAGTTTCTGTATAGCAGAACAACCCACAAAAAAGATAGGGAGTAGAAACAGTAGATATTTAAAACTTACCTTTTCCATCCTTTGTTGTCTATCTTTGTCTGTAATTCAGCAGATTCTCCACCTATTTCTTTTGCTTTTTGCCACATTTCCAGCGCTTTATTGTCGCTTCCACTCATCCATAGTATGTCGCCATAATGTTCATAAATCACTGGAGATGAGGATTTATCTTTTAGATTATCTATAGCTCTTTCTATATAGAACTTAGCGAGAGAAAATTTTCCTTGTTTGTAAAAAATCCAAGCGTAGGTGTCGAGATATGTACTATTGGTAGGATCAGAATTCACTGTCTGTGCACTCATCTTTTCTGCTTTTGATAAATCGATGTTTTCTTCTGAAAGATAATACGCAAAATTGTTCAATACCATTGCATTGTCTGGTTTCAATAAAATGGATTGTTCAAAGGATATAAATGCCGAATCCTTGTTCCCTAATTTCATGTATATTTCTGCATTCTGAGCTAATAGGTCACTTTTACGGGTTAAATCACCTTGTTTCTCCAACAATCCAAGTGTTTCCTTGTTTAGATCCAGAGCATCCTGGTTTCTTCCCAGTAAGTTAAGAAGTATTGTTTTCAGATATCTTAAGTCATAATCCTCTGGACTGTAAACCAATCCTCCGTTAATGACAGTCAATGCAGAATCATTTTCCTCTTTTCCAAAGTAAATTTGAGCTAATGAAATCCAGTTCTGACTGTTTTGCGGCTGTAAATTACAACTAACTCTTAGAATATCGATCGCTTCGTCTTTTCTGTTTTGATACAATAAAAAAGCACTGTAAAGATTAAATACGCGTTCTTCCAATGGATAATTTTCTACAAGAAGTTTGAAAAGTTCTTCTGTGCTTTCAATTTTTTCATTTTGGTTCAACAGTTTCTCAATGTGTTTACTCAAAATATCCATTTTAGTTTCCAACTCGAGATTCGGGTTCTTTATAGCCAAAACGATAAATTCGGATGCTTTCTTTTCGTCTCCAATGGATTTATAATATTCCGACAGGGACAAATAAACATCAGGATTTTGGGGTTCTGCTTTAATTACTTGGTCATAATATTCCAAAGCTTTCGCCGGTTGTTTTCTATCTAAATAAATATCACCTAAGAAAACCTTATATCGATGATCCTTAGGAAATTTCTTAGTCAATCGTTCAATTTCGAAAAGTGCCTTGTCTGGTTTGTTAGAAAGCATATGCAATCTGAACTTTTCCAATGAAACTCTTTCGTTTATTCCATTTATTTTTTCCAATCCATCGAGTAGCTTCAATGCAGGTTTGAATTGTTCTGTTTGCTTGTATAATGATATAAGAATTTCAAAAAATTCTTCGTCATAAGGTTTGTTTTTATGTAATCTTTCGGCAAGAGATACCGCTTTGTCAAAATTCTTTGCAGTAGCATAAATGCCTATCAATCGTTTAGCAAACCATTTATTGTTTGGCATTCCATTGACTGCCTTTTCCATATAGGATATTGCTAACTCAGTAGAGTCCTGAATGGAGTAAATAACAGATATTTCAGCATTGACACATGGGTCGTTAGGTTTTATTTCAGCACATTTGAGAAAGAAACTCTTAGCCAGGATATGATTATTCTCTTCTTTTAGTTGAATGCCATCGTAAAAGTTTTGAATAAAGACTCTTTCCAAACTGTCGTTTGGAAAAGAAAGTTGAATATCACTCTTTTTGGAACTAGACCAACTGAAGATTGGTATCAATAAAAATATGTATGCAAGTAATTGTTTAAACATTCAGGATTATTTTTTGCCAGTATGGCCAAATCCACCAGCACCTCGTTCTGTATCATTCAAATTATCAACCTCAATCCATTCTGCTTTTGCATGTTCAGCTATGACCATTTGACAAATTCGCTCTCCATCTTCAATCACAAATGTTTCATTTGATAAATTGATTAAAATTACTCCGATTTCTCCTCTGTAATCAGCATCTATAGTTCCGGGAGAGTTTAATACTGTAATGCCTTTTTTCAAAGCGAGTCCACTTCTTGGTCTTATTTGTGCTTCATATCCTTCGGGCAGTTCGATGAAAAGTCCAGTTGGGATTAATTTACGCTCCAAAGGTAACAGACTTATTGCTTGATCGAGATTAGCTCTGATATCCATTCCTGCCGACCAAAGGGTAGCATATTGTGGAAGATCGTGCTTGGATTTGTTTACAATTTTGATGTGCATTTTAAAGAAATTGCGAGATTATTATACAATTAGTACAAAAATAATATATTTTTGTTATAGTAAGTCTCTTAAAATTGGTCAATAAAAAATATTTTTCACTAATTATGGAAATTTTTCTTTAATTCTTTTTTTCGTAGAGAAAAATAACTTACTTTTGTATCTGTATTACACATTGAGAGTTTTTTAAGGAATTGAAAATCGTTATATAACAACTAATTAAAAGGAAAAAAATGGCAAATTTGGATTTAAGCATTTATGGCATTGCTGGTAGTTTTGAGATTCTACACAATCCTACTTACGAAGAATTGTTTCAAGCTGAAATTGATCCTGCAAACGAAGGATTTGAGAAAGGAATATTGACAACTACTGGTGCTGTTTCTGTAGATACTGGAAAATTTACTGGTCGTTCACCAAAAGATAAATATTTTGTGAAGGATGCAACTACGGATGAACATTTGTGGTGGGATGGAAATATTAACAGACCAACTACACCTGAGGTATTTGATCATTGTAAGAACTTAGTGACTACTCAACTTTCAACAGCAGATAGACTTTATGTAGTTGATACTTTCTGCGGAACAAACGAAGATACTCGATTGAAAGTACGTTTTGTGATGGAAGTTGCATGGCAAGCTCATTTTGTAACAAATATGTTTATTCGTCCTTCTCATTTTGAATTGGCAAATTACGGAGAACCTGATTTTGTGTGCTTGAATGGATCAAAAACATCGAATCCAAATTGGAAAGAACAGGGTTTAAACTCAGAGGTATTTACTTTGTTTGATTTGACTCGTAAAATGCAAGTAATTGGTGGAACTTGGTATGGTGGTGAAATGAAGAAAGGTATCTTTGCCTTAATGAACTACTATTTGCCATTGAAAGGTATGGCTTCTATGCACTGTTCTGCCAATGTAGGAAAAGATGGTGACGTTGCAATTTTCTTCGGTTTGTCTGGAACTGGTAAAACAACTTTATCTGCAGATCCTAAACGTTATTTGATAGGTGATGATGAGCATGGTTGGGACAATAACGGAGTATTCAACTACGAGGGTGGATGTTATGCTAAGGTAATTGACCTTGAAAAAGATAAAGAACCTGATATCTGGAGAGCTATCCGTCGTGATGCTTTGTTGGAAAACGTTACTGTGAATGAAGATGGAGTTTGTGATTATACAAAAGAGGCTTCAAAAACAGAAAACACCCGTGTTTCATATCCAATTTATCATATCAATAAAATTGTTTCTCCTTCCCGTGCGGGTCATGCAAATAAGATTATTTATCTATCTGCGGATGCATTTGGAGTGTTGCCTCCTGTATCTATCTTGGATGAGAAATCTGCACAATACCATTTCTTGTCTGGTTTTACTTCCAAATTAGCTGGTACTGAACGTGGTATTACAGAACCTGTTCCTTCTTTCTCTCCTGCTTTTGGGGAAGCTTTTCTTACTTTGCATCCAACTATGTATGCAAAAACTTTGATAGGCAAAGCAAAAGAACATGATGCGAAAGTTTATTTGGTAAATACTGGTTGGAATGGTACCGGTAAACGTATTTCTTTGAAAAATACACGTGCTATTATCGATGCAATCATTGATGGTTCTATTGAGAATGCTGAAACTACTCATATTCCAATCTTGAATCTGGTTGCTCCGAAAACTTTGAACAATGTAGATACTGAAATTCTTGACCCTCGTGACACTTACGCTGATGTGGCTGAATGGGAAACGAAAGCAAAATCTTTGGCTGCTAAATATATTGCCAACTTCAAACAATATTGCGACAATGATGATGCTATTGCATTGATTCCTTCTGGACCTCAATTGTAATTTGTAATTTGTACAATACCATAACTGTCTTACAACCTGGTTGTAAGACAGTTTTTTTTGGAATGGTTTGTAAATTTTGAGTCAAAATAACCAAGTAAAGTGCTTTTTTTCAATCGAACTTAGAATTTCTGTAGGAATTCTGTTAGGTTCTGCTCTCTGTTCAAACCTAGCTTCTTCCTAATCCTGTAGCGGTTGGTTTCTATACTTCGAACTGACATGTTGAGTAAAGGTGACATGTCTTTGGATGATAAATTCATCTTTATGTAAGCACAAATTTTTTTGTCTGTCATGTTTAAATCGCCATATGACTCTCCCAAGCGTTTCAAGTAATTTTCATAAACCATGTCGAAGTTTTCTTCGAATTTTTTCCAGTTATTGTCACTTTCTATATTTTCACGTATACTTCTTTCCATCTTAAGCAGACGATTCATTATTTGTTTTTCGTCGGATTTGTTTTTGATCTCATCTACAGTTTTGGAAAATGTATTCACTACATCAATCAAGATTTCATTTTTACGAATTAAATTCATTGTTGAACTTGCTAATTCTTGAGATTTATGTCGAAGTTCATACTGTAATTGCTGATTTCTTAACTCTTTGATCTCACGTCTTTTTGCGGTATTCTCCTCATCAAATAGTTTTTGTTTCTCTTGTAATTCCAACTCCTTGATTTCCTCCATCCGTTTAGCTCCTAAACTGGATCTATGGTTGATAAACCAAACCATTCCAAATAAAGCAAACAATATAAACAACAGGTAAAAGAAAATGGCAGTTTTTGTTTCATACCAAGCAGGAAGTATCGTAAAACCATAGCTGCTCGTATTCACTTCATTTGTCAGGGTATTGATTGCTTTTATCTTAAAAACATAATTACCTCTAGGTAGTTTATTGTATTCTTTGATGTGCTCTGTATTGGGTGAAGACCATTGCTTGTCGTAGTTCTCAAGTAAATAGCTATATTCCACTGTGTTGTTCATCCTGAATTCTGGAGCAGTGAATTCGAATCGAATATTGTTGTTTTTGTGTTCAATTTCAACCGGTTTGTTGTCTGAAATTGTGCTAATGTTTATCCTTTCCAAATTTTCGCTCATTGTACTGATACTTGTGAATGATAATCTGAATTTATCTTCTGTTTTTATCTTTAATTTAGTGTTTATTAGACTGAAACCTTCTTCAGTGCTCAAGATAAGTTCATCATCAGAAATAAAATTAAGATGTTCAAAACCTGGGATAATCTTGCTTTGTAGTATTTTGTAACTCACTGAGTCCATCACTGGATTTGTTTCATTCACGTTTGCGCTACCCAGAAATTTACCCGAAATAGCCCAGATATTTCCTTTATTATCTCCATGTAAACGCATGTATTGGGGTGTTGAATTGAATAATCCATTCAAATCCTTGTGTAACTCCATTCTATCTGTTTTCTCGTTTAAATGGTAAATCCCTTTTTCAGAAGAAAACAGTAATTGATTCTGAATATTAAATACAGTGTTGTACCTGTTGCTGGGAAATCCTTTGGTCTCATTGAAATGTGTAACCTTAGTTATGCTATCGTATCTTCCGTTGATTTCTAATTTAAATAAGCCTTTAAGCCAGTGGCTGAACCATATATTACCTAAATCGTCTTCTTCAAACATTAAGCTCGATTCGTGAAAATTGCCCTTGATGAAATGAGAATATTTCCATGCATTGTTGTGTCTTTTCAATACAAATAATCCTTGGTAGGAACTACCGATGATGATATCATCGAATTTTCTCGATTTTCTAAAAGTCCAAGTGCCAGATAATCCGTCGATTTTCTGAATGTTTGTTCCCTCAATGATGAACGCTCCATTGTCGTCGCCACAAAATAAACTTCCGTTGATAATGTTTAAACTCCAGACTTGACCTTCCATCCCTTTCACTATATTAACTTTGGTAGGATTTGGACTGTTTTGAACTGGATAGTCCATCCAATACAATCCTTGATTTGTACCTAAATAAAGCTTCCCATTGTGAATCGCAGAACTGTATCCTGAACCATATTGTTCATTTCCTCCGATAATATTCCTGATTGGACTGTTCAACATGACAAAGTCTATCCCTTTGTCCAATCCCAACCAAAGATTGTCGTAGTTGTCAAACATCATGCTCAAAATGGTATTGTTCTGTAGCCCAGAATTCGTGTTTACGAAACTAAAATTGCCTGTTTTCATGTGATAAATCGCTACACCTCTTTGCACAGTCCCAAAAACTATATATTCTTTGTTCCGGATTGCGCAAAAGACTTGATTTGCACGTAAAAATGGATCTATTTCAAGATTAAGTTTGCTGATCGATTTTCCATCAAATAAATATAGGCCATTGAACGACGTGGTGATTAAATATTTCGTATCTGAAAACTCTAAAATGGATCTAACCTTTTTACCTTTCAAAATTTCTGACCCAGGTACTTGAAACAATTGATTGCCATTCATCATAAACAAACCGGACTCGTCGGAAGATAACCACAATACATCATTCACCGCAGTTGAATAATTAATGATATAGGGGAGATTCCTACTTGTCAACTGTTTGCCATCATAAACGTATAAGGTGCTTTCTCCTTGATAAAATACGGTATTCCCTATTTTGTGGATTTTAGTCAATTCATTGGAGGATTTAATTTTAATGTTGAATTGATCCACTAAGGAATTGTAGACCAGATTTCCATTAAATTCTTTCTTGAAATAACCAAAATCATTAAAGGTGGATGCATATATTATACTCTCCCCGCCATAGAGTATGGAATGTACCCGCGTTCCATTAATAATAGGCATTACCTCCCAGTTTTTACCATCATAACTCATTAAACCGGAGTTGTTGGCGAAATAGACAATGTTGTCTTCATCCTGTGCAATTGCCCAGTTCTGCGTTCCCGCCCCATATTCATTTTTACTGAAATTACGTGTTAAAGGATGCGATGCTTGTACTTGCATGCAATTCAAAAGTATCACGATGAGGAAAGAGAAAAATGCTGTTCGTTTGGCCCTTTTCATGCTGTAGTGTATTTCTGGAAATTTTTATGAATTTACAGTTTTTTGTATTGTTGAATTGGATGTTGAATTATGTTGTATAGCATAAAATTAATTAAAGTATTGAAAAAGAGTTATATATAAGATAATATGTTGAGTTATTGTGAGGAAATAATTTGGCTGTGTTGTGTTCTTGTGTGGTGAAAAATTTGGTTAAAATTACAGGACCTTCTAAATTTGCAAAGTCGGTTTCCTCGTTTGTGAGGCTCCAATTTTAAATTATCAACCTTTAAATAATTAATGTCATGAAACAAGTTACTCGAATTTTTCTGCTTGCAGTATTTATGAGCGTATGTACTATCTCATTGATAGCACAACCATCGACTGCTGCACCAACACCACCTGCTTTGGAAAGCAATCGTGTTATTTCTATTTTTAGTGATGCATTTACAAGTGTTACTGGAACTGACTTTTTCCCTAACTGGGGACAATCTACTGTCGTATCCACTGTGGATATCGCTGGAAATGCAACATTGAAGTATGCAACACTCAACTATCAAGGTACACAATTGACAGGTAGTGTCAATGCATTGCCAATGAAAAAACTACACATTGATGTTTGGACTGCAGATGGTACAGCTTTTCAAATTACTCCAATCAGTCCTGGACCGAAAGAATTTTTAGTTAGTAAAACTCCTGTCCAAAACCAATGGAACAGTTATGATTTTGATTTGACTGAATTTACTGGTGTAGATTTTTCGGATATTTTTCAATTTAAAATCGTTGGCAACGGTACAGTATATTTAGATAATATCTATTTCTACGACAATACCACAACAGTTGATTCGGAAGCACCAACTGGATTCTCTGTCAGTGTAGGGGCTGTGGCTGCAGATGCTGTAGAGTTATTGTTGACCGCCTCTGATAATTCAGGTTCTGTTAATTATACGATATCTTACGGTGATGGCCCAACTGTTGTTAGTACTTCTGGTGTATCTGCTGTTCAAAAATCGTATACTGTTAGTGGACTTTCAGCATCAACAGCTTATACTTTCAGCGTAGAAGCTAAGGATGCTTCAGGTAATGCTGCAGCAAATAATCCACAAACTGTCAATGCAACCACTTTGGCTTCTATTCCTTCAGCTCCAGTACCTACGCATGATCTTTCTAAAGTAATTTCAATCTATAGTAATTCCTACCCAAATGTAGCGAATACGAATTTCTTCCCAGGATGGGGACAATCTACAGTTGCATCTGAAGCAACATTGGGAGGTAATCCTGCCATGAAATATTCTAATTTCAATTACCAAGGTATTGAGTTGGGTGTTCATGTGGATGCTAGTTCAATGACCTATTTGCATGTGGATATTTATCCTACTACTGAAACTGCAATTCGTTTGACTCCAATCAGTCCTGGATTAGAAATTCCAACCTCTTTAGGTACATTGAAAGCGAATGAGTGGAATGTGTTTGATATTCCTTTGTCTACTTATTCAGTCGTAAACTTTGCTGATGTATTCCAATTCAAATTTGATGGTGGTACTAATAAGACTTTCTATATGGACAATTTGTATTTCCATTCTGGATCTCCTACAGAAATTACCGGAACAGTTAGCCTTAATGATTTTAAAATGAATTATTCTCCTGCGTCTAATTCGCTAATTCTAAATTCAAGCGAATTATTCAGTCAAGTAAGTATTTATAATTTGATGGGAGTAGAAGTGCTTTCTATGAATTTAAATTCAAATGAAGGTATTGTTAACCTTTCATCAATATCAAAAGCGAGTTATTTAGTTAAAGTACGTTTCCAAAATGGAGAAACTCTAGTTTCAAAGCTAGTTCGTTATTAATATTTCAATCCGGCAGCAATCAAGCTGCCGGATAAAAATTCTTTTCAAATGATTAAATTGATTACTTATATTTTATTTTCCTGTGTGTCATTGATGACTATTCTTGCTCAAGATTATCAATTGGTTTGGGAAGATAATTTTAACACTCAAACATTGAATTCAAATTTCTGGAATATAGAAGAAAATGATTTTGGTGGAGGAAATAACGAATTGCAATATTATCACCCCAACAATGTATCTATAGAGGAATACAGGGGTGAAAGTTGTTTGGTGCTAACTGCAAAGCAACAAACACAGGGTTCCAAATCCTTTACATCTGGTAGAATAAACTCCAAAAACAAAGTCGATTTCAAATATGGTAAAATCGAAGCCAGAATAAAACTTCCCCAAACTTCGGATGGTTTATGGCCTGCATTTTGGTTGTTGGGACATAATATCGACTCTGTTGGATGGCCAAAGTGCGGTGAAATCGATATAATGGAAATGGGGCATCATTCAGGGATAAAAGCAGGTACCCAGGATAGAATTTTCAATGGAGCCTGCCATTGGGGTGAAAATTTCAATGGGGGGAAATATCCTAATTTTGTAGAATTTAAAACCGCTGATGCATCTATTCAAAATGATTTTCACTTGTACACTCTTTGTTGGGATGCCGACTCTATACGTATGTATTTGGACAAGGACTTGAATCCTGTACCTTATTTTAAAATGTCAATTTCAGGCTCAGATTCAATTCAAAGTCCTCAAAACTATTTTCATAGAAATTATTTTATTATTTTCAACCTTGCTGTTGGTGGCAATTATCCTGAGATCTGGGATCCCAGCAAAATAACTGCTTTGAAACAAGGTGATGCTAAACTAATCGTTGATTACATCAAAGTTTATCAAAGAAATAAGGATATCCGGGTTGAGGAATAAATTATTCCCATTACACTCAGGTATTTCTAAAAAGAAAGACAATGAAGAAACTGTTAACTTTAATTTTTGTAGTACTTATAAGTACTGATGCCTTTTCTCAATTACAGACTATAATTGGAACTGTCACTTCCTCGGAGGATGGCTTGCCCTTGCCGGGCGTAAATGTTGTTCTGCAGGAAAATAAAAGTATGGGCACTATTACCGACTTAGATGGTAAGTTTTCCTTGAATGTGCCATCCAAAGCTACTATCCTATTTTCCTATATTGGATTCAAAGATCAACTGATAGTTGTCAATGGCAAAAAAAATCTAAACGTGGTTTTGGACCCTGAGAGTAGACTGTTGGAGGAAGTGGTGGCTATAGGTTATGGAACAATGAAAAAAAGCGATTTGACCGGTGCTGTTGTTTCGATTAAATCGGATGATTTGCAAAAAACACCAGCTGCAGGTTTGGATCAGGCTTTACAAGGTAAAGCTGCTGGTGTAACTGTCAATGCAAATTCTGGACAACCTGGGGCTGCTGCTACGATTCGTATTCGTGGTATAGGTACTGTTAACAACAGCTCACCAATCTTTGTAGTAGATGGGACTATCGTAGGTGATATCTCTTTTTTAAGTCCAAACGATATCGAATCTACCGAAATTTTGAAAGATGCTTCTGCTACCGCAATTTATGGTTCGAGAGGTGCTAATGGTGTTATACTGGTTACAACAAAAAAAGGTTCAGCTGGCAAAAGCAATATCAGCTTGAGTGCATATGCCGGATTCCAAAATCGATGGAATAAATTGGATTTGATGCAAAGAGACGAGTTTGTTTCTACTTTGATTTCTCTTAATAATGTTGCTTCTGAAAGAAATTATTACAACAACTACGGTTTCAATAAATGGTTGCAAGCCTACAGATTGGGTAAATCACCCTATTATCCAGTGGTTCAATCTACCTTGAATCCTCAGGGTTTTGATTATTCTCAAGTAGAGACAGATTGGCAGGAAGAGGTATTTAAAGCCAACGCCCCCATACAGAATTATCACCTTTCCATCGATGGTGGTACTGAAAAGGATCAATATTCAATGAGTGCCAGTTGGTTTAATCAAGAAGGTACTATCATTGGTTCCAATTACGAACGACTCACACTGAGACTTAATTCAGCACATAAAGTAAGAAAATGGTTGAAGGTTTCGGAAAACCTTTCTTTTATGACAGCTACTGGTCGTAATGCGATGAATAACAATGCGAGTCCGGGTGCTTCTATATTATCCGCTGCTTTGGCTATGGCTCCATGGGACCCCACACATTATAGTGACGGTTCGGTGAATGTTGATGGAAAAGATTTAAGCGGTCAAATCGCAGCTTCTTCCAATTTCAGAAATGTGACCAATCCATTTACTATGGTTGAGATGATGGAACCTAAAAATGTATCAGAGCGTTGGGTTGGTGATTTATCCATGGAGATTACACCTGCCAAAGGCTGGATATGGCGTTCTGCTATTAGTATGGACCTTTCGAATGTTCGTGACCGTTTGTTCAAATATGCTTATGAATATTCATCTTATGATAAATCAGACAAGAACTTTATCTCCAATTCAATGATGAGATACAATACAATTATTGTAGAAAATACCTTGAATTTTCAAAAGGACTTCGGTCTGCATTCTATCAATGCGATGTTGGGACAGACTACCGAAGAATTCAATTATTCATTTATTTCTGGATCTGGTGCCTCTATCTTAAACCCAACTCAGAATAATTGGTTCATTTCACAGGCAACTGAAGATAAATCGGATCCAAATGATGGCGCTAGTCGCACGCGTATGTTCTCCATGTTGAGCCGTCTGCATTATTCCTATGCAAGCAGATATATGTTGACCATGAACTTTAGAGCAGATGCTTCTAGTAAGTTCACCGAAAACCTTTGGGGCTATTTCCCTTCTATGGCTTTTGCCTGGAGAATGAGCGAGGAATCGTGGATGAAAGGGATAGATAATCTTGATTTTCTTAAAGTTAGAATGGGATGGGGACAAATTGGAAATGATAAAATCGGATCCGATAATTTTATTCTGAAAATGTTTAATTCTGGCCCTACCTTTGTCGATTATGTGCTTGGATCTACTCAGGATTTGGCTGGTGGTGCTGCTGTTCTAACCTTCGTTAATAAGGGAGGTAAGTGGGAAACAACCGAACAGTTTAATGCTGGGGTCGATTTGGGTTTGTTCAACGGTAAAATAAGTGCCAATCTTGATTTCTTCGTTCGCGACACTAAAGAGATGCTACTTTCTGTAAAAGCTCCTGCTCATGTGGGAAACAGGTATGATCCTGTAGCGAATGTAGGTACGGTGCGAAATTCAGGACTGGAACTTACGCTGAATCATCAGAATAAATTTGGTGACCTAAACTTAAATCTGAGTGGTAATTTGTCATTGATTAAAAATGAATTGACTGCCTTGAATGGAGGTGACCGAGTGTATGGTGACCGTACCATCTCAGATGAGGGATATGCCCTTTATACCTTGTGGGGCTACAACTACTTGGGTATCTATCAGTCAAATGATGAGGCTCTACAGTATCTGGATTCATATACCACCGAAAGTATTCCTTATCATGCAGGTGATGCCAAATTCGAGGATTTGAACAAAGATGGTAAGATTGATGAATTGGACAAAACAGATTTAGGGAATCCTTTTCCATGGCTAAGTTATGGATTGAATCTTGGACTGGAATACAAGAACTTTGATTTTCAATTGTTTTTACAAGGGGTTTATGGGAATGAAATTTTCAACGCAGTGAGAATCCGCACCGAAGGTAAAGGTGTAGATGCAACTTTAGGAACTCAAATGCGGGATGTATGGACCAATTCCAATCAAACAGGTACTATCCCAAATCCTTATGGAACTTCGTTGAATTTTGAAACTTCAAGTCGTTTTGTTGAATCTGGTGCTTATTTAAGATTGAAAAATCTGCAACTGGGATATTCAATTCCTAAGACGGTTTTGGAGGATTCGTTTATCAGCAATTGTAGATTCTATTTGTCTGCGAATAATTTACTCACCTTTACATCCTATACGGGTTATGACCCTGAAGTGGGCAGTGGAGTGGATTATGGAAATTATCCTCAGGCCAGAACGGTGAGTGTTGGAGTTAATGTTAATTTTTAATTGTGAAAAATGAAAAAGTTATTTAGAAATACAACATTGGTATTGATGCTGACTCAGGCTATGGTTTCCTGTGAAACCTGGCTGGTTGAACCTTCTCCAGGATTAACAACTTTAGAAGATTTTTATTCAGTGGGTGCTACTGCAGTTCAAAACACAAATGCAGCCTATGCTCCCTTGATGTGGGAATTCAATTCAACGTATTTTCCTGAATGGTTTATAGGTGATGTCGTTTCTGATGATGCGCTAAAGGGTGGTCAATCCATAGGTGATATGGCGGATGTGTACGATATGGAAAACTTCAAAACCAATTCGAACAATGGATTGTTGCTCGACTTCTATCGTGCTCAATGGCAGGGCATTCAAAGATGTAATCTGCCTATTCGTCAAATTCCTTTGATGAGTCAGGATAGTTTGATGACTTCCAATGTGCAAAATCGATTGGTAGGGGAACTGAAATTCCTTAGAGCTTTGTATTATTTCCGTTTGGTGAGGGTTTTTGGTGATTTGCCATTGGTAACTGAACCAATAGAATCCTCTTCGGATTGGCAACAAGTACGTAAACCAGTAAGTGAAATTTATCGGCAAATTGTGGAAGATCTTACGGATGCCAATTCAAAACTGTGGAACAAAAGTGATTATTCAGCGAATGATTTAGGTAGAGCGACCAAGGGTGCGGCTCAAGCCATGCTTCTCAAAGTGAATTTGTATCAAAAAAATTACCAAGAAGCCAAGCGATGGGGGGATTCAATCCTGAATTCAAATGAATATGCATTGCTTGCAAATTATGCTGATAATTTCAAACTTTCGGGTGAAAATGGAGCGGAATCAGTTTTTGAAATTCAATACATGGAAGACCCCACCAGTGATTATGGTGAAGGTTTTGGGTTTACTCGAGGTACTTTTACCGTAGTACTTACCCGTTCCCGTTCATCCAAATATCAAGGTTGGGGATTCAATAAACCTACACAAAACTTATATAATGAATTCGAAGCGGGTGATCCGAGAAGAGATATCACTATTTTTAATCCGAGCAACAGCGAAATCGAAACACCTTCTCAAGAAATTTACTTGGGATCAAGATATTTGAATCGGAAATATGCTTTGATGAATGATGATGGATCAATCTATCCATTAACACATCCAACCCGTGGCCCAATCAATACCAAAGTTATTCGTTATGCAGATGTTTTGTTAATGTATGCTGAAGCTTGTAATGAATTAGGTCAAATAATACCTGCGAAAGCTACGCTCGAGCAAGTTAGGGCAAGAGCACGTGCAAATGGAGCCGTGTTATCCTCTTTCCCTTATGGCACTTATGTCGATAATCAAGATGATTTGCGAATGGCCATTCGTCATGAAAGAAGAGTAGAACTAGCTATGGAGGGTCATCGTTGGTTCGACCTTTGCAGATGGGGCATAGCCAAAGAAACCATGGATGCATACAAGGCAACTGAGAGTGCTGAAGCACAGGCAGAAATGGCTCCATTTATTAAAGGAAAACACGAGTTGTTTCCTATTCCGATTAAAGAAATCGATTTGAATCCTATGGATCAGAACAATGAATATTAAACTTTAAATAAAATCAAAATGAAAAAAACAAAAATGTTTTTAATGGCTCTTTTAGCCATCGTGTTGGTAGCGTGTGACAATACTGTGGAGGTAACTGGTGTCACTCTTGATCAAACAACTCTTTCCGTTCCTCTGGGTTCTGAAGGACAGCTTACAGCATCAATCCAGCCTGTGGGTGCAGAGGGTACAGTAGTTTGGGCTTCTTCAAACGAAGATGTTGCTACTGT
>CAZZPZ010000010.1:43256-45176 GCA_964655615.1 uncultured Paludibacter sp. | reverse complement strand
AATTTCTATGGTGAAGTTGAACCATGGATGGCGCTTACAGTCGCTAATGTGGGATGGTCTGGTGCTGGCTTCTTCGTAGCTGATGGATCAACAACAGATGCTATTGCCAAAATTACAGCTAATCCTGCAGACTATACTTTGCATATTGGTATCAAATCAAAAGACAATGCTACACATGTGTTCGGCATGGAAGGACAGTCCAATGCCCGTTTTGCGGTTGGTTCTAGTAATTTCAATGACAATGGTACTATCTATGAACCAATTGCTGATTTTACCCGTGATGGTGAATGGCATGAAATTGAAATTCCAATGACAACTTTAGTGCAAAAAGGATTGTTGTATAGTACTGGAATGGGCAATAAAAATGTGCTATATGTGCTAAGTGGAGGTGTTACCGGTACTTCCTTGGAACTTGATGCAGTCTTTATTTACAAAAAATAATATTTCCAGAGCCTGTAAACCTAGTGTACAGGCTCAAAATTATTCCTGATGAAAATACTATTGTATATTTTGCCTATTCTTTTATTCTTCGCCTGCGAACCAGAAGAGATAATTCCTCCTGTTGAAAGTATCAGTCTTGAATACGAACAGCTAAGTATGAAGGAGGGGGATTCCTTGCAATTGGAAGTGATTTTCAATCCTGTTAAATCGTGGGATACAGTTCGTTGGGAGTCAACCAATACGAATGTAGCAGTTGTTGATTCTTTGGGTAATATCAATGCTATTTCGAGAGGAACAGCAACTTTGGTAGCATCCGTTGGTGATCTGAAGGCTTTTTGTTCTTTGGTTGTAACACGCGAAGACTTGCCTTATTCACTTATCTGGTCTGATGAATTTGATGGAACAGATCTTGATCCAACCAAATGGAATGTAGAAACCGGTGGTTTGGGTTGGGGCAACCAAGAATTGCAAAATTATACCAATCGAAGTGAAAACTTGAGACTGGAAAATGGTTTATTGATTATAGAGGCCTTAAAAGAGCAATACGGAACCAACAATTATACTTCAGCCCGAATCAACACCAAAGCTAAATTTGATTTCAGTTATGGTAAAGTGGAGGCTCGTATCAGTTTACCAAGCGGTCAGGGTACCTGGCCTGCCTTTTGGATGATGGGTGCCAATATTTCAGTGGTTCGTTGGCCTTTGTGTGGGGAAGTAGATATAATGGAACATGCAGGTCGCTGGCCATCGGATATTATTCATGCAGTGCATACTTATGATAAGAATGGTTCCAAAGGTAATAATTGGTATTCTAGGAAAGCAATTTCAGATGCTGAAAATACCTTCCATACTTTCGGGATAGAATGGGAAGAACGTTACAATGAAGGTGATGATTGTATCCGATTCTATGTTGATGGAGTAAATACGGCAACAATTTGGGAACCTCATGTAGATTCCACTGTAAAGAACTGGCCATTTAATTCAGATTTCTTTCTCTTGTTGAATCTTGCTATCGGTGGCAGCATGGGTGGAACTGTGGATGATGCTATTTTCAATTCAGCAGTAAAACTACAAGTTGACTATGTGAGAGTATATCAACGCAAATAAAGTACAATTTTCTATAAGTTTGAATAATACTACTTGTAACTCATTTTTAGAAAGTTTAATTTTATCGTTCAAAACAATAGTTAAGTGGCTAGTCCTTCTTTTCTATCATAAATGAACAAAAGAGATAGTAAAATTGTCTCTATAAATATTAAACGAATGAAAATGAGTTTGCGTTTTTTAACCTATGTGTTTACGTTGATGATCACATCCACTGTTTTAGCTCAAGATAAGATCGATACTTTTCCCGATGGAACTCAAGTTGGTGAATGGTTTAAATCCAAAATTCTTCCCACGCCACCGGCTGCAAATTATCTGATTACTAGTTTTGGAGCTGTAGGTGACGGGATTACATTAAATACTATCCTTATTCAA
>CAZZPZ010000010.1:35498-43156 GCA_964655615.1 uncultured Paludibacter sp. | reverse complement strand
TACTAGTTTTGGAGCTGTAGGTGACGGGATTACATTAAATACTATCCTTATTCAATCTGCAATTGATCAAGCTGCTCTTGAGGGAGGGGGAGTTATCGTGATACCCAAGGGAGAATTTCTGACTGGAGCTCTTTTCTTTAAACCCGGCACTCAATTGCATCTTATGGAAGGTGCGGTGTTGAAGGGGTCAGATAATATAGAGAACTTTCCAGTTATGCCATCCAGAATGGAGGGTCAAAACCTGGATTATTTCCCGGCTGTTGTCAATGCATATGGTGTGGATGGATTTACTATTTCAGGAAAAGGAACCCTGGATGGAAATGGTCTGAAATATTGGAAAGCATTTTGGCAAAGAAGAAAAGAAAATCCACAGTGTACAAACCTAGAGGTTTCCAGACCTCGATTGGTGTTTATTCAAAATTCCAATAATGTACACATCGATGGCGTAAAATTAATTAATTCCGGTTTTTGGACTACTCATTTGTATAAATGCAACAATGTAAAGTTAACTGATTTGTATATCTATTCGCCTTATGAGCCTGTGAAAGCACCAAGTACAGATGCAATTGATGTGGATGTTTGTCATAATGTATTGATTGATAGATGTTATATGTCGGTTAACGATGATGCAATCGCATTGAAAGGAGGGAAGGGTACTTTTGCCAATCAAGATCCAAACAATGGCTCCAATGAAAATATTATTATTCAGAATTGTACTTTTGTTAAAAGTCATGGTGCGTTAACTTGTGGGAGTGAGGCTATACACAATCGGAATATCATTTTTCGGAATTCTACAGTGGATGGAACGGATCGTGTTTTGTGGTTGAAAAATCGTCCGGATACTCCTCAATTATATGAATATATCACAGTTCAGAATATTTCAGGAAATGCAACCCGTATGTTGTATGCCAAACCCTGGAAACAGTTTTATAAACTTGAAGATGGAGCTAAACAACCTTTGTCTGAGTCTAAGCATATCAAAATGGAAAATATTTCCATCAAGTGTTCCATCTTGTTCGATATTGACGTGACCGAAGCTGATCAGCTTACTGATTTTACTTTTAGGAACATTAGCGCAACAACTAAAAAAGGGCAATTGGATACCAGAATGTTCAATGGTGTAGTTGTGGAGAATGTAGTTGTAAAGTAATTCTATTCATTGATATTAAAAAGGCTGTCCGTAGATTCACATCTTAGACAGCCTTGCTCTTTTTTTATCCTTAATAAAACTTTATGTAGTTAGGTTTATTTGCTGAATTCAAAAGCTTCTTCACCATGTTGAGTCAGGTCCAAACCTTTTTCTTCATGTTCGGAGTCAACACGCATAGGCACTATCAAGTCAGTAAGTTTGTACAACAAGAAAGAACCTCCAAAAGTGAATATGCTTACGATTACCAATGCTAATAAATGATACAGGAAGGTGGTTGCATCTCCGTAGATCAAACCTACACCCGAGGCAAAAATACCAGTCATTAACATACCTGTGATACCACCGACACCATGGCAAGGGAAAACATCCAGTGTGTCATCTATATTTGTTTTGGATTTAATTCTTACTGCGCCATAGCTTACTAATGCCGCAATAAATCCAATAAAGATACTTTGTCCTACGGTTACAAATCCAGCTGCAGGTGTTATTGCAACCAATCCAACTACTGCTCCAATGGCAGCGCCCACTGCTGAGCGTTTTTTGCCCATGGCACCATCGGTCAGCAACCAGGTGATCATTGCTGTTGCGGATGCAATATTGGTGTTGACGAATGCTGTGGTTGCAAGTCCGTCGGCTGCTAATGCTGATCCAGCATTAAATCCAAACCAACCAAACCACAACAAGCCTGTGCCCAATAAAATATAGGGAATATTCGTAGGTTTCGTTTCTTTTACATTTTTACGTTTTCCTAAAAAGATAGCACCAGCCAAGGCTGCAAAACCAGCTGAAATGTGTACCACTGTGCCTCCAGCAAAGTCTAATACACCCCATTTTCTTAAAAATCCATCAGGATGCCAAGTCCAGTGAGCCAAAGGGGCATAAATGAATAGGGAGAATAGGATGATGAATAACATTAAAGAGGTGAATCGTACTCTTTCTGCTAATCCTCCGGTTATCAAAGCAGGTGTGATAATTGCAAATTTTAATTGGAACATTGCAAACAATGCAAAGGGTATAGTGGCTCCAAAAGCTGCATTAGGTGCTATGCCCACATTCTTAAATAAAAAGAACGTTGCAGGATTTCCTATTAACCCATGATAACTGTCACCAAAAGCCATGCTGAATCCAACCACTATCCAAAGGATAGAGATTATACCTAAGGCAATAAAGCTTTGCAGTAGGGTTGAAACAAGGTTCTTGTAACGCACCATCCCGCCATAAAAAAAGGCCAATCCTGGTGTCATCAACAATACCAGTGCAGAAGCCATCAATAACCATGCGGTGTCGGCATGATCTATTCCTAAATTTTCAAGATTTACTGTTTCGTAACTCACAGGGCTCAAAGCTAGTAAAGCAACTGCAGTCAAAATTAAAAAGGGAATCAAATACCTTTTTGAAGTTTTTTTCTCTTTCATTTGTCTATAAATTTTGTCATTTTTCTTTCCTTAAATCAAATAACATCTGACTTTTACGTTATTTTGATTTAAATTCGAGACAAAAATAAACAAAAAGGTTTAAATATGCAAATATATGAATCAAAAAGACAAATAAATTGACTATTGTGTGATATTGTGTGCCATTGGGTGTGTTTTTAATAACTTATTGTACACTCATGTGTTGATTGTTAGTTGCAATTAAATTTCGTATTTTTGCAAATTATGCCAAAAAAGCAAAATGGAGAATAATTCCTTTGATATACGTAATACCAGAAGCGGAGAAAGAGAATTCGAGAATGCCCTTCGACCTCTGAGTTTTGATGATTTTAGCGGACAGCAAAAAATTGTTGAGAATCTCCGGATTTTTGTGCAGGCAGCGCGAATGAGAGAGGAATCCTTGGATCATGTATTGTTGCATGGACCTCCTGGACTAGGAAAAACTACTCTTTCCAATATTATAGCCAATGAACTGAAGGTTGGTTTCAAAATCACATCTGGTCCGGTATTGGATAAACCTGGTGATCTGGCTGGTTTGTTGACTAGTTTAGATAGTAATGATGTGTTGTTTATAGATGAGATTCATCGTTTGAGTCCGGTGGTGGAGGAGTATTTATATTCGGCCATGGAAGACTACCGCATCGACATTATGATAGACAAAGGTCCTAGTGCCCGTTCCATTCAATTAGAAATTAACCCATTTACATTGATTGGAGCTACCACCCGCAGTGGGTTGCTTACTGCACCATTGAGGGCACGTTTTGGAATCAACTGTCATTTTGAATATTATGATATCAGCGTGATTACAGCAATTATAAAACGTTCTGCTCATTTGCTGGATGTTCCTATCGATGATAAAGCAGCCAAGGAAATTGGGGGTAGAAGTCGTGGAACTCCTCGTATAGCGAATGCACTTCTTCGTCGTGTGAGGGATTTTGCTCAGGTGAAAGGGACGGGTCGCATTGATCATGAAATTGCCATGTTTGCTTTGGAAGCCTTGAATATCGACAAATATGGATTGGACGAAATAGATAACAAGATATTGAATACCATTATAGATAAATTCAGGGGTGGACCTGTAGGTTTAACTACCATAGCAACAGCTCTGGGGGAAGATGCCGGCACTCTTGAGGAAGTTTATGAGCCCTTTTTGATAAAAGAGGGATTTTTGAAGCGTACTCCTCGTGGTCGTGAGGTTACTGCACTTGCTTACGAGCATTTAGGGAAAATTAGGGCTTCAGAAATGGGTTCACTTTTTTAATTTGAATTTTGGGAATATCTTCCACATTTAATTTCTTTTAATTAGAGATATGGATAATAAATTATATATATATAATACACTTAGTCGTAAAAAGGAATTGTTTCAACCGATACATGCCCCTAATGTGGGTTTGTATGTTTGTGGTCCTACAGTATACGGCGATGCCCATTTAGGTCATGCCCGTCCTGCAATTACCTTCGATATCTTGTTTAGATTATTGAATCATTTGGGATATAAAACCCGTTATGTGCGTAACATTACCGACGTAGGCCATTTGGAGAATGACGCTGATAGTGGTGAAGATAAAATTGCAAAGAAAGCCCGCCTCGACCAGTTGGAACCAATGGAAGTGGTGCAATATTATACCAATAGATACCATAAAGCGATGGAAGCCTTGAATGTGCTTCCTCCAAGTATAGAACCTCAAGCTTCCGGCCATATCATCGAACAAATAGAGTTTACTGAAAAAATACTTAAGGCTGGATACGCATATGAAAGTCAAGGTTCGGTCTATTTCGATGTGGAGAAATACAACAAGGATTTCCGCTACGGCAAACTTTCTGGTAGAAATGTGGAAGAAATGCTTGAAACTACCCGTGAATTGGATGGGCAACAGGAGAAACGTCGCTCGGTTGACTTTGCATTATGGAAAAAGGCTTCACCTGAGCATATCATGCGTTGGAACTCTCCTTGGAGTGTGGGTTTCCCTGGTTGGCATATGGAATGCTCTGCAATGGGTACAAAGTATTTAGGAGAGGAGTTTGATATTCATGGGGGTGGTATGGATTTGATGTTCCCTCATCATGAATGCGAAATTGCACAGTCTCAGGCTGCATTGGGTAAAGAAACGGTTAAATACTGGATGCACAACAATATGATTACCATCAACGGTCAGAAAATGGGAAAATCATTAGGAAACTTTATTACTCTAGATGAATTCTTTACTGGAACTCATCATTTGCTCTCCAAAGCTTTTAGTCCTATGACTATCCGCTTTTTTATACTTCAAGCGCATTATCGCAGTACCGTTGATTTTTCTGACGAGGCACTTGTGGCGTCTGAAAAGGGTTTGTCACGTTTACTGGAAGGATATGCACGACTTCAAAAACTAGTAGCTTCTCCTGAATCTTCTATTGAAACTATGGGTTTGAGGCAAAAGTGTGTGGAGGCTTTATTGGATGATGTGAATACTCCGATAGTGATTTCTCACCTTTTCGATGCGCTAAGATCGATCAATACGATTTACGATGGTAAAGCAACTATCAATCAAATTGATTTGGAGGAGTTGAAATCTGTCTTTGACTTGTGTCTTTTTGAGATCTTAGGTCTTCAATCTGTAGATGATACAACTTCAGGTACTGATGCTTACCAGAAAGCGGTAGATTTATTGCTCAACATCCGTATGGATGCTAAAAAGAATAAAGACTGGGCTACCAGTGATAAAATCAGAAATGAACTTACTGCCCTTGGTTTTGAGATTAAAGATACCAAGGATGGTTTTGAATGGAAATTATAAAAATTAGAAAGATGGAATCAACCAGACAACATAAAATTTCGCGCATGTTGCAAAAAGAACTTGGCGAACTATTTCTATTGTATGCTAAAAATATACATGGCACTTTAATCACTGTTACGAATGTGAAAATTTCTCCGGATTTAAGTATTGCGCATGTTCATTTGAGCATATTCCCTGCTGATAAAGTAACTGATACTTTGAAGAAAATTAATACTGAAGCTAGATCAATTCGCTTTGAATTGGGAAACAAAGTGAGAAATCAGTTGAGAATTATCCCTGAATTGAGTTTCCATATCGATGATAGTCTAGACTATATGGAACGTATTGATTCCTTGCTTAAAAGTGATCCTCCTGCTCCAATACAGGAAAATCCTGAAAGCCAAGATTAAATATGGCTGAAACCACTCCACATAACCGTGCTTCTTTTGCATTTCGAATAGCTCGACGTTATTTGTTTTCTAAAAAATCTCACAATGTGATCAATGTGATTGCTGGAATATCGGCTGTGGGTGTTGCCTTAGGTACTCTGGCATTGGTGGTGGTTTTGTCGGTTTTTAATGGCTTTGAAAATTTGGTTGGTGATATGTTTGGTTCTGTTGATACAGATCTGAAAATCGAATCCAAGGAGGGTAAATCTTTTTTGATAGATACTAATGCCTTCCATCTTATCAAAGAGAATCCGTCGGTAGCACACTTTGGTGAAGTTGTGGAGGACAATGCTCTCGCTCGTTATAAAACAAATCAGATGCCGGTTCTGGTAAAAGGAGTCGATACTGCTTTTGTCCACACGATAAAGGTTGACAGTATTCTTTATGATGGTGAGTTTTTGTTGTACGATGGACTTTTCAATCGTACTGTTGTTGGTCTGGGCGTTGCTGCTTCCATGGGCTTGGGTGCTAAATTTGTTGATCCTTTATACCTCTATGCACCTCGAAGAAGCGGTTCTGTCAACTTGTTAAGACCTGACCAAAGTTTCAATGAGTCAGTAACCTATCTTTCTGGAATTTTTGGTGTAAATCAGGCTGAATATGATAATCAGGTGATTTTCGTGTCTATTCAGTTGGCTCGCGAACTCTTTGAGTATTCGAGCGAGGAAGTAACCGCCCTTCAAATCGATTTGAAACAGGATGCTGATGTGCAGAAACTGAAAGGTGAGTTTAGAGAAATTCTTGGAGATAATTTCACCGTCAAAGATCCATATGAACAGCAAGAGGCTTTCTTCAATATAATGCAAATTGAGAAATGGATCACCTTTCTCATTCTTAGCTTTATCTTATTAATCGCTTCCTTCAATATTATCGGGTCTTTATCCATGTTGATCATCGATAAAAAAGCGGATATAGCAACCTTGACAAGTCTGGGTGCTGATCAGACACTGATTCAAACAATTTTCTTGTTTGAGGGCTGGCTTGTTTCCTTTGTAGGCGCCAGTGTAGGTATTGTATTTGGTACTTTGATTAGTTGGATCCAAGAAAAGTTTCAGATAGTTCGATTGGGCGAGGGTTATGTGGTTGATGCATATCCTGTAGCAACATCAAGCCTTGATATACTAATTGTGTTTTTTACCGTTTTATTGATGGGGTTTCTGGCTTCCTGGTATCCAGTGAGGTATTTGAGAAAGCCGCAAGCTCCAGGCCTCAAGCCTCAAGCTCCAGGCCAATTCAGAATTCAAAATCCTGAGAAAAAAGGCCTGACATAAAAATAGATTATGAAACAACTGACAATATTTATTCTTACTTTCCTATTCATTGGATGTAATCCTCGTGAATACTATCACTATGATTATGAATCCAAGCCTGTTTTTACCAAGGGCTATGCTGAATTTTGGGGACCTTATTATCAAAAATACGGGGTAGATGCCAATATCTGTTCTCTATCCTTGTTCAGCGATTCCTTAATTGTGGACTCCTTGGGAAACCTTTCTGGATTTGGTCAATATTTATATCTCGAAGATATTTACTATGGGTTAAATAGTCCCTTTCTCCAAGAGGGTGAATACGAGATTAGTATGGACAGAGATTCAATGTCTATCACTCCTGGACAGCAAATGGAAGTAGATGGGATGAAATTTGAAATAGGTGCCAAACTGTATTTTATTGAAAAGGATAGCAAATATTCTATCATGAAAAAAATAGAGGGGGGTACTATGACAGTCAGCTATCTGGATTCCTTGACTCAAATCAATTTTGTGTTTGAAATGGAAGACCAAACCATGGTTGAAGGTAGTTTTAAGGCAGTGCTTCCCTATTATGATTATTCATCGATTAATGCTGGTGGTGGTTTGTCTGTCAGAGCGAA
>CAZZPZ010000010.1:15780-35398 GCA_964655615.1 uncultured Paludibacter sp. | reverse complement strand
CCTATTATGATTATTCATCGATTAATGCTGGTGGTGGTTTGTCTGTCAGAGCGAATCAACGGCCAATTACCCCACTCAAAGTAAATAATCTAAGAAACCAGTATTGAAGCTTAATTTCTGAACCAGTCTGAAATTAGGGCTATGCATTCTTTGCGCCAAATGGTTTAGTTTTAACTTATTTTAGTTTCTTCGTAGCACTTGAATTAAACCGATAAAGGGAATTACACAGATTGCACCTACAAATAACCATAATTGTGATTCATCCAGTCTTGGGAGGGTGAACGATAGTTTGGTGTTGAAACCAATAATTCCAACGATTAAACTTGCTAAAAATGCAAACACAACGATAATCCAATCGTAGTGTTTCCGCACTGGCAGCCTATCCATCACTCTTTTTGTGAATCCTTTATCTTCGATTTCCTGTTTGGATTTAACGATAAACTTTTGAACTTTTATCTCTGTATTTTGGTTGCCTGCTTTGTGACTTTGTGTCCAAAACTCAGAAATCGTGTGTTTATATCTTCTATTCATCTTATAAACTTAATTACTGTATCCTGTTTTCTCCAAAAAATCACCCAATCGTTCTTTCCCTTTTAATAAATGGGTTTTTACCGTACCTAGTGGAAGTTCCATAATTTTGGCAATTTCTTTTTGACTCATATCTTCCATATAAAACAGCAGAATAGCTGTGCGCTCCACTGGTTTTAAAACCTTTAGTGCTGTGTTTATATCCTGTTTCAAACTGTCGTAACTATTCTCAGTTTGGTGCTCGTGACTGTTTTCGATATAGTCCAAATTGGTTTGCAATCTTTTGGTTCTTACTGAATCGTAAAAGGTGCGATGAGCAATTCGAAACAACCATGAGGAAAACCCTGAGATTCCTTGAAAACTTTGTAAATGAAGATAGGCCTTTATGAATGTTTCTTGGGCTAAGTCGTCACTCCACATCGTATCGCCCATAGTCAGATTTGTTAAAAATCGACGTACGGGCGACTGATATTTTAGGACTAACTTGTCGAATGCTTTTTTGTCGTCAAACAAAGTCACTCGTGCAATCAAAGCCAAATCTTCGGATTTACTCATTCAAATAAAATCTATTCTTCGATTTTGTCTTTTTTCGGTTTCTCCAAAAAATGTACGACAATATAGCCAATTCCAACCAATGCAGGTATAATTCCTCCAATAAAAAAGAATGAGGTCAAATCTTTTTTCATGATGGCAACTATAATCAATGCTAAACCTACCATCAAAGCAATGATCCCGGTTTTGAGATTTGATGATTGTGACTTTTTCTTTGGTTCATCAAAGAAATGCTCAGGTATGCTTTGTCCCATTTCCAATGATTTGGTGTACAATTCATATCTCCTGATGGATTCTTTTTCCTTGGATTTGTGTACAAAGTAAATGAGGACTAAAACAAATACAAATGGAAGTGAGGAAATTACTACTATGCCAAAACCGTTCAAGGGCATGTTTTCCTTGCCACTTGCTTCTATACGGGCTAGTTCGGCAGTAGCCTCTTGTTCCTTTAACTCCATGATCTGCTCGGCAGATAATCTTGCATACAAAATCGAATCCTTTTGTGATTCGCTTAATTCGTTTTTTACAATAATTTGTTTCTCAATAATTTTTTCTTTGACAGTGTCTTTCTGAGCCACTGCGGGTATCATTAGCATAGCTAATAGAATTACCATTACGGAATAAAATACTTTAGTTTTCATACGATGTTTATTTAATTGTGAGTTCTTTAATACTTAGACGTAATCAAGCCATAAAAAAGATTTAAATTCCATTCAATTTCTCAAAAATAGTTGAAAGAATTATTCATAATTATATTCCAAAAGAATTCATCTTTTTTAAAATAACGCTAACTTTGCTAGGTATATCAGATAAATATCACTGTTTTGAGAATCTTCCTATTTATTGGTTAATTGAATCCAAACAGATGTGATTATTCAATAGTGTAAAAGTTGGTTTATGAGTGAAAAGAAATTTGAGGTAAAGGGAATGACTTGTTCTGCTTGTGTGGCCCACGTGGAGAAATCTGTTGCTAAAGTGCCGGGTATTAAGATGGTTCAGGTTAATTTGCTCACCAATTCCATGACAGTTGAATATGACAAGGATAATGAGCTGGACCTGGAAGTTTTGAAAGCAGTGGAAACTGCTGGTTATAGTGCAAAGTTGAAAACTTCTGAACTACCTGCCAACAAGAACTTGTCGACTTCTACTGTGGATTCGATAGAAAATGAACGCATACAAATATTCAAGCGATGGGTGTATTCATTGGTTTTCTTAATTCCATTGATGTATCTTTCCATGGGACCCATGGTTGGACTTCCTTTGCCATATTTTTTTAGTCATTCTTATCCAATGACTAATGCTTTGATGCAATTTCTTTTCGCTATTCCTATATATATATTAAACAAGCGCTATTTTCAGACAGGTTTTAAGAGCTTGATTCACATGGCGCCAAACATGGACAGTTTGATTGCTATTGGTTCTGGAGCTGCTTTTGTGTATGGCCTAATTGTATTGTTGAGAATGTCCTACATGACAGTTGGTGGTAGTGGCGAACTAATGGAACTGCTTCACAAATTGTATTTCGAATCTGGTGCTACTATACTAACCTTGATAACCATAGGTAAATATTTGGAGGCAAGATCGAAAAGTAAAACTACTTCTGCCTTGGAGAAACTGATAAAATTAAAACCTAGTACTGCAGTGATTCTTCGAAACGACCAAGAAATGGAGGTAGCTGTTGGACAATTGGTGGTTGGTGACGTGATCGTGCTTAAATCGGGTGAACAAGTTCCGGTTGATGGTGAGATTGTGAAAGGAAGCGGCGATTTTGATGAGTCTGCACTTACTGGTGAAAGTATGCCAGTCAATAAAAATATTGGGTCAACTATTCTGTCGGCTACTCATATCAAAACGGGCTATGTTCACATGAAAGCTTTAAGGGTAGGAGAGGACACTACTTTATCGAAAATAATCCGTTTGGTAGAGGATGCTTCATCCTCTAAAGCTCCTGTACAACGTTTGGCAGATAGGGTGAGTGGAGTTTTTGTTCCTGTAGTTATTGGTATTGCTTTGTTGTCTATAGTTGTATGGCTTCTGGCCGGACATCCCTTGGCCTTTGCCTTGTCGATAGGTATTTCTGTTTTGGTTATTTCTTGTCCTTGTGCATTAGGACTTGCTACACCTGTAGCCATTATGGTTGGAACTGGCAAAGCAGCCTCAATGGGGGTTTTGTTTAAAAACGCTTCAGCCATCGAACTGTCATCTAAAATTGATACAGTGGTTTTTGATAAAACAGGAACAATAACCGAAGGTAAACCTCAGGTTGTAAATGTGCTCACAGGAGCTTTCTTCCCTGAAACTAAATTGATCGAGATAGCTGTAAGTCTAGAAAAAGCATCCGAACATATATTGGCTGATGCAATAATTAAAGAGGCTGAGAAAAGATCTATTCTTCCATTAGAGATCCAAAATGTAATAGTCTTTGAAGGTAAGGGTATTGGTGGAGAAATTGCTGGTCGTACTTATTCCATAGGAAATGAAAGCTTACTAAATAGTCTAAAGATAAATCCAAAGGGCTTTGTGGAGAAAGTTCAGAAATTCACTG
Organism: uncultured Paludibacter sp.; assembly: GCA_964655615.1. Taxonomy (GTDB): domain Bacteria; phylum Bacteroidota; class Bacteroidia; order Bacteroidales; family Paludibacteraceae; genus Paludibacter. Next base: position 31,773 of record CAZZPZ010000010.1, on the reverse strand, counting down.
AAATGGGTCATACTCCGCTCTATGTTTCGAATAATTCGGATGTGTTGGGTGTAATACTCGTAGCAGACAAATTAAAAGCTGAAAGTAAGGCATTGGTTTCATGGTTGAAGGCTCAGAACAAGGAAATAGTTTTGCTTACTGGAGATCATTTCAATGTAGCAGAATCAATACGTCAAGAGCTTGGTGTTGATAGAATGTTTGCAGAAACTCTACCAGGCGATAAGGAAGGAATAATTCGTCAATTGCAGAATGAAGGAAAGTTGGTGGCTATGGTTGGTGATGGGATCAACGATGCTCCAGCCTTGACCCGTGCCGATTTAGGAATAGCAGTGGGAAGTGGAACTGATATAGCTATTGACTCTGCCACTGTTCTATTGTTACATCCCCGGATCTCGGATCTTGCCAATGTTTTTACAATAGGGAAATCTGTAATGAAGCACATCAAACAGAATTTGTTTTGGGCATTTTTCTACAATGTAGCTGGAATTCCGTTGGCTGCTGGTGTTTTCTTTTTTTCCTTGGGTTGGACCCTCAATCCAATGTTTGCCGCAGCGGCAATGAGTATTAGTTCGGTTACTGTTGTACTGAATGCTTTGCGTATCAACAGGCTTAGCCCAGAGTTGATTGTAGAAGAAATTAAAATTGAATCAAATAAAAGTCAAATGAAAGTAATGCAAGTAGAAGGCATGACCTGTGGTCATTGCAAAATGAGAGTTGAAAAAGCACTGAACTCTCTCGAAGGAGTCAGTGCTGAAGTGGATTTAAACAGTGGAACTGTCAATGTTCAACTGAGCCAGGATCTTGATGATGCTGTATTGAGCGATGCTGTTACCAAGGCTGGATATGAAGTGAAATCGATTCGTTAATCAAGTAATTTGGTGATAGCCACATGCACTTGATTGAAACTGAATGAATCCAGAATTTCATTTTTGTAGGATCTGATTGATTCAGTCATCAGATTGCCTATGCTTCCTTGATGGGTGTGGTTTACAGCTTTGTTTGGTTTGAAATTGCCTGCCTCGATGTCAAGTCCTACTTTCTTGTATGCATCTCTGAATGGCATTCCCTCCAAGGTAAGACGGTTAACTTCTTCAACGCTAAACAAGTAATCGTATTTGCTGTCGTCGAGTATGTTTTCCTTGATCTCTACATTATCCATCATTAAGGCAGTCATTTCCAAACAATCTTTTAGATCATCAAAAGCAGGTACAAATACTTCTTTGATTATTTGAAGATCTCTGAAATAGCCGGAAGGTAGATTATTTGAAATCAAGGTGATTTGTTGCGGTAATCCCTGAATTTTATTGCATTTTGCTCTGGTCAATTCAAATACATCCGGATTTTTCTTGTGAGGCATAATACTTGACCCAGTGGTGAATTCATCTGGTAATTTGATGAACCCGAAATTTTGAGAAGTATACATACAAGCATCATATGCTAGTTTGGATAGTGTAGCAGCTACCGATGCCAAAGCATTGGCTACGGTTCTTTCCATTTTTCCTCTTCCCATTTGGGCATATACCACGTTGTAATTCATAGAGTCAAATCCCAGTAATTCTGTAGTCAACTGACGATTCAACGGGAAAGAAGAACCATATCCTGCCGCAGAACCCAAAGGGTTGCGATTGGTAACTTTCCATGCAGAAAGCAGTACCTGTAAATCATCGGCCAAACTTTCGGCATAGGCGCCAAACCAAAGTCCGAAGGACGATGGCATTGCTACTTGAAGATGAGTATATCCTGGAAGAAGTACTTCCTTGTATTTTTCACTTTGAGATAGTAATACTTCACAGAGTTGATTTACAGCAAAAACGATTTTTTCCAACTCATCGCGTGCAAACAATTTCAAGTCTAGCAAAACCTGATCATTGCGCGAACGACCACTGTGGATTTTTTTTCCTATGTCGCCAAGTTGGCGTGTCAGCATCAATTCTACTTGAGAATGAACATCTTCCACACCGTCTTCTATGGTAAAACTACCATTGTCTGCTTCTTTGAATATACTCTTTAGGGCAGTTGTCAGTTCCAACAACTCTTCTTCGGTTAAAAGACCAACCGATTCGAGCATCTTGATGTGAGCCAGTGAACCTAGAATGTCAAATTTAGACAAATAGAGATCCATTACCCGATCCAATCCGACCGTGAATTGTTCAATTTTAGTATCTACCTGAATGTTTTTTTCCCAAAGTTTCGACATAGTATCCGTTTTTATGCGTTGAGTCGTGAATTTAAGTTGTTGCTCAATAAATCAGCAATCGACTCAATTCCCTTGCTTAGTTTTTTATCAACCATCATTTTAATCATGGATGGAAGTTCTGCTTTGAAAGTAAGTTTCAATTTGGTATCATTCTCTGAAAGCTCTTTCAGTTGAATCCATAGATTTGCTTGCACTGGCAAAAACTCTGATTCAAATTTGATGGTTTTGAATTCTTCTCTTTCAATAATACGAAAACCCACCTTACCAATTCCTTCCACCTGAAATGAACAACTGTCGGTATCAAATTGTAGGTTTGTGAGTTTATCACTCATATCTGGTTGATCAGCAATTTTTTGCAAATTGCTTAAATCTGAAAGTATTTTAAAGACCACTTCTTCCGAGGAAAAAATGGTCTTCACATTGCTTGTATATGTGGTCATTGTCAATTAATCCTCTTTGTTCCACTCAGAAGGATTGATTCTCCATTCTTTCAAAGTAGCCAAATCAGCTTCGTTTATATAATTTGTGCCTACTGCTTCAGTCAAAACTGCATCATAACTGCACAAGGTTGTTAATTTTACTTTTGCAGCTTTAAATTTTTGTTCAGCTACAGGGAAACCATAAGAGAAAATAGCGATCATTCCCAATACTTCTGAACCATCTTTACGGATAGCTTCAACCGCTTTAAGACTGCTTCCTCCGGTTGAAATCAAGTCTTCGATTACAACTACCTTTTGGCGTGGTTTCAAGTCACCTTCGATCAAGTTCTCCAAACCATGATCTTTTGGGGTAGGACGAACATAGATAAATGGTAATCCCAATGCATCTGCAACCAGTGCTCCTTGAGCAATAGCTCCAGTTGCTACGCCTGCGATTACTTCTGCTTCAGGATACATTTCCTGGATTAACCGTGCGATCTGGGTTTTAATATAAGTTCTGGTTTGTGGATATGAAAGTGTTTTGCGATTATCGCAATAAATGGGAGACTTCCACCCTGATGCCCAGGTGAAAGGATTATTTGGTTGTAACTTGATAGCTTTGATTTTTAAAAGTTTCTCTGCTACTTGTTTTTCTAATAATTTCATATTCAAAAAGTTAGATAATTTGTAATTGTCTGTACGAGATTGATTTTTGTCCTTTTATTTCTTCGTACAAAGGTACTTATTCTATTTTATTATAAAAACCTGTAATCGATATTTTACAACATTTTTACACTTATTTGAATTAAAAGTTCACCGGTACCTTGAATGCGTTGATAATATGCTCAATATCAAATGCTTCTCTGTTGGGGACTAAGGTGATTACATCAAAACGGGTTTCGCCTTTCCAATGGTGCAGTTTTATATAACCATTGGTAGCTAATACTATTTTTTTTATTTTAGTAAGATTCACTGCTTGCTCAGGTGCTTGAAATAGACGGGATGATCTTGTTTTTACTTCTACTATAACCAGTAAATCTTCAATCTGTGCAATCAAGTCCAACTCCAAATGACCAATTCTGAAATTAGTATTTCGGATGTGATATCCCTTGGAGAGTAAATAGTTTTTGGCAGCCAGCTCACCAGCCTGCCCAAGTTGATTGTGTTTTGCCATAGTTAAGGTTCAATATTTTCAAAAATAGGAAAAAAATCCTTTAAAAATAGGCTGTTTCTTTAGATAATATTAATTTTGCACTGAAATTGAATATTATGAAAGAAAAAAAGGAAACAAATGTACATATGCGCCACAACAAGAGGAGTAATGTGCATATGTTTGCCCTAAACGATCAGGAGAATAAAGCTCTGAATCGTTTTCTTGAGAAATATAAAATTCAAAATAAGTCAAAATTTATTCGTGAAACCTTGATGAGTACGATTATTCGTAAAATGGAGTCTGATTCACCAACACTTTTCGATCATCTTGACTGACACTATCGATTATGCAAAATAAGTTTTTTTTATTCCTGATATTCACTACCCTTAGCTCCAATTTTGTTTTGGCTATGCCTGAGGTTAAACTGATGAGCGCTGAACTTAATGCAGATAGTTTAGTAGACAATGCTTTGTTTAATAGCCAACTACTTGAACAGGTATTGGATAAGATGGAGGTTGAAGAAGTTCAAGAACAAGAAAATGTCGATACAGACTCTCTTTTGATGGATTTGTTCTCTGAACCGAAGGTTGTTGTAAATCAGAGAGATTCCATTCCAACCCAACATCATGTAGTGGAGAAAGCTAAAGTGAAGGTTGACAGCTTAACCAAGGATAGCTTTGTTGTCCCCTTCCCAATTTATGTCAACACCGAAAAAATTCGTCGTGAATTAATATTGGAGTATATTCCTGATTATTTCTTGAGAGCTAATCCATTGCATACCGACTTGGTTTTCAAGGGTTATCCATTGAAGTTTGATTGGAAATTGAACCGTTCCTTTGGTTCTATGTATTTCAATGAAGATAAGAAAACATTAACTGAAAGTTTGGGAAAAACATTCGAAGTTAAAAAAGCTGAAAACTATATTATTGAATTAAGAGACTCTGTGTTTAGGTATTTAAACCATACTGCACCTGAATTGTATCGTTTCAGAACGGAGAATCTTAAAAATATGGGAGAAATTATAGATCGTCGAATCGAGAATAAGCCTATCTCACGTGTTACATTTACAGATGATAGGGCGACTGACTTGAAAACGGGGATTAAAATCGATAAATTGAAAAGAAGTCCATGGACCAAGAAAGCAAATGCCTTGCTGCAATTTTCTCAAAACTATATTTCGCCAAATTGGTACCAAGGTGGTAGTGATAATGTGGCAATATTGGGTATAGTCAATGGTCAATTGAATTTCGATAATCGAAAAACCATCCAATGGGATAATAATTTTGAATGGCGCACTGGTTTTAATACAGTTGATGGGGATACTTTGCGCTTGTTTAATACCAACGATGACATTCTGAAGGTCTACAGTAAATTGGGTATAAAGGCTGGTGGGAATTGGTTCTATACTGGATCTTTCGATTTTTCCACTCATTTTTTCAATAGTTACAAGGCGATCAACTCAATGGATATGCGTGCAACCTTGCTTACGCCTGTTCGTCTGAATATTGGTGTCGGTCTTGATTATAAGTATAAGAAAATGTTCTCCATTATGCTTTCTCCTCTGACCTATAAATACATCTATGCAAATGATACCACCAGGATTAATCCGGGAAGTTTTGGTATCAAAAAAGGGGAAAATCAATTGAAGCAGTTCGGTAGTTCTTTTAAAGCTCAGACTTCTTTTTCTCCTTTAACCAATGTCAATGTGGATTCTCGCCTTAATTTTTATACGAATTATGAAAAAGTGGAGATCGATTGGGAAATCGTTGGCACCTTTGTGGTCAACCGATTCTTATCTACACGTCTGTCTCTAAATCCACGATACGATAATACAGTGTTTCAATCCGCTGGCGAAAGGGCTCAAGTGCAATTTAAAGAATTGCTTACCTTTGGTTTGTCCTACAAGATCATAGATTAAGAAAATTCAAACTGTTTCGTGTGGAATTAGTGTATTGGCTCTATTTCAACCAAAAATAGAATGCCATTCCTTGAATATATCCCAATGTGAGGGATGGTGGTGACTTAGCGATTTTTGGATACGCTCCAGATTGTGCTCCTTGTGAAGTTCGGTTTTGGAGTAAAATTTATCTGCATAACAGATGATTCTCTCTTCCACAGTCAAAGGCAACATGTCGCGAACCGGTAGTGGTAATTGTCGGTCGATGATCGTTTCTTGAGAAATTCCAACTCCTGTATGTCGCTCCGAAACCAATGCATGTGCTTCGAAACCTTCTTTTCTTAACAATTCTGAACCTAGAAATCCATGTTGTATATACAGCGACAGTCCATGACAATGGATGCGGGGTGCATCAGTCATGAAAATTCCAATATCGTGCAAGAGTGCTGCTTCTTCTATAAACACTGCATCTGCTTTCAACTCAGGATGCTTTCGAATTACGTCCAATGCTTTGTCTTTCACCTGATTGCTGTGGGTGGTTATAACAAAATGTAAATCGGTTTGACTTGAGTAATATTTGTCAATGAGTTGATGTGGATTCATTTGTTGCACGGATGTAGACACAAAATTAAACATTAATTTGTAATTTTGAGGACAGAGATGAAATATATCGATGTCATAGTACCTCTTCCACTACAGGGCACTTTTACTTATTTGGTACCTGAAGAGATGGAACCTTATGCCCGTGTGGGAATGAGGGTGGTAGTGCCTTTTGGTAAACAAAAAATGTATACTGCCATTATTGTAATGGTGCATACCCTTAAACCTGAAATTTATGAGCCTAAGGAAGTAATTTCATTTCTAGATTCTTCTCCCATCCTACGGCGCCCTCAATTAAAGTTCTGGGAATGGATAGCTGACTATTATATGGCATTCCCTGGTGAGGTGTATCAGGCAGCAGTACCTTCGGGCTTGAAATTGGAAAGTGAGACATTGATTGCGGTCAATGTAGAATATGAGGCTGCTGAAATTTTGACTGAAAAGGAACAGTTAATTCTTGATTGCCTTTGTGATGGGAAATCAATCAGTTTGATAGAATTATCCAAACGTTCGTCTATTATCAACCTACTCCCTTTAGTAAAGAAACTATTGGATAAACAGGCTGTATATATAAGTGAGTCTCTTTCCGAGAAATTCAGACCCAAGACAAGTCAGTTTATCCGTTTGCATCCCGACTTGGAAGATGAAGCAAAAATGCAGGCTGCGTTCACATCCTTGGGTAGAGCTGCCAAGCAGTTGGAGGTGTTGATGAAACTGATAGATTATTCGCATTGGTTTTCAGAAAATAGGGTGGAAGTTGCAAAAAGGGAGTTTATGGAGAAAACCGGTCTTTCTTCTGCCCTGATCAATGCCTTGATTGATAAGTCATTGATAGTCCAATCTGATCGTATTGTAGGTCGTTTGCTTGTTGATGAACGGGCTGTAAGAGAACCCTATACATTGAATCCATTTCAGGATAAAGCTTTTCAACAAATAAACGATGCTTTTATAAGTCATCAAACGGTCTTGCTCCATGGGGTCACCTCCAGTGGCAAGACTGAAGTATATGCTCATTTAATAAAAGAAGTTCTTTCAAAAGGGAAACAGGTTCTTTACCTAGTGCCTGAAATTGCTTTAACTACGCAGTTGACCGATCGACTTGCTAAAATGTTTGGACCTAAGTTGGGTGTCTATCATTCAAAATTCTCAGATACCGAACGGGTAGAGATATGGAATAAAATGCTTTCGGAAGATGATTATGGCTTGATACTGGGTGTTAGGTCCTCTATCTTTCTTCCATTCAGACAATTGGGACTAATTATAGTGGATGAGGAACATGAGTCAAGTTTCAAACAATACGACCCTTCGCCTCGATATAATGCTCGTAATGCTGCGATTGTATTGGCAGGAATGCATGGTGCTAAGGTTTTGTTGGGAACTGCAACTCCATCGGTGGAAAGTTATTTCAATGCCAAAAGCGGTAAATATGGTTTTGTGGAACTGCATACACGTCACCAAGAGATTGAATTGCCTAAGATTCAGGTGGTCGATACCAAAGATGCATACAAGCGTAAACGGATGAATGGCCATTTCTCAGATGATTTATTAGAGGAAATTGCTGCTGCATTATCGCGAAAAGAACAATTGATTCTATTTCAAAACCGACGAGGATATGCTCCTTTTGTGGAATGCAAGGCTTGTGCCTATGTTCCTAAATGCAAACATTGCGATGTGAGTCTTACCTTTCATCAACATATCAATACACTTACTTGTCATTATTGCGGATATGCGGAGCATTTGCCAAAAGCTTGTCCATCTTGCCATACACCTGGACTAGAAACCAGAGGCTTCGGTACAGAAAAAATAGAAGATGAAGTTTCTAGTCTGTTTCCACAAGCTCGTGTGTCCCGGATGGATTTAGATACAACCCGCACTCGCAAATCCTATCAGCAGATTATTTCAGATTTTGAGCAACACAAAGTGGATATTCTTGTGGGTACACAAATGGTTACCAAAGGTCTGGATTTTGCCAATGTCAGTTTAGTGGGAATACTCAATGCGGATAATCTATTGAATTTTCCTGATTTCAGGGCTTTTGAAAGGGCATTTCAAATGATGTCTCAGGTGAGTGGTCGTGCTGGACGAAAAAACAAACAGGGCAAGGTAATTCTTCAAACTGCCAGTCCGGAACATCCGGTAATAAAACAATTGATTGCAAATGATTATGTAGGAATGTATCAGTCCCAATGTGAGGAAAGAAAAGATTTTCACTATCCTCCTTTCTATAGAATGATACAAATTACGTTGAAACATAAGGAATTGCAATCATTGTTGAATGCATGTGCATGGACGAATGGTGAACTTAGGCAAGTGTTTGGTAGCCGGTTGTTAGGTCCTGTCATTCCATCGGTTTCAAAGATACAGAACTTCTATATCCGTCAGTTTGTCCTGAAATTGGAAATGGAGGCTTCCCCTTCAAAAGCCAAGGAGATAGTTAAAACAGTGATACAATCATTACTATCACAACCAAAATTTAAATCTATCCGGATTTCTTACGACGTTGACCCGAATTGATATGAACATAGAATTTGTCAAAGAATTGGATTCAACCAATCTGTGGTTGAGAAATAGAATGAAACAAGCTGATTTGTCTGAGTTTTTTGTGGTACGAACCGACTATCAAAGTGCGGGCAAAGGGCAGGCTAATAATTTTTGGGAATCCGAACCCTCCAAAAATTTGTTGTTTTCTACTTTATTGTTGCCTGTGCATCTGCCAATTACTCAACAGTTCCTGATTTCTCAAATAGTTTCTGTGGCCCTCTGTAGGACATTGGAGAGGTTTGTAGAGGATGTTCGCATAAAATGGCCCAATGATATTTATGTAGGGAATAAAAAGATTGCTGGAATATTAATAGAGAATGCATGGTTGGGTGACCGGGTGCAGAGTTCGATAGTGGGCGTGGGTCTCAATGTAAACCAAATTCATTTCCAATCTAATGCTCCGAATCCAACATCGCTAAAAATAGTAACCAACAAATCATTCGATCGTTTGAAATTATTGAAACAAATCTTGGAGCATCTATTTAAGATATACAATGAAGAGGAGTTGATTGAACTTGAATATTTCGAACGCTTGTTCAGAAAAGATGGATTCTATACCTATCAGGACAATGAAGGTTGTTTTGAAGCTAAAATAGCGGATGTAAAAAGCGATGGCCAAATAGAGTTGGAAACTCCTTCTGGCCATCGCAAGTCCTATTATTTCAAGGAAGTTGAATTTGTATTATAGTTAAAATCAAAGGGTTTGATTTCAAAGGTCAACTGAAAATCTGTTTAGATTTTATCTACTTTAATTTTCACCAAATAGTCTTCAAAATCCAATTCTATTGCATCTTCCAATTGATCAACTACCGTGAGGCTCTCACCCAGAGTTTGAGTGGCAATATAGCTGGAATAATCTTTAACTGCTGCATTAATTTCATCTTTACTTTCGATTTGAATCGCTATTTTGTCGGTAATCTGGAAGTTTGCTGATTTACGTATGTTTTGAATACGGTTGACCAATTCACGGGCTATACCTTCACGAAGAAGTTCTTCGGTAACGGTTATATCCAAGGCTATTGTCAATTTTCCTTCATTGGCTACCAACCATCCTGGCATATCTTCGGTGATAATATCTACATCCTCTGCCAGTATTTCTACCGTTTCACCCGAAATCTGAAGTTCATATTTGCCTGATTTCTCGATTTCTGAAATCTGATTGCTGTTGAAAGCATTTACTGCATTCGCAATTTCCTTCATCAATTTGCCGTACTTTTTACCCAGTGTTTTGAAATTAGGTTTAATCTTCTTAACCAGATTTTCCATTTCAGCATCCGGTGAAATTACCTCCAATTCTTTTATGTTTACTTCCGCTTTTATCAGATCAGCAATATATCGAATTTGTTGGTAAGTATCTTCATCTGGTGCAGGAACAACTGCCTTAGATAAAGGTTGACGCACTTTTTTCTCTGCTTTACGACGTAGAGCAAGTAGCATGGAAGAACTCTGTTGAGCCAATTGCATACAAGCTTCCAGATGAGTGTCAATTACTTCTGGATCAAAGTTTGGAAAGTTTGCCAAGTGTACGGATTCAGAATTATCACGTCCGGTAACTGCATTCAAGTCAAGGAACAATCGATCGGCAAAGAATGGAGCGATAGGCGCCATTAATTTAGAAACAGTTTCCAGACAAGTATATAAAGTTTGATAGGCAGCAATTTTATCATTATCGTAATCTCCACCCCAATAGCGTTTGCGGTTCAGACGTACATACCAGTTGCTGAGATTCTCACCCACGAAGTCAGCGATTGCTCTGCCGGCACGTGTAGGTTCATAATTCTCATAATGTTCAGTAACTTCCTTTACCAAACTATTCAGAAGCGAAATGATCCAACGGTCAATCTCAGGTCTTTCATTCAAAGGAATCTCAGCTTCTTTGCCCGCAAATTGATCTACGTTTGCATACAAAGCAAAGAAAGAATAGGTATTATATAAAGTACCGAAGAATTTTCGTTTTACTTCATCTATTCCCTCAATGTCAAATTTCAGATTATCCCAGGGTGATGCATTGGTCATCATGTACCAACGCAAAGGGTCAGATCCATATTTCTCTATTGTAGAAAATGGGTCTACTGCATTTCCCAAGCGTTTCGACATCTTATTTCCATTCTTATCAAGGACAAGACCATTTGAAATAACCGATTTGAATGCAACAGATCCTTTTACCATAGTGCTGATCGCATGTAGGGTAAAGAACCAACCACGGGTTTGATCCACGCCTTCAGAAATGAAATCAGCTGGAAAATTGGATCCTGAATCAATCAATTCTTTATTTTCGAATGGATAATGTAGCTGAGCATAAGGCATTGCACCTGAGTCGAACCATACATCGATCAAGTCAGTTTCCCTTTTCATCGGTTTTCCTGAAGGGGATACAAGTATGATGTTGTCTACATAAGGTCGATGTAGGTCAATATTCTCAACCGCATAATTGGTTTTGGAATAATCTCCCGGAACAAATTGTGCATATGGATTTGAAGACATAAATCCAGCCTCCACAGATCGATTGATTTCATTGATTAGATCTGCTGCAGAACCGATACAGATTTCCTCAGTACCATCCTCTGTTCTCCAGATGGGTAGTGGAGTTCCCCAATATCGACTACGGCTCAAATTCCAGTCTTGAAGGTTTTCAAGCCATTTTCCAAAACGTCCAGTACCAGTAGATTGGGGTTTCCAATTGATTGTGTCGTTTAATTTCATCATCTCCTCACGGCAGGAAGTAGTGCGGATAAACCAACTATCCAATGGATAGTACAAGACAGGCTTATCGGTTCTCCAGCAATGTGGGTAATTGTGCGTGTGTTTTTCAATTTTGAACGCAAGTCCTTGTTGTTTCAGCATTACTGCGATATCAATGTCCAGACTGGTTTCTGAATCTTTCAATTCATCATTATATGCATTTTTAACAAAACTTCCGGCAAATTCTTTGTATAGTTCAACATTCACTGAACTTTTCACAAATTCTGAATCAAGATCTTCTAGTAAGAAAAATTTTCCGCTCTTATCAACCATCGGTTGACGGTTTCCATCTTTATCCAAAAGTAATAGAGCTGCAATATTGTTTAATTTTGCAACTTTGTCATCATCCGCTCCAAAGGTTGGAGCTATGTGTACTATACCAGTACCATCCTCAGTGGTTACGAAATCTCCTGTAATTACTTTAAATGCATTTGCACCAGGGTTGACCCACGGAATTAACTGGGAATATTCGACGCCTGCCAACTGGCTACCCTTTACTTCAGCCAATACGCGGTAAGGTATCAACTTATCTCCAGATTGGTAGGACTCAAACTCAAGTTCAGCTGCTTTAGGATTAAAATGGACAGAAAGTAGTGCCTTTGCCAAGATTAAACGAACTAGAGCACCTGAATACGGGTTATAACTTTCAACCAATACATAGTCAATATTGGGTCCTACGCACAAAGCTGTGTTGGATGGTAAAGTCCAAGGAGTAGTAGTCCATGCAAGGAAGTAATATTCCGCATTTGTCAAATTGTCGAAGGGCAATTGTGTATAGTCCTTAACGCTGAACTGAGCCACGCAGGTGGTATCCTTTACATCACGGTAGCAGCCTGGTTGATTCAATTCGTGGGTACTTAATCCAGTACCAGCAGCAGGAGAATAAGGTTGAATGGTATATCCTTTGTAAAGTAATCCTTGGTCGTAGAGGTTTTTAAGCAACCACCACAAAGATTCAATGTATTTATTGTCATAGGTAATGTATGGGTCGTTCATATCCACCCAATATCCCATGCGAGTAGTAAGTTCTTCCCACTCCTTGGTATATTTCATCACGTCGTTGCGACAAGCTGCGTTGTATTCATCGACAGTGATTTTTTTACCGATATCCTCTTTGGTAATACCGAGTGATTTTTCAACCCCTAATTCCACGGGTAATCCATGGGTATCCCAACCAGCCTTTCTTTTCACTTGAAAACCCTGCATGGTTTTGTAACGGCAAAAAATATCCTTGATGGCGCGAGCCATCACGTGGTGGATACCAGGCATGCCGTTAGCGGAAGGTGGACCTTCGTAAAAAACAAAAGAAGGTTTACCCTCTCTGGTTTTCACGCTTTTATCGAAAATTGCATACTCCTGCCAATGAGCAAGAATATTTTTATTAACCTCCGACAGGTTTAATTGGTTGTATTCAGGAAATTTCATGTTTTAAATTGCTGATTTTTAGGACTGCAAATTTACGAATAAAAATGAGAAGTCACAACCGGCAAACCGATTGTGACTTCTCTGGAAATATAAAGTATTTGCTTATTTAGAATTCCGCTCTTTGACCTGCCTGATAGTTGATTTTCAAGGCATATGCACGGCGTAGGGCCTGTTTAATGTCAGAGATGATACCCATTTTAGTATCTTTATCCGCTTTGATAGAAACAGTCATCACGTTTTGATCTTCTTCTTTCATTGCAGTTCTTTCACGAGTGATAAAACCTTCGATTTCAGAAGCATCAGCGAATTGATCATTCAACTGAATACGAGATTCAGATCCATAGATTTTTGCAAAATCCTGCATAGGTTTACCTACGTAGATATAGCGCACCAAAGATTTGTTTTCCAATTTCTGTAACTCAGTTGCAGATGGAGGGCTTACTCTTACCTTATAAGTAACCTCTTTCATTGTTGTTACAGCCATAAAGAAGAACAACAACATGAAGATGATATCAGGTAGTGACGACGTACTCAGCGCAGGAGCTTCTCTTTTCTCTTCTTTTCTGATTGTTGCCATTATTCTGCTCCTCCATAATTTTTAGGTTCAGCTTCTGAGATTTTCTGCGGATAAACATTCTGCACTGCTTCTTGTTGTTCTGCATCCAATTCATCAAATAGTTTTCCCCATTTGTCTTTAGAAAACTCATCACGTAGCTCATTGTACGCCGCAACCAATTCATTTTGCACATCGATATATGCTTGATATTGAGTGTCTACGTCGTTTTGAACTGAGATAACGTGATCTTTTGTAATTTCCATCTCACCTAAGCCAGGGATATTTACCCTTTTCTTTTCTGGTAGAGTTGAACTATTGAATTCGTTTTTGATAAACTCTTTTGCTTTCTCTTTCACATCCCTAATGTCCAGAGGCTCGCCCTGTACTTGTAACTCATTCAAGCTGTTGATCTTAACTACAAAGATATTACGTTTTTTGATGTCGATATCTTGTGGTTGTTGATCTGGAGGAAGTGGTGGCGGTAGACGTCTAGTCAAACCAGTACTCACATTCATCGAAGTTGTTACAAGGAAGAAGATCAAAAGCAGGAAAGAGATATCCGCCATCGAACTCGCGTTTATTTCTTTTACTTTTTTCTTACTTGCCATAATAGTAAATTTTGTATCAATTATTTAAGACTGGTGTAGATTCTTGAGCCAACAATAGCTGTGATTACAAGAACGAATAAAGTGTAGATAGAGTAAATTACCATGTCGGTAAATTTAGCCCAATCACCTTCGTTTTGTACTCCTTCGTAACCGATGATGCTCATGCGCTCACCGCTACCAAGGTTCCAAGATACTACGAATATCAATACGAAAAGTACTATAGGGATAAGAGTTTTAGAAGCAGCTTTAGGATCTTGGGCAAAAGATTTTCCGTAGGTTACCAATGCTCCCACTATCGTGAAAATCAAGGCAGCGCCGAATAGGAAAACTGTCCAGATCAAGAGACCGTCTGTAAATTTAGGAACGGTCATTTCCTCGCCAGCAGCATTCAAAATAGGGTCAGCTTTACCTCCAATGTACATTAACAGCACAATAAGGATAGAAACTACCACAAATAGAACGCCTACGATTCCGGAAACTTTTTCTGAAATTTTTGACATAATGTTAATTGATTTGGAGGGTTTATTATTTTTTAGTGTGTTTCACGATGATGTCCAACAAAGATACAGATGCATCTTCCATTTCGTTAGTCATAGACTCGATGATAGTCAGGATATAGTTGAAGAATACCTGAAGAATCATAGCTACGATCAAACCGAATACTGTTGTCAAAAGTGCCACTTTAATACCACCTGCTACTACTGTTGCAGAGATATCACCCACCTGCTGGATTTTGTCGAATGCTTGGATCATACCGATTACAGTTCCAAGGAATCCCAAAGAAGGAGAAAGAGCGATGAACAAAGTAATCCAGCTTAAGTTCTTTTCCAAAAGACCCAATTGTACACCACCATAAGATGCTACTGATTTTTCTACTACGTCGATACCTTCATCGAAACGAGAAAGACCTTGATAGAAAATAGAAGCAATAGGACCACGAGTTTCACGACAAACATCCAATGCTGCATCAAGACCGCCTTTTTCCCAAGCTTCGTCGATGTTGGTCAACAATTTTTTAGTGTTTGTAGAAGATAAACTCAAATAGATAATACGCTCAATTGATAGAGCTAGACCGATGATCAAACAAAGTGCTACAGGAGCCATCCACTCTGCACCACCTTCAATAAATTTTTGTTTCAACGCTTTGTGCATGCCAGCTTCTTCTACAACTGCAGCTTCTTCAGCTACTTCTTCTGAAACTTGTGCTGAGTCAGTTGATGCGCTGTCAACTACCTGCGCTACTGCTGTAGTGTCTTCCTGAGCACTCACATTCACTGTAATACCAAAAGTGAAAATTGCGGCGATTGATAAGATTGCAAATACCTTTTTCATTTTACTTTAAGAATTTTAATTATTGTTTTGTATTAATTTTGGTTTATAATATCCATTTCTATGGTGCGGAGAGGAAGAGATTCGAACTCTCGATACCCTTTAGGGGTATACACGCTTTCCAGGCGTGCCTCTTCAACCACTCGAGCACCTCTCCAATTTGGGGCGCAAGTTAAGCAAAATTTGTGAATTCATAACTATAAGCCCGAATTTATTTCAAATTTTCAGACCTTTTCATTTAAGTTGAAAAGCTTCTTTGCATTTTGGGTGGTGATCTCTTCAATTTCTGCCACTTCTACTCCATATACTTCAGCTATTTTGTTGCAAATTAATCGTAGATAGCTGGGTTCATTACGCTTACCTCTGTAAGGAGTGGGAGTCAAATAAGGTGCATCTGTTTCCAGGACTAGTTTAGTTAGGGGAACGGATTTCAAGGTTTCAGCCAATCCTGAATTCTTGAAGGTAACTATCCCGTTAATTCCCAAATAAATTTCATCTCCTATGTTCAAAATTTCCTCAGCTTGCG
>CAZZPZ010000010.1:0-15680 GCA_964655615.1 uncultured Paludibacter sp. | reverse complement strand
GTTCTTTCGTCTCCCATTACGCCTACAGATTGTACTGGTAAAAGAATCACTCCGGCTTGCCATACTTTGTCGTATAGGTTCCATTCTCTCAATCCTGAGATGAAAATATCGTCTGCTTCTTGCAATACTCTTACTTTATCTTCGGTGATGTCTCCCAGTATACGTACTGCCAAACCTGGGCCTGGGAATGGTTGCCTTTTGATCAAATGACTCATCATGCCTAATTCGGTTCCTACACGGCGTACTTCATCCTTGAACAATAATCGAAGTGGTTCGCAAAGTTTGAGGTGCATCTTTTCGGGTAAACCTCCCACATTGTGGTGGGATTTGATTACTGTGCCTGTGATAGACAATGATTCGATGATGTCTGGATAAATGGTTCCTTGTGCCAACCATTTTACATCCTGTATTTTGTGTGCTTCTTTATCGAATACATCGATAAATCCTGCGCCAATAATTTTTCTCTTTTTCTCAGGGTCAGAGACACCACTCAACATTTCGTAAAAATAGTCCTTGGCGTTTACTCCAATCACATTCAATCCTAAATGTTCGTAATCACTCATTACTGTTTCAAATTCATTTTTACGCAATAATCCGTGATCCACAAAAATACAGGTTAAATTTTTGCCAATGGCTTTGTGTAGTAAAACTGCAGCTACTGATGAGTCTACACCTCCTGATAGTCCAAGTACCACTTTATCGTTTCCTAATTGATCTTGCAATTCCTTTACCGTTGTTTCGATAAATGAAGCAGGCGACCATGTTCTTTCGCATCCGCAGATGTCAAGGAAGTTTTCCAATAGTTGGATGCCATCCAAGGTGTGGTACACTTCTGGGTGAAACTGTACTCCCCATGTGTTTTCACCTTCAATGCGGTATGCTGCCATTTCTACATCAGATGTAGAGGCAATTCTTTTGAAATTTTGTGGGATTTTGGTGATACTGTCGCCATGTGACATCCAAATCTGTGAACCCTTTGAAATGTTTCTGAAAAGTTCATCGTCTGCTTTTATGTCTGTTAAATTTGCTCTTCCATATTCGCGGGTGCCAGCTGCTTCCACTTTACCTCCATTTTCATGTACCATGAATTGTGCACCGTAACAGATGCCTAATACAGGAAATTTTCCTCTGAATTCACTAAGGTCTGTTTTGAATGCTGTTGGATCATACACTGAGAAAGGACTTCCTGAAAGTACAACTCCCTTTATGCCAGTAGTGTCCTTTGGAAATTTGTTGTAAGGAATGATTTCACAATATTCGTTCAACTCGCGGATTCTACGTCCAATCAATTGGGTAGTTTGTGACCCAAAATCTAGAATAACAATTTTTTCTAACATATATAATTTACTTATTGTACAGGGTTTGTTGCTGTCGAATCAGTTACTGCAGGTGTAGTTTCTGTCATCGATTTGCGGTTTTTTAATTCTTCGTCAGTTTTGGCTTTCAAGCCGGGATTGTCTTCGGCTACTCTTTTAAGGAAATCTTCAGAATAACCTACGTTGATTACTCCTGGTGGTATGTGCATTTCGTTTTTCAAAAACTGACCATTGGCTTCTTTCTTGATAACTCCATCGATGTATTTAACCAGAAGATATTCTCCTAGTTTTTTCCATGCGGTGGTGGAGTTCTCTGCTTGGGTGTTGCTGAAATTGGTGAGAAAATCTCTTGCTGCAATTTCTGGCATGGCCATGGCTGCCTTATCCATAGCAGGTACCAGAGTGTTGAATGTTTTTTCCCAATGTGTTTGTACTTTCTTGATATCTTTGATCATATAATCGTATTTCAAAAAAGCAAAATTTGCAACCTGATTGTAGGTCCAAAAAGCGGAAGTGGATGAGTATTCAACCAGGTTTCCATTCTCTGTGTTGTAACAGTTGGGTACTGACTTATTACCACAATACATGGGCACATACAAACTGCTGGATGCGTCATCCACGCCAAACCATAAAATACCTCCGATGTAATTTGGTAACCATCCTCTCATTTGTGCTACAAATGAAAATGCGGTTTGTTGGGTTGCTATCGGTCTTTCGTGCCAGTATTGCTCTCCGTTCAGGGTGAAACCAAGTGGTCTGCAACGCAACTTTGAACTGTATGGTCCTGCTCCAAATCCTTTGGTTATATCCAATTCTGTGCCTTCGTATTGGTCACGCATGTATGCTTTGAAATCGTCTGCGCTCAACTTCTTCTGAGGTACTATCCACAATGGCATTCTTTCTACAGTTTCACCTTTGATGTAAGTGATGAATTTTTCCATCTCTGGATTTGCCTGACGGAAGAAACTCCATACCCTGGCTTCACAAATTCTCAATGCTGAATAATCCAATGGGGCATAAGTGTCGGAAAAGCTGAAATCTTTGTTCCTTCCTTTGAACCAACCTTTCTCACGTGCAAAAGCGACTACATCTACTGAGTATAAACAGTTTTCTCTGTCATCGTAGGGGAAAGTGGTGATTCTTGCTTGATTGGCATGTGCGGATACTGCATTGTCAGGAATTCGTTGTGCTACCCACAAGGCTCCTTTATTTCCAGATCCTTTGCCTATCATTTCCATTATCCATGCTTCATTTGGGTCGGCTATGGAGAAGGATTCTCCGGAACTGCGATAGCCGTATTCCTCGACCAGACTGGTCATCACTCGTATTGCTTCTCTAGCTGTACGTGAACGTTGCAATGCGATGTAAATCAAACTGCCGTAATCTATGATTCCGGTAGTGTCGACTAATTCTTCTCTGCCTCCAAAAGTGGTTTCTGCAATGGTTAGCTGAAATTCATTGATATTACCAATGACGTTGTAGGTTTTCTCTGCTTGCTTTATTTTTCCTAAATAATTACCGGTGTCCCACTCGTAGATATCGAGCATTGTTCCCTCAGGATAAGTGGCTGCTGGAAAATGATACAAGGATCCGTATAGCAAATAGGAGTCTGCGGCATAACTTACCAAAACCGAACCATCGGTGGTAGCACCTTTGCCCGCGATTAAATTGGTGCATCCGTAACTGTATGTATAGGACAGGATAGATAATAGTGCTAGACTGAAAATTCTTAACATGTCGATAATGAAAGTTTTGACTGCAAATATACGAATATCTATCGAGAAATTTTGCAGAACAAGGTATTTAATAAGTGTAGACAGTTGGTTGATTGTGAAGACTCAATTCGTTCGCTTTTAATGAACTTTCGAATGCCAGCATTTTCTTTTTTATTTCCAATCCCCAGCGGTAACCTCCTAGACTTCCATCGGTCCTGACTACTCGATGACAAGGAATCAGATAGGCGATCGGATTTTGACCAATGGCAGTTCCAACTGCTCTGACGGCCTTGGGTCTTCCTATGTGTTTTGCTATCTCTGCATAGGTTGTGGTCATGCCAATTGGTATTTGCAACAATGCATTCCATACTTCCAGTTGAAATTCTGTTCCGATTAAATCGAGGATTAATTCTGTTTGACCACCATTGCCACCGAAAATTTTTTCGCCCAATTGATTTGTTCCGTTTTGATCGTAAGTGAATTCAATCTTTGGAAATCTATTTTTAAGCGATTGTAAAGGCGGTTCACTATCTGTTTCATAAACCAAAGCCAATATTCCTTTTTCAGAGAAGGCAATGCAGGAGATGCCAAACTGATTTCCAAAAAATCCGTAGGATGCTTTCATTTTTTCAAAATTTATCTTCGAGTTGGTTGATTATTTCTTCAAGCCCTTTCGAATCTGTTTCATCCAGAATGTCGTAACGGTCACTGTCCACATCCAATACTCCAATGATTTCTTGAGCGCTGTTTCTGATTGGGATTACAATTTCAGATACAGACAAGGAACTGCATGCGATGTGACCGGGAAATTTTTCTACATCGGGTACCAAAATTGACTTATTTTCTTTCCAAGCGCTGCCACATACGCCTTTTCCATATCCTATGCGGGTGCAAGCGGTTGGTCCCTGAAAAGGTCCTAATACCAGTTGTTTGCCTTTGACTAGATAAAATCCTGTCCAAAACCAGCCCATGCTGTAATGCAACAGCGAACTTAAATTTGCTAAATTGCCACAAATACCTATTTCATCGTCCCAAAAGGCCCTGACTTGCTTCGAAATTTCAAGCAATTTTTCTGCTTTGTTGAGTTTGTTTGATATGCTTAATTCCATCTTATATTTTTCTTTCCCAAAAATGCATTCTTGGTTCACATTCTTTGAATCCCAGATTTTGATAGGCTTTCTGTGCTCCTGGGTTGTCTTCCCTAACTTCCAAAGTGAGTTTGCAATAGTCTCTGTCTTTAGCAACCTGAATCAAATGATCCAAAAGTGCTTGTCCTACACCTTTGCCTCTGTAAGTGTTTAAAACCACCACATCGTGAATGTAGAAGTATGGCTTGATGTAAAAGGTTGATAAATTTGTAAAAACAGTGGTTAATCCTATAAAATGATTGCCCTCTTTGGCGAATAAAACTTCGGCAGTGGGATGTTGTTCCAATGCGTCAGTTATTTGTAACTGTTTTTCACCTTGATGGGGAGGATAATCCCCCATAGGGTCCTCCATATAATGATTTAACAGAGAAATGAAAGCTTCTCTGTGAATCTGGTTTTGAAAGTCGCAAAATTCAAAATTTAATTCCATACTTTATTAATGAATTTCGAAATTATGTAAAAATATCCAATTTTTATGATGATTTATTGAATTTATAAAAAATATAATTTCCTTTGTAAACCGTATGAAAATGAAATATTAAACAAAATCAAATGAAAAAGATAATCTCAACATTGTTCGTTGTGTTTGTAGCAACACAATTGTTTGCTCAAAATCAGATTCCTGTAGATACAGCTGTGAGAGTAGGTAAACTTGAAAATGGACTGACTTATTATATCCGACACAATATGGAGCCTCGTGAGAGAGCTGAATTTTATATCGTTCAAAATGTGGGTGCTATATTGGAGGAGGATAGCCAAAATGGTTTGGCTCACTTTCTGGAACACATGGCTTTTAATGGCACAAAGAATTTTCCGGATAAAGAAGTGATTCGCTTTCTGGAAAGATACGGGGTGAAGTTTGGTGAAAATATCAATGCTTACACTTCCTTGGATGAAACAGTTTATAACCTGTCGAATGTTCCAGTGACCAATGAAGCTGTAATTGACAGTTCATTGCTGATTCTACACGATTGGTCGGGTTTTATTAGTTTGCTTGAAGAAGAAATTGACTCTGAAAGAGGTGTGATTCGTGAAGAATGGCGTCAGGGTGCTTCTGCTGATCGACGTATGTGGAAGGAATCGAACAAACAAAAATACATTGGTTCTCAATATGCTAAAAGGGATGTGATAGGGGACACTTCGGTGATCAATAACTTTAGTTATCAAACCTTGCGCGATTATTACAAGAAGTGGTATCGACCCGACTTGCAATCGATTATTGTAGTGGGTGATATCGATGTGAATTCTGTTGAAAATAAAATAAAATCAATATTCAATGATATACCTGCGCCACAGAATGTTGCGGAACGTGTCGTTTATGAAATCGCCAACAATGTTGAACCTATCATTTCAATTGTAACAGACAAAGAGGCTAGAATGACTCGTATAGGAGTTGAAATCAAACACGACAAACTGCCAAAAGAAGTAAGAACTTCTATGGGTGGATATGTGGTTGGTTTGATGAATAGCTTGGTGTCGATGATTATGTCTGAACGAATCGATGAAAATTCGCAACAGGCGGATGCTGCCTATGTGGGTGGTTATGTGCAATATGGTGAATTGGTGAAGTCCAAAGATGCTTTTGAAATGTTGGTGGTTCCCAAAGAA
This sequence comes from uncultured Paludibacter sp., assembly GCA_964655615.1. Lineage (GTDB taxonomy): Bacteria > Bacteroidota > Bacteroidia > Bacteroidales > Paludibacteraceae > Paludibacter. The sequence continues at coordinate 9,893 of CAZZPZ010000010.1, read as the reverse complement.
GGTCAGGAACTGGCTGGTTTGGAAGCTATGTTGATTGACCTGCAGAAAATGAAACGATTTGGCTTTACATCCAGTGAACTCGAAAGGGCTAAAACCAAACTCTTGAAAAGCATGGAAAAAGCCTTTAATGAGAGAAACAGCAGGAAAAACGATTCTTATGTACGTGAATATACGGGTAATTTCTTGCGTGATGAACTGATACCTGGAATTGAATGGGAGTATCAAACAGTGCAAATGGTTCTTCCTATGATCAAGGTGGACCAAATGAATGAATTGGCAAAATCATATATCACAGATGAAAACATGATAGTTTATGTAATGGCTCCTACAAAGAATGAAGTGAAGGTTCCTTCCAAAGAGCAAATTCAACAAGCCATTGATCAATCTAAATCTAAAGAAATTGAGGCTCCCAAAGAGGAGTCTTTGGATAGACCGTTAATTGATAAAACTCCGAAGAAAGGCAAAATTGCTAAAATAACTAAGGATGAGTCTCTGGGAACTACCACCTGGAAATTGAAAAATGGTGCTACTGTTATCATCAAAACAACTGATTTCAAAGAAGATGAAATTCGAATGACTGCTTTCAGTAAAGGTGGAACATCAAAAGTGGAATCAGTAAATGATTTGTATTCGGCTGGTTTTGCTGAAAATATTCCATCAACCAATGGTTTGGGAACCTTTAGTCAAGTGGAATTGGGAAAAGTGTTGACTGGCAAAATTGCAACTGTCAATCCTTATATTGGCACTTATGAAGAAGGCTTGAACGGTACTTCATCAGTGAAAGATCTGGAAACTATGCTGCAATTGTCTTATTTGCATTTTACTGGTGCAAAAACAGATGACAACGCATTTGCTGCTATGATCAATATGTATAAAGCAATGTTGGCCAATTCGGCCAATGATCCACGTCGTGCTTTTGGTGATACATTGAACACCCTGATGTCTAACTACCATCCGCGCACTATTTTAATGAGTGTGGAAAATTTAACAAAGGTGGATCAAGAGAAGGCCTTAGCGATTTATAAATCCAGATTTGAGAATGTGTCTGATTTTACTTTTGTATTTACGGGTAAGATAGATGCTGATGATGTGAATACACGAGATTTAATTTTGACCTATATCGGTGGACTCAAATCCAAAAAGGTAACCGAAAATTACACAGATCATCAAATCCGTATTCCAAGGGGATTGGTTGCAAATTATTTCAACCGACCTATGGAAATCAAAAAAGCGACCAATTATATATTGTATTCGGGGCATTTGAAATACAGTCTCGAAAATGTAGTTGCAGTAGGTGCAATTGGTGATTTATTGAGACTGAGATATACCGAAACAATTAGAGAAAAGGAGGGTGGTACATATGGTGTTGCGGTTAGAGCTGCTATGACTAATATTCCTATCGACCAAGCAACTGTTTATATGTACTTTGATACTGATCCGGAAAAGCAAAAGAAATTGATCAAATTGATACACAATGAAATCGATTCGATCACTGCAAAAGGTCCGATTGTTACTGATTTGGAAAAAGTGAAAGGGAACTTATTGAAGAAGTACGAGGAGAACTTGCGTGAAAACAGTTGGTGGCAATCGATTGTTAAAATTAAAACTACGGATAATATAGATTATTTGAAAGAATACAAAAAAGAAGTAGAAGCTTTGTCTGTTTCAAAAGTACAAGAAGTCTTGAGGAAAATAGCAGAACAGGGCAATGTTTTGGAACTTGTAATGAAGCCTGAAGAGTAATCTTTTAAAGCGGGATTTCATAAATAATGTGAACAAGATTTGGTTTGTAATGCATTGTTTTTGTTATTTTGCACCCGAAATAGGGTATAAAAAAAGAAAATAGAAAAATTTATGTCAAAAAATCTGGTTATTGTCGAATCACCAGCCAAAGCAAAAACCATAGAAAAATTTCTTGGTAATGACTTCACTGTAATGTCAAGTTTTGGCCATATTAGAGACCTTTCTGATAAAGGACTGGGAATCGATTTCGAAAAAAATTACCAGCCTATATATATTGTATCATCCGATAAGAAAAAAGTCGTAACTGAACTTAAAAAGGCGTCGAAAGAGGCTGAAATGGTTTGGTTGGCTTCCGATGAAGACCGTGAAGGTGAGGCAATCGCCTGGCACTTGTATGATGAGTTGAAACTGACTGAAAAGAAAACCAAACGCATTGTTTTTCACGAAATCACTAAGGATGCAATTGTCGGTGCAATTGAAAATCCAAGATCAATAGATAAACATTTGGTAGATGCCCAACAAGCACGTAGGGTTCTTGATCGTATCGTTGGTTTTGAATTGTCTCCTGTTTTGTGGCGAAAAGTCAGACCTTCCCTTTCAGCTGGACGTGTACAATCGGTTGCTGTCCGTTTGATTGTGGAGAGAGAAAGAGAAATCAATCAATTTACAGCTGAATCATCCTATCGGGTTAGTGCTTTAATGACAGGTGTGGATGTGAATGGAAAGCCTGTAACATTGAAGGCAGAACTCCCAAATCGTTTTGCAACCAAAGCAGAGGCCTTGAAATTTCTCGAATCCTGTCAGGATGCAGAATATCAAGTGGCTGATATTGTAACCAAACCGTCGACTAAATCTCCAGCGCCTCCATTTACCACTTCAACTTTGCAACAAGAGGCTTCCCGTAAATTGGGCTTCTCGGTGTCGCAAACGATGCGTGTAGCTCAAAGTTTATACGAGTCTGGGAAGATTACCTATATGCGTACCGACTCGGTGAATTTGTCACAATTGGCTATCAATACTTCCAAAGCTGCCATTACTGAAATGGCTGGGGCTGAATATGTGAAGACTCGTCAGTTTTCAACCAAGACTAAGGGTGCCCAGGAAGCTCATGAGGCAATTCGTCCAACCTATATGAATGTGTCATTTTTAACTGATGGCACAGCTCAGGAAAAAAAGTTGTACGAAATGATTTGGAAGCGAACCATTGCTTCCCAAATGGCAGATGCAAAATTGGAGAAGACCAATGTGTATATTCAAAACTCTAAAAATTCATATCAATTCGTTGCTAGTGGTGAAGTGATTGTTTTCGATGGTTTCCTAAAAGTGTATCTGGAATCGACTGATGATGAGGAAGCTGAACAAGAGGGATTGCTACCTGTAATGTCCAAAGGTCAAAGCCTTCATGCGGAAGAAATAGTTGCACAAGAAAGGTTCAGCCAACGTCCCCCAAGATATACCGAAGCTAGTTTGGTTAAGAAATTGGAAGAATTGGGAATTGGCCGTCCATCCACCTACGCACCAACCATCTCTACCATTCAAAATAGAAATTATGTGGAGCGAGGTGAAAAGCCCGCAATTAAAAGAGATTATGTATATCTTAAATTGACAGATGGAAAAATCTCAGATAAATTAAAATCAGAAAATACAGGTGCTGATAAAGGAAAATTGATGCCGACAGATATAGGGATGGTTGTGAATGATTTCTTGACGGAGTATTTTCCTGATATATTAAACTTTAATTTTACTGCTGAGGTTGAGAAAGAGTTTGACTTTATCGCCGAAGGTGGTGAAGCTTGGCATTTGGTGATAGATAAGTTCTATAAAAAATTCCATCCAGTAGTGGAGGATACCATGAAAAACTCTGAACGACAAGTTGGTGAAAGAGTTCTTGGTGTTGATCCAGTTTCTGGCCGTCAGCTTTCTGTAAAAATTGGCCGTTTTGGTCCTTTGGCTCAAATTGGCACATCGGATGAGGAGGAAAAGCCGGTGTTTGCATCGCTTCGTAAAGATCAGTCCATTGAAAGTATAAGTTTGGAAGAAGCTTTGGACTTGTTTAAATTGCCTCGCCAGGTAGGTGAATTTGAAGATAAAGTAATGACTGTGGCAATAGGCCGTTTTGGTCCTTATATCCGTCACGATGGAGCTTTCTATTCTTTGCCTAAAGAAGATGATCCGATGTCTGTGGATGTAGCTAGAGCAATTGAAATTATCGAAGCCAAAAGAGAAGCTGAAAAAAATAAGATCATTGCTGAATTGGGAGAACAAAAAGAGATAATGGTGCTGAATGGTCGTTTTGGTCCGTATTTTACTTTCGAAAAAAGAAATTACAAAATTCCCAAGGGTACTGACCCCAAATCTTTGACATTGGAGGATTGTAAAGAATTGATTGTCAAACAGGATGCACAACCAACTGCAGGAAAAAGAACCAAGGCTGCCAAATCTTCAGTTAAATCTAGCCCTAAGAAGACCGCAGCAAAAACAACTAAATCTGAATCGGCAGCCAAAACAAAGACTGCTTCCAAGACAAAAAAGAAATAAGACAATGAAACTTAAGATAATAATCTTCCTTTTAGGGATTTCATCATTCGGATATTCACAAAATGATTTTGTGGTGGAGGGTATGCCTGCAATACGTTATTCTTTGCCCAAAACGATTTTGAATTTCGAAGTGGAATACGAACGAGTAACACGTAAACCAGGACAGTTTTATTTGTATTCACAGCGTTATTTGGCTACTGATCAAGTAATTCAGGAAGAAGAACAGTTTTACAGATTCAAAGGATTGGTGATGTCAACCGAAACGATTGCTGATTCAGCAAGAACTTTCATAGTGACGCCTATTCCTTCAGGTAATCCGGGTTTAATATCACTTAGCCCACAGGGAATTCTTAAGGGAATTAACTTGCAAAAGAAGGATAGTGTGAAGAAGATTGTAAAGCAAATTAAAAACGGGAAGCCTGCATTCAAATTAGGGACTAATAATTTGTTGCCACTTACTGAGGAATATATGCTGGCAAGTTCTGAAGCTAAAATGGCCGAAGGTGCTGCCAAACAAATCTATCACATCCGCGAAGCAAGGTTAAGCCTGTTGACAGGTGAACTGGAAAATATGCCCGCTGATGGTGAATCTTTGAAATTGATGTTGGAGGGTTTGGATCAAGCTGAAACTGAATTAACTGCGCTTTTTATTGGGAAAGTCACCACAGAACGTTTGACTAAGAACTTGACTTTTGATCCGCAAAAAACAATACAGGACGAAGTTTTATTTCGTTTCTCAGACAAAAGAGGACTGGTTGATGCTGCAGATCTTGGGGGTAATCCGTATTATATCACTATACAGGCAGACAGTATTGCTGTAGTTCCAGCCGACCCAAAAGCTAAATTGCCGGAAAGTAAATTTTATTCCATATTGCCAGTTGCAGCTAAAATAACCGTTGGAAATGGTATAGAAAAAATAATTCAGCAAGAGATCGAAATCCCACAGATGGGAGAATTGAATCCTTTGCCGAATTACTTGTTTAAAGATAAAAATTTTGGAATAGAGCTTGATGCTCGAACTGGAAGAATCCAAGAATTTACACGTTGAATCGGAAGTGCATAATATCACCATCCTCAACTACGTATTCTTTTCCTTCCACATTCATTTTACCGGCTTCCTTACAAGCGGCTTCAGAGCCTAATGTAACGAAGTCGTTGAATTTTATAACCTCTGCACGAATAAATCCCTTTTCGAAGTCAGTGTGGATGACGCCAGCACATTGTGGAGCTTTCCATGCTTTCTCAAAAGTCCAAGCGCGAACTTCTTGAACACCTGCAGTGAAATAGGTTTGTAGATTTAGTAATTTGTATGCAGCTTTGATAAGACGGGCAACGCCAGATTCGGTTAAGCCAACCTCTTCAAGAAACATTTGTCTTTCTTCGTAAGTCTCCAATTCTGCAATGTCGGCTTCTGTTGCACCAGCAACGACCAAAATTTCTGCATTTTCATCCTTTACTGCTTCACGTACGGCATCTACAAAAGCATTGCCATTTACAGCAGAAGCTTCGTCCACATTGCAAACATACATCACAGGCTTATCTGTCAACAGACACAGATCTTTTACCATTTTACGTTCTTCTTTGTCAAGAACCAAAGTACGGGCTGATTTGCCTTGAAGGAGTACCTCTTTGTAACGGACTAGGATATCATATACTGCTTTAGCTGTTTTATCCCCACCGGTTTGTGCTTGTTTCTGTACTTTGCTAATGCGACTTTCAACTGTTTCAAGATCTTTAAGCTGTAGCTCAGTGTCGATAATTTCTTTGTCGCGAACTGGGTTGATGCTGCCGTCTACGTGAGTAATGTTTTCATTTTCGAAACATCTCAACACATGAAGAATAGCATCTGTTTCACGGATATTGGCCAAAAACTTGTTGCCAAGTCCTTCACCTTTGCTGGCACCTTTGACAAGTCCGGCAATGTCGACAATTTCTACAGTTGTTGGAACGATGCGTTGCGGTTTTACTAATTCTGAAAGTTGATTCAAACGTTCGTCTGGAACAGTGATTACGCCTACATTTGGTTCGATGGTGCAAAATGGAAAGTTAGCTGCTTGCGCTTTTGCATTCGACAAGCAATTGAAAAGAGTAGACTTGCCCACGTTAGGAAGTCCAACTATACCACATTGTAAAGCCATTATTGATGGTTTATATAAATATTAAAAAGTGTGCAAAGATAGTGATTTATCCCCAGATTTTTTCAATTTGCTCAGGGAAATGTTTGTATTCCAGGGCATGAACTCTTTCGGCTACCTGATCGGGACCGTCATTTGCTGCAATTTCACAACTCGCTTGAAAGATAATATTCCCTTCGTCGTAGTTCTCGTTTACATAATGTATAGTGATACCCGATTCCTTTTCGTGGTTGGCAACCACAGCTTCATGAACGAAATGACCATACATTCCTTTTCCCCCGTATTTGGGTAGTAGAGCAGGATGAATGTTGATTATTTTATCAGGAAAAGCTTTTAAGATGGTTTCAGATATTTTCAAAAGAAAACCTGCAAGTACTATGTAGTCTATCTGATGTTTTTTTAATAGTTCAACTATGCTACGACCATCTTTAAAGTCAACATAAGGGATGTAGATGCAGGGAATATTGAGCTTTTCAGCTCTATGGTGAATATATGCGTCTGATTTATTAGTAAGGATCAATGGGAATTCAAACAAGTTTTTATTTTGGAAGTAATTGATAATGTTTTCTGCATTTGATCCAGATCCGGAAGCAAAAAGTGCTATTTTTTTCGCCATAAATTGTTAAATATTGCACATTTTATAAAATAATGCGCAGAATTGGGTATTTTTTTTGTTGTTTGCAAGGATAATTCGGAAAATTTTCATTCCTTTGCAACGCAAAATTATAAAAACAAATTTTATTTATCAATTTTAAAAATCAAAATTATGTCAGAAGTTGCAGCTAAAGTAAAAGCGATTATTGTTGACAAATTAAGTGTTGACGAAGCTGAAGTAGTTGAAACAGCAAGTTTCACAAACGACCTTGGAGCTGATTCATTGGACACAGTTGAATTGATTATGGAATTCGAAAAAGAATTCGGTATTTCTATTCCTGATGATCAAGCAGAGAAGATTTCTACTGTAGGCGAAGCGATCTCACACATTGAGGCTACTCAGAAATAATTGTATTCCCTAGAATTATGGAATTTAAAAGAGTTGTAGTAACGGGCCTGGGTGCCGTTACTCCTCTTGGTAATACTATCCCAGAGTTATGGGATAGTATTGTCAATGGGAAGAGCGGAGCGCAGTTGATAGACCGTTTTGATACAAGTTTGTTCAAGACTAAGTTTGCGTGTATGGTGAAGGATTTTGATCCTGCACAGTATTTAGATCGTAAAGAAGCGCGTAAAATGGATTTGTATGCACAATATGCAATTGCATCTGCAAAGCAAGCCATTGAAGATTCAGGGATGGATCTTGAGACTATAGATAAAGATGAAGTTGGGGTTATTTTCGCAGCTGGTATTGGTGGTATTAAAACTTTTGAAGAAGAAGTTGGATATTATTATACACATTTAGAGGCTGGACCGAAATTTAATCCTTTTTTTATACCCAAGATGATATCGGATATTGCCGCAGGTCAGATTTCAATCATGTACGGTTTTCGTGGTCCAAATTACTCGACAGCGTCTGCCTGTGCATCATCGACTCATGCATTGATTGATGCGTTCAATTATATCCGTTTAGGTAAAGCCAATGTAATTGTATGTGGTGGTGCTGAAGCTGCTATCACTCCTGGTGGAGTGGGAGGGTTCAATGCATTAACGGCATTGTCTACCCGCAATGATGATTTTGAGTCAGCTTCTCGTCCGTTTAGCAAAAGCAGAGATGGTTTTGTGATGGGAGAAGGAGCTGGTTGCTTGGTATTTGAAGAATTGGAACATGCACTAGCACGCGGAGCAAATATCATTTGCGAAGTTGCAGGTGGTGGAATGTCTGCCGATGCTTATCACTTGACGGCTACACATCCTGAAGGATTGGGAGCTAAATTGGTGATGCAGAGAGCATTGAAAGATGCAGAATTGAAGCCAGAAGATATCGATTATATCAATGTGCATGGAACATCCACACCGGTTGGAGACATCTCGGAGCCTAAGGCAATATTGGGAGTGTTTGGAGATCATGCTTACAAATTGAATATCAGTTCTACGAAGTCAATGACAGGTCACTTGCTTGGTGCTGCAGGAGCAGTAGAAGCTATAGTTTCTGTTTTGTCAGTGAAGAATGATATAGTTCCTCCAACAATCAACTTTACTGAAGGTGATGAGGATGAGGATATTGATTATAAATTGAATTTTACCTTCAATAAAGCTCAAAAAAGAACAATCAATGTGGCACTTTCAAATACATTTGGATTTGGTGGTCATAATGCAAGTTTGATAGTGAAGAAGTATACCAAATAAATGGTATGTAACAATATAAAGAGAATCGTAAGGTTCGTTACTCGTATGGGTAGCGAACCTTATTTGCGTTTTAAGAAGGTGCTTGGATTTTATCCTTGTGACACTCGACTCTATGAGTTGGCTGTTTTACACAGCTCATTAGCTAGGGAAAATGCTGTCGATCAGCAAAACAACGAACGACTGGAGTTTTTAGGAGATTCGATTATTAATGCCGTAGTTGCAGATTATTTGTACGCGAAATTTGGGGATAGACGTGAAGGATATTTGACCAATGTCCGCTCTAGTATTGTAAGTAGGGACATGATGAATCGATTGGCCGAAAATCTAGGTTTGCGTGACATCGTGCAAGTTTCGGGAAGTTTAGGGAGGGATTTCAGCGAGAATATCTTGGGTAATGCACTGGAAGCATTGGTAGGTGCTGTGTATTTGGATCAAGGATTTGGACGAGCGAAACGATTTGTGTTGAATCGGTTGGTCGCACAATTATCCGACCCACAAATGATGCAGATGGACGAGTTTAATTTCAAATCCAGACTCATTGAATACTGTCAGAAGCACAAAAAGACTTTTGAGTTTGAGTTGATCGAAGAGAGGCAGCTTGATGAAAATCGTCATTTTTTTCGTACAGCCTTTAAATTGGATGGAGAAGTAATTGCTGAGGCGGAAGGAAGTACAAAGAAAGATTCGCATCAAAAAGTTTCGCGTTTGGTCTTGGATTATCTCGGCGAGCTATAAACTATGTTATTTTGCAGATTAATCGAATAAATCAAGCATAAAAACTTATAAATAGTGTTATTTAACATAAATTATATATCTTTGTAGAGGATTTTAGTAATTAACCACAAAACTTTTAGACTTATGTTAAATGAAGTAATTGGAGCAAATGCAGGAAAGGTATGGACTGCATTGCAAGAAGGAGCCTTAGGTGCAAAGGCAGTAAAGAAAGCAACAAAGTTGAATGAGAAAGATTTGAATTTAGCTTTAGGATGGTTAGCGAGAGAAGGCAAACTAGTATTTGCTGAAAGAGAAGGAGAGCTTGTATTGGCATTGGTATAAGCAAAGGAATAAAAAGAGCGGGGCAAAGGAAGATTGTTCCGTTTTTTTATGAAATTATCTTCTAAAAATACCTTGAGTCCTTTTAGAAACAAAAAAATATTGTATATTTGCAGTCGCTTTACGGAAATGCGATTCCGG
>CAZZPZ010000009.1:101507-103113 GCA_964655615.1 uncultured Paludibacter sp. | reverse complement strand
TTACTGTACAACATTGTATTTTTTTCAATATACTTGTTGACTACTTTCTCGGCATCTCTGTAAATAAGCTCGTCGTTACGAGCTATTGTAAGTGGAAATTTAACACCACCCACCTTTAAATTTATCTTTAAAGTATTTTTTTCCATAAGCCCTCTATTCGTCTAAAAGAGCTAAACATTTATCAATCTCCCGCACCATCTGATCAATCTGTTTTTTAACCTGAACCTTTTCTTCAGTGCTGCCACTAAGTGAACCGGCAATAGTCAGATGCTCGTTCTTTTTTCTTAATTCAACCAATTCAGCATGCGCTCTAATCAATCTCTCTCTCTCATTTAGCAATGCTTCTTGCAGTTGCTTATTCTCTTCTTTTTGCGCAAGGTACGCAGACATTAATTTTCGCAACTTCTCCTCGAAGGCGTACATCAGACCTGTGTAATGGTTCATCTTGAATTAAGAATATCATACAAATGTAATGAATTGATTTTAAATAATCAAATTAATTTTCAAATTCAGATGGGTCAAACTTTTCTTGATTTTTCGTTTAAAATTTCTTCAGATCGTGATATTGCGTCAGTTATGTTATCTAAAATATTTTTTCTGTCGATGAAATCGATAATTCCACCCTTCATTAGACTATCAAATACTTGCTTGTTTACGCCAGAGAGAACAATTTTGGTTTTTTCTTTTTCTGCCATTTTAGGTTTGAAGAAAGATAAGTCAACTTTCATCTGTTTAGAATTTTAGCTCAGGGTCAGATGGAACTCACAGAAAATTGTGTGTGGCGTCGATCCATAATTTGTATTTGCAAAATTACGGATAAATTGCGTGTAATGGTTCCAAATTACAACTTTTTGGAAGTAAAAACGTTTAATTTCTGTTTGTATATAAAACAGCAAGAATTACCTTTGTAAAAAAATAAAAATATCATGTACAATCAGTTTAATTACAATAGACGAGAATCACTTCAGATCAATGTTGGGAAAGTCTTTCTAGGTGGAGGAGAACCAGTAAGAGTTCAGTCGATGGCCAACACAGATACAAATGACACTCAACCTTCGGTGGAGCAATGTGTACGTATTGTAGACGCAGGTGGTGATATCGTAAGATTTACAGCTCAAGGAACTAGAGAAGCTGAAAATTTGAAAAATATTCATCAGGAATTAAGAAGTCGTGGTTACGATGTTCCTTTAGTTGCAGATATTCATTTCAATGCAAATGCGGCAGATGTCGCTGCTCAGTATGTGGAGAAAGTACGTGTAAATCCTGGGAATTTTGTGAAAACATCGAAAGCTGATAATAGTGACTACACCGAAGAAGAATATCATGCAGAGTATTTGAAAATCAAGGAAAGATTTAAACAGTTATTGGACATATGCAAGGAACACGGAACTGCAATTAGAATTGGGGTGAATCATGGTTCTTTAAGTGAGCGTATGATGAATCGATGGGGTGATACTCCTCGAGGAATGGTCGAGTCTTGCATGGAGTTTCTAAAAGTCTGTGAGGAGGAAAATTTTTCCAGAGTGGTTATCTCTATGAAAACTTCAAATTCAGTAATGATGGTGCATACTGTGCGTTTGCTCGTGTCCGAAATGGAGAAACAGGG
>CAZZPZ010000009.1:0-101407 GCA_964655615.1 uncultured Paludibacter sp. | reverse complement strand
AACAGTGTAGGTGAGATGCGCGCATTCTTTCATACATTATTGATAGAGAATATTCAAGTGCCTGTGATTCTTTCAAGATCCTATTGTTTGGATAATTTGGAGGATTTCCAAATACAAGCAGCTGCTGATTTAGGAGTGTTGCTGATTGATGGTTTTGGAGATGGAATTTGGTTGGAAAATGAATCTTCCCAAATTGGAATTGAAGCAGTTAATTCTGTTGCATTTGGTATTTTGCAAGCAGCTCGACTTCGTGTGACTAAAACGGAATTTATTTCTTGTCCTAGTTGCGGTAGAACAATGTTTAATTTACAAACAGTGATCGCAAGAGTCAAAGCTAGAACTTCTCATTTAAAAGGATTGAAAATAGCAATTATGGGCTGTATAGTAAATGGTCCTGGCGAGATGGCAGATGCTGACTATGGATATGTAGGAGCGGGTAGAGGTAAGGTTAGCCTATACAAAAAGAAGGAATGTATTCGCAGGAGCATTCCTGAAGAAGATGCAGTGGAGAATCTAATTGGATTGATAAAAGAAAATGGTGATTGGCAGGAATAACCACTACATGGAAAAAATAAAGGGCCTTCGTTTGAAACGAGGGCCCTTTGTTTTGAATAAAATTATATTTTAAGCTAAACTTTCAATTGCTTTTTCAATTGCTTTTTTAATTCCATCCGGATTCTTTCCTCCTGCAGAAGCAAAGAATGGTTGACCACCACCACCACCTTGAATTTCTTTGGCAGCATCGCGAGCAATATTTACGGCATTTAATCCTGTGTTGACTAAATCGTCACTCAATAAAACGGTTAGATTTGGTTTTCCATCTGATACACATCCTGCAACGAAAAACAGTTTATCGTTTTGGATGTTTCTGATCTGAAACGCTAAAGTTTTCACTTGGTCAGCGTTAAGAGATCCTTCAAATTGGATCACTTTGATGTCGTTGATTAATTTGGCCTGAAGAGTTTTAGCCTGAGACAGAAGTTGATCTCGCAATTGGAGGATTTTTTCCTGACTTGCTTGTTCCAATTGTTTTTTAAGTGCAGCATTTTCTTCCGACATTTTTCGAATAGCGGATAAAATATCAGGAGCGTTGTTCATTAATTCTTTTGCTTCACCCAAGGTTTCTTGCTGTTGATCGATTAATTTCTCCACGGCTTTACCGGTAATAGCTTCAATACGACGGATGCCTGCTGCAATTGAACTTTCAGCCACGATGCGTACCATCCCTATATTTCCTGTATGATCAACATGAGTCCCACCGCATAATTCAATAGAAGAACCAAATTGGATTACACGTACATGTTCGCCGTATTTCTCTCCAAAAAGAGCCATAGCACCCAATGCTTGTGCATCAGCAATAGGCATTTCTCTGTGTTCGTTCAAACTGTGGTTTTCTCTAATCTTTTGGTTTGCAATTTCTTCGACAGCTCTGATTTCTTCGCGACTTAGTTTTTGGAAATGTGAAAAATCGAATCGTAAGGATTCCGGACTTACAAAAGAACCCTTTTGTTCCACATGTGTTCCCAAAACTTCTCTCAAAGCTTCGTGGAGTAAGTGTGTTGCTGAGTGGTTTGATTCAGTAGCCATTCGTTTGTCAAGGTCGATGATGGCTGTGAAAGTTTCAGTAATATCTTTTGGTAATTCTTTTGTGATATGAACTGCCAGGTTGTTTTCTTTTTTAGTATCTATAATTTCAACAAAATCAGTATCTGATTTTAGTATACCACTATCTCCAACTTGTCCTCCCATTTCAGCATAAAAAGGAGTATTTGATAATACTAATTGGTAGAACTCTTGATTTTTTTGTTTGATTTTTCTGTAGCGTAAAATCTCTGTATCGTAGGTGCTGTGATCATATCCAACAAAAACACTCTCACCTTCTCTTACACTAATCCAATCGCCTGTTTCTATAGCAGCAGCATTTCTAGCACGTTCCTTTTGTTTCTGCATTTCAGAATTGAATTCATCAAGATTTACTGTAAATTCATTTTCACGCAGGATTAATTCAGTTAAATCAAGTGGGAATCCAAAAGTATCATAGAGTGTAAATGCATCTTTGCCAGAAATGGAGTTTTTACCCGCTTTGTTAGCTTCATCCATCACCTTATCCAATAGTCTGATGCCAGTTTCCAAAGTTCTCAAGAATGAATCTTCTTCTTCTTTGATAACCTTTTCGATCAGTGATTTTTGACTGATTAGTTCTGGATATGCATCACCCATTACTTCTCCAAGTTTATGGATGAGTTTATACATAAATGCACTTCTTTGATCCAGGAAAGTATAGCCATAACGGACAGCGCGACGAAGGATGCGACGAATAACATAACCTGCCTTTGCATTAGAAGGTAATTGACCATCGGTTATTGAGAAAGCAATAGTTCTGATATGATCGGCAATAACTCGCATTGCTATGTCTATTTTCTCCTCCTTGCCATATTCCAAATCACAAATTCTGCCGATTTCAGCAATTACAGGAGTGAAAATGTCTGTGTCGTAATTTGAAGTCTTACCTTGAATAGCCATACACAAACGCTCGAAACCCATACCAGTGTCGATTACTTTTGCAGGAAGTTCTTCCAGAGATCCATCCGCTTTTCGATTAAACTGCATGAATACATTGTTCCAGATTTCGATAACCTGTGGGTGGTCGTTATTCACCAGGCTAAGCCCACTTACCTTGGCTCTCTCTTCACTTGATCTTAAGTCAATGTGAATTTCAGAACAAGGACCACAAGGACCGGTGTCGCCCATTTCCCAGAAATTATCTTTTTTATTGCCATTGATAATGCGATCTGCTGGAAGGTAACGTGACCATATATGTGCAGCCTCATCGTCTCTGTCCAACCCTTCGGAAGGAGAGCCTTCAAACACTGTCACATAAAGTCTTTCTCTATCCAGTTTAATTACTTCTGTAAGATATTCCCAAGCCCATTCAATAGCTTCTTTTTTGAAGTAATCTCCAAATGACCAGTTTCCCAACATCTCAAACATAGTATGGTGGTAAGTGTCATGGCCAACTTCTTCCAAATCATTGTGTTTGCCACTCACTCGCAAACATTTTTGAGAGTCTGCGATACGTGCATATTTAATGGGGTCATTGCCAAGTATGATATTCTTAAACTGATTCATACCTGCATTCGTAAACATTAATGTGGGGTCGTCTTTTATAACCATTGGGGCCGAAGGCACTATTTTATGCGCTTTTGAAGCGAAAAAATCGAGAAAAGACTGACGGATTTCCTGTGAAGTCATTATATAAAATTGCTTAATTCTAGAATTTGAGAATGCAAAAATACTTCATTTTTATTATTTTTGCATCAAATCAATAAGAAAAGATAGATATTTATTTCAATTTCCAGACTAGTTATGGCAAAAAAGAAATTTCACTTTAATCCAGAGACACTCAGTTACGAGGAAATTGAACTTTCTCTCAAATACAAATTAAGAAGATTGCTAACTTATTTGTTTTCTGGTGCTTCAATGGGTGGTCTTTTCTTTTTTATCTTTGTTAGTTTTATTGACTCACCTGAAGAACGACAACTGGAGCAGGAAAAAAGTAAGTTACAGACCCAGTACAAGTTGTTGACCCGTCAGATGGACGAGATGCAGGAAGTGCTTGAAGATTTACAGGAAAGAGACGATAACTTATATAGAGTGATTTTCCAGGCCGACCCAATTCCTTTGGCATTAAGAAAAACCATTCCTCCGAATACTGCATATTACGAACAGTTGTTGGAGATGACCAATGCTCAAATTGCGATTTCAACTACCAAAAAAAGTAATGAATTGAAAAAGCAGATTTATTTACAGTCGAAATCATATGATCATCTGATGCAATTGGCTAAAAACAATGAAGCAAGGTTAAGACATCTGCCTGCTATTCAGCCTGTGATGAATAAGGATTTAAAAAGGACTGCTTCAGGATTTGGATGGCGTATCGACCCTGTATATCGTACTCGTCGTTTTCATGAAGGTATGGATTTTACAGCGCCAACAGGTACTGAAATATTTGCAACTGGTGATGGTACCATTGTATATACAGGATGGAAACAAGGTTACGGGAATTGTATTGATATAGACCACGGTTTTGGTTATCTGACTCGTTATGGGCATTGTAGTAAACTTATATCCAAGAGGGGTCAGAAAGTGCAAAGGGGTGATGTCATTGGATTGGTGGGAAGTACCGGAAAATCAACGGGTCCACACTTACACTATGAAGTACATTTCAGAGGTAAAGTAATGAACCCGCAAAATTTTTATTATCTTGATTTGTCTCCTTCGGAATATGATAAGATGATCCAATTGAGTAACAATACAGGACAAATGTTTGATTGACACCTCAAATACGAAGATCTGAGGTGTCGAGTGTTTTATATTCTGCTACGGATAGCTTTAGTTTCTTCTTCAAAGCCAGGTTTCTCAAGCAAGGCAAACATATTCTTTTTGTAAGCCTCTACACCTGGTTGATCAAATGGATTAACTCCTAAAATATATCCACTGATACCACAGGCTTTTTCAAAGAAATAAAGAAGTTGTCCTAAATAATATTCGTTTAGTTTTGGAAGTTCAATTTTTAAATTTGGAACACCACCATCTATATGAGCAATCTGGGTGCCTAGTTCAGCCATTTTATTTACTTCATCCACTCGTTTGCCAGCCAAAAAGTTTAATCCATCCAAGTTTGCAGAGTCAGTTGGTACAGTAACCTTATGATTACTATCTGCAACTGATATTACAGTTTCAAAAATAGTTCTTTCACCATCTTGAATCCATTGGCCCATAGAGTGTAGGTCAGTTGTGAAGTCAACTGCAGCTGGGAAAATTCCTAAATTGTCTTTTCCTTCACTTTCGCCATACAATTGTTTCCACCATTCAGCCACGAAGTGCAATTTTGGATGATAGTTCACAAGAATTTCAATTTTCTTTCCATTTTTGTATAACTCATTTCTAGCAGCAGCATATTGAGCAGCAATATTGTCCTCAAATGCGGTCTCAAGTCCACAGGTGTTTTCCATTGACAATGCACCCGACACAAACTGACGGATATCAAAACCGGCCACAGCAATCGGAAGTAATCCAACTGGAGAAAGTACAGAGAAACGACCACCAATATTGTCTTCAATAACATAGGTTTTGTAGCCTTCTTGTGAAGCAAGGGTACGTAATGCTCCACGTGATTTGTCTGTAACAGCAACTATCAATTTTTTTGCATCATCTTTTCCTTGTTGATCTTCTAATTGAGTTTTCAATAATCTGAATGCCAAAGCGGGTTCAGTAGTTGTACCTGATTTGGAAATTGAAATTATACCAAATTTTTTATTTTTCAATAATTCTTGCAATTCGTACAGATAGTCTTCACCGATGTTTTGACCAGCATAAACAACTACTGGAGATTTGCGTTCGGTTTGTAGCCAATCAAAACTGTTTGAAAGTCCATCGATGACAGCTTTAGCGCCTAAATAACTTCCGCCAATACCAATAACGACTACTACTTCACAGTTCTCGCGCAAAATAGCCGCGGTGTTTTCTATGTCTGCCAAATGTGCTTGATCAATAGAAGATGGAAGGTTTAACCAGCCTAGAAAATCATTGCCTTTGCCAGTTGCATCGTGCAGTGATTTGTTGGCTGCATTTGCTTTGTCTTTGTAAGCGGCAACAGCCTCTTTCGAAATAAAACCGTAAGCTTTGTCAATAGTAAGTTTGATGTTTTGCATTTTGTTGAATTTTATGCGAATAATTAAGTTAAATCCTTTTATTTGCTTTTTAAGCTAATCTCTCAGTTAGTTCTCTGATTTTAAGGGTTGGTGATGCTCTGTTGTATAGAATATCATAAACAGCATTCACTATGGGCATGTCGACGTGATATTTCTCATTTATCTCGTAGATGCATTTGGTTGCATAATATCCTTCCGCAATCATCTCCATTTCGATTTGAGCTGTTTTAACAGAATATCCTTTTCCAATCATGGATCCAAACAATCGGTTGCGACTGAATTTAGAATAAGCAGTAACAAGCAAGTCACCAAGATATGCTGGTTCGTTTATTTCACGATGTTGTGGGTTTGTGGCCGAACAAAATCGATTGATTTCTCGGATAGCATTTGAGATGAGAACGGATTGGAAGTTGTCCCCATATTTAAGTCCATGGCAAATTCCAGCAGCAATTGAATAGATGTTCTTCATTACAGATGAATATTCAATACCATTCACATCATCACTGACACTGGTCATGACGAAACTCGTTTGAAATTTTGTGGCTAAATATCTTGCTCTTTCCTTGGAAGTACATGCAATTGTTAGATAGGATAATCTTTCCAAAGCTACTTCTTCAGCATGGCAGGGTCCGGCAAGAACCGCAATGTTTTCTTTTGGAATTTGATATACCTGCTCGAAAAAATCAGTGATAATCATATTCTCATCAGGAACAATTCCCTTTATTGCAGAAATGATAATCTTTTTACTCAACTTTCTATGTAGTTTGCGTAAATGTTGCTTTATAAAGGGAGAAGGTGTGGCAAAAATCAGAATGTCTGAAGTTGCAACGATATGATTAATATTGTTGGAGAATTTTATTCTTTCTGTGTCGAATTTAACGCCTGTCAGATAAGAAGGATTTTTTCCATAGCGTATAAAATCATCAATTTGTTCCTGACGACGCATATACCAATTAATCTCACCAGAGTTTTGCAAGATTATTTTAGCAATTGCAGTAGCCCAGCTACCACCCCCTAAAATTGCAATTCTATTTTTATCGCTCATTCTTATATCTTAAGATACTACTTCTTCCTGAGCTTTGTTAGCTGATTTTTCAGGTTTCATTTGAGGGAAGAACAATACTTCCTGTATCGCTTGCTGGCCAGTCATCAACATGACCAATCGATCCATACCTATGCCCATTCCTGAAGTTGGAGGCATGCCATATTCCAAAGAACGAACAAAGTCCATGTCGATAAACATAGCCTCATCATCGCCTTTTTCACTCAATTTTAGTTGCTCTTGGAATCTGCCCAACTGGTCAATTGGATCATTCAGTTCAGAATAAGCATTTGCAAGTTCTTTGCCATTGACCATCAATTCAAAACGTTCAGTCAGTTCAGGATTTTCACGGTGTCTTTTGCAAAGAGGACTCATTTCCCTTGGATAGTCAGTGATGAATGTAGGTTGAATGTAATTTCCTTCACATTTTTCCCCGAAAATTTCATCAATCAATTTGCCTTTACCCATGCTAGTGTCAGTTTCTATATGCAGATGTTTGCACACATCTCTTAACTGATCTTCATTCATGCCGGCAATGTCAATACCTGTATGATCTTGGATTGCCTGTATCATTGTAACCCTTTTGAAGGGGGTCTTGAAAGATATCTCTTTTTCACCAACTTTCAACTCAGTAGTACCATTTACATCCAAACAGATTTTTTGTATCATATTTTCCGTAAATTCCATCATCCAGTTATAGTCTTTGTAGGCGACATATATTTCCATTGCTGTGAATTCCGGGTTATGGGTGCGGTCCATACCTTCGTTCCTAAAGTTCTTGGAAAATTCGTAAACGCCTTCAAATCCACCAACTATTAGTCTTTTTAAATATAGCTCATTAGCTATACGTAAATACAAAGGGATATCCAATGCATTGTGATGTGTGATAAATGGACGTGCAGATGCGCCACCAGGAATTGACTGCAGAACTGGAGTTTCAACCTCGATATAACCTTGAGTGTTGAAATATTCACGCATGGAGTTGTATACTCTGGTTCTTTTTAAGAAGATATCTTTAATGCCTTCATTAACAACTAAGTCTACATAACGTTGTCTGTATCTTTGTTCAGGGTCTTCGAATGCATCGAAAGCAACCCCGTCCTTGTATTTTACTATAGGAAGTGGTTTGAGTGATTTGCTTAGAACGGTTAATTCTTGTGCATGAACGGATACAGTGCCCATTTGAGTGCGGAACATGTAACCTTTTATTCCTATGAAATCACCAATGTCTAAAAGTTTTTTGAAAACTTTATTGTACATTTCTGGTTGTGCTTCGGTGCTGATGTCGTCGCGACTAACATATACTTGAATTCTTCCCTTTGAATCTTGCAACTCAACAAAGGATGCTTTACCCATAATACGACGACTCATAAGTCTTCCGGCAATACATACTTGTTTACCCGTGTCTTCATCCTTGAAGTCAGCTAAAATATCTGTAGAATAGGCATCTGTTGGATACAATGCTGCAGGATATGGATCTATTCCTAGCTCTCTTAACTCGTTCAGACTCTGACGTCTGATTATTTCTTGTTCACTTAATTCCAAACTCATATTAAAATAGAATAACCCCGCAAAGTTAAGAAAAAACTGCGAAAGAGCGAAGGTAAAAATACTTATCTTTGCCTTAAATTTACGAAAACGATTTATAATTACATTTAAGGATGCAGACAACCATACTTTCTGATTTATTCCATTCAATTACAGGAGTTTCACCTCAATCTATTAAAGCTCTTTCTGCTGCAGGTTCTAATCGTTTATACTATCGCCTTACAGCGGATCAGCATTCTTTGATTGGCGTTGTTGGTACTTCAAACGATGAAAACAAAGCTTTTGTCGTGATTTCTCGACATTTTGCAGCTAGTTCATTGCCTGTTCCGAGGGTGCTTGCTCATACTCCAGATTATTCCTGTTATTTACAGGAAGACAAGGGAGATGTGTTGTTGTTTGATTATTTGACTGATTCAAGAAAGTCAGAGAAATACAGTGCAGATGACTTGAAATTGTTGTATAAAGCTATGCAGGGCCTTGCTGAAATTCAAATAAAAGGTGATAAGTATATGGACTACACAGTGTGTTATCCTCAGCCATCATTTGATGAACGCACGATAAGATGGGATTTGAATTATTTCAAATATGACTTTCTGAAAATTACTGGCTTGGATTTTAAAGAAGATCAGCTGGAAAATGATTTTGAAATGTTGATTGAAGATTTACAGGCATGCAAATATTGGGGGTTTATGTATAGGGATTTCCAAAGTCGAAACATTATGGTTCATAATAATGAATTGAGTTATATTGACTTTCAGGGTGGTAGAAGAGGTCCGTTAGCATATGATGTGGCATCTTTTGTGTGGCAAGCGAAAGCTGCATATCCGCAGGAAATTAAAGAACAACTCGTAAATGTTTATTTGAAAACGTTGAAGGATAATATCGAGTTGGATGAAATTCAATTTAGGGATGAATTGAATCGAATGGTTTATTTTAGATTGTTGCAGGTTTTAGGAGCTTATGGATTCAGAGGCTTGATCGAAAAGAAAGTGGCATTTGCTGAAAGTATCCCTTTTGCAATAAAGTCCTTAACTGAATTGACTAAATCGAATAAGAAATACAGTTATTTAAATCAACTTATCGCTGATCTTTCTTTGATGGAAAGATTTAAATTTGGAGTGAAAAGAGACAAGCTTCTAATTAAAATTTATAGTTTTTCCTACAAGAAAGGTATTCCTGAAGATTACACGAGCAATGGTGGGGGATTTGTGTTTGATTGCAGAGCGATCCATAATCCAGGGAAGTATAATGAATACAAGAAGTTGACCGGTTTGGACCCATCAGTGAAGGATTTTCTAGAAAAAGATGGTGAGATTCTGCACTTTATTGAAAATGTAAAATCAATCGTTAGTCCGTCTGTTGAACGGTATTTGAAAAGAGGATTTACAGATTTAATGATTAGTTTCGGATGTACCGGTGGTCAGCATCGATCGGTTTATTCTGCTCAAAATATCGCCGAATATCTGCATAAACACTACAATGTAGATGTTGAATTGATTCACCGTGAACAGAATATTAAAGCGATTTTAGAAAGTTCTCAGCTTCAGTGATAATGTCAATTTTACCCACATCCAATAACTTCAAATCTTTGGGAATATATCCTTTGATCTGGTAATTTGAACATTCATTCAAGTAAAAATCAGTGATTGGGAATTTTGCAGGGTAATTGTCCATTTGTTTAATCAATTGTGGCGAAATCAAATGGATGCCTGAGAATGCAAATTTCTCAAAATCGATGATGTTCATATTTGGTTTGGGTTTGGTTTCCCCTGTTTTCAAATTAGTCCATCCTTGAAGTGTTAGTTGGTTGTCGAAAAGAAAATACCTAAATGTATCCCTTGGACTTACTGCAAGTAAGGCATCCGTGGTATTTTTAAAATTGTCATAAAATGACGATAGATTGATATTGGAAATAATATCTACATTGTGGATTAATACAGGAAAGTCAGCATCAAAATGATGAGCTGCTTTCTTGATTCCCCCTCCCGTTTCTAATAATGAATTCCTTTCATCTGAAATAATGATTTCAAGTCCAAAGTTTTGTTTATCAGCTAGGAAATCGACAATTTTATCTGCGAAATGATGGACATTGACCACTATCTTTTTAAAACCTTCCTTTTTTAATTTTAGGATCACATATTCCAGTAGTGGAATACCGTTTATAGGGACTAATGCCTTAGGTAATGTATCTGTAAGTGGTTTCAGTCGGGTGCCTAGGCCCGCAGCAAATATCATCGCTTGTTTCATTGTTTGTTGTGATTTGGTACAATCATTTGGATTGCATTGGGTATGATGGAGACTTTCAAGGGGGATGCGCAGTTTACAACCACGCCATCTGTCTCAAATATGCCTATCAATTGACTGGATTTTAAATATACTTCCTTAGTCTTAAATGATTCGATAGCTGGATGGGATAAGATTTTGCCATTGAAAATCAACGGAAGTGCTGTGATTATGTTTTGAAATGAAGGTTTTCGAACAACCATTAAGTCCAATAAACCATCGTCAGGTTTCGCATCAGGGTTTTGTTTCATGCCTCCACCACTGTAACAACCATTTGCTATATTCAATGTAAACATCCAATCGTGAAATTCAATTTCTTTAGAATTCATTTCAATCAAGGTTGGTTTGAATCCAAATATAACCTTTAATAATGCAAGGGAGTACAAAAAGGAATGACTTCCTACATATTTTTTAATGATATTTGTTTGGTTAGCCACATTTGCATCCAGTCCAAAGCCTATGGAATTGATGAAATAATTGATGTTTTGGCACCCTTCGATATGATACTCAACTTTGCCAATATCGATGAATTGTATACGGCCATTCAAGAATTGATTCAAGGAATGTTTGTAGTCTTTAGTCAATCCCCAATACCTAGCCCAATCATTTCCGGTCCCTCTGGGTATAATGCCAAATTCGATTTGTTCAGTTGATGAGTTTGAGGAAGAAAATACGCCGTTGATAAATTCATTGATAGTGCCGTCCCCGCCTACAACCAGGAATTTGGTATATCCAATGGATAATAAGTGACGTGCAATCAAACTAGCATGGCCGGGAAAACGTGTAATTCTTGTTTCAAATGAAATGTGATGGGACCTGAGTTCCTGGTAGATATATTCGATTTGTTTTCGAAAATTTCTTTTACCGGAATTAATATTAATTATTAATGCCCAGTTTTCCATCCTTGGTTATTTAGTGTGTAGATACAGATCTGCCAATGTGATTGCAGCCATGGCTTCAACAATTGGAACTGCTCTAGGAAGAACACAAGGATCGTGACGACCTTTAGCTTCAAGAGTAATTTCTTCGTCCGATTTGTTTACTGTGTTTTGTTTTTGGGAAATTGTAGCAACAGGTTTGAAAAGCACTCTAAAGTAAATATCTTCTCCATTGCTAATTCCACCCTGAATACCACCTGAATGGTTGGTCTGGGTAGTGATTTTGTCGTTCTTAAGAATGAAGGGGTCGTTCAATTCTGATCCTTTTTTAGTGACTCCATTGAATCCTTCACCATAGTCGAAACCATGGGATGCATTTATGCTAAGCATAGCAAATGCCAGTCGAGCCTGAAGTTTATCGAAAATTGGTTCTCCCCAACCTACAGGAGTGCCTTTGATTACGCATGAAATTACCCCTCCTGTAGAATCGCCGGCTTTTTTTAAATCAGAAATATAATCTATCATTTGATCTGCGATCTCTTGTTGTGGACATCTGACAATATTATCTTCAATTCTTGAAAGATCTGCTTGTGAAATGGTTTGCGACATGGCAAACGGACCAACTTGAGACGTGAATGCAGTGATTGAAATGCCGAGTTTGCGAAGGTATAGCTTCGCAATTGCACCGGCAACTACGCGCGAGGCGGTTTCACGAGCCGAGCTTCGACCTCCTCCGCGATGATCTCTGTTTCCATATTTCTGCTGATATGTGAAATCTGCATGTGATGGACGATATACATCTTTGAGGTGGTCGTAGTCACTGCTGTGTTGATTTTGATTCCAAATGACAAACGCAATAGGAGTTCCGGTGGTCTTTCCATCGAAAATACCGGATAGGAATTCAACTTTATCATCTTCTTTGCGAGGGGTGGCTATTTTGGACTGACCTGGTTTTCTTCTATCCAATTCAGACTGTATAAAGTCAAAATCGATATCCAAACCTGCAGGGCATCCATCTAAAATTCCACCAATACCCTTACCATGGGACTCACCAAAAGATGTAAAAGTAAATAATCTTCCTATTGAATTTGACATAAGTAAAATTTGTTTTGATTAATGGCATCCGCAACCTGATCCGCAACCTCCACCTTGACCATGGTCATGATCATGATCGTGATTGTGAGTATCGCAGCCACCGCCGCCACTGCCACAACCGCATCCAGATCCGCAGCTTCCGCCACCACCATAGATAGATGCCAATTCTTCGTCAGTAGCTTCGCGAACTTCTAGAACTGAACCTTTAAAATGTAAAGTTTCACCAGCCAATGGGTGGTTTAAATCCACTTTTACGTGTGTATCTGTTACTTCTACCACTTGAGCATTTAATCTATGACCTTCACTATCCATTAAAGGCACTACATTTCCTGCATAGATCATTGTGTCATCTAATTTACCATCAATCTCAAAGATTGAACGGTCAAGGTCCAATACATTTTCGTCTTCATAAGGTCCGTATGCGTCATCGACACCAATAGTGAAATCAAATTTCTCACCAGAAGCAAGACCGAAAATATTTTCTTCAAATTTAGGAAGCATCATGCCAACACCAAAGATGAAACTCAATGGTTGTTGAGATGTAGCTTTTTCCATTAATTCCTTTTCGCCATTCTCGCCATCAACGTATAATTCGTATTCGGCTGATACTGATTTGTTTGCAGTAATTTTCATTATAATCGATATTTATTTGTTTTGTTTTTCGAGATGCAAAAGTACAATAAAATCTTCGGACTTTGACATTAATTTCATATAACTTAATACCAGGTGATATTGTTCACGCCGTATTCACTTTGTTTGTCCCATTTGAGATCTGACAACATACTAGCGTTGACGCCTATGTGAAAATTATAGGATTTGTAGACTCCAAAGGGAACAATGCTAGCTGACATGCTCCAGCAATGAAGACTACGGTTTACGGATATACTGGTATATGTGAATTTTTTTGCTTTGAAATCATAACTGGAATTGCCATTGATTCTCCAATTGTTGGTTAGATTTAAACTTCCATTGACACTTAAATTGTGCGTAAAGTCCATCTCGTATTCCATTTTGCTTTTGTCAAACACACTGGTGTTGCCATACCGTATCGAATAGTTTATGCTTAAACTCCAAGGGATAGCAACCTTTTGATATCCGTCTTCTGATACCTGAGTTTTGTTTTCTTGTGATTGTTTTTCAGGACTACCCTCCTCATTCTCAAATTCAGTTTTGTTTTGGTTGGTGTTGGATTCTTCTTTCTTTCCAAATACTTTTTTGAAAGTTTCGTTGTTGAAAGTGTAGCTGTAGGAAGTGCTTGTGCCTAAAAAACGGGGAAGTTTGCCATTGTTCCATCTTAATTCGTTTACTCTCACTGGATTTCCTGAACTGTTTAGAGCGTACATGTAAGGGTCGAAACCTGCACTTAGACTTAGAGAATATGATTTGGTCAGTTTAAGACGAAGACTTGTACTGAAATTGGACCATTTCATTGAATCTGCGGCCATGTTATAGCTTCCACCCACATTGAAATTGTCGATTAGACTGATTTTCTTGAATGGTTCTTTTCCTGTTGTATCCTTTTCATTTTTAATTTTCATTTCCACATTGTTCCCCACAGAGAAATTAACAGATCCTGATTTTCCTGAGCCTGGTACACCGTACAAGCTTCCAGTGAAAGGAGAGTAGTTTATATCCGTTTGTGTGTATAAGTCTGGATTTGAAGTTGATCTGACATTCTTTACATAACTGTCGTAATAACCCCATTTGGAGTCACCAAAATCGGGCCTGTAGCCCAAACCCATATTTAAAGTCATCATGTGTCTGATTCTGTCAACCTTGTCTCCAAAGATGGAACGGATAGGAATATAGTAACCATACAATTTTGTGGATGCCGATACTCCTAAATTATAGTCGTAAACTCTATAAAAACCATCAGCAGTATCCTTGATTACCTTTTGTGATTCTGTGTCCCAGGCTTGATCTATTTTTCTGAAATACCATCTCTCAGTATAATTCAAGGAAGGTGAAACATTGATATATTTAAGTAAATTGAAACTTGCAGAGACTGGTATGCTGTGTCTCATTCCGTTTCGCCAATCTCTAGTGAAAGAAGAGCTTAACAGATAT
Organism: uncultured Paludibacter sp.; assembly: GCA_964655615.1. Taxonomy (GTDB): domain Bacteria; phylum Bacteroidota; class Bacteroidia; order Bacteroidales; family Paludibacteraceae; genus Paludibacter. The sequence continues at coordinate 86,780 of CAZZPZ010000009.1, read as the reverse complement.
TTTTCTTTTGTATCTATACTGTTTGCGAAAGCACCACTATAGGACATGGTTATCTTCTCGTACCATTGTTCTTTACCTGCAGCTTTTTTTCTTTTGAATGGGTAGAATCTGCTATAGGCGATATTGATGTTGGGCAAACTCAGGTTTATGGTAGAATCCTTGGTTCTTTGATTGATAAGAACACTCCCGGAAAGGCTCAGAGATGGTAGGTTTTGAAATCTTTTTGTAAAAGATATGGAAGAGCTTTTGGTGTTTTCAGAGTTCAATTCTGGCCTGTAATAGCTGTTGATATTGCTTCTGTTGTATCCCGAAGTTGAAAATTTCACACTTGAAGAGAAAGTGAAGTTTGGATTAGCTTTTGCATCCTGAGAATGAGTCCAGTTAATACTCATGTTTGGGGATTTCTGATAATCAGGAAAGCCCTCTTCTCCAGTGACATCTTCACGGTAATTGATATTGAAATTACCTCTGAATTTGTATTTCTTTGTATAACTTGTAGTAGCAGCAATTCCCCAGGTGCCCTTGGTGTAAACATCTCCTTTTAGTTCCAAGTCCATGTAGTCGTTCAACGCAAAATAATAACCCCCATTTGTAAGTCCAAAGCCACGGGTTAACTCATCTGTATAGGATGGCATCAGTATTCCGGAGGAATATTTGGAGGTAAAGGGGAAAAATCCAAAAGGAATGGCCACAGGTAAAGGTACATCTTGAACAACTAAGTGTGCAGGGCCTGTAACAATATATTCCCCAGGTTTCACCTTCCCTTTTGAAATGTCCAAATAAAAATCGGGATGATCATGGTTTTCACAAGTAGTATATTTGCCTCCTGCAATAGCGAAAAGATTATCAGGCGATTTTTTTGTCCTATCACTGATTATATATCCCTCTCCCTCTTCAGTTACGACATGCTTGATGAAACCTTTCTGATTTTTAAGATTGTATTTTAATTCTTTTGAGTTGTATTCTGTCTCTCCTTCAGAAAATATTGGATCACCAACTGGATTTCCCAAGGTGTCGATAGTGCCAAGAGCATATACTAAACTGCTGTCAATAGCTACTCTAACAAAATCAGCTTTAAGTCCAATATTTTTGTATTTCAAATCCGTTTCGCCATATAGGAATGCAGTTCCATTGCCTAAAAGAACGATAGAATCTTGGGCAGTGTAATCAATTTTGGCGTCAATTGCATTCTTGCTTTTTGGAGTTGGAACAGGTATTGAATCGGAATCCTTTTCCTGGCTTAGTGCAATAGTTGAGAAGCACAAAGCCAATAAAAGCGTGAGTGATTTGCTTATGTATTTGTGCTGCAGTGTTTTATGCCGAATCATCAATGAAAATAAAAAATCATAAATTAGCAGACAAAATTAATCAAAAAAACAGACTATGTTTTCAGAAAATGGTTATTTTAATTTAAATTTGAAAATAAAAAGATAGATAAACCCAAAGAACCCGGAGAAAAAATTAATTTTGCACTTTAAATTTGAATAAAATGAATATGAAGAAACAATTCTATTCACTCTATATATCGATAATTCTCCTTTTTGGATCCCTTGCCTCGTTAAATGCCGTAGAGAAGTTTAATTTGGTGCTGGATGCAGGACATGGAGGTCATGATGCAGGAGCTGTAGGTCGCATCAGTAGGGAAAAAGATATTAATCTTGGAGTAGTTAAACATTTGGGAAGTTTGATTGAAGATAATTTCAAAGATGTCAATGTGGTATATACCCGTAAAACGGATGTTTTTATACCTCTCCAAGAAAGAGCTGACATTGCAAACCGGAATAAGTCCAATTTATTTATTTCTGTACACACCAATGCTGCTAAAAGTAAAGCCGCCTATGGAGCTGAAGTTTATACACTGGGTTTAGCAAAAACCAAAGCCAATCTGGATGTGGCGATGACAGAAAACTCAGTGATCTTGTTAGAAGATGATTACAAAACCAAATACAAAGGTTTTGATCCCAATTCAGTAGAGTCTTACATTATGTTTGAGTTTATGCAGGATAAGTATTTGGATCAATCTCTTTCTTTTGCTTCGAATGTGCAGAATAATTTCATTCGATCTGTAAAGCGTTATGATAGGGGTGTACGACAAGCAGGATTTTGGGTGCTGCATCGTACAGCGAGTCCAAGTGTATTGGTGGAATTAGGTTTTATATCGCACACTGAAGAGGAGAAGTTTTTGGCAAGTGAATCCGGACAAAGAAAAATGGCCACCGCAATTTACAATGCATTTATAAACTACAAAAAAGATTACGACAAGATGATGGGTTATCACAATAGTGCTGCTCATCCCAAAGAGATTGCTATTGTGGAAAATGATAGTCCTAAAGAAGAGATAGTCAAAGACCAAAAGAATGTAGATACACAACTGAAAACAGAGCACAGTAATACAGAGATAGCTGTGAAGCCAAAAGTTGAATCCGGTTCTGAATCTCCACTTTTTAAAGTTCAGTTTTATGCTAGTCCAACGAAGTTGAATGCAAGTAATAAGGTTTTCAAGGGAATTGATGGTTTCGATAGTTATCAAGAGGGCGGAATGTATAAGTACACCCTAGGAGCTGAATCGGATTATGACAAGATTTTAGAAATAAAAAAAACAATTTCAAAGAAATTTCCAGATGCCTTTGTTATTGCTTTTATAGGTGATAAAAAAATGTCTGTTAAGGAAGCAATCAATTGGAAAAGATAAAAAGTAAAATATGGGTAAATTAAAAATTACAAGGGAAGTAAAAGTAGGTATAATGTCAGTTTTGGCTGTTTTTGTGCTCTATTTCGGTCTTAATTTCTTAAAAGGTGTTGATATATTCTCGCCTATCAGTTACTATTATGCTGTATACGATAATATCGGAGGATTAGTGCCCTCTTCTCCTGTTTATGTAAAAGGTCTTAAAGTAGGACAAGTAGAAGAAATCAAATATGATTTCAGTAAAGAAAAATCATTTACAGTTAAAATATCGATTAGCAAAGATATATTGGTGCCAGAATATACCCTCATAGAATTATATGATGATGGACTAATGGGAGGAAAGGCTATGCAGTTGGTTTATGACCCCTATGCAAATTCCACAAAGATGATGACACCAGGTGACACAATACCTTCCAAAGCAGCCTTGGGATTGATGGGTCAATTGGCCGGTGATTTAATGCCAAAAATTGAAAGTATAGCTACTCAGACTGATTCATTGATACACTCAGTGAGAAAAATTGTGGACAGTCCTGAGTTGAATAATTCATTGAAATCTATCGAGAAAGCTTCTGGAGAATTGGCGAAGAGTTCAGTTGGCTTGAAGAAACTGATAGACAAGGATGTTCCTCTGCTGATCGGAGATGTAAATGATATTACTGGGGATTTAAAGGTAATTACTACGAATCTAAGCAAGGTAGATTACGCATCAACCATAGAACAAGTAGATCTAACCGTACGTGACCTGAAAACGATTACATCGCAGATAACAGAGTCAAAGGGTTCTCTAGGTTTACTGGTAAATGATAAAGGATTCTATGTTAATCTTTCAAACACTATGTCGAGTACGAATGATTTGTTGATAGATCTTAGAAATAACCCCAAAAAATATGTTCATTTCTCGCTGTTTGGTGCCAAAAAAGAATAGCTCGTTTATTTATAATAAATCTAAATAGCAGGAATTTTTAAATTTTAATATCTTTCAGTTTTTTAGTTGCCGAACTTCCATTTAATAAGGGAGTTCGCGCTTTTTAGCTACTAAAAGGAGTAGAAAAGTAATAAATTGTTAATTGCTTGTAAATCAAAGATGTTACAAAAATATTACAGTTAAGTTGCTGATTTATAGGGTTTTTTATAAGTGTCTGAAATACAAGTAAATAAACTTTCTAAATAAACCCGAAAAAAAATACGGATTTTTTATTTCAAAAATCTTTATGAATTTTGTAGTGCTGATATCAGCCAAATCTAATAAGTAAAATCAATCTAACATTTATCAAGTAAAGATCAAATGATGTCTAATTTACCGGAACAATTGTGGAGCCGCTGTCTTGAAGTAATCAAAGACAATGTAAGTGAGGCGTCATTTAACACTTGGTTTTCTCCTATTACTGCCCTAAGTTACGAAAACAACGTAATCGTACTTCAAGTTCCTAGTCAGTTTTTCGTTGAATATATAGAGGAGAAGTATATTGATTTATTGAGAATGACTTTGTATAGAGTCGTTGGACAAGGTACTCGATTGGAATATCGTGTATTGATTGATAAAGCTAGTGGTAAAGGAACTCAGATACCTAGTGAAGGGAGTAAATCAGATATTCAATCCCAAGGTTCTTACATAAGTCCTTATCACCGTCCTCAACTTCCCGAAATTGATCCTCAGTTAAATCCTTCTTATAATTTCAATAATTTAATGGAAGGAAAAAGCAACAAGTTGGCAAGAACTGCAGGGATTTCGATTGCAAACGAACCAGGCAAAACCATCTTCAATCCTTTGTTCGTATATGGACAGTCCGGGGTTGGTAAAACACACTTGGCAAATGCCATTGGCGTAATGGTCAAGCAGATTCATCCTGAAAAGCGTGTGTTGTATGTTTCTGCAAATACTTTTTTAATACAATACACTGATGCGGTGAGAATGAATAAAGTAAATGATTTCTTGAATTTTTATCAAACCATAGATGTGTTAATCATGGATGATATTCAGGAATTAGCGGGTAAAACCGGTACACAAAACACATTCTTTCATTTATTCAACCATTTGCATCAAACAGGTAAACAATTGATTCTAACTTCAGATCGTTCTCCTTTGGTTTTAGTAGGTCTTGAGCAGCGTTTATTGACTCGATTTAAGTGGGGGTTGTCTGCTGAGATTGAGAAGCCAGATTTTGATTTGCGTAAATCCATCCTTCAAAATAAGATTTATCGTGATGGTTTGGAGATTGACGAGGAAGTGGTTGATTTTATCGCTGCAAATGTCACTGATAATGTTAGAGATTTAGAAGGTACACTTGTTTCGTTACTGGCACACTCTACTTTGGCTAATATTCCGATCGATATGAGTTTGGCTGAAAAGGTAGTTGGTCGCATCGTTAAGATTGAACCTAAATCAAATTCAGTGGAAAAAATCAGAGATGTGGTTTGTGATTATTTCTCCTTGTCTGTGGATGCGATTTCTACTCGTAGCAGAAAAAGAGAAGTGGTTCAGGCTCGTCAGATTGCCATGTATTTGTCTAAACAGCATACCCAAAGTTCTTTGTCTTCTATTGGCTCCTTGATTGGTCAAAGAGATCATGCCACCGTACTTCATGCTTGTAAAATTGTTACCGATCTTATTGAAATTGATAAGAACTTCAGGTTTAGTGTGAAAGAAATTGAAGAAAGACTAAAAGTATAAATCTTTCATTCTAATTAGGCTTTTTTGGTGTTAAATTCAATAAAAATTGTAATTTTACATTTCAAACTAAATAGTCTAAAATGATTTTCAAATTTACTTTATTATCCGATGAAGCTGACGATTTCGTAAGAGTAATTTCTATCGATGCAGAAGCCAGTTTCCTTGATTTAAACAACAGCATACTACAGTCTGTAAATTACAACAATTCACAGATGACTACTTTCTTTATGTGTAGTGATGATTGGGAAAAAGGACAAGAAGTTACTTTAGTCGAAATGGAATCAAGCTCTGAGTACGACAACCTTCTGATGGAGGATACCAAATTGGAAGAATTGCTGTCGGATGAAAAACAAAAACTTTTGTTTGTTTTTGATATGTTGTATGAGCGTGCATTTTTCATGGAATTGACTGAGATTATCCCAGGTGCTCATATGGACAAAGCTGATTGCATTCAGTCTGAAGGTGTAGTTCCTCCGCAAACCATTGGTGAAGATGAACTAGTGGCCGCATCTAAATTTAATGTTGATGAGAGTTTCTATGGGGATGAAGATTTTGATCTGGATGAACTTGATGAAGAGGGATTCGGGGATATGAACTTCGATGACAGTAGCTTGTTTAATGATGATGGAAAATTCTAAGAAGAATAGTAAGCCTTTACTTATTGTCTTGCTGGGCCCGACTGGAGTGGGAAAAACTCAAACTAGTCTCAGCCTGGCAAGTTCGTTTAATTGCCCTATCATTTCGTCAGATTCAAGACAAATTTTCAAGGAGTTAAGTATAGGAACTGCTGCTCCAACGACTTCCGACCTTGAAGCTGCGAAACACTACTTCATTCATACTCATTCTATTTTTGACACTTACAGTGCAGGGGAATATGAACAGGATGTCCTAGGGCTTTTAGAGGATCTATATAAAACCAAGCCTGTAGCATTGCTTGTAGGTGGATCAATGATGTATATTGATGCTGTATGTAATGGAATGGACGAAATTCCGTCCATAGATACAGAAACACGAGAGTTTTGGTTGAAGGAATACAATGAGAAAGGTTTAGCGCATATACAGCAAAAACTATTCGATTTAGATCCTGTGCATTACAATGAAGTTGATTTGCTGAATCCCAAAAGAATTATCCATGCATTGGAGGTATGTTCAGTTGCGGGTGTGCCCTTTTCGAGTTTACGTTCGGGGAGAAAAAAAGAACGACCATTTGAAGTTGTTAAGATAGGACTTAATCGCCCTAGACCAGATTTGTATCAAAGAATCAATACTAGGGTTGATGAAATGATGAAAGAAGGTTTACTTGAAGAAGCAAAGCCTTTGTTTGAATTTAGAAATCTGAACTCCTTGAATACGGTTGGTTATAAAGAAATATTTTCTTATTTGGAGGGATCCATCACTTTGGATGAAGCTATCGAATTGATTAAGAGAAATTCGAGGCACTATGCTAAAAGGCAAATGACCTGGTTTAGACGTGACCCTTTAATTCAATGGTTTCACCCTGATCAACAAGTTGAAATTGTAAGTTATGTAAAATCACTTGTAAATGAAAGCTAAACTTCACATTCTAGGCTGTGGGTCAGCACTGCCAAGTTTCCAGAATTTTCCTACATCTCAGTTGTTGGAAATGAGAGACAAACAATTCTTGATCGATTGTGGAGAAGGTTCTCAAATACGCCTCCGTCAAATGGGACTTAAAACAAATCGATTAGGACATATTTTTATTTCTCACTTACATGGTGATCACTGTTTTGGGTTGATGGGCTTTGTGTCTTCATTGGGACTTATGAACAGAACTGCAGATTTGCATATTCATGGTCCAATAGGTATTGAGGAATTGTTTAGGCCTCAATTAAATTTCTTTTGTGCTGAACTCCCTTTTCAAATCTTTTTTTATGAATTTGATGCATATCAACATAATTTAATTTTTGAAGATAGAAGTGTCGAAGTGTATACTATACCATTAAAACACAGAGTCCCATGTGCCGGTTTTTTGTTTTCAGAAAAAGCGGGTGATAGACATATTAAAAGAGATATGATAGAATTCTATCAAATTCCAACTTCGCACTTACACAAAATAAAAGCGGGTGAGGATTTTGTGAATTCTGAAGGGGAGGTGATAAGAAATGAATTACTAACCAGCAGTCCCAACCCAACGATCAAATATGCTTATTGTTCAGATACTGCATACTCTGAAAAAATAATACCTCTTATTAAAGAAGTTGATTTATTGTATCATGAAGCTACTTTTGCAGATGCAGAAATTAAAAGAGCAAAACAAACATTACACTCAACAGCAACACAGGCCGGTAAAATAGCAGCTTCTGCTGGAGTAAAGAAAATGCTCATTGGACACTTTTCTGCACGTTATCCAAATCCTCAACTTTTATTGGATCAAGCACAAAAAGAATTTCAGAATACTGTGTTGGCTTCGGATATGTTAAGTATAGAATTTTAAAATTTGCTATTTACTTGGTGGATTCACCTGTTTATTTAATCCGCAAACGTTTGCGATTGAAAAGAATTGTAAAGGATTAAAATACATTGTTCTCATGGCATGAATTGGGTATCTTTGTGTGAATATTTATTCCAGTTTTATTATGAAAAGAATTCTTAGCATAACTATTGTGCTCCTTTCCGTCTTGGTTGTAAGGGCTCAAATCATTACAACAAATCCTTCGATTTTAACCGTAGATTATAATGACGTAATTGAAGTAATTTACGACGCTTCACTTGGAACTGCAGGTCTTAAAGATTATACAGGTACTGATGGGGTTTATGCTCATACTGGGGTTATTACCAATTATAGTACTTCAGATACTGATTGGAAGCATGCTCCAACCTGGGGGGATAATTCTGCAAAATATAAGTTGACTTCTTTGGGAAATAATAAATGGCAATTGTTGATTACTCCCAATATGAAGTCATACTATGGTTTAACTACAGGTGAGATTGTGAAGAAACTTGCATTTGTGTTCAGAAATGGATTGAAAACAAAGGAAGGAAAGGACACAGGTGGTAAGGATATTTTAGTTCCTGTTTATACAGCTGGATTGAATGTCTTGTTTAATAACCCATTAAGTTCAATCAGTGTGAGTGCTGGAACAGAAATGGATCTAAAATTGACTTCCACAATGACCGCAGATCTAAGTATAGCTGTCAATGGATCTGTTGTTAAAACTGCTGCATCAGTCACTGAGCTAATTCATAGTTATAATTTTGAATCAACTGGTGATTATCAGCTTATTGGAACTGCATCTGCAAATGGTTCTACTGTGAGGGATACCGTTAATGTTTGTGTGCCTGCTCCTGTGGTTGAACAAAGTTTGCCTGCTGGGATGAAGCTGGGTGCCAACATTATAGATGAGCAAACCGTAGTCTTGGTTCTAAAGGCTCCAAATAAGAATAATGTGTTTTTGTTGGGTGAATTTAACGATTGGACTCAATTGAATGCATATCAGCTAAAAAAGGATGGAGATAATTGGTGGATTCGTTTAGAGGGTTTGATACCTGGCCATTTATATGCTTATCAATATCTGCTTGATGGTAATATCAAAATTTCTGATCCTTATACAGAATTGGTTCTAGATCAATGGAATGATCAATGGATTAATTATGGAATTACACGATTCCCGAATTTAAAACCTTTTCCTGGTGGTAAGGCGGAGGGCTTGGTTGCTACTTTTACAACCGTTAAAAAATCATTTGAGTGGACCGATCAACAATATCAAACACCAGATAGGGAGAATATGGTGATTTATGAGTTGTTGCTTAGAGATTTTACACCTGAACAGACCTTGGAAGCTGCAATGGGAAAATTAGATTATTTGCAGACTTTAGGTGTGAATGCGATTGAATTAATGCCTATTCAGGAGTTTGATGGCAATAACAGTTGGGGTTATAATCCAAATCATTATTTTGCACCAGACAAATATTATGGTACACCTGAAATGTATAAGACTTTTGTAAACGAATGTCACAGAAGGGGTATAGCTGTTATTTTAGATATAGTATTAAACCATTCCACTGGTTTGCATCCTTATGCGAAAATGTTTTGGAATAGTACAGTTAGTAAAACTTCTGCAGATAATCCTTGGTTTAATATCGATGCACCACATCCATACAGCGTGTTTCATGACTATAATCATGAAAGTGTTGTAACTAAAGAGTATTTTAAGGACGTTGTTAAATATTGGTTGGAAGAATATCATGTGGATGGTTATAGGTTGGATTTAACCAAAGGTTTAACTCAAAAAAGCAGCACAGAAGCTACAGCCTCTGCTTATGATCAGTCTCGTATAGATAATATTTCGGTATATTATGATGCTGCAAAATCGGTTAAATCAGATGTAATGTTTATACTCGAGCATTTTTGTGATTATGCCGAAGAATCAAGTTTAGCTTCAAAGGGAATGTATCTGTGGCGTAATTTGAATTATGCTTATTCTCAAGCTGCTATGGGTTATTCTTCTGGAAGTGATTTCTCTGGAATGTTGACTAGCCCTCGCAACTGGGTAGGTTATGCCGAAAGTCATGACGAGGAACGAAATTTCTTTAAAGTGAAAACCTACGGAGCTGGAGATCTTAAAACAGATTCGGTGGAGCGTATAGCACGTGTGCCTTTGAATATTGCATTTGTGGGCTTAATTCCGGGTCCTAAAATGTTGTGGCAATTTGAGGAGATGGGCTATGATTATTCTATAGATAGTCAAGGTGGTCGTATGGCTCCAAAGCCATCAGCTTGGTCTTGGTTGAATTTAAGTGATAGAAATAAAGCATACGAAACATCTTCGAAGCTTTTGCAACTTAGAGCTAAATATGCCAATGCGTTTAAAAATGGAACTTTTAATGCCTCCGTGTCGAGTTCCAATTGGGGCGTTCGTCGATTATCACTTACACACTCTGATTTGAGTTTGGTTGTACTTGGTAATTTTAGTGCCACTGATGTGTTGGTAGGTTGGCCAAATCTCCCCAAATCAGCAATTTGGTATAATCTGTTAACTAAAGAGAGTAAATATTATGGAAATACAAACGAACCTATTACGATGAATCCAGGAGATTATATTATTCTGACAGATAGAGAAGTGAAATTAACAGTTGGTAATGTGGATGTTTTTGATTCTGGATCTGTAAAACTAGTCTCTGACCTTTCTGGTGAGAATTATATTTTGCAGGGTATGGAAAATGCAACTATACATGTGTATGCTATAAACGGCACCTTACTTAAATCTGTGCAAAATACAAATCGAATATCAATGGCTGGTTTGAATGCTGGAATTTATATACTTAAAGCAAATGATTTAACTTTCAAATTGGTGAAACAATAATGGTATAGCACAAAAGAGGGATGAAATTGTTTTCATCCCTCTTTTTTATTTCAATTCGTTTAATGCCCTTAGAATTGCAGGGTCATCTTTTAGTAAAATCGGATAAAAACCATCATCACCTAAAATGTTACGAGCTATATAAGCCTTAAGTCGAGAGAGTATGATTTGCTTGGATTTTAGTTTTTCTTTTTCTGATCCTTTAATGCCTTTTCTTTCTGCGTATGTTGAAAGTTGCTCATACAAATTCAATTTGTCAAGGAAGTTGTCCAAATCTTTCCATTGTTTATATTTCTTTAATACTGCTCTGTTTTTATCAGTAAATTCAAACGCAAACTGATAGATGTGTAAGTTGTTGACTAACTGAGTGAAATAACTCGTAAAAAGAGTAGTGTCCCTAGGGATAAATATGTCAGGCATAATTCCACCTCCCCCATAAACAATGCGGCCTTTTTTGGTTTTGTATTGTACGGTGTCCGCAAAACTGATACTATCAGAGTTTTCCAATTCACCATGAATCAAACGATTATAAATATCCATGGCATATTCTTCTGATTCACCTTTGGTGTAAGGTTTTTGTATACTTCGTCCAGATGGGGTGTAATAGCGAGCCACAGTTAATCTGACTTCAGATCCATCTGAAAGAGGGAATGGTTGTTGAATTAGTCCTTTTCCAAACGAACGACGTCCAATTATCTTTGCTCTGTCATTGTCTTGCATGGCTCCAGCAAAAATCTCACTAGCTGAAGCAGAGAACTCGTCAATTAAAACGACTACTGGTTCAGTTATAAAGCTGCCCGAACCATCAGAATGTGAATCCATTTTTGGATATGCACGACCTTCAGCATACACAATCAATTGGTTTTTGGGCAAGAACTCGTTCACCATTTGAATGCATTGTTCCATATAGCCACCGCTATTTTCACGTAGATCTATAATGAGTTTTTTTGCCCCTTTCGCTTTTAATTCACCAAGTCCGTTGATGAACTCGGAATAAGTAGTTGATGCGAATTTATTTACTTTAATAAGGCCAGTTTCTTTGGTAATCATATATGCAATATCCACAGAATTCACTGGAATGTTTCCTCTTGTGATTGTGTAAATAAGCATTTTCTTGGTTCCATTGCGTTTGATTCCGAGTTTCACTTTGGTTCCCTCTGGACCTTTAAGTGATTTCATTACCTTTTCGTTGTTGATTTTTTTACCAGTAAAGTTTGAATCATTAACTTGAACAATTCTGTCGCCAGCTATTAGTCCGGCTTTTTCGGATGGACCGCCACTGATAACTGATATTATCATGACAGTGTCGTTTTGGATGTTAAACTGAACTCCAATGCCACTGAAACTACCACTTAACTCTTCTTTTGAGTCAACCATGTCTTCCAAAGGTATGTAAACAGAGTGAGGGTCGAGTTTTGAAATCAAATCCTTAGCCAATTCTTCTGTGTAATTGTCAACATCAAGTGAATCAACGTATTTTTTGTCAATTAGTCTTAAAATTTCACCTACTTTTTGGTGAGATCTGAAATTTTGCAATAATCCACTGCTTATAGAACTGTTGTTGTATAATACACTTCGTTCGGTGACAAAATTTCCCAGCAGTAATCCGATGATTAAAGCCCCAAAAACAGCAATTACAACCTTATAATTTCCTTTGCTTTGCATAACTTTATTCTTCTAAATCATTCAAATAGACAACTTCAACTCCGGCTCTATCAAGTAAATCAACTCCATCCATGATTCTGTACTTTTCGCCATAAATAACTCTTTTGATGCCAGACTGTATAATAAGTTTTGAACATTCCATGCAAGGAGAAGCAGTGACATATAGAGTTGCTCCATCCGAACTGTTGTGAGATCTTGCTATTTTAGAGATTGCGTTGGCTTCAGCATGCAAGACATAGGGTTTTGATAGGTTGTTTTCGTCTTCACAGCAGTTCTCAAAACCAGAGGGGGTGCCGTTGTATCCATCAGAAATAATCATTTTGTTTTTTACTAAAAGTGCACCTACTTTTCTACGTTCACAATATGAGTTCTCAGCCCAGATCCGAGCCATTTTCATATATCTCTTGTCTAAATTGTATTGTTTTTCGTTCATTTTACATTCTTAGTCTTTGAAGTTTTTGACAGCCTCCAGAAATTGTTTTTCATTTACACCTATTTGCTTGCAGGCAAGTTTGGCTGCATTTAAGTGTTGTGTTTTGAATTTAAAGTTATATTCACCTTCGATAGGTGTGGAATATGGAAAGGCTATTATATCTCTACGAGCATTTGTTACCAATTCAGCCAAACTTTCATCAGTTTTAAAGTAAATAAGTCGACCTTGAAATTCCATTTGATCAATAAATTTTCGAAATAATTTGACGTATTTATCCAATCCTGTGTTCTCATCCTCATCTTTATTTGAAATACCGGTAATGATGGCAATATGTGGTTTGTATATATATGCGGATTCTACGTTTGATTGTAGCACCGCTACTCTTGAGTCGTAGGAAAGTTTAATGGATGACTTATCATTATCAACTTGATCAGAGCAAAAATAATCTGCATCAATTCGCATGGATTTAAGAGCATGAAGGATGAGGTGCGTGGTGATAGTTTTTCCTTTGCTTCCACTGACTACTATTCGTGTCTTGTTGCGTGTTTGTTGAAATAAATATTCTATTAAGGTGAATATTTTCAATCCAAGTTCATTCGCTCTTTGAAGTTCAGGGTTTTCACCAGTAACGGAGTTGCCAATTATTACGGCCGATAAACTTTTATTAAGTTTGTCAGGGTACCATCCCAGTTCTTCAGGCAAAAGCCCTGCAGCGTCCAACAAGTTTTTATTGGAAGTGTCGATCATACTATCAGAGCCTGTAATTTGATAGTTCTTTTTGTTCTTAAGAGCAATGGCTAAACTGATTAAATCTGTTTCTCCGATGGCAATTAGGTGAACTTTATACATCTTTGTCCTGTTTTTGGAAATGATTATCTTTGTTACACAAAGAATTTACAAATGTACTAAAAAATAAAGAATACAATTCAAAGATGAAAGTGTTTAAGATAGAAGCTGGTCATTTCAATGCAGATGGTGGTGCTTGTTTTGGAGTAGTCCCAAAAAGAGTTTGGCAAAGAAGATATCCCTGTGATGACCAAAATTTCTGCAAATTGGTAATGCGCTGTATGTTAGTGGATACGGGAGACAGAAGAATTCTGATTGATAATGGAACAGGAGTCAAACAATCTGAATATTTTAAATTGTATGGAATCAAAGATATTGTGAATTTTGAAGAAGAATTGGCTAAACTTGGCTATCATACTGCTGATATCACTGATGTAGTTTTGACTCACTTGCATTTTGATCATTGTGGAGCCTGTACACATTATGGTGTAGATGGAAAAAGCTTGGAGTTGACTTTTCCCAATGCAACGCACTGGGTTGGAAAGACACAATGGGAGAATTTCTTAAATCCAAATGTGAGAGAAGGAGATTCATATTTCCTGGAAAACATGTTGCCGGTTGCAGATGCTGGTAAATTGAGATTGGTTGATCAGTCAATTGAACTCTGTGATGGATTTAAACTAAAAGTGTATAACGGTCACACGGTTGGACAATTGGTAAGCTATATTCAGTTGGGAGATAAAACTCTTGTTTATGTAGGTGATGTGATTCCAACTTCTGTAAACGTGCCTTTAGCGTGGATTTCAGCATATGATACTTATCCTGTAGAAGCTATGGGAGAAAAAAAAATGCTTCTCGACGAAGCAATTCGCGAAAAGCAATATTTGTTTTTTGAACACGATGCTTATGTGGAATGTTGCACCGTTGAAGAAATTAATGGTAAGTATAAAGTTTTGGAAACAATGAGCCTTGACTCGTTGATTACAAAGTAATGAAATAGAATAGCTTAAATTTCAAAATCTTTGAATTCTAGCTTCTTGATTTTATTCAGTGGTTTTACTTGTGATAATTTATATACTATAGGATAGATTTTGCATGCAACACAAAAACCAATGGAGGCTTCAAGAAATGCACATACTCCAAAAATAATCAGTGTCACTAATGCAGCAACTTCAAGTCCGCTGATTAAAAATACAGAAGATAAAACTGAAAATAACAAACCTATTCGTGCTGCAAAAATTTTTGGACCAGCATTGATAGGTTGTTTTTTTTGTTTCAAAACCTGAGTGATGTTTTTTGAAATAATTGCCAATAAACTATATTCGGGTTTTGGAATAGATCTAATAAAGAAATCTATAGTTAAAAATAGCAATGGTAAAACCGATCCGGTAATTCCTGTACTGATGATTAGGATCGTTGTAAATAAACCATTCCATCGAGCGACATTCTCGTCTATTTTATGAAATGAAATTGGACAAAAAACAGTGGATGACATACCTTTTTTTCTTTTAATTTAATAATGCAAATTTAATATGTTCGACCCTGTATGTTAATACCGAGTAATGCGTATTTTCATACCCTTTTTATGGTATTTTTCAGATTTAATAGTTTAAATTTGTCAGATATTCTAACAAAGGTGGATTATGTATGATAAATTTAAAAACCAACTAAGTGGCGCAATTCAGGAGATTAAGGATGCTGGATTGTACAAGAGTGAGCGGATATTGGTGTCGCCACAAGATTCAATGGTAAAATTGACTGACGGTCGTAAAGTGTTGAATTTTTGTGCCAATAACTATCTAGGTTTATCGAATCACCCTGCCTTGATCGAGTCCGCTGTGAAAGCAATGTATTCTTTCGGATATGGAATGTCCTCTGTGCGATTTATCTGTGGCACACAACAATTGCATAAGGATTTGGAAAGGCAAATAGCTGAATATTTTGGAACTGAAGACACTATTTTGTATGCCGCATGTTTTGATGCTAATGGAGGGGTTTTTGAACCTTTACTTAGTGAAAAAGATGCTATAATATCTGATGCATTAAATCATGCATCCATTATCGATGGAGTTCGTCTTTGCAAAGCCCAACGTTTTCGATATGCAAATGCGGATATGACAGATTTGGAGAATCAATTAAAGCTTGCACAGAATCTTGAAAATAGACTGATAGTAACCGATGGCGTTTTTTCTATGGATGGAAATGTGGCACCCTTGGATCAAATACTTGCATTGGCAGAGAAATACGATGCTATGGTGATGGTAGATGAATCACACTCAGCAGGAGTTGTAGGTGAAAAAGGTGGAGGAATTACAGAATTATTTAATGTAAAGGGAAAGGTTGAGATTATCACAGGTACTTTAGGCAAAGCTTTTGGGGGAGCGATTGGAGGGTTCACTACCGGAAAAAAAGAAATCATCGAACTGCTAAGGCAGAGGTCCAGACCTTATTTGTTTTCAAATTCAATACCACCTATGGTTGCTGCAGCAGGTATACAGGCATTTGCTATGCTGTCGAGTTCTGATGAGTTGCAAAGAAAATTACACCAAAATACAAACTATTTTGAAGAGAAAATGAAAAGCTTAGGTTTTGATATTAAACCCACTCAGTCAGCCATCTGTGCTGTTATGTTGTATGATGCCAAACTCGCACAGGAATTTGCGTCTAGAATGTTGGAAGAGGGTGTATATGTGATTGGATTTTCTTATCCTGTGGTTCCACAAGGTCAGGCCCGGATTAGGGTTCAGTTGTCAGCTGCTCATGAGATGTCAGATATAAATCAATGCATACAAGCATTTGAAAAAGTGGGCAAAAATTTAGGCTTACTATAAATTTGCTGTAAGTAAAGCGGATATAAAACGAAAGAAAAAGCTAAAAAACCAGTAAAATGAAAGCATTAGTAAAACAATTGCCCGAACGAGGTATATGGATGGCCGATGTACCAGTGCCGCAGATTGGAGTAAATGATGTGTTGATCAAGATAAAGAAAACGGCTATTTGTGGAACTGATTTACATATTTACAAATGGGATGATTGGTCGTCAAGGACAATCAAAACACCTATGATTATCGGGCATGAATATGTAGGTGTGGTTGTGGAGAAGGGAAGGGGTGTGAAAAATATTGAGATAGGAGATCGTGTGACGGGTGAAGGACATTTGGCTTGTGGTCACTGTCGTAATTGTCGGAGAGGTAAACTGCATGTTTGCGAAAATACGATTGGTATTGGAGTTCACCGTGATGGAGCCTTTGCCGAATATTTGTCTCTGCCCGAGACTAATGTCGTCAAATTGGATCATCGTATTTCAGATGAAATGGCAGCGATAATGGACCCCTTTGGGAATGCAACTCATACAGCATTGTCTTTCCCGTTGATAGGAGAAGATGTGTTGATTACGGGTGCTGGATTGATTGGTTTGATGGCAACGGCGATTAGTAAATTTGCAGGTGCAAGATATGTAGTGGTTAGTGATTTAAGTGATTATCGTTTGAAAATTGCCAAAAGAATGGGGGCAACCCTTACTGTGAATCCTTCCAAAGGCGAGACTATAGAAGGAGCAGTCAGGGATCTGAAATTGCATGGTTTTGATGTCGGTTTAGAGATGTCGGGTTCTCCGATAGCTTTTGAGCAGATGATAGAAAATATGTATAATGGTTCAAAAATATCCCTTTTAGGGATTTTGCCCAACAATACACAGGTGGAATGGGATAAGATAATATTCAAGGCATTGACTTTGAAAGGGATTTATGGGCGAGAAATGTGGGAAACATGGTATCAGATGGAGCAGATGCTGATTTCAGGAATAGATTTAAGTCCGGTGATTACCCATAGATATTCCATAAATGAATTTCAAAAAGGATTTGATGTGATGGAAAGTGGCGAGTGTGGCAAGGTGATCCTTAATTGGGAATAGTTCTCAAGGCTTTTATAAAAGGTCGGTTTTTAATAACTTTGTATACAAAAAAATAAACAATGGAAAATAAAGAAAATCAGTTGAACATAGAGTTAACACCAGAAATTGCAGAGGGTATTTATTCGAATTTAGCAATAATATCACATTCAAGTTCTGAGTTTGTCGTTGATTTTGTGCGCATCATGCCTGGAACTCCCAAGGCGAATGTGAAATCTAGAATTATTCTAACTCCAGAGCATGCCAAACGATTGATGTTAGCATTGCAGGATAATATCAATAAATTTGAAGCTCAACACGGTTCGATCAAGTTGGGAGAAAACAAAATGCCACCAGTTCCGATGGGTTTTGGAGGGGAAGCGTAGCCCAAATCTTTGCGAGCTAATTGTTTGTAAATTAAAACATTTGTTGTATCTTTGCAGTCCGTTTTATTATCCAGTGTAATAGGGTTGGGACGATAGTTGTGTAGTTGTCTGATTTTGTGCCGATTAGCCTCATTCAAATTCAGATAATTGACTTTTGTGTCAATAATTAAGTAATTTTTAAAATTTATTTAACAGTGAATACGTTAAGTTATAAAACCATTTCTGCCAACAAAGCTACAGCGCAGAAAGAGTGGGTAGTGATCGATGCTACCGATTTGGTATTGGGACGTATGGGTTCAAAAGTTGCGAAACTTTTGCGCGGTAAATACAAACCAAGTTTTACTCCACATGTGGATTGTGGTGACAATGTGATTATCATTAATGCAGATAAGGTTAAATTGACCGGTGCAAAATGGACAGATCGCATTTATCTTCGTCATACTGGTTATCCAGGTGGTCAAAGAGAGGCTACTCCTCAACAATTGATGGAGAAAAGTCCAGAATTATTGATCAAGAAAGTAGTTAAAGGTATGTTGCCTAAAAATAAATTAGGTGCTAAGTTGCTAACTAATTTGTATGTTTTTGCAGGGGCAGAGCATGACAAAGAAGCTCAACAGCCAAAATTAATCGATTTAAACAAACTTAATTAATCAATATGGAAGTAGTAAATGCCTTAGGAAGAAGAAAAGCTGCAGTTGCACGTGTTTTCGTAAGCGAGGGAAAAGGACAAATCATCATCAACAAACGTGATTTGAATATCTATTTTCCATCTCCACTTTTACAATATGTAGTGAAACAACCTTTAAATAAATTAGGTGTTTCAGAAAAATACGATATCAAAGTAAACTTAGATGGTGGTGGTTTCAAAGGTCAAGCAGAAGCTTTGCGTTTAGCAATTGCTCGTGCATTGGTTAAAATCAACCCAGAAGACAAACCTGCATTGAAAGTTGAAGGATTTATGACTCGTGATCCACGCGAGGTTGAACGTAAGAAACCAGGACGTCCAAAAGCACGTAAGAGATTCCAATTCTCTAAACGTTAATGGATGCTCTATATTTAGTTTAGTATCTAAATTTTCGGGACTCATAGACACTGGATGGCTACCCGGAGATTGTTTTAATCAGAATGTAAACAAAATTTAATCAAATTTAAAATGTCAAGAACTAATTTTGAACAATTACTAGAAGCAGGTTGCCACTTTGGTCACTTGAAACGCAAATGGAATCCAGCTATGGCTCCTTATATCTTTATGGACCGTAACGATATCCATATCATCGATTTGCATAAAACAGTAGTGAAAATCGACGAGGCAGCGGCTGCTTTGAAACAAATAGCTAAATCAGGTCGTAAGATCTTGTTTGTAGCAACCAAAAAACAAGCAAAAGAAGTAGTATCAGAGAAAGCAAAATCAGTAGGTATGCCCTATATTACTGAACGTTGGGCAGGTGGTATGTTGACTAACTTCCCTACGATTCGTAAGGCAGTTAAGAAAATGTCTACTATTGACAAAATGACCAATGATGGTACTTTCGATAATATTTCAAAACGCGAAAAATTGCAAATCTCTCGTCTTCGTGAGAAATTGGAAAAGAACTTAGGTTCAATTGCAGATCTTACTCGTCTTCCTTCTGCTTTATTTGTAGTAGACGTAATGAAAGAGCATATTGCAGTTAAAGAAGCACAACGTTTGGGTATTCCGGTATTTGGTATTGTTGATACTAACTCAAATCCAAATGGAATTGACTTCGTAATTCCAGCAAATGATGATGCTACCAAATCAGTAGATGTAATCTTAGCTGCACTAGCTGCTGCTATCCAAGAAGGTTTGGAAGAACGTAAAGTTGAGAAAGTTGATGCTGAGGCTTCTGAAGCTCCAGTTGTTAAAGACAGAAAACAACGTGTTACTAAAAAACCTCGTACTCAAAAAGAGGATGAAGAGGCTTTGAATGCAAATGTGGCTAAGAAATTCGTTAAAGACGAAGAATAATATTAATTTATAAAATTTAAAATATTATGGCAGTATCAATGGCAGATATTTCGAAATTACGCACAATGACAGGTGCAGGTATGATGGATTGTAAAAATGCATTGACCGAAGCAGCTGGTGATTTCGATAAAGCAGTTGAATTAATACGTAAAAGAGGTCAAGCTTTGGCTGCTAAACGCAGTGATCGTGAGGCTGCTGAGGGTTGTGTTCTTGCAGCTTCTAATGGTGGTTTCGCGGCTGTATTAGCGTTGAAATGTGAGACAGACTTCGTTGCTAAAAATGAAGATTTCGTTGGACTTACTCAGTCAATTCTTGACTTAGCTATAGCTAACAAACCCGCATCTTTGGAGGAACTTTCAAATCTTCCTATGGAAGGTCGTACTGTTGCTGAATTGATTACAGATCGTTCAGGTGTTACTGGAGAAAAAATGGAATTGGATTTCTATGAATTCGTAAATGGAGGTTCTGCTGCTGCTTATATTCATCCAGGTAACAAACTTGCTACTATCGTTTCTTTTGATGAAAGTGGTGTGGATAATCAAGTTGGTCGTGATGTTGCTATGCAGGCTGCTGCAATGAACCCAGTTTCATTGGATCGTAGTTCTGTTCCAGCTAATATCATTGCACAAGAACTTGAAATCGGTCGTGATAAAGCTCGTCAAGAAGGTAAACCTGAGAATATGTTGGATCGTATTGCTGAAGGTCGTCTTAATAAATTCTTCCAAGATTCAACTTTGTTGGAACAAGCATTCATCAAAGACAGTAAAGTTACTGTAGCTGCTTATTTGAAATCAAATAATGCAACTGCAACAGCTTTCAAACGTGTTACTTTGAATCAAGAGTAATAAGTCTTTAATTAATATAAGTGAAACCTCCTGTGTATAATCGCGGGAGGTTCATTTTTTAATATTTTTACCCAAGTTGCGGTTTGTGAAAATCGCAACTATTTAAATTTAAAATGTATATCTTAACGGATAAAAAATAATATGGGAAATATTGTTGCAATTGTTGGTCGTCCCAATGTAGGTAAATCAACTCTTTTTAATCGATTGACTAAAAGCCGTAGGGCTATAGTAAATGAACAAGCCGGCACCACTCGTGATCGTCAGTATGGTAAATCTGAATGGGGTGGTCGTGAATTCTCAGTTATAGATACTGGAGGCTGGGTTGTGAATTCTGATGATATTTTTGAAGATGCTATTAAACAACACGTTGTTCTCGCTCTTGAGGAGTCTGATGTTGTGCTCTTTATGGCTGATGTTCAAAATGGTATTACTGATTTGGATATGGAAGTAGCTTCCATTCTTCGTAGAAATAAAAAACCTGTTATTCTTGTTGCAAATAAAGCTGATACATTTGATTGGCAATATCAAGCTACTGAATTCTATAAATTTGGTTTGGGTGAACCATTTGTAATTTCTGCCATCAATGGTCTTGGTTCTGGTGATTTGCTGGATAAAATTATTGAATTACTTGGTCCAGCAGCAGATATGGAATTCGATGTGGAATTACCTCGTTTTGCTGTCGTTGGTAGACCAAATGCAGGTAAATCTTCTATCATCAATGCATTTTTGGGTGAGGATAGAACTATAGTTACGGACATTGCAGGAACCACCAGGGATTCTATTTACACCCGTTTCAATAAATTTGGTCATGATTTTTACTTGGTAGATACTGCTGGTATTCGCAAAAAGGCTAAAGTTCATGAAGACTTGGAATATTATTCTGTTGTTCGTTCCATTAGGGCTATTGAGAACAGTGACGTTTGTATTCTGATGGTGGATGCCACCCGTGGTATTGAAAGTCAAGACATGAATATCTTTTCCTTAATTCAGAAAAATAAAAAAGGGTTAGTGGTTGCGATAAACAAATGGGATTTAGTTGAAAATAAACAAACAAATGATGCCCGTGCTTTCGAGTTGCAAATCAGAGAACGTTTTGCTCCTTTTGTGGACTTTCCTATCGTTTTCACCTCAGCAACTACGAAACAAAGAATATTAAAAGTGGTAGAAAGTGCTGTTGAGGTTTTTCAAAATAAGAATTTTAAAGTACCAACTGCAAAGTTGAATGAATATTTACTTCCGTTGATTGAGAATTATCCTCCGCCAGCTTTGAAGGGAAAATATATCAAAATAAAGTATATGACACAATTGCCAAATACTTATGTGCCTACCTTTGTTTTCTTTGCAAATCTTCCTCAATATGTAAAAGATCCATACAAAAGGTTTCTTGAGAATAAGATACGTGCTAAATGGAATTTTACAGGTACACAAATACAATTGTTTATCAGACAGAAATAATAACGAAACACCCCTTCTACTCTTTAAAGTGAAGGGGTGTTCTATTTGTTATAACTATGAAAAATCAGCTTGTGGTTATTTCACCTGAACCTAAGCACAATTTTTGATTGATATCATAAATTACTCCAAATTGACCAGGGGCAATACCTTGAAGTTTTTCTTCAGAAATGACACTAAAATTTCCATTTTCCATAATTAATTTACCCTTGGTAAATTCTGGGGTGTGCCTGATCTTGAATGTGATTTCGGCTTCTCTTTGCTTGCTGTCCCAAATATTCTCGGTAATGAAATGAAAATTCTTCATCGAAAACTCATGGCCATATTGGGTTTCAATATCATAACCTTTAGATGCCCATACAATATTCGATTCTACTTCTTTTTTAATGACATACCATGGCCCACCCGACAAACCAAGACCTTTTCTTTGTCCTACAGTATGGAACCAATATCCTTTGTGATGGCCAATAATTTTGCCTGTTTCTAGTTCTACAATAGGACCTTCCTTCTCACCTAAATATCTTCTAATAAAATCATTGTAGTTGACCTTGCCAAGAAAACAAATACCCTGACTATCGTTTCTTTTTGCACTTGGGAGTTTAGCCTCCGTTGCTATAGCTCTTACCTGAGGCTTCATTAAATCACCTATGGGGAACAACAACCGTGAAACTTGAAGAGAATCTATCTGAGCTAGGAAATCTGTTTGATCCTTGACTGGATCTTTGGCTGTAGATAGAAAAGTTTTACCGTTGATTTCTGTTGTAGTAGCATAGTGACCCGTGGCAATTTTGTCGAAATCCTTTCCAACTTTATCATTGAAAATTCCGAATTTAATAAGTTTATTACACATTACATCGGGATTTGGAGTAAGCCCTTTACGGACTTTATCGACTGTATATGCTACTACATTGTCCCAATAGTCTTGGTGCAGGTCGATGACCTCTAACTTGCAGCCATATTTACGAGCAATCAGACTTGCCATTTCAATATCCTCTTCTGAAGTACAATGCAATAACTCGTCGTCGTCCATGCCAATCTTAATGTAAAATAAAGTTGGATTGTATCCAGCTTCCTTTAACATGTGAACAACAACTGAGCTGTCAACTCCACCAGAAATAAGAGATGCTATATTCATAGTTATTAAATATAATATTCTGACAAATCTACTATTCCAGCACGCATTGCATATTTGGTTGCTTCCAGTACATTATTGACTTCCAATTTACGGAATATATTCTTTCTATGCGTCATCACTGTATGGATGCTAATGTGTCTTAATGATGCTATTTCCTTGGTTGACTTGCCTAATGAAATGTCTTTTAGAATTTCAGTTTCAGTTTGAGTTAGAATACTTCTTTCAACAGTTGCATTGTTTCTACTGGATTCCAGCATTGCATTGCTAATTGAGTTTGAGATATATCTGGAACCTTTAGTTGCCTGTTTCAGACAAATGCGAAATTCATCTACAGAACTGTCTTTCAATAAGACACTATAGTTGTAAGGAGCATAAATAATTTGACGCAGAAAATCATCGCTTAATTCTGAAGAACAAAGTATCCATGATGAATTTCGAAATCGTTCATGCACATGGTATAAATCTTGAATACCATCAAAATCAAACAGGGTATAATCAACAATAACCAAAGAGTTTGCAGATTTTTCTAATGCTAAAATCAAATCTTTTTTATTCTCAATCTCAACAATAGTTTCATCCATCTTAATGCTCTGAAGGATGTAAATCCAACCTGCACGAGTAATGTCCTGATTATCTGCTATTATAATATTCATTTATTCTATTAAAAATGCAAAATTACAAAAAAACCACGGATTCTTTGCAATCCGTGGTTTATACAACAATCTAAAATTCCTTATTTAATATTCCCAGATACTTGTTTCAATTTCGATCAATTCATCATTGATTTGCTGTATCTGTTGTTTTAGTTTAGAAAACTCAAATTTTTCTTTTCCAGAGTAAAGCTTATTAAGCATGTTGTTATCACCAATCAAATAATCTTTGTACAATTTATTTGTGAAGAAATCATCATAACTCAATCGATATGCTGAATTTGTCATCTGACTTATCATTTGTTTTGCTAAATAGGGACGTAGATCACTGTACAAAAACCAGCATACAACCGATTCCCTAAGAATGTTTAATAAATTCGCCTCGTCTCTTTTGAGTTTGCTTTCTGCTTGTTCAGAACTTAATTCTCTACTACGTGAAGTACGTTGAATAAAGCTTTCGCCCTCCTCATCTATTAAAGGTTGTGATGCTTTTGCCACATCACGTGGAATTTTCACAGGAGCAATAGCAATAATTTTTGAGTGGAATCTAGATAAATGTTTATCAAAATAAATTACCTCCTGAATCAGAAAACGGAATTGATCTTTAATGTAAACTTGATAATTTTCATTTTCAAAACTAACTGAGTTGGTTATTGAATCATATAAGATCAAATATTTGTCGTTTTCCTCGTCGTAGGAGAATATATAGGGCAGGTCGCTATTCAGTACCATGTCAGTGAAGTCAGGTCTAATTTCGCGCGCATTTCGCCTATAAACGGGTATTCCTTCAACTACTGCATCTATCATTAATTTAAATAAACTCTTTTGATCTTTGCTTGGTCGCATTGGAAAATAAAGTGGAGCATTCTTCAAGTCACGAACGTCTACCATGCGATACACAATTCGTGCCCAGACTACATCATCAGATCGATGGTCGATAAATGCAAGTGAATAATTCAAATCATTGTAATAATCATTTGATTTGATTTCTCCTGCTTCCGAGAAGAATGAATTATCATCTTGCGCCGAAACAACCAAGGGCAAAAATGCCAAAATAGCCCACAATAAAAATTTGTTCTTTTGCATATCTATTTCTTTTATAATGAGATTTGGATAGAGGATAAACTACGTGGTTTACCGTCTGGTCCAACTGCTTTAATATTTCTAATCGTTAACAAGTCTCCGCTTTCAAGTCGTTCTATGTCATCCATCTGACGAGCACTGAATTTAGATCCATTCGTTGATACAGTTCCAAACACAGTTTTAATGGTGAATGAAGTAACCGTGAAGTTGGCTTTGATAAGTTCATCTTCGCCATAACTTGCAATAATATTTACCCCAGAACGAAGTGATTTTTTGGATAATTCACCGTCGAAGATAGTTCGTCTAATTCCTCCTGCATCCGAATATTCAAGGAATGAACGTGGATCAGGCAAGTATTTTACCCTATACGTACTGCTTCCCATAACCATTTCTTTTCCGTTGACTTTACCAAGAACTGTAATCTTTACATCTTTATCCTGTGTTGGTTTAATCAAAAACAAGCCTTTACCTATGTTTTTAAAAGTAGCACCATCCAAGCGAATACTAATATCTTGAGACGCAATACCAGGAGCAGAGATGCTGAATCGGTTGTCTATACCTCGGTACATGACATTCAAATCTAAATTGGAAACTGTTACTGATGGTTCGCCTACTGTATATTCACTTTTAAAAGGATAAGTGCGAAGAATACCATCGTTTCCTATCATGCGTATATCACCAGTTAAATCAAATTTACCTGTAGAATTACAAGTCATATTGAAAATCCCATTTGGTATAACTCTACCACCTACAACAACTTCAGGTACTTTGGTTGAATCGAATGCAGCTAATACTATGCTAGCTTTGTATTGCTCACCTTTAATAATATATTTGGATTCAGGTATTACAAATGCTGATATGCGGTTTACACGATAGTCCATTGCATCTGTTTGACTTTTCAGATACTGAACGATTTCAGCCTGAGAGTTTCTAACATCATTCTGATATTTTGTTAGAACAGTAATAACCGCTGCCACAGGCATAGATTCAAAATTAGCGTCTTCCCATGGAATGCCTTTGTGGGTGCGTGTGTCAAACATGTTATTGTAAATTTCTTGCTTCAGACTATCTGGAGTAAGACTGATCAATAACTCACGGTAAGCATCAATTTTACTTTTCAGAATTTTAGCATTACCTCCAGCAAGTGCGTACTGTGCTGCTACATCAATATTTTCTTTATTGATTACTTCACGACCTTCAGGATCTGCTTTTTTTCCGTCAGCTAATTTTAGTATCTCATATTTGAACTGATGTAAAAAGTCGAAAAGTAAGTCAGACTCTGATTTTACATTTTTAGCTTTTTCCAACCATTCACCAACTTTGGCAGGATTTTTTTCATACAAATAACCAAAATCTTCAAAAATTAGTTTGTTTCTTTTATCCGAAGATTCGATAGAGGTATGTAAACTGTTATCCACAAGACTAAAACCACGCAATACATCACTTGATACATTCAAAGCCAACATAGCAAGAAGTACAAGGTACATCATGCCTATCATCTTCTGACGTGGAGTTTCGGGACAGTTTTTTAAACCGCTCATATTATAAAGGGGATTAATTTATTAATTTAAAGAGTTCAGCATGTTGCCGTAAACTTTGTTAAGTTCTTCAATCTTTGCACTAAGGTCTTTAGCACTATTCTTGAATTTTTCAGTTTCTTCCAAAGCATCCACAGATACTTGTTTGATGCGGCTCATTCCTGAAGCTACATCTTTTAAATCTTCAGTTACATCTCTAAATGCAACAGCTTGCTTGTTCCATTCTTCAGTTTGAGTCTGAATGTTTTTAAGATGTACTTCATAAATATCGTTGATTGAGCCTAGAGTTTGGTGAATGTCTGATATTTTGGTCGCATATATTTTTGTGTTTTTATCCACACCTTCCATACCGGCATCTATCATTTGATAAGTAGTTTGCAATTTATTTGCAGCCATAATCAAAGATTCCTGAGTGTTCAAATATTTTGTAGTTAATTCAGCAGCAGACTCCAGATTGTGTGTCAATTTATTGGTTGCATCTGTTGCGTCTTTAAATTCACCGATTAGTTCCGTTGTTTTAGATAAATTACTGATGCTCTGGGATAGTAAAGTTGCATCTTCACCTGAAATGCCAGATCCACCTACAGAACTGCTACCTAGGTTTTGATGACTAGCTGTACCAGAAGCAACACTTGAAGTTCCTCCTTTCATCATGGTTGGATCTACAGGTTTGCCTGTTTCGAAATCAAATACTTTATCCCATTCATAGCTTTTAGCAGGCTTCTCAGATGCACTTACAGCAAAAATAATTGCTTCTGTGGTCATACCTATCAACAACATGACCTCAGCGCCAGGCAAGTGGAGTAATTTGAACATAGCACCTAGAATAACAACAGATGCGCCTAGGCTGAAAAAAATATTGACTAATCTTTCTTTTTTGGAAAACTGGTTTTTCCAATCTTTCATTTTTTCGGTCATATATTTGATTTTTTAATTTTCACCATTAAATGATTTTACACATCGAAAACCGATATAAGGACGACTTTCGTTTTGATATTCATAGGTACGAGAACCACATTGCAAGTAGTAAGGAATATCTTTCCATGAACCGCCTTTAATAACTTTTCTTTTTAAGGAAGCAGGATCATCAACTTTGGCATGATATTCGAAACTAGGGTTGATGTCGGCAGTGACTACCCCAGATAATTTATTATAAGAAGTGGATGTCCATTCTGAAACGTTTCCGGCCATGTCAAATAAGCCAAAACGGTTTGGAGGATAACTACCAACTTTCACTGTAGTTGAACTATTGTCAGCAAGGTAATTACCAGTAGATTGTTTGAAGTTGGCCATATAGCAACCCATGTCGTCTCTTACGTGTTCACCTCTCCAGGGATAAGATGAAGAAGACATGCCGCCACGAGCAGCATATTCCCATTCTGCTTCTGTAGGTAGTCTGTAACCTTGTGATTTAAGACCCATTCCAGAGTTTTTGTCCATCATCGTTCTCCAATTGCAATATGCCTTGGCTTGTTCCCAGCTGACACCAACTACTGGATAATCTGCATAACCTGGATGAGAAAAATACATTTCCATCTTAGGTACATTATTTGCGAATTTAAAATCACTGCTCCAAGCAACAGTGTCAGGGTAGATGTTTAACATCATCACAGAGATAAGGTCACTTCTGGACCTCAATTTACGAGTGATATTTTTGGTAACGATTTTACCGTTTTCATCGAAATAAGCAGTGTCAACAGTTACAGTGGCATCTGAGTTATAGGATTCAGTGCGCATGTTGTATTTGTTTTGTTCCAATACTGCCTGATCGTAATTAAACTCTTGGTATCTATATATTATTTTCGAAGGATTTATTTGTTTTTGCCCGTTCAAAACATCTTTATCTTGATAAAACATGAAAGATAGAATGTCTTGGATTTCTTCATCTTTCGAATCCCAAGGCACTCTTTTTTTCCAGTCTATACGTGCTGTTTCTGGCGTATCATCTTCATCCTCCATTCCTTTGAGTTGTAATCTGTATTCATCACGTCCAGCAATTATCAATGCACGATAAGCTATAGAGTCGCGAACCCAATTTACAAATTGTTTGTACTGTGCATTGCTCACTTCTTTTTCATCCATCCAGAAGGATTGAACCGTAACCGGGTTTACCAATTCAGAAGTAGTAAACATTTTAGATTCATTGGTTACACCCATAAGGAAAGTACCTTTTTTAATAAATACCATTCCGATCGGGTTAACTTCAGTAAATCCTTGATTTACTCCAATTAATTTCAAATTGTTGCCACATCCCCAAAGAATGACAGCTACAATAATTAATAAAAGGTTTTTTTTCATTATAAAATTCTTATACTTTTAAACTTCGCATTTTCGTTTTTACCATCCAACTCAAAACTGTAGGAAAGGAACACTTCGTGCGATCCCATACTTGCATTTATTAAAGTTGTTGTAGGTATATCGTATGAATAACCAATGGATAAACCACTGGCAATTTGAATTCCACCTAATAAAACCAAAGCTTCACCTGTCCTTAAACTGATACCTCCCCAATATTGCTTGTTGTATACAGCAAGGGTAGATAGGTCTAGTTGCCATGTGCTAAATTCGGATTTAAGCATTAACGATGGTTTTAATTCCCATTTAGGAATGTCTAATTTGTAATTATACCCTAGGGTGAGAAATGCAGTTGTTGAGGGTGAGAATTCTGTTTTTTCGCCCCAACGAACTGTTGGCTGATTGATGTGTGTTGCAGAAAATCCAGCATAAAAAGTGGGATTTCTGTACCATAAACCTACATTTAGGTCTGAGGAGATTCCAGCTACAGCTGTGGTTGGAATTTCAGGGTCTGCAGTCAAATCATGATATTCTCCAATTGGAGGCATATGCAATGCTACACTGTCTCCATTGAATCCTATACTGGTGAATCCGAAGTCAGTTCCTATACTCAAATAGCCATTCCCGATTTTCTTTTTCAATGATAGTTGGATACCTGCTCCTTGATTGATAAACTGTCCAGCTTTGTCATTCATAAAACGTATGCCTACTCCTTGAAAAATTGGAGCAAATTTTAAAGGCATATGAATATTGAAAAAAGTGGTGGATCCTCCATTTGGCATACCAACAAGATTTAGTCTGTGTTGACCAACAACATGAACCATTTCTTCTAATCCAACCGCTGCTGGATTATATCCCGTAGGATTTAACATATACTGACTTGTACCTGGATCGAATTGTGCCGATAGGGGAATAAAGCTCAATATATATATACCAAGAACAATTTTTCTTATTTGTTTGTGCCGTTTTTCCATACCTTTCAAACAGTGAATAAAATTATTCAGGTAATAGTTAAAACTTGAAAACATAAAAAAAATTGTTCTTAAATGAAAAAAACTGTCGTTTGAGACTGTCTTTTCACTGAATGTTAACCATTTTAAGCCAATAATGGCCAAAATCAATATTCTTCTTCGTTAAAAAAGAAATCTTCTTTACTTGGATAATCAGGCCAGATATCTTCGATACTTTCGTAGATTTCCCCTTCATCTTCAATTTCTTGAAGGTTCTCAATGACTTCAAGAGGAGCGCCAGAACGAATTGCATAGTCAATTAATTCGTCTTTTGTTGCGGGCCATGGTGCATCTTCAATTTTTGATGCTAATTCTAAGGTCCAGTACATATATTAATTAATTTTTTTGTTTCCGAGTGCAAAAATAAAAATATTTTTCAATCTTCCTATAGCTTCCACGACTTTTCTATAATCCCGGCATTGCTATTCACAAATCTTGCCAGTGTAAACAGGTAGTCTGAAAGCCTGTTCAAGTATTTAATGATTTGAATTTCAATATTATGTTCTTTGCTTAAACTGACTGTTTTTCGCTCAGCCCTTCTTGAGATTGTTCTGCAAATATGTGCGATAGCAGCTGCTCTATGTCCTCCTGGCAAAATAAAACTCGTGAGTTCAGGAAGCAATTCATTCATTCGATCAATTTCAACTTCTATTTCAGTTATTTTATCATCACTTATCAAAAAGGCACTGGCAGATGTTTTTTCCTGATCAGTGGCTAGATAGGACCCAATTACAAATAGATTGTTCTGAATTTTTTCTAAAAAGAGGATGGATTCATGTTCCATTGGATAGCTTGCTAAAAGTCCAATGTGTGAGTTTAATTCATCCACAGTGCCATATGCTTCCAATCTTGCATTGTCTTTGGATACTCTAGTTCCCCCTATCAGACCTGTTTGTCCTTGATCACCTGTCTTTGTATAAATTTTCATTTTTAAATATTAAAATGCAAGTTTATATTTTTTTTGATTCAATTCTTTTTTAGTAAATAAAATTCCCATGTGGAAAATATCCATGCTGGCTGTTACTTTCTGATGTTTAACAGCGAACTTCCAGAATTGTTCCATTTCAGTAGAATGATTTATATCATCGATAACTATTATAGCATCTTTAACCAAATGTGTTGTAATTTGTTCAAAATAATTAACCATAGGTTCGAATTTATGATTGGCATCCATGAAAACAAAATCGAAAGGCCCTTTATCTAAAACATCTGGTAGATTATTGTCTATATTTCCCACAATCAATTCAATGTTTTTTCGGTTGAAATGATCAAAATTCAAATTTGCAATCGAGGCGATATTTTTAGAGCCCTCCATTGTGTAGCATTTGGATTCAGATGAAACGGCAGACAGGTAAAGAGTACTAAGTCCAACTGAAGTGCCAAGTTCAAGTATGTTTTTGAATTTATATTGATTGATGATTCGATATAATAATTGTGCTTGTTTTCTTGGTTTTACTGCCGTTGAAACGATATTCGAAATATTGGTCACTCTACTTCGGCCACTACCAAAATCTTCAACCTGTATCTTTTCTTTGTTCTTTCTTAAGTGTTTTCTGTATATCTCAATTTCCTCAAAAGCGTAGTATGGTTTTTTTTCCATCAACACATTTCTTACAAAATCAAAAAGATAGGGAGAATGAACTCCAAAGCCTTTGGTGTTCCGTGCCGTGAAAATATGTTTGATGTATTTTAAACTTCTAATTATTGAGTTGTATTTCATTGACATTCCATGCTCAATTTAGAATTTCTTTGTATCTGTTTTCTTGAATGATGTCTAATGCAGTTTTCAATACTTTGTCATTTCGAAGAGAATAGGCTATCATTCCTTTCTGATAGTAATATCTTTTGATGATTTCCATTGCTATCAGATCTTTAACCTCCTCTTTGTTTGCATCAATATCTCGATCGATATTGGGTGTTAGTTTCTCAGTTAATACTTTAATCTCATTACTTACAAATTCTTCAAGTCCTTCGGCGTCAGCTACTTCATTAAGTTCCTTAAGTATTTTCTCTGTTTGAGATTCGTATTTGAAATTCTTAGACTTGACAAAATCCTTGAATGATTGGTAAATCTCGTCTGTAAGTTCAAAATCTACAGGAAATTTGATTGAATGATTCTTTATGGCAAATTGAGTAGCAAAATCAAAAAACATATTTTGCATATACAAGTGATAGCTAATATTGATTTTTTTCGAATCATTTATCGTTGAATCAGGAACTATTCCGCCTCCATCTTTAACTAAACGACCCTTGGCAGTTCTGAACTCGGAAATTAAGCTGTCAGGAACATAGCCTATACTACCATCCTCATTACGGTGTGTGTAGTCAATTGCTTGTATGCATCTACCACTGGGAATATAATATTTAGCTGTGGTAACTTTCACATGGCCGCCGAAATTTACTGGTCTAATGTTTTGCACCAAACCTTTTCCATAAGTTCTTTCTCCAAGAATAAGACCTCTATCAAGGTCTTGAACTGCGCCAGCGACTATTTCAGAGGCAGAGGCTGTGGAACTGTTTGTTAGAATAATTAATTTTAAGTCAGGATAATCAGGTCTGCTGGTTGTGCTGTAGGTAGATTCAACCTGTTTAACTTTGCCCTTGGTTTTTACAATTTCTGTGCCTTTCGGTACAAAGTTTGACATGATTTTAACAGCTTCATCAATCAATCCGCCCCCATTACCTCTCAGGTCGAAAATCAAACTGCTTAATTTCTTGGCATTATACAAACTATCTAGGTTTGTCTTGAATGAACTTGAGGCTTGACTTGTAAAGTCATTCAGTAAAATGTAAGCAATGCTATCGCCAAATGTTTTTGTGAATGCTATTGGATCTATGGCAATTTTCTGTCTTGGAAATTTGAGAGTGAATTTTTTTTCCTGACCCGGCCTTTCTATTTCCAACTCAACAATGGTGTTGGGTGTTCCTTTTAATAGTTGACTTGCCTCAGAAACCTTCATGTTCAATGTAGGTTTGCCATCAATTTTTAGGAGTATGTCACCGGCTTTCAAACCATTAACTTGAGCAGGCATTCCTTCGTAGGGTTCAGAAATGCAAATTTGCTTGTTGAAGGTAGTTATAAGTGCTCCAATGCCAGCATATTCCCCGCTAGTCATAAATTTTAAGTCGTCCGACTCTTCTTCAGGAATATAAACTGTATATGGGTCAAGGCCTTTCAACATATTGTCTATTGAAGATTTCACCAATTTGTTATGGTTCAAAGTATCCACGTAATACATGTCCAATTCGCGTAATACCGAATTATAGATGCTAATATTTTTACTTATATTGAAAGTGCTTGAATTATCTTGAGCACTAATAAATGAGGATGAAAACAATAAGAGTAAGATGAAAATTTTATTCATTGCAAAAGATTAAATTTTAACATTAGGGGGAAGGAATGTAGTGATATCTTTACCGTAAGAAATTAAGTCTCGGGCTACAGTTGAGGAAATGTGAGCATATTCAGCTTCGGTGAATAAAATGACAGTTTCAACACCACTTAAGATTCTATTAGTATCCCCAATTGTGCGTTCATATTCAAAATCAGCTACTGTTCGAAGTCCTCGAAGTATAAATTTCGCATCGACTTTTGATGCAAAATCGATGGTTAGAACGTCATATTCCATGACTTTGATTCGAGGTTCATTTTCAAACGCTTTTTTGATTAATTCTTTTCGTTTTTCTACCGAGAAGAGTGTTTTTTTTGAAATATTATGTCCAATACCTATGATGATTTCATCAAAGATTTTTAGTCCCCTATTAACTATGCTATAGTGTCCAATAGTGAAGGGGTCAAAGGTGCCAGGGAAAATTGCTCTTTTCATTTAAACAAAAATTTGTACTTTGACGTTTAATTTGCAAAGATAAGAATAATATTCAGAGCGAATTATTTCATTGGGTATTATCTATTTTTTGTACATTTGTTTCAAATAAATTAACAAATTAAACCAACAAAAATGAAAAAAGCGATTCTCTTGGCTATTTCGGCCTTATTTACTTTTACTAGTTTTGCTCAATTGAACTTTGGGCTGAAAGCTGGCTACAATTCAAGTTTGACTTTAGCCAATGCTGGAGATGTAGCAGATGGAACATATTCACTTTTAGATGTTAAAAATGAAATTTGGAATAATTTCCAGGCTGGTGTATTTGCCAGGGTTGGTATTAAGTCACTTTATCTGCAACCTGAGGTTTTATATTCTATTCAAAACAAGAACTATCAAATCAACTTTCAGGATGCATTGAATAATGATGTTACTGTTGATAAATTTGTTAAAATAAGTACAGTAGATATACCTTTGGTGGTAGGATGGAAGGCTTTGGATTTTGATTTCGCAAATCTTCGACTATTTGCGGGACCAATTTTTAGGCTAAATGCAAATTCTTCTCTCGAATATGATAATTTAATTACAAACGGAACAGTAACTGTAGATGATTTGAAAAAAGATTTCAAAGAATCAACCATAGGGGCAGTTTTGGGTGCTGGTGTAGATGTATTGATGTTGAGTTTGGATGCAAGGTTGGATCTTGTGGATAATATATATGAAACATCCTTAAATGATGCATCACAAACCTTGATACCGACATTGAATAAAGGAACTTTTATTATTTCCCTTGGTTGGAAATTTTAATTGTTGATTATAGTTTTTTAAGGTCCAATGAACTTGTATCATCTTTTTGGTGATACAAGTTTTTTGTATCTTTGCCAAAGTTATTTTATAAATAAAATTAAAAACAGAAAACCATAAAATGGGTCGAATAATTGCCCTTGCAAATCAAAAAGGTGGTGTAGGTAAAACCACTACAGCCATAAATTTAGCTGCCTCCCTTGCCAGTTTAGGACAAAAAGTATTATTGGTAGATGCTGATCCTCAAGCAAATGCATCTTCGGGATTGGGCATAGATATTCGCTCTTTGGAGTTTACTATCTACGAATGTTTGATTGATGGTGTAGCTCCTAATCTGGCAATTCATTCAACGGACATTGATTCTTTGTTCGTATTACCATCGCATATAGATTTGGTTGGTGCTGAAATTGAAATGCTCAATTTGGATGATAGAGAAAAGGTGATGAAAAACCTATTGGATACATTGAGAAGTAGTTTCGATTATATATTGATTGATTGTTCACCCTCCTTGGGTTTGATAACAGTCAATGCTTTAACTGCTGCAGATTCAGTAATTATACCTGTGCAGTGCGAATATTTCGCATTGGAAGGAATTAGTAAATTGTTGAATACAATTAAGATAATCAAAGGAAAATTGAATCCGGCTTTGGCAATCGAAGGTTTTCTATTAACCATGTATGATAATCGTCTACGTTTGGCAAACCAAGTTTACGAAGAGGTCAAAAAGCATTTTGAAGGAATGGTGTTTGAAACAGTAATTACCCGGAATGTTAGATTGAGTGAGGCTCCCAGCCATGGAAAACCAGTTATGTTATATGATGCTGATTCTAAAGGTACAGCTTGCTATATGGATTTGGCTAAAGAATTGTTGAAAAAGAAAAAGTAAAAATATGGCGAAAACTATTGGTTTAGGTAAAGGCCTTGGAGCATTGATAGATACGGGAGGGGTAGATACCAAAGGAACCTCTTCAATAAATGAGGTAAATATTGATTTGATACTTCCCAATCCGAATCAACCCCGAACGATATTTGATGAGGAAACGCTCGAAGAACTGGCGATATCAATCAAAGAATTAGGTGTTATTTCTCCCATTACCCTGAAACAAAATGCTGATGGGACTTATTTGATTATTGCTGGAGAGAGACGATATAGAGCATGTAAGAAGATCGGTTTAGCTACTATTCCTGCATATATTCGCAAGGCTGAAGATGAGCAAGTAATGGAAATGGCGCTGATTGAAAATATTCAGCGTGAAGATTTAAATTCAATAGAGATAGCTTTGTCGTATTTGCGATTAATAGAGGAATATAATTTGACTCAAGAGAAATTAAGCGATAGAGTTGGAAAGAAAAGAACAACCATAACCAATTATTTACGTTTGCTTAAACTTCCTGCAGAAATACAAATGGGAATTAAGGATAAAAAAATTGATATGGGTCATGCCCGTGCATTGTTGGGACTCAACGATCCTTCTGCCCAGTTGCATTTGTATGAGGGTATCTTGAAATTTGAATATTCAGTACGCAAAGTTGAGGCCTTAGTACGCCATTATATGACCAATGGAAGTTTCGAAAAGCCGAAACAGGAAAAGCCTCTAAGTAGCTTGAGTGAATATGATGAACTGCAAAAACAATTGAAACAGGTCTTGGGTGCAAAAGTTAAACTTACAATGAATGAAAATGGGAAAGGTAAAATAAGTATAACTTTTGCTGATGCAGATGAGCTTACTCGATTGATGGAGAAATTTGACCGGATTTAATTTAGAAAAGTGCAGATTCAAAGACATATAATTTTAATTTTGTTTTTAGTGCCTACTTTGGTTCTCTTTGCTCAGTCTGTAGATAGTTTGAAGGTCGACAGCTTGTTTGAGTTTAAGTCAGAACAAAAAAGATATACTTCGAAAGAACCAAAAGAATGGAAGCAACCAGAACCTTTGAAGGTTGTTTGGATGGGTGCAGTTATACCTGGCTATGGACAAATACTTAATAGGAAATATTGGAAACTTCCTATAGTTTATGGTGGATTTATGGGTTGTGCATTTGCCATTAATTGGAATTCGAACAGATATCAGAGCTACAAACAGGCATATTTGGATATTACCGATACAAATGAGTCGACAAACTCCTTTCTGGAGATAATCCCTGAAGGATATGACTTGGATAGTTATGGTGGGGAAACAGCATTTGGTAACCTGTTGAAATCAGGTATGGATCAATCAAGATATTACCGGGATTTGAGCGTAATTGTTTCTGTAGCTTATTATGGACTGACCTTAATTGATGCGTTTGTCGATGCACAATTAGCCGATTTTGATATTTCACCAGACCTTAGTATGAAAGTCCATCCGAAGCTTGATCTAGATTCTAGATTTAATCTTGCTTCTCCCGGGATGAATACGATAGGCTTAGCCTGCCGTTTAAATTTTTAATATGATGAAATTCTCAAAAATAATATTAACTCTTTTCATTTTTCCTGCTGTTGCTTTTAGTCAGACTATTCAGAAGGAGAATCTGAAGTTGGATGCAATTGATTCCACGATTTCTGCCCCCGACGAATTTGCCAATTCTCTGGAAAGCTTAGCTTCTGATTGGTTAATTAGCACGATACAAAGTTATGACTGCGATTCTGTTGATTACCCTAGAGATGTCTCTGATTCTATAGTTAGGCTCAGAATGTCGAAAATGCACTGTGTAATGGAGATGCCATTTAATAGTTATATTCGATCTTTTGTTGATTTATATACGATAAAAAAAAGAAAACAATTGGGCTATATGTTGGGAATGAAGGATTATTATTTTCCAATTTTTGAGAGAGCCCTTGAGGCTAACCAATTACCCTTGGAATTGAAATATCTTCCTGTTATTGAATCAGCATTAAGGCCTACTGCTTTATCTAGAGTTGGTGCTGCGGGTTTGTGGCAATTCATGATATCTACTGGACGAATGTATGGCTTGGAGATTAATAGCTTAATCGATGAACGATTAGATCCAATAAAATCGACCCAAGCTGCTGCTATGTTTCTAAAGGATCTATATTCTATTTATGGAGATTGGAATTTAGTTATTGCGGCATATAATTGTGGACCTGGGAATGTAAATAAAGCAATTCGGAGAGCAGGTGGAGTTAGGGATTATTGGACCATTTATCCCTTTTTACCCAAAGAAACAAGAGGTTATGTGCCTATTTTTGTAGCTGCGAATTATGCCATGCATTTTGCAACAGAACATAAAATTTGCAAATTGGAACCTCAAATACCATTGGCTGTTGATACTATAGTTGTTAACAATAGGATACATTTAGAACAAGTCGCAGGTGTATTGGATATTCCGGTTGAATTGCTACAGTTGTTGAACCCTCATTATAAAAGGAAAATTGTACCGGGTGATATTAAGCCTTATGCTATTGCTTTGCCAATGAATAAGTCTGGAGAATTCATCGCTATGATAGATAGTATCGTTGGATTTAAACGAGACTCATTGATTACTGAAAGGAGAACTGAAGTTGATTTAGCTCGCAAAGATATGGTAGCTACAGGTTCTGGTAAAGTGATTTATCACAAAGTGAGAAGCGGACAGAATTTAGGTGTGATTGCTAAAAAATACGGCGTCACTGTATCCAACGTGAAAAAATGGAATGGTTTAAGATCGAATATGATAAAGGTTGGCCAAAGGTTGAAAATTAATCAATAGTATGGAAAAACTATATTATTCAATATCTGAAGTTTCTGAATTATTGGGAGTTTCTATTTCTAGTCTTCGGTTCTGGGAGAAAGAATTTAGACAATTAAAACCACATCGAACTCCAAAGGGTACTCGCAGTTATACCAAAGAAGATATTGAAATAATTAAACAAATAAAGTTTTTGACCACTGATCAGAAACTTACTCTTCAGGGTGCTCAAAAGAAATTATCGCAAAAAAAAGATCAAGTTACTAAACAACAAGAGATTGCCGAACGTTTAAGGACGATTAAACTAGAATTGAAGGGAATAATTAAAGCATTGAATATTACAGAATAAAAATTTGTCATCTTCTTGAAATATAAATCTTTTAATTTTGTATCATTAAATTAAATTCAAAAAAATGAATAAAAAATTGTTAATAGTGCTGTTGGTGTTTCTAATGCCGACAATATATGCCGCAAAGAAACCAAAGAATGTGATACTCCTGATTGGTGATGGAA
The DNA here is from genome assembly GCA_964655615.1 of uncultured Paludibacter sp. Taxonomy (GTDB): domain Bacteria; phylum Bacteroidota; class Bacteroidia; order Bacteroidales; family Paludibacteraceae; genus Paludibacter. The sequence continues at coordinate 48,135 of CAZZPZ010000009.1, read as the reverse complement.
TGGGGATAGCACAGATTTATTCGGGTATGGTGGCAAATAATAATCAACTTACCATAGAATCTTTCCCTGTTACTGGTTTCTCCAAAACCTATTCAGCCAACAACTTTGTAACTGATTCTGGAGCGGGTGGTTCTGCTATTTCGATGGGGAAGAAAACTAAAAACGGGATGATCGGTATGGGACCAGATTCTATAGCCGTAGAAACAATACTGGAACAAGCGGAACGCAACGGTTTAGGGACAGGTATTGTGGTTGCATGTGCCGTGACTCACGCTACTCCTGCTGATTTTATTGCGCATCAGATCAATCGCAATATGTATGAAGAGATAGCAGCTGACTATCTAAATACGGATGTTGATGTAGTTATTGGTGGAGGTTTAAAGTATTTTACCGATCGTCAGGATGGTCGTGATTTAACTGCAGAACTGAAGTCAAAAGGTTATAGTCTGTTTACGGATAGTATAGAGCTTCAAAAGGTGAGTCAAGGTAAATTTTACGGTTTACTCTATGAAGATCATCCGCCAGCTATGCCTGCACGTGGTGATATTTTATCAAAGTCGACCCAAAAAGCAATAGAAGTATTGTCTAAAAATAAAAAAGGATTTTTCATGATGATAGAAGGTTCTCAGATCGATTGGGCCTGCCATTCGAACAATGCTTTTGTCACTTCACAGGAAGTAATTGATTTCGATAAGGCTGTTAAGGCAGCATATGATTTCGCTCAGAAGGATGGTAATACTTTGGTCGTTGTGACAGCTGATCATGAAACTGGAGGATTAACCCTGACACAGGGTGATATTTCTGTGGGTAGTTTTGAAGCGAATTATTCAACGCATGATCATTCAGGTGTACCAGTACCTATCTTTGCTTTTGGACCTGGAGCTGAACAATTTGGAGGCTTTATGGAAAATACCGAATTTAAGGCAAAAATTGCTAAACTGTTAAAATTGAAGTAATCATCTTATTCTAAAACAAAACGAGGCTGGTAAAACTTACCAGCCTCGTTTTGTTTATGCTCATTTGTATTTATAGTCCTAGTTTCTTTTTAACTAAAGGAGTTACATCATTTGCTTTAGGTGATTGGTAAAGGATTACTTGAGTTCCTAAGTCAAATATATAAGTGAATCCATTTTCAGTTCCAACCTGATCTATCGCTTTCTTTACTTTCTCAATAATAGGTGCAATAAGTTCTTGTTGTTTTTTCTGTAGGTCAGTATAGGCAGTTTGCTGGAAAGTTCCAATTCTTTGCTCCATTTCAGTCAATTCGCTAATGCGAGCTTGTTTAATGCTTTCTGGCATAGTTGCCTGTTTCTCTTGATATTCTTTGATTTTCGCGCTGTATTCTTCACGCATAATCATTAATTCTTTCTCCCACTGAGTTTGTAGTGTATCAATAGTTGTTTCAATTTTTGCTCTTTCAGGCATCAAGCTGATGATTTCTTGAGAATTGATGTGGCCAAATTTGTCTTGTGCAAATATGGAAAGAGGAAGAGCGATTAACGCTGCAATAATTACTTTTTTAAACATTTGAATGTATTTTATATTTATTTTTTTATAGTGAGCGCAAATTTAATGATTTATTTAGAATATCCCAATTTCTTAAGTATGATATCACTTATATCCAGTTTTGGGCTTACGAAAATTATGTTCATTGCCGAACTTTTATCCATTACCATCTGATAGCCTTCTTCTGTGCTGATTTCTTGAATCGTAGTATATATTTCATCCTGTATGGGTCGCATTAGACTTTGTCTCTTTTTAAACAACTCTCCTTCTGGTCCAAAGTAATTCTTTTTTAATTCTTGGGCAGCTTTTTCTTTTTGTATAATTTCTTCTTCTCTTTTTACTTTCATTTCATCTGAAAGAAAAACAAGTTCGGTTTGATAGTTTTTATACAAAGTTTGGACTTCAGCCATTTGAGTTTCTACTTCTTTCTGCCAACGTTTTGATATTTGATTGAGTTGTTCGTTTGCTGTTTCATAGGATGGAATGTTTTTCATAATATAATCCATATCCACTAGGGCAAACTTTTGTGCAATGCTGGTAGTGCTTAGTAAAATCAAGACTACAGCAAGTGTGATTAACTTTTTCATATTGTTGAATTTTAAAGTTCTTGACCCAAAACAAAGTGGAATTGACTACCACTTATGCTTCCTTTGATTTTGTCGAATCCATAACCCCAATCTATTCCCATCATTCCAAACATAGGTAAGAATATGCGTACACCAATTCCGGCTGATCTTTTGAGATCGAAGGGATTGTAGTCGGTTAGTTTGTTGAAACTGTTACCCGCCTCTAGGAACGTTAATGCATAGATAGTAGCAGACTGTTCCAAGGAAAGTGGGTAACGCAACTCCATTGTAAATTTGTTGTACAAATATCCAGCATAAGTGCCTAATTTTTCATCGTAGGGAACCAAAGATCCACTTTCATACCCACGCATAGCAACATATTCAGTTCCGTAACTTGTATAGGCCGACATTCCATCTCCACCCATGTAATATCTTTCGTATGGAGAACGAGCGTTTATATTGTAGTGACCTAGGTAACCAAACATTGCTCTGGTCATCAAGACCAATTTGCTGTCAGGAGTCAATGGAGTAAATGTTTTTCCATTAAATGTCCACTTGTGATATTCAATAAATTTGTATCTGTCAGCATTGCTCAGCTCTGTACTGGTATAATCTAAACCATTGAAACTAGAATATGGAGGTGTGATTTTTAAACCTAAAGTGAAGGAAGATCCTCTACGGGTATAAATAGGGTTGTCAATAGAATTTCTACTTAATGTAAGATTTAAACTTATATTATTGTAATTGCCATCTGTCAAGGGTGGTAAATAATACCAATTACTTAGCATAAATCGTTGCAATGATAATTCGCCATAGAAAGTGAAATAATCATCTGGCCACTTCAAACGTTTACCATAACCTAATGATGCACCAAGTGTTCTCATGTAGATGTCTGGGTCAGTTTCAGTCATATAATAAGAGTTGTAACTAGAGCCATAGTTGCCATATCCACCGTAACTTCCACCATAACCACCATAACTGCCTCCATAACCATAATATGGATTACTGTAAAGTGATGAATAATAACTTTGCATGTTATTACGGTAACGTTCACTTACATCATTCTGCGAGGCATAATAGATAGATGCTGAAAGAGAGTTAGGTCTTTTACCACCTAACCAGGGTTCGAGGAAGGACATGCTAACGGATGAATAGGATTGCCCATTGGTGCGGGCATTCAAACTAAAAGTCTGTCCTTCTCCTTGAGGTACAATTCTGTAAGTTTCTGGTTTGAAGATATTCTGAATAGCAAAGTTGCTGAATTTAAGACCGATAGAACCTACAATTCCAGTAGAACCCCATCCTGCAGAAAACTCCACCTGGTCGCTACCTTTGGTTTCTAAATTGTATGCAACATCTACAGTTCCATTTTCCGGGTCTGGCAGAATGTCTGGTGTAATTTTTTCAGGATCAAAATGTCCCATCTGAGCCAACTCTCTGAGTGTTCTCATAATGTCTGACTGACTATAAAGCTGCCCAGGGATAGTTCTGATTTCACGACGAACCACATGTTCGTATACACGAGTATTACCGTTTATGCGGATTTCATTGATAGTTGCGGGTTTTCCCTCGTGAATTCGCATTTCAAAATCGATGGAATCATTTTCGATTAAAACTTCTACCGGTTCAATCGAAGAAAACAGGTATCCTCTGTCTTGGTAAAGTTTACTTACAGCAGTGTTTTCGTCTGTCTGTATACGTTCCATTAAGTGCTTGTAATTGTAGACATCTCCCTTTTTTATGTTAAGAATAGCATCCAATTGTTCAAATGGATAGATGGTGTTTCCTATCCATTTGATATCTCTGAAATGGTATTTAATACCTTCTTCTATGGTAAGGTAAACATCAACTGTCTTTTCATCATGTGCGACGACAGAATCAGAAATGATATAAGCATCTCGGTAACCAATCTCATTGTATTTTTCAACCAATGCGATTTTATCTTTTTCAAATTCCTCTTCAACGTATTTTTTGCTTCTGAAGAAATTTCTCCAATTGTTGTCATTGGTTTTCTTCATGGCCTTGTTGATTTGATTGAAACTTAAGGCTTTGTTTCCATTGACGATGATGGAGTTTACTTTGGTTTTGATTTTTTTATCAACTTCAATATCAACTATGACATATCCCAGTTTGGCAGGATCGTCTTTTTGATAGACTTTTGCAATCGCATTCATGAAGCCTTTCTCTTCCAAGTAAGTTTTGATAACTTTCTCGGCTCTGTCTGAAATATTCGGAGTGATTTGATTATCCTTGGTGATACTAAGTTTCTCTTCAAGGTCTTCAATTTCACCTTTTTTCAAACCATGATAATTGATTTCCGAAACCTTAGGACGTTGTTTCAAAGAAATTCTGAGCCATACACTGTCACCCTCTATTTTATCTGCGAATATTTTTACATCAGCAAAAAGACCTTGTTTCCAAAATCGTTTAACCGCATTAGTGACCTCAGTTCCTGGTATAGATATATGGTCTCCTACTGACAGTCCAGAGAAACCAATCAGGACAAAGTCTTCATAATTTACAGCACCTTCAACAGCGATTTTAGCTATATGATATTTGTTGGTAAGATTTGAATATTCAATCACAGGGCTTTGTGTAGTGTCAATTGCAATTTCTTGCGCAATCACTGTCGAAACCAATTGTGAGATTAAAAGGATGAGGAGGAATATTCTTTTATGCATTTTCTGATGGTGCTTAATTAATTTACTTGCCGAATCTTCGATTTCTGTGTTGAAATTCAATAATTGCTTTATAGAAAGCTTCTTCTCTGAAGGCAGGCCAATGAGTGTCCGTAAAATAGAATTCTGTATATGCCAATTGCCATAATAGAAAATTACTGATTCGAAGTTCGCCACTCGTTCTGATCATAAGATCTGGATCCGGAATGCCGTGTGTGTTTAAATATTTTGAAAATAAATCGTCTGAAATTTCATCATCTGTAATTTTACCAAGTTTAATGTCGTTCATGATCAATTTGGTCGCATTGATAATCTCCCAACGTGAGGAATAGCTGAGAGCTAAAATAAGCGTTAGTCCTGTGTTGGATGAAGTGCTGTGAATACAATCCCTAAGTTTAATGCGAGCTTTGGATGGTAGTCGTTCTATATCACCTATAGTAGTTAGACGAATGTTGTTCTTGTTTAATCGATTTGTCTCTTTTTCGATAGCATCGACTAAGATTTCCATCAATGCATCCACTTCAGCTATAGGTCTTCCCCAGTTTTCTGTAGAAAAAGCATACAATGTTAAATATTTTATCCCGATTTCTGCAGCTGCTTCAGTCACTGAACGAACTGAATCAACGCCATTTTTATGACCAAAGACCCTGGCATAGCCTTTTTCTTTAGCCCATCTTCCATTACCATCCATAATAATGGCTATGTGTTGAGGTAATCGGGTTTTATCAATATTGTTTTTAAGTTCGGACATTTAAATTATCTCTTACTATTAACGCTTTCTTTCATACAATCACAAGCTTTTCTCCAAAAATCATAGGTTATGCCAATACTTAAACTGCTTAATTGGCTATTATTAAGTGTGTTTGTGTTATTTCTGATTATATTGTAAGCAGGATAAACACCATCAACTACCTTATTCTTCGTTGGAAAAAAGCGATGATTCAATTGAATGTTTAAGTTGAATCTGTTTTTCAGTTTAACTCTTAGTCCAATTCCGAGAGGTATATACAACAAGTTGCTTTGCACATATGTGTCATCCTCAAAATTACTTAGTCCCAAGCCAGAAAAAATATAGGGGCTGAAATCTTGACTGTATAGCTTATAGTCCAATTTGCCTAATTCAAGCATATTGAAAATTGAGTTAAGTTCTAAAGTGTTTTTAGAACCTTTGAAACCATTGATTCCTGATTGTTCAGCATTCAGCTGAATTCCAATCCTCTCATTAAGGTTGTATCTAAGTAATAAACCACTCATAGCACTTAAGCTATACTTCCAATCATCAGAATTTCTATTTGCTAATGATGATGCACCACTGTGCACACCAATTTCAGCTAAATAACTATTTTGAGCCAATACTGGTTTTATTCCAGTTATTAGACAAATAAAAACAATGATTAAAGTTTTGATAGAATCTTTCATTCTGAATATACCAAATATTTAATCATAACGATTTTTTTAATCTAAAATTATTTTGCCTGTGATTTTAGATCAACAAAAGTAATGATTAAATTTCAATGTATCTAAAAGTTTATATGCTTGATAGTTTATTTAACAAATTATTGCATTCAATTTATTTTGAAATTTCTTTCAAAAGATTTAACGCAAAATCTTCTTTGAGAGTCATTTCCTTTTGTGATTCGGGATCTTTATCTCCTTGTCCACATAAATGTAGGATTCCATGGATTATAACTCTGTGAAGTTCTTGATTGTAGTCTGTGTTTAACTTAAGTGAATTGGATAAAACAGTATCCAGACTAATGAAAATTTCCCCTGAAATTTGATTTTTTTCACTATAATCAAAGGTGATGATATCCGTGAAATAATCATGGTCGAGAAAATCTTGATTTACTTGAAGGATTTTATGGTCATCACAAAATAAATATTTGATAGTACCTGTTTCTTTGTTCTCGTTTTTAACAACAGTCTTTATCCATTTATTGATCAATCCAATATTTAATGTTGGAAAATCAATATTTTCAGTTTCAAAATAAATCATATTCAATAGAAAAACAAATAACCAATAGTGATAGCTGCTATAATTCCTACAAAATCAGCAATTAAACCACAGCTAAGTGCATATCTTGTGTTTTTAATGCCGACCGAACCAAAATAAACTGCCAATATGTAAAAAGTAGTATCAGTTGATCCTTGGATAGTGCTTGTCAATCTGCCAATGAATGAATCAGCTCCATATGTGTTCATTGCATCAACCATTAATCCTCTAGCGCCACTTCCGCTTAGTGGTTTCATAATTGCTGTCGGTAGAGCTTCGGCAAATGCGGAATTAATATTCCATAGGTCTAATAGATTTCGAATCCCACCGATTAATAAATCCATTGCTCCGGAAGCACGAAACATACCTATGGCAACCAGAATTGCTATCAAATAGGGGATAATTCCTATTGCTACATTGAATCCTTCTTTGGCTCCATCGATAAAGGCGTCATAAACATTGATTTTCTTTATGATGGCGGATAATATGAAAATTACAATTATACTCAACAGTATAAAAGAAGCTGAAAATGCTGAAACCTCTGATATTTGTTCTTTTGGTAAACTGCTGATAAAATAAATAATTAAAGCAATGATGGACGTCAGAATGCTCAATGTTCCCAAAATTGTTTTATTGAAAATATTGATTTTCTGATAGAAAGATACAGCCAAAAATCCTGCTACCGTAGAAAAGAATGTTGCCAGTAGAATTGGTAAAAATACATCCGCAGGATTTGCTGCTCCCATCTGAGCTCTGTAAACCATTATACTTACCGGAATTAAAGTCAAACCTGAGGTGTTTAATACTAGAAACATAATCATAGCATTGGATGCAGTTTCTTTTTTAGGGTTTAACTCTTGCATTTCTTTCATTGCTTTCAGGCCCATAGGGGTAGCTGCATTGTCCAGACCTAACATATTAGCTGAAATGTTCATAAATATACTGCCCATTACTGGGTGGTTTTTGGGTATTTCAGGGAATATTTTGGTAAAGAAAGGTGCTACCATGCGAGATAATAAAGCTACAACTCCTCCTCTTTCTCCAATCTTCATGATTCCCAACCAAAGCGAAAGGACTCCGGTCAATCCAAGAGAAATCTCAAATCCGGTTTTTGCTGAATCGAAAGTTGAGTTTATGATTTCATTGAAAAATTGAGGGTTTCCGCCAAAAATCCATTGTGCCAATGCTACCACAAAAGCAATCAAAATAAAACCTACCCAAACATAATTTAGTACCATTGAACGAATTTTAATACACAAAGTTAAATATTTTTTGTTTTGTTCAAAATCTCTTAAACCTTTAGGGGAATGATTCGTCTATTGGGGGTTCACAATTTATTTTAATATGTTTAAAAGAGGTATTACGGCAGTAGCTGTGTTGTTTTTTGTTGGAAATCTTTTTTCTCAAGGTTCAATTCAATCGTTTATTTTTGATTCAAAAAATGGTATGCCCATCGAAATGGCTACTGTTAGGTTATTAAGACAATCAGACTCTTCATTGGTTCAAGGAGTTCAGACTGATATAAAAGGATCGTTTTCCTTGTCAAAAGTCAAACCTGGGGATTATGTTTTGGTCTTATCGAACGTTGGATATGATCCTCAAAAGTTGAATATTCAAATGAGAGACCGGGATATGATTTTACGAAATATTCAATTGGTTGAAAATGTACATGCCTTAAAGGATTTGGATGTCAAGGGAACTGCTGCACAATTGGTGGTGAAAGGGGATACCTTGGAATACAATGCAACAGCATTTAAGACAGAAGAAAATGCAGTTGTTGAAGACTTGTTAAAACGTCTTCCTGGAGTTGAAGTGTCTACCGATGGTAAAATTACGGTTAATGGCGAAGAAGTTAAGAAAATCAGGGTAGACGGTAAGAAGTTTTTTGATGGAGATATGGAAATGGCTACCAAAAATCTTCCAGCAGAAATGATAGAGAAGGTGCAGGTTCTTGAACAAAAATCGGATATGGCTCAATTGACTGGCTTTGAAGATGATGATACAGAAAGGATAATCAATTTGACTACTCGTCCCAACAGACGCAAAGGTTTGTTTGGCAATGTGCGTGGTGGTTTGGGTGCTGATATGGATAACAATATGCGTTATGATGCAAATGCGAATCTAAATATTATGGAGGGTGAAGCACAAACCTCTATTGTTGCAGGTGCTAATAATATTAATAATAGTAGAAGTAGTAGAGGAAGAAGGAATTTTGGTAGTGTTCGTAGTGGGGTTACCGAAACAGAAAATCTGGGTGTTAACAACAATACAATAATAAATCCGAACTTTAAGATAGGAGGTGATGCTTCAGTGAATCATACCCATAATTACAGTGAGTCTGAAAGTAATAAGGAGAGTTATTTGTTGGATGCTGTTTATGTAGATTCAACCTACAATCGTTCAGAAAATGACAGTTATGAAGCGAACATGCGTTTGGAAGTTGAACTCAAGTTCGATAGTTTGTCAACATTAATTTTACAGCCGAATTTAAATTATAATAAAAGCAATGGGAATTCATACCGTGATTATATCTATCAATTGGATGATGATACCACAAGTTTAGGGTTCTCAAACAATACGAGTCTGGGAAGTTCTGTTTCTGGAGGTTTGAGATTGATTTACAATCAGAAGTTTTTGAAACCAGGGCGTTCAATGACTTTCAATTTATATACTGGTTTTAATCAATCCAATGATGATAACTTTAATTTCTCGAGGAAATATTCGGAACAAAATACCCTAATTGATCAATTTACAGCAAACAAGTCGGAGAGACTAAATCTAGATGCTAGAGTCTCTTATATTGAGCCATTATGGAGTGTTAAACATTTGTTGGAAACTTCTTTGTCTTATTCTTCTAGTAGTCAGACTAGTGACAAAAGTCAGTATTCTGCCTTAGACTCTAGTGCATATTTTCGTTTGAATCCAGAAGACTATACTGTCTTTGTTGCAGAGTACAGTAATAACTTTACGAATAATTTTAATAGACAGTCAGTGGAGTTTAATTATCAATATGTGGACCAAGCCTATAATTTGATGTTGGGTATTAAAGGTGAACCCTCGCAGCTTTATAGCACAACTGTATATGGTGATGGGAGCGAGAGAAAAGTATCAAGTGAAGTATTTAATTTTGCACCAACTGCTCGTTTTAGGTATAATATGGGTCGTAAAAAATTTGTACGTTTGGATTATAGGGGAAATACTCAGCAGCCTTCAGTAAATCAAATGCAACCAGTGAAAAACAATTCAGATTTAATGAGGGAGACCGTAGGTAATCCTACCCTTGTACCCGCTTTCAATAACAATATCCGATTAATGTACAGTATCTTTAATGAAAAGAGTTTTTCCTCTTTTTCAACTATGATGGGTGCAAATTTTACAAAGGATGCTTTAGTTAGTAATAGCGTATATGATGCAAGTGGTAAACAGTATAATCAAACGGTAAACTCAAATGAAATTCCAATTAATTATTTTGGAAATCTGATGTTTAATACTCCAATTATTCAAAAGAGATTGCATTTCAATACAGCTACTAGTGGAGGTTATAATTTAAGATATGGATACTCATCTAAAGGTGTTAATCTCGATTTGATCGATATTGAAGATTTGATATTGGGAGATATAAGCAAAACCCGTAGTTATGATCTAACGGAGCAAATGTCATTGACCTTTACCCATGATGTTATCGAATTGGGAGCTTCAGGTAGATTGCGATATGCCAATAGCTTGAACAATTTACGCAATCAGGTAGTTGAAACATATGATTGGTCGGCCAGAGGTAATTTTGTTCTGAGGTTGCCCTATAAATTCAATATTAGCTCAGACTTAAATTTTTCAAATCGTTTGGGATATTCTAGCTTTGATCAAGAAGAATGGATATGGAATGCTTCAATAGATAAAACTTTGTTTAATAACAAGGGGGTTATCTCGGTTAAATGGACAGATATTCTGCAACAACAGCTGAATATTAGACAAACAGTCGGTGAAAATTATATTTCATACAATAGCTATAATACCCTGGGATCTTACTTCCTAGTTAGTTTTAGTTATAAAATCAATAAATTCAATGCTAATTCCAGTGAGAATGATTTTAGAACAAGAAGAGGAATGGGTAGATTTGAGCCTGGAGAAAGACCTTATGGGAATAGGGGAGGTGGCGATCCTAGCGAAGGAGCACCATCACCTATGTTTTAATTACTCATCAAGTAAGGATTCCTGTTGTGTGTCTTCTGCATCAAATACAGATAACTGACGACGAAATACCTCATCCAGAGATATTTGAAAAGTTTCAGTATGAGCAATGCCGTTTATCGCTGTTATACGATCGATAATAACCGTGAGTAAATGTCTGTTGTCTTTGGCATAAATTTTAACAAATAGAGAATATTTCCCCGTAGCATAGTGGCATTCCACTACTTCGGGGATTTTTTTTATCTCTTCGGCAACATTCTTGATTTGTTTTACATCATTAAGTGTGATGCCTATGTATGCACAAGTTTGATATCCAACTTTGTAGGTGTCGATGATAAATTCTGAGCCTTTGATTATGCCTGTGTTTTTAAGCTTTTGTATGCGTTGATGAATGGCTGCACCTGACACATTGCATTCTCTAGCTACTTCCAAGAATGGAATTCTAGCGTCTTGAGATATAAGTTGGAGTATTTTTTTGTCTAATTGATCCAATTGATGCTGTGCCATGTCTATGTAGATTACGATTTGTTATTTTTTTATGCAAATATATGAAAACTTTTTAATAATCATAAGTGGAATACAATCATTCTTGAAGTATATGCATAAAATATACAAAAAATCTTTTATCTGTATTTTCCCGTTTCGAAATCGGACAACATGGAAGTGTAACTGTTGTAGCGTGATTCACTAATCTGATGTTTTTCAACTGCCTGGATGACAGCGCAGCCTGGCTCGTGAATGTGTGAACAGTTATGGAATTTACAATCTTGGCTGAACTTAAAAATATCTATAAAGAAATGTCCAATTTCTTCATAATCCATATCAACAACTCCAAATCCTTTTATTCCTGGGGTGTCAATAATATAGCCACCATTGTCTAGTTTAAACATTTCAGAAAAGGTGGTGGTATGCATCCCTTTGTTGTGATAGGCAGATATTTCTCCAGTTTTAGCCAAAGATAATGGCGATATGATATTTATCAGAGTTGATTTTCCCACGCCAGAGTTGCCAGAAATTAAAGTGGTTTTATTTTGCAAAAATTCCTGGACTTCTAATAAGGAATTTGGATCTTTCGAGCTTGTTAGAAATACTTTGTATCCAATGAATTCATAAAGTTCTTTGAGAGCTAATGCATATTCTTTTTCCTTTTCATCGTATAAATCCATTTTATTAATGAGTATACAAGTGGGAATGTTGTATGCTTCAGCACCGGCTATAAAGCGGTCTATAAAAGTTGTTGATGTTTCAGGATAATTGATAGTAGCGATCAACAGAGCTAAATCTATGTTTGCAGCCAGTATGTGTGATTGTCTGGATAAATTTGAAGATTTACGTATGATGTAGTTTTTTCTGTCGCTGATTTCAGTAATCAGTCCGGTTCCATCGGGTGAAGTTACAAATTTAACAAAATCACCAACGGCTATAGGGTTGGTGGTTTTGAGGTTCTTAAGTCTAAAATTCCCTTTGATTTTACAAATCACACTTTGGTTGTTTTCTGTTTTGACCTCATACCAACTGCCTGTGTTTTTTACTACTACTCCATTCATAATTGAGCTTCATTATCAAAAGATATTTTATCGATAGCCATAATGATCTCATTTGCATTTAGTCCGGATTTTTGGAGGAAAGTTTTATCTAAGCTAATTCTTTCAAGAAAAAGGTTAATATCCTCGTAAACTGAGAATGCTTTTTTAAAATACTCCAAAGATGTATTCAATTTGTTCTGTGCCCAGTGTATATAAGCAGCTAAGATATAGTCATCAGAGTCTGGCTCATATTCTACTATTTTTTCGCAATAATACTGAGATTGGGAAAGTTTGCCAATTTGAAAACTAATCTGAGCGATGAGTCTCCATAATTTAACTTGTCCTTCCTCTGAACTTTCCAATTCAAAATAGAGTTTCAAGGCCTCTTCGTATTGTTCTAATCTTACATGGCAGTTTGCAATCTGCAAAATATTGGAAGCTTTACGTGGTTTTAAGAAATCTATATGCATATAGATTTTTAGTGCTTTATCATATTCACCATTCAACTTGTAACAAAAAGCTAGTTTTCGTAAAGTCCATAAATCATCAGGTTGAATGAAGTCTGCTTTTTCGTATGCTTTTGTCGCCTCTGATAGATTGGACATGTTTTGGTAAGCAAACCCTAATTTCTGATACAACGAAGCACTTGTATTGTTGTTCTCAGTTAATGTTTTAAATAAATCTGTAGCTTGGCTGAAGTGGTTCTTGATAAAATAAAACTCTGCTATTTCGGATTTGATATTGCCTGAGCTTGAAAGTATTTCAAAGAATTTTGTTTGATGCATTTTCAAAGAGGCATTAAACATGGAGTCGAAGTCTTTGTGATGAGGATAAAGTCTGAAAAATCTGAATAAGTCTTGAATGTATTGCTTGGCGACATTTTTTGCAGCATTGATTGGATTCAACAACAATTCATCTTTGGTTATTTCATCGATTTGTTCAGCTTCAATTTTGAATGATTTTGTCAGGTTTTCTCTTTGTGCAGGTGGCATTTGCATTAAACTTAAACAAAAAGAATATTTGTCGGAGTTGCAAATAGCACTGTTTTTAACAAAAGCGCTTGCTATTGATTTTTCACTGTGTTGAAACAATTCATTTACAACAGAAAGTTCAACGTCAAAGGGCATAAACCAACTTGAGATTTCTGAAAAAAATGGAAAATTTTTCAAAATGGAAAAAGTGCTCATATACACATCCGCACCTTCAAGTTGTAATTCAGTTAGTTCTTGCATTTTCTCAGCCAAACCTGTCTCTTCCATTATTGCTTTCCATTCAGGGTTTTCTTCATCCCATTCATCAGATTGCATTAAGTTTTGTTCGTCTAGTTTGTCTTTTAGCTTTGGACTGATTTTCATCATTTCTGGCAAAATCTCTTCGGTCATTTTTTTTGTGATTTTGTCAGTGTCAACAGTGCCTATGATGATTAACAATATGTTCTTCAGTTGCTCAGATATTATATTGTTGTCAGTAAGTAAAACCATACGATTTCGAATTTTTGGGAAATATTCGATTTCAGCATTGTATTTATATAAAATAAAACAAAGACCCACTAGCGCTCTTTGACTCACTTGTGGTTCTTCGTGATTGCATGCATCTAAAAGCATTAATATTTTATCAGGATCAAACATTCTCCATAAATTCAGAGTAATAGCAGATATTAAAATTGCTTTTTCTGGAGTGCTGCTGTCGTTTTGATCTAAAATCTTTTGAAAGATTGACTTTTCAGCAGTTTGATATTGAGTGTTCAGCCAAAAAATTAAAAATACATCTGGAATTAAACGTTCATAATTATTTCTAATTCGTTTTAATTCTTCACTATGACTTCCAGGATTCTGTGCGTAAATCTGAAACTGACCATGTGAATAATTGATAGAATCCCACAAGTCTGCTGGTTGACTAAAGTGAAGTTTGTGGCGGAAGATTCTTTTTTGACCATATTCAAAATTGGATGAGTTTCTCATCATCAATTCTTCATTGAGTAAGTGGGTCAAAAAGTATAGTCTTGAGAAAAGCTTGTGTTGAATAGTTTTCCTTTCTTTGTCTTCTATCCCTTTGAAGAAATAGTCAAGCAAATAGCTGTAGTTTGTGGCTATTTCGTTGCATTGGTCTGAGTACTCACCAATTTGTAATTCATCGGTAAGAATCTTTACTTGGTCGAGTGCAAATTTTAATTTACCCTCTGACAAATAAGTGAATGTTTTGGTAACAGTTTTCGAAATTTGGTCAGATGTCATTATCCCATTTTACTGATACGTATCAATTTTTCCTCATCAATAATTTTTATTTTCCTTCCATCCATGGCTATTACATGTTCGGTAGAAAAATTTGAAAGCGTGCGTATCGCATTTGAAGTTGTCATGTTTGAAAGATTGGCCAAATCTTCTCTCGACAAATAAATGCTGATTGTAGCTCCATCTTCTTCCATACCGTAATTCTTTTGCAACATAAGTAAAGCTTCAGCTAAGCGACCCCTGATGTGCTTTTGAGTTAAATTCACCATTTTAGCGTCTGATACACCCAAATCTGTGGCTAATTCCTCTAAAAAACGATAACAAAATGCATTGTTGTGTTTCAGAATAGAAATGAATATCTCAGCTTTAATCATGTAAACAACTGAAGGTTCAAAAGCACCTACATTTGTATTGTATGGTTCATTAGCTATAATGGCTCTATATCCAAAATGTTCACCAGGTTTCAACATTCTTATGATTTGTTGACGACTGCCAACTCCTTCTTTGTATACTTTAACTTTACCTGTAACTAATATCATCATGTGTGTAGGTAGTTCGTCTTCACAATGAATCATTTCATTCTTTTTAAAATGATGTACAGTATAATTCTGTTGAACAAACTGACGTTCGTCAGCAGTCAATGCATCCCAAAATGTGACAATCTCTTCTATTGGAATTAATTCGGAAGTTGTTTTCTTGGCCATAAAAACAATCAATGTGTTTGATAACAATGTTTTAAAGCACAAAAATAATTTAATTTTGAAATATTTGTGTTAAAACGCTAAAAAAAAACAAATTTAGTACTAAATCTAAAGATGGGCTCACAATTTGTTTTGAAAAAAATATGCTAATTTTGCATATTCGTGAAAGAAAAGCAAATGATTAAAAAAATATTCCCCCTCATCCTTTTATTTACCTTTTTTAGTAATGGTGTTTATAGTCAGCGAACACCTATTCCTGAGTTTACCAAAGTAAGTTTGATAACCTGTGATCCTGGTTTGGCACTTTATGGTAAATTTGGCCACACTGCTATTCGTGTACAGGATACCACACAATATATCGATTGGGTGTTTAATTATGGTATATTTGATTTCAATAAACCAGATTTTTACTCTGAATTCATTAAAGGACATACAGATTACATACTAGGAGTGTATCCTTTTTCTAATTTTATTGTAGAATACAAGCGAGATAAGATTGGTGTGTATGAACAGGATTTAAATTTAACCAAAAAAGAAACAGAAATTTTAGTTTACAATTTAATTCAAAATGCATTACCTGAATATAGAGAATACAGGTATAATTTTGCATTTGACAATTGTGCAACCCAACCTAGAGATCAAATACTCAAAGCTTTAAGCCATCAATTGGTTTTTAAAAAATCGGAGCTTAGTGATTCCTTTCGTTATCTGATACAGTCACATCTGAAAGAAAATCCATGGGCTTCCATGGGGATTAATTTGATCTTTGGTATGGGGGCTGACCGAATTGCGACGAATTGGGAAACTCAATTTTTGCCCTTGAACTTGATGCGCCAGATGTCTTCTGCATTTGTATTTGATTATAAATCAAATGAGAACATTAAACTGGTAAGCAAAGAAAGAATTTTAGTGAGTCCACAGGATCAGAACACAATTCATACAAGTTGGATAATTCAGCCAACTTTTTGGTTTATCTTATTTTTTATCATAGGTTTGTTTGTGAGTTTTTACAAAAAGAGAACTAGCTTGATGTCAAAACTTTATGATACAAGTTGGATGGTTTTTGGAGCATTGGTTGGCTTGTTGATTTTGTATCTGATGCTTTTTTCGGAGCATCCTTTTGTGAACAATAATCTGAATCTTATGTGGTTAAGTCCACTATACCTTTTATCATCAGTATTGATATGGAAGCGAAAGTATAGAAAAACTCTTTTTTATCTAAATCTGTTTTTTATCATTTCGATTTTTATCTTCTTGATATTGATAATGCTTCAATATCAGACTGTACCATTCGATGTGTTACCTTTGATAACTATTATATTATATAGATTAAGTCGAAGGTCCTATCGAATTGGGAAAAAATTATATTCTAAAACAAACTAGATGAGATTTGTTGCAATAATACCTGCTCGATATGCTTCTACCCGTTTTCCTGGAAAGCCTTTGGCTATGTTGGGTGGTAAGCCTGTGATTGAAAGAGTATATCAGAGAGTCTCAGAATTTGTGGATGAGGTAGTTGTGGCGACAGATGATCAAAGAATTTTTGAAGTTGTAAGTGCATTTGGAGGAAAAGTAGTATTGACTTCGTCAGAACATCAAAGTGGTACTGATCGTTGTTATGAAGCTTTGCAAAAAATAGAGGGTGATTTTGATGTGATAGTGAATGTACAAGGTGATGAGCCCTTTGTGACACGGCATCAAATTCTTTCTTTGGTTGAGGCTTTCTCTAATTCTACAGTTGACATAGCTACCTTAGCTGTAAAAATTTCACAAGAGAATGGAATTGAATATCTTGAAAATCCTTCGCATGTGAAAGTTGTGAGAAATATTAAAAACGAGGCATTGTACTTTAGTCGTTCTGTGATACCATACAATCGCAATTTGTCTACAAACGAATTATTGCAGAAGCACAAATATTTAAAACATTTGGGTTTGTACGCTTACAAGGTCAATGTGTTGAAAGAAATCGCTTCATTGCAAGTTACATCCTTGGAGAAAATGGAGTCCTTGGAACAATTGCGTTGGCTTGAAAATGGATATAAAATCTTTGTTGGTGAAACAGAACAGGAGACTATTGGCATTGATACTCCTGAAGATTTAATAAAAGCAGAAAAATATTTGACAGAAAATGGCATTGATAAAATCAGTTAGAGGATTTACTCCTGAAATAGGTGAGGATTGTTATCTTGCCGAAAATGCAACCATAATTGGTGATGTGGTTTTGGGAAAAGGTTGCAGTGTTTGGTTTAATGCTGTTTTGCGTGGAGATGTAAATTCAATTCGTATAGGTGACCATGTGAACATTCAAGATGGTTCAGTATTACATACATTATATCAAAAATCAATCGTTGAAATTGGCGACTATGTATCAGTAGGTCATAACGTAACCATACATGGTGCTAAAATAGATAAATATGCATTGATTGGGATGGGAGCGACATTGCTTGATTACGCAGTTGTGGGTGAAGGTGCTATCGTTGCTGCTGGTTCATTAGTATTGATGAATACGATTATACCTCCCTATGAGATCTGGGCAGGTGTTCCCGCGAAATTTGTAAAAAAAGCTGATCCACAGCAAACACACGATATGAATATTAGAATTGCACATAATTATGCAATGTATTCATCATGGTTTAAAGACGAAGACAATTTACAAGATGGAAAATAAATGTATGATACTTAGGACCGAGCATTTGTTCAAGAAATATGGCAAACGTTTAGTTGTGAATGATGTCTCGATTGAGGTTAAACAAGGCGAAATTGTTGGCCTGTTGGGACCTAATGGTGCAGGTAAGACTACAACTTTTTATATGACCACTGGCTTGGTTGTTCCAAACGATGGTAAAATATACCTAGATGAAGAAGATATAACCAAACTGCCTGTTTACAAACGTGCACGCAAGGGTATAGGTTATCTTGCTCAAGAAGCATCTGTGTTTCGTAAAATGACTGTTGAAGATAATATAAAGTCTGTTTTGGAAATGACTTCCTTTTCAAAGGAATACCAAAAAGAAAAATTGGAAAGTTTAATCAACGAGTTCAATTTAGGTCATGTTCGTCACAATTTGGGTGATAGACTTTCTGGTGGAGAGCGAAGACGTACCGAAATAGCTCGATGTTTAGCAATTGAACCTAGTTTTATTATGTTGGATGAACCTTTTGCCGGAGTCGATCCTATCGCTGTTCAAGATATACAGGATATTGTGTGGCAACTTAAAGATAAAAATATTGGTATTTTAATTACTGACCATAATGTGGACGAGACCTTAAGTATAACTGATCGTTCCTATTTGCTTTTTGAAGGGAAAATTCTTTTTAAAGGTACTTCAGAAGAGTTAGCCGCAAATCCAATTGTTAGAGAAAAATATTTAGGTCGTGATTTTGAATTAAAAAAGAAATCAGTCTTAACCAAATAAATCTGATTTTAAATGGATAGGATTTCTAATTACTCTTTACTAGCCCATAATACATTCGGAATCAATGTAAATGCCGATTTGTTCATTGAATATAATTCAACTGAAGAACTTTCGGATCTCATAAAATCCGGGGCATTAAGCCAACAAAAATATTTACATATTGGAAGTGGTAGTAATTTACTGTTCCTTTCAGATTATAGGGGTGTTGTTTTGCATTCGGCAATAAAAACGATGGAATTGATACGAACTGAAGATGAGTTTGTTTTCATTAAAGTAGGTTCAGGTGTGATATGGGATGATTTTGTTTCGTTTTGTGTTGAAAGGGGTTGGTATGGCGCTGAAAATCTATCATTGATACCAGGTGAAGTGGGGGCTTCTGCCATACAGAATATTGGTGCCTATGGTGTTGAAGTCAAAGATTTGATTTATCAGGTCAATGCAATAGATGTTGAAAATGGTAACATGCAATCATTTTCAAATAAAGACTGTACTTATGATTACAGATATTCTATTTTCAAAGGTAAATTTAAAAACAAGTTTTTTATTACGGAAGTAGTATTCAAATTATCTTTGGTACCTAACTATGTTCTGGACTATGGTCATCTCAAGTCTGAAGTTGAATCTAAAGGTGAACTGAATTTAAAATCAGTTAGAAATACTATCATTGAGATTCGGCAAGCAAAATTACCTGATTATACTGTACTGGGTAATGCTGGTAGTTTCTTTATGAATCCAATTATAAGTAGGGAGAAAGCCGAAAAATTAATACAATCTTACCCATCACTACCTATTTATAAGGTAAATGAAGAATCTGTGAAAGTTCCTGCAGGATGGCTTATTGAACAGTCAGGTTGGAAAGGACGAACTATAGGTAATGTTGGTGTTTATAAGTATCAGGCATTGGTGCTGGTGAACTTAGGAAATGCCAAGGGCAATGAAGTCAAGGAACTAGCACAAAAGATCATTGATGACGTATTAATAAAATTCCAAATCGAACTTATCCCTGAAGTCAACTACATTATTTGATATTTAATTCATTCAAAGCTTTTTGGTACTTTCTAGCATTTTGTAAATGCTCTGACAAGTTGCTGGCAAAGTTATGCTCTCCGTTTAAAGTTTCCTTGGCACACATATACAAATAGTTGTGTGCACTTGAATTCAATACTGCATCTATTCCAGAGGGTGATGCTAAACGGATTGGTCCTGGAGGTAAGCCTGTTTTTTTATAGGTGTTGTAAGGTGAATTTATAGCAGTATGTTTACTCCTAATGCGTTTTAGTTCAAAGTCGGATAAAGCAAACTTGATAGTAGGATCTGCTTGTAAAGGCATTTCAATTTTCAGTCGATTAAGGTATAAGCCTGCGACAATAGGTCTTTCTGCTTTAGAATTTGTTTCCTCTTCTACAATGGAAGCTAGTGTTTGCACTTCAGCTTTAGTTAAACCTAATTTGTTTAATTTTGCTGTTCTTTCTTCATTCCAAAAGATTAAAAATTCTTTATGCATTCTTTCAAACAGTTCCTTAGCATCTGTATTCCAATATATTTCGTATGTATTGGGTATAAATAGAACAACTGCGGTTTGGGGATTTAGTTCAAATTTATTTAAAAAACTTGTGTCATTCAAAAGTCTTCTGAATTCATTTGAGTCACACATGAGTGAATTACTCATTTTATTTATCAACTGATCTTTGGTTCTTAGATTATTGAATGTGAGTTTAACGGGTGTTTGTGCTCCATTTTTTAATTTGCGAATTATATGGAAGTTGGAAGCCCCGTTTTTTATTTCAAATCGTCCAGAACGTATGATAGGATTTCCAAGTTCATCTTTCTTCGGATAGCCTAATATTTTAGATGCAATAGTGAAACTAGAAATGGAATTTAGACGATCTTTATAGAATAAACTGTCTTTTACATTCTCAATAGTGAAATTATCTCTGATCTTTAAATTGAAGTCTTCTGAATTACCAGTTGTGTTGGGTATGAAAAGAATGTATGATAGAGTAATAATAAAAATCCCAAGGATTGCGCTTATAGTCGTTAAAGTGAGTTTGACAGTTCTTTTCATTGATTCATTGCTAAAAGATTATTTCGTTGCAAAAATACTCAATTGTTTTAATTTATTTCGTGAGTGAGTGTTTGAAAATCAAATTTTCTTTGTTATATTTGCACCCGCTAAGGCCAAGGAAGTGTGGGTGAGTGGCTGAAACCAACAGTTTGCTAAACTGTCGTACGGGTAACCGTACCACGAGTTCGAATCTCGTCGCTTCCGCCACAAAAAAAATCCAAGCAAAACTTGCTTGGATTTTTTTGTTAAACTAAACACAACTTTATGCTCCCTTAAGTATGAATTTTGAAGGAGTTACTCCAAACTCGCTTTTGAAACATTTACTAAAATAGCGTACATCCAAAAAACCAGATTCCAACGCTATGTGATAGATATCTTTTTTACCCTTATTGATCAAATTTTTTGCATGAATCAATCGAATGTATTTCACGAAATTTCCAGGTGACTTCTCAGTGCTTTCCTTGATTCGTCTATACAAAGTTGATTTTGACATATTCATCAAGTCTGCCAATTTCAAAGTGTCGAATTGATAATCATCAATGTTACTGATGACTTTACCAGTTGCTTCGTCCATAAAGGCAGTTTTTTGCTCAGCTTCAATTGAGATTTCCAAACTTTCTTCTCTGAATTTGTCACGATATTCAGAAGGACTTAGGTTGTAGATGGTTTTAAAGCATTTACAGAAATACCGTGGGTCATTAAAGCCAATTTGGTAGGCAATTTCTGATATATTCATTCCGGTATTTGTTAACATTGGAATAGCATCAGATAATCTTTTACTGTTTCTGTTTTTCATTGGATTTGATTTGGTACTTGATTACGATGCAAATATAGGTTCTCATTGAATTAAGAATGGTCTGAATTATTTCAAATACAGTACTCAAATTTTTCATTTTCAGCAAATGACAGAAATGTATATCAAAAAGTTGTATTTTTGAATGATTAAAGACTATTTGATGAAGAAGCTCTCACTATTCATTCTATTTGTACTGTTCGTTTTCTCCGTTCAGTCAAAATATAGAATCCGTAAAATTGGAATTGAACAAGGTTTGACTGGTAATTTTATAATGAGTATAACTCAGGATAGCCAGGGTTATATTTGGATAGCTACGAAGACAGGCTTGAATCGATTTGATGGAAATAAATTTAAAGTATTTAAAGCCTCTCGTAGTCAAAATCAAATTAACTCAAACGAATTAAATAAAGTTGTTTCCATTGGTGATAATACTCTTTGGATTCCTACGGAGCGTACAGGTATTAATATTTACAATTACAAAACAAGTCAATTTGAGTATTTGCAGTCCGACTGGAATATGTCAAATATTCAACAACTTTCTTCTACTGCCATCACTGATTTAATTGCAGATGAATCGGGAAATGTTTGGATTGCGAATTATCAACATGGGATAGATTGTTATAATCTGGAGAAAAAGAGTTTTACTCATTTTAATTCTCAAAATATAAAGGGAATGTTCAATAATATGCTTTGGTGCATCAATAAAGATCAACAAGGCAATTTGCTTATAGGACATGTGTATGGTGGTTTCTCTGTTTTGAATCCTAAAACCAAGGAGGTCGTCAATTATTCAAATCGCAGAGATGATCCAAATTCTTTGCCTGGTGATGAGGTTAGGGTTGTTTTTGTCGATTCCAACGATAGAATATGGGTGGGTACCAATAACGGATTGGCTTTATTCAATACATCCAAAAAGAATTTCGTAGTATTTAAGAATCTTAAATCCAACCCAAATTCGTTATCCGATAACTTTATTCAATGTATTTCACAAACTAAGGATGGGAAAATATGGATAGGTACCTCAAATGGAATAAATATTTTAGATTATGAAAGCGAGGTTTTTACAAACCCACACAATGTGAATTTTGAGCATATGCCTATTATGGATTCACCCCAGGGTTTATCAGGTAACTCCATAACTTCTATTTTTCAAGATAATTTTGAGAACATTTGGATAGGCACTAAAAGTGGTGGAGTGAATTTTATTCCTGCAAAGAATGATTTCTTTCAAACAATCAATTATTTACCTATACCAGGAAATCAGAATTCTTTATCGGCTAAAATTGTAAATGATCTTGCCGTAACCGAAAATGATAATTTGTGGGTTGCTACTCAAAATGGAGTAGACGTATATCAAGGTACCAAAAAGATTCAGAATTTCAAGTTTGATAACCTTCCTGAAGGTCGTAATGCAATAATGTCAATTCATACCGATCGAAAAAACAGAGTTTGGGTTGGTTCTGATAATGCATATTTGGGTGTGAAAACCGAGAATGATGCCGGCTTTAGGGATGTAGGATTTAAACGTAATAGTGGTCATTTTATTTTTGATCTTGCCGATGATATTTATGGCAATTTATGGATAGCTACTAATAAAGGTTTGTATAAGTATACTGAAAATCAAATGGATGTTTATCAATCTGGTTCAGGAATTACAGATAATGTCATTCGTAGTGTAAATACCGACGATAAGGGTAATGTATGGTTGGGAACTTTGGGAGGTGGTTTGAATGTCTTCTCAAAGGTTCCAACGAATGTTAAATATTTCCCCAATAGTCAGGGATTTATTCGTATCAACGATATTTATATTGATTCTAAGGGAAGAAAGTGGATAGGAACCAAAGATCATCTTATCTTTTTTCCTGATCCACTAAGTGACAACTATAAATTTTATGGGGTGGAAGAAGGTTTCTTTGATGCTGATTTTCGAACTATAATAGAAGGTCGATCTGCTGATGAAATATGGGTTGCAACTTCCAGTGGGTTGAGTTTGTTGATGGTCAATACGGGTCAAGTGTTTAATTTCAATCAAAATGATGGGTTGTCCTTTAGTGAATATATGATAGGTTCGGGAATTAGAGCAAAATCAGGTAAAGTGTATTTTGGAACGCAAAATGGTATTACTTTTTTTGATTCAAATCTGGGTCTGCCAACTTTTGAGATTCCTAAAGTAGTCATCTCAGATTTCATGGTCGTTGACAAAAGGAATCCTTCCTCTCAAGATTCATCTATCATTGTTGCTGAAAACCAGGTTGATTTGAAGTATTTTCAAAATACTTTCAACATAATGTACAATGTTTTGGATTTTTCATTGTCAGGTAAAGTTTTTTTCACCTACCAAATGGAAGGTTTGAGTGACAACTGGTACAATGTGAAGGGAGACAAACAGTTGACATTTAGGGACCTTAGACCTGGAACTTATGTGTTTAGGATTAGGGCAGGACATAGAAACCAGAAAGAATTAACTGAAATTACAGAACTTAAGATTGTAATAAATCCACCTTTTTGGTTGTCATGGTGGGCTAAAACAATTTATTTTCTGATTTTTCTGGTACTGGCATTCTATATAATTCGTTTCTACAAACGAAAATTGGATCTAGAGAATTCGCTTTATCTTGAAAAACAGAATCACGAACAAGAATTAGTATTAAATGATGAAAGATTAAAGTTTTTCACCAATATAACTCATGAATTACGAACGCCGCTGTCATTGATTGTGGGGCCTATTGAAGATTTAATTTCAGATAAATCAATGTCTAATCCTCAGATAAAGAAATTGAATTCCATTCATAAAAGTGCTTTTAGGCTTCTTGAATTAATTAATCAAATATTGGAATTTCGTAAGTCTGAGACTCATCACCGAAAATTGAATGTAGTGAAATTATCCATATCAGAATTTGTGAAGGAGTTGGCTCTGAAATACATTGTATTAAATCAGAACAAAAATTTGCAAATTTCCTTTGATATCGATGAAAATGCAGATGAAATTTATTTTGATGCTGAGGTGATGACTATAGTTCTGGATAATCTAATTTCCAATGCGCTAAAATATACACCCAAGGGTGAAGTTATTATATGCTTGAAAGTCGTTGAAGTTAATAGTATTAAATATACCCAAATTTCAATCAAGGATACTGGTATAGGAATTCCATCAAATCAATTGAATAAGATTTTTGACAGGTATTATCAGGTGAAAGGAGAGCATAAGGTTTCAGGAACTGGTATTGGTTTGTCACTTGTTAAAAATTTGATAGACTTGCATGAAGCTACAATTGAAGTGTCGAGCGAGATAGGAGTAGGTAGTGAGTTTTCAATTGCGCTGATTAATGAAAATATTTATCCAGATGCACTGCATATGGATGATTTTGAAAAAGTGAATAAACACATTGATTTACCAGGACAACAGAAAATGAGTCTTTTGATTGTGGAAGATAATCTTGAGATATTGGATTATGTTGAGGACTGTTTTTCGGATAGTTTTGAAGTTTTGAGAGCCGAAAATGGAAAGGATGGCTTAGAAATCGCACTTCAACGATTGCCTGATTTAGTAATTAGCGATATAATGATGCCTATAATGGATGGGAAAGAATTGTGTAAAAGTCTTAAAACAAATTTAAATACCTCCCATATTCCAGTCATTCTATTGACTGCCAAAGATACGATTCAAGACAAAACAGAGGGTTATCAGGTGGGGGCAGATTCTTATGTAACCAAACCGTTTTCTGCGTCATTATTACGTTCCAGGGTTGATAATTTGTTAGAATCCCGTAAAAGAATGAATGATTTATTCGCGTCAAAAACAAATTTCAAACAAAACTTGATCAAGCAATCTATCAATAAAATTGACAATGATTTTATTACAAAGTTCGTTGAGCTGGTAGAGGAAAATCTAGAAAATGAAAATTTTAATGTGGATCAAATAACAGAAAAGTTATTTATGAGCCATTCGACGCTTTATAGAAAAATGAAATCACTGACAGGTTTGTCTCCCAATGAATTTGTTCGAAAAATCAGAATGTTGAATGCAGAAAAACTTCTTATCTCAAGTAAATACACGGTTTCTGAAATAATGATTAAAGTTGGGATGAGTAGTCCTGCATACTTTAGGCAATGTTTTAGAGAAGAATTCGGAATGACAGCAACTGAATATGTGCAAAATTTGAAAAGGAGTAATAGTGATTCGGAAAATCCGTCTGACAAATAAATTACTCATCGTTGAATGATTTGTCGTGTTTTTTGACCGATTTTTAGTTTAATTTTGAAGCTGAAATTATTTTTAAACAATTCTAATAACATGAAAAGAAATTTACTTAGAAAATTAATCTTTGGTACGCTAGTGCTTTTTACAAGTGCCGGAATTGTAGCCCAAGACATTTCAAATGGTTTGGTAGTTCAATATGATTTTGAAACACTACAAAACACCAATGAAATTCCGGATGTATCTGGAAATGGTGTAGTTGGTACTTTAATGGGTGCTCCAACCCTTGTAGCAGATGGTGATGGAAATTCAATAAGCTTTCCTACGGTTACGGATTATATGACTTTACCTGAAGGCGTAATGAGTGCTTACAATAGCTTTAGTATATCTGCCGATGTGAAAGTGGCTAGTTTGAATATGTGGTCTCGTGTTTTTGATTTTGGATCTGGTACGGGTGTAAATATGTTTTTGTCTCACCACAGTGGCTCTGGTAAACCTCGTTTTGCAATAAAAAACAATGGCGCAGAACAACAGATTAATACCTCTACTGCTTTCCCGGTAAATAAATGGGTGAATTTAGTTGTGACTTTCGATTACGACGAAACAGCTGCCACGGGTGTTGGTAAATTGTATATAGATGGTGTTCTTGCGGGTACTACACCAGGCATGACTATTACTCCAGCCGCTATGGGAGTTACTACTCAAAACTATCTTGCAAAATCACAATATCCAGACCCAGCTTTAAATGGTTTGATTGACAACTTCCGTATTTACAACCGTGCAATCACTTCAGATGAGGTTTTGGTTTTGAATGGAATGCCTGCTCAATTGATAGCTGCTTATAATTCTTTGGATTTGGGTGACCTTTCAGAAGTATTAGGTGATATATCTTTGCCTACCACTTCAGGTGCAGTAAATATTAGTTGGACTTCTTCAAATCCAACTGTTGTTGCTGAGGATGGAAAAGTAACTCGTCCTGACGGATATGATCAAAAAGTTAGTTTGACAGCCTTATTGTCCTTCATTCAAGAAGCTGATACTTTTACGCTAACTAAAAAATTCGATGCTTTAGTTAAAGGTAAAACTGAAATGGCTGAGATTCTTGTTCAATATAATTTTGAAAGTGCTAATGTTGTTGCCGAAAATGGTGAGGTGAAAATCAATGATGGTACTGGTGTTTATTCAGCAACTCTAAAAAATGATGCTAAAATAAGAACTATAGGTGAAACAGCTCAATATAATGTTGTTGATTTAGGTGCGGGAACTGGATATGTTGATCTTGGTACTGAAATCGGACCTGCTATCTACGCTTTGAATGATTATACGATGAGTTGCTATTTCTATATTAATGAAGCATATACCAATCTTAATGCTAATGGTAACTTTATTTGGACTTTCTCAAATTCAGCTGATTCACCAACGGATAGAAATGGATATATTATTGGTAGTTTGAAAAATCAAAGTCAGAATGTGACCTCGGGCTATTGGGCCTCTGGTGATATGGGTACTGGTGTTTGGTCAAATGCTCCTAAAGGAGGTTGGCATCATATGGCATTTTCTCAATCAGGAAATATTGGGACGATTTATATTGACGGTATTCAAGTGGCTCAAAATTTATCAATGACTAATACTCCGGCAAGTGTATTGCCAAGAGAAGGGTTTACTGGTACATTGTTTAATTGGTTAGGTCGCTCTTGTTATCCATCGGATGCATACCTTCAACAAACATTGTTGTATGGATTTGAAACCTATTCGATTGCATTGACTGGTGATAACTTGATTCTAGACTTGGGTGTTAGCTCTACTATTGATGCTTTAAATGTTGCATATGCTGAAAATTCAAATTATGTATCCAATGAAATAGCAACAGAAGCAGAAGCATTGACTTTGACTGGGTTGGATAATGTTACTTCTGATTTAAGCCTGCCATCTCAAGGTACCCAGGATCAAACTGTTTCAATTGTTTGGTCATCATCTCATCCTCAAGTGATATCGAATCAAGGGATAGTTGTACGTCCTGATTATTATGATTTCAATGTTAAACTTACAGCTACACTTGTTAAAGGTGCTCAAACTATTGAGAAATCCTTTGTAGCAGTTGTAAAGGCAAAAGAAGGTACAGCATTTACGAAAGAACTTTTAGTTAATTTCGACTTTAAAAATACTGCTGGGAATATTGTGAAAGACTCAGGAGAAAAAGGTTTCGAAGGGGTTATTATGAACGATGCCCAAATCCGTTTGATTGGTGATAATGTGAGTGGTCAGTATGCAGTTCTAGATTTAGGCGATTCCATCGGTTATTTCGATATGGGACCTGAAGTTGGTAAAGTGTTTTCTCACCAAAGTGATTACACTGTTTCTACGTTCTTTAGAATTGATGAAACTTATGACCAATTGGAGTGGAATGGTAATTTCTTGTGGAATTTCTCAAACATGACCAAGGCAATGAGTCAATTGGATGGTTACTTTATTGGTAGTCTAAAAAATATGTCCACAAGTATCACTTCTGGTAACTATAACGGTGCCCAATATGTGAATGTTGGCATACCTGCTATCATGGGGACTTGGCATAGTTTTGTGTATACACAACAAGATACAGTTGGTACAATTTATTTGGATGGTATGCCAGTGGCAACAGCTACGGTAACAAAAACTCCTGCTAATACTTTATTGAAAGATGGTTTTATTGGTACGCCTTATAACTGGATTGGAAAATCTTGTTATGAAGACAATGGGGATGTGTATTTACGTAAAACTTTGGTTCATGATTTCCGTTTATACAATCGTGCATTATCAGATATTGAAATCTTGGCTTTGGAATTGAATGTGGGCGAAATTGTGATGAATCTGGATGCAGCATATTCTGCCAATCCAAATGCATCGGTTGGTGTTTCCAGTTCAAACATGAGTTCTTATCAAGTATATGGTGCAAATGGAAAGATTTTTGTAAACAATTTACAAGCTTCTGAAAAAGTTCAAATTATGGATCTTTCTGGTCGCTCTGTTGTTTCCGGTACAGCAAGCAGTTATAATGTACAATCAGGTATTTATTTAGTGAGAATTGCAGATACAGTATTCAAAGTACTTGTAAGGTAAATTCCCATTTATATACTATTGGCCATCCTGGATGAAACTAGGATGGCCTTTTTTTTGTAATTTTGCTGTCTATACCAAATAAAAAGTGATATCTGATTTAATTTATATCAATCGTCAGGACTTAATTACTTCAATTAATTCATTGGCTGGATCTAGTAATGTGTTTTTCTTTGCGATAGATTATCGTATGGAAAAGGGCTTTGTTTTAACTAAAAATGATTTCAGTAATCCATCAGTGAAATTTGAATTCAGAGGTGTCAGGAACTTTAATTTGAAACCTTATTATGATACTGATTTCACTTGGGTTGTGAATCCACTGCCTTTCTCGGATTATAAACCTAAAATTGACTATGTTATCGGTCAGTTAAAAAAGGGTAATTCGTTTCTGACAAATCTAACACAACAAAGTCCAATTTATACAGATGCCAGTTTGGAAACTCTTTTTCATCTTGCAAAGTCAAAATATAAATTGTGGGTAAAAGGAGAATTTTTAATGATGTCTCCTGAAACCTTTGTTACCATTCATGGTGGAACTATTTCTTCATTTCCAATGAAAGGTACAATAAATGCAAAAATTCCTGATGCTGAGAATATCATATTGAATGATAATAAAGAAAAGGCTGAACATGCCACAATCGTTGATTTAATACGAAATGATTTAAGTATGGTAGCTGATAATGTGCGTGTTGAACGGTATAGGTTTGTAGAACGAATTAAAACAAATACGGACGATTTGTTGCAGGTTAGTTCTGAAATAGTAGGAGAGTTACCGTCAGACTACAAATCGAATTTGGGTGATTTGATATTTAAATTGTTACCAGCTGGATCTATATCTGGTGCCCCAAAGCCAAAAACAATGGAAATAATTGCAGATGCAGAGGGTTATGAGCGAAATTTCTATACCGGTATCTGCGGATATTTTGATGGTGAAAATTTAGATACTGCAGTAATGATACGTTTTATCGAACAAAATGAACAAGGTTTGGTGTTTAAAAGTGGGGGTGGTATAACTTTTCTAAGTGATCCGCAATCAGAATATAACGAATTAATACAAAAAATATATGTCCCTTTATCTTGAATCTATTAAATTGTTGGATGGTCGTTTCTATCGACTTAACTTGCATCAAAACCGGATGGATTTTGTTCATGATCAATTCTTTTCGGGAGCTCCAAGAATTAATCTGGATGAAATTCTGATGAGTCAAGATTTTCCAATGAATGGAATGTACAAATGTCGTATCTTATATGATTCCACAGTTCAGTCGATAGATTTACAGGAGTATACAGTGAAACAAATTAACAGTCTTCAGCTAGTACATGCAGATATTGCTTCACAGAAATATAAATCAACAGACAGGGATGAATTGAATAGAGCCTACGAGCAAAGGAATGGGTGTGATGATGTGTTGATTTGTGTAGATGGTTATGTGAAAGATAGTTGGTACTGTAATGTGGCCTTATTTAATGGAGTTGATTGGGTTACGCCTAGAAATCCTATTATTTATGGTGTAAATCGTTCAGAGTTAATTAAAGAAACTAAGATTGTAGAAGGTGATATTGCAGTTGATAGCCTGTCTGGTTTCACTAAAATAAGACTTTTTAATGCGATGATAGAGTTTGGAGCATTAGAAATCTCAATAGACCAAATTCGAAAATAAAAAGGCCGGTTCCCCAAAAAAGAACCGACCCTCAGGTTGTGATTATTTCAAGATTATTTGTTGTTGATATAATTTACTACCCATTCACCAACTTCAGTTGTTGAATACGCTTTTGCATTGTTTGCGATATCTTCAGTTACCACATTTGCATCCATTGAAGCTGCAACAGCTTCGCGGATTAGAGCACCCTCTTCCATCATGCCAAATGCATATTCAAACATCAAAGCTGCTGATAAAATTGTAGCAAGTGGATTTGCTATGTTTTTGCCTGTAGCTTGTGGGTAGGAACCATGAATTGGTTCAAATACTGAAGTGTGAATACCAATAGAGGCAGAAGGCAACATTCCTAAAGAACCTGTAATTACCGATGCTTCATCAGTTAAAATGTCACCAAATAAGTTCTCAGTTACCAGAACATCAAAACTTTTAGGCCACTGGATGATACGCATTGCAGCATTGTCTACAAACATATATTCTGTTTCAATATCTGGATATTGAGGAGCAATTTCCTGTGTAACTTGTCTCCATAGACGAGATGAAGCTAATACATTGGCTTTATCTACCATAGTTAATTTCTTACGTCTTTGACCTGCATATTTATATGCCAGGTGCATGATTCTTTCAACCTCTTCGCGAGTATATACACAGGTGTCATAAGCAGTGTTACCATCTTCAGCTCTTCCTTGAGGTCTGCCAAAATACATACCTCCAGTTAATTCACGAATACACATGAAGTCAGCTCCGTCAACCAAATCAGCACGAAGTGGTGACTTGTGGATTAAGGAAGGGAAGGTTGTAACTGGACGAAGATTTGCGTAAAGTCCAAGAGATTTGCGCATGCGAAGTAAACCTTGTTCTGGACGAACTTTTGCAGATGGATCATTGTCGTATTTTGGGTCACCAATAGCACCAAACAAAACTGCATCTGATTGCATGCAAAGTTCATGTGTGTCTTGTGGGTATGGGTCACCAACAGCATCAATTGCACATGCACCTACAATACCTTCTTTGTATGTTAAAGTGTGTCCAAATTTTTTACAAACTGCTTTAGTTACGTCTAATGCTTGCGCAATAATCTCCGGTCCAATCCCGTCACCTGCCAATACGGCAATATTTAAATTTTTACTCATATGAAAGTGTTAATTAATTTCAGTTTTTTACAGGAAATTCTCCTGTTTCAATGATGTTCATCATTTTTTCTGTAGCTTTAATTGCCGCTACGGTTTGGTCGCCATCCAATCCTCTTGTTTTGAATGTTCTACCTTTGTATAGCCAGGTTGTTACAGTCTGAACAATAGCATCGGTCTTACCACCTGGTGGTATCACGACTTCATAATCCAATAATTCAGGTGTATCTTTTCCCAGTGTTTTGTATATTTTGTACAAAGCTTTTGAAATGGCGTTGTATTGGCCATCTCCAGATGCAGATTGTTCGTATTGTTCGCCATTGATTTCTAAACGAACCGACGCCATTGGTTTCAAATTGTTAGTCACACTTAGATTGTAGCTTACAATTTTGATAGGTTGATTGTCTTGAGAACTTTTGATTACGTCAGAAACAATATAAGGTAATTCGTCAAGTGTTACCATTTCTTTGCGGTCGCCCAATTCTATGACTCTTTTGGTGACTAAGGCCATCATTTTATCATCGAGCTCAATTCCTAATTGCTGTAGGTTTTTAAGAATGTTTGCTTTTCCGCTAGTCTTGCCTAGAGCATAAACTCTTTCTCTACCAAAACGTTCAGGTAATAAATCATTGAAATATAAATTCTTTTTATTATCTCCATCAGCATGAATACCCGCAACCTGTGTAAACACATTGTCTCCAATAACAGGTTTGTTGGCAGGAATTCGTATGCCTGAATAAGATTCGACCAATTTGCTAACAGCATTAATTTTGTGTTCTTTGATCCTTGTTTTGCGTTTTAAATGGTCGTGAATAATAGCAACAACACTCGATAAAGGAGCATTTCCTGCACGTTCGCCTAGTCCGTTTACGGTAACATGAACACCTTGAACACCTGCCTTAATAGCTTCAAAAACATTTGCTACTGCTAAGTCGTAATCGTTGTGGGCATGAAAATCGAAATGCAGATTAGGGTATCTACCTATCATTTTCATGCAAAATTGTAAAGTTTCAGAGGGATTTAAAATGCCTAGAGTGTCAGGCAACATAAATCGCTTGATATTTTCGTTTTGCAAATGATCTACCATGAAAAAGATATAGTCCTCTGAATTACGCATTCCATTAGACCAATCTTCAAGATAAATATTTACATCTATATTCATCTCATTGGCAAAAGCAATTTCTCGTTTTATATCCTTGAGATGTTCTTCGGGTTTTTTTCTAAGTTGATGCAGACAATGATTCTCAGAGCCTTTACAAAGCAGATTGATTACACGGCAACCTGCTTTGTTGATCCACTCTAATGAAGTCTTGTTGTCAACAAAACCCAATACTTCAATTTTGTCGATATGACCATTCTTGCGTGCCCAATCTGAAACAGCTTTCACTGATTTGTATTCACCTTCAGATACTCTAGCAGATGCAATTTCAATTCTGTCCACCTCCAATTCTTCTAATAGAAGTTTGGCTATACTCAACTTTTCGGCTGTAGCAAAAGATACACCTGAAGTTTGTTCCCCATCTCTGAGGGTTGTGTCCATTATTTCGATCATATCAATA
Organism: uncultured Paludibacter sp.; assembly: GCA_964655615.1. GTDB lineage: Bacteria > Bacteroidota > Bacteroidia > Bacteroidales > Paludibacteraceae > Paludibacter. Next base: position 14,831 of record CAZZPZ010000009.1, on the reverse strand, counting down.
AAATTTAAAGTTATTTTCTGTTGGCTTCAAAAGCCTCTGTCAATTCTTTCTTGCTTAGTAGATAATCGATATCATCCAATCCCTTTAAAAGACATTCTTTTTTATAAGGATTGATTTCGAAACTTTCTGATTTACCATTGGCGTTGTTGGTAATAGTTTGATTCTCCAAATCTACAGTAAGTGTTGCTTTAGGATCTGTATTTACTGCGCCAAAAATATCTGAAAGAAATTCAGCACTAACGACTACAGGTAGTACTCCATTATTCAACGCATTGTTTTTGAAAATATCAGCAAAGAAACTTGAAACTACTACTTTGAATCCAAAGCCTGCAATTGCCCATGCAGCGTGTTCACGTGATGATCCTGAACCGAAGTTTTTACCACCAACAAGAATAGAACCGCTGAAAGCACTGTTGTTTAAAACGAAATCTGCTTTTGGTGATCCATCTTTTTCATATCTCCAATCTGCAAATAAATTATCACCAAAGCCATCTTTGTTGGTGGCTTTTAAGAATCTTGCAGGTATTATTTGGTCTGTATCCACATTCTCAATTGGCAGAGGATAAACTGATGAAGTGATTGTATTGAATTTTTCCATTGTTCTATCTGTTATTAATTACGAGGATCTGTTATTTTACCTGTTACCGCTGCTGCTGCAGCAACTAATGGACCAGCAAGAATAGTTCTTGAACCAGGACCTTGACGACCTTCAAAGTTTCTGTTTGAAGTTGATACTGCATACTTGCCTGCAGGAACTTTGTCATCGTTCATAGCTAGACAAGCTGAACATCCTGGTTGGCGTAGTTGGAATCCAGCTTCAGTCAAGATGTCCAATAATCCTTCTTCTCTGATTTGTTGCTCAACACCCCAACTACCAGGTACTAACCATGCTACTACATTGTCAGCTTTTTTCTTTCCTTTAACATAGTTGGCGAAAACTCTGAAATCTTCTATACGACCATTTGTACAGCTACCTAAGAATACATAGTCAATATTTTTGCCTAGCAAACTTTCACCAGCTGAGAAGCCCATGTAATCCATGGATTTCTGAAATGAAATACGTCCAGCTTCATCAATATCCTCCAAACTCGGAATTGATTCGCAAATTCCCATACCCATACCAGGATTGGTTCCGTAGGTAATCATAGGTTGAATGTCTGCAGCGTTGAATGTCAACTCTTTATCAAAAATTGCATTTTCATCTGTTTTAAGCGTTTTCCAATGAGCTAGTTTTTGTTCCCATTCTTCACCTTTAGGGGCGTATTCACGACCCTTTACATAATCAAATGTGGTTTGGTCTGGAGCAATTAATCCTCCACGTGCACCCATTTCAATACTAAGGTTACAAACAGTCATTCTTTCTTCCATTGATAAATTGCGGATTGCTTCACCAGCATATTCAACAAAATAACCTGTTGCACCACCCGTTGTCAATTTTGAGATCATAAACAAAGCTAGGTCTTTGGCTGAAACACCTGTGCCTAGTTTGCCTTCAAAATTTATGCGCATGGTCAATGGTCTGGACTGCAAAATACATTGAGTAGCTAATACCATTTCGACTTCAGATGTTCCAATTCCAAATGCAATTGAACCAAAAGCCCCATGAGTTGAAGTGTGAGAGTCACCGCACACAATGGTCATCCCAGGATGAGTGAACCCGTTTTCTGGACCAATAATGTGAACCACACCATTTTTCTCGTGCCCAAGTGGGAAAAATAATGGCATGTTGAAATCAGATGCATTTTTAGCAAAAGTATCCAACTGATTTTTTGAAATCGGATCTTTTACCGGTTGATCTTGATTGATTGTTGGGGTGTTGTGGTCAGCAGTCATGGTGGTTTGATCAGGGCGAAATACCTTCAAACCACGTTTGCGTAGACCATCAAATGCTTGTGGACTAGTTACCTCGTGACAGAAATGTCGGTCGATGTACAATTGAGTAGGTCCGTTCTCTACAGATGAAACTACGTGTGCATCCCAAATTTTGTCAAATAATGTTTTGCTCATTTTCGAAATGTTTGATTGCGTATATAATTATTTTTATTTTACAAATTGATTTATAGCATTTATGTAAGCTTCAACAGATGCAGCAACTATGTCTGTGTTTGCACCAAATCCATAATATACTATTCCATCGTGTTCTACTTGCATATGTACTTTGCCAATATCATCACTTCCTTTGTTTATGGATTGGATAGTGAATTCTTGAAGGTTCATGTTGCGTTTGATGATTTGTTTCAATGCTTTAATAGCGGCATCCACAGGCCCATTGCCAGATGCGGCAGCTTCGAATTTCTCATTTGCAATGGTCAAGCCTATGCTTGCAACAGGACGAACTCCAACACCTGATGTAACCTGAAGGTATTCAAGTTTAATTCTTTCTTTAGATGCTTTTTCTTTACCAGCTAACATCAATACATCATCATCGTTGATATCTTTTTTTCTGTCCGCTAATTTTAAGAATTCTTGATAAATAGTGTCCAATTGTTCACCTTCTACTTGTACCCCTAATACACTTAGTCTGTGTTTTAAGGCAGCTCTACCACTTCGTGCAGTTAATACAATTGAATTTTTATCGATTCCAACATCTGTTGGGTCCATGATTTCATAACTTTCTCTGTTTTTCAATACACCATCCTGATGTATTCCAGATGAATGTGCAAATGCGTTTCGTCCAACAATCGCTTTGTTTGGTTGTACAGGCATGTTCATTAAACTTGAAACCATTCGACTAGTGTCGTAAATCTTTTGAGTGTTGATGTTGGTGTCAATCTGCAAATCTTTATGACATTTAAGAATCATGGCAATTTCTTCAAGTGAAGTGTTGCCTGCTCTTTCGCCTATACCATTGATTGTAACCTCAACTTGACGTGCACCATTCAATACCCCGGAAATAGAGTTGGCTGTAGCCATACCTAAGTCGTTGTGGCAGTGAGTGGAGATGATAGCATTGTGAACTCCATTCACATTTTCCATCAAAAATTTAATTTTTTCGCCATATTGCCAAGGTAAACAATAACCGGTTGTGTCAGGAATGTTTACTACAGTTGCTCCCGCTTTAATTACGGCTTCAACAACTCTTGCTAAATAAACATTGTCTGTACGACCAGCGTCTTCACAGTAAAATTCAACATCTTCAACAAAGCGTTTAGCGTATTTAACTGCCGCAACCGCTCTTTCTAAAATTTCGTCTTGGTTTGAGTTGAATTTATACTTGATATGGTAGTCGGATGTTCCTATTCCTGTATGTATTCTTTTGTTTTTTGCATATTGCAAAGCCTCTGCGGCAACTTCAATATCTTTCTGGACGCCTCTTGTCAAAGCACAAACTGTTGGCCAAGTGACAGCTTTGGAAATTTCAACAACAGAGTTGAAATCACCAGGACTCGATACTGGAAAACCAGCTTCAATTACGTCGACTCCTAAAGTTTCCAATGCTTTTGCTACCTGAATTTTTTCTACAGTGTTTAGCTGGCACCCTGGTACCTGTTCGCCATCCCGTAAGGTGGTGTCGAAAATAAATAATTTATCCATAATTATATCCGTTTTTTTGGATTAAAAAAGCCTTTCTCATCGTATAGTGAGAAAGGCCTTCAATATTTTGTGATTTACCTACATACCAAACTCACTCTTACTTTTTGTGCAAAAGAATAATACCGAGTAGCAAAATATGTAAATAAGCGTTCATTTGTTCTTATTTTATTGATTGCAAAGATAATCCTTTTTTTTCATTTGACAAGTTCAAATTGAAAAAAATAACACTTAAAATCTTTCAATTTAATATTTTGTTTGCCGATGATATGAATAATTTCAATCAAACTTAGCTTTATACTCGAAATTACTATTAAACACATTTTTAACCGATAAGTTTTTCAAATGTGTGTTATTTAAAAAAAATGTCTTAATTTTGCATCGATAACCAATCAAACTGGGGTGCCTTAATACAACGGGCTGAGATCATACCCATAGAACCTGAGCAGGTAATGCTGCTAAGGGAATATGAATCTCCGCATTTTGGCTCTCTATTGATTAATTAAATTAATTAAAATGAGACAATTTTTTCTTTATTTATTTTTGAGTGTTGCTTTGATTCATTCAGCTCAAAATGTAATCATTAAAACTGATAGCCTTACGTATCAGATCAAAGAAGTTACAGTAAATTCAATTCGTGCGAATTCCAAATCTGCTGTTACTTATTCAAATGTTGATGCATCACAAATCAATAAACGTAATCTTGGACAGGATCTTCCTTATTTGTTAAGTCTTACTCCGTCTTTTATTACTACATCGGATGCTGGAACAGGTATAGGTTATACTGGATATCGTGTTCGTGGAACTGATGCCAATCGTATCAATGTGACTATCAATGGTGTTCCTTTGAATGACCCTGAATCTCATGGTGTGTTTTTTGTAAATATGCCTGACTTTGCTTCTTCATTATCTTCGGTGCAGATTCAGCGTGGAGTGGGTAGTTCGACCAATGGTGCGGCTGCTTTTGGTGCTAGTATCAATATGCAGACACAAGGTCTCAATTCAGAAGCCTATGGTGAACTTTCTTCGAGTTATGGTTCATTCAATACAAACAAAAATACTGTAAAATTGGGGACAGGTTTGATGAATGACCATTGGGCTCTGGATGTAAGATTGTCAAATATTACATCCGATGGGTATATTCAAAGAGCTTGGGTGGATATGAAGTCATATTATCTGGCTGCAGGTTATTTTGGTGAAAAAACTTCTCTGAAGTTTATAACTTTTGGTGGAGGTGAGAAAACTTATCAGGCCTGGAATGGTGTTTATTCAGACATGTTGGCAATTGATCGCACCTACAATGAAATAGGATATTATGGTGTGGATGCAAATGGAAATGAGTTGTATTATGACAATCAAACTGATAATTACAACCAAACTCATTATCAATTGCATTTAAATCATGTGTTTAATCCAAAACTATACTTAAACGCTACTGCATATACCGTTTTGGGTAAAGGTTATTATGAAGAATATAAATCGGATCGTTGGGTGAATGAGTATGGGCTTCAAGCTCCTCAAGTGGATGGGGAGATCATGTATACAACTGATTTGGTTCGTCGTAAATGGTTGGATAATGCTTTGTATGGTGCTAACTTGTCGCTGAATTATACTCAGGATAAATTGAATCTTATTTTAGGAGGGGGCGGAAATTCCTATTTGGGAGATCATTTTGGAAATGTAATTTGGGCTAAATATGCAAACAACCTTGATGTTGCGAATGAATATTATCGTAGTAATTCTACTAAGACTGATGCAAATGTATATTTGAAATCGCTTTATACTCCAATTGAGAAGTTAACCATTTCTGCTGATTTGCAATATCGTTTTATTCAGCACGTGATGAAGGGCCAAAATGATAAATATGATTGGAATTCCATGACTATGAGACTCCTTGACATTGATAAAATCTTTAATTTCTTTAATCCTAAAATTGGTTCTACCTATTCGATTGCTAAAAATCAAGATGTTTATGCTTCTTTTGCAGTTGCAAATCGTGAGCCTAACCGTAACGGCTATACCGAATCTGGTGTAAATGATCAACCTGTCAGTGAGCGATTGTATGATACTGAAATTGGTTATAAATTGAATATGTCAAAATTTGCTTTCGGTGTAAATGCATATTACATGGCTTATGATAATCAGTTGGTTCTAACAGGGAAAATCAGTGAAATTGGAGAGTTGTTAACATCAAATGTGAAAGACAGTTACCGTGCTGGTATTGAATTAACTGCTGGAGGTCAAGTGTTGAAAAACTTGAAGTGGGATGGTAATTTGTCATTGAGCAGAAATATTATTAGAAACTACGAAGATGTAAGTTATATCTGGGATGAAAATTACAATCCAATCGGTGAAGTAAAAACGTTCTTTGATGAAACTAAAATCGCTTACTCTCCTGAAGTGGTTGCAAATAGTATTTTTACCTACAATTATAAATCATTTGAAGCGTCATTTAATTCAGTTTATGTAGGTCAACAATTTTTGGATAATACATCCAATTTTGATAAATCAATTGACGCATATTTTGTGAATAACCTTTTGTTAAAATATAGTATTTCCTGTAACAAAATAAAAGCGATTGACTTTCAAATGATGATCAATAATTTATTTAATGAAAGTTACGAAACCAATGGTTATGCTTGGTCAGAATTCTATTCTGGTGATAATACTCGTTACAATTATAAATATCTATTCCCACAAGCGCCAATGAATTATTTGGCCTCAGTTACCATTCGATTTTGATTTAGATTTATGTTTGCAGAAAGGCCCTAATTCGAGAGATTTTGGGCCTTTTATATGGTAACCTTAATAATGTTTTTTATTGACAATGCAGAGTTGAAGGGCTCAGATTCAAATAAGAAATATTCGTTGAAGTTAAAGGCTTTGTTCTTTTTCACAGCAAGCTCAACTTGAAACTGTTTTCCATTCATTTCGGATAGTGTGCTGAAAAGAATGCTGTCGGTATTTATTGCGTTGTCTTTTTCTACCTTAACTAAAAGTTTTCTTGCTGTTTTGAAAGGAACTAGTCCTACTTCGTTGATTGTGATCTGATTCGTAAGTTTTGTGTTTCTTAACAGTAATTTGCTGTTGCCATCATCAGTAATTGGGTTGTTCGCAAAATATCCGTCACTGGCGTAGAATAGATTTCTCCACTTTGATTCGTTTTTCCTGTTGGGTACTAATGTTCTATATTCTTGACGAATATAATCTGCAATTTTAACTGCGGCGATTATTGAACCTTGATAGGTCATGTGCTGATTTTCAGCAACTGTATTTTCGAAACTTTCAGGACCAAACAGCAAAGTGTCATAATTTGCTTGCAAATCTATCCATTCCATAGGTTTATCGCCTATAATTGTTTGGATGCTCTTTTTGTATGCTTCATAATTGTGTACGTGTTTGAAATACATCGGTAAAGTTACAAACAATAGTTTTATATTTTCTTCTTCACAGAGAGCTATGGTTTTCTCTAAATATAGTTTAGCTTCCTTACTTGGTAAATGTTTAGCGTAGTCATAAGCTATAAATTCTGGATTCTCATATTTGTCAAGATTTTCTTTCTCTAATCCACTAGTAAATCGAATATATCTACCCAAGTATAATTCCTTGTCTTTTTTCTCGGAGTGGGTACGTATAAATTTGTTTTGCTTGATTTGTTCTGTGTCGGTAAATATAAAACGGTGATTCCGGATGGTATTTGACCAGGCAGAAAAGTAATTGGATGGTTCAAATAGAATAGGTGTAGAGATGAGTTTTGTAATTATGTCTTTTCTTGCTGAGAAACTTTTGAATTGATCGGATAGAGTTCCATCCTTTAATTTATGAGATTCATAGTCATTGATGGTGAATGTTTCAATGATGGCAATTTTAGGTTTGCTGACTTTGATAGCTTCTTTAAGGGCAAAGTATGAGTCGGTCAATGTGGTGCCTGGTGATGCAAGTATGAAGCAGTTTGCTCCTAGTCTGTTGGATAAATTCTGTGGATTTATGCCTGTGTATAGATGTGAGTTTCCAATTAATACGATATCTATCGGGTTTTTTTCGACGAATTCATAAAATGTATTCCATTTTCTCCTGGTATGGTCATTGGTGTAGTCGGGGTTGAAAATTCCAAGTTTATCTGTAATTAGTACAATCGTAGAAATCAAAAGGATTAAAAGGATTGATTTATATATTATGGACTGGATATTATTTTTCATTAATAAAGTTTTAGAATTGAAAATAAATAAAAGAATTGTCTGCGGCAGACCCATAGAAGCCCAGGTAGACTATACTCAAAACTAAAATAAGATAAAAACTCCATCGAATTATGGTCGGTTTTTTGTAAAAACTTACAGATAGGTTTTCTCCTTTCATTTCGGTCAAAATTTCGAATATGAACATTCCGATTATTAAATATAAACTGAATTGAAATTCTGACTTTAATAGACCAAAGTTGAAAATAGCTTCTGCATTAGATAATCCTAAGTTGCCAAAAACTTCTAATGCTTGGTCAAATCCTAGTGCCCTGAAGAAAATCAGGGAAAATGTCCAAAATACAGTTGTGATGAAGGAGGATGTGAATCTATTGAATATTGATTTTTTATTTTTATTAAAGAACCTATCAAAAAGGATTAAAAACAAAGCGTTTAACAAGCCCCAAATTACAAAATTCCAAGATGCTCCATGCCACAAACCACTAAGAAGGAATACAATAAGGGTGTTGGTGTGCGTGCGCGTTATATTGATTCTATTACCTCCTAATGGAATGTATATGTAGTCTCTAAACCATGAGGATAAGGTAATGTGCCACCTTCTCCAAAAGTCAGAGAAGGATGTTGCAAGATAGGGCCTTTTGAAATTTACCGATAGTTGAAATCCAAAAATACGAGCAGTACCTATAGCGATGTCAGAATAAGCAGAAAAGTCTAAATATAATTGTATGGCAAAAAATGAAATTCCGAGTAGCATTGGCAAGCCTTCAGCGTTGGTTGGGTTGTTGTAGGTTTGATTAACAAAAACAGCGAGTCTGTCTGCTATCATTATTTTCTTAAATAGTCCAAAAACAATCAGCAAAAGACCAGTTCTAGTTTCTTGATAATTGAATTTTTTTAAATCATCGAATTGTGGAAGCAATTTACTTGCTCTTTCTATGGGTCCGGCAACTAGTTGAGGAAAGAAGCTAACAAAAGCAAGATAATTAATTATATTTTTTGTAGGTTGCATCTTTCGAAAAAATACATCCAAGGTGTAACTAAGGGATTGGAAAGTGTAAAAACTGATCCCCACTGGTAGGATTATTTTCAATGGTTGGTAGCTGAAACTACTTCCAAAATAACTAAATGTGCTGATGAAGCTATCAATAAAGAAATTGTAGTATTTGAAAAATCCCAAAATACCTAAATTGGTTGTAAGACTTATCAATAGAAATAACTTCCTTTTCTTCTTGTTTTCGGGATCTGTAGCGTTGATCGCATTTGCTAAGAAAAAATCTGTTGCAGAACTAATAAATATCAGCGATAAAAAGCGCCAATCCCAAGAACCGTAAAAGAAATAGCTGACAGCTAATAGGAACGCATTTCTGTAATTTGGTTTTTTCTTGTTGAAGAAGAACCAATAAAGTATATAAACTATTGGTAAAAAGATTGCAAACTCAACAGAATTAAATAACATTTCGGATTTGGATTAATTTAGCTTGCAAATATATTGAATTGTTTTTAATAGGGATTTAAATATGTTATTATTACAATTATTTAAATAAAAAACAAGACAGATACCCTCTTTATGAAGGTGTCTGTCTCACATATTGTTACATAATATTGTCTATATGATATTATTTTAACTTTTTGTACAACTTCAAATCTTGTTTATTTGCAGGAGTAATTGAAATTGCAGCTCCACCTCCAGCCGCTAATTTTAAAGATAGAATTGACTTATGATTAATGATTCCTTTTTTTATCTCATAGACCATTGGATTTTCTTTCCAATGGGAATCTTTTCTATCACTATAAATAGTAGCTATATACCAGGAGTCAGGCGATAGGAAATTGAAATTCACAATAGAAGTTCTAGCGTTTTCGTCTGTAATGGCACCAACAAACCAGTTGTCACTGTTTTTTTGTTTTCGGGCTACAGTCAGATAATCACCAGGTTCTGCCTCTAAATATTTTGAATCATCCCAGTCTACAGCCACATCTTTGATGAATTGAAACGCATCCATTTTCTTTTCGTAATTCTCTATTAAATCTGCTACCATTTGAAAAGGACTGTACATAGTTACATACAGTGCGAGCTGTTTAGCAAGTGTAGTGTGAACTTGATATTCGCTTGATGGATCATAAGCGTTCATCTTGATTTCAAAAATTCCGGGCGTATAATCCATAGGGCCACCCATCAATCGAGTGAATGGAAGTATGGTTTCATGTTCGGGAGGATTGCCAGCACTCCAAGCATTAAATTCATTTCCCCTTGCGGCTTCACATGCCATTAAGTTTGGGTAAGTGCGTGAAAGTCCGGTTGGTCGTACAGGTTCGTGTGCATCGACCATTATTTCTGCAGCTGCAAATTTCTCAATGTTACGTATGTAATGATTTACCATCCATTGACCATCGTGTTTCTCGCCTCGAGGAATAATATGACCTACATAGCCTGTTTTAACAGCTTCGTATCCATGTTTCTTCATCAAGTCAATGGCATCGTCAATCCGTCTTTCGTAATTGGATACAGAAGCAGAGGTTTCATGATGCATTACCAATTTCACACCCTTAGATTGGGCATATTCATTTAATGCTTTGATGTCGAAATCAGGATAAGGTGTAACAAAATCAAAGACTTCTTCCTTGTATCTGAAAGCCCAATCTTCCCAACCAATATTCCAACCTTCTACGAGTACTCCGTCAATTCCATGTTGAGCCGCAAAATCAATATACGCTCTGACATTTTTGTTGGATGCTCCATGTTTGCCGTTTGGTACTAAATTGTTCCAATCCGTTCCTTTTAATTTTAAATTGGCTGAGTCTGCGTAATTCCAAGTCCATGTATTAGGCACATGCATGCCCCACCAAATTCCTACAAATTTTTGAGGTTTTATGAAATCGGTATTTTCAATTTTTGATGGTTCATTTAAATTTAAGTTGGTCTTGGAGGAAAGAATTTCTGTTGCCTTATCGCTCACTAGAACCGTTCTCCATGGAGTGTGGTGTGGGGTTTGCATGTATACCTTGGTTCCCAATGCATTGGGTGCCAAAGCAGCTGTGAAGTCATAATTGTCAACATCTACTTTTAAATGCATTGCAGGATAGTCGATCAAAGCTGCTTCAAAAATATGGATATACAATCCATCGGTAGATTTTAACATCAAAGGTGTTTGTACCGAATGTTTGTCAAAGTATCCATGAGTTCCAATTCCATTGCCGTCTGATTTTGAAGCGTCAATTTCTTTGATGGTGGTTGTGCTGTAATAGTATTCATTTGTATCATAATCTCCAGGAATCCAAAATGCTTTATGGTTTGCCGTCAAATTAAATTCAGTGCATTCATCGAGAATTTGAAAATAATCCAAGCCAGGCTGGCGGTCAAATTCATATCGAAATCCTAATCCATCGTTGAATAGTCTAAATCGAATTTTGAATTGAATATTCTGGGATTTTTGATGAAGTAGAATACACATTTCATGATGATGATCTGTGATAGTTTTGACTTCACCCCATACTGGATTCCAACTGTAGTTTACTGTGTCGTAAGTGATTTTGCTTATTTCAAAACCTTCTCGCAAATTTGACCTGTTGTTTAAGATGAATCCCAAACCCGATTCTTCAATTATTGGTTTTCCCATATAATTTAAAGAGTAGAAAGCCTGTCCGTTTTGCTTAATAGTGAAATTTAGTTCATGATTGCCATTTGGAGATCGAAGAGAAATTGCAGATGCTACAATGCTCGTAAGTATCGCCACTAGTAAAAGAATGTTTTTCTTCATTTTTATATAAATTAAGGATGTTGAGTGAGAATTGAATAAACAAAGATATTTATAATCAAAAATAATTTTTGAATATTATCAGAGCCTTCTCCATTCTTTTTACCGCAAACGTTATAAATATACTTATGAACTTTTGTTGAGTAATTCTGTTACTTCTTACAAAAACTGCAAATAGAGAAAAAGTAAGTCGCAATAACCTTGTATTAGCTTAATTTTTAATAAAAATTTTACAGATTCGATTTTTATTCCGAAATTTGCATTCTCAAATAATTTTATCGAAATGACAAACAATGAAAATTGGCAAGGAAATTCGGATAGATCGAATTCTGGAGCCGGCCGTGATGGTAAACCCTTTCAAAAGCGCGATGTGAGATCGGAGCAGAAAGATTTCAATGGAACCGGAAGGTTCAATGATCGTAACCGCAATGAAGACCGCCCTTACAGGTCGAATAACTCAGGTTTCAATAACGAAAGAAGATCCTACGATAATCGAAATCAAGATAGAAACAACGATGGTAACTTCCGTCCACGTTTTAATCCAAATCGATTTGATTCCAATAATGAATCAGGACAACGTCCAAGATACAATGGAGGTGGTGAATCAGATTCACGTCCTCGTTTCAACCCTAATCGTTTTAATTCTAGCGAAGGAGGAGATTCTCGTCCAAGATACAATGGAGGCGGAGAATCCCGTCCAAGGTACAATGGAGGTGGTGATTCTCGTCCTCGTTACAACAATGACAATGGAGAATATCGCTCTAGAAATACAGGTGGCGGCGGTTATCAGTCTCGTCCTCGTTATAATAATAATGATGATGATTCACGTCCACGGTTCACTGCAAGAAAACCAGGCGAAGCTCCAACTGAAAACAGATCATACAATAGGTCTACGAACGACATGGAGCAAGCATCCGGAAAACGTCCTCGTTTCAAACGTCCATCGGATGATTATGATCCAAATGCAAAATACAGCAAAAAGAAACAATTTGAATACCGTCGCAATGACGTTGATTTCTCTAAGCCTATTCGTTTGAATAAATTTTTGGCAAATGCAGGTATTTGTTCCCGTCGTGAGGCCGATGAATTTATTAAAGCTGGTGTTATATCCGTGAATGGAGAAATAGTTTCAGAAATGGGTGTAAAAGTGATGCATAGCGACAAGGTATTGTTTCATAATCAATTGGTTCGTTCAGAAAGAAAAGTGTATATCTTGTTAAATAAACCAAAAGATACTGTTACTACTGCTGAAGATACTCATGACAGACGTACTGTTCTTGATTTAGTTAAAAATGCATGCAGCGAACGTATATACCCTGTTGGTCGCTTGGATAGAAATACTACTGGAGTTTTACTTCTTACCAATGACGGAGATTTAGCATCTCGATTGACACATCCGAAATATGATAAGAAGAAAATCTATCATGTTGCTCTTGACAGACAGTTGGAAACAAAGGATTTTGAACAAATTCTTGCGGGTGTTAAATTGGATGACGATTTGACTGTAGCAGCTGACGAATTGAATTATGTAAAAGAAGACGATTTAAAACAAGTTGGAATTGAGATACACTCTGGTCAAAATAGAGTTGTAAGAAGAATATTTGAAGCATTAGGCTACAAAGTAGTAAGACTTGATCGTGTGTTCTTCTCAGGTTTGACTAAAAAAGGTTTAGTTCGAGGAAAATATAGATTCTTAACTGAACGTGAAGTTAATATGCTCAAAATGGGTGCATACGAATAATTTGTGTGTGCTGATTTAAATAATAATGATCCTTTGCTGCTTTGCGGCAGAGGATTTTTTTGTTTATAGATTTAATCCTATGTTTCGAAAAATACTCAGAATTCTTAGAAATGCTGTCCTAATTTTTATTGGGACTACAATGTTGTGGACTATACTGGCAGGTTTTGTGCCGGTGTGGGTTACGCCACTTATGATGATACGTTCAGTTGAAGCTATCGCAGAGGGTGAGGCGCCCAAAAATAGCAAGCGATGGGTGTCAATTGAAAATATGTCTCCCAATATAGTACAAGCAGTCGTCGCAGCTGAAGATCAAGAATTTCAATCTCATTTTGGATTTTCGATAGATGCTATACAAAAAGCGTATAAGCACAACAAAAAAGGGAAGCGGATAAGAGGGGGTAGTACTATTTCGCAACAGACCGCCAAGAATGTGTTTTTATGGAATAAACGTTCATATCTCAGAAAAGGGCTTGAAGCGTATTTTACCGTTCTGATTGAAGTGTTTTGGACTAAAAAAAGAATAATGGAGGTGTATTTGAATGTAATTGAAATGGGCGATGGCATTTATGGAATAGAAGCTGCTTCGCTCGAGTATTTTGGAAAACCTGCGTCTAAACTCACTAAATCCCAAGCTGCAGCCATTGCTGTTTGTTTGCCAAATCCACGTAAATATTCTCCAATAAAGCCCTCGAATTATATTCAAAATAGAAAAACTAAGATTTTGGGATTGATGAATAAAATTCCGAAAGTGAAATTCAACTAATACGATATATTTTTTGTATTTGTAAACTTGTTTAAATTTAAGAACTATGGGGGCTTCAGAAATTCAGATGATAGATTGGGGTTTGATTGAATACAATCAAGCTTTGATGCAACAAAATGAATTGTTCGATAAAAACATTGAATTGAAAAAGAATTCAAATTCTACATTCAACTATCTGGTGTTTTGCGAGCATCCTCATGTGTATACACTAGGTAAAAGTGGCGATGAGCACAATATGTTATTGGATTATATTAAACTCCAAGCCGTGAATGCTCAATTTGTACATACCAATAGGGGGGGAGATATTACCTATCATGGACCAGGTCAGTTGGTTGGTTATCCGATTTTTGATTTAACCAATTTCAAGATTGGTTTGAGACAGTATATTTATTTGATGGAGAAATGTGTGATTGATCTTTTGGATTATTATGGTATTGAGGGACAAAGAATGGAAGGAGCAGCTGGTGTTTGGCTGGATGTGGGAAAGCCAACGGTTCGAAAAATTTGCGCCATCGGTGTTCGAAGTTCAAGATATATTACGATGCATGGATTTGCTTTGAATGTAAACACGGATTTAAATTACTTCAATCATATTAATCCATGCGGATTTGTGGACAAAGGGGTGACTTCTGTTCAGGCTGAAATTGGAGATGAATTAAATATGCAACAATTGAAATCACTGCTTTTCGATAGATTTATTGTGAATTTTTTAAATAGTAGTTCGAATATTTTTCGTTAACAGAAGAGCGTGCTTGTCTCATTTTTTGCTATGATTGGTTTTTCGAAGACCTCCTTCAAAAAAATAATTTTCCAAGGCTAGTGTTGATATTAAGGAGTTTAGGTAA
>CAZZPZ010000008.1:69754-111681 GCA_964655615.1 uncultured Paludibacter sp. | reverse complement strand
ATTCTTTGTTGTTTCACTATCCTTTATTCGCCTTTATCTGCAAGGAATAAAAAACTTGCAGTTATCCCATTCAAACTTTTGAATTCCTATGTGCTTGTTGAGACAAGAATCAATCAAACAGCTCCATTGCAACTGATTTACGATTCTGGTGTTCGCAATACGATTATAACTGAACTCCAATCCGATGATAGCTTGGAATTGAAATACAGCGAACTTCGCACTTTGCAGGGTTTGGGTGAGGGGGTCAGTGTGGATGCATACATCAGCCAGTTCAATGATTTGAATTTTAGAAAAATAACCTTTCCATCAAAAACGGTTTATGTTCTCAAAGAAAATTATTTTCGTTTCTCTGAGCAATATGGAACTAAGGTGAACGGCTTTTTAGGACTGGATTTTTCGAAGGACTATGTCTTTGAAATCAATTATAATTGGCAATGCATAAATATATACTCCTACGATGGATATAAAGCTCCTTCAAATTATAAATCCATACCAATTGTGATTAAAGATAATAAAATGTATATCCAAGCTGTTGTGGAATATCAAAACAGGGAAAAAGATACTTTGAATTTATTGATCGATACCGGTGCACAATTGAATGCTTGGCTCTCACCTGCCATTCAAAAACAACAGGACAAACTAACGAAAAGTATTTATGGTAGGGTAGGTGATGAGTTGGTACTAATTAATAACGAAGCTGTATTCAAGATGAGCCTTTCACAAGTGCGTTCTTATTTTAAGCATTCTACAAAATCAAAATTAAATTTAAGGTTGATTAGAGAGGAAGGTGAATTTGATGTACAAATTGATATGACAGATCAATTAAAATGAGTAGTCTAAACTATATTTCCATAAAAACGTTTAAAAACTAAACTAATCAAATAATTTATGAATAAAATTTTTACAGTTTCTTTCTTTTTGTTCTTATTTGCAACTTTAAATGCAAAAAATGTGCATGATTTCAAAGTGAAAACGATAGGTGGACAGGTGGAAAATCTGTCGATTTACAAAGGAAAAGTTTTATTGATTGTCAATGTTGCCAGTAAATGTGGATATACCTATCAGTATGAAGGCTTGCAAAATCTGTATGAAAAATACAAGGATAAAGGTTTAGTCATTTTAGGATTTCCATGCAATCAATTTATGTTTCAGGAGCCTGGTTCAGATGCAGATATTGCTCAGTTTTGCAAGTTGAAATACGATGTTAGCTTTCCAATGTACTCTAAAATTAATGTAAACGGCAGCAAAGCAGCACCTTTGTATAAGTATTTGAAAAAAGAATTGAAAGGGAATACCAAGAAAAATGGAGATATTGAATGGAATTTTACCAAATTCCTGATTGACAAACAGGGAAATCCTGTTTCGAGACATGCTTCGAAAATCAAACCTGAACAATTGGAAGAGGCAATTAAAAAACTTCTATAAAGTAAAACACCTGCAATAAATTGAATATTCGTTGCAGGTGTTTTTATTTACAAGTAAAATTTCCGTATTACAGTTTCTTTTTCTTTCTCGATTTCGATTAAATATATTCCTGTGTTTTGCAATTCAATTTGGTCAGAATTGACCTTGAATTGCTTGATTCTAACTCCTTGAATATCATACAGGGTTAATTTGTCTCCAGGCTCTAAACCATGCAAAACGCTAATTCCATTGGATGTGGATGTCCACATTTTTTTGGCACCCAAGTCTTTTACCTGAGTGCCGTAGTTAAAAACCGATAATTCGATGTATTCAGATTGTTTGGAATTGTATCTTGTATTTCCTCCATAATTCAACTTAAGCAAATGTTTTCCTACTTTAGGTGAGATACTGAAACTTACGTTTCCATTTGTATCCACTTTTTCATTTTCAATAACCGTATCATTCAAAATCACTTGCACCCATCCAGTTATTGGTATTAAAGATTTGTTAGGCGAACTTACATTCACTGTAATATCAATGCTTTGGCTCTGATTAATACTGGTAGATGACAGTTGATAATCCAAAAGGATGCTGTTGTCTTTTTTCAAGGGTGTGATTTTAAACAACTGAGCACCATGTGCATTGACTGTACTCGTAAATTGAGTACTTACATTATTTTCAATGGTGTTTGTCCATAAGTTCTCAATACTTGCTTCAGAATATATCTCAAGTTCACTAAGTTTGACTGGAATTTCCACACTTTCGGATACTAAAGGGTTTTGGGTAAATACAAGGAATTCAACAGTAACACCACTAGGGGCTGAAAGCACCTCATCATCAAACCCGCAAAAAGATTTGAATTTGGTATATCCAGCAGGTAAATCAAATTCGATAATTGAATAGGCATTTGCTCCGAATCCGCTGCTGTAGGTCTTACCGTTAACGGTTAATGTACTTCCATCCAAACTTTTGTTCTTCTGAACTGATCCCCAACCACTGCTTGCTTTGGTCCAACTCAATGTGCTTAACAAAACAGAGTCCCCATTTTCAGTGTAAATAGCTGGACTAATCCAGTCGGCATGGTCGTAATTGAAATTATCTCCAGCATCTGTAACTACTAAAAAGAGCTTCTGAGCTCCAGTAATATTTGCTTCTAAGTTCACACCTGCTCTTTGGATGGTGCGACTCACACGGCCACTGTTTGCGATGGCATTGTTTACATTTACTTGTCGAAGGGTTGGATCATGAGTTGCAATTGAAAATTCAACGGTCGAGCCACATCCAATCTGACTGGTGCCACCAATATCCAATCCGGCAAATGTTTTGAATCTAACCGTATTCTCGGGTATTCCATACAAAATAACGGAACGTGCATGTGTTCCTATCCCGTTGGTATAGGTAGTTCCTTTGACATTCAGTGTGCCTCCGGATACACTTTTATTTTTAACTGGTGAATTCCATCCGGCACTAGCAAATTCCCAATTCAGTGATGTTAGTTTAATTGAATCTCCATTCTCTAAATAAATCGTTGGATTTATCCAGTCGGCATGATCACAACTAAATCCATCACCTCCGTCATTCACAATCAAATACAACTGATTGCTTCCTTTGGGTATTTCTATATCGATTTCTACTCCAAAACCATCAGTGAGCGTTGATACAGTTCCGCTTCGGTACAATAAATCTTTTGTAGAAATAAATCCATCCCCACCATTGTTAAATACAGCCAAGTATTTGTCTCCATTGTAAGGGTCATTTGCAGTCCAAGTTATTAAATCGTTTTGATTACTCGATTCTTGGTTGTCAACCGAATGTTTGTGCATATACAATACTTTCTCATTTGTCAGTAATGAATCGGTAAATGCATTGTTGTCGGGCATGTGCCCACCAAACATCAACGGAGATTTAAAAATGGTCCACAAGGTCATCAATGTATATTGTTCATCTTTTGTGAAGTTTGTATATCTATCTGCACCTCTTTCACCACGGATACTGATATGACCCAAAGGTAACATATCTGCATCAGGCCAAGCACCAGGGGCTATGTATTTCGCCCAATTGGAAGAGACACCAAACTGATAATTCAACTGACTCCAGTTGTCCCAGAAGTCATCCACAGTTCGCCACATGTTCGCATTGTCCTTGGCACTTTGATGCTGGTCTAAGGGAGTTGCACCCGGTGACATGCTTAATAAAATCTTTCTTCCGGTTTGGTCAATCGCTTTGCGAAGCATTTCAATTTCTGCTTTATGATAAGGTCTGGATAGATCATCTACTTTGATAAAATCTACTCCCCAAGAAGCATATAAGTCCAAAATTGAATTGTAATATTCTTGTGCGCCTTCTTTGCTTGCATCCACTGTCCAATTGTCTTGCAACCAAGTACATTGCAATGCTGTAGAGTATATTTCGCTTGCGTTTTTATTGTTCGAACCTTTAATGGGGAGTTTGTTTGTAACTGCCACTTTGGGCACACCTCTCATTATGTGAATACCAAATTTCAAACCCAAACCATGTACATAATCTGCTAAAGGTTTAAAACCGGCCCCATTCACAGAGGAGGGAAAACGAGTGGGAGAGGGTAGGTATCTGCCCCATTCATCATAAATAAAAGTTGAACTGCCAAATGGATTGTAATATCCGGTGGTTTGATTGTCTACATACCAACGTATATCTACAACTACATATTCCCAACCATATTGTTTTAGGTTGGCAGCCATATAGTCTGCATTGGCTTTCACTTCGCTTTCAATCACAGAAGGTCCAAAACAATCCCAGCTGTTCCATCCCATAGGAGGAGTCAAGGCCCAGTTGTGAAACTCTTTTTTGTCTTGGGAAATAATAGAGGTGTTAAAAAACACCATGCTAATTAGGAATGATAAAATGTATTTCATTTGCTACAGTAAAATTTTATTGGAAGCAAAATTAATATAGTTAAGCTGATAAATGGTTGACAAAATCATCAATGAGGAGTGTTTTTTTCGTCAATTGGATGGTCCAATGAATTTTATAAAAAAAATCATATCAATTGAAACTCAGTTGGTTTGATTTTCAAGATATTTCATTAACTTTACACCCAAAATCATTGGAACGGACAAATTGTAAGCTTTGAGTTTTTTATAGGTCAAAAGGAAATTGCTGTTAAAATGAAAATATTTAATAATTAATTTAATTTTTTTACGATGAACATTTACGTTTCAAACATCAATTTTAGAACCAAAAGTGAAAGTTTACAAGAATTGTTTGCTCAATTCGGTGAAGTAAGCTCAGCAAACATCATCACAGACAGAGAAACTGGCCGTTCAAGAGGCTTTGGTTTCGTTGAAATGCCTAACGATGAAGAAGGTCAATTGGCTATTGACAAAATCAATCAAACAGAATTCGAAGGTAAAGTATTAAGTGTGAACGTTGCACGTCCAAAAGAAGATCGTCCAAGTCGTGGCGGTTTTGGTGGTGGTAACCGCGGTGGTGGTTACGGTCGCAGATAATTTACACTTATCTAAAATATAAAAAGCAAGACTCGATTTTTCGAATCTTGCTTTTTTTGTATCCCCTTCTTATTTTTTTTGTTGAACCTGATTTTATTTAATTTTTATAGTTTGTGTCTTTTGATAATTCTCTCCTTTTAGTTTTAGGATGTAATTTCCTATTGGTAACTCAGATATTTGAATTACATTTTCGCCATTCCTGAGATTATATAAGTATTTAACCACTTGACCCATGGTGTTGAATAATACGGCATTAGTTATATTCTCATTTAATTTGATATGAAGGGTCTTTTCAGTTGAATTAATCCAAACTTTAATATTCTCTATGTTTTCACTTTCCATTGCAGAAACCGTTTCTTGATAGGTAAATTTTAAGATAGAACCTGGGTTTTCCATAGTAGTCTTTATAACCATACCTGTAAAATCGGCTGTTTTCCCAGATCCGTCGGTAATCACATAAAAACTTTTTCCATCTGGCGCTATAGCTATATCGCGGTATCTATTGGTAGTGTAGAAATGTTGTGTGGGAGTTCCCACTGGCTTGGTCGAACTACTATCTAATTTTACTCTGTAAATTGTTCCTTTTTTTAAACTAGGTATCAACAAGGAATTCTGCCAGTTTGGAATGCTTGATTGTTCATAAATCTCAATACTTGATGGGGCCATATTGGGCCTGCACATCCATGTGTCTGTACATTCTGTGGATTTGTAGGCATTGGGAAGAAACATCGAAAGAAGTGGATCTTGGTAATTAGGATCATTGAATTGAGTTTCAGTGGTCAAACAGCCATCGGAATCATACATCAGATTGTCTTTAATGCCTGCTACAAATGGCCATCCATAATTTTTCCCACTTTCGATGATGTTTATTTCATCGTCCGAACTTGGACCATGTTCACTGGAATAGAGTTTTCCATTGGTTCCTAAAACCAAACCTTGAGGATTTCTATGACCTATGGAATAAATATGACTTCTTACTCCATTGAATAGGGGGTTGTCGCTGGGAATTGATCCGTCCAGATTTATCCTCAAAACCTTTCCCGGATAATTGTTCCAGTTCTTTTGGTCGATTTCAGATTGCGTGGGTAGATATTGTGCAAGATTTGAGGCGCAAACTTTCACGCCCTGATCACCTATGGTGTAATATAATTTGTTGTTTGCGTCGATTACTATACGTCCAGACTGGTGATCTTTGTAGGAGGGAAGATTGTCGATTAAAACCACTGGTGTTCCAAGACTTCCATTTCCTGCGTTTAATGTGTAAGTTAGTCGTACCAGCTTTTGTTTTCTCACACTGGATACCATGTGCGTGTAGGATATATAAACATAGGGACTACCGTTACTGAATTGATTGTCGAAGGCTAGGCCCAACAAGCCATCCTGACCACCACTGGTTGAAAAGTCAGATATTTTGATTAAGTCATCCCTTTCGCCTGTTTCGGGATTGATTCGAACTATATTTCCCACCGATTTTTCTGTAATCCAAAGGTATCCATCCGGACCATAAAGAAGATTCCATGGGGTAGTCAATAAATTATTTGGACCAATTTGGGTTTTTGTGAAATTATCGTCTTGAGCATATGTCAGACTTTGGAAAACCAAACAATAAAGTAATATTAATTTGCGTGCAATAGTGAATTTTCTCATTGATTCATTTGAATTAATAATCTGCTTAATTACGAAAGTATAGTATCTTAGGGTTCGGCCGTAAAAGTACTAATTTTTTTGAATAGACTTGTTGATGTCAAAATTTGAAATTACTTTTACTGTACCAAGTTGGTTTCTAAAATAAAAAAGAATTCATACTTTAATAATAAATAAAATACATTTATGTCTACAAAAATGCGTGTTTATCACAGATATCTTGGTTTTTTTCTAGCAGGAATTATGGCAGTTTATGCTCTCAGTGGAATTGTGCTAATCTTTAGAAATACTGAATTCTTGAAATTTGAGAAGACCATTGAAAAACAGTTGGAAATTTCTGATCCTGCTGAATTGGGAGAAGCATTAAAAATTCGTGATTTCAAAATTACCGGTCAGGATAAAGATAATTTGTATTTTGAACAAGGTAGTTTTAATAAAACAACTGGAATTGCTACATATAAAGTGAAGGAATATCCTACTATCATGGCCAAAATGACCAAGTTGCACAAAGCCAAATCGGATCAACCTTTGTTTTATTTGAATATATTCTTTGGATTGAGTTTGTTGTTTTTTGTCCTTTCCGCTTTTTTTATGTTTATTCCTAGTTCCTCTACATTCAAAAAAGGCTTGTATTTTACTTTGGGTGGTATAGTATTGACTTTTATTTTACTCTTTGTTTAGTAAATCAACAGATATAACTTATACATGGATAAGTCAATAAAAAACAGACTTGAATTTTTCGCTTCGCTACAAGTTACGGTCTTTTTGTTATTGATTTTGGCTGTAAGTATTGCTGTGGCTACCTTCCTGGAAAGAGATTTTGGAGTAGCATTTGCTCGCGAACAAGTATACAATTCCCATTGGTTTGAAACGTTAATTATAGTTTTAGTTCTCAATTTTATTGGAAGTATATATTCCTATGAACTGTTCAGGAGCAAAAAGTTTTCTGTTCTGCTTCTTCATCTTTCATTGGTTGTTATTTTACTGGGAGCAGCCACCACAAGGTATTTCAGTACCGAAACTTATATTCAACTAAGGGAGGGAGAGATAACCGATCTGATGAGCGAAAATCAGCAACTTCCCTTCAGACTACAACTGGTTGATTTTCAGGTGGACCGGTATCAAGGATCTTGGAGCCCATCAAATTATACTAGTACTGTAATCATTCATGATCCCATGGAATTTAAAGAACAGACCATCACAATATCGATGAATAATGTATTGGATTACAAAGGTTATCGTTTTTTTCAATATTCTTACGATCAGGATGAAGAAGGATCCGTATTTCAAGTTTCTAAGGATGTTTGGGGAACTCGTATTACCTATCTAGGTTATTTTCTGTTGTTTATTGGTATTCTTTTGAATTTTTTCAATCCCTACAGTCGTTTGAATAACTTGTTCAAATTAGTGTCCAATAAAACCCTTATATTTATGATTTTCAGTTGTTTGTTGCCCATAGTATCTGCAGCTGCAACTGTGAATAAGCAAGATTTCCTTAAAGAACTGAATACCTTGATGGTTCAAAATCAAGTGACGGGTAGGGTAGAACCTTTTCTTTCTTTTTCAGAGGACATTTTGAAAAAACTTTCAAAGACTAATTCAGTAGATAAATATTCTGCTTCTGAATTTATTCTGGGGATAATGACAGAGCCAGAAAAATGGAAGGATAAAGCATTTATAGTAATTGCAAATAAAACATTAGCTCAGGAATTGGGAGCCGAAAATCGAAAAGTTTCTTTCAATCAACTGTTTGATTTCTCAAAGGAAAGCAAATATAAACTGGCTCAAAGAGTAGATTCTATATACAGAATTGCTTCCAATCAAAGAAACGCATATGAAAAAGAGATTTTGAATCTGGATGAACGGATCAATATTTTTTATATGTTGTACAATAATCAAATTCCCAAGATTTTTCCCCCAGCAAAAATCGAAAACCAATGGATGGGATTCTATGATTTAGGATTTTCACCCCAAGCAAATGAAAAATCGGATTCAGTGAACATCGCACATAAGATGAAAGCTGCAGAATTGTATTCACAATTCATGATTGCTGTAAGACAATCTCAAGTGTCGAATGAATGGGAGCGTAGTTTAAGGTGTTTGTTGGATTTGAAGAACTTTCAGCGTGCTTGTACTACAATCAATGAAAATAAAATAAAGGCAGAACTTATCTATACCCAATTGAATATTTTCAGTCGACTTGTATATCCCATGTGGATTCTTGGATTTCTACTTTTAGGACTTTATTTCTGGACAATTTTTAAAGAATCAGTATCTTTCAAGATAGTACACTCGATACTAAATTATGCAATCATTGGTGTTTTTGCCATTTTCACCGTGGGAATTGCTATGCGATGGTATATTTCAGATCATGCGCCTTGGAGCGATGGTTACGAAGTGATGCTATTATTGGGGTGGTTGGTTTTAATTCCGGGTTTGTTTTTTGTAAAAAGATCCTCTATTATATTAGCCATAGCCTCTATTTTGAGCGGTATCTTTCTTGTGGTAGCCCAAATGAGTTGGATGAATCCAGAAATAACCAATTTGTTGCCCGTATTAAACTCAAAATGGTTGATTATTCATGTGGCAGTAGTAACTATCAGTTATGCACTGTTTTCTATAGCTTCATTTTTAGGGTTGATAAATTTAATATTGATGATAATTAAGCCCTTGGTTTCGGCTGAAACAAAAAGTATGAGAACCAGTCAACAAATACAATACCTGAGTTACATTGTAGAGATTGTATTGATAGTCGGCTTGTTGCTCCTGACTTTAGGGTCCTTTTTAGGAGGAGTATGGGCCAACGAGAGTTGGGGGAGATATTGGGCTTGGGATCCCAAGGAAAGCTGGGCAATGGTCAGTATTTTGTTGTATGCAGTCGTAATTCATCTAAGAAATATCCCCAGATTGAACAATTTATTTGTCTTAAACACTCTGGCATTTATTTCGTATGCCAGTGTTATCATGACTTTCTTGGGAGTGAATTTCTATTTCAAAGGACTACATTCCTACGGGAAACTACCAGCCCCAGAAATACCCAATTATGTATATTTCCTATTGGGGCTAATTCTTGTTATTATTCTACTTGCCTGGAGGTCAGAATACAGGCTGAACAATAGAAATTAGGGTTCGCAAGCAATTGCCCATTTTTTTGCATTCTTTCGGATTCAACTAAACTTGATCCTACAGAAAACAAAAAAATAGCCAAGCACTTTCGTACTTGGCTTATTTTAAGTTGTCGGGATGACAAGATTCGAACTTGCGACCACACGCCCCCCAGACGTGTACTCTAAACCGGGCTGAGCTACATCCCGTAACTGCTTGCAAAAATAATACTTTTGATGGTTTCCTACAATGATTTCTTGTTTATTTCTGGTACTAATTTTTTTTTTAAAATTCTAATTGTTTGATTTTTATATTTTTAATCAAATTTACAATTTCTCCATAATATAAAACACCCTCAAAAGGTAGTGATTGTATCTTTTGAGGGTAAAAGGTGTAGTTGGCTACACCTTTTAAAAGGTTATAAATTTAATTGTCTACGGTTTGAAAAACCATTTGGCGGAATTTCCAACCTGTGTCGTCCTTGCTCAATTTTTGTGTTTGCTTAAATAGTAAACCTATGATGTTTTCTTGTGGATCGGCAAAATACTGGGTATTGTAGTAACCTCCCCAGTCAAAGGTGCCACAACTGCCGTTGCCTCCCATAGCTGCTCCGTGCTTGTTGACAATGGCAAATCCTATTCCAAAACCTTTTCCTTTGTCGGGGAACAATTCACCTATCTGATTCTGCAACATAAATTCTACTGTTTTTCGACTCAACAATCGGTTGCCTTTGTATTCGCCTCCGTTTAAAAACATCTGCAAAAACTTAGCATAATCGATGGTGGTGCTACTTAATCCTGCTCCACCTGCAAAATAGGTTTTTGCTCCTCGTACCGGATAGTTCACGTCAAATACTTCGTTGCTGTGCTCTTTCCAGCCTAAACTGTCTTTTTCCAATACATCCACTAATCTTCTGGATTTGCTTCCGGGCAAATAAAACCAGGTGTCGTCCATTTCCAAAGGTCTGAAAATATGCTGCTTGAAATATTCATCTAAGGGCATTCCTGATACAACTTCAACTAAATATCCTAATATGTCGATGTTTTCTCCATATTTGTATTCACTGCCTGGTTCGAATTGTAAGGGTAGTCTGGCTATTTTTTTAATGTTCTCCGACAACAGTACTTTTTCAGCAGTAAATGCATCTACTACTCCAGCTTTGATATAAATTTTCTTCATGGATGCTTGTCCGTCCAATTGTCCATAACCTATCCCTGCGGTATGTGTAAGTAAATTACGAATTGTAATTTTGTTCTTTGCGGGTTTTGTGGAATATGATGAATCACTTTCATTGAATGTGTCCAAAATTTGTCCTTCTGCAAATTCAGGTATATAATTCTCAATTGGATCATCCAATCTGAATTTTCCTTCTTCCCACAACATCATGACTGCCGTTGAGGTAATGGCTTTTGTTTGTGAAGCAATTCTAAAGATGTCATCTGTTTTGTATTTCTTTCTTTGTTTGGCATCTGACCTGCCATAGGCTTCATGAAATACAATTTTACCGTCTTTTACGATCAATGCTACCGCTCCAGGAATTTCGTCGTTCTTTACTGCTTCCTTCAACATAGCATCAATTCGCTTTAATCTGTCAGATGATATCCCGACCTTTTCAGGTTTGATCTCTTTTAACTCTGCAGTCTTCTTTAATGATTTGGTCTGTGCATTCACACTGCCACTGAATAGTATTGCTGCAAACAATACTATACCTACTATGCCTTTGTAAGGCAAAAATTTTGTAGAATTCATAAGAATTGGATTTATGATTTTTTTGTAGTTATAACGTCTGGTATCGTCACTTTGTTTCCGTCTCTTTCTGCCCTGTAATGCGGTGACATTATCTCGATTCCTCTCTCAGCACATACATCCTGAATGTTCTGATGTAATTCAGAATAAATGATGGCTTGCTTTCCTGCATCTTTGATATATGCATTTATCTGGTAAGATACATAAAAGTCATCCAGACTGGTCTGCAATACAAATGGTTTTGGTTCGTGCATTATTAATTCACATCGATCTGCTGCTTCAATCAAGGCTGCATGCATTTCTCTCCAAGCTACGTCATAACCTATAGTTACCGAAGAATAGATTATCAATCCCTTGGTTTCAGTCTCACTGCTGTAATTGGTTGTGTTTCCAGATAAGATAGTGGAATTAGGTATGGTGATTACTTCATTCTTTATTGTGAGAAGGCGTGTTACTAACAATGTTTTTTCAACCACTTCGCCAGTTATTTCTCCTATCTTTATGCGGTCGCCTACCTTGAAGGGTCGCATGTATGTGAGTACCAAACCTGCCATTATATTGGTAATCACCGATGATGAACCAAAGGAAACCAATACGCCTAAAAATACGGATACACCTTTGAATATTTCTGAATCTGATCCGGGTAAATAGGGGAAAATTAAAATCAGACTGAAGGCTACCAATAAAAATTTGACTAAACTAAAGGTGGTTTGTGCCCAATCTGAATGAAACCCTGGTAGATTTAATTTTCCTGTTTCTATTTCGTTGAAAATGTATTTTACCAAACGTATGACATAACGCATTACCAATACAATTACCAATATGCTGAACAAATTGGGTAGATAGTTCCATATAGAAAATAAAACTTTCTTTAAGGGTGACCAAATAAGATTAAATAGGGTGTCGGCCCAATCTCTTGAGAATGGAAAGATGCTGAATAAGATGGGCAATGTGATGTATAACAAGATTGCATATACGATCCATCTCAATATTTTAACTAAAAACAGTACGACTCCTAATTCCTGATCAGCGCTTAAAAAGGTATAGTCCTTGTAACTTAAATCCTTTAACCATTGATCTTTTCTCTTTTCAATGAAAGCGATTAACCATAAATTACCTTTCTTAATCCATACAAAAATGAAGTAGGCTATAGCTAATACCAATAAAACGAGCAGAATTCTTAATGTGACCTTGATCCATCCCTTTTCACTTCTTGCTTTTATCAAAGAGAATTTTATTTGTTCGTAATGCTGATCAGCCAATATCTGAATTGGTATGTTGGCTGCTTGAGCATCCAATTGCGTGATGGACATGATAATGCGATCGTAATAGATTACATCTGCTGTGAATTCAGTGAAAGCCAATTTCAAAGAATCTGATATAAAGAAGTCGTCTTCAACCAACTCTTTAATTCTACCCGAAATGCTAATGGCTCTTTCTTTGGACGTAAATGAACCCACTCTTTGATTAATATAAAACAAAGTGTCTTGCATTGCACCTATGACTGGATAAGCTGTTAAAAAGCTGCTGTCTGTTTTTAGACTGTGCGACGAATTATCCTGTGCTTTTAATTGATAAGAAATAAGTATGAGTATTACTAAAAATACTTTTTTCATCTTGATTTTAATTTATAAAGCAAGTTAAGCAATTTTATTACAATATACAAAAAAAGGAAGTTGATAATCATTACAACTTCCTTTAGCTCTAATTAGTTTAAATTATAAACCTTTTTCACTCAAATATCTTTCTGCTTCGATTGCGGCTTGACAACCACTTCCGGCAGCTGTAATTGCTTGACGGTAATGTGGATCTGCCACGTCACCTGCTGCAAATACTCCTGCTACATTTGTTCTTGGGGTTCCAGGAATGGTATTTATATACCCAACTTCATCAGTTTCTATCCATGGTTTGAATATGTCTGAATTTGGTTTGTGTCCTATAGCCAAGAAAAATCCATCAATGTCGATATGTACCTTTTCTTCATCTGATTCGCCCTGACGCTTTACCAAATCTGCTCCTTGTACTACTCTGTTTCCGGTTAGTCCCAAAGTGTTGTGCTCAAATAATACTTCAATTTTTGGATTCGCTAGGGTTCTTTCTTGCATGATTTTAGATGCGCGAAGATATGGCTTTCGAACGATCAAATATACCTTCTTCGCAAGACCTGCCAGGTAAATTGCTTCTTCACAGGCTGTGTCGCCACCACCAACTACGGCAACTGTAAGGTTACGGTAAAAGAAACCGTCACAAGTTGCACAAGCAGACACACCTGAACCGGCATACTTGGTTTCGTCAGGTAAACCTAAATATTTCGCTGTTGCACCCGTTGCTATGATGATAGTATCTGCGATAATCTCATGACTCCCGTCGATTGTCACTTTGTAAGGCGCTTGCGATAAGTCAGTTGCTGTTGCCAAACCAAAACGGATGTCTGCACCAAATCTTTCTGCTTGTTTCTTTAAGTCTTCCATCATTTCCGGACCTGTAGTTCCCTCAGGGTAACCAGGGAAGTTTTCTACTTCAGTAGTGGTTGTCAACTGTCCACCGGGCTGTAAACCTTCATACATCACAGGTGATAAATTAGCTCTAGAAGCATAAATTGCAGCAGTGTAACCTGCTGGTCCTGATCCTATGATCAAACATCTTACTTTTTCTGACATATCTGTAATTTTTATATATTTTATCTTAAATCATTGATGAATGCATTGGGAGCCATTTTTTTTGAAAATTCAAAAGTGCTTGCTTTGCATTCCATTTTTTGATGATTGGTTAACATTAATTTGGTTTCTGTTCCTCTTTGATCAGTCATCCAAACCTGAAATATTTTACCACTGTTGGAATCTATGTCCAGATCTACCGAACTGGCATTAAAACTTCCTTTAACTGGTTTTACCCTTATCCCTGAACCTTTTAAACCCGTTCTTGCTGATTTTGCTAATTGTGACTTATCCCTAAGCAATACCAAAATTGTAATCGGATTCAATGATGCAATTTCTTCATTGGTTGGTGAAGTAATTGCAACTTCGTTGTTGGTTTTGGAAAAGGACCATTGGGTCTTTCCGTTAAACCAAACTTGCATATCCTCGGTTTGAAAAAAAAATTTCTGTCCGTTTAGCTTTAATTTTCCTTGTATGCTTTGCGAATTTACAACCTTTTTTTCTTTTATAACCATCTTGAAATCACAAGAAATACAAGCTTTGTTGTGATAATCTATCGATTTGGATATAAGTGTCTTAAAATCAATATTTTGTTGCGATGAAGATGTGACTATCGACAGGCTGAATAGTGATATAGAAATAATAAATCTCTGAAATCTCATTGCATTTACAGTTGTTTCAGTATTTGTTCCAAATGATAATCGTCAACCACCAATACTTGTCTTGCCTTGGAACCTTCAAATGGTCCTATGATTCCTGCTACTTCCAGTTGATCAACAATTCGTCCTGCTCTGTTGTATCCAATAGAGAATTTGCGTTGAATCAATGAAGTGGATCCTTGTTGGTTGGCAACTATCAATCGTGCAGCTTCTTCAAACAAAGCATCTCTTTTGGATAAATCAACAGAAGATGCATCTATACCTTCACCTTCTTTTCCAATAAATTCAGGAAGATAGAAGGCAGTGGCGTATCCTTGTTGGTCGCCAATAAAATGCACAATGTTTTCCACTTCAGGTGTATCCACAAAGGCACATTGAACACGGCTTAGTTCGTTTCCTTGGGTGAACAACATATCCCCACGGCCAACCAATTGATTGGCTCCTGGTGCGTCAATGATAGTTCTGGAGTCTATCATAGAAGATACTCTAAACGCAACCCTAGCTGGGAAGTTTGCTTTAATTACCCCTGTGATGATATTTACAGATGGTCTTTGTGTAGCAATAATCATATGGATACCAACTGCACGTGCTAACTGTGCAATTCGGGCAATTGGCATTTCCACTTCTTTACCTGCTGTCATGATCAAATCACCAAACTCGTCTACAATTACAACGATGTATTGTAAAAAGCGATGTCCTTTTTCTGGATTCAATTGACGGTTCACAAATTTTTCGTTGTATTCCTTGATATTTCGGGCATGTGCTTTTTTCAATAAATCATAGCGTTCGTCCATTTCAGTACACAGTGAACTAAGGGTCTCAACTACCTTGGTTGTATCCGTGATGATGGCATCTTCTCCATCAGGTAATTTGGCCAAAAAGTGTTTCTCTATGCCTGAGTAAATATTGAACTCTACTTTTTTAGGGTCTATCAATACCAATTTTAGTTCGGATGGATGTTTGTGGTAGAGCAGGGAAGTGATAATTGCATTTAAACCAACAGATTTACCCTGACCTGTAGCACCAGCTACCAAAAGGTGAGGCATTTTTGTTAAATCTACCATGAAAATTTCGTTGGTAATGGTGCGACCAAAAGCGACAGGTAATTCCATTTTAGATTCCTGAAATTTTTTGGATGCAATAACTGAATGCATGGATACAACTTGTGGATCACTGTTTGGTACCTCAATACCAATGGTTCCCTTGCCTGGAATAGGAGCAATAATACGTATACCTGTAGCAGCGAGACTCAACATAATGTCCGATTCCAAATTTCTGATTTTTGATATTCTTACTCCATCTTTTGGTACTATTTCATACAAGGTAATGGTTGGACCCACAGTTGCCTTGATGTTTTTGATTTCAATACCATAATTCTGAAGGGTTTGTGTGATTCGCTCTTTATTGGCATGTTGCTCTTTCATGTCAATCTGCGTTTCATTGTCCGTTCCATATACCTTCAATAAATCCAAGGTAGGGAATTTGTATCTTGAAAGATCCAATCTAGGATCGTATTTGCCCAGTTGACTAACACTGTAATTTGGATCATCATTTTTGTCAATATTCCTTTCCAAATCCTTGGCATCCACAGGTTGATTCTCTTCATCCTGACTGGCCTGTTGAATTTCAAAAGTTACATCACTTTTAGTATCTTCTAATGGTTCATTGGGTTCTTCAACTTCCTCTTCAATAGCCGATTCTTCCAAATCCCATTCAATTTCCCTGTTTTCTTCGTCATTTTCCACTAGATCGGTTTTTTCTTCCAACCATTCTTCAGGGATTAATTCAGTGCCGATGGCTACTTCAGGACCCAAATCACTTCCTTCACCATGCATGCTTGCATATTTGTTTTTCTTGTTGAAGATTTTTTTGAAGAAGGGAATAAATTGAACAGAACTGATTACCATGTACACAATGAGTGCTCCTAGAATTATAAAGACGGTTCCTAAATTGCCCACATAGGAGCTAAACCAATTGCTTACAAAATCGCCATGTTCACCACCCAATGCGAAAAAGGTCATGGGTTGGAAATGTACATTGACAAAGCCCATTATCAATGAACCAAAAATCAACCAAAATGCAGAATGAAAAAATGCGGACCAAATGGACATTAATTTCTTTTGCAAAAGTCTGAATGAAATTACAGCCAGAAAAAATAGAAATGAGAAAGATGCGATACCAAAGCTTTTTTGAATCAATAAATGAGATATTACTGCACCTGTAACTGAAGTAATGTTTTGAATATTGCTTCTTTCTGCATGCAAATCACTCCAACTCAAATGCATTTTGCTTTGATCAGCTGCCCCTGCAAAAAAGTAGGAAACCATTCCTATCCCTACAAATACAGTGAAAAAAGATAGCAATACCCCTGCTATGACCCTGGTTTTTTCGTCTGTTAGAAACGAATTGATTTGAGAAAATATATTTGGACCTTTGATTGAAGGCTTGGTGCTTGATTTGGATGAAGGTGAGGTACGAATGTATTCTCTTTCTTCTGATGCTGTTTTTATTGGTTTGCGGGGTGGCATACGTGGTATTAAGTTTATTATCTATTTCACAAAATTATAAAAAAAAGAACGCTTTCTAATAATATATACTTAAATTTGTTCTAAATTATTAGGTCAATTAATGAAGATTCTTGAAACAAATCACTTAACCATAGGTTATCCCCGAAAAAAAAATCCATATATTGTTCAATCTGAACTTAATTTGGAAATGTTTCAGGGTGAATTGGTTTGTTTGATAGGACCTAATGGTAGTGGAAAGTCTACCTTGCTTCGTACTTTGAGCGGTTTGCAGGAGTCTATTTCTGGACAGGTTAAAATAGAAGGTCAAAGTATTGATAAACTGAAATATGATCAAAGGGCAACATTGATATCCTTGGTTCTAACGGATAAAGTTGATGTCGAACATGCGACTGTTCATTCCATTGTGGCTATGGGCAGATATCCCTATAGTGATTGGTGGGGTGGTTTAACTGATGAGGATGAAGCTTTGATTCAGCAAACCATAAACATGTTGCACCTGGAATCAAAAGTGCATAGTTTGTTCAGCGAACTTTCAGATGGTGAGAAACAAAAAGCCTTGATCGCCAAGGCTTTTGTGCAGGATACTCCATTGATTATTTTAGATGAACCAACAGCACATCTGGATTTACCAACCCGAATTGAAATTATGCTTTTGTTGCATAAATTGGCTCATGATACAAATACTGCTGTATTGCTTTCTACACATGAATTGGACATGGCTTTGCAGGCTGCAGACAAAATTTGGTTGATGACCGCTCAGGGTGGTGTAACTACCGGGGTACCTGAGGATCTGGTCTTTAATGGAGCTTTCGATGCTGCTTTTCAAAACAGCAACTATGTTTTTAATCCGGCCAATGGCAACTTCTCAATGAATTATCCAATGTCGAAACAAATTTCCGTAAAGGGAAATAAATTGCGAATGTATTGGACGCTAAGAGCTTTGGCTAGAGCTGGTTTTGAGGTTGTGCTTGATTCTGAAAATGTTGTAGAGGTATTAGACAACAACTGGAAAATCCGGGAGTCCGAATTTTCCAGTGTTGAAGATTTATTGCATTATTTGAAAGGAAATTTTTAATTTACTGAGTTTGTTACTTTTTCCAATCGCTTCATCATCAAGAAAATCAACAAAGCTGAAATCAAAGTACATACCATGAAAATTCCCCATACAATATAAAGGTCTATACGTCCCCACAGGAAACTACCTACAAACAATAGTTTGTTTCCTGTAGCTGTTGCTAACAACCAACCACCTTGCATTAAGCCCTGGAAACGTGGAGGAGCAACTTTGGAAACAAAGGACAGACCCATTGGACTAAGGAAAAGTTCACTCACAGTCAAAATCAAATAACTGCTTACCAACCAATATGGGCTAACTCTGGATGAGTCTGGAACAGGATCCCCTGCTAGTTCAAATGGAGATATAATGTCCAATGAGCCAATTAATATCACTAAAAATCCCAATGCTGCAATAATCATCCCTATGCCTATTTTTTTTGGAGTTGAGGGCTCAATGCCTTTCTCGTTCAACATTGTAAAGAAACCCATAACCACAGGAGTGAGTGCTACGATAAATAAAGGATTGAAAGATTGAAAAACTTCAGGTGCAATAGGATTGTTTGGTCCGTAAGAATTCATGAATATATAACTGACAACACCAGCAACGATAGTTAATATGCCACCTATGAGTCGATTACGTTGATTCTTTGTTCTCAATACCATAACTAAACCGGCAATAGTAGCTATCACTGCCAAAATAGAATCCAGATTGAAAAATAAATTGGTGAATGGCCCAACATCTTTGGCGGTATAATCACGTGCAAAGAAGGTCAATGTTAAACCATTTTGATGGAACGACATCCAGAAAAATATCACTATCAAGAATACAAACATAAGCGATAATACTCTTGGTTTTTCTTCGTGAGTGGATATTTGAAAAATGTAAGCAACAAAGGCTACGAAAAGTCCGGTTGCTAGCCCGAATTTCAAATCTACACCAGGGATTAACTGGATCAAAAATGCGTAAATACCTAAAACCACTAATGAAATGGCTAATGCTAAACCATTTTTAGCTCCAGTTCCTTGTTTGGTTTTGCTTTCATGACCAGCTGTTCTTTCCAAAATCAGTTCTCTTGAAGGTAAGGTCTTGTTGAAAAAGATATATACTAAAAGTGAAAGAACCATGGCACCAGCTGCAATGGCAAATGCCCAGTTGTATCCTCTTGAAAATACATCCAAATATTGCTGTGCAAAGACTCCTAAATCACCAACTGCTTGGCCATTAACAGATGCCCCTTGTGCTAATTCAGAAAATTTAGAAGTGTCGGTCATATGACCATTGAGGTATTGGTGACAAAGTGCAGGTAAGCTTCCGTCGTGAAGAAATCCATTGGTCTTCAACCACCAATTGCGAATTCCAGTGGCAACGAAAGGAGCGAAAAATGCACCTACATTGATACCCATATAAAAAATCAAAAAAGCAGAGTCTCTGAATTTTGAGTATTTCTCATCATCATACAATTGTCCCACAACGGCTTGAAGATTACCTTTAAAGAAACCGTTCCCAAGTGAAATGATCAACAAGGCTAAAAGTGATCCTGTTAGTGTCATGCCTGGCATGGCAATTAAAACATAACCACTAAACATTATGATTTGACCAAGTAAAATGATTAACTTGTATTGTTTCTTCCAATCTGCCAAAATACCTCCAACCAAGGCCATAGCATAAATAGCAAAGTAAAACCAACTATAATAATCACCGGCTACTTCTTCAGTCAGTCCAAATTTAACTTGTAAAAACAATACCAAAATGGCCATCATGGTATAAAAACCAAAACGTTCACCCATGTTGGTAAAAAAGGCTACGAGTAGACCTTTGGGATGATTTTTCAACATATTTACAATTTTAAAATTTTATTGAGCACAAAAATAACAATCCTGTTTGAATATGCAATAATTATTCATTCTGATTGTTTGTTTCTGCTTTGAGAATAATTCCTATACTTCGTCGTGCATCTGTTTTAACGATTAGGTCATTGTTGAATTGAATATGTCGAATATATTCCGTTTCGTCCAATGAAACTTGTCTGTTTAAATATTCTTCATCAAAATAACCCTCATTTATATAGGGATTTATATTGAAATAACACACTCCGAAAGAACTTAAATTCTGAAAGAAATGGGTGCCTTGACTTGGCTCTATGCGATAATTTGACAGTCCAGATTCAATGATTACAACAGCTTGTGAAATATTGGACCATTTTACGGGGATGCCCAACCAAGGGTCTGTAGAACCCCATCTTCCAGGACCTACTAAAATATATTGACGATTTTCTTGGATTAATTTTTTGTTTATAAGATCAATTTCAGATTTAATTTCCATGGTTTTTGCTGGATTGAAACTTGAACTCTTCACATAAATGATATCCTTGATTCCCTTTAATATGCCATGTCCTAATACATTGTGACTTTTTAAAATTAAATTTTGATTTTTAGTGTGGCTCAGATCTTCATGAAGAAATTCTTTGTTTTCTACAATTGGTCTGATTTGTAAGGGATAGAAAAGCAATTGTTTCCTTTCGTAATCTATATTTGCAGCAAATTCAATTTCGATAGGTCGTCCCATTTCTTGTGAAGATATTTTCAATAGGTTCTTTATTGTGTCAGCAAGTGGAAATACATTGTGTTTAAGTATATTGGCAAAAGTGATTACTTTTCGCCCCTCTGAAAATAAATTGTCGCTCAGTAATTCAGTCTGTTGATTGTATGTGGAAGCTATGTATTTTAAAGTGCCGTCACTATATAAATCTTGAACATTGATTTTTTTTAAATTGAATCCATCATCCAATTCGGGTTTAAAATATTCCTTGCTCAAGTCCAATGCCAATAACTCCTTTTGAGTCTCTCTTAAAGCATATGTTTCATTGCTTAATTGTAAAATTTTGGTGGGATAATAGGGTGAAAATCTCAACGTCAAACCACCATCAACAACATATTTTCCAAGGCCAACCGCTATATTCACTATGCCTTCTTCAGCTTTTTCAGCTTCTATAGGGTAATAATTCAAAGATCTGGCAACACCAGAAAAGGAAGGGTAAAACCTATCCTTGTGGCTGTTTCCAATTGCTTCTTGCAATACAATTGCCATTTTTTCTTCATCGATCAAGTTTTTTGTTGCAGTCATGTAAGCTTTACTTGATTGATAAAACACAGATGCATACACTCCTTTTATAGCCTCAGTCAACATGGTCAATGTGATAGTCAAACTTTCGGCATTGTATGGAACCATATAGGTCGAATAGATTCCAGCAAAAGGTTGATAGTGGGAATCCTCCAACAAGCTTGAGGATCTTACGGCAATTGGAGATTTAGTAGCATTGATAAATGAAATTAAATCTGCGGTTAAAGTTTTTGGTAATGAACCCGCCAAAAATGCATTTAAAATTTCTTGGTCACCTACATCAGATAAAGCAGTGGGATATAAATTGTTTATATCCATAAATTCGGTAAAAAGATCGGTGCATATCACGACTGTTTTTGGTATGCGTATTCGTGTGCGTTCAAAATTCTCGAAAACCTCATTTCGTTTAATCATAGCATCTACAAAAGCCAAACCTCTGCCTTTACCCCCCAGTGAACCTTCCCCTATACGAGCAAAGTTTGAATACCTGTCGAATCTGTCCCTCTCAAATACTGCAATTACACCTCTGTTCTTCATGGTGCGGTATTCAACTATGGCTTCAAAGATTGTCTTTCGGATTTCATCTGCATCTTGTGCTTTCTCGTCACCCAAATGAATGTTTTTAAGAAATTCAGCTAAAGGAAACATAGCCCTCGAATACAACCAGCGGGAGATGTCATTGCGAGAAACATGATAAATTAAACTTTCACTCGAAACTGTG
This sequence comes from uncultured Paludibacter sp., assembly GCA_964655615.1. GTDB lineage: Bacteria > Bacteroidota > Bacteroidia > Bacteroidales > Paludibacteraceae > Paludibacter. Next base: position 89,552 of record CAZZPZ010000008.1, on the reverse strand, counting down.
AAAATAATTTCCTGCAAGTGTTTTAAATTTTTCGCGCTTGCTTCGTATTCACTCTTGGTAGGATTGTAAAATCTAAAATCGGAAAAGCCAAACAAATCACTGATACTATCATTTATCTCTTGTGGAAATGTATTTGAATTCTTGTTGATGAAATGAGTGCTCAATTCTATACTTGGTTCTCGATTCGATTCTTCTGAAGATTCTATGATGATAGGTATGTATGGGTCTTTGGATCTGATAGCTTTACTCAGTTGAATTCCTGCATCTTTACATTTCTTGCCTTCTTTGCTGAAACTAACATCAGTTAAAACCCCCAACATGTTCAGTTGGTATTTTGAGTATATTGCCATAGCTTCCTCATAGGTACGTGCAAAAAGTATTTTAGGTCTCCCTCGGAGTCGCAACATTTGCTCATGCTCGTTTAAAGCCTCGGTTTTAAATGCCATCGACTGCGTAAATACAGATTTGTAAATGTGTGGTAGAAGGGAAGAGTAAAAACGAATGGAATCTTCAACCAACAATATGGCTTGTACGCCAACTGCGTTAATGTCTTCATCTGCATTCATCTTGTCTTCTAACATTTTTGTGATTGCCAATAAAATGTCTGGATTTCCCAACCAACTAAATACATAGTCTACGCAACTTTGATCTTCATTTGCTATATGAGAGGATACTGAGCGTGAAAATGGTGTGAGTACCACAAAAGGCATTTCAGGGTAAAATTGTTTGACTTCCTTGGCCCATCGAAAAGGATTGATGCTTTCACCACTTGGCATGGATATGATTAAATCAAAAATTCCACTGCTTAAATGACTGTTTGCTTCTGCCTCACTAGATACCAAAGTGAAACGAGGGGGGTACCTTAAGTTTAAGGAAGTGTATTCAAAAAAAATCTGCTCATCTATTCTGCCATCTTCCTCCAACATGAAAGCATCGTACTTACTAGCATATAGTAAAACATTATATATGCGGTGTTTCATCAAACTCGCAAAGGAAGTTTCTTTGGAAAACAAATTTTTAAGCGATTGATTTTGAGACATAAATAAGAATTTATTCGAAAAATATACAAAAACTGTAAAGGGTTTTAAAATATTTGTATATTTGTGCGACGGGTTAACTACTCGCAAATCTAATCAAACCCTATCAATTCACAAAAAACAAAGTGATATGAATATTGAAAAAATTATGCTTTCCCTGGAACAAAAACATCCTGGGGAATTGGAGTATCTGCAAGCTGTCAAAGAAGTGTTGATGACTATCGAAGAGGTGTACAATGAGCATCCGGAATTCGAACAAGCGAAGATTGCCGAACGATTGGTGGAGCCGGATCGAGTACTTATTTTCAGAGTTCCTTGGGTTGATGATCGTGGTGTAGTCCAAATCAACATTGGTTACAGGGTTCAATTCAATAATGCTATCGGTCCTTACAAGGGTGGATTGCGTTTTCACTCATCTGTGAATCTTTCGATTTTGAAGTTTTTGGGTTTCGAACAGATTTTTAAAAATGCACTGACAACTTTACCTATGGGGGGAGCCAAGGGTGGGTCTGACTTTAATTTCAGGGGGAAATCTGATGGTGAAGTTATGCGTTTCTGTCAATCTTTCATGCTTGAACTGTGGAAGGTTATAGGACCTGAAACGGATGTTCCTGCAGGTGATATTGGAGTTGGTGCAAGAGAGATTGGGTATTTATATGGAATGTATAAGAAATTGGCTAGAGAGAATACGGGTGTTCTGACTGGTAAGAATATTGAGTTTGGTGGATCTTTGGTAAGACCTGAAGCGACTGGTTTCGGTGGATTGTATTTTGTAAATCAAATGCTGGAAACACATGGACATTCAATTAAAAATAAAACAATTGCAATTTCGGGTTTTGGAAATGTAGCTTGGGGTGCAGCCTTGAAAGCAACGGAATTAGGTGCTAAGGTAGTTACTATTTCAGGTCCTGATGGATATGTATATGATGAGAATGGTATTTCGGGTGAAAAAATAGACTATATGCTCGAACTAAGAGCTAGTTGTATGGATGTGGTTCAACCCTATGCGGAAAAATTCAATGTTCCTTTTTTTTCGGATAAACGTCCTTGGAATGTAAAAGTGGATATTGCCTTGCCTTGTGCTACCCAAAATGAATTAGATGGCAATGATGCCCGGATGTTGATAGACAATGGCGTTTTGCTTGTGGGTGAAATATCCAATATGGGTTGTACTCCAGAAGCAATTGATTTGTTTATAGAAAATAAACTACTTTATGGGCCAGGTAAGGCTGTGAATGCTGGAGGAGTGGCTACTTCAGGACTCGAAATGTCTCAAAATGCGATGCATCTTTCATGGTCTTCTCAAGAGGTTGACCAAAAATTACATCAGATTATGTCGCAAATTCACGAGCAATGTGTGAGATACGGTAAACAGGCTGATGGTTATGTGAATTATATGAAAGGTGCCAATGTGGCAGGATTTCTAAAAGTGGCAAAAGCAATGTTGGCACAGGGGATTCTTTAAAATTTTTTAAAAGCATAACATGCTTCGTTAATGGATTTAAATGTTAAATTCTAATTGTTAAAAATCGGCAATATCTGTCGATTTTTTTTATTTTGAACATTCTATTTGTATAATTTCGAATTGTAAATTTAAAAATAAACAGTTTTAAAAAGTAAATTATATTAAGTATGAAAACTCAAGGTTTAAAAATTGCAGGAATTGTTTTATTGACGGCAGTAGTAAGTTTTGCTACCAATCGAATTGCTGATAACTTGAAGTCAGATCAGTCTGATGATGGATTCAAGAATGAGATTCCATCTGGATATGCTGCATTTAAAAATGCTTCAAGTGCACTGGATACAGATTTTACAGTTGCAGCCGAACTTACTGTTAATGCTGTGGTTCACGTGAAAACTAAATCACCAGCTCCACAGATGGCTTTTTCAAGGGATCCGTTTTTTGAATATTTCTTTGGACAGCCAGAATTGAGAGGACAACAAAAGATGAAAGAATCCTCTGGTTCTGGTGTAATTATTTCGAATGATGGATATATTGTAACCAACAATCACGTTGTTGCAGGTTCAAAGGAAATTGAAGTAGTGCTCAATGACAAACGAACTTTCGAAGCCGAAGTTGTAGGTTCTGATCCGAATACGGATATTGCCTTGTTGAAAATTGATGCCAAGGAATTGCCTACCGTAGTTTTTGGAAATTCAGATGAACTTAAGATTGGTGAATGGGTACTGGCTGTGGGTAATCCCTTCAATCTGACTTCAACTGTTACGGCCGGTATAGTAAGTGCAAAAGCAAGAGATATAAATATTATCAATGCGGAAATGAAAATCGAAGCATTCATACAAACGGATGCTGCGGTTAATCCAGGTAACAGTGGGGGTGCTTTGGTAAATACCCGTGGTGAATTGGTAGGTATAAATACAGCTATTGCTTCTCAAACAGGTTCGTATGCTGGTTATTCATTTGCTGTGCCTTCTTCTATTGTGCAAAAAGTAGTGGGTGATATCCGTAAATTTGGTATAGTACAAAGAGCTGTTCTTGGTGTTAATATTGGTAATATCGATGAAAAACTGAAAAAAGATAAGAATCTTGAAACTTTGGATGGTGCTTATATTGCAGGAGTAGTTGAAAATAGTGCTGCTGCAGCTGCAGGAATTGAAGAGGGTGATGTCATAATCAAAGTAGGAGAGGTTAATATTAAATCAGCAAGCGAACTTCAAGAGCAAATTGGTAGATATACACCGGGTGATAAGGTGAAAGTGGTTGTGATGAGAGGTAAAAATACCAAAACCTTGGATGTGACCTTGAAAAATCGTCAGGGAAGCACAGCGGTGATTTCGAGTGATTCGGCCATCGATTTACTTGGAGCAGCTTTCAAGCCTATAGATAAGGAATTGAAAGAAAAACTTGGGGTAGATTATGGAGTTGAGGTTCAAGCTGTATTGAAAGGAAAATTCAAGGAAAATGGGATTAAAGAAGGCTATATTATTCTAAAGATAAACAATGTTCCAGTTTCAGAGGAAAAGGATATTCGTTCAGCCATTGATAAAGCGGTAAATAATAATGATAAAAACAAGGTCTTATTTGTTGTCGGTGTATATCCAAATGGTAAGGTTACATATTATGCAATAGATATGGCTCAATAATTTAAAATGTTCCGGATAGAATTAGTATGCTGTCCGGAATATTTTATTAGACAATAAAACATTTTGGTTTTAAATTCGTTACTCTTTTGGTTAAACATGCAGAAAGTGCATTAAAAGTGCTGTATAGCAGGTCAATCTATTTGCGGAATCCGTAATTTTTATTAACTTTGCACGCTAATTTTCAAAAGAGGAATGAGACAACTTAAAATTACAAAATCGATTACAAATCGTGAGAGTGCATCTCTTGATAAGTATTTACAAGAAATTGGTCGTGAAGAACTTATCAATGTTGAAGAAGAAGTTGAACTTGCCCAAAGAATCCGAAATGGAGACCGCGTGGCTTTGGAGAAATTAACCAGAGCGAATCTACGTTTCGTTGTATCTGTTGCAAAACAATACCAAAATCAAGGATTAAGTCTTCCTGACCTTATCAATGAAGGTAATTTAGGGTTGATTAAAGCTGCTGAAAAGTTCGATGAGACTCGTGGTTTTAAATTCATTTCTTATGCTGTATGGTGGATTCGTCAATCTATCCTTCAAGCTTTGGCTGAACAGTCACGTATTGTTCGTTTGCCTCTTAATCAGGTTGGTTCATTGAACAAAATCAATAAAGCATTTTCAAAATTCGAGCAGGAGAACGAACGTCGTCCGTCTGCTGAAGAATTGGCTGAACATTTGGATGTTCCCGTAGACAAAATTGCGGACACTATGAAAGTTTCAGGTCGTCACATTTCTGTGGATGCTCCTTTTGTTGAGGGTGAGGATAATTCTTTGTTGGATGTAATGGTAAACGATGATTCACCGAATGCTGACAGAGTTTTGATAAATGAATCTCTATCTCAGGAAATTGAGCGCGTATTGGTTCATACCCTTTCTGATCGTGAACGTGAAATTGTGAAGAAATTCTTCGGTTTGGGTGTTCCTGAAATGACTCTTGAAGAAATTGGTGATGAATTTGGTCTAACACGTGAACGTGTGCGTCAGATCAAGGAAAAAGCTATCCGTAAATTGAAGCCACATTCTAAAAGTAAATTATTGAAAAGTTTCTTGGGATAATCCTAATATATATAATTGTAAATCCTGAAGTGTTTAACTTCGGGATTTTTTTTGTTAATTAAATCCGAGTATTTCCGTTCTATCGATTTCGACTATTGAAATAAAAACAATACTTTTGCGTTTACTAATATGAATCGAAAATTCGCTACATATAATTTTTTTTGGATGCTGATATTTTTATCGGCATCTCTTGTATTGACTGCTCAACAGAAAGTACGAGTTTATGGTTATGTGCTGGATGCTGAAAATCGTAGTATAGAACTTGCGAATGTGTTTTTTGAGAATGGTTCACAGGGTACTTCGACAAACCAAAATGGCTTTTACGAGCTTAGCTCTGAGATCAAAGATTCTTTGGTGGTTGTGTATTCTATGATAGGTTATGAGACTATAAAACATACACTGAAACCAGGTCGTCAGGTGGTGCAAATTTCTGTGCAATTAAGGAATTTGGAGCAAAATATCAGCGAATTGAATGTCGTTGCTCAAAGGCGTCAAACTTCCACTATGGATTATATTGATCCTTCGAAATACAAATTGATGCCCAATGCTTCCGGTAGTTTTGAGTCTTTGTTGATCTCTTTTGCTGGGGTTAGTTCCAATAATGAATTAAGTTCTCAATACAATGTTCGTGGTGGTAACTATGATGAAAATAGTGTCTATGTAAATGGGATAGAGATTTATCGTCCGCTTTTAATTCGATCTGGGCAACAGGAAGGACTAAGTTTTATAAATCAGGATATTGTGCAAAAAGTTGGATTTTCCTCAGGTGGATTCAATGCGGAATATGGGGATAAAATGTCATCGGTGCTTGATGTAACTTATAAAAAACCAACCCAATTTGAATCATCCATATCGACTGCTTTGTTGGGTGCCTCAGCTTATATTGGAATGGGTAATGATAAATTTACTCAAATTCATGGAATTAGATACAAAACCTCAGGTTATTTATTGAATACTTTGGACACCAAAGGCGAATATAATCCTTCCTTTATTGATTATCAGGGTTATTTTACTTACAATCTGAATTCAAAATCGGAATTGACATTTCTAACCAATATATCTCAAAATAAATTCAATTTTATTCCTCAAAACCGGAGCACTTCTTTTGGTACTTACAATATGGGTCGTAGTTTGAACATCTATTTTGAAGGTCAGGAAGAAGATGTTTTTAAAACATATTTTGGTGCTTTGACTTATACATACAAGCCACATCGCAATTTGAATTTAAGCTTGATTGCTTCCTCTTTTCATACCAACGAATATGAAGCCTACGATATTCTAGGTGAATATATATTGAGTGAAGTGAAGATGGATTTGAACGAAGAAAACAAGGAGGGTGCAGTCTTAGGTATAGGTAAATACCAGGAGCATGCCCGTAACCAATTGAATGCAACAGTAGCCTCTGTCAAACACATCGGTCAATACCAAATGGATAATCACGAAATCAAATGGGGGGTTGATGTGCAAAGGGAGTTGATAGACGACCGCATCAATGAATGGGAGTGGAGAGACTCCGCTGGGTATTCACTACCATACAACAATCAAACAGTAAATTTATATTACAATATGAAGTCTGCCAACCGCATGTCTTCGTGGCGTTCCAGTTCTTTCTTGCAACAAACAGCTCGCTGGAAAAGTGATAAAGGTAGTTTGATATGGAATGTAGGTGTTCGAACAAATTATTGGTCATTCAATAATGAATTATTGATTAGTCCTAGGACCAGTTTGTCGTACATACCTAATTGGAAGAAAGATTTCTCATTTAGGTTTGCTACAGGTGTATATTATCAGTCTCCATTTTACAAAGAAGTACGAGATACTACTACCAATGATTGGGGTATGGTACAAATTCAATTGAATGAGAATATAAAAGCACAACGATCTGTGCATTTTGTGCTTGGTGGCGATCATTATTTTAGAGCTTGGGGTCGACCGTTTAAGTTCACTACTGAAGCTTATTATAAAATGGCAGATAGGGTTATAAGTTATGACGTAGATAATGTGCAAATTACCTATTCCGGAGAGAATGATGCCAAAGCATATACTGCAGGGGTTGATTTTAAGATTTTTGGAGAATTAGTGCCTGGAACTGATTCTTGGATCAACTTATCTTTGATGCAATCCAAAGAAGATTTGATCGGGGATAGTTATTTGAAAAACACCTATGATGACAATCGAGATATTGTTTCCTCTGAATTGATTTACCCAGCATGGGTGTCACGTCCCAACGAACAACGGTACTCCTTTTCTATGATGTTTCAGGACTATCTTCCCAACAATCCTGATTATAAGATGCAGCTGAAATTTATATTTTCGGATGGATTGCCATTTGGAGCACCACGAAATAATTTATACCGGGCTGCATACCGGGCTCCTTCTTACCGTAGAGTAGATATAGGAGGTTCCCGCGTGCTTGTTAGCGGAAAAAACAAGTGGCTCGATAAGAGGTCATGGTTAAGTCATGTGAGTCAAATGTGGATCAATCTAGAAGTTTTAAATTTGATTGATTTCCAGAATGTAAACTCATATTATTGGGTAACTGATATTTATGGCGAACAATTGGCTGTGCCCAATTATCTGACTGGTCGCCAGTTTAACCTCAAACTGATAGTGGATTTCAAATAAAATCACTATTTTTGTGAACTTTTAAAATAATATATTTCAATAAAATGCCACATACTTCACTTCGTGGGCAGTCTATGCCCGAATCTCCGATACGAAAGTTGGTGCCACTCGCTGATAAAGCAAAAGCTCGTGGAATCAAGGTGTTCCATTTAAATATCGGTCAACCCGATTTAAAAACTCCTCAAGTGGCCATTGATGCGATCCGAAATATTGATCGCAAAATTTTGGAATATAGCCCAAGTGATGGTATTAAAAGTCTTAGAGCGAAGCTAGTGACTTATTATCAGACTTTCAATATTGATGTCAATATTGATGATGTAATTGTTACAACTGGAGGATCAGAGGCGGTGAACTTTGCTTTTATGAGTTGCTTGGATCCAGGTGATGAGATAATCGTTCCTGAACCTGCATATGCCAACTATACAGCATTTGCTATTGCTGCTGGAGCGGTTATCAAACCTATTGTATCTACTATTGAAGAAGGTTTCTCATTACCACATATTGAACGTTTTGAAGAATTGATTACTCCACGAACCAAAGGTTTGTTGATCTGTAATCCAAACAATCCAACGGGTTATTTGTACACGCGTGCTGAAATGAATAAAATTCGTGATTTGGTTAAAAAATACGATTTGTATTTGTTTTCAGACGAAGTTTACCGCGAATTTTGTTACACGGGTGCTCCCTATATTTCAGCCTTTCATTTGGATGGAATTGAAGATAATGTAGTGTTGTTTGATTCATTTTCAAAAAGGTACAGCGAATGTGGAATTCGTATTGGAGCATTGGTTACCAAAAACAAAGAGGTAAGACAGAATGTGATGAAATTTTGTCAAGCTCGTTTAAGTCCTCCGTTAATTGGACAAATAGCTGCAGAGGCTTCATTGGATGCTCCAAAGGACTATATGCAAGATTCTTACGATGAATATGTAGAGCGACGTAAATATCTGATCGATGGTTTGAATAAGATACCTGGAGTATATTCACCAATTCCCATGGGAGCATTTTATACAGTGGCGAGTCTGCCAATTGATGATGCTGATACCTTTTGTTCCTGGCTTTTGTCTGATTTCGAATATGAGGGTAAAACAGTAATGATGGCGCCTGCTTCTGGATTCTACACCATCCCTGATATGGGTAAAAATGAAGTCAGAATAGCATATGTGCTTGAAAAAGAAGAATTGAAACAGGCGTTGGATGTGTTGAAAAAGGCTTTGGAGGTGTACCCGGGACGAACACATTGATTCAATGAAAAATCTTGAATATTATATAGCAAGAAGAATACATTTTAGGCAGGACAGGAGAAATATCTCCCGTCCTGCTGTGCGTATAGCCATATTCGGAATGGCTTTAGGACTGGCAGTCATGTGGATTGCTGTTGCTGTGGTTTTGGGATTTAAACAGGAAATTAGAACCAAAACCATTGGCTTTGGGGGACATGTGCAGATTTCTGCTTTGCAAAGTCAAAATTCATTTGAATTCATGCCCATAGAAAAAGATAGTTATTTGGAGAAAAATCTTTCAGGTTTACCTGAGGTTAAAAATATTCAAACTTTTATTACCAAACCTGGTATAATAAAAACCAGGGATACATTCCAAGGAATAGTTGTGAAAGGTATTGGTGCTGATTTTGATTGGGATTTTTTTGATAAACATTTGCAAGCTGGTGTCAGGCCTGATTACTCTGACACACTAGGGAATGATGCGGTAATCTCAAAATCAATTTCAGATATGTTGAAATTGAAGGTAGGAGATACTTTTTTTACCTATTTTGTAAATGATCAAGTCCGGGCCCGAAAATTCAAGGTTGTTGGAATATATCAAACCTACTTTGAAGAATACGATAAACTGTTTGTGTTGGCAGATATTCGTCATTTACAAATGCTTAATTCATGGCCTGAAAATTATGTAAGTGCATATGAAATAGTCTTGAAAGATTATGACAAAATGCTTCCTGTTTCGTCCTATTTACAGTCCTTCGTATTTGAAAATGAAGACATGTTGAAAGATGAGCTTTTGGTGAAGTCAGTTCGTGATTTAAATCCACAGATTTATGCTTGGCTGGATTTGTTGGATTTGAATGTATGGGTAATTCTAATACTGATGTTGCTCGTTGCTGGTTTCAATATGATATCTGGATTGTTGATTTTAATATTGGAACGAACAACCATGATTGGTATATTGAAGTCGATTGGAGCAACAAATTGGTCGGTAAGAAAGATATTTTTATATCATAGTAGTTTTTTGATAGTTAAAGGGATGATTTGGGGGAATATCATTGGTTTGTTGTTGTGCACAATCCAATATTATACACATATTATACCATTGGATCCAACGTCTTATTATACTTCCTATGTTCCAGTTAGTATAAATTGGTTGTATGTATTGGTACTCAACCTAGGCACAGTCTTAGCGTCACTTTTAATGATGGTTGGTCCCTCTTGGTTGATAACTAAAATCCTTCCATCCAAGATAATTCGATACGAATAAAGATCGATTAATCAAATATAAAAGTTATAAAATCAAAATAAATAAGATAAAGTATTTCAAAGGAATTTAACTTTGTGGTAATTAATTCAATATAATGAGAATCACATTATGGCAGTAGTTGTTATTTTGCCCAAACAAGGGCAGTCGGTTGAAAGTTGTATCATTACAGAAATCAAGAAGAAAGTTGGAGATTCTGTGAGTAAAGGGGAAGTGTTGTTCTCCTATGAAACAGATAAAGCTTCTTTTGAGGAGGAATGTCCTGAAGATGGTGTTGTGCTGGCTAGTTTATACAATGATGGAGATGAAGTTCCAGTCTTGGAAAATATGATGGTGATAGGAAAAGCTGGTGAAGCATTTGAACATTTATTAGGTCAGACTGCACCTGAAACAACTGAAGTGAAAGTTGAGGAAAGGCAAGATCAACCAGCTCCAGTTCAAGTTAAAGCAGAGGCTGCTCCAGTTGAAATAATTCATGCTGATACAGCGAAAATTTTTGTATCTCCACGTGCTAAAAATCTTGCACAAGATAAAGGTATCGCATTAAATACAGTAAAGGGTACAGGTCCTGGTGGTCGTATTATCGAAAGAGATGTGCAGGCTGCGGTTGAATCCAGACCAGCAATGACAGCAACAGCTAAGAAAGTAGCTGCAGAGACTGGCTCTGTTGCTCAGGAAGGTTCTGGTTTGGCAGGAACTGTAAAAGCTGCAGACTTAACAAGTATTCCTTCTTCTTATTCTTCATCACCTGAATTTGAAGATAAGAAACTATCCAATATGCGTAAAATCATTGCCAAAGCAATGCACGCTTCTCTTCAGAATTCTGCACAACTTACCCATCATTTGGGTGCTGATGCCCGTCGCATTCTTGAATTGCGCAAGAAAGTGAAGGCTGCAATTGATGCAGGAACTTTGGATACCAATATTACTTTGAATGATATGGTTTGTTTTGCTGTAGTCAAAGCATTGAAGAAATTCCCGAATGTGAACTCACATTTCCTTGGCGATTCTATGCGTTTGTTCAATAAAGTACATTTGGCATTAGCAGTAGATACAGATCGTGGATTGATGGTTCCAGTGGTTCGTAACGCTGATGATTTATCAATTGCAGGATTAGCCAGACAATTTAAAGAATTGGCTGGTGCTTGTCGTAAAGGTGCCATTCAGCCAGAATTATTAGCTGCAGAAGCAGGGTCATTTACGGTATCTAATCTTGGAAATTATGGAGTTGAAATGTTTACTCCGGTTATAAATCTACCTCAGTCAGCAATTTTAGGTGTAAACACTATTGTACCACGTCCAAAGGATTTGGGTGATGGCATTTATGCCTTTGTACCCTATATTGGTTTGAGCTTAACTTATGATCACCGTGCATTGGACGGTGGCGAAGCTACCCGTTTCTTAAAACAAATTGCTGTCGAAATTGAAAATCTTGAAATAAGCTTCTAATATGTACGATTTAATCATCATCGGTGGTGGACCAGCCGGATATGTGGCAGCAGAAAGAGCTGGACATAAGGGTCTCAAAGTTCTGCTCTTCGAAAAGAAAAGTATGGGAGGTGTATGTTTGAACGAAGGATGTATTCCAACAAAAACCTTGCTTTACAGTGCTAAGATTTATGATCAAGCAGTAGGAGCTTCTAAATATGGGATTTCAACTGAAAATGTAGGCTTCGATTTTAGTAAAATCATGGCCCGCAAGAACAAAGTTGTTAAAAAGCTGGTAGCAGGTGTAGAGGGAAAAATGAAGATGCACCATGTGACAGTTGTGAAAGGGGATGCCCTGATTGAAAAAAGAAATTCTGAAGGAGTATTCGTTTCATGTAATGGTGATAGTTATAATGCTAAAAACCTTTTGATCTGTACAGGGTCAGAGGCATTTGTTCCACCAATTCCTGGATTGGCTGAGGCTGGAGATATTGTATTGACTAACCGTGAAATTCTGGACTTGAAAGAAAAGCCTGCTACATTGGTAGTGATAGGTGGAGGTGTGATAGGGATGGAATTCGCAAGTTTCTATAATAGCTTGGGCACAAAAGTGACTGTCATTGAAATGTTGCCTGAGATTTTGGGTGGACTTGATGGTGAAATTTCAGCCATGCTTCGTGATATTTATGCGAAAAAAGGTATAGAATTCAATTTGAATGCCAAGGTTGTTCAAATTGATAAAAACAAAGTTGTATTTGAACAAGCGGGTGAAACCAAAACTGTAGAAGGTGAAAATATACTTGTAAGTGTTGGCCGTAGAGCTGTTACTCAAGGTTTTGGCTTGGAAAATATTCAGGTTGAAACAACTCGTCAAGGTATAAAAGTTGATGAACAAATGCGTACGAATGTACCTGGTGTTTTTGCTGCTGGAGATGTTACAGGATTTTCTTTACTTGCTCATACAGCCAGTCGCGAAGGTGAAGTAGTTGTTAATAATTTAACTGGTAGAAAGGATCGTATGCGTTATGATTCTGTTCCAGGAGTAGTATATACCAATCCTGAAGTTTCGGGTGTAGGTGAAACAGAAGAAACCGCCAAAGCCAAAGGCTTGGCATTCAAAGTGCTTAAATTGCCAATGGCATATGCTGGTCGCTTTGTTGCTGAAAATGAAGGTGGAGCAGGGCTCTGCAAAGTACTGATTGGAGAAAAATACAACAATGTAATTGGTGTACATATGCTTGGAAATCCATCCAGTGAAATGATCTATGGAGCATGTATGGCCATTGAGCAGGAAATGACCCTGGAGCAATTGCAGGAAGTGATTTTCCCTCACCCTACAGTCAGTGAAATTTTTAAAGAAACTATATTTTTATAATTATCTAATACATACTATACAATGCCAAAAGTATTAAATCTTGATCCGGTAGAATTACGTAAACCGGGCTTTATTGAATTCGATCCAATACCTGTGAATCAATATCAAAAAACAGTTAAGGATGAATTGGAAAACTTCTCTACTGCAGAATTGATGGATATTTATCATGATATGGTTCTTATTCGTGAATTTGAAACAATGTTGAACCTAATCAAAACAACTGGTTCTTATAACGGTACATCCTACAACCATCCTGGTCCTGCTCACTTGTCTATCGGTCAAGAATCAGCAGCTGTAGGTATGGCCTGGACGCTTACAGTAGATGACTTCATTTTTGGTAGTCACCGTAGCCATGGTGAGATTCTGGCAAAAGGTATGAGTGCCATCCATAAATCAGATGATGCTTTCTTGATGAAAGTGATGGAAGAATTCTTCGAAGGTTCTGTTTTGAAAGTGGTTCAAAAGGACTTTACCGGTTCTGTGAAAGAATTGGCTCGTCGATTCTTGGTATATGGTACACTTGCGGAGGTTTTCGCTCGTGAAACAGGTTTCAATAAAGGTCTAGGTGGATCTATGCATGCTTTCTTCACTCCATTTGGTGTTTATCCAAACAATGCTATCGTGGGTGGATCTGGAGATATTGCTGTTGGTGCAGCTTTGTATAAAAAAGTAAACCGCAAACCAGGTATGGTAGTTGCCAATATAGGTGATGCTTCTATGGCTTGCGGACCGGTATGGGAAGGGATCTCCTTTGCAACTATGGATCAGTTCAATCACCTATGGGAAGGTGATATGCAGGGTGGTCTTCCAGTTATCATCAATATCATGAACAATCAATACGGTATGGGTGGTCAAACAGCTGGTGAAACTATGGGATACGGAATTGCTGCTCGTATTGGTGCTGGTGTTAATCCTGATCAAATGCACGCAGAACGTGTTGATGGTTATAATCCACTAGCTGTAATCGATGCATACAAACGTAAACGTCAAATTATTGATGAGAAAAAAGGTCCTGTTTTATTGGATGTTTTAACTTATCGTTACAGTGGTCACTCTCCATCCGATGCATCTTCATACAGAACCAAAGAGGAAGTTGAGGCTTGGGAAAAACAAGATTGTATTGCTTCTTTCGGACGACAGTTGATGGATGCAGGTGTTGCTAAACAAGTCGATCTTGATAATACATGGAATGATGTGAAAGCTTTGGTTTATGATGTGTTCTTGAAATCAATCGATGATGAAGTATCACCTCGTATGCAAAATGCAGAAGAGATTAGCAATATGATGTTCTCAAATGAATCTGTTGATTCCTTGTCAACTTCTAAACCTGATGTCCTTCACTCCATGGAGGAAAATTCAAGAGTAAAGAAATTACAAACTAAAGAAAGATTTGCATTTGATGCTGAAGGTAAACCTTACAGCAAAATGAAACAATACCAACTTAGGGATGGTATTTTTGAAGCAATGATGGATCGTTTCTACAAAGATGCATCCTTGATTGCCTATGGAGAGGAAAACCGTGACTGGGGTGGTGCATTTGCTGTATATGGTGGAATGACTGAAGCTCTACCTTACCATCGTTTGTTCAACTCACCAATTGCAGAAGCATCTATCGTTGGTACAGCCATCGGTTATGCTATGTGCGGTGGTAGAGTGGTTCCTGAAATTATGTATTGCGACTTCTTGGGACGTTGTGGAGATGAAGTATTTAACCAATTGCCAAAATGGCAAGCGATGAGTGGAAATGTGTTGAAAATGCCTGTGGTACTTCGTGTTTCAGTAGGTTCTAAATATGGTGCTCAGCACTCACAAGACTGGACATCCTTGGTTGCTCAAATTCCAGGTATTAAAGTTGCTTTCCCAGTTACTCCTTATGATGCAAAGGGTTTGATGAATTCTGCATTGCAAGGAACCGATCCTGTGATCTTCTTTGAAAGTCAACGTATTTATGATATAGGTGAACAATTCCATGAAGGTGGAGTTCCAGAAGGATATTATGAAATTCCTATGGGTGAACCGGATATCAAAAGAAAAGGTAGTGATATTACTATCTTGACCGTAGGTTATACTTTATACCCAGCATTGAAAGTTGCCGATATTCTTCAAGAAAAATTTGGTATATCAGCTGAGATAATCGATGCACGTTGTTTGGTTCCATTCAATTACGAACAAGTGGTAGAATCTGTGAAGAAAACAGGTCGTTGTATAGTAGCATCGGATGCAAATGCTCGTGGTTCATTCTTGAATGATTTTGCTGCAAATATTTCACAATTGTGTTTCAATTATCTGGATGCACCTGTAGCTGTATTGGGTTCAAGAAACTGGATTACACCTGCTTATGAATTGGAAGAATCATTCTTCCCTCAAGTAAATTGGTTCCTTGACTTGATTCATGAAAGAATACAACCATTGGAAGGTTATATTCCTGGACAAAATTTCACAGAAGCTGAATTAATTCGTCGTTCAAAACTTGGAGTATAATTTATGAATATAGTGAATGTAAATGCTCATTTGCATACTCCCTTTTCTTTTTCTGCTTTCAGTGATATTACTCAGGCTTTAGATAAGGCTGTAGCTGAAAATGTGAAAGTGGTAGGTGTAAACGATTTCTATACTCCAGCTGCATATCCAGCTTGGAAGGAAGGGTGTGAGGCTCGTAATTTGACTCCTTTGTTCAATATTGAATTTATCAGTTTGAATGAGGCTGATCAAAAAGCTGGAAGAAGAGTGAATGATCCGGGAAATCCTGGTCGTACCTATTTAAGTGGAAAAGGATTGAATTTTCCTTTTTCCCTGGCTGAACCCTTTGCAAGTCAATTGGCTGAAGTGGTAAAAGAATCAAATGCACAGGTTGAAGCAATGTGTACTAAATTGAATGTGTTGCTAATAGAGAAAAATGCGGGATTTCAAATTGATTTTGGATGGGTAAAGTCTGATTTGACCAAGGGTTTGATTCGTGAACGACATTTGGCGAAAGCTCTTAGAATTAAGATCTACGAACACCTGAACAATGATGCTGTGGCTATTAAATCCATGTTGGCTGAATTGGCTGGTGGCAAAGAAATTAAATCTGAATTAACAGATTTTGCTGGAGTTGAAAACGAACTCCGCGGTAATTTTCTGAAAGCAGGTGGTGCAGCCTTTGTACCTGAAGACCCAAAAGCATTTTTACCTATGCAAGATGTGGTAAACATTATCCTTGCTTCAGGTGGAATTCCAACCTACCCTTTCCTTGCAGATGATGCAAAAGGGGGGTATACTGATTTTGAAGGTGACTTGGATAAAGTGTCTGCTGAGTTGACAGAAAGAGGATTTCATTCGGTGGAGTTTATAACAACTCGTAACGATGTGGCACTTTTAGAAAAATATGCAAGCTATTTACACGATAAAGGTTTTGTCGTAAGTTTTGGTTCTGAACACAATACCCCGGCAATGGAACCGGTGGAGTTGTTTGCAAGAAATTCTACTGTTCTTTCAGATAAATTGAAGCAAATAAATTACGAAGGTGCATGTGTGATAGCTGCTCATCAACATTTAAGCAGTCAAGGCTTAAGAGGATATGTGGATGCAAAAGGTGTCGCTGATCGATCTCAAAGAGATGCATTCGTGAAGTTGGGTGATCAAATCATCAACGGACAATTATAATTAAATAAGTAGGGTTGGACTTTGTTCAACCCTTTTATAATAAACAGATCTAATAGTAAATGAAATCAATACAGGAATTAATTGAGATTTCTCAGTTTTTCGGAAAAGATAAACGATTTGTAATCGCTGGGGGAGGAAATACTTCCTATAAAAATAACGACAAAATTTGGGTGAAAGCTTCAGGTTCATCCTTGGCAAGCATTACTGAAGAAGGTTTTGCAATTCTCGATCGTGAATTGTTGAATCGTATGTCGGATAGAACCTATAGTGCAAATGCTGCAGAAAGAGAAGAACAGGTGAAAAATGATTTAGCCGAAGCTACACTTTCCAAAGGACGTCGTCCTTCTGTTGAAACGTCCATGCACAATGTGATCAACTATCCATTTGTTGTGCATTTACATCCAACCTTGGTAAATGCATTGATGTGTGCTCAAAATGCAGAAACTTTGTTGTTTGAAATATTTGGAGAGAAACAAGTGTATATCCCTTATACTGATCCGGGATATGTTTTATTCAAAAAAGTAGAAGAAGAAATAGTTTCTTTTCGTCGTAAGTTTCAAGAAGAACCAAAAGTGATTTGGTTGCAGAATCATGGTATTTTCGTAGCTTCCGACACAATTGACGATATCAAGGTAATTTATACCGATATCTTGGATAAGTTAGAGTTAAATTTAAAGAGTTTATTACCAACGGCTTCACGGGCAACCTGTTCTTTGGTTGACAAAACTGTCCCTGCAATTCGTATGATGGTTTCAGCTGAGGGTTTAAAAACCTTGCGTGTACGTAAGAATGAATTGATCAAATATTTTTACGATTCTGTGGATAATCAGAAAGATATTTCTCGCCCATTTACTCCCGATGCAATAGTTTACTGCAAGTCCAATTCTATTTTCATCAATGCTGATACTGCAGAAGATATATTGAAAACAGCAGAGAAAGAAATTCCTGCATTTGTGGCTAAATTTGGATACTTGCCTAAAGTTCTCCTTATTAAAGGTGTAGGTTTGGTAGCTATAGGAGATCACCCTACCCAATGCGATACTATACTTGACGTGTTTGAGGATGCGATTCAGATAGCATTTTTATCTAATTCCTTTGGAGGTGCTCATCCGATGACTCAGGATCAAATTGATTTCATAGATAATTGGGAAGTAGAAAACTACCGCAGAAGCATAGGCGCACAGTCAGCCAATGGTAGAGCAAATAATAAGAATATTATAGTAACAGGAGCAGCTCAGGGCTTTGGTGAAGGAATAGCATCCTGTTTGATGGATGAAGGGGCAAATATCATTGTTGCCGATTTGAATGAGAAAGTGGGAGAAGCAACTGCCAAACGTTTTTCTTCCTCAGCTAAGTCCAACAAATCTATATTTGTTAAAACCAATGTATCAGAGATTCCTAGTATTGAGCATTTGATTCACCAAACCATCTGTCAATTTGGAGGTGTAGATACCTTTGTAAGCAATGCAGGAGTGCTGCGTGCAGGAGGTTTGGAAGATATGACAGCTGAGGATTTTGAATTTGTGACTAAAATCAATTACAATGCGTATTTTTATTGTACTAAAGTAGTTTCGCCAATTATGAAATTACAAACTAAGTACAGCAAAGAGTATTATGCAGATATCATTCAAATTAATTCCAAATCAGGATTGAGAGGAAGCAAAGCAAACTTCGCCTATGCCGGTGGAAAATTTGGAGGAATAGGTTTGACTCAATCCTTTGCATTGGAATTGGCTCCCTTCAGAATTAAGGTAAATTCAATAGCACCTGGTAATTTTTATGAAGGTCCACTATGGAGTGATCCTGAAAATGGTCTTTTTGTTCAATATCTTCGTGCTGGAAAAGTGCCAGGAGCGAAAACAATTGAGGATGTAAAAGAGTTTTATCTTGCACAAGTTCCTATGCGAAAGGGTTGTACCCCTGCAGATGTAACAAAAGGAGTGTTGTATCTGATGGAACAATGTGGTGAAACCGGTCAGGCATTGCCTATTACTGGTGGACAAGTTATGTTAAATTAATAAACGAGTATAATGAAAACAACTGCTATTCGATTGTATGGCAAGAAAGATCTTCGTATGGAGACTTTTGAATTGCCTGATATCAATGAAGATGAGATCCTTGCAAAAGTAGTCTCTGACTCACTTTGTATGTCATCTTATAAAGCAGCAACACAAGGCACAGATCATAAAAGAATACCCAATGATGTATCTGACAATCCAATTATCATCGGTCATGAATTTGCCGGCGAATTGGTACAAGTAGGTTCAAAATGGGCTTCTCAATTCAAGGCTGGAGATAAATTTTCAATTCAACCTGCATTGAATTTTGAGGATGGACCAGTAGGTGTTTTAAGTGCTCCTGGTTATAGTTACCAGTTTATAGGAGGTGATGCAACTTACGTGATTATTCCGAACGAAGTAATGGAGAAAGATTGTTTATTTGTTTATAAAGGAGAAGGATTTTATCCTGCGTCATTATCTGAACCATTGTCATGTGTGATAGGAGCAATGCACGCCAATTACCACATTAAACCTGGAAGTTATGTACATCAAATGGAAATAATTAATGGTGGAAATATGGCTATATTGGGTGGTGTGGGACCTATGGGACTTGCTGCAATTAATTATATAATTCACCGCCAAGATATTAGACCTAAATTATTAATTGTTACGGGAAAAGATCAAAAAAAAATTGAACATGCAGCTTCATTATATTCTGTAGAATTAGCATCAGCTGCAGGTATTGATTTGAAATATATAAACACAAATGAAATTGAAAATCCAGTTCGTTATTTGAAAGAAATCAGTGGGGATATAGGATATCATGACGTATTTGTGTTTGCTCCATCCCAAGAATTAGTAGAACAAGCTGATTCAATCATGTCATTCGACGGTTGTTTAAATTTCTTTGCCGGACCTTCTGATCCTAATTTTTCAGCTATGTTTAATTTTTACAAAGTACATTATGGATACACACACTTAGTAAGTACATCTGGAGGTAATAATGACGATATGCGTGAAGCTTTGGATATAATGTCAAA
>CAZZPZ010000008.1:68137-69654 GCA_964655615.1 uncultured Paludibacter sp. | reverse complement strand
GCTTTCAAAATCAATTAAAACAGTATTAACTTCACAATATTCATCACTGAACGATGAAAATTGAGTAATTTTGCACTAGAAAAATGGAAAATCAAAAGAAAAACTACTCTATGAAACAGCTTGATGTTAAATTTATGCACCCGGTAGAACAAATCAATGTGATTATCGGTCGTATTTATCGTAGTGGAATGACAACTACTTCTGGTGGAAATATTTCAATCAGAGATGAAAATGGAGATATCTGGATTACACCCTCAGGTGTGGATAAAGGAAATCTAACTACTGCTGATATTATTTGCATTAAAAAAGATGGTACGAAGGTAGGACTTCATAAACCTTCATCTGAGTTTCCATTTCACAAGGCAATTTATGAATCAAGACCTGAATTAACTGCAATCATTCACGCGCATCCACCTGCATTAGTGGCTTTCTCTATAGCTCGTCAGGTGCCAGATACTCGCATTGTACCTCAGGCAAATCAAATTTGTGGTGAAATTGGTTTTGCTCCTTATGGTTGTCCGGGAAGCGAAGATCTAGGAAAGAAAATTGCGGAACAGTTTAAAAATCCAAATTTTAAGGCAGTGATTATGGAGAACCATGCCGTTGTTTTGGGTGGTACAGACATGATGGATGCCTACCAACGTTTTGAAACCTTGGAGTTTTGTTGTCGCACAATAATCAATGCTAAAAAACTGGGTACAGTTAATTCATTGTCTGATGAACAAATCAAATCCTATGTAGATAAGTTTCCTAAAAATATTCGCACTTTCATGGATGTGGAATATCCTTCCGATGAAAGAGAAATTCGTACAGACATGGTGAAAATTATTCGTCGTGCTTGTGATCAGGGTTTAATGATATCAACTTATGGAACAGTATCGGTTCGTTGGAAAGACAATGATTTTCTTATTACTCCAAGAGATGTTGCTCGTTGGGATATTTTGCCTAAAGATTTGGTTCAAATTAAAAATGGGATGGCCGAAGCAGGTAAAGTGCCTAGTCGCTCCGTAGCCTTACATCACAAAATTTACCAAATGAATCCTCATATCAATTCCATCATTGTGACACAGTCAACCAATTTGATGGCTCACGCTGTAAGTGGAAGTAAATTTGATGTACGTACTATTCCTGAAAGCTGGATTTTCTTGCAAGATGTTCCGAATATACCTTTTGGAAAAATATACGAGGATATAGATGCAACTGCTTCGTTATTCAAAAAACATCGCGTAGTGCTAGTGGAAAATGATGCTGCTATCATTACTGGAGATAAATTGTTGAATACTTTTGATTACTTGGAAGTTGCTGAGTTTAGTGCAAATTCATTGGTTCTGGCTACATCAATCGGTCCTTTAGTGCCTATGGGTGATGCTGAAATTGATGAACTTCGAGTAGCATTCAACGTTAAATAATAAATATTTTTTACTAATTTTGAATTGCCGGTTCTCATTATGGGGATCGGCAATTTTAGCTAAAAGCTTCAAGAAGCAGGCCTCAAGCATCAGCCTCAGGCCTCAAGC
>CAZZPZ010000008.1:57618-68037 GCA_964655615.1 uncultured Paludibacter sp. | reverse complement strand
TCAAGCCTCAAGCTGGAATTTTTTAAAGCCCGAAGCCCGAAGCTGTTCTTTAATAGTGATAAAAATGAGATATCGTACTTTATTGTTTTTGTTGTTTTTTCTTGCATTTGCAATTTTGTTTATTGTGGATGTCTCTGTGGGAAGTGTAGATATTTCTATCAATGAAATTTTATCCTTTTTTACTGGAGGTGAGATCGATAAAATGCACCATCAAATTCTATCTAATTTTAGATTGCCCAAAGCTATTACTGCAGTATTGGTCGGAAGTGCTTTGTCTGTGGCAGGGCTATTGATGCAAACGCTTTTTCGCAACCCATTGGCTGATCCTTACATTTTGGGAGTTAGTTCCGGTGCTGGTCTTGGAGTGGCATTGACAACCATGTATGCTGCTTTCGTACCTGCTTTTATGTTGGTAAGTGGTTGGGCTACCATAATTGCTGCTATCGCTGGTGGTGCTGTTGTGTTATTAATGGTTATATTAGTTTCATTCAAACTACATAATTCCGTTTCATTATTGATTGTTGGTATTATGTTTGGAACAATAGCAAGTTCTATTGTAAGTATCATACAAAATTTTTCAAATCCTGATGCATTAAAGTTATTTGTATTGTGGACTTTTGGTAGCTTAAGTGCCGTTAGTTGGGATAATCTTTCAATACTTATACCGATAGTGCTCTTTGGAATTTTATTGAGCTTGTTTTTACACAAAAAATTGGATGGTTTTTTGTTGGGTGAAAATTATGCTAAAGGGCTTGGAATTTCAATTCTTCATACTAGATTGTTAATTGTGCTGGCTACAGGACTTTTGGCTGGAGGTATAACAGCTTTTACAGGTCCTATCGCATTTGTGGGTGTTGCAATACCTCACATTGCTAGAGGAGTATTTAAAACATCACAACATAGGATATTGATTCCATCAGGAATTTTGATTGGGTCAGCTTTACTTTTATTATGTGATTTACTCACTCAAATACCTACTTATACTTTGCCTATCAATACTGTTTCGGCTTTATTTGGTGCTCCTGTTATTATATGGATAATATTGAGAAAGAGATGAATTTAAGCCGCAATCAAGAAAGCCTCAAGCCTCAAGCCACATGCCTTGTATTTTGTATTGGCCTGCAGCTTGAAGCCTGCAGCTTGATGCTGTATTTGCCTGAAGCCTGAAGCCTGAAGCTGTAATTTGTATTGGCCAGAAACAATTAATATATGAATAGAAAAGAAAGATATCAAAAAATTATAGAATGGTTCTTAACCAATATGCCTGTTGCAGAGACGGAATTGCATCATCGAAATCCATATGAACTTTTAGTCGCTGTGATTCTTTCAGCTCAGTGCACAGATAAACGTGTCAATATGGAAACTCTTCGATTGTTCGAGGCATTCCCAACTCCTGAATCTATGGCAGCATCTTCACCTGAAGTTATTTTTGAATATATAAAATCGATCACTTTTCCAAACAATAAATCCAAGAGCCTTCATGGAATGGCAGTGAAACTTGTCACTGAATATGGTAGTGAAGTTCCTGCAGATGTGGAAGAATTACAGAAACTGCCTGGTGTAGGTCGAAAAACTGCAAATGTAATTGCATCTGTAATATACAATCAACCTACTATGGCTGTTGATACGCACGTTTTTAGAGTTTCAGAAAGAATAGGCTTGGTAACTAATTCAAAAAATCCGCTACAAACAGAGCTTACATTGATTAAATATATTCCAAAAGAATTAATACCTCGTGCTCATCATTGGTTAATCCTTCATGGACGTTATGTGTGTACTGCCCGTTCTCCAAAATGCGATAGCTGTGGGATTGCTCCTTATTGTAGATTTTATTCAAAAAAAATAAAATTATAAAACATGGAAATAAAATTATCTGAATTGTCAGAAAATGAGCTACTTGTGGTGAAGGAGATTTATGATTATTATATTTTAAATTCAACTGCTACTTTTCATACGGAACCTATATCTGTTAATGAATTGAAAGAGGCAATTTATCTTTCTCATCCCAAATACAAGTCTTATTTAATTCTAAATGAGGGTCAAATTGCTGGGTATTGTTATTTTGCTCCATACAAAAAAAGACAAGCATATGATCGATCTGCTGAAATAACCCTTTATTTGAAACCTGAGTTAACTTCAAAGGGTATTGGCAGGGAAGTACTGACTTTGCTAGAACCTGTTGCAAAATTGTCTGGAATAGTGGTTTTATTGGCTATCGTCACTGGGGAAAATACTTCAAGTATTGCTCTTTTTGAGAAATGTGGGTATGAGAAATGTGCGCATTTTAAAAATGTAGGTGAGAAGTTTAATCGGTTGCTGGATGTGGTGGCTCTTCAGAAAATGTTGGACTAAACCAATAATAACTTAGATCTGAATTGAAACAATCTTTTTGTGAAGAATGTTTTCAGAGTTGATGAACTTAGTTGACTAGAAATCTGTTTGAATTGAGTCTAATTAATTTACATAACAATTTATCAAATTATTAAATTCTATATATTAAAATGAGTTACAAAGTATCGGCCTATTTGAATTTTGCTGGTAATGCAGAGGAAGCGTATGAATTCTACAAAAGTGTTTTTAAAATAGAAAAACCCCACCCGGTTATGCGATTCAAGAATTTACCTCCCAACCCAAATCATCCTGCTATTCCTGAATCAGTTGCAAACCAGATCATGCATGCAGAATTGCAAATTGTGGATGGTTTTAAATTGATGATATCGGATGCTCCTGCAGAACTGGGACATCAAGTGAATATTGGAAATAATCTGTATTTAAGTCTGGAACCAAGTTCAAAAGAAGAAACTGAAAACATTTATCAAACCTTATCTCAAGGTGGTAAAATTGGGAAAGAACTACAGGAGACTTTCTGGGGTGCTTATTATGCTGAATTTTCAGATAAATTCGGTGTAAAGTGGATGCTTAATTTTCCACTTAATTAAGGATTTTTCTAAATTGTAATTGACTTTTCTGAATTCAGAATTGAAATCAAAAAATTAATCATACATCCCTCTGCCTTCCAGGATTTGAGGGATGTATTTTTCTATACGTCCTATCCTTGTTGCTGATTGTTTGGCCGAACCTATAAAAATCAAATATGCTTTTTGTCTTCCTGGAGTCAAGGAGTAAAAGGCCTTCTTTAATTCCGGCATTTCTTCAAACATTTCTTCCAATTCTACAGGTACCTCATATTCACTTGCTTTCTTGGGTTCAATTTTCAACCCCGCTTTTTCTACTTCTATTGCCTGTGCTATTAGGTTTTTCAAATGTTCTTCATTGTTGATAATCGTTTCCAATTCAGTAAACTTTACATATCTTGCTGATTGTGAGTTATCTCCTGGAGCTTTCATTAGAGAATGAAAATCATTCAATAATGCACCTTTAAAAAAATTAATAGATGCACTCTCTTTAAAAGCACTAACCATTACGATGTTTTTACCATCTTGCGTATATACTGGCATGCCCCATTTGGATTCTTCTTTTAAACCACATTCCAATACAATACGACGCAATTCTAAAATTTCATTCTGCCAGGTACGCGCTTTGCATTTATCAGTGGCCATTAATGGACAACGACCACAACCATCTATAAAGTAAATCTCAGCACTTTTGGTCATTTTTTCGTTTTTAATTTTTTCCATTTGATTGTCAATATTGAATTTTAAATAATGCTTTCCTATTGTTTATAGTGCAAAAATAATAAAAAAACTATCTCGGTATGATTATAATAAGGTACTGTTTGACGTTTCAAAATAAAAAAGGGTTATTTATAAGAAAATTATTCAAAGAATTGTTTGTAATAATTATAAATTGTACTATATTTGTCATATAAAGTGTTTTAAATGACACTAAGCATTTGCCTATCTTTTCTTTGAATTTTTTAACATGTTTATGGATATTAATCAGCAAACATAAATATGAAATTTTTAAAAACCCTAGTTTTCGCATTATCCTTATTTTCATTCAGTACTTTATATTCGCAGTCGCATCTGAGATTTGATAACATTCAAATTCAAGGTAGCATTACCGAATTCTCCAAACTCTTGATTTCAAAAGGTTATTTTTTAGTAAAAAAAGAATTAAACTATATGCAGCTTGTTGGTAATTACGATAACCAGCCTGTGAAACTGTATTTGTATCCAACTGCTAAAACTCAACAGATATGGAAGGTAGTCGTACTATTCAAGTCAATAGATAATTTTGAAAAGATAAAAAACAATTATCAATCAGTTAAAAGTGATATGGAGCTAAAATATGGTAAAGGGAAAGAAACCATTGTCTTTTTACAACCATATAAACAATATAAATCCAATGAAAAAGAAGCTATGATGGCTGATAAATTAAGGTATTTTACTTTTTGGAAGAATTCTTCAGGGAATGTGTTGCTTGAAATCCGTAAATCATTGGAACTTATGATCAGTTTTGAAGATGCAACTAATTTGAAATTAAAACAATCGGAAGAATATTAATCTTTTCATCGCTGTTTTCACAGCGAATTTTTCAACAAACTTCAATAAAAAAACGTCCAAAATTAATTTTAACTTTGGACGTTTCTAATTTAATGTATTGTGAATTAGTCTTTAGACAGAATTTCAGTTATCTTACCTTCAAGTTCTGCAGCCAATTCTGGATTGTCTTTGATTAAGTTTTTAGAAGCGTCACGTCCTTGAGCTAACTTAGTTTCACCATAACTAAACCAAGATCCACTCTTTTTAATTACACCATATTCAACACCTAAATCTAAGATTTCACCTGTTTTGGAAATACCTTCACCAAACATGATGTCAAATTCAGCTTTACGGAATGGGGGCGCTACTTTGTTCTTAACAACCTTTACTCTTGTTTGGTTACCAATTGCATTTTCTCCGTCTTTCAACTGACTGATTCGACGAATATCCAAACGAACAGATGAATAGAATTTCAAGGCATTACCACCTGTGGTAGTTTCTGGATTTCCAAACATCACTCCAATTTTATCACGCAATTGGTTGATGAAAATACAGGTTGTATTTGTCTTGTTGATGTTAGCTGTAAGTTTACGCAATGCTTGAGACATTAATCGAGCTTGTAAGCCCATTTTAGAGTCTCCCATGTCACCTTCCAACTCCGCTTTGGGTGTTAGTGCAGCAACTGAGTCAATTACCACCAAATCAACAGCAGAAGAACGAATCAATTGATCGGCAATTTCCAATGCTTGTTCCCCATTGTCTGGTTGTGAAATCAATAATTCATCGGTATTAACTCCAAGTTTTTCAGCATAAAAACGATCAAAGGCGTGTTCAGCATCTATAATCGCAGCTATACCTCCACTTTTTTGTGTTTCAGCAATTGCATGAATTGCCAAAGTGGTTTTTCCTGAGGATTCAGGACCAAAGATCTCAATTACTCTACCTCGAGGATACCCACCCACACCGAGTGCAACATTCAAACCGATTGATCCGGTTGAGATTACTGGTATTTCTTCCACTTGATGGTCACCCATTCTCATGATAGTGCCTTTTCCG
Source organism: uncultured Paludibacter sp. (assembly GCA_964655615.1). Taxonomy (GTDB): domain Bacteria; phylum Bacteroidota; class Bacteroidia; order Bacteroidales; family Paludibacteraceae; genus Paludibacter. The sequence continues at coordinate 62,536 of CAZZPZ010000008.1, read as the reverse complement.
TGGTCTTTTTCAATTTTGTCCATCGCAAGTTGCAATGCTTTTAACTTTTCCAACGATGGTTTTTTTACTTCTTCCATTGTGTTTTCGCTCATTTTTGTTTGTTGTTAATAAGGTTCATATAAAGGTTTAGATAGATTATTCACAAAGATAAAATTTATATTCAATAAAAACAAAGACCTAATTCTTATAGGATGTTAACAATTTTTCTATTCACTGATTTTAGCTTATTTTTGACTGAAATTTATTTTACTAAAATTGATTTTAACTAATTTTGATGCAAGATTTTCTATTAGATCATCATCATATTATTAAAAAATTCTTAAGCTTTTATTCTATTTTGAATTAGCTTATATAATAAAACGAAAATGAAAAAGATATTCTTACTGTTAGTGTTTTTGCCCTTGCTTATCTCTTGTGATAAAGAAGAAAATGAGCCATTGTACTTGTATTCTGCATTTGGTACTGTGTTGAATCCCGACTCGTCTGCATTGTTTTCAATCGTACAAGATGATAGTTCGGTAATAAAAATTGACGAAACGAATTTGACTGATTACTATCCGACTACTGGTAAAAGAATTCTTGCTGATGTTGAATTGCTCAGTGAAGTGGATAATATGGATTATCAATATACAGTTAAGTTATACAATGCATATGATGTGTTGACTAAAGGTATATTTCAGATTAGCGAAGCCACAGAGGATAGTATTGGAAATGATCCTGTGACTATCCGTTCGATTTGGGTCGGTGGTGGATATTTGAATGTTGAATTCGTATATCCTGGACTGAATACCATGCATTATATCAACTTGATCTCAGATACTTCCAATGTGTTCACTGATGGTAAAGTACATCTAGAATTCAGACACAATGCAAATGATGATTATCCTGAGTACACCAAATGGGGATTGGTTTCCTTTGACTTATCTCAATTGAAGTCGGATACAGTGAGTTCGGTTGAACTTGCGGTAGATATCAATGAATTCTATTATGGCACTAGAACTTATTATTTTACTTACAACTGGTCGAATCCTGCCGATCTTCCAATGTCAATTAAAGTTCAAAATATCAGAGCTGAAATGAAATGAAGTGTGTCATAGATCTGGATTGATGGTCTATACTTAAACTTTATTCGAACTCACTTGTTTTTAGTACATTTGTATAAATTTTCACAAATGACTTCTAACAAAGAACTTTTCAAGATTACTTTTCCTATAGTGCTTACTTTGGTGGCACAAAATATCCTGAATGTTACTGATACTGCCTTCTTGGGAAGAGTGGGGGAGGTTGCATTGGGTGGTTCAGCTATAGCCGGTGTTTTTTTCTTTGCGATTTATGTGATTGGTTTTGGCTTTAGTCAAGGAGTTCAGATTATTATTGGTCGCCGTAATGGGGAGAAGAATTTTGGGGATATAGGTGTTGTTTTCAATAATGGTCTGCTTTTCAATATTCTTTTGTCAGTCTTATTCATGGTGTTTGTTTTGCTGTTTGACAAACAAATGCTGAGTTGGATGGTAAGTTCTGAAACAATACTAAATGCCTCTTTGGAATATCTGGACTGGCGTATCTACGGTATCTTGTTTGCATTTATAAATGTGTTGTTTAGAGCACTTTTTGTTGGTATTACTCAAACTAGAATTCTGACAGTTTCTGCATTTATCACAGCGGGAGTTAATGTTGTATTGGATTATTTGTTAATTTTTGGTAAGTATGGTTTTCCCGAAATGGGTATAGCCGGAGCTGCTTTGGCTTCAGTGATTGCTGAAGGAATAACTACTGTTTATTTACTTGTTCACACACTTCAGAAAAAAGAGTTGCACATATATAAATTGTATCAACAACTTAAATTGAAATGGGAGGTTACTTCCCAAATTCTAAAGTTGTCAATTTTTATGATGTTCCAGTTTTTTATTTCTATATCCACTTGGTTCACTTTCTTCTTGTTTATTGAGCGTATGGGAGAAACGGCTTTGGCAGCTACGAATATTGGTCGTAGTTTGTATTTCTTGTTAATGATCCCCGGTATTGCTTTGTCTACTACAGTAAATACTGTTGTAAGTAATATGATAGGGGCTGGTGACAAGGATAAGGTAATTGGTTTTACAAATAAAATGACAGTATTTTCCTTTGTAGCAGTACTTCCATTTATGTTGTTCACTTTCTTTTTTCCGGCTCAATTTGCCTGGATTTACACCAACGATCCTAATTTGATTGAGGCTAGTATACCTGTACTTAAAATTGTGGCTATTGCCAATCTTTTGTGCGCTATGGGTAATACTGTATTTAATGCAGTCAGTGGAACAGGCAATACAAAGGTTTCGTTTATAATTGAAGTTGTTACTTTATTTTTCTACATTTCATATGTGTATTATACAGCCATATACCATCCTTATCCTGTGCATATAGTTTGGATGTCCGAATTTGTGTATTGGATTATTATTGGTGTTTCAAGTTATTTATATTTGCAAACCGGTCATTGGCGCAAAAAAGAGATTTAAAATGCTTTTAAAAATCTATCCGGAAAATCCGAATATTAAAGATGTCTCCAGGGTTGTGGAAATCTTGAAAAATGGTGGAGTTGTTATTTTACCTACGGATGCGGTATATGTTTTTGCTTGCAATTTAAGCAATGTCAAAGGTGTTGAATATATTTCCAGATTAAAGAAAAAAGATTTGCGTAAATTCAATCTATCTTTCGTTTGTGAGAGTCTACGACAAGTTAGTGAATATGCCCGAATGGATGATGATGCATTTAAACTCCTAAAACAAAATCTGCCTGGTCCGTTTACCTTTTTACTTCAAGGAAGCAATAAACTTCCTAAATTATTTAAGAACAAGAAAGAAGTGGGAATTCGAATTCCAGATCATAAAGTTGTGCTTGAAATTGTGAAAGAATTAGGTAATCCAATGATGGTTAGTTCTGTGTATTCTGATGAGGATGATATTGAATATCTCACAGACCCAGAATTGATACATGAATCCTTGGGCGATTTGGTAGAACTTGTAGTTGATGGAGGTATTGCCAATTATGACTTTACCACAATCATTGATTGCACCGGTGATGAACCTGAACTAATACGTGAAGGTGCTGGGATAATATAAAAGATTAAATTTTTGTATTAAAAATTCAAAGTCAATAAACTACTTCAATAGCATTGATTTCTTTTTTCCACTCCTTCAGATAAATGAAAAATTCCCTAGCGTCTTTAATTGTATTTTCATTTTCCTTCATTGCCAGGGTTGTAAAATAATATCTTTGATGCCCAGTATTGGGAAATACAATTAAATTATTAACACCATCTTGAACTTGATGGCCTATTTTCTGTAGATACAGGCCTAATCCCACTGTTTCTTTTTTGTATTTGACTGTGTCTGGTTGTGGATACCAACTTCCCCAAGAGCCAACCAAATCATCGGTTTGAAATAATTCTCCTCCACCTATTTGTTGAACTCCAGTAGCCAAGTTTTTAATGGGTTTGTTGCTATAAACATCTGCAATCACATCCCGGTGACACCCATAAAGAGTGTATCTTACAATCAAATTGATTTTCTCTCCCTCATATTCCCAGTCATTCAATTCACTTTGTACGATTGCTCTTACAGGTCCTTTTGCAATGATTCGGTGTGTGCGTTTTGAGAATTTTTCTAAATGAATCGCTTTTTCTCCATTCCAAGCTTTGATTGCACCATTACCTACCCAACTAGATACGAGTAAAATGTCATCTCCAAAGCCCATGGAAAGTTGTTCTTCTGTTGGATACCAATTAGTTTCCTTGAGTTCCAAACCATATCGTTTTTTACCATAAATGTCTATGGTGCTTTTATTGTCGAAATATATACGATAGGCAATCTTATCGGATTCAAAAGCTACACCATGATGATGCATTTTGTTGTACATATCATTCTTGTCAGAAGATGCTGAATCTACTTGTTGCAAACTTCCGTCGATGTTTTTCTTGATTAAGCTTGTGTATACCAATGAGGTGTATTCTTTTGAAGTTCCAGGTTTTAAAACTACTTTTTTCGTTTCATAAGCTTGGAAATCTTCAATAAATGAAATAACATCCCATTTACCATCTCTATCCAAATCATCCATCTGACTGGATATTTCATTGCCATCTATAAAAATGAATAATTTTTCACCGTTATACTTATTTAATTTAGATAAACAAATCTCAACAGGTGCATCTTTGATTGTTTTACCAAAAGTGTTTTTTACTGTAACTTTAAAACTAGCATTTGCATTTAAAGTTAAAAATAGAGCGATATTTAAGATTAGAGTTTTTTTCATTGGCTGAAATATTGACTGTACAAATTTACAATAAGGACTCGAAAAATGAAATCTTGTAATATTTTATTTAAAGAGTTTGATATATATTTGTGTTAAATAAATGGTCAACTTTAGAAAAACATGCAAGAACCCCAATTAAACGAAGCAAAGAAGCTTTATCCTTTAGAAATGCACACTACAGAGCATATTCTTAACCAAACGATGGTAAGAATGTTTGGTTGTCCTCGTTCTATGAATGCACATATTGAACGAAAAAAATCAAAATGTGATTATGCCTTGGAAAATGCTCCGACAGAGGAGGAAATTCAGTTAATCATTCACAAAGTGAATGAGGTGATTAAAATGAATCTTCCTGTTTATGAAGAGCTTATGAAACGTGAGGATGCACAAAAAATTGTTGACCTCTCTAAACTTCCGATAGATGCTTCTGAAACCCTGAGGGTTGTTCGTGTGGGTGACTATGATGCCTGTGCTTGTATTGGGCAACATGTTCAAAATACTTCAGAAATTGGTGAATTTACTATTCTAAGCCATGATTTTGAAAATGGACGGTGGCGTGTTAGATTTAAGCTTTTATAGCTCCAAGCTCCAAGCTCCAAGCCTCAAGCTCCAAGCTCCAAGCCTCAAGCT
>CAZZPZ010000008.1:51971-57518 GCA_964655615.1 uncultured Paludibacter sp. | reverse complement strand
CAAGCTCCAAGCTCCAAGCCTCAAGCTCCAAGCTCCAAGCCTCAAGCTACATGCTTTAGGAATTGTATTTTGTATTTGTCTGCTGCTTTAACCTTGAAGCTTGAAGCCTGAAGCCTGAGGCCTGTTGCTGTATTTGCCAGAAGCTCAAATATTACTTCTCCAAATGAATGGTTTGTGTAGGGAAAGCAAAACTCAAACCTGAAGCATTGAATTTCTTTAAAATAGCTCGGTTTACTGTCGAAATCGTTTCTGGAATATCTGATTCCTTCTTAATGAAATAGATAAAGGTTATATTTAATGAGAAATCACCCCAGTCTGAAAAGTAGGTGTAGTTTTCATCGGAAATTAAATCAATTTCAGTAGGTAAGTTTTTAAGAATAGATAATGCTTCGTCCATTTTTTCAGGTGTAGTACTGTAAGTCACACCTAATTTGGTGAGAACTCTTCTCATAGGTTCTTCACTCACATTTTCAATGGATGCATCCGTTAGTTTGGAGTTTGGAATAGTAACCAATTTTCTTTCCATAGTACGAATACGTGTACTTCTTACTCCAATATCCTCTACAATACCATCAAACCCATCTACTAATATTCTATCACCTAATTTGAAAGGTCTATCTGTCAAAATGGTCAGTCCTCCAAAAATATTTTTGATTGTATCCTGGGCTGCCAAAGCAAAAGCCAATCCTCCTATACCCAATGTGCCTAAAAGGGCACTGACGTTATAACCTACATTTGTTAATGCCCAAACTATTCCTATTACCCAAACAATAATTCCAGTTGTTTTTTGTGTGAGCACGATCACATGGTGGTCAATCTGACGCCCGTGAATTACCTCACCTTCTTTAGGAGACATAAATTCTTCAATCAATGCTTTTGTAAGTCTGGCAACAAACCAAGTGATATTCACCACAATTAGAATTCGGAATGATTTGTCAATAATGAATTGAACCTTTTCTTCTAAGTTTAAACTTTCAGATGCAAGGAATATTGCAAATAATACAATGCCGAAAAGTACAGGTGCTTCTAACAGACGAAATAAAATGTCGTCAATATTGCTATTCGTTTTTGCAGTTAATTTCTGAATCACATTTTTATTCAGGTATATAATTATGCGATTTAATATAAATGCACCCACTATATAGGCTGCAGCAACTAACCACTCCTGTGCGGTATTACCCCAATATAAATTGGTTGAAAAAATGTTTAAGAAATTTGTCATATTTATTTGTTTCTATTATACTTCAAAAGCAACTGCATCACTTGGCATACGCCAATCACCCCTGGGTGATAAATTAATGGAACCAACCTTAGGTCCATCTGGCATACAAGATCTTTTGAATTGTTGAGAGAAAAATCTTCTTACAAAAACTTTAAGCCATTTCTCTATAAATTCATCTTCATATTTATCCTTGAAAGCTTCTTTTGCTAAAAACAGAATTTTGTCTGGACTGAATCCAAAACGTACAAAATAATAGAGGTAAAAATCATGTAATTCATAGGGCCCTACTAAATCTTCTGTTTTTTGTGCTATATTGCCACTTGCATCTGCTGGTAATAGTTCCGGACTTACGGGTGTTTCGAGTATGTCATGTAAAATTTCATTCGATTTGCCTCCCAAACTTTGTCCTACCCATGACACTAAATACCTAACCAAGGTTTTGGGTACTCCACTATTTACACCATACATAGACATGTGATCTCCATTGTATGTTGCCCAACCCAATGCCAACTCGGACAAATCACCTGTTCCAACGACAAATCCAGATAGTTTGTTTGCTAAATTCATCAAAATTTGTGTCCTTTCCCTTGCTTGCGTGTTTTCATAGGTGACATCGTGTATGTTCGGGTCATGTCCTATGTCCTTCATGTGTAAATGACTTGCTTCTGCTATGGAAATCTCTAATTTACTTACACCTAAGGAGTCGATAAGTTCGATGGCATTGTTGTATGTTCTGTCTGTTGTTCCAAAACCTGGCATAGTAACACCATATATCATTTTTCTATCCCAACCTAGTTTGTCTGCTGCTTTTACACATACCAATAGAGCCAATGTTGAATCCAATCCTCCAGAGATACCCAAAACCAAAGATTTGGCCTGTGTGTGTTTCCATCGTTTGACCAAACCTCCCACTTGAATGTTGAAAATTTCTTCGCAGTGTCTGTCTTTGTTCTCTACTGGAGGTACAAAAGGTGTTTTGTTTATAGTTCTTGATAATATGAAATGCGTATTTTCAACGGATGCAAAAGGTACCATTTTATAAATATCGTCATTGCAACTGTTGAAAAAGTTTGAGTTTCTCAATCTTTCAGCTTTTATTTTTTCAATATCAATCTCACTTGAAAGGTAAATTTCGTCTGATTCAAATCTTTTTGATGCTGCAATTATTTTTCCATTTTCTGCTATTATAGCATTGCCAGCATAAACTAGATCAGTAGTTGATTCTCCATTTCCTGCAGAACTGTAAATATATCCAGCATTGCATCTGGCTGATTGTTGTTCAATAAGCTGTCTGAGATAGGGATGTTTTCCAATTAATTCGTTTGTGGCTGACAAATTGAAAATAAGGTCTGCACCGTGTAAACAATGTTGTGAACTTGGTGGAATAGGCACCCAAAGATCTTCACAAATCTCAATTCCAAAACTGAATTCATGATTGTGGAATAAAATATTGGTTCCGAATGGTATGTTTTGATTGAGAATGGTGATGTATTCGTGTTTATTGTTCGCAGGACTAAACCATCTTTTCTCATAAAACTCATTGTTGTTGGGGAGATGTGTCTTAGGAACTATTCCAAGTATTTGCCCACTTTGAATTACCGCAGCAACATTGAATAATTGTCGGTTGACTTCAAGTGGAAGCCCTACTATAATCACTTGGCTATAAGTCTTACTAAATGCAGCCAACTGAATGAGTGATTCCTTCGCATCATCCAATAGTCTTCTTTGTAGAAACAAATCTCCACAGGTATATGCAGTCAGTGATAATTCAGGAAAACAAATTACTTGAACTTGTTCGTTTGCAGCCTGAATCAAAATATTCTTGATTTTAGCTAAATTAAATTGAGTGTCTGCAACTTTAACTTCTGGAACAGCTGCAGCTACTTTTATAAATCCTTGAAACATATAGATTATGTTTAATATTTAAGACTCATGATCCATGTCGCTCAAATGAATTTTTAGCGATTGAACTGAAATTTGTATTTCCCAAACAGAAAGTCCAAGGGAAACGATTAAGAATACCAAGGCTACCCCAAATATATAGGCTGAAACTAATTGCCAACCAATATAAATCAAAAACATAGTTGCTACACACAACAACAAACTGATGACTCCAAAAATCTGCATTTGTTTGGTCAGCCTTAACCTTTTGCGTAAATTATCAATTTGTGCTTTAGTAATTGATGAATGATCGTTCATGTATTTATCTTTCAAGTTTCGTACAACTTGGGCATAAGATAAAAAACGATTGGTATATGCTAATAAAATCAACGAAATCGCTGAAAATAAAAAGGTTGGTGTAATTAAAGTCAATTGTTCCATTTGTAAATTCACTTAATTCTATATGCAAACTTACACAAAATTAACGATTTAACCATATTTTAAAGTGGATAGTTCTGGGCTATGGCAAATAAAAAAGCTCCAAATATTTTGGAGCTTTCGTTTTATAATTGTTGAAGTTGAAATCTTAGTTGAATTTTTCAATATGAATCTGACCTTCTTGTTTACGGCTGTGTTCAACAAAACCTTCTTTTTCAAGACATTCAACCATTCCTTGAACCATTTTTGGGTTACCACAAAGGAAAACATGAGTGTCTTTGGCTGTTGGTTTGAATCCCCACAATTTTTCGATACTTCCATCTTCCCACAAAGTTTGGATAAAGTCAGTTTTACCATTCCATTGAGTATGTTCTTTCTCAGGCATTGTAATAGTTGGAAGGTAATCGAAATGAGGTGCAATATTAGCTAAAAGATTTAATTCTGAAGAATATCCCAAGTCCCATGAGTTAGAAGCACCGTGAATTACCACTATATTTCCTTTTCTTTTCAATGCATCTGAACGAAGCATACTCATGTATGGAGCAACCCCTGTACCTGTACCAATTAAAACAATGTTTTGGTTTTCATCAATTTGATCCAAGGTAAACATACCTACGAATTTATTGCCAACCCAAATTTTATCTCCAATATTCAAATCAAACAATCTTGGAGTTAAAGCACCTGAGTGAACAAGAGTAATATAAAACTCTACATAATCACGTGTATTGTTAGAAGAGGCAATTGAATATGCTCTTTTTATCAATTTGTCTGGATTTGGAACTTCTGGTTCTTCTGTTGCTTCGGCACAACGTGAAGAAGTAGGAGGTAAACCTATACCTACAAATTGTCCTGGTTTAAAATCGGGTAATTCCCAACCGATTGGTGCGATGCGAAATACCTTCATTATTGGTGATACCTGAAGTACCTGTTGCACTACCGCATTTAATTCTTCCATAACTAAATTTGTTCTTTATGTTTTTTTAAACGATTTCAGATTTTACTTGGTGGCAAAGTTACTATTTTTTTTGAAAATAAAACTTCAATCCAATTGTTTTTGTGTGGTCATTCCGATAATTTAGCTGTGTTTTTTGACTTTTTTTCGATTTCTTTTTTACTATTTTTGTATTTGTAAATGAAAACAGAGTCTAAATGATAGTATGTATTGCTGAGAAACCAAGTGTGGCTAGAGATTTGGCAGATATTTTGGGTGCCAAAACAAGAAGGGATGGATATTTTGAGGGCAATGGCTATCAAGTGACCTGGACCTTTGGTCATTTGTGTGGATTGAAAGAACCACACGAATACCATTCAGAATGGAAACCTTGGGCTTTAAGCCTGTTGCCGATGATTCCTCAACGATTTTCAATCAAAGTGATGGAGGAGTCTGGTGTTCAAAAGCAGTTCAATACCATAGCATCTCTGATTCAAAAAGCGGAACAGGTGGTGAATTGCGGTGATGCTGGTCAAGAGGGTGAGTTGATACAGCGTTGGGTTATGCAAATGGCGCTTTGTAAAGTCCCAGTGAAACGATTGTGGATTTCATCTCTTACCGAAGACTCAATTCGTTCAGGTTTTAAATCATTGAAAGATGAATCTGATTACCGTCGTTTGTACGAAGCTGGTATGTGTAGGGCCATCGGTGATTGGTTGTTGGGGATGAATGCAACCCGTCTTTATACACTAAAGTACGGAAGAAATAAACAAGTTCTTTCTATCGGTCGTGTACAAACACCAACTTTGGCCTTGATTGTGAACAGATATCTTGAAATTGAAAATTTCAAACCTGAAATGTATTTTGAATTGAAAACCATTTATAGAAATGTCGTATTCAATTCAGATAAAGGGAAGTTTAAAAACAAAGAAGAGGGTGAAGCATGGCTTGGTGAATTGCGTCAGAATGATTTTTTTGTTACAGATGTTTCTAAAAAAACCGGTACAGAATATGCTCCTCGTCTGTTTGATCTTACTTCATTGCAAGTTGAATGCAATAAGAAATTTGGTTTTTC
>CAZZPZ010000008.1:32248-51871 GCA_964655615.1 uncultured Paludibacter sp. | reverse complement strand
ACTACCGTATTGGGTGATGTCAATGGTATTGCATTTAAAACTTCAGGTAAACAAATTCTAGAGCCAGGATGGAGAGCTGTTCTAATTCCTACCAAGGAAAAGGAGGATGACACCCTGGAAGATGAAGAATTGGAAAATACATTGCCTGAATTTGAGAAGGGTGAAAATGGGCCTCACGCTCCTGATCTGCAGGAGAAATGGACTTCTCCTCCAAAACCATATACCGAAGCTACTTTGCTTAGAGCAATGGAGACTGCAGGAAAACTGGTGGATGATGAAGAACTGCGAGATGCAATGAAAGACAATGGAATTGGTCGTCCTTCGACTAGGGCTGCTATTATTGAAACTTTATTCAAACGTAGTTATATTCGCAAAGAGAGAAAAAATTTGATTCCTACCCAAACAGGAGTTGAGCTGGTTCAAATAATCCAGGAAGAATTGCTTAAATCTGCAGAATTAACTGGTATTTGGGAGAGGAAGTTGAGGCAAATAGAAAAAGGTGAATACGAGGCTTCAATTTTTATCGACGAATTAAAATCCATGGTGAGGCAAATCGTTTTGAATGTTAAATCTGAAAACAGAGCGTTGGATGAAATTATCAAAGCAAATAATGTGACTCTCTGTTAATTTATTTTGTTTCACTATTTTGTTGTAATTTTGCCTCAGTTTTAAAAATATGGAATACAATTTACATACTTTAGATAATGGGCTTAAAATAATTCACAAGCAGGATAAAATGGCTGTGTCTTATTGTGGAATGGTGATGAATGTTGGTTCACGCGATGAATTGTTAAGGGAGCAAGGTATGGCTCATTTTGTGGAACATATGCTCTTTAAAGGTACGAAAAAGAGACGCTCAGGTCATATTATCAATAAACTTGAAAATGTTGGTGGTGAGCTTAATGCGTTTACTTCCAAAGAAGAGACCGTAGTTTATGCCGGTGTACTCAACGAACATCTGGAGAAAGCTGTAGATTTGATTGGAGATATTGTCTTTAATTCTACCTTCCCTCAAAAAGAGTTTGATAAGGAAAGAGTGATAATTTTGGATGAAATACAGTCCTACAATGATAGCCCCTCTGAGTTGATCTACGATGAATTTGAGGAAATTCTATTCAAAAATCATCCAATAGGACATAATATTTTAGGTTCTTCTGATACTTTAAATGAGTTTAGCCCCAAAGATGCGCACGATTTCGTACATCGTAATTATCTCCCTTCTCAAATGGTGTTTTTTGTTTTGGGTGACGTGAAATTTGAAAAGATCGTTCGTTGGGCGGAAAAATATTTTGTTTCAGAAAACAATGGGGTTCGAGCTGCAGAACGTATAAAGCCTGTTCATTCAGGTAATGAACGATTAACCACAGCGAAAGATACACATCAAATGCATTTTATGCTTGGAAATCAAGCTTATGATTTAAATCATCCAGACAGGCTGGGATTGTATCTGCTTAATAATATTTTGGGTGGTCCTGGGATGAATAGTTTGCTGAATCTATCCTTACGTGAAAAGCATGGTTTGGTGTATCAGGTTGATTCTGTGTATCAACCAATGACAGATACAGGCATGTGGTCTGTTTATTTTGGCACTGATCCAGAGAATTTTACAAAATGTGAGAAGTTGGTTGTTGCTGCTTTGAAATCATTAAAAGATGATAAACTGAAAGATGCACAATTGAAAAAATACAAAACCCAACTACTAGGTCAAATGGCCCTTGCCTCTGAAAACAAAGAAAACCTTGCGATTAACCTTGGAAAGAGCATGTTGAGATATGGTAAAGTGGATGATGTTGAAACAATTCGTAATCTAATCGCCGCAATATCCAGTGATCAATTGCAAAGAATTGCCAACGAAGTCTTTGATCTGTCAAAATCATCTGTTCTAATCTTCAAGTAATATGAATTCGGAAATTATAGATGCATATATCGGTGCAAATTCTAGTCCTGAACCCGATTATCTTGCAGTAGTTAACAGGCGAACTCATTTGAAGGTGATCAATCCAAGAATGATGTCTGGACATATTCAAGGTCGTGTGCTTTCTATGCTTTGTCATATGCTAAAGCCATCACGAGTGCTTGAAATAGGTACATTCACTGGTTATTCCGCGCTTTGTATGGCTGAAGCTTTGGATGAGAATGCTCTCTTGTACACAATTGAATTTGAAGATGAACTTGAAGACTTTATTCTTGAAAATTTTAATTCATCACCCTATGCAAATAAAATCAAATTGCAGATAGGGGATGCCAAGCAAATTATAAATGAAATAGATGAAGAATTTGATTTGGTTTTTATTGATGCAGACAAAAGAGAATATAAAACCTATTTCGATCAGATTCTTCCTAAATTAAAAAAAGGTGGATTCATTCTGGCTGATAATACTCTTTGGGATGGAAAGGTGGTGCAAGAAGTGAAAGCCAATGATGAACAAACAATAAAAATTTTGGAGTTCAATAAATATATTGCTGAAAACAAATCAGTGGAGAAAGTAATACTACCACTTCGTGACGGTTTGACTATTATTCGTAAATTGTAGCTTATGTTTGAAATTGAAATGAAAGTTCGTGATTATGAATGCGATATTCAAGGAATAGTAAATAATTCCGTGTATCAGAATTATCTAGAACATACACGTCATGAGTTTTTGGAATACCATCAGGTGAGTTTTCCAGACCTTCATAACAAAGGTGTAGATCCAGTGGTTGCCCGTCTTGAAATGGCGTTTAAAACTCCTTTGAAACCTGGTGATGTTTTTGTATCCAAACTTAAGGTTAGTAAAGAAGGAATAAAATATGTATTTCACCAGTCAATTTACAGAAAATCAGATAATAAATTATCAATTAGGGCTAAGGTGGAAACTGTTGTGCTGATCCATGGTCAATTGACCCAAGGTGTTCCTGAATTGGATGCCTTGGTCGGAATTTAAACTATTTTATCCTAACTTTGTTTATCAAGAGTTAAATTGAAATTATTATGAGTGAAAATGAATTTTTAAGCGCAGAAGAAAACATCGTACGAATGTTGCGTACTGTATATGATCCTGAAATACCAGTCAATATTTACGATTTAGGTTTGATCTACAATATTGATCTTCAGGAAAGTGGTCATTTGGAGATCGAAATGACTCTAACTGCCCCAAATTGTCCAGCTGTTGATTTTATTGTTGAAGATGTGAAAATGAAAACAGAAAGTGTGGATGGAGTTGAAACGGTAAATGTGAATATTGTGTTTGAACCTGCATGGGACAAGGACATGATGAGTGAAGAGGCTAAATTGGAACTTGGTTTCTTGTAAATTGGATGAACAAAAGAATTTACTTTATATCAGACATTCATCTAGGTGCGAAAGTAATAGAAGATAAAAAATCACACGAAAAAAAGGTGGTAGATTGGTTGAATCATGTTTCTAATGATGCAGCGAAAATCATTTTTCTAGGTGATGTGTTCGATTTCTGGTTTGAATATAAAACGGTAGTTCCTAAAGGATTTGTCAGATTCTTCGGAAAAGTATCTGAATTGATTGATAAGGGTGTGGAAATACATTTCTTTACTGGAAATCATGATATATGGGCCTTTGAATATTTTGAGAAGGAAATTGGAATGATCGTACATCATCAACCATTGGAAGTGAATTGGTTAGGTAAGAAATTCTATCTTGCCCATGGTGATGGACTTTATGATAACGATAAAGGTTTTAAATTTATCAGTAAATTGTTTCATTCTCCTTTCTTTCAGTCGGTTTTCAGTGCTGTTCCATCAACTATGGGTCAGAAATTCGGATATAAGTGGTCGGAACAAAGTCGTATTAAAGTGATGAAAAGCGATAATTCTTTTAAAGGGGAGGATAAGGAGAATTTAGTGCGTTATTCCAAGAAAATTTTAGAAACTACTACCTATGATTATTTGATTTATGGTCACAGACATCTGGATCTGAAATTGCAACTTTCTAAAAAATCACAGATGATAATACTCGGAGATTTCTATTCGATATTTTCTTATGGTGTTTTTGATGGAATTGATTTTAATCTTGAATATTTTTGAGTAAATTGACGCAAATTTCAAAAAAAAAGATTATCTTCGTGGACGAAAATAGAAATTATGAATACAGAAAATAAATATTGGTGGTGGCGCTTACGAAATTTCAACTCGTGAGTTAATCTTCCGTGTTTTGTCTGTATAGATATAAAACGAATTCAGAAGGCTTATCGAACTCACGATAAGCCTTTTTTAATATTTTTTTCGAATATGAATAAACCGGATATTAATGGTTATTATGGTGAATTTGGGGGTGCCTATATCCCTGAAATTTTACATGGCATAGTAGAGGAGCTAAAGATAGCTTATGCCTCTATAAAAGAAGATGATAGCTTTAAGACTGAGTTCTATCATTTGCTGAAACACTATGTTGGACGTCCTTCCCCTTTGTATTTTGCTACTCGTCTTTCAGAAGAGTATGGTGCAAAAATATATTTGAAAAGAGAGGATTTGAACCATACAGGGGCCCATAAAATAAATAACTCTTTGGGTCAGATCTTATTGGCGAAAAGAATGGGTAAAAAGCGAATTATTGCAGAAACCGGTGCTGGTCAACATGGAGTAGCTACAGCTACAGCCTGTGCTTTGATGGGTTTGGAATGTATCGTTTTTATGGGTAAGACCGATGTGGAACGTCAGTTTTTGAATGTTCAGAAAATGCGCATGTTGGGAGCGAAAGTTGAACCTGTAACATCTGGAAATATGACCCTTAAGGATGCAACTAATGAGGCTATCCGGTATTGGTGTTCTAATCCTGACTCCTTTTATATTATAGGTTCTACTGTAGGTCCTCATCCATATCCTGATATGGTAGCATATTTTCAATCAGTAATCAGTGAAGAAATCAAATGGCAATTGCAAGAGCTTGAAGGTCGTGATTATCCAGACTATCTAATGGCTTGCGTGGGTGGTGGTAGTAATGCCATGGGTACTTATTATCATTATTTGAATGACTCCAGAGTGAAGATAGTTTCAGCAGAAGCTGGTGGGTTGGGAGTGAGTTCAGGTGAGACTGCAGCTACAATTTCTATTGGTACTATGGGGATTATTCATGGTTCCAAAACTTTATTGATGCAGGATGAAGATGGTCAAATTACTGAACCCTATTCTATTTCTGCTGGACTGGATTATCCCGGAATTGGTCCTGCACATGCTTATTTTGCAAAGTCGGGCAGAACTAAAGTTTGTGCTGTAACTGATGAACAGGCGCTGCAAGCTGCCTTTGAAATCACTAGATTGGAAGGTATAATTCCTGCAATCGAATCTGCCCATGCTTTGGCTTTATTGAAAATGGAAAAAGAAAGTTTCAAAGCAGAGGATGTTATAGTGTTGAATGTTTCCGGAAGAGGCGATAAAGACATGGATACTTACGTGAAGCATTTCAATAATTTGTAATTCTTTAATGCATTGTTCGTATGATTAAATTAAAAGTAAAAACACTGAAAATGCTTGCGGATATGCAAACACCAGTGGGCATATATCTTAAAATCAGAGATTTATATACAAATTCGGTTTTATTGGAAAGTTCTGATTATCATGGGGTGGAAAATAGTTATTCCTATGTTGGGTTCAATCCTATAGGTGGAATTTCTGTAAATAATTTTTTAATAACTGAAAACTATCCGAATGGTACTACAATAGAAACAAAAGTTGAAAACAAGTTGACCGTAGCCGATCGTTTCGATGTGTTTCTTAAATCATTCACTCTGGAAGGGGAGAAACTCGGGAATGGATTGATCAACGGCTTACTCGGATACACATCCTATGAGTCTGTTCAATATTTTGAAGATGTAAAATTGTCTGCACGTCAAACAACTCCAGGGTCAATGCCTGGTTTACATTATGTATTGTTTAAATATATTATTGCTGTAAATCATTTCAATAATGAATTGACTATCATTGAAAATCTTTTAGAAAATGAAGTTTCTCAGATAGCTGATGTAGTGGAAGTGCTTAACAATAATAATATTGCAACTTACAGTTTTACACCCATAGGAGAGGAGAAATCCGATATTACCGATGAGGAATATCGCCTGATGGTGAAACGTGGGAAAGAAGAATGTTACAAAGGAAATGTGTTCCAAATAGTATTATCACGTCGTTTTTATCAGCAATTTAAGGGTGATGATTTTAAATTGTATCGAACATTACGTTCAGTAAATCCATCACCATACTTGTTTTATTTTAATTTTGGGGATTTCCGAATATTTGGATCTTCTCCAGAGGCTCATTTGGTGGTTGATGGAAATAAACAAAAAGCATTTATCAAACCAATTGCCGGAACTTTCCGAAGGACTGGTGACGATGAGAAAGATTTGATTCTAGCTGAGAAATTAAGCTCTGATAAGAAAGAAAATGCAGAACACGTGATGCTGGTTGATTTAGCCAGGAATGACTTGAGTCGCAATGCGGATAAAGTGAAAGTGGATGTGTTTCGTGAAGTGCAATATTATTCTCATGTTTTACATCTAGTATCTTCAGTTTCTGGCGTTTTGAGACCAGATACGAAAGTGATTAAATTGTTTGCTGATACCTTTCCTGCAGGTACCTTATCGGGTGCTCCCAAAATTAAGGCAATGCAGTTGATCGATGAAATAGAACCCCATGATCGTGGACCCTATGGTGGTTGCCTTGGGTACATTGGATTTGATGGGAGCTTCAATCAAGCAATTACAATACGTTCCTTTGTGAGTAAAAACAATACAGTTTACTATCAGGCAGGGGCAGGTGTTGTGGCAAAGTCGGATGAAGAATCTGAATTACAAGAAGTAAATAATAAATTGGCAGCTTTAAAGAGTGCCGTGGAAAAAGCAAAAGACTGATTGCTAGTGCACAGTTGATGCTAAATATTTGTTATTCCGAACTATAAAATATAAAAAATGAAAATATTAGTATTTGATAATTACGATTCGTTTACCTACAATCTTGTGCATGCATTGAAGAAGTTAGGTTTTCATGACTTGGAAGTACATCGTAATGACCAAATTTCATTAGAGGAAATCAATCACTTTGATAAAATATTACTTTCACCAGGACCTGGTGTTCCATCCGAATCTGGTATTCTATTGGATGTCATTCGCAAATATGCAGCTACCAAAAGTATTTTGGGGGTATGTCTTGGAGAACAGGCAATTGCAGAAGCCTTTGGAGGTGGATTAATTAATCTTCCAGAAGTGCATCATGGCATTAGTTCTGAAATTGAAGTGCTTGAAAATGATGTTTTGTTCGATGGCTTGCCAACCAAATTGGAAGTTGGAAGGTATCATTCCTGGGCAGCTGAAAGGTCCAGTTTGCCGGAATGTCTCAAAATTACAGCTGTTGATGGTGAGGGTATGATAATGGCACTGGCTCATAAAGAATTTGATGTAAGAGGAGTGCAATTTCATCCGGAATCTGTATTGACCCCTGAAGGTGAGCAGATGTTGAAAAATTGGTTGACAAAATAAATCTATTGACAAGGTTTTATAAAATTGTTGTATATGAAAGAAATTTTGAATCATTTATTTGATCATAAATCATTGACAAGAGAAGAGGCTGCAGTGGTGATGAACAATATGGGTGCTGGTGTATACACTGAATCTCAAATTGCAGCTTTCATTTCCGTTTATTTGATGCGTAGCATTCAACTTGAAGAAGTGTTGGGTTTTAGAGACGCCTTGCTTCAAATGGCCTTGCATCTCGACTTGTCTGAATTTGACACTTTGGATATTGTTGGTACAGGTGGAGATGGTAAAAATACATTCAATATCTCAACAGCTGCTTGTTTTGTTGTGGCAGGTGCTGGATATGAAGTCGCTAAACATGGAAATTATGGAGCTACTTCTGTAAGTGGTTCTTCCAATGTGTTGGAGTATTATGGAGCTAAATTTACAACGGATGAAAGCAAAATTAAAAAATCCTTGGATAATTCCAGATTCGCCTATTTACATGCACCTTTGTTCAATCCTGCAATGAAAAATGTTGCTCCAGTAAGAAAAAGTCTTGGTGTAAGAACTTTTTTTAATGTACTTGGACCTTTAATTAGTCCTGCTCGTCCCAATTACCAATGTCTAGGTGTTTATAATTTGAAGATGATGCGTCTTTATAATTATATATACCAGAATATGGGTTGTCAATATTCTATTGTTCATAGTTTGGATGGTTACGATGAAATATCATTGACTGCCGACTCAAAAATCACCAATAATGATGGTGAATTTGTTTTCTCACCCGAAAAAATGGGTTTTGACAAGTTGGAACAAAAGCAACTTTGGGGTGGAGAGACTATAGATGAAGCTGCAAAGATTTTTATGAATGTGCTAGAAGGTAAGGCTACTAAAGCACAAAAAGACGCTGTGCTTATCAATGCAGCTTTTGCTATCCAAACCCGTTGTCCATTGAAAACATTGAGTGATTGTGTGGAAGAAGCTGAGGAGGCACTGAAAAGTGGATTGGCTTTAAAAGCATTTGAATTGTTTATTGAATCCTATTCATAATATGACGATTTTAGATAAAATAATTGAAGATAAGGCTGTTGAGGTGGCTGCCAGAAAAGATAAAACACCTTTGGAGGTAATAAAGTATCACCCCTATATGACGCGAAAGGGTTTATCCTTGAAAGCTAACTTGTTGAAATCAAGTTCCGGAATTATATCTGAGTTTAAAAGGAAATCGCCCTCCAAAGGTTGGATTCACGAACATGCAAATGTGGTCTCTGTAACTTCAGGATATGATGAAGCTGGTGCTTCGGGAATTTCAATTTTGACTGATTATGAGTATTTTGGTGGAACTCCACACGATTTGACATCGGCAAGACCAAGGGTAGCTTGTCCAATTCTCCGTAAGGATTTCATGATTGATGAATATCAATTGTATGAAGCCAAGTCGATGGGTGCTGATGTGATATTACTTATAGCAGCAGCACTTTCTGTTGAGAAAACGATAGAATTGGCAAAAAAAGCCAAAGAATTGGATTTGGAAGTTTTACTTGAGATTCACAATGAAGATGAGTTGGGTCATATTCATTCTTATGTGGATATGGTTGGTGTTAATAATCGAAATTTAAAAACCTTTGAAGTAGATATCCAAACCTCTTTGCGATTGGCTAAATTGATTCCAGATGAATTCGTTAAAGTCAGTGAAAGTGGTATTTCGAAAGTTGAAACAGTTCTGGAGCTCAAAAGGGCTGGTTACAAAGGATTTCTGATGGGTGAAAATTTTATGAAAGAACTTGATCCGGCTGGTTCTTTAAAACATTTTGTAGAACAAGTCTCCATTCTTGATTCACAAATTTAATCCATATTAAATTGGGAATTGTTGATGGCCCAAATTTGAATAGCTGTTTTTGATATGAAAGTGAAAGTGTGTGGGATGAAATTCCCGGAAAATATTCAAAAAGTTGCTGCCATAGGCATCGATTATATGGGATTTATTTTTTATCCTAAGTCACCCCGATATATGGGTGACTTATCTCTAGACTTGCTTGCTCTATTGCCTAATTCTGTGAAGAAAATTGGAGTGTTTGTGAATGAGGATTTAGAGGGTATATTGTTGAATGTATTCAAGTATAAATTGGATGGGGTACAATTGCATGGTGCTGAATTAGAGACTTTATGTGCTGAATTAAAACAGGCCGGATTGGTCGTTTTCAAAGCCTTTTCGGTTGATTTGTCATTTAATTTTTCGGTTACCAAAAAATATGAAGGAGCGTGTGACTATTTTTTGTTTGATACAAAAACGGATGCTTATGGTGGGTCAGGTCTTAAATTTGATTGGTCGAAATTGAACGAATATACTGGTAAAACTGAGTTTTTATTAAGTGGTGGTATAACTGAAGATGATGCTGAAGATATATTGAAAATCAAACATCCCCATTTTGCGGGTGTTGATTTGAATAGTAAATTCGAGATAAGTCCAGGTCTGAAAAATACATACTCCTTGAAATTGCTAATTGATCAACTTAAAATACAAGCTTGATTAAGATAATGCTTTAAAATATTATATAGATGAATAGAATAAATAAATTGTTTGCTGCCAAATCAGAAAAAATTCTTTCTGTGTACTTTACAGCTGGATTTCCTAAACTCGAGGATACTTTGCCTGTGTTGGAAAATTTACAGTCAAACGGAGTTGATTTGGTAGAAATAGGTGTTCCGTTTTCAGACCCAATGGCCGATGGGATTGTTATTCAGGAGAGTAGTCATCAGGCTTTGAGAAATGGAATGAGCCTAAAAGTTCTGTTTGAGCAACTCACAAATGTTCGTGAAAAAATTCATATTCCATTAATTATGATGGGTTATTTGAATCCAATCATGCAGTTTGGATTTGAAAATTTTTGTCAGGAGTGTGCCCGAGTTGGAGTTGATGGAATGATTATTCCGGATTTGCCTATGGCAGATTTTATGAATTCATACAAATCCATAGCAGAGAATTATGGATTGGAATTTATATTTCTGATTACACCTGAGACTTCTGAAGAACGGATTCGTTTGATTGATGACAATACCAATGGTTTTATTTATATGGTTTCATCTGCGGCGGTAACTGGTACTCAGAGCTCTTTTGATTCACGAGTGGATTATTTCAACAGAATAAATTCGATGAATCTGAAAAATCCACGTTTGATTGGGTTTGGAGTTTCAAATAAAGCTACTCGAGATATGGTAGAGAAATATGCTTCTGGAGCTATAGTAGGTAGTGCATTTATAAAAACTTTAAGTAAAGCGGAAAACACTAAGGAAGCAGTGGAATTGTTGTTGCAACAATTGTCTGAATAATAGTTCAAAAAAAGATTGTAAAAATAAAATAAAATTGCTAAATTTGCAGTCCGTTTCGAAGAGGGTTTACAAAGAAGCTCTGCCGTAAGGGCAACTCACCTTCCCGATGTAATTAAATCATAGTGATAAAATGTACGCTATTGTAGAGATTTTAGGACAACAATTTAAGGTGGAAGCCGGAAAAAAGATGTTTGTCCACAGAATGAATGAGCTTGAAGCAGGTGCTCAAGTGGAATTCGACAAAGTTTTGTTGATCGACAATGCAGGAGACGTGAAAGTAGGTGCTCCAGTCGTTGAAGGCGCAAAAGTAGTATGTGAAGTATTGGATCATGTACGTGGTGAGAAAGTGATTGTATTCAAAAAGAAACGTCGCAAAGGATACCGCAAACGCAACGGTCACCGTCAAGATTTCACAGAATTAGTGATTAAAGAAATTGTAGCTTAATTAACCCGATTAAATTTTTAGAAAATGGCACATAAGAAAGGTGTAGGTAGTTCGAAGAACGGTCGTGAATCGGAAAGTAAGCGACTAGGTGTTAAGATATTCGGTGGTCAGGTTGCTAAAGCCGGTAATATCATCGTACGTCAACGTGGAACAGTTCATCATCCAGGAGAAAATATGGGTATTGGTAAAGACCATACTTTGTTTGCATTGGTTGATGGTGTTGTTGAATTTAGAAAAAGAAAAGACAACAGATCTTTTGTTTCTGTAAAACCATTCGAAGCTAACTAATTTTTAGTTTCGTTCCAATATAATCTCCTGTTGTTTTACTGCTGTAGAATGTCAGGAGATTTTTTTATTTTTGTACTGTAAAAATATAGATATGCTTACACTAAAATTAATTACAGAAAATACTGATTTTGTCCTTCAAGCTTTGGCGAAAAAACATTTCAAAGGTGAAGAAATTATATCTCAGGTAGTAGCACTTGATGCTGAAAGAAAGCAAACTCAAACTCTAGCTGATAAAGCTTCTGCAGAAATGAATGCTCTTTCCAAAGAGATTGGCATGTTGTTTAAGTCGGGTAAGATGGAAGAAGCCAATGCAGCGAAAGAAAAAACGGCCGAATTGAAAGATTCTATTAAAGAATTGACAGACAAGCAGTCTGCACTCGAATTGCAATTAAATGATTTGTTGGTTCAAATTCCTAATCTACCTCATGAGTCTGTTCCAGCTGGAAAACATGCGGAAGATAATTTAATTGAGAGAACAGGTGGTGTGATGCCTACTTTGCCTGAAGGATCTGTTCCCCATTGGGATCTTGCCAAAAAATATGATTTGATCGATTTTGAATTGGGTGTTAAAGTAACTGGTGCTGGTTTTCCGTTCTATAAAGGAAAAGGTGCACGTTTGCAACGTGCTTTGATTAATTTCTTTTTGGATAATGCAAGAGAAGCAGGATACTTGGAAGTTCAACCACCCTATGTAGTAAATGCAGCTTCAGGGTATGGTACAGGCCAATTGCCTGATAAGGAAGGTCAGATGTATCACGCAGGACTAGATGATTTGTATTTAATACCTACTGCAGAAGTACCTGTGACCAATATCTATAGAGATGTTATTTTGGAAGAAAAAGATCTTCCAATTAAAAATACTGCGTATTCAGCTTGTTTCCGTCGTGAAGCAGGTTCTTATGGTAAAGATGTACGTGGTCTGAATAGATTACATCAATTTGATAAAGTTGAAATTGTGCAGATTCAACATCCCGATAAATCCTACGAATCGTTGACTGATATGGTTGCTTATGTTCAATCATTGGTTGAAAAACTGGAGTTGCCATGGAGAATACTTCGGTTGTGTGGGGGTGATATGAGTTTTACTTCAGCATTGACTTTCGATTTTGAAGTATATTCAGCTGCTCAAGAGCGATGGTTGGAAGTAAGTTCTGTATCGAATTTTGAAAATTATCAAGCCAACAGATTGAAATGTCGCTTTAAAGGTGGCGATAAGAAAACTCAACTTTGTCATACCTTAAATGGTTCTGCACTTGCTCTGCCTCGAATAGTGGCTGCATTGTTGGAAAATCATCAAACTCCTGATGGCATAAAAATTCCAAAAGCATTGATACCATATACTGGATTTGATATCATCAATTAATTTTAAACTGCCTTTCATTCGAAAGGCAGTTTTTTTTTAGCCTTAACTAAACATTTTTACAAATATTTTGTTAATATGTGTTTTTTTTCATTACATTTGTAGACAAATTGCAATCTCGACATTACAAAATGGACAATGAAATTGAACATGTAGGAGTAGTGGATAAGATCTTTGAGGATCATATTCGAGTTCAAATATTGCAACAATCTGCTTGCAGTGGCTGTCATGCCAAGGGTGCCTGTTCATCCGCTGATATGGATGACAAATTTGTAGATATTCAATCTACAGATATTTCAAAATATAATATTGGTGATGTAGTAATGATTTATGGTAAAACCTCCATGGGTATGTTGGCTGTTTTACTCGCATTTGTAATTCCTTTTCTTTTAATTTTAGTAGAGCTTATCGTTTTTGGAAAATATATGGCAAATGAAACTTTAGCTGGTTTATTTGCTTTAGGATCATTGGTACCCTATTATTTTATTTTGTCTTTATTTAAAAATAGTTTAAGCAAAAAATTGAAATTTCAAATCAGGTAACTGGTTGTTAACATTATAATCTATGAACTTAATCGTAATTTCTTTAATCACTCTTGGAGTAATTGGTGCTGTTGCATCTATCGTACTTTTTTTTGTAGCCAAGAAATTTCATGTTTTTGAAGATCCTCGCATTGATGAAGTTGAAGCAGCATTACCAGCGGCCAACTGTGGTGGATGTGGTTTTCCTGGCTGTCGGGGGTTTGCTGATGCATGTGTAAAAGCTGATAGTTTGGACGGCTTAAACTGTCCTGTCGGTGGAAATGAGACCATGTCTAGAGTTGCCTCCATTCTGGGTAAAGATGTTGTTGAGCAAGCTCAGAAAATTGCAGTGGTAAGATGTGATGGTACTTGTGATCATCGTCCGCGTAACAATGAATATGATGGAGTTAAACATTGTTTTATTGCACATAATCTATATAGTGGTGAAACTGCTTGTTCCTATGGTTGTTTGGGTTTTGGTGATTGTGAAGTGTCCTGTGAATTTGATGCAATAAAAATCAATCCCGAAACAATGTTGCCTGAGGTGGATCAGGATAAGTGTACTGCCTGTGGGGCCTGTGTATCTGCATGTCCAAAAATGTTGATAGAATTACGTAAAAAGGGTCCCAAAGGTAAACGTATTTATGTGAGCTGCAGAAATGAAGAAAAAGGTGCTATTGCTAAGAAGCAATGTTCTGTAGCTTGTATCGCATGTACCAAATGTGAACAGGTTTGTCCACACGAAGCAATTACTATCTCTAATAATCTGGCTTTTATCCACGATGATAAATGTAAATTATGCCGTAAATGTGTGGATGTTTGTCCTACCTCTGCTATTGTAGAGAAAAACTTTCCACCCAAAAAATCCAAAATTGAAGAAATCGTTGCAGCTGCAAGTGCTGAATAATCTTAGTTCGAAAATATGAAAACCTTTAGATTAGGGGGTATACACCCCAAAGAAAACAAAATGGCAGCCGGTAAGAAAATAGTTCAGGCTGAACTTCCAAAACAGGTAGCCATACCATTGGCACATTATATTGGCTCGCCTAGTGAAGCGGTTGTTAAAAGGGGTGATTTAGTAAAAGTGGGCCAATTGATTGGAAAAGCCAGTGGTTTTATTTCAGCAAATGTACACTCTTCTGTATCTGGAAAAGTTAGTAAAATTGATGTGCAACTGGATGCATCCGGTTATAAAAGACCTGCTGTTTTTATTGATGTAGATGGAGATGAATGGATAGAAACTATAGATCGATCTTCAGAGATTAAAAGAGACTGTAATTTATCAAAACAAGAAATTATTCAGAAAATTCAAGAGGCTGGTATCGTTGGATTAGGTGGTGCTACATTTCCTGCGCATGTTAAATTGTCACCTCCTCCGGGTAAAAAAGCTGAATATTTAATTATAAATGCGGTTGAATGTGAGTCTTATCTTACCTGTGATCACCAATTGATGTTGGAAAAGGGCGAAGAGATTCTAGTTGGGGTTAGCATTTTAATGAAAGCTCTTGAAGTTGAAAAAGCGATTATTGGTGTTGAAAATAACAAGAAAGATGCAATTGAACACTTGAGAAAGATTGCTAAACAACACAAAGGGATATCTGTCGAAGCTTTGAAAGTGAGATATCCTCAAGGTGGTGAAAAACAGTTGATCGATGCCCTTATTCGCAGACAGGTGCCTTCCGGTAAAATTCCAATCGAGGTGGGAGCTGTTGTTCAAAATGTACAAACAACCTATGCAATTTATGAGGCTGTACAAAAAAACAAACCAATGGTAGAGCGTGTAATGACTGTTACAGGGAAAGATGCACCAAATCCAGGTAATTATTTAGTGCGATTGGGTACAATGTTGGCCAGTGTTGTAGATCAGGCTGGTGGAGTCCCAGACGGAACTGGTAAAATTGTTGGTGGTGGACCAATGATGGGTCGTTCATTGATGAATTTGAATGTTCCCATGGCTAAAGGAAGTTCAGGAGTTGTGTTTTTAAAAGGTGAAGAGTCTGTACGCAAACCAGTTCAGAATTGTATACGATGTACAAGTTGTGTAACTGTTTGTCCAATGGGTCTGGAGCCTTTCTTGTTGATGTCGATGAGTGAAAGAAATATGTGGTCCGATATGGAAAAAAATCGTACGATGGATTGTATTGAATGTGGTAGCTGTAGCTATTCTTGTCCTTCCAATCGTCCATTGCTGGATTATATTCGCTTTGGAAAAACTACTGTGGGTGGAATTATTCGTTCACGTTCAGCTAAATAATTATTGTATATGGAGAAATTAATTATATCACCAGCTCCTCATATTCATAGTGGGGAAACTGTCAGTGGAAAAATGACTGCTGTTATCATCGCTTTGGTTCCAGCTCTACTTGCTTCACTGTATTTTTTTGGATTGGGTGCACTCATTGTTACCCTAACTGCAGTAATTGCTTCCATGTTGTTTGAATTTGTGATTCAGAAATATCTGCTCAAAGGTGAAAATACGATTTGGGATGGATCTGCTGCACTTACGGGGATGTTGTTGGCTTTAAATTTGCCTGCCAATTTGCCTGTGTGGATGATAGTAGTTGGTGCATTGGTTGCAATTGGAGCTGGTAAATTGAGTTTTGGGGGCTTGGGTAACAATCCATTCAATCCAGCTTTGGTTGGTCGCGTTTTTCTGTTGATTTCATTTCCAGTGGAAATGACTACATGGCCAGTGGTGAAACCATTTAATACAGCATATCTCGATGCTGAAACTGCAGCAACTCCCTTGTCAGCATTGAAAGAAGCTGTAAAATCAGGTAGCATGGATCAAGTGCATTTGCCTAGCTATTCAGATATGTTGCTTGGTAATATGGGTGGCTCCCTTGGTGAAATATCAGCTGTCGCATTGATTATTGGTGTCCTTTATCTTTTAATCCGCAAAGTAATAAGTTGGCACATACCCCTTAGTATTCTTGCTACTGTTTTTGTGTTTGCAGGTATAATGCATTTGGCAAACCCTGATGCTTATGTATCACCTTTGGTTCATTTGCTTACGGGTGGTCTGCTTTTAGGTGCCTTTTTTATGGCAACAGATTATGTGACTTCGCCTATGAATCCTCGTGGGATGATCGTTTTCGGAGTTGGTATTGGTGTGCTTACTGTAGTGATTCGAAATTTTGGTGCTTATCCAGAAGGAGTTTCATTCGCAATTTTAATTATGAATGCTTTTACTCCTTTAATTAATTTCTATATTAAACCGAAACGTTTCGGAGAAAAAGTTAAAGCTTAATAAATCAATAGTATGGCAAAGTTAGAATCGTCATTTAAAAATATGGTCATCGTGTTGACCTCAATAGCACTTTTTGCTGCATTTGCTTTGGGTTCTGTATATAGTTTGACAAAGGAGCCAATTGAAGCCTCCAAAAAAGCAAAACAAGAAAATGCAATAAAAGAAGTATTGCCTGAAGGTTTTGATAAGATAAATGAAGGTGTCGAAGTTCAATTGGAGGGTTTTACTGAATCTTTTATTGTGTACAAAGCATTCAAGGGTGATGAATTTGTAGGCGCAGCAGTTCAATCCTATTCAAACAATGGTTTTAGTGGTTTGATTAGAGTGATGGTGGGCTTTACTGCTTCTGGGGATGTAGTTACTTATTCTGTTCTGGAACAAAAAGAGACACCAGGTTTGGGGACGAAAATGGTGGATTGGTTTAAATCAGTTAAAGGTGATATTCAAGGAATGAATGTCGGAATTAATAATATGACGGTGTCAAAAGATGGAGGTGAAGTAGATGCTATTACGGCAGCAACGATAAGTTCCAGAGCATTTCTTGAGTCAGTCAGACTTGCTTTCGATGCATATAATAAAACGAACAACAAAGATGCAGTGAGTACTGCTACAAATAGGGGGGAGGAATAAGAATATGAGTAACCTATCAAAAACAAAAATTCTCTTAAACGGTATAATCAAAGAAAATCCCGTTTTAGTTCTATTGCTTGGTATGTGTCCTACGCTAGGAACAACTTCCTCAGCAATTAACGGCTTGGGTATGGGACTTGCAACTACCTTTGTGCTTTTTTCATCCAATGTGGTTATTGCTTTACTTAAAAATATTATACCAGATAAAGTGCGTATCCCTGCTTTCATTGTAGTTATCGCAACTTTTGTTTCTGTGGTAGAAATGAGTATGCAAGCTTATTTACCATCTCTTTACGAAAGTTTGGGCTTATTTATTCCTCTGATAGTGGTGAACTGTATTGTGCTTGGTCGTGCAGAGGCATTTGCTGCCAAAAATACCGTTGGTAAATCCTTTGTTGATGGTCTAGGTATGGGCTTAGGTTTTACTATGGCATTGACTATCCTTGGGTCAGTTAGAGAATTGTTGGGCACTGGTAAAGTTTTCAATATTATCATTTATCCAGAGAATTATGGAATGTTGTTGTTTGTCTTGGCTCCAGGCGCTTTTATTGCTCTTGCCTACGTGATTGCGGTATTCAATAAATTGAAAGCTGCTAAATAATCTATTCACTTGATAAAATTATAATAAAATGACTTATATACTGATTTTCATTAGCGCAGTTTTTGTTAACAATATAGTTCTGTCGCAATTTTTGGGAGTTTGTCCATTTTTAGGTGTCTCAAAACGAATAGAGACTGCTTTAGGTATGTCTGGCGCTGTGGCGTTTGTGATGACTATTGCTACAATTATTACTTTTTTAATTCAAAAGTCAATACTAGAACCTTTCGGTATTGGATTCTTACAAACCATTGCTTTTATTCTAGTTATTGCTGCCCTTGTACAATTGGTTGAGATAATCCTGAAGAAAGTGTCACCTGCTCTTTACCAGGCATTGGGTGTATTTTTGCCACTAATTACCACCAACTGTGCCATTTTAGGGGTTGCTATTTTGGTGATTCAAAAAGATATGACTTTGGTTGAAAGTGTAGTCTTTGCCATTTCAACAGCCATCGGTTTTGGTCTTGCCTTGACTTTGTTTGCAGGTATACGTGAACAGCTGAGTCTGACAAAAGTTCCAAAGGGAATGGATGGTACTCCTATAGCCTTATTGACTGCAGGATTATTGGCTATGGCCTTTATGGGATTCGCCGGAATCGTGTAAATTTTGTATCTTTGCATTCCAAAATGCAATTGATATAATGAATATAGAATTATCTATCCAACAAAATGTGGCAGCTGCCGTAAATTCACTTTACGACTTCTCTATTGATGCTGCTCAAATTCAGATACAAAAAACCAAAAAGGAATTTGAAGGTGATCTTACAGTGGTCACCTTTCCTTTTGTGAAAGCGGCAAAAAAATCACCTGAACAAGTAGGGCAGGAGATAGGTGAGCATCTGATGTCTCAAAATTCATATATTCAATCATTCAATATCATAAAAGGATTCTTAAACCTTGTGATTAAAACAAACTATTGGTTGGAAAATTTAAATTCAATCCATTCTGATTCGAATTTTGGTTTTAAAACCGTTGACGAGAATTCACCCTTGATGATGATTGAATATTCATCTCCAAATACCAATAAGCCCTTACACCTTGGTCATATCAGGAATAATCTATTGGGTTTTAGTATTTCTGAAATTCAAAAAGCCAATGGTTGGAAAATAGTTAAAACAAATATCGTAAATGACAGAGGTATTCATATTTGCAAATCAATGTTGGCTTGGCAGTTGTATGGAAATGGTGAAACTCCTGAAACCAATGGTTTAAAAGGTGATCATTTGGTTGGTAAATATTATGTGATTTTTGATCAAGCATACAAAGCTGAAATTAAAGCATTGACTGAAAAGGGTATGACTGAAGAGGAAGCAAAAAAATCTGCTCCATTAATTCTTCAGGCTCAAGAAATGTTGCGTGCTTGGGAAAATGAAGATCCACAAGTTAGAAGACTGTGGGAAATGATGAATTCATGGGTTTATGAAGGTTTCGATGTGACTTATAAACGATTGGGAGTAGATTTTGATAAAATTTATTACGAGTCAGAAACTTACCTGGAAGGTAAGGGAAAAGTGGAAGAAGGTCTTGAATCAAACGTTTTCTATCGTCGTGAGGATGGCTCTGTTTGGGCTGACCTTACTCCTGATGGATTGGATGAAAAACTGTTGTTGCGTTCCGACGGAACTTCAGTTTATATGACCCAGGATATAGGTACTGCTAAACTTAGATACGAGGATTATTCGATCAATAAAATGGTTTATGTAGTAGGAAACGAACAGGATTACCATTTCAAAGTTTTGTCAAT
>CAZZPZ010000008.1:0-32148 GCA_964655615.1 uncultured Paludibacter sp. | reverse complement strand
CCTGTGGTAGTTAAACAAGCGGGTATAGATTTTAGTCCTGCTTTAATAGCTAATTATGTTTTTGATCTGGTCAAAGAATACAATCAATTCTATCATGATTTCTCCATTCTTAAGGAGGAAAATGAAGATCTTAAGTATTTCAGACTGATACTATCATCCGAAATAGCAAAAGTTATCCGAAAAGCAATGGGACTACTTGGAATTTCAGTACCCGATAGAATGTAAAAAAAAATGTGTACATTCGTATATAAAAGCGAATGATCAATGCTGAAAATCACTAAGTTCTTCCCCGTTTTATTGATTGCTGTTTCTTTTTGGAATTGCAATTCCAATGATTCTGTTGAACTGTCAATTGAAGATATTCAGACAGTCGATACCTTGAATGTGGCGATTGTTGAGGGAACAAGTTCTTGTTTTCTCCATGATAATGATACATTAGGGATAGATTTTGAGCTAGTTGGTCAATTTGCCGACTTTGCAAATTTACCTATCAAATACAAGTTGGTGAATTCACATTCAGAAGCAATTGAATTGCTAAATGAGAATGTAGTTCACCTTCTTGCTTCTTATACAGTAGAATCCAAGGTTTTAAATGATAAATTTCTATTTAAGTATTTACCAAATGATGCAGCCATGGTGTTGGTGCAAAATCTTGGAGTGAAATCAATAAACAACCTACTTGAACTAAAAGGTAAAACAGTTACAGTGGCTGAAAATTCAATTTACCACGATCGTTTGTTGATTTTGAATGATGAAATTGGTGGAGGAATAAATATTGAAACTTTATCGGATACAATTAGTTCAGAAGAACTGATTGTTAGAATTGGTCAACGTAAAGTAAACTTTACTATCGCTCATAGAAGCCAGCTTGATTTGTATAAAAGACATTTCAAAGGTTTAGATGCTCGTTTGAATGTTACTTTTAAACAAAAAGGTGGTTGGATAACCCCCAAAAATACACGCTTGGACTCCGTTTTGTCGAAATGGTTGCAAACTCCTGATTTTTTAGAATCATATCAATTTCTACAACTAAAGTATTCTAGAATTAATCCTTTCCTGCAAACAGGAAAGTTAGTTGTTCCCAAAGGTGCTATTTCTCCCTATGACTCCTATTTTAAAAAATATGCCAAAGAAATCAATTGGGATTGGAGACTCGTGGCAGCTATAGCATTTCATGAGTCAGGATTTGATTCCACTCGGGTCTCTAGAGTGGGTGCAGCAGGGCTAATGCAATTGATGCCTGGAACAGCTCAAAGTTTCGGTTTGGATAAATATTCTGTTTTTGAAGCTGAGAAAAATATAGAGGCAGGTGTGCAATATATTAAAAGTTTAAACCTCCTGTTTCGAAATGTTTTGACTGCTGAGGATAAAGTGAAATTTGTTTTGGCTTCATATAATTCTGGACCTGCTCATGTCATAGATGCCATGTCTTTGACCGAGAAATACGGCAAAAACAAATACAAATGGGTGGATAACGTAGAATATTACTTCCAAAGAAAAAATCAATCCGAGTATTATAATGATGAGGTCGTTAAATTCGGAAAATTCAATGCTGCCCAAACACTAAATTATATACGAGAAGTGCATGAAACTCACTTAAAATATATGGAACAAAGTCCTAATTCCAAAAAATGAATTTTTCTGAAATAATCTCTAAAGGTATTTCAAAATACGAACTAGAAGAAATTCTATTCTATCTCGATAGTCATCCTGATGAATTTGTGCCAATTTTTGATCTCATATTTAGTGGTAAAGACTCCCATACAGCCTTTCGTTCTGCCTGGATCATTGAAAAAGTTGCCCAAAGAAATCCGGATTGGTTTAGTGTTACACAGGTCTCCAAAATTCAACAGTTGGTGCTTTCTACCA
The DNA here is from genome assembly GCA_964655615.1 of uncultured Paludibacter sp. GTDB lineage: Bacteria > Bacteroidota > Bacteroidia > Bacteroidales > Paludibacteraceae > Paludibacter. Next base: position 30,279 of record CAZZPZ010000008.1, on the reverse strand, counting down.
AACATTCAGGAATACATCGCTTGTGCATTTCAATATTGATGAATTTTCCAAATCCTTCACCTTTGCCTGTACAGTTGATCAATGCGCTTTATGACTGGATGTTGTTGCCCAACTATTCGATAGGTGTTCAATCTTTGTCTATGAAATTGTTGCATAAGTTAGTTAAATCTGATAAGGACTTATTGCATGAATTTCTTTCGCTTTTGAGTGATACTTATGATATGGACGTATCTCCTGCATTCTATGCTTCCAGAAAGAATATCTTGAAACATTATAAATAAGGAAATATTTCTTCAATATCTGTGGTTTTCAACGAGTTTGACCTGTAAAAATGTTACCTTTGTGGGCTTAATTTTTATATCTAACTAAAAGGATATTTTTATGACTCTTAAGAAAAACATTATTGCATTAAGACAAAAAAAGGCCATTGTTGAAAAAGGTGGTGGAGATAAAGCCATTGAAAAACAAGTGGCTATGGGTAAAATGACAGCCCGTGATCGTATTCTTGCTTTGCTTGATGCAAAATCCTTTCACGAATATGATTTATTCGTTGAACACGAGGAGCGTAACTTTGGTATGGAGACCAAAGAATTACCGGGTGATGGTGTAATTACTGGAACAGGTACTATTAATGGTAATCCAGTATGTATTTATGCACAGGATTTTACAGTTATGGGTGGTTCGCTTGGACTAAAGCATGCTCGTAAGATTACTAAAATCATGGATCATGCGTTGAAAATGAAGGTGCCTTGCATTGGTATCAATGACTCGGGTGGTGCTCGTATTCAAGAAGGAATTGGTGCTCTTGCTGGTTATGGGGAGATTTTCTATAGAAATACTTTGGCATCAGGTGTTATTCCTCAGATCTCAGTAATTCTTGGGCCTTGTGCTGGTGGAGCGGTATATTCTCCAGCTTTGACCGACTTTGTCTTTGTAGTAGAAAACATTTCTAAAATGTTTATTACAGGTCCAAATGTAATAGAAACGGTTTTAGGTGAGAAAATATCTCAAGAAGATTTAGGTGGTGCCAGAGTCCATGCAGAAATTACTGGTAATGCACATTTCTACGCTCTTACTGAGTTGCAATGTTTTGAGCAAATTAAACAGTTAATTTCATTAATTCCACATAGCAATCAAGAGAAGGCTGCTAAAATTAAAGCTGCAGAGCCTAAAAAGAAATTCAATATTGAGAAAATTATACCTTCAGATCCACATCAACCTTACGATGTTCGCGATATAATTTTTGCGTTGAGTGATAATTCTCAATTTCTGGAAGTACAAGAACTTTGGGCTCCAAATATCGTCATTGGTTTTGGTCGTATGAATGGTGAGTCTGTTGGTTTTGTGGCAAATCAACCCTTGTATTTGGCAGGTGTGCTTGATTGTGATGCTTCTGACAAAGCTGCTCGTTTTATTCGTTTTTGTGACGCTTTTAATATTCCAATCATAACTTTGGAAGATATGCCAGGGTATTTGCCTGGAGTTGATCAAGAACATGCAGGTGTGATACGTCATGGTGCAAAAATGTTGTATGCTTATTCTGAAGCTACAGTACCAAAAGTAACTGTGATCTTACGCAAGGCTTATGGTGGTGGTTATATTGCAATGAATTCCCGTCACTTGGGTGCTGATTTTATGTTTGCATGGCCAGGGGCTGAAATCGCAGTTATGGGACCAGAAGGTGCAGCCAATATTATTTTCCGCAAAGAAATTATGGAAGCTGAAGATGAAGATGCAATGCGACAACAAAAGGTTCAAGAATATATTGAAAAGTTTGCAAATCCATTTGTGGCTGCGTCTAAAGGTTATATAGATGCTGTGATTGAACCTCTTGAAACACGTGAACTACTCTTGCATGCTTTGGATGTGTCTAAAAATAAAGACGACTATCGTCCTGCAAAAAAACATGGAGTTCCTCCATTCTAATTCTAAAAATTATACAAATGAAGCAGATATTTGACGATTTAGTTCCCTTTGCTGTTACGGCGCGCAAATACGATACCCGCCTGACTAAAAAATTTAAAAAAAGAAAAGTATGGGTTAATCCTAACCCTATGGAGGTTCAGTCCTTTATTCCAGGGACTATAATTGATATTTTTGCAAATGAAGGAGATGTAATAGAGGAAGGAGAGCCTTTGTTGATACTTGAAGCAATGAAAATGCGAAATCGTATACATATGCCCTTCACTGCTAAAATTAAAACAATCAATGTTAAAGTTGGTGATAGAATACCCAAAGATATGTTGATGATAGAATTAGAGGCAGTTGAACTTTCAGAGTAATAAATTTGACTGAAAAAATAAGGGCGTTGGTTGAAAATACCAAGGCCCTCTCTGTTTTTAGGAGAAATTTATATATATTTGCATTATAAATTTCTACAAATTATAGGCTCTCTATCCTAATCCGATTATTTGTTTTTTTACATTAAAAACCTTTCTTAATCAGAAATTTTTAATGTGTTGTTTGCCCGGAGATAATAATAATTATTTCGGGTTTTCGTTTATATTAATAACCTGATGATCAGTATTTGATGTTAAAAAAAATACAAAAATTGTTTTTAGCTATTGCGCTTGGATTTTCATTGAATTCATGCGAAACTGCAATGAATCTAAATGAGTTGAATGCAGATATTCTATTGGATCAACAATATTTTATCCCTATCGGATCTGCATATGCTAAAGTTTCAGATGCGCTTGACTCACTTGAACTTCCCCAAGAATTGTCTGTGGTAGCTGATACAATGTATTTTACATTCAAAGATTCTATAATACAGGAATTGCCAGATTTTGATTTGTCTAAAAGTTTTCCTAGAAAGTCGGTTTCTTTACAACCATTTAATTATTTACAATCTGAATTAAGTGTTTTCATTCCTAAAGATTCAGTGATTCCTTCTAAATCTTTTATAATTAAAATACCTGTGGAAATTGACCCGAGCCTATTGGATCAACAAATTGATAGTATCTATTTTAGTTCAGCAAGAATTGCATTACAGATTAACTCATCTCAAATTCAAAATTTATTACCACAAAATACAAAAATAACACTAAAATTTCTTAAAAATCTTGTATTTAGTGATAGTACAATCACTCAAAAAGTTCATTATCCTTCTGTATTTGGTAAAGATGAATTTATCATATTGAATGATTTCTACATTGATTGTAGGGATAAAAGTTTTGAAATTACGATGGAAGTAGTGATTGATTTCTTACAAAACCGTACTCAGAATATTACAGTAAATCAAAATTCAGCTATCACATTCGGAGTTGAAGTGTTAGAACCTAAATTCAGGGCTGTATATGGGTTATTTAATTTTTCCGATTTCAATCAAGAAATTACTGAAAACTTAGTTATTAATGATATACTTCCTGGTACTATTTTGAAGTTTGCTGATGCAAAAATCAACCTTAGTACAGAGACCAATGCGGGAGTTAATTTGGTGTTTAACTTGGATGAAATTGCTATAACCAGTAAAGAGGGATTGAATACTAAAACTAATTACGCTGATTTTAATGGATCTCGCCAAATGTCAACTTACATTAATACACCTACTGAATTATTTACAATTGCTCATACAGAGTTTAAACAGATAAATAATAACTATGGTAAACTGGATCAGCTATTTGAATCTGATTATTCGGTTTCCAGTCTAAAACTGAAATATTCTTTTACCAAACCTCCTGTAAGTACTTGGCATAAGCCCGAGTTTATAACAGATAAAACTTACTTTAAATTAAAATATCAATTTAAAACTCCTTTGTATTTTAATGAGGGAAGCAAATTGAACTTTAAAACACATATTTTAGGTACAAAAGAGATTTTTGAACAAATAATGTTGCAGGATACCATCCAGCGGATTGGATTAGTATTTGATTTCGAGAATGAATTCCCATTGGATTTTACTCTCAATATGGAATTTGTGGATAGTCGCAATGTTTCGAAAAACAATCTGCTTGCTAAGGACCCAGCTTTCAAGGCTACCTATATTATTGAGGCTCCTCCAGTCACTGAAAAGGGTATTGTTATAAAAGACAGTGTTTCTGTACAACGTTTATTTGTTGAATTCAATAAAGTGAATTTTGAAACATTGAAAACCGTTGAACGGATCAACCTCATCCTTGGAATGCAAACAGATGTTGATAAACCTATGTTCTTTACAACTCAGGATAGGGTGAAAGTTAAATTAGGTGCGTATGTTAAAGGTGATTATTTGATTGAATTATAATTTGATGATGATGATAAAAAAAAATATTTTCACTTTTGTTGTTTTGATTGTTTCAAGCTTGCATTTAAAATCTCAATATACATCCAATACATTCTTTTTGGAGGCTAATCCATTAAGACAACAATGGAATCCATCCTTGTTTTCGTCTGATTTATTTTATCTTGCTTTGCCCTATTTGGGTGATATGCAGGTGAATCTTGGAAACAATGAGTATTCCATGGCTGATTTTGTTCCTCAGGATTGGAGATATAGAGGAAATCTGTTTTTGGGACCTTATGAAAGTAAATTGAATTTTTACAATCAATTAAATGGTGCTGACCTGTTGGTTGAAGGTGACTTTAAAGTGAATTATTTAGATCTGGGATTTAAGTGGAGGGATTATTTTTTGACTTTCTCAATAAAGGAAAGATTTTCCAGCCATTTATTAATGCCGAATAATTTGGAAAAGTTTGTTTTGTTAGGTAATGGGTTTGAAGAGGAATTCTTTGATTTCTCAGATCTTGATTTCAATATGACACATTACAATGAAACAACTTTCGGAATTGCCGGATCTATGAAAAAGCTGAAATGGGGTGCAAAAATGAAAATTTTATCCGGTCTGAATAATTTCAATCTAAACAATGGAATTTTTGATTTACATACAAGTATAGATAATTGGGATTTAGAGGGGTCTGGTCGAATTCAATCTACTTTTCCTGCAGGTTCTGTCAAACAAGTTCAAATTGATAGTATAAACACTGCTATACAATATGAAACCGGTACTTATTTCAAACCTTTTGGTATGGGTTTGGGTATGGATTTGGGGCTAAGCATGGAAGTTATACCCAACTTGGAACTTTCGTTGGCTGCTCTTGATATTGGTTTTATTAGTTGGAAAAAGAACTTGATGAATGTAAATTATAGTGCGGATTATACTTGGGATGGAGTTACTGATATTAATCTGTTGTTCGATGATATGGTGGGTGCTTTCAATTCAGAGACTGAAACTGTTCAGAACGATCTGCCTGGAGCTTATTCCATAGATACTACTACAATAGCCTATTCTACAAACCTTTCACCGAGATACAATCTAGGTTTGGTTTACTATTTTAACAATCATAAATATAGTGCGGGTATCCTTTCTGAGATTTGGAGTGTGGGGAGTTTAATCCGTAGTAAAACCACTTTTGCTCTGTCTGCAAACCCTTTTAAATGGTTAAATCTTGCCGCTTCTTATTCCAATTACAACAATAATTTAAATTTGTTAGGGCTGGGAGTGGATGTTTTTTATAAAAATTTCAACTTCTTGTTGTCCACGGATTATTTCTTACCATCCAACTACTTTACTTGGGATTTCAAACCGGATGGAACATCTCCATTCACAGTGTTGAGCTTGCCTTACGAAACGAATCATGTAAATCTAAGTTTGGGAATCAGTTATGTAATACCTGAAAAAAAGAAATCGCAGGTATGCAATTGCTATACCCGCGATTATTAATGAAGAAGTTTAATGCAATTATTGTATAACTAGGGGTGTTTTTAGTTTTGCTGAAAATAGCTCTACATCTTTAACCCAATCTGCAAAAGTAGCGTGTCTCCATTTGCTCCAACCACCACCGAAGTAGTAAGTAAAAGTTTCATTTACCTTATATTCGCAGATTTGTAAGCTATGATTGTTTTTTTGCTTGAATTGAATGAAATCAGAAGGCACTAAGATTGCAGTGTAAAAATCACCAGATGGTACTCCAAATTCTGAGATTCCAACTTCTCCGTAAGCCGTCCAATTACTGCCAAATTCCAATTTGCCTTTTCCGTCGTGTAAGACAATTCCACTGGCCATTGCAAGTGCTTTTTCATTTCCTATAAGTTTAACTTCTGCCTTGTTCATTATCGAGCCGGCGTCGGTTGTTATAGTAATTTCAGCTTTAAAATAATCATCACCAACTTTAAATTGATTGTAAGTCAATTTGAATTGAGAGCGTATAGGGCCATTTGCCAACACTTCATAGCTGTCAAAATGATTGCCAATAAAAAGACTATCATTGTAAAACGGTGCAAAACCTCCAGCACCTAGGGTGTGACCTACTTTGTATAAGTCAAGTCCTTTGCCCCAATCAGTATGATACGATTTATGAAGATTCAACTCATTGTAATAAAAAGTATCTACAATTAATTCAGTTGTTTTCTTTAACCAAAAGTCAACACCATTTGAAGGGTTTTCCTTTGCCAAAGCAGGACCATACATACGATAAGCACCAAAATCATTTTCCCAAGCGAAATCATCTTTCCTTTCAGAAACAAATCTTGCTGAAGTCAGTGGTTTTGCTTGAGCTGCTTTACCCTTTTTAAGCTTGTATTTTTCAGATTTTCCTGCTTCAACTGTTGATTGAAAGATAAGGGAACTTACGTTCCCTTTATTATCTCTCAAAAGCTGATATACAATCTCATTTTTATCTGAATCAAGTAGAATAAAGCTTTTATTTAAATTAAAATCAATTTCATTTGCATTGATTTCAACGATCTCTTTACTAAGATCCAATGTTGAAGTGTTTTTAACTTCAATACTAGTTGCACTTAACTTTGCAGTCATCGCTGATAATGCAATGCTAAAGATGAATAAAAACTTTCTCATTACAATTTATTTTGGTTGTTTACCAATATATGCTAAAATACCACCATCAACGTACAATACATGACCATTAACGAAATTTGAAGCATCAGAAGCTAAAAATACTGCAGGCCCGATCAAATCTTCAGGTGTTCCCCAGCGTGCAGCTGGAGTTTTTGCAATGATAAATGAGTTGAATGGGTGACCTTCCTCACGCAATGGAGCTGTTTGTGGTGTTGCTATATAACCTGGACCTAATCCATTGCATTGAATATTGTATTCGCCATATTCAGAAGCAATGTTTTTAGTGAGCATTTTCAATCCTCCTTTAGCAGCTGCATAAGCAGAAACTGTTTCACGGCCTAATTCACTCATCATAGAGCATATATTAATGATTTTACCGCTCCCTTTTTTCATCATTGATGGTATAACAGCCTTAGATACGATAAATGGACCATTCAGGTCAATATCGATAACCTGACGGAAGTCTTTTGCACTCATTTCATGCATAGGAATACGTTTAATTATACCTGCATTATTAACTACGATATCAATGACTCCAACTTCTTGCTCAATTTTGGCAACCATTGCATTTACTCCGTCTTCATCAGTTACGTCACAAACATAACCATGTGCTTTGATTCCATCTGCAGCATATGCAGCTATTCCTTTATCTACCATTTCTTGGTTGATGTCGTTGAAAACGATTGTAGCACCTGCCTCTGCATAACCTTTAGCTATTGCATAACCAATTCCGTAAGAAGCTCCAGTAACCAAGGCAATTTTGCCTGTTAAATTAAATTGACTCATATTATATCTGTTTTTTTATTTTATCTTAAATCTGTTATTTTTCTAAAATCTTGATCACTATAATCTAAATTTTCTCCAGCCATTCCCCAAATAAATGTATAATTGCTTGTTGCTGCTGCTGAATGTATTGACCATTCTGGAGAAATAACTGCCTGATCACCTTTCATCCAAATATGACGCGTCTCTTCTGGTTCACCCATGAAATGACATACTGCTTCTCCTTCTGGCACTTCAAAATAGAAATAAGCTTCCATTCGTCTGCTGTGCGTATGAGCAGGCATAGTATTCCACACACTTCCCACTGCTAATTCTGTCATACCCATTTGTAATTGACAAGTTGTAACAACTTCTCTAACCAGCATCTTGTTGATGTTACGGTGATTTGCAGTTTCTAATGAACCCAATTCCATCACCAAAGCATCTGCCTTTGTAATTTTTCTATCTGGATATGTAGTATGTGCTGTTGCAGAGTTGAAGTAAAATTTTGCTGGATTTTCGGGGTCTAAACTTTCAAATACAAGTTCTCTGTCTCCTGAACCAAGGTAAAGTGCTTCTTTGTAACCCAATTCAAATTCTTTTTCTCCAACGATAATTTTGCCTGTTCCACCTACATTGAAACAACCAAACTCTCTTCTTGTGAGAAAATAATCAGCCTTTAAAGGATCGATTGCTTCTAATTTTAATTTTTCAGCTACAGGCATTGCACCCCCGACAACTAAGCGGTCGTACATACTGTAAACCATATTTACCTCGTCTGCGGCAAACAAGGTTTCGATCAAATGTTCCTTTCTTAATCTTGCTGTGTCATAATGTTTTGCATCTTGTGGATGTGATGCATAACGCAATTCATAATTGGTTTTCATATTTTAACTTTTAATTAAATTCTAATACGTTTAAACTGGATTGCTTACTTAGTTTGTAATCTTTCTCCATTTGTATTTGCAAAGATATATTTTTCTTGCCTTAAGAAGGTCAAAAATTTGTTCTTTTTAGGGGTAAAATTGTACCTTTGTTATATGTTAGAACAGTATTTTTCTAAGGTTATTCAAACTGAATTGCCATTCGAACCTACCGAAGAACAGTCCTTGCTCATAGTAGAATTGGGACGATTCTTAAGTAGCTCTGTACTTGAAAAAGCCTTCTTGTTGAAAGGCTATGCAGGTACAGGGAAGACATCAGTTATTAGTGCACTGGTACGTGCCTTAAACAAGATCAAGATGAAGTCTGTTCTTCTGGCTCCAACTGGTCGGGCTGCAAAGGTTATTTCTTCTTATTCTGGATTTCCTGCTTATACAATTCACAAGAAGATTTATAGACAAAAATCGATGGCTGAATTTAAATTTCAGTTGATGGAAAATCTGCACCAAAACACCTTGTTCATTGTTGATGAGGCATCAATGATTTCCAATTCTGGATTTGATTCAGAGTTTGGTTCAGGTAAATTATTGGATGATCTAATTCAATATGTTTATCAGGGGGAGGGTTGTTCCTTACTTTTTTTGGGTGATCAAGCCCAGTTGCCTCCGGTGATGCAAGAACTTAGTCCAGCCTTGGAACGTTCTATTTTGGAGTCCTATAATTTGAAGGTTTCTGAATTTTCATTGAAACAGGTAGTGCGTCAAGCCTTGGAAAGTGGAATTTTGTACAATGCGACCCAATTGAGGTTGAATTTACTAGAGGATAATTGCAGTGTTTTGCCAAAATTGGATTTTGAATTCAATGATGTGCGCAAAATTACTGGTGGAGAATTGATCGATGAAATTCATAAATCATATGACGAAGTAGGAGTAGAGGAGACAATGATCGTAACCCGTTCCAATTATATGGCTAATCGCTACAATCAGGGAATACGAAACCGTGTCTTGATGAAGGAGGAAGAATTGGTAAATGGTGATTTATTGATGGTTACGAAAAATAACTACTTTTGGTCCAAACCTTACAAAGAGATTGACTTTATTGCCAATGGGGATGTGCTGGAAATTGTTCGTATTCGTAAATCATACGATATCTATGGCTTTCAATTTGTTGATCTGGTACTTCGTTCTTTGGATTATGATTGGGAAATTGAAGCTAGAGTGCTCAAGGATACTTTGAGATCTGAAACTCCTGCTGCAACTCAAGAGTTGTCAAATAAACTTTTTCATGCAGTATCGGAAGATTATGCGGATATTGGAAACAAACGAAATCGTATTAAAAAGATATATGAAAATGAGTTTTTCAATGCTCTACAGGTTAAATTCGCTTATGCTGTAACTTGTCATAAAGCACAGGGAGGACAATGGAAAAGAGTTTTCGTGGATACTGGTAATTTGCCTCCGGAACAAATAGATAAAAATTTCTATCGTTGGTTTTATACAGCTTTGACTCGTTCCTCTCAAGATGTTTTGTTGGTGAATTTTCCGGAGTAAATTTGATTATCTCAACTCTATTTTGTTCCTTTATGTTCAATTTAAAATCATTGACTATGTGGTGGAATGTTATTAAGAAGGTTCTTGTTTGTACTTTTCTGTTTTTGGGGTTGCAATCGAATGCGCAATTAGTCAGATCTGCCTATTTTTTGGATAACTTGCCAACTAGGACTGACTTTAATCCTGCTTTTCAACCAATAAATGAATCATTTAAAAGTATTCCTTTGCTCGGAACATGGCAAGGTAGTACCTGGTCGGATATACAAACTTTCAAACAACTTGGTTTTACTCCCGGTCAAACTGTCGATCTAAATGATTTGAATAATCCTTTTTTTGTCAATCAAAATTCCCAAATTTCATTTTTCAGTCAAAACAAAATGAAACTTTATGAATTTGGCTTTAGGGCAAATAGGGCTTTCTGGACATTTTCATTAGGAGTACGATCAGATAATCAGTTTGTTGTTCCTCGTGATGGACTGCGATTCTATTCACTGATGAGTGAGGAAAATTTGAATACTTCCATTGATTTTTCAGGAGCAAATATTAGTTCAAAAATTTACACTGAATTATCGGTTGCGTATTCAAGATATTTCTCGGAAAATCTTAGTATAGGTCTGAAAGCAAAGTATTTGCTGGGAAATGGGTATTACGACTTTTCACTGAATTCTTTTGGATTTGAATCGACAGAGAATGGAATTAAAGCCGTTGGTAATGCGGATTTTAAATATGCAGCATCTTATTATAATCCTGATAGTATGTCGATTAATTCTTATTCTCAATTTTTTACCAAGCCACAGGGAATGGGAGGTGCAATTGATTTAGGAGTTGCATATAAACCATTCAAAGGTTTAATGTTATCTGCCTCCTTATTGGATTTAGGTTGGTTGGGATGGCAGAATGTTCAAAACGCAAATTATAATCTGGACATGGTTGTCGACTATCAATACATGATGGATAATCCTTATAGTAAAACAGTTGAGTTGAATTCATTGACTGATGATACAGGTTCAGCTTATTTGACTCCGAAATACACACTTGGAGCTGAATATCAGTTGATTGGTAATTTAATGACAGTAGGTGTTCTTTCTCAAGGTATGTATTTGAATAAAAACTTAGAACACGAACTAACTGCCTCACTTAATTTTAAACCAGTAAACTGGTTTAATTTCGCGTTAACTTATTCAGCAATTCACGGGAAGGCTAGTAATTTTGGAGCGGGAGTTGGACTGAGAATGAAAAAGCTACATTTCTTTGTGGCAGCAGATTATTTGCCAGTCAATACGGTCAAATCTCTTTACAATGGAAATATGTCTTTCATCAAAGGCCAATCATTGCCATTGCCTTTCAATTCAGATCGTGTGAATTTTGCTGTTGGATTTAATTATGTTCTTGGTTTACGTAAAGATGCTGATAAAGATGGAGTAAGTGACCCAAACGATAAATGTATGTACACACCAGCGGGAGTTAGAGTGGATAAATATGGTTGTCCCTTGGATACAGATAAAGATGGTGTACCCGATTATCTTGACCGATGCGAAGATACTCCAGATCAAGCATTGGGCTATCTTACAGAATATGGGTGCCCCATAGATAGTGATGGAGATAATGTTCCTGATTTTATGGATGTTTGTCCGGATAATCCCCAAGAGGCAAATTCAACAGTAGATTCCAATGGTTGTCCAAAGGATACCGATGCTGATGGTGTTTTTGATTATTTAGATAAATGTCCTGATACTCCAGGTACTGCTAGAGTAGATTCCAATGGATGTCCTTTAGATAATGATGCAGATGGTGTGCCAGATTACAAGGATTTATGTCCTGATACACCTGTTGCCGCAAAAGATCTGGTAGATATCAATGGGTGTCCTATCGATTCGGATGATGATGGAGTTTTGGATTATTTGGATTTATGTCCTGATACTCCCTTTGATGCCAGGGGATATACAGACAAAAGTGGATGTCTGAAGGATTCAGACGATGATGGAATACCTGATTTTAAGGATGAATGTAATAATACTCCATTTGAGTCCAGAGAAATGGTAGATGATAAAGGTTGTTCTTTGGATTCAGATTTTGATGGTGTACCTGATTATAAAGACATTTGCCCTAAAGTTGTTGGAAAGGAGTCGAATCTTGGATGCCCGGATAATTTTGTGGAACCCCAACCAGAAAGGATTGACAGTATTCAAATAGAGAAACAAAAAACAGAGGCCCCTGTGGAGGAGCCTCTGCAAAATAATAAAATCTAAATGTAGAATTACAGTTCCCAAGCCAAAGCAGATGCACCTAAAATAGCGGCATCGGCTTCCTTGAGTTCTGAAAATAAAACTTTTACTTTATCTTTCCATATAGGAAGCACATTTTCATTCATATGTTTAACCACTGGGTCTAAAATAAAACTTCCAGACTTGGTTAATCCGCCAAACAAAACAATGGCTTCCGGGGCACTGAATGCAATAAAATCGGCAAGTGCTTGACCAAGCATTTTACCCGTTTGGTCAAATATTTCCAATGCAACTTTATCCCCTTGAACTGCTGCTTCATACACATCTTTGGATGTAATGCTTTCTACTGGAATATTTCTTAGTAAGCTATCTTCTTTGCTTTCTTTGATTATTTCAGCTGCAGTACGTGCAACTCCATTTGCAGAGCAATATGCTTCTAAACAGCCTTTCTTGCCACATCCACATTGGCGACCATTGTCACGTATGATAGTTGTATGTCCTAGCTCGCCAGCAAATCCATCATGACCATAAACTACTTTACCATCGATTACAATGCCACTTCCAACACCTGTGCCAAGTGTAATCATAATGAAGTTTTTCATTCCACGCGCTGCACCATAAGTTAATTCACCTACTGCAGCAGCATTGGCATCGTTGGTCAAAGCTGCAGGTATTCCAAATTTCTCACTCATTAGTTTGGAAAGAGGAACAATTCCTTTCCAAAGTAAATTGGGCGCAAATTCAATATTCCCTGTGTAATAATTACCATTGGGAGCACCTACACCAATTCCTTTGAATTTATCAATTCCGCCGGCAGCATCTATTAATTTACTTAGCTCAATATGAATATCGTTTATATACAGATTTATATCTGTATGCACTCCAGTTTTTATTGCACTCTTGCTAACTACATTTCCACGGGCATCTACTACACCAAAAACTGTGTTGGTGCCTCCAATGTCCATTCCTACTACATACGGTTTTTCCATTTTTTTGATCCTTTTAAATTTATTCTACAGGAATGTCTTTGTTTACGTTTTTGCTGCCAACCAATGCATAAAATAACATATATGCAAGTGCGATAAACATTACCCAGTAACTGTTGATATAACCAAAATTGTCTGAGAACCAACCTTGAATCAATGGGATTATACCACCACCACATACCATTACCATGAAAATTCCTGAGGCAGCAGCAGTGTATTTACCTAATCCTTCAACAGCTAAGTTAAATACTCCACCCCACATGATTGAGGTACATAGTCCTGTTAAAATAAGGAATAATATGCTCATGGGGATGGTAGGTCCACCAAATATCCAACTTGGAAGTGTTATTGCAACTGAAGTTGGAGTTATGATAGCAGCAAATACTAAAATCAATCCTAAAACAGATACGAATGTAAGCATGGTTTTACTTGAAATTTTATCACCAACAGATGCACCTGTTAAACGACCAACTAGCATCAATAGCCAATAGATACCAACCAAACTACCGGCAAGTGTTGCGTCAATGCCCAATCCTGGATTCTCAACTGTTGTATTCGCTGTCAAATAAAGATTCGCTGTACTTGGAATACCAATCTCTATTCCCACATATACGAAAATAGCTATTGCTCCAAAAATAAAGTGACGGAATGAAAGTGGACTATGTGAATGTTTTACAAGTTTGTCTTCTGGTTTTTCCAAATGTGGTTCTGGTATTTTTACCAATGACAATACTATAAATGCTAAAGCAAAAATACCTAAAGCAAGGAATAAGGCAGGATTGGCTTTCTCAATTGTTCTTCCGGCTTCTGCACCCATTAGATATCCAACCAACATAGGGGTCATAGTCGCTCCAATTGAATTGATTGAACCACCGAATTGAAGTAGTCTGTTTCCTTTATTACCTCCACCACCTAAAGTGTTCAACATAGGATTAACTACAGTATTCAACATGGTCATTGAAAATCCGGAAATAAAAGCACCTGTCAAATAAACAGCAAAACTTCCGACCTGACCAGATAAAAATTGTACACCTACTCCAACAAATCCTACTACAATCGCCCATAAGGCTGTCTTTTTATAACCGATTTTCTTAAGCATAATACCAGCTGGTATACCCATAAAGGCATATGCCAGGAAGTTGCCTAAGAATCCTAACTGCGACATAAAATTGGTTGCGCCAAATTGTTTGGCTACAATTACACCCATTGGACTTGGTAAACCAGTCACAAAGGCAATCATAAAGAATAATGCAAACATCATTGCTATTGGCAACGCATTGCTCTTGTTTTCAGTGCTCATAATTTAATTGTTTGAATTTTGTGATATTAAATTTATAAATAGTTGTTTTCAAAACGGGTCAAAGTTAATGTTTTTTACCTTAAAATATGACCTAATTTTGTGCCGAATATGGGGTAAAATTATGTTTTAAAACAAGTTTTTTTGAAGGAATTCATACATTCTACGGTACAAATGGGTTCTTGTAGTTAGTCCTGTCAAACTATGTTCTTTGTCCGTGTAGATGTGCATTTCAAATTGTTTGCCAGCTTCCACTAGTTTTTGTGTATATAAATAAGTGTTCTGAACATGTACATTATCATCTGCAGTTCCATGGATTAATAATAATCTACCTTCTAGTTTTTCAGCCATATTTAATGCGGAAGTGTTTGAATAACCAGTGCTGTTTTCTTGAGGTCTTCTCATAAACCTTTCTGTGTATGCCGTATTGTAGAAATGCCAGTCAGTTACAGGTGCTACTGCTATACCTGCTTTGAATATTTTCTCACCGGAACTCATAGACCAAAGGGTTGTGGAGCCACCATAGCTCCAACCCCAAATGCCAATTTTATCTTTGTCTATAAATGATAAACTGGCTAAATATTTAGCTGTTTCAATTTGATCATTTCGTTCCAATAGCCCCATTTGTTGATAAGTGCATTTTTTAAATTCGCTTCCTCTTGCTCCTGTTCCTCTTCCATCTACACAAACAACTATGCAATTGTTTTCAGCTAAATAATATTCCCAACCAATACTCCATTTGTCCAATGCTTGTTGCGAACCAGGTCCACTGTATTGAACTTGTAATACTGGATATTTTTGATTTTCATTGAAGTTCTTTGGTTTCAAAATCCAACCGTTCAATACAATGTTTTCAGAGGTTCTAAAGCTGAACATTTCTTTTTTTGGTAATTCCAATACTATGTTTTTTAATTCAGAATTTGAACTTATGACACGATTGACTTTGCCAGTTAAATCTTTTATTTCTGTTTTTTCGGGGATGTTGAGTTCAGTATTTGTTTCCAGTCTGTATTTGAAGTTTTTACTGAAAATAGCATCGCTTATACCGTCCCCAAAACTTAACTTGGTTGTTTTGCCATTAGCGCTCAGTTTATATAATTCTCTTTTGGTCGGATTAACTGTAGCTGATTGATAATAGTAATTCCCACTTTTTGAATCAAATCCATAAAATTTGGTTATATCCCATTTTCCTTTGGTTAGTTGTTTAATTAATCTTCCATTCATTGAATACTGATACAAATGGTTGTAACCATCCTTTTCACTCGTCAAAATGAAAGATTTGCCGTCCTGTAAATATTCGATATCATCTATTAATGAATAATCTATGTATCGCTTATCCTCCTGTCTTAAAATCAATTGTGCATTGGTAGTTCTTGGATTGACAAAATACATATTCAATTGATTTTGCTCTCTGTTTAATTGGAAAACGGCAAGTTGCTCAGCAGAATTAGTCCATTTAATTCGTGGTATGTATGAACCATTTAAAATTTGTGGTAAGGATATAGATCTTGTTGTTTTGTCAAAATCATTGTAAATACAAACATCAACTTTGGAGTTAACATTTCCAGCCTTTGGATATTTAAAAGATTTTAATTTTGGATAATCGAATTGTTCATTTCCGTCAGAAAATGTTTGAAAACTAAATTCTGGTACATCTTCTTCTCTAAATTTATTAAATGCAATCAATTTGCTGTCTGGACTCCATTCGAAATGTCGGGTAGTTTCAAACTCCTCCTCATATACCCAATCAGAAATACCGTTGATGATTTTTCCTTTTTGACCATCTTTTGTGATCTGTATCTCAGTTTTGAAATCAAATTTATAAATATGTAAATTGTTTTCATGTGCAAAAGCAATATATCTGCTGTTGGGTGAAAATAATGGGGCTTCTTGAGGTGTGAACTCTGAAAGCGGTGCTATTTCTTTTCTTTTTAAATCAACAATGTAGTAATCTGCTGTAAATGAACGTCTATACCTGTATTTTACATTGTTGTAAACCAGCATCTTTTGTTCGTCAGGACTTAAAATATATCCGTCAATTGATTTTAAGACGACTCCTTTTACACTAGTAACAGAAAATAGGGTGTCTACAAAATTTCCAGTGGAATAATTGTATTTTGCTACAGCCTTGTTCTGAAAGATTTGTGTGTAATGTTCACCATCTTGCATGGAACGAAATTCAGGTATTTTTTCACTTTTATACTTTCCTGCTATAATATCGTCAAGTTCGATTGCTGATAAAATTTGGAATATACTTAATAAGACAAGTAAAATGGATATTTTTTTCATTATGGAGATTTTTATGACACACAAAAGTACAAAAATTCCTAGTCACTCAAACCTGAAACTGAGTCAAATCCAATTTCAAAATCACTTCCAATTCCAACTGCTGATGTAAAGTTTATTTTACCTTTGTGTAATTCTATGATATTTTTGACAATGGCTAATCCGAGTCCCATACCTGTCGATTTGGTTGTGAAATTTGGCGCAAACAATTTTTGTTTTACTTCTTCTTCTATTCCCTTGCCATTGTCTTTGATATGAATGATAACTGTTTGCTGCATTTTCTGAATATCTATATGTATTTCGCCTGATTGGTCACCAGGAATTGCTTGAATTGCATTCTTGATTAAATTTGTAAATACTTGGCCAATTTGGTCTGAATCTCCAACAATGTAAATGCCATTCTGAACCCCAGTATAATTTATAGAAATATGCTCGTGATTGTTTTCAAACAATTGATAAGTGTTGAATAATCTGGCAGCTATATCGATTTTAGTAAACTTAGTGATGGGTAATCTGGCAAAATTTGAAAAAGTACTGGCTATGCCAGATAAATGGTTAATTTGTTCAATTAAAGTTCTTGTAGTTTGATCAAAATATTTTTCAAAATGTGCTGGGTCCAATTCCTTACTCCTTTGTAACTGTTGTATGGTTAATTTCATGGGTGTTAATGGATTGTTGATTTCATGCGCAATTTGTCTTGCCATGGTTCTCCAAGCTGCTTCTCGTTCCGACTGTGCAAGTAATTGAATGCTTTCTTCTAATTTTTTTACAGCTAGATTATATTGTTTTACTAGCTGTCCAATCTCATCATTTGATTCATATTCAATAAGTTCATTTTTACCGTCTATTCCCATTTCTTTCAATTTGTGAACCATTAACTTGATTGGATGACTTAATTTTCGAGTTGCTAGCCTCATGAATAGAAAAGCTAAAATGATAATGAATATGTAAAAATGTATCAAGCTTCCGGTGAATTTTTCCAGTTCCGAAATTCTGTCACTTTCACTCAAATATTGAGGTATAGAGATAAATCCTAATTGCAGAAAATCTCCATTAACTAGTGGGAGATAACCTGCAATGTATTTCAATTTGCCAATTTCTTCATTAATGTTTATATCATTTTCATTCGAAAAAATAACGCCTGGGTTTATGTGGGAACTAAGTATGTGCTGTTCAAACAAAATGGGTTGTGAACTTGAGACCATTCTGCCATTATAATCATACAAGTGAATGTCGGTTTGATAAATATAAGCCAACCTCGATAATTGTTTGCGAATTTCTAAAGCATTGATTTGTTCGATGCTGTCATTCCAATAAAAAATATCTTGGAGTGCTGTCTGAATATAAAATTTCTTTTTATTGAGTATCTCAATTTGATTTTGTTCTGTTTTTAGTTTGATATATCGAGACGAGAAAAATAATATACCTATGAAACTAACAATTATTAATGCACTGAATAATAATTGAAACTTGTTAAATAGACTGTTTTGAGCTTGCTTGTCATTTTGGATTAGCCTTTCAGCTAAATTTAATACTGCTATGGTTAGGATTATTAAATAAAATTGATATAAAATAAAATCCAACCAATTTATTTTTTGCTTCGTTCCGATACGAACAGTATTTTCATCATCAGAATAATATTTTAAATCCTTGGTTTCATTTCCCATTTCATATAAAAGAATACTATCCTTGAAAATACGTATGCTGTTGTAATTTGTTTTGTTGGATGAAGGAGCTAAAAGATTTGGGAAACTTAAACTTTTAATGTCTTTCCGCGGCTTGATTTGGATAGTGAAATGTATATTTTCTGGAAAATTTAGTTTATATAAGCCTACATAATGATATTCGTATTTGTCAAGAGCTAATTGATAGAAATTGCTGGTTTCAATTTTTCTGCCGATAGAGTCTAAATTGTTTTTAATAGCATCATGAATTTTTGTGTCATCAAAAAAATCAATTTTATTTTCAAATTGTAAAGAAATATCTGAGGTGAAACTGTTGATTTTTTCAATAATAAAGTCTTTGTTGATCTCTGAGTTATTGTTCTGATGCTCTAAGTTTTTGATATCCTGATCTATTCTTTTGAGTAATATTTTATTGAGTGGATCCTCTTCGTATAGTCCATAAAGCTTAATTTCACTGATCTGGGATTTGATTGTTTTAATGTTTATGTTGTTGAAATATAAATAATTAATCAATTGAAAAATAAGAAAAAAGAAAAACACACTTATGTTTCTTTTTGCGTTGTGTTGTTTTTTGGAAGAAAATAAAACAGAAGAAAATAAGTAAGCATTTAATAAAATTATAAGATTAACAAACACATTGTGCAACTTTATATCTGAAATGCCACTTATACTGAAGTTGACTTTTAAAAATAAAAAAACTGAAAGGATGGAAATTAGATTGATGATACCCCAAAAAATCAGTTTAACCGTACGGTTAGCTTTGAAAACAAACAAAAAAAACAGAGCATAACAACTTAAAATGAAGATGTAAAATAGGAGGATCGTCTTGTCTTTGATGTCAACTTTTAGTTTATCAATGTTACTTAACAGTCTTTTGTTAGGGTAATTTTTTAAATATTCGTTTGAATAGCTAAATGAATAATTGATTGGAATTATTAAAACTAAGGTTCTGGTTTCATCAATTCTAAATTTTGAAATTTCAACTGTTGAATTAGATAATTTAATTGTATTCCATTCCCCTTCGCTTAAATTAGAAAAGTCAGCGAACTGAAGTTCAAAACTATTGTCAGTCCAATAGGTTAAACTCTTCTGTTCAAATACCAGAAAATTTAAATCAAGAAATATTTTTTCAATTTGATTGTAAGGTTTTGAACGTAAAGTTTCAATCAATTTTATGGATAAGGTTTCTACTTTTTGTTTTTCAATTTCAAGTTTGTTTTCAAGTTTACTGTAACTACTTTCTTTGTTTTCAGGAATAGTAAGATAGGCAAGGATAATAATCATTGCCAACAAGGGGGTAAGTATAAACCATTTGTATCTGTTTGATTTATTCATTATGATAAGGTTCACCTTTTTGAATTGTCATTGCACGGTAAATTTGCTCAATAAAAAATACACGTATCATTTGGTGCGAAAAGGTCATTCTTGAAAGCGATATTTTACCCTTCGCTCTTTCGTACATTCTTTGAGAGAATCCAAAAGGACCCCCAATAATGAAAATTAATTTTTTTGTTCCAGTCCAACTTAGCTTTTCCAACCATAGCGAGAACTCAACTGAACTATATTCTTTGCCATGTTCATCCAACAATATAACATGATCTTGCTCTTCAATTGATTTTAAAATTAAATCTGCTTCTTTTTCTTTTTGTTCAGAGACACTTAGGTTTTTAGTGTTTTTTAATTCAGGTATGACAGTGAATTTAAATGTAAGATAATGTTTAAGCCTTTTCTCATATTCTTCGAAAAGATTATTCAAATGACTGTCATTGGTTTTTCCTACTACCAGTAGTTCAATTTTCATATTTAATTCTCGTTCTAATTAAACAGATTTTGGAGTTAGTCGTTTAAATATATAACTTTGCAACTCGATCTTTATTACAAAGATGGTAAAATTTAACAAAAGATGAAAAATTTGTTATTAAGCTTAATCCTATCTTGTGTTGGCTTATCAGCTTCAGCACAGAACGCTAGTTTCGACGAACTACTTGGTTCTATGCAAGCTGGCAAAATCACAATGATTACAAATTTGTTTACCGATCCGATTGACCTGATCATTTTGGGTGATGAAAGATCTGTTGACAAAGCTACTGGAGTCAGAGAGGTTAATACTTTTTTTAAAAAATACCCCTTGTCTGTTTTGGATATAATTCATTACAGCAATAGGGAGAACTCTTCATTTATCATTTCAAAATACAAATCTGGCGATTCATTTTTTAGAATGTATTTGTTGTTGAAAAAAAGCAATGACAGAGTTCAGGTGAGTCAGATAAGAATAGAAAAAACATTTGAATAAACACACACAAAAAATGAACACAGATTTTGAGCAGTTGATTTCATTATGGTTTGCCGAGGATATAGGGGATGGAGACCATACAACTTTGTCGTGCATTCCTGAAAGTGCCATGGGTAAGTCTAAACTAATTATCAAAGAAAATGGTGTTTTAGCTGGGGTTGAAGTAGCAAAACAAATTTTTAAATCGTTTGATCCTGAATTGAAAATGGAAATTTTCATAAAGGATGGAGCTGAAGTTAAAGTGGGTGATGTGGCATTTGTAGTTGAGGGAAGGATACAATCTTTGTTGCAAACCGAGCGTTTGATGCTTAATATAATGCAAAGAATGAGTGGTGTAGCCACACGCACCCACGAGTATGTGAGAAAGTTGGAAGGCACCAAAACTAGAGTACTGGATACCCGAAAAACCACACCGGGTTTAAGACTTTTGGAAAAAGAAGCAGTGAAAATTGGTGGGGGTGTTAACCATCGAATTGGACTTTATGACATGATACTACTAAAAGATAATCATGTGGATTTTGCTGGGGGAATCGATAAGGCAATTTTAAGAGCTAAAGACTATTGTAAAACAAAAGGAAAAGACTTGAAAATCGAAATTGAAGTAAGGTCGTTCGATGAATTGAATAAAGTATTGGAAATTGGTGGAGTTGATCGTATTATGTTAGATAATTTCTCAATTGAAAATACCAGAAAGGCAGTAGGGTTAATCAATGGTAAAATCGAAATTGAATCCTCCGGAGGTATAACTTTCGATACATTGAGAGAATATGCTGAATGTGGGGTTGATTATATTTCTGTGGGTGCCTTGACTCACTCAATTAAAAGTTTAGATATGAGTTTTAAAGCTGTTTAAACAATAAAATAAAATCGAATTGCCTTTAGTCTTCACTAAGGGCAATTTTTGTTTTAAAGTTTTTGTTGAAACGGTAAAGAGTGGCAAAAGCAACAATGGCAGATAAGGCATCAGAAAATGACATGGCAAGCCAGGCTCCATTCAATCCCCAGAATTGAGGTAAAATCAGAATCAAGGGTATTAAAAAAATAAATTGCCGTGTCATACTTAGAAAAATAGAAATCTTGGCTTTTCCAATTGACTGAAAAAAGTTAGAGATGACAATCTGAAATCCTATCAATGAAAAGAATATAGTAACCAAATGCAATGCATTCGTTGAAATATTGATTAGATCTTCATCAGTCGTAAAAAAACGTACAGAAAATCTAGGAAATAACCAACCCATTAAAAATCCGCCGGTTGTTAAAACGGTTGCTGCTATGATTGATACTCTCAATGTGGTAAACATTCGATCGTATTGTTTTGCTCCGAAATTATATCCAACTATAGGTTGAGTGCCTTGATTAAGTCCTAGAACAACCATTACGACCATAATTATCAAAGAGTTTATTATACCATAGGCTCCTATTGCTAAATCTCCACCATGTTTCAATAAAGTTGAGTTTACTAGTACAAGAACCAAACTGGAAACTAATTGCATGCTGAAAGGAGACATACCTATGGATAAAATAGATGATACTATACCTTTCTCGAGTTTGAAAATACCTCTTTTGAATCTGATATGTGATTTTGAATCTAAAAAATGGGAAAGTACCCAAATACTACCAACTCCGTAAGAAATTACGGTAGCCCATGCAGCTCCTTCAATTCCCCAATCAAAAACATAAATAAACAGTGCATCAAGTCCACTATTTAAAACTGCCCCAATGATCATAGTCAACATGGCTTTTTTGGGAAATCCAGAGGCACGCATGATGTTGTTAAAGCCAAAATTAACAGCGGAGAAGATGGAAAAGGGAATAATTATTCTCATATAGTCTTCCGCATATTTAATGGTTTCTTCTGTGCCACCAAACCATCTCAACATGTCATGCATTAAAAGATAAGTAATCAAGGATACTGTTCCAGTAATGATAACGGATAATGTTAATGCATTCCCTAAAATCTTTTCAGCTTTGATGATATCGTTTTGACCTAGTGAAATTGATAACCTAGACGATGCTCCGGCTCCAATCAACATGCCGAATGCCATTAATAGTATCATGAACGGAAATGTCAAGGCTAATCCAGAAATTGCATAAGGCCCTACACCTTGTCCGATAAAAATACGGTCAACAATATTATACAAGGACATGACAACTGTGCCAACAATGGATGGGATGGAGTATTCCCAAATTAGTTTTCCTATTTTTTCTGTACCTAGTTTGTTGCTTGCAGTTGTTGACATCGCTAATTTAAAAGCACAAAATTAATCAATTTCCTTGTATTAGCATCCACTGAAAATGATTATATTTGCCATTCAAAAAATAACATAATAATTGGTTCAAGTATTGGTATGTATGAAAAATAGTTTGATAATTTCAATTTTGGTTTTGGTGTTGAGCTTGGTGTCGTGTTCTGATCCTATTTCTCCAGATTTTACTTGGTCTCCTGATAATCCTAAAGCTGGACAAACAGTTACATTTACCAATAATACGGTTGGGGGTGAGGATTGGAACTGGTATTTTGGTGATGAAAGAACATCTGTTCTTGAAAATCCAACGCATGTCTACACTAAACCTGGTATCTATACTATTACTCTCCGTGCAGATTCCAATGATAATTATGTAAAAACCAAAGAGATAATTATCTATGATACTATCCCTTCAATAGTTATAGATGTAGACAAAGTAAATTATTATGAAAACGTTAATTTTAGTGTTATTGCATATAATCCATATGCATATGAAATAACATACCATTGGACTTTTTCTGAAAATGCTGTTAGTGAAGATATTATTGATGGTAAAAGTGATGTGTCAAAGTTGGATGTCTATTTCAATAACCGAAATGTGAATGAAATTGTAAGATTAGATATTACTATCGGAGATTCAAGTTATACCGTGGTTGATACTGTATTTATTAATGATATACCCTCTCGGAGTTTGTTGATTGCACAGCCTAATGGAAATGTGTTGCGCCAAAGGCTGTTTGATAATGGTATTGAACCATACACTACTACACAGATTAATGCTGGTGCTAGCCCATTCAATATAGATGTTGCCGGAAACGAATTGGTCTTGTTTGATGCTGGATCAAATCCTGGTACTATGGATCTTTCAGCCAATGCAATAGCGAATATTAAATTAGTTGATATGAATACTATGACTAGTCGTACTCTGATAAGTAATGTAGGCTCAGCACTAAATAACTTCTATTCTGGTTTTGTCTCAGGAAATCAGTTGTATTGGACAGATTATTCAAATTATGTATACACTGCAAATGTAAATTCAAGTTTAGGAACTTTGGAAGTTGATAAGACTGATGTTCCCTATTACCTGGTTCGAGCAAATCGTTTGGGGTATTTTGGAAATGGTTTGGCTAACCATCAAATGACCGGAGGTTTCAAAGTGTATGATGGAGTTTATTTCTGGTCAAAAAACAATGGTGGCAAAGGTATTTATCGTTTTACAGCAAATGATATTTTATCACAGGATGTGAGTGGTCAAGGTGTAGCTCCCGAAACTGGAGCTATATTGACTGATTTTGAAATTCGATCATTTGCAGTAGATGCAATTAATCAAATGATCTATTTTGCTGTAACTGCACCTTCCGAGAAGATTGGATTATGGGTTGCACGCATTAATGGAACTTTGCCAATGAGAATTGATAATTCTCCTATGGATAATCCAATAAATTTTATCACTGATATAGAAGTAGATAATATCTCAAATTATGTATACTGGGCATATAGAAGTCCTGAATTTAGTGGTGCATCTTCACCTGAGGGCACTTGGGCTAATTATTATACACAAAATCCTACGCATAAGACAGGTATCAAACGAACCAAATTAGTCAAAACGTTCAGTCCATTGTTTAATATTGAATATTTGTCTGAAGGTGTAGCTGCCTATGGCATTGCAATCGACAATGTAAAGAGATACTGATATGCTTTCTGTTCTCATACCGGTTTATAATTATCCAATATCTGCATTGGTTAGTGATTTGTATAAATCGTGTGAGAAATCCCAATTGGAATTCGAAATTTTGGTTTTCGAAGACGGCTCAACCAAATTTTTAGAAGAAAACCTATCTGTAACTCAACTTCCAAAGGTAAAATATACACAATTAAAACAGAATATTGGTCGCTCCTCTATTCGAAATCTATTGGCGGTAGAGTCCTTGTATCCAAATCTTTTGTTTCTAGATGGCGATTCTGGTATAGTTGATGATGATTTTATCTCCAGATATAAACCCTATATGGGGAAAGATATGGTCATTCTTGGGGGAAGAATTTATCGCTTGGAAGATAAAAGAAAGGATAACTCCTTGTTGTTTAAATATGGTACAACTAGAGAAGTAAATGAAGGAGTGAATCTGGAAGTTCGAAAACGAATTCCTGTATTTACCAGTCCTAATTTTCTAATAACCAAAGAGAATTTTCTCAAAGTCAAATTTGATGAATCTTTCTCTCAATATGGACATGAAGATTCTATCTTTGGAATAAATCTGCACAGAAATAAAATAGCATATACTTACATTCACAATCCAATATATCATCTTGATTTAGAACCAAATTCTTTGTTCCTGGAAAAAAGTGAAAAAGCCCTTGCTTCACTTTTGAATTTATATTTATCAGGTAATTTTCCGGAAATTACGTCCTATTCCAAAATACTTCAAATACTTGAATTTTTAATTAAGTACAGGTTGATTTATCTATTTGTTTTAAAATTTAGCATGTTCAGTAAGCTGATGAGGCAAAACTTAATGTCAGATAAACCCTCTTTATTCCTTTTTGATTTATATAAACTAGTGTATATCTGTAAAATTTACACGAAAGGCTGACATCTTGTCAGATTCATGGCTTTGGCATATAATTGGATAAGCCTCAGGTGTAAAAATAAATATTAACAAATTTAATTATATTAATATGAATATTAAACCATTAGCCGACAGGGTGTTGATTAGACCAGCGGCAGTTGAAGAAAAAACTATTGGTGGAATTATTATTCCTGACTCAGCCAAAGAAAAACCTTTGGTAGGTGAAGTTGTAGCAGCAGGAAATGGAAGTAAAGACGAAGAAATGGTAGTCAAAGTTGGCGACAAAGTGCTTTACGGAAAATATTCTGGTACTGAACTGGAATGGGAAGGTGATAAATATCTTATTATGCGTCAGTCAGATATTCTGGCAATTGTTTAATCCAAACATTTTATAAGTTATGGCAAAAGAAATTATTTTCAATATTGATGCTCGTGATCAACTGAAAAAAGGAGTTGATGAATTGGCAAATGCGGTGAAAGTCACCTTAGGTCCTAAAGGTAGAAATGTAATTATCGAAAAGAAATTTGGAGCTCCACACATCACTAAAGATGGTGTTACAGTAGCTAAGGAAATTGAATTGGAAGACAAATTTCAAAATTTAGGAGCACAATTAGTTAAGGAAGTTGCATCCAAAACAGGTGATGATGCCGGTGATGGAACAACAACCGCTACTGTTTTAGCACAATCTATCGTAGGGGTTGGACTTAAGAATGTGACTGCAGGAGCAAATCCTATGGATCTTAAAAGAGGTATAGATAAAGCGGTTGTTCAAGTAGTTAAAAGCATTAAATCTCAATCCATATCCGTTGGTGATGATTATGATAAAATTGAACAGGTAGCAACCATTTCTGCAAACAATGATTTTGAAATTGGTAAATTGATTGCTGATGCTATGCGTAAAGTTTCGAAAGACGGGGTAATTACCATTGAAGAGGCTAAAGGTACAGAAACAACGATTGACATTGTAGAGGGTATGCAATTCGACAGAGGCTATATTTCTCCTTATTTTGTTACTAATACAGACAAGATGGAAGTGGAAATGGAGAAGCCTTATGTGCTGATTTATGATAAAAAAATTAGTAACCTAAAAGAATTACTTCCAATTCTAGAACCTGCTGTGCAATCAGGTCGTCCATTATTGATTATTGCTGAAGATGTTGAAAGTGAGGCATTAACTACTTTGGTTGTAAATAGATTACGTGCATCTTTGAAAATTTGTGCTGTTAAAGCCCCTGGCTTCGGTGATCGTCGCAAAGAAATGTTGGAAGATATTGCAATCCTTACAGGAGGTATTGTGATTTCTGAAGAGAAAGGCATTACCTTGGATAAAGCTACCATCGAAATGTTGGGTACTGCTGAAAAAATCACTGTGAATAAAGACAACACAACTATAGTGAATGGTGCAGGAGCTAAAGAAAATATTGATGGACGAATTGGACAAATCAAGGCTCAAATTGCAACGACTACATCTGATTATGATCGTGAGAAATTGCAGGAACGATTAGCTAAATTGGCCGGTGGTGTAGCTGTTCTGTTTGTAGGTGCAGCTTCTGAAGTAGAAATGAAAGAAAAGAAAGACCGTGTGGATGATGCTCTAAGTGCAACCCGTGCTGCTATTGAAGAAGGTATCGTTCCTGGTGGTGGTGTAGCCTATATTCGTGCTACAGGTACTTTGTCGGAGGTGGTAGCTGATAATGATGATGAAGCAACTGGTATTGAAATTATCAAACGAGCAATTGAAGAACCACTTCGTCAGATTGTTGCCAATGCTGGAAAAGAAGGTGCTGTTGTTGTTCAAAAAGTGCGTGAACATGACAAAGATTATGGTTACAATGCACGTAAAGATATATATGAGCCAATGTTTGCTGCTGGCGTTGTTGATCCTGCAAAAGTAACTCGTGTTGCTTTGGAAAATGCTGCTTCAATAGCGGGTATGTTCTTGACAACGGAATGTGTTATTGCTGAAAAACCAGAAGAAACTCCTGCTCCTCAAATGCCTATGGGTGGGGGAATGGGTGGAATGATGTAATTAAATAAAAATCATAGCCACTCCGGCTAAACTTATCACCGCGCCAATCACTTGGTGCGGTGTTATTTTTTCTTTAAACATCATTGATGATGGTATAATTATTAAAATGGGAACTAAAGACATCAAAGTAGATGCAATTCCAGTATTGGTGTTTTGTATGGCAAACAAAGATAAAGCAATTCCTATAAATGGTCCAAAAATTGCTCCTATGCTTACATTTTTCAATGCTTTACTGTCTTTAAGCGAATTTACAATTTTAGGCCACCTTTTGATATAGGTGAAGAATATGCTAAAACTGATGGTGCCAAATACAATTCTGATTTGAGTAGCTGATAGTGCATCCAATTCACCCATTCCTTTTTTGCTTAAAATTAATCCGATGGCCTGCCCCAAGGCTCCTCCAAATGCAAATAACAATCCTTTAGCTGGAACTTTAATTTTGAGCCTTCTATCTGCAATAGCTATAAATATTCCAGAAACAACTATCAGAATAGCAATGATTTCTTTGCTTGATAAATGTTCTTTGAGAAATATCCATCCCATCAGGGATGTGAGCACAGGTACCGTACTCATAATTAGGGTAGAGGTTCGAGAGCCAATAATTGTATAGGATTCAAATAAGAACATGTCTCCTAGAAATAAACCAATAATTCCAGATAGGCCTAGCCATGCCCAGTTCTCAAAGGTACCAGTGGTGGGGATGAAGTAGCCATGAGTGAATTGCAAAGTAAATCCAAGCAAAACAAACGCCATAACCAATCGGATTATATTAACAGAAAATGATCCAATCTTATGACCCGCTTTTTCAAAAAACAAAGCGCTTAATGTCCAGCATACAGCTACAGCAAGTGCAGCATATTCTCCTATTTGATGCATAAATTTGTATAAAAAATACGAATTGCAAAGATAATTAATTTCTTTATTGTGAAGACCTTGATTTTTTTATCTAATTTTGCACCAATTTAAAATTATTATGATACCTCAATATAAAAACAAACAACGTCCTGAGAAGGATATGATCTTTGGAGTCAGAGCTGTGATTGAAGCTATTGAATCTGGTAAAGAAATTGATAAAGTGTTGATTCGTAGGGATATGACTAACGAATTGTCACGAGAATTGTTCAATTCTATTGGAGAACGTTCGGTGCCAGTTCAAAAAGTGCCGGTTGAGAAGTTAAATAAAATCACCATGAAGAATCATCAAGGGGTGATAGCTTTTATCTCTCCTGTGGCTTATCAACACATAGAAGACATTATACCTGCAATATATGAACAAGGTAGAATGCCTTTTATCGTAGTTCTGGATGGAGTTACTGATGTACGTAATTTTGGTGCAATTGCACGAACTTGTGAATGTGCTGGAGTAGATGCGATTGTTGTGCCTATGCGTGGTGGTTCTGCATTAAATGCAGATGCTGTAAAGACTTCAGCTGGTGCCTTGATGAAAATACCCGTATGCCGTGAACATAATTTGACAAATGCATTAAAATTTCTTTCTTTGAGTGGGATTAAATTGATAGCTGCAACAGAGAAAGGGAATATAAATTATACTGAGGCAAAATTACAAGGTCCAATTGCATTGGTAATGGGTTCTGAAGAAGATGGTGTAAGTCCTGAGAACTTGAAACTTTGCGAAGACTTAGTAACCATTCCAATGTTGGGTTCTATAGCTTCATTGAATGTTTCTGTTGCTGCAGGTGTATTGATTTATGAAGTTATCCGTCAAAGAGACTAATGGAAGTAATCTACGAGGATAATCATATTATTGCTGTCAATAAATCAAGTTCTGAGATAGTTCAAGGTGATAAGACGGGTGATAAACCATTGTCTGAAATCGTAAAAGAATATATTAAACAAAAGTACAATAAGCCTGGAGAGGTGTTTCTTGGTGTTACTCATCGCTTGGATAGACCTGTTAGTGGAGTGGTGCTATTTGCTCGGACTAGTAAATCGCTTACTCGATTGAACGAAATGTTTAAAACCAAAGAAATTGAAAAAACATATTGGGCTATAGTTAAAAATAAACCTGAAATTCCTCAGGCTAAATTGGAACATTTTTTAGTCCGAAATGAAAAGCAAAACAAATCATTTGCCTATGACAAAGAAGTTAAAGACTCAAAAAAGTCCATTCTTAGTTATAAATTGATTGCTTCCTCCGATAACTATCATTTATTGGAAATAAAATTAGAAACCGGACGTCACCATCAAATTAGATGTCAATTGGCCAAAATAAATTGCCCTATCAGAGGTGACTTGAAATACGGATTCCCACGTTCAAATAAGGATGGTGGAATTAGTCTGCATGCTCGAAATGTAAAATTTATTCATCCGGTTTCTAAATTGGAAATCAATATTACTGCACCTTTACCAACTACGGATAATTTATGGCTTGAATTTGAAAGATTAATCCCTTAAATCTATATGTATGAGTAAAGAAAAAAGAATGGTCGGAATCGACGAGAAAATGCCTCTAGGGCAAAGTTTACCCTTGAGTTTGCAGCATCTGACTGCAATGTTTGGAGCCACTATCTTAGTTCCAATTCTTGTATACAAAAAGTTGATTTTAGTAAAAACCACAACAAGGTTCTAGGTGCAGTTGTTTTTGTGATAGGTGTGAGCGGTGCTTCGATTAATATA